>NZ_RDSR01000009.1 GCF_003716325.1 Cryobacterium tepidiphilum | reverse complement strand
CGGCCGCGAACCGGTCCACGATCGGCTGCGTGCGGGTGTCCTGCCACACGATCGCGTTATAGACCGGCTCACCCGTCGTCTTGTCCCACACCACCGCGGTCTCCCGCTGATTCGTGATCCCCACCGCTTCGAGGTCGTGCCTCGTCAGGTTCGCCTTCGACAACGCCTGCCCGATCACCTCGCGCGTGTTGTCCCAGATCTCCTTCGGATCATGCTCGACCCACCCGGCCTTCGGGAAGATCTGCTCATGCTCCTTCTGCCCGGTCGACACGATCGACCCCGACTTGTCGAAGATGATCGCACGCGTGCTCGTGGTTCCCTGGTCGATCGCCAGAACATAGTTGCCCATGGGTTAACTCCTTCGTTATTCAGCGGGTGAGTGAGGGTGAAACAAGACGACGGATGCTGCCGCCTACGCCAGGACCGGCAGCAGGGCCAGCGAGGCCCAGCCGGCCAGTACGCCGCCGATGATGGGGCCGGCGACGGGGACCCAGGCGTAGGCCCAGTCGGAGGAACCCTTGCCCTTGATCGGCAGGAACCAGTGCGCGATGCGCGGGCCGAGGTCACGGGCCGGGTTGATCGCATACCCGGTCGGGCCACCCAACGACGTGCCGATCACGATGACCAGCAACGCCACCGGCAACGCGCCGAGCGCCGCGAGGCCGCCCGCGTCACCGTTGTGGCCGAACGCGATCACGACGAACACCAGCACGAACGTGCCGATGATCTCCGTCACGAGGTTCCAGCCGTAGGAACGGATCGCCGGCCCGGTCGAGAAGACGCCCAGCTTGCTCGCCGGCTCCGGCTCCTCATCGAAGTGCTGCTTGTAGGCCAGCCACACCAGCACCGCACCGAGGATCGCACCGATCAGCTCCGCGGCGATGTACGCGAGGATGGACAGGACATTCACCGGCACACCGGAACCGAACTCCGACGCCCCCGACGCCACCAGGCCCAACGTCACTGCAGGGTTCAGGTGCGCACCCGAGTTGTAGGCCACGATCACACCGGCGAACACCGCCAGGCCCCACCCGATGTTCACCATCAGGAACCCACCGCCCAGGCCCTTGTTCCGCGCCAAGGCGACGTTCGCCACCACGCCACAACCCAGCAGCACCAGCATCGCCGTGCCCACGACCTCAGACAGGAACACGATTCCTAAATTGTCCACTTTGACCTTCCAGATGGATGTACCACGCTCGCAGATCGCGAGTCTTTGAAACCGTATCGAGCCGGGCCACGAAGAAACAATCGGCTTGAGCGGTTTTCACTGCACGTTCGTGCAGATTCTGCGGAGTCCCGTCAGCCGGCCATCGCTGTCCGCGGCGCGAGTTCGACGCCGTGCGCGTCCCTCAACACCTCCCCGGCGAGCGCCACCTCGGAGGCTTTCCGGCCGGCGTCCCACTCCAGCACGGGCGCGACCAGGTCGGCGAGTTCGTTCAGGAGGGCCAGCGACAGGCCGCCGACGAACGCCATGCTCGTGCGGCGCAGCAGCACGTCAACGAGGTGCACGACCGATTCGGTGCGGGCGAGGTACTCGATCTCTCGGCGCGAGTAGTCGGCATTGTTCTCCAGCGGCGCGTCGGGCGCGTCGACGAGGAACTCGATCACGTCGGCCGCGCGGCTGCCGTACCGCTCCAGCAGCTGCGCGGCGCGGGCGGCGCCCACCTCGTCACCGTGCGTAGCGAGCCAGACCCGGCGCGCGGCATCCGTCACCGGGTAGTCACGACCGCCGCCGATGGGCACGCCCTCGGTCGACACCACGCGGCGCATGCCGAGGAGCGCCAGCACATCGTTGCTCAGGTGCTCGGCGAGCGCCCGGAAGGTGGTCCATTTGCCGCCGACGAGGCTGAGCACGGTCGTGGGACCGTCGCCGAGCGGCCGCGACTCGATGCGGTAGTCGCGGGACACGAAGCCCGGGGCCTCGTCGTCGTGCCGGGGCAGCGGGCGCACGCCGGCGAAGCGGAAGACGATCTGCGAACGGTCGACCGGAACGCCTGGGAAAACGTGCGCGATGAGCTCGAAGAAGTAGTCCACCTCGTCCTCGGTGCATCGGATCGGCTTCGTCATGTCGTGCTCGAGGTCGGTGGTGCCCACCATCACGCGGCCCTTGAGCGGGTAGATCAGCACGATGCGGCCGTCGCTGTGCTCGAAGAAGATCTCCCGGCCGCCGGTCGCGGCGAGGAGCTCGGGGTTGTCGAGCACGATGTGCGAGCCCTTCGTGCCGCCCATGAACGCGCTCGGCTGGCCGAGCGACCGGTTGGTCAGGTCGGTCCAGGGTCCGCTGGCGTTCACGACGACGGATGCCTCGACGGCGAACTCCTCGCCGGTCACCGTGTCGCGCAGGCGCACGCCGGCGGCATCCGTTGCGATCGCTTCGACATAGTTGGCCGCGCGCGCGTGCGGGCCGGCGGCGAGCCCGTCGCGCAGCACGTCGAGGGCGAGGCGCTCGGGGTCGTGCATGGAGGCGTCGAAGTACGTCGCCGTGTACTTGAGGTCTGGATTGAGCGCGGGCAGCTGCGCGAGCGACGCCTTCGCGCCCCGGAACTCGTGGCGGGGCACCGAGCCGCCGTCGCGGGAGAACGAGTCGTAGAGCGACAGGCCGAGCTTGATCAGCAGGGCGCCGCGCTCCTGCGGCTTTCCCTGCCGGTGGGTGAGGAAGCGCAGCGGGGCGGAGAGCACGCCGGAGAAGGTGGAGAAGATCGGCACGGTCGTCTTCAGTGGCTTCACGTAGTGCGGCGCGATCTTTATCAGGGAGTTGCGTTCGGCGACCGATTCCCTGACCAGGCGGAACTCGCCGTTCTCGAGGTAGCGGATGCCGCCGTGGATCATGTGCGAGGAGGCGCTGGAGGCCCCGGAGACGTAGTCGCCCCTGTCGACGATCGCCACGTCGACGCCCTGCAGGGCGAGGTCGCGGAACGTCGCGATGCCGTTGATGCCGGCTCCGATGATGAGCACCTGGGCGCGCGGCCGAGTCTGGAGGTCTGACTGTGAAGAGCGCATCATTATCTTCAATCTCTGTTCGTCGTCGTTCGTCGTCATGCGAACAGTGCGATCCCATCATCCGTGGCACAATGTTTCAAGCTGGCTGAACATATGTGCAAGGAGTGAGGATGTCGACTGCAGGCGAGGCGATCCACCCCGACCGGATGCGTGACGCCCTCACGGCCGCGCACCTGTATTACATGCAGGACCTCACGATGGATGCCATCGCCCGGGAGCTGCACACCTCCCGATCCTCGGTTTCGCGGCTGCTGAGCCAGGCCAGGGCGAGCGGGCTCGTGGACATCCAGATCCACTCGCCGCTGGATGCCCCCAGCCACCTGGAGAAGGAGATCCTCGACCGGTACCGGGTGGCCGCGCACGTGGTGCCGGTGCCGAACCACACCAACGACGCCGATCGGCTGGAGCGCGTCGCCCTCTCCGTTGCACGAATTCTCGGCCAGTATTTCGACTCCAACATGACGCTCGGCATCGCGTGGGGCTCCACGATGAGCGCCATCAGCCGGCACGTCATCCCCAAGCCCACGCACAACTCGCAGATCGTGCAGTTGAACGGGGCCGGCAACATGCGCACCACCGGTATCGCCTACGCGAGCGAGATCCTTCGGCGGTTCGGCGACGCCTTCGGCGCCTACGTGCAGCAGTTCCCGGTGCCGGCGTTCTTCGACGACCCATCGACGAAGCAGGCGCTCTGGCGGGAGCGCACCGTGACCCGGCTGCTCGAGATGCAGGGGCGCATGGACGTGGCCCTGTTCGGGCTCGGCTCACCGTTCTCGAACGTGCCGAGCCACGTCTACGCCGGCGGGTACCTGAGCGAGGAGGACTACGCCTCGCTCAGCGCCTCGGGCGTGGTCGGCGATGTGGCGACCGTGTTCTTCCGCGCCGACGGGTCGGCCGACGGCATCCCGCTGAACGATCGCAGCAGCGGGCCGGACTTCGCCGTACTCCGTCGCACGCCGCGCCGCATCTGCGTCGTGTCGGGCAGCTCGAAGCTCGAGAGCCTCCGCGGCGCCCTCGCCGCGGACTTGATCACCGACCTCTACGTGGACGAGGGCATGGCCCGCGCGCTCGTCTCCGCCCCCTGACCCGGCCGTTCCCCTTGCGGCGGTCTCGACGCCGGCCCCGCGCACCGTCGCCCCGTCGCTAACTCCGGAAATCCCGCCGCGCCCCATCCTCCGCGCCCACGATCGGCCCGAATCACTGCCCGCGCCGGCCGACGCGAAGAAGACCTTCCGGAGTTAATGACGGCACGCACCAGGTAGCGCTAAACGATGAAGGTGCGGCAGTGGTTGTTCGCGGCGAGCAGGCCCGCGATGGCCGCAACCACAAGCTCGGGGTGGTACATGATGTCCCGATATAGGGCCCGGTAGCTCGAATAACCGGCGATGGCGAGATCGCGGTCCCGGGTCCGGTCCCTCACATGCTTGTCCCACCCGTCATGGAAGGCCCGGCTGTCCGCTTCGACCGCGACGCATCCCTCAACCACGATATCGACCCGGCCCACACCCCCTATCTCCACTTGAATCTCGAATGCCCACCCGGCCTGGTGGATCAGGAGTCGAAGCACCGTCTCCTGGCCCGCCTCGCTCCTGCCATCGACCAGCTGCTCCAGGTATCGAAGTCGCTCTGGAAGTTCGGCGAAGATTCCTGGAACCTGCCACGGCCGCACGAGTCCCAAATGGAGAGCGTTGTCGAGCGAAGCGAGCGCGAATCGAGGCTCCTGACAACGGAACGACTGAATGAGCGCGTCGGGAAGTCCGACAGCGTACTCGCTGCCACCCGTGATGTCGGTGAGCCGGTCCCAATGCAGCTGCACGCCCTTGCGATTGGCCCTGTTCAGAGGTTGGAATCGATCGTGCGGCGAACGAAGTCTCGTGGCATGCGGTGGCAGATGGATGTGAGTCGTGGAGGCATCGAAGGCGAAAACGCCGCCGTCGGCGAGGGCAGCGATACATCCGAGTCTTCCACCGAGCCGGACCGCTTCGAGGATGTGCCTGTCAGTGCCGGGGAGAACGTACTGCCCGCGCCTTGCACGCACCAGATATTGGTTGTCAACGGCAGCGTGCAGCGACTTGCTTGTTGCGCCAGCGGCGAGAAGTTGAGCAGTCGTGGCGACGCGAAGGTCGCCGTCGCGGAAGGCTTCGATCCATGTCATGCCGACAGCATTCAGAGCTCAGGCGTCTGATCGGTCCCGGCAGTGCTATCTGGGGAAAACTGCTCGTGCACGCCCCCCTGTTAGTAACTCCGGACGTATTCATGACCAGCGCCTGTTTCGTCCGCGTTTCGGCCGAGGCGGGTAGCGGTGACAGTCGGATCGCCGGAGTTAGCGACGGGCGGTGGCTGAGACGGGCTGGTCGGCCGGCTCCACACCCGCTCAGGCGCTCAGGACGGCCGCCTTACTCGCGCGCTCAGGATGCCGCACCCGCGGACGTGCGCCCTGCCGCTAACTCCGGAGACGCCTGCACTCGGGGTGAGGCAGCGGCCTGTTTCCCGCGGGCTCGAGAGGGGAGCCGGGTCGAATTACCGGAGTTAGCGGGGGGGCTAGCGCGGGAAACGCATGCGGAGGGGGCGGGGAATAAAACGGCGGCGGGGGCGTTGCGCTATAACTGTAGAAGAAACGTGCTCCGGGGTCGGTGAGAGTCCGAACCGGCGGTGAAAGTCCGCGAGCCGTGTCGCCCCCGGGCGAGACGGTTGAGCTGGTGAGATTCCAGCACCGACGGTGAAAGTCCGGATGGGAGGCGCACGAGTCGTTCGGCAGGCCGAACGACGGGTTTCGCGTATTCGCGACGCCCATCCCCGGAGTTCGTCACAGACGAACGAGGAGCGGATGGCCGAGGCAGCAAGCATCGAGAACGCGATGCACCGCGCCCTCGACCTCGCCACCCGCGGACCGGCGACCGGCGTGAACCCGCAGGTCGGTTGCGTCATCCTCTCCCCCGACGGTACCCCGCTCGCCGAGGGCTGGCACCGTGGCGCCGGCACGCCCCACGCCGAGGTCGACGCCCTGGCGAAGCTCCCCGCGGGCGCCGCGCGCGGCGCCACCGCCGTCGTCACCCTCGAGCCCTGCAACCACACCGGCCGCACCGGCCCGTGTGCCGTCGCCCTCATCGACGCCGGCATCGCGCGCGTCGTCTACGCCGTGGCCGACCCCGGCGAGCACTCCGCGGGCGGCGCCGACCGCCTGCGCGCGGCCGGCGTCGCGGTCGAGACGGGCGTGCTCACGGATGCCGCCACGCACCTGATCGAGGACTGGCTCGTCGCCGCGCGCCTGGGCCGCCCGTTCGTCACCCTCAAGTGGGCGTCCAGCCTCGACGGCCGAGCCGCCGCCGCCGATGGCTCGAGCCAATGGATCACCGGACCCGCCGCCCGCGCC
The DNA here is from genome assembly GCF_003716325.1 of Cryobacterium tepidiphilum. Classification (GTDB taxonomy): domain Bacteria; phylum Actinomycetota; class Actinomycetes; order Actinomycetales; family Microbacteriaceae; genus Cryobacterium; species Cryobacterium tepidiphilum. Next base: position 102,556 of record NZ_RDSR01000009.1, on the reverse strand, counting down.
GACGTGCACCGCCGCCGCGCCGCCGCCGGCGCCATCGTCGTCGGCACCGGCACCGCCCTCGCCGACGACCCGGCGCTCACCGCCCGCGACGACACCGGCGGCCTGCTCCCCACCCAGCCGCTCCCGGTCGTGGTCGGCCGCCGCGCGCTCCCGGCGGGCGCGCAACTGCGGCGCCACCCGCTCGCGCCGCTGTTCCACCCGGGCGACGACCTGCCCGGCCTGCTGCGCGACCTGCGCGAGCGCGGCATCCGTCGCGTCTTCATCGAGGGCGGCCCGACGCTCGCCAGCGCCTTCGTCGCCGCCGGCCTCGTCGATGAATACCTCGTCTACCTCGCCCCCACCCTCCTCGGCGGCGGCCGGCTCGCCCTCGGCGACATCGGCGTCACCACCATCGGCGAGCAGCGCCGCCTGCAGCTCGCCGCCGTCGACCGCCTCGGCGACGACCTGCTCCTCACCGCCCGCCCCGCACCGAAAGTCGAGCACTGAATGTTCACCGGAATCATCGAAGAACACGGCCGCATCGCCGCGATCGTGACCACAGCGGATGCCGCTCGCCTCACTATCCAGGGCTCCCGGGTTCTCGAGGGGGTCGGCCACGGTGACTCGATCGCCGTGAACGGCGTCTGTCTCACCGTCGTCGAGAGCACCGCTGACGCCTTCACCGCCGACGTCATGGCGCAGACCCTCGCCATGTCCACCCTCGACACCGCCCGCGTCGGCGACCCGGTCAACCTCGAGCGCGCCGCCCTCGTCGGCGACCGCCTCGGCGGCCACATCGTGCAGGGACACATCGACGGCACCAGCCGCGTGCTCGCCGTCACCCCCGGCGAGGCCTGGCGCGTCCTGCGGTTCACCCTCAACCCCGAGCTCGCCCCGCTGGTCACCGGCAAGGGCTCCATCGCCATCGACGGCGTCTCCCTCACGGTGAGCAGCATCAGCCCCGCCGACGCCCCCGAGCAGTGGTTCGAGGTGTCGCTCATCCCCGAGACGCTCACCGCCACCACCCTCGGCGAGCGCGTCGTGGGCGACCGCGTCAACATTGAGACCGACATCGTCGCGCGCCACATCGAACGGATGCTGGCCCTCGCCACCGCGGGGGCGCCCGGGGCGGGCCCCGCGTTCGTCTCGTCGATCGCGCCGGCCCCCGCCGCGCCGCCGGCCCCCGCCGCGCCGCCGGCTCCCCCGGCATCCGCCACACCCGCACCGTCCGCGCCGACGCAGCCCCCGGCATCCGCACCCGCACCCACAGGGAGCGCCTCATGAGCCTGTCCGACATCCCCACCGCCCTGGCGGCGCTCCGCCTCGGCAAGCCGGTGATCGTGGCCGACGACGAAGGCCGCGAGAACGAGGGCGACGTCATTATCTCGGCGCAGCTCGCCTCCCAGGAGTGGATCGCCTGGCTGGTGCGCGTGTCGTCGGGGTTCATCTGCGCGCCCATGACCAACGAGATCGCCGACGCACTCGACCTTCCGCTCATGGTGCTCGACAACGAAGACCCCCGCGGCACCGCATACACGCTGAGCGTCGACGCGGCCGACAGGCTGAGCACCGGCATCAGCGCCGCCGACCGGGCGCACACGCTGAGGGTGCTGGCCGACCCTGAGTCGATTCCGGCCAGTCTCAACCGGCCCGGGCACATCCTGCCGCTCCGAGCGAAGGACGGCGGCGTGCGCGAACGCGACGGCCACACCGAGGCCGCCGTCGACCTGATGAAGCTCGCCGGCCTCGTGCCGGTCGCGGCGATCTCCGAGATCGTGGCCGACGACGGCGAGATGATGCGCCTGCCCGGCCTCATCGAACTCGGCGAGCGCGAGGGCCTCCCGGTGATCACGATCGCGGAGCTCATCGGCTACCTCGATGAGCACGTCGAGGGCGCCGCGGCCGCCTCCCCCGCGCCCGTGCACGAGGGGGCGCGCGTCGACTTCGAAGTGGAGACCACCGTCCCCACCACGCACGGCGCGTTCCGCGTGCGCGCGTACCGCGACCGCATGACCGGCGCCGACCACGTGGCCGTCATCGCCGGCGACCCGCGCGAGGGCGCGCTCGTGCGGGTGCACTCCGAGTGCCTCACCGGCGAGGCGCTCGGCTCGCTCAAGTGCGAGTGCGGCCCGCAGCTGGACGCCGCGCTCGACCGCATCCAGGTCGACGGCGGCGTCGTGGTGTACCTCCGCGGGCACGAGGGTCGCGGCATCGGGCTCATCAACAAGCTGCGCGCCTACAAGCTGCAGGAGGACGGTCTCGACACCCTCGACGCGAACCTCGCGCTCGGGCTCCCGGCCGACTCCCGCGACTACGGCGCGGCCGCGGCGATCCTCGGCGACCTGGGCGTCAGCGGCATCCGCTTGCTCACCAACAACCCCCTCAAGGTGCGCGCGCTCGAGGAGCACGGCGTCACCGTGTCGGAGCGCGAGCCGCTGGTCGTGGGCGTCAGCCCGCAGAATGAGGGCTACCTCGCGGTCAAGCGCGACCGCATGGGCCACCACATCAGGGAAGAAGACATCGTGAAAGGAACCACACTATGAGCGGCGCAGGATCCCCCGAGATCAACACCGACGGCACCGGCCTTCGGATCGTGATCATCGCCGGGCAGTGGCACGAGGTGATCACCGACGGCCTGATCGCGGGCGCCACCCGCGCCCTCGAGGCCTCCGGCGCCGACTACTCGCTCGTGCGCGTGCCGGGCAGTTTCGAGCTGCCGGTCGCCAGCAAGGTGGCGCTCGAGAGCGGGGCGGATGCCGTGGTCGCGCTGGGCGTGATCATCCGTGGCGGCACCCCGCACTTCGAGTACGTGTCGGCGGCGGCAACGGATGGCCTCACCCGCGCGGCGCTCGACACCGGCAAGCCCGTGGGGTTCGGCGTGCTCACCCTCGACGACGAGCAGCAGGGCATCGACCGTGCCGGGCTCCCCGGCTCGAAGGAGGACAAGGGCGAGGAGGCCGCCCTGGCCGCGATCGCGACCGCCCGGCTCCTGGCCGACCTCCGCTCCACGGTCTGACGCCGCTTCCAGCTCTCACGCCGTGATGCGCGGGTTGAACGCCGCTGCGCGGGCTGAATTCAACCCGCGCAGCGGCGTTCAACCCGCGCGGCAGGGGCGGGCCCACGCGTCGCGGCGCTACGGCTTCCAGACCATCAGCACGACGACGGCCACGAGGAGTAGCGACGCCACGCCGCTGCCGGCCGCGATCGCCGGATAGCGGGCGTCGCCGGCATCCGCTGAGCCCTCGAGCGCCTCGGCCGCCGTGCGCATGGTCGGCACGACCAGGAACAGCGTGAGCCCGAGGGCGACGACGTAGAGGATGATCGACCACAGCACCCAGGGCGTGGTCACCGACAGGTCGAACTTCTCATCCGCCATGCCGACGAGGCCGAAACCCAGCAGCGCGACCACGACCGAGAGCAGGCTGAACACGCTGGTCGACTTGGCCAGCAGGGCGACCTGCGCGCCGTTGCCCGCGCGCACCGCGCGCATCGCGGTCATCGGCAGGATCGCCATCGGGCCGACGATGAAAACGGCGCTGACGACGTGCAGCACGTTGAAGAGAGTGTCCATGCTGCCAGCCTATCGACCCTGACAGATCGCTGACGGATGACGGATTCGTTGCCGATTCCCAGCTCGCTTAGGCTATCTTCTGCCTCCCACAAGGACGCCCTCTTCCCGGACCGTGCCCGTGACGCCTGACCGACGCTCGCGCATCCGTGCCATTTCACGCCCTTTTTCTCGAAAGCCACACCCCCTCTATGTCAGTTTCAACCGCATCCGTGCCCCTGGTGGCGGCGACCCCCGCCAACCCTCGCGGCCGGGTCATTCTCGCCAGCCTCATCGGCACGACCATCGAGTTCTACGACTTCTACGTCTACGCGACGGCAGCCGTGCTCGTCTTCCCGCACCTGTTCTTCCCCACCGGCAACGCGACGACGGCCCTGCTCGCCTCGTTCGCCGTCTTCGGCGCCGCCATGGTCGCCCGCCCGCTCGGCTCGGTCTTCTTCGGGCACCTCGGCGACAAGGTCGGCCGCAAGACCACGCTCGTCGCGGCCCTGCTCACCATGGGCATCGCGACCTTCCTCATCGGCGTGCTGCCCACCTACGTCACGGTCGGCTGGCTCGCCCCGTTCCTGCTCGTCGTGCTGCGCCTCGCCCAAGGCTTCGCGCTCGGCGGCGAGTGGAGCGGCGCCGCCCTGGTCGCGACCGAGAACGCCCCGGCGGGCAAGCGCGCCTGGTACGGCACCTTCCCGCAGATGGGCGCCCCGATCGGCTTCATCATCGCCAACGGCCTGTTCCTCATCATCGCCGCCGTGCTGCCGTCGGACGACCCGACCCGCCCCTCCGACGCGTTCCTCGCCTGGGGCTGGCGCATCCCGTTCCTGTTCTCGGCCGTCATGGTCATCGTCGGCCTCTGGGTGCGGCTGCGCCTCGTGGAGAGCCCGGCGTTCTCGAACACCGTCACGGCCGGCAAGGTCGTCAAGCTCCCGCTCGCCGCGGCCGTGCGCACGCACTGGCGCCAGCTCATCCTCGGCACCTTCTTCATGCTCGCCACCTACGTGCTCTTCTACCTGATGACCACGTACTCGCTGAGCTACGGCCGTGCGCCCATCGAGCCAACGGATGCGTCGAAACTCCCGGGCCTCGGCTACAGCTACAACTCGTTCGTGCTCATGCTCATCGTCGGCGTCGTCTTCTTCGGCATCTTCACCATGGTCTCCGGACCCTGGGCCGACAGGTTCGGACGCCGCAAGACGCTCATCTGGGTCACCGCCGGCATCATCGTGTTCGGCCTCATCTGGGTGCCGCTGCTCTCCGCCGGTTTCGTCGGCGTGATGGCCTGGCTCATCCTCGGTTTTGCGCTGATGGGGCTCACCTTCGGCCCCATGGGCGCCCTGCTCCCGGAGCTGTTCCCGACGAACGTGCGCTACACCGGCTCCGGCGTCTCGTACAACGTGAGTTCGATCCTCGGCGCCGCGGTCGCCCCGTTCATCGCGGTCTGGCTATGGCAGGTCGGCAACGGCAGCCCGTTCCTCGTCGGCGTGTACCTCGCCGTCATGGGGGTCATCACCCTGGTGGCGCTCCTGCTCGGCACCGAGACCAAGGACGTGGACATCAACCACTGACCGATCCCGGTCCTCCCAGGGCGCCGCGACTCCGGTCGCGGCGCCCTGTCGCGTTTCAGGCGGCAGGGCAGCGGATGCCGCTCCCAGCGAACAACAAATTCACACGGGTTAAACTTCGGCAGTGAGCACGAGCACCCGCACGACCCCCGGCGCCACGGGCGCCACCGCACCGCACCCGTCCGGTTCCTCCGGCGGAGGCGGCGCGGGAACGGCGACGGGCAGCGGCCGCGCGCCGCGCGGCACGAGCGCCGGGTCCGGCCGCCCCTCCACCCCGGGGCGCCTCAGCCGTGCCGAGCGCCGCGCCCGTGACGCCGCCGGGCCGCGCGCCCGGTTCAGCCAGCTCCTCCCCTACCTCTTCGAGCACAAGAAGGTGCTCGGCTTCGTCGCGGTGCTGAGCGTGATCGGCGCGGCAGCGAACCTCGCCCAGCCACTCCTGGTCAGCCAGGTCATCGACATCGTCGGCCAGGGGCATCCGCTGGGCAGCCTGGTCTGGGCGCTCATCGCTCTCGTCGTGATCTCCGGCTTCATCAGCGGCTACCAGCACTACCTGCTGCAGCGCACCGGCGAGGGCGTGGTGCTCTCCAGCCGGCGGCGGCTCATCCGGCGGATGCTGCACCTCCCCATCGCGGAGTTCGACACCCGCCGCACCGGCGACCTCGTGTCGCGCGTCGGCTCCGACACCACCCTGCTGCGCGCCGTGCTCACGCAGGGCCTCGTCGAGGCGATCGGCGGCTCGCTCACCTTCATCGGCGCGCTGATCGCGATGCTCGTCATCGACCCGGTGCTGCTCGGGCTCACGGCGCTCGTGATCGCCGTCTCGGTGGTCGCGGTCGTGCTGCTGTCGGCGCGCATCCGGGTGGCCAGCCACGCCGCGCAGGCCAAGGTCGGCGAGCTGGCCTCCAGCGTCGAACGGTCGATCAGCGCCGTGCGCACCGTGCGCGCCTCCAACGCCACCGAGCGCGAGATCGAGGCCGTCGAGGCCGACGCGCGGGGCGCCTGGCACATGGGCATCCGTGTGGCGAAGATCTCGGCGCTCGTCGTGCCGATCGCCGGAATCGCAATGCAGGTGTCGTTCCTCGTCGTGCTGGGCGTCGGCGGGTTCCGCGTCGCCAGCGGCGCCATCACCGTGGCGAACCTGGTGGCGTTCATCATCTTCCTGTTCATGATGATCATGCCGCTCGGCCAGGCGTTCGGCGCCGTCACCTCGGTCAACTCGGCCCTCGGCGCACTCGGCCGCATCGAGGAGATCATCAACCTTCCCAGCGAGGACGAGTCCGATCGCGACGTCGCTCCCCTGGCCGCCCTCCCCGGCTCCGACACCGAGGCCGCGATCGGTTTCGAGAACGTGCGCTTCGCCTACGCGTCGGCCGCGCCCGCCGACGCCGCCGACGACGACGACGCCGCAACGGATGCCGTGGCCCTGCCGGCCGGCGACGCCTCGGTCATCGAGACCGCCGTCGCCGAGGCCCGGACCGGGGGTTCGGCCGAAGCCGCCGCCGGCTCCGGCCGCGAGGTGCTCCGCGGCGTCTCCTTCACCGCGCCGAAGGGCCTCCGCACCGCGCTCGTCGGCCCCTCCGGCGCCGGCAAGAGCACGATCCTCGCGCTGATCGAGCGCTTCTACGACCCCACCTCCGGCGTGGTGCGACTCGGCGGTGTCGACATCCGTGCGCTGAACCGTGCCGAGCTGCGCGGCCAGATCGGCTACGTGGAGCAGGACGCGCCCGTGCTCGCCGGCTCGATCCGCGACAACCTCACGCTCGCGTCACCGCACGCCACCGACGAGGACTGCATCGCCGTGCTGCATGCCGTGAACCTGACCGAGGTGCTGGAGCGCGACCCGGCCGGGCTCGATGCGGCGGTCGGCGAGGACGGCGTCATGCTCTCCGGCGGCGAGCGCCAGCGCCTTGCCATCGGGCGCGCGCTGCTGGCTGCGCCGCCGATCCTGCTGCTCGACGAGTCGACGTCGAGCCTCGACGGCGTCAACGAGCAGAAGATGCGGGCGGCGATCGACGCGGTCGCCGAGAACCGCACCCTCATCGTGATCGCGCACCGGCTGTCGACGGTCGTCGACTCCGACCAGATCGTCGTGCTCGACCACGGGCGGGTTGTCGGCACCGGCACGCACTCCGAGCTCGTGCGGTCCACGCCGCTCTACCGCGACCTCGCCAAGCACCAGCTGCTGGTCTAGCCCCGGCCCGCGGATCCGTTGCCCGTCGCTCGCCCGCGGTGTCGCTAACTCCGGAAGAACAGCGGTCGCCCCGCCCTGGGGTGGCGGAGGAGTGCGGCGGTGCCGACCGCCCCGGGAAGGATTTCCGGAGTTAGCCACGGGGCGACGGGCGGCACGGGCGGAGCCTCAGGATCGGCGCGCGAAGCGGAGCGTGACCAGCTGGAAGGGCCGCAGTTCGAGCGTCGTCTCCGCGCCCGCGGCACCGACAACGGCGCGCGGCCGGCCAAGCGGGCGCTCCAGCAAGTCGGTCTCCGTTGCATCCGCTGCATCGAACGAGCGGATGAGCGTGGCCAGCGCCCGGGAACCGTGCGCCTCGTAGAGGCGCACCACCACGTCGCCGCTGCGGTCCTCCGCAAGCTTCACCGCCTCGATCACGACCGCGGGGTTGTCGATGCTGAACAGCGGCTCGATGGAGGGATCGGCGACGCCGGTCAGCGTGCGGAGCGGCAGGTTCAACCGGTACCCCTCCGCGACGGCGTCAGGGATGCCGGCGCCCACGCCGAGCGCGACGCGGAACCTGTGCTCACCCTGGTCGGCGTCGGGGTCGGGGTAGAGCGGCGCGCGCAGCAGCGAGAGCCGCACCGTCGTCGCCGGGTGACCGGCGGCATCCGTTGTTCGCGTGATGTCATGCCCGTAGCTGGCGTCGTTCGCGATCGCGACGCCGTAGCCCGGCTCGCCCACGTGCACCCAGCGGTGCGCGACGGTCTCGAACCGGGCGGCATCCCACGACGTGTTCGTGTGCGTGGGCCGGAAGACGTGCCCGAACTGGATCTCGGAGGCGGCCCGGTCGGCGTGCACATCGAGCGGGAAGGCGAGCTTCAACAGCTTCTGCCGCTCGTGCCAGTCGATGGCGACCCCGATGTCGATGGCCGCCCGGCCGGGGGCGAGGGTGATGTCCTGGGTGATGCGGGAGGCGCCCACGCTCCGCTCCACGCGCACGTGCGCGCTGTAGCCGTCGCTGCCGTCGGACACGATCGCGACGCTGTCGGCGGCGGTCAGATCGGTGACCGTTCGCCGGTAGTTCGCGTCGAGGTCCCAGGCGTCCCACTTGGCCGGCACGTCGCGGTGCAGCTGCGGCAGGTTGCCGCGGGCGCCCTCCGCGAGGAGCTCCCGGGCGTTCGCGAGGTCCATGACCGAGGTGAAGAGGCCATCGGCGTCGATGACGACAAGCACCCGGTCGTTGCGCAGCCGGATGCTTTCGCCCACCCGGGTGGCAGAAGCCGCACCCGCCGCGTGAGGGATCGCGAATCGACCTCCCGCGGCCTCGGGAAGGTCGACGTGCGACCCCTCACCGGGAGAACGGTCACCCGGAGCCCCGCCGAGCGCCGGCACCTCCTCCAGCGCGTACGGGCCGGCGTTGGCGACGAGCGTCGCCGCCCCGCTGCCGGCGAGCGCCCGCAACGCCGACTCGATGAGCCCCTCGAGCGTCACCGCGAGCGCCGCGTAGTTCCGCTCCGCCTCCCGGTGCACCCACGCGATCGACGACCCGGGCAGGATGTCGTGGAACTGCTGCAGCAGCACGGTGTGCCACGCGGTCTCGAGGGCGTCGTACGGGTAGTCGGCGAGCCCGCGAACGGATGCCGTGGCCGCCCACACCTCCGCCTCACGCAGCAGGTGCTCGCTTCGCCGGTTCCCCCGCTTCGTCCTCGCCTGCGAGGTGTAGGTGCCCCGGTGGAACTCCAGGTAGAGCTCGCCCGACCACACGGGCGGCGCCGGGTACTCGGCCTCCGCGGCCTCGAAGAACCGGCGCGGCGAGGAGAGCGTGACGCTCGGCGAGCCCTCGAGCGAGGCCGTGCGCCGGGCCGCCGCGATCATCTCCCGGGTCGGCCCGCCTCCGCCGTCGCCCCAGCCGAACGGGATCAGCGACGTGTTGGCGTGGCCTTTCTCGGCGAACACCCGCGCGGCGCGGGCGAGCTCCGCGCCCGACAGCTGCGCGTTGTAGTCGGCGACCGGCGGGAAATGCGTGAAGATGCGCGTGCCGTCGAGGCCCTCCCACCGGAAGGTGTGGTGCGGGAACACGTTGGTGTCGTTCCAGGAGAGCTTCTGGGTGAGAAACCAGCGCATCCCGGCGGCTGCGGCGATCTGCGGCACCGACCCCGAGTAGCCGAACGAGTCGGGCAGCCACACCTCCTCCGGCTCCACGCCGAACTCCTCGAGGAAGAACCGCTTGCCGGCGACGAACTGCCGCACGAGCGCCTCGCCGCCCGGCAGATTCGTGTCGGACTCGACCCACATGCCGCCGACCGGCACGATGCTGCCCGCGGCCACCGCCGCCCGCACCCGCTCGAACAGCTCCGGGTAGTGCTCCTTCAGCCAGGCGTACTGCTGCGCCGACGAGGCGGCGAACACGAAGTCCGGGTTCTCCTCGACCAGGGCGAGCACGTTCGAGAACGTGCGCGCCACCTTCCGCACGGTCTCCCGGGTGGGCCACAGCCACGCGCTGTCGATGTGCGCGTGGCCCACGGCGTGCAGCCGGTGGGCGCTCGCGGTGGCCGGGCTCGCCAGCACGCCGGCGAGTTCGGCACGACCAGCGGATGCCGTGCCCGCCACGTCGTCGGGGTCGACCGCGTCGAGGCACCGGTCGAGGGCGCGCACGAGGTCAGCGCGTCGCGCATCGATCAGGGGCAGCTCCCGCAGCAGGCCGTCAAGGGTCCAGATGTCCTGCGCGAGTTCCCACACCGGGATGTCCCGGAGCGCGACATCCGCCTGCCGGAACGTGTAGCGGTGGCCCGGCCGCGCTGTCGCCAGGTCGCCGTCGGGGGTCGGCGTGAACGTCCACGCCTGCGCGATGTCGGGGTTCGAGGCGGCTTCGATGTAGAGGTCGATCGGGCCCCCGGGGCTGAGCGGGAGCCAGCGGTTGAACGACTCGACCGCCTTCACGATCGCGCCGTCTGCCGTGTACGCCGTGCCCTCGACCTGAAAGCCGGGCACCTCGGCGGTGAAGCCGAGGTCGACGACGGCCTCGAGCGCCACCTCGCCGGTCGAAGCCGCGGCGGCCCACCCGTCGGGGACGACGCCGGTCAGGTGGAACCAGGTGGTGCCCCACGCGCGGCCCCAGTCGGTGCCGGCGGCGAACGGGCGGAAGTCCTGCCGCACGGCCTCCGCGAACGGCACGGGCTCCCCCGGCGCCTCCCACGCCTCGATCGTGAGCGGTGACGCGGCGCGGTACAGCGCCCGCGGCATCCGCTCACGCACGAACCGGTCGAGGCGCGCCTGCACGCGCGCGCTGTCGTCATGCATGTCGCTCACCTCGTCGTTCGGAGTGAGTCGAGCCTATTGCCCGTGCGCAGGCACGGGGCCGCCCGGCGCGCTACTGGCGCAGCCGGTAGCGGAGGCTCGCGAGCTCGGCGCGCAGCGCGGCCGGCACGCGGGTGCCGAAGCGCCCGAAGAACTCCTCGGTGAGGTCGGCCTCGTCGAGCCACGACGCGTGGTCGACCTCGAAGAGCTGCGTGATCGCATCCGGTGTGAGCTCGAGCCCGTCGATGTCGAGGTCGCCCGCGCCCGGCACCAGCCCGACCGGCGTGTCCACGCCGCCCGCGGTCCCCTCGACGCGGCGGATGATCCACTCGATCACGCGCGAGTTCTCGGCGAACCCGGGCCACAGGAACGACCCGTCGTGGCCCTTGCGGAACCAGTTCACCTGGAAAACCTTCGGCGCCTTGGAACCCAGCGTCTCCCCCACGCGCAGCCAGTGCGCCCAGTGGTCGGCCATGTTGTAGCCGCAGAACGGCAGCATCGCGAACGGGTCGCGGCGGAGTTCGCCGACGGTTCCCTCGGCCGCGGCGGTCTGCTCCGACGAGATCGTGGCGCCCATGAACACGCCGTGGCTCCAGCCGCGGGCCTGCGTCACGAGCGGGACGTTCGTGGCCCGGCGCCCGCCGAAGAGGATCGCGTCGATCGGAACGCCGCCGACGGCCTCCCAGTCGTCGGAGATCGACGGGCACTGCGCCGCCGACACGGTGAACCGGGAGTTGGGGTGCGCGGCCGGGCGGCCGGAGTCGGGCGTCCAGTCGTTGCCCTGCCAGTCGATCAGGTGCTCCGGCGGCGTCTCGGTGAGCCCCTCCCACCAGACGTCGCCGTCGTCGCGGAGGGCGACGTTGGTGAAGATGGTGTTGCCCCAGAGCATGTCGACGGCGGTGCGGTTCGTGCGCTCGCCCGTGCCCGGTGCCACACCGAAGAAGCCGGCCTCGGGGTTGATCGCCCAGAGCCGTCCGTCGTCGCCGGGGCGCAGCCAGGCGATGTCGTCGCCGATCGTCTCCACACTCCAGCCCGGCACGGTGGGCTTCAGCATGGCGAGGTTGGTCTTGCCGCACGCCGACGGGAACGCGGCCGCGACGTGGTAGCTCCGCCCCTCGGGCGAGGTCACCTTGATCAGCAGCATGTGCTCGGCGAGCCAGCCCTCGTCGCGCGCCATGACGGATGCGATGCGGAGCGCGAAGCACTTCTTGGCCAGCAGGGCGTTGCCGCCGTAGCCCGACCCGAACGACCACACCTCGCGGGTCTCGGGGAACTGCACGATGTACTTGGTGTCGTTGCACGGCCAGGGCACGTCGGCGGTGCGCACGCCGTGCTCGTCGACGAGCGGAGCGCCGACGCTGTGCACGGTGCGCACCCACGGGGTGCCGGCTTCGATGAGCCGCAGCACCGGGTCACCCATGCGCGTCATGATGCCCATGCTCAGCACCACGTACGGCGAGTCGGTGAGCTCCACGCCGAGCTGCGAGATCGACCCGCCGAGCGGGCCCATCGAGAACGGCACGACGTACAGCGTGCGCCCGCGCATGCTGCCGGCGAAGACGCCCCGCAGTTCTGTGCGCATCTCGGCCGGGTCGGCCCAGTTGTTGGTGGGTCCGGCGTCGTCGGGGTCGGTGCTGCAGATGAAGGTGCGGTCCTCCACGCGGGCGACGTCGCGGGGGTCGGACCGGGCGAGGAAGCTGTTGGGGCGCCATTCCGGGTTCAGACGGATGAGGGTGCCGTCGGCAACGAGCTGCTTCGCGAGCGCGTCGGCCTCGTGGGCCGTCCCGGTGCACCAGACGACGGCATCGGGCTGTGTGAGGGCGGCCACCTCGTCGACCCACTCCTGCAGGCGGGGGTCGCTGGTGCCCAGCGGATGCGTCGGCGTGCCGCGACGCGTGCCGTCCATGGGTACGGGCATCGGCACGTCCTGCACGGGCGGTGCGGGGACCGGTGCACTCTCGTGCGCGGCGGCCCGTGCTGCGTGGCTTCGGCTGGCGCTGCCGGAATGCGTGAATCGGCGGAAGGGTGCAATCGTCATCGGCTCGGCTCCTCGTCGTCGTGAAAAGTGGGGCTTTCCTTAACGATCCGCCGATAAACGCCTCCGGAATAGCCTTCAACGCTGTTAAGAACACCGAATCTTTCGGTAACGTTAAGGAATGGACGTCGACGAGAGCCACCTGATGACGCTGGGTCATCGCATCCGTCATTACCGCGCCGAACGCGGACTCACGCTCGACCAGCTGGGCCAGCGGGTGGGGCTCGCGGGCAGCCAGCTCTCACTCATCGAGAACGGCCGCCGCGAGCCGAAGCTCGGCACCACGAAGGACATCGCCGCGGCGCTCGGTGTTCCCCTCGCGGAGCTGCTGAGCGAGGAGGCGCCGAACCCGCGGTCCGCGCTCGAGCTGGAACTGGCGCGGGCGCAGCAGAATCCGCTGTACGCCACGCTCGGCCTGCCGCAGGTGAAGGTGACGAAGGGGATGCCGGAGGCGGCTCTCGAGGCGCTCGTCGGCCTGCACCGGGAACTGGCGCGCCGCGCCAGGGAGGCGATCGCGACGCCGGAGGAGGCGCGCCGCGCCAACACCGAGCTGCGCGACTACATGCGCGCGCGCAACAACTACCTGCCCGAGATCGAGGAGCTGGCCGAGGAGCGGGTGCGGGCCGCTGGGCACCTGTCGGGCGCCCTCACGCACCGCGAGGTCAGCGTGATGGCCGAGCAGCTCGGATTCGACCTGATCTACGTGAACGACCTGCCGAACTCGGCCCGGTCGGTGACCGACCTGGCCAACGGGCGCATCTACCTGCCGCCGGCGTCCATCCCGGGCGGGCACGGTCTGCGGTCGATGGCGCTGCAGGCCATGGCGCACCGGCTGCTGCAGCACGAACGGCCGGGCAGCTACGCGGAGTTCCTGCGCCAGCGGCTCGACATCAACTACTTCGCCGCCGCCTGCCTGATGCCGCGCGAGGCGGCCCTCACGTTCCTCCGGCAGGCCAAGAGCGAGCGGGAACTCGCCGTGGAGGACTTCCGTGACGCGTTCGGCGTCACCCATGAGGCCGCCGCGCTGCGGTTCACGAACCTCGCCACCACGCACCTCGACATCCCGCTGCACTTCCTGCGGGTCAGCGGCGACGGCGCCCTGCAGAAGGGCTACGAGAACGACGGCCTACCGCTGCCGGCCGACGTGACCGGCTCGATCGAGGGCCAGTTCGTGTGCAAGCAGTGGGGTGCGCGGTCGTCGTTCGCGAGGCACAACCGCACCACCGAGTTCTACCAGTACACCGACACCCCCGCTGGCACGTTCTGGTGCGCCACGCAGACCGGGTCAACGCACTCCGACGAGTTCTCGATCACGATCGGGGTGCCGTTCGGGCAGGCGAAGTGGTTCCGGGGACGCGAGACCACGCAGCGGGCCGTGTCCCGCTGCCCCGACGAATCCTGCTGCCGGCGGCCCGGCTCCGAGCTCAGCGAGCGCTGGACCGGCAAGGCCTGGCCGAGCGCACGCCTGCACGCGCACGTGCTCTCCCCGCTGCCGTCGGGCACGTTCCCCGGCGTGGACGACACCGAGGTCTACGAGTTCCTCGAGGCGCACGCCGCGGAGTAGTCGCGGCATCCGTTGCCCCACCGAGACGGCCAGTTGCGGTCGACGCGGACAGGTGCGCCTGTCCGTGTCGACCGCTCGTGTCCGTCTCGGCGGATGAGGCGCGTGCGGTTACCGCAGCTCGATCTCGCCGCAGCCGACGGGGAGCGTCGCCCACGCGGGCAGGCCGGGGAGCGAGGCGACCGTGTCGGGCAGCGGGGTGGACGGGTCGACGCCGTGGATGACGACGTGCCGGGTGTCGACGTCCAGCGGCCCCATGATCCCGTCTTCGAGCGCCGACATCGACGCCGTCTCACGGTAGCGGTAGGTGCCCCGGTCGTCGGCGGTCGGGAAGTCGAGCGACATGCCGAAGTCGTTCAGGTCGCTGTCGAGCGAGACGAGGATCGGCCCGTACTTGGGCAGCCCCTCGATCACGTCGACGAAGCCGTCGTGGTTCGCATCGTCTGCCATCGTGGGGCACTGCATGCCCGCGTGGATGTGCTGCGGGTGCAGGGTGCCGGGCGTGACGCCGCGAGCGCGAACCGTGATGCGGAAGTCGTCGGCCTTGATGCGGATGTCGGCCGTGGCATCCGTTGTGGGAATCCACACCGTCTGTTCGCCGCTGTCGCCCGAGACCATGTGCTGGCCCGCGTTCAGGGGCGCGAGCTCCGCAACATAGCGGTGCGATTTGTTCGCGTTGGCGTGGTGGCTGGCCGACGCAGGGAAGGCCGCCGCCCCGGTCACCGCGAATACGATTCCCGCCGCGGCCGCACCGGCAGCGAGGACTGACTTCTTCATGTTTTCACCTTCCAGATCGTCCCCCGGTCCGCGGTCGTCTGCGGGCAGTTACCCGAAGAAGCGGGCCCGGAACCGACGGTAGGAGCGTTCTGGCAAACGTGAAAGATCCTCGACGGAACAGTAGGCGATTTCCCAGCTTCGCTGCGGTGCGCTACCGCGGCTGCATGCGGATGGCCCCGTCGAGCCGGATCGTCTCGCCGTTGAGCATCGGGTTCTCCACGATGTGCCGCACGAGCGCGGCGTACTCGGCCGGGTCGCCGAGGCGCGACGGATGCGGCACCTGGGCCCCGAGGGAATCCCGCACCTGCTGCGGCAGGCCGCGCAGCATCGGGGTGTCGAAGGTGCCCGGCGCGATGGCCATCACCCGGATGAGTGTGGCCGCGAACTCGCGGGCGAGCGGCAGCGTCATCGCCGCGACGGCGCCCTTCGACGCGGCGTAGGCCGCCTGCCCGATCTGGCCTTCGAATGCCGCGACGGATGCCGTGTTCACGATCACGCCACGCTCCGGCGTGAGGCCCACCGGCTCGGTCTCCTGCATGGCGGCCGCCGCGAGGCGCACCACGTTGTACGTGCCGACGAGGTTCACCCGCACGACCCGCTCGAAGTCCTCGAGCGGCTGCGGGCCCTCCCGGCCCACCGTGCGGGCCCCGGAGGCGATCCCGGCGCAGTTCACGACGATGCGCAACGGGCCGAGGGCGGTCGCGGCGTCGACGGCCTGGTGCACGTCGGCCGCACTCGTGACGTCGCCGGGGGCGAAGACGGCGCGACTTCCGAGCGCGGTGACGATGTCGTCGCCGGGAGCGCCGGGGAGGTCGAGCAGCACGACCGACGCGCCGGCGTCGTGCAGGGCGGTAATGGTGGCCAACCCGAGTCCGGAGGCGGCGCCGGTGACGAGGGCGGAGCATCCGTGGATCAGCATGTCAGAGCCTCTCGATGATGGTGGCGTTGGCCATGCCGCCGCCCTCGCACATCGCTTGCAGGCCGAGGCGGCCGTCCGTCGCCTCGAGATGGGTGAGCAGCGTGCCGAGCAGGCGCGTGCCGGAGGAGCCGAGCGCGTGGCCGAGGGCGATGGCGCCGCCGCGCGGGTTGAGCTTCTCGGGGTCGGCGCCGAGCTCGCGCTGCCAGGCCAGCGGCACGGATGCGAAGGCCTCGTTGATCTCGAAGGCGTCGATGTCGGCGAGGCCGAGGCCCGTGCGCTCGAGGATGCGCTGGGTTACCGGGATCACCCCGGTGAGCATGAGCAGGGGGTCGCTGCCGGCGACGGCGAACCCGCGGAACCGGGCGCGGGGCGTGAGGCCGAGGCTCGCGGCGCGGTCGGCGCTCATGATCAGGGCAGCGGATGCGCCGTCGGTCAGCGGCGACGAGTTGCCGGCGGTGATCTTCCAGTCGATGTCGGGGAACCGCTCGGAGAGTGCGCTGGTGTGGAAGGCGGGCTTCAGCGACGCGAGGCCCTCCTTCGTGGTGCCGGGGCGGATGGTCTCGTCGCGGTCGACGACGCTGCCGTCGGGGGTGGTGATCGGGACGATCTCCGCGTCGAAGAAGCCGCCGGCCTCGTTCTCGGCGGCGAGGCGGTGCGAGCGGGCGGCGTAGGCGTCGAGCTCGTCGCGGCCGAGGTTCCACTTCTGCGCGACGAGCTCGGCGGAGACGCCCTGCCCGATGAGCCCGCCGGGGTAGCGCGCGTGCAGGAGGGCGCCGTGCGGGTCGGCGCTGCCGGCGTTCGAGCCGAGCGGGTTGCGGCTCATCGACTCCACGCCGCATGCGATCACAATGTCATAGCTGCCCGCGATCACGCCCTGGGCGGCGAAGGTGGCCGCCTGCTGGCTGGAACCGCACTGCCGGTCGACGGTGACGCCGGGAACCGAGTCGGGGAAGCCCGCCGACAGCAACGCGGTGCGCGTGATGTTGATGCTCTGCTCGCCGGACTGGGTGACGCATCCGCCGATCACGTCGTCGACGAGGGCGGGGTCGAGGTCGTTGCGCGCGAGCAGCGCGGTGAGCACCTGGGCGAGGAGGTCGGCCGGGTGCACGCCGGCGAGCGCGCCGCCGTGCTTGCCGCGCCCCGAGGGGCTGCGAATGACATCCACAATGACGGCGTCGCTGCTCATGCCCCCAGCCTAGGCCGGGGCGACTCGACCGCCCAGACCGGTGTCCGCCGCCCCGCGTCGCTAACTCCGGAGAATATGGCGCCCGGCCGACGAAGTACCGCGGACGACCGCGGCACGTCGGCCTCCCCCGATTCCCGACAGAAGAACTTCCGGAGTTAGCGCCGGAGGAGCGGGGCGCTCCGGGGTGGAAAGTGCGGGCGGGTGACGGTGCAGTTCAGCCGGAGAGCGCCCACATGGCGACGGCGCTCGCGGCGGCCACGTTCAGGGAGTCGATGCCGTGCTTCATCGGGATCTGCACCACCGTGTCGGCGGCGGCGAGCGCGTCGTCGGTGAGTCCGGGCCCCTCGGCGCCGAGCACGAGGGCCAGCCGCTCGTGGGAGCGGCCGGTGAACTCCCGCAGGCTCACGGCATCCGCTGTGAGCGCCAGAGCCGCCACATGGAAGCCGTGCCGGCTGAGCAGGGCGCGGGTCGGGCTCCAGTCGCCGACCCGCGTCCACGGCACCTGCAGCACGGTGCCCATCGAGACGCGGATGGCCCGGCGGTAGAACGGGTCTGAGCAGCGGGACGTCACCAGGATCGCGTCGGCGCCGATCGCCCCGGCGGAACGGAAGATGGCGCCCACATTGGTGGGGTCGGCCACGTTCTCGAGGATCACGATGCGGCGAGCGCCGTCGAGCAACTCGTCGGGGTCGGGCAGCGCGGGCCGGTGCATGGAGGCGATCAGGCCGCGGTGCAGGATGTAGCCGGTGAGCTCCGCGAGCAGCTCCCCCGGCCCGGAGAAGACGGTGACGTCCTCGCCGACGAGCGCGACGGCTTCGTCGACCGTGCCGCCGAGGGCGAGCACCGACCGCGGCGTGTGTCCGGCCCGGAGCGCACGCTCAAGCACCAGCGCCGACTCGGCCAGGTACAAACCGTGCTCGGTGCCGCGCGCCTTCTTCAGCGCGACGTCGGTGAGGTGCGAGTAGTCGGCCAGTCGCGGGTCGGTGAGGTCGCTGATCTGGATGACGGGCACCGGTAAAGCCTACGGGTGCGTGCCGTATCCAGGCTGGCGCAGCGAAGCGCTATTCGGCGTCGACGGGCTCGGGCAGCAGCTGGATGCCGGACCCGCTGTTCGCGGTCTCGACCAGCAGTTCCACCCACGCCTTGTTCAGCGTGGGCTGTTTGCCGCCGTTGAAGATGAACTGCAGGGGGATCGAGGGGTGCACCCAGACGGTGCTGCGGCCACCGCCGCCCTCGGCGCCGTGCTGCCATGACAGCGCGAACTTCTCGTCGCGGCGAAGCTTGGCGAGCATGGCCACCTTGAGGTGCGCGAGGGCACGGTCCTCAATTTCAATTGCAGTGCCCGGCGACCCGTAAATCAGCTTCCCCATGGTGACCTTCTGTGTTCCCAACGCCAAGAAAGCCACCCGTTCGGGTGACTACGCCGAGTCTACGTCGTCAAGGTCGAAGAATGCCGAGGTGGACACGGCCGCAGGCGCGACAATGGCGACATTGCGGGCATCCGTCTGCCGGGTCTTGGCGACGAGCCGCTCGACGGTGTCGCCGACGTCGGGCTCCGCGTAGCGGGTGTCTTCGTGCACGGCGAGGATCTGGCTGGCCGGCCCCAGCACCAGCCGCACCGGCTGGCTGCGCCCCTGGTCGTCGACCGCAGGCAGCTCCACGGCTTCTGCCTTCTGCACGCGGCCCAGCGCCGCCGTCAGGTCCACGAGCGCGTCAGCGACGGTGTCCGGAGTCAGGAACGACTCGCCCGCGTACGAAACCCGTTTCATAACGCCCACCCTGCCTCGGTCGGTCGGGTGCCGCAATGGGTTGACCTTTGACCGGACCCGGTGATCGGATACGACACGCCGACCGGGGTGCGCCCGCCCGGCGGTCAGCGCTCGCTCTCGCGCTGCCCCACCAACACGGCTGACGCCCCGAGCTCCGCCCCGGCGTGGGCGAGCTCGGCGAGGGCCCGCTCGCTCGGTTCAGGAGCGACGCCGGCGATGAGGTCGATGAGGATCCGCACATGCTGACCGTGCTCGATGGCGTCGAGCGCCGAGGCGCGCACACAGTGGTCCGTGGCCAGGCCGACCAGGTCGACATCCGTGATGCCGCGCTCGATGAGCAGGTCACCGACACTCTCACCGGCATCGGTGGTGCCCTCGAAGATGGAGTAGGCCGGCTTGCCCTGGCCTTTTCGGATGTGGAAGGAGACGCTGTCGGTTGTGAGCGCGGGGTGATATTCGGCCCCCGGGGTGCCCGCGACGCAGTGCACGGGCCAGGTGGTCACATAGTCGGGTTCGTTCGGGCGCGCGAAGTGCCCGCCGTTGTCGTTGTCAGGGTCGTGCCAGTCCCGGGAGGCGAGGATGTCGTCGTAATAGTCCGGATGCTCGGCCAGCAGCTGGGAGATGCCGGCCGCAACGGCAGCGCCGCCGTCGACGCCGAGGGCTCCTCCCTCGGTGAAGTCGTTCTGCACGTCGATGATGAAAAGCGCTCGCGCCATGGTCGCTCCTTGCCGTGTTGAGGGTGGCCGCCGGTACTGCCGAGCCTAATTGTCCGAGAGGTTGTCGCCACAGCGGTAGAACGCGGCGGCGAGGGTGTCGATGGCTTGTTTCGCGTCGTCGCTCACGTCGCCGAGGGCGTAGAGGGCGAAGGTGAGGTCGGTGTTGTCGTCGGCGTGGATGATGCCGGCGAGTGTGTAGCCGGTGTCGATCCAGCCCGTCTTGGCGAAGACGGAGCCGTCGGCCACGGCGTTGTCGCCCGTGAACCGGTCGTCGTAGGAGAGGGAGCCGGTCTCTCCGGCGATCGGCAGCCCGTCGTAGATGTAGCCGAGGTCGCCGTCGCGCGCGTTGATCTTCATGAAGAGCTGGGTGAGGTACGACGGTGGGACGGCGTTGTCGTCGCTCAATCCGGAGCCGTCGGCGATCACGATGCCCGTGGTGTCGATCCCGTATTGCTGCAGGCCGGCCAGTGTCGACTCCTGGAGCGCGTCGAAGGTGTTGCCGGCGCCCTGCTTGATGGCGGTGAGGCGCGCGAGCATCTCGGCGAGCGCATTGTCGGAGACGAGGAGCGCCTGCTGGATCAGCGTCGACACGGGCTGCGACTGCACCGAGGCGAGCTCCTTCGCCCCTTCCGGCGCCGTGCCGCGCGTCACGTCGAGGCCGCCGCCGAGGGCCTCGGCGAAGGCGTCTCCGGCGCGCCCGACGGGATCGTCGCTGCGCGGCGACACGTCGGCGGTGGGGTCGTCCCGGTCACCGTCCACTTCGAGCGCGGTGATCTTCGGCATGTACCCGTCGACGCGTTCCTTGGTGTTCCAGCTGGGCTGCCAGTCCGGATCGCCGAACAGCGATGCGTCGAGCACCAGCGACGTGATCGGCTGGCCCTGGTTGGCGGGGTCGGCGTCCCAGGCGGCACGGGTGAGTTCGGCGAGGGTTTCGAGGTGCGCGGCGCCGATGTAGGTCGATTCCTGGCCGACCGGGAGCCGGGTGAGGGTGAGGTCGCCGCCGCCGACGAGCACGACGCTCCCCGGCTCGCTGCCCTTGACCACCGTCGTCTCGGCCCGGTAGTCGGGTCCGAGCACGCTGAGCGCGGCGGCCGAGGTCAGCACCTTCAGCACGCTCGCGGTGCGCGAGGCGGTGTCGCCGCCCCGATCGAAGAGCACCTCGCCGGTCTTGGCGTTGCGCACCTGTGCCTGGAGCTCTCCCAAGCGGGGATCGGCGGCGAGATCGGCGACCGAGCAGGTGCGGATGCGCGCGGGCTCGGCCGTTGCGGCGGGGGCGCTCCGCACGGGGTCGGGGGTGGGGGTGCTGACCGCGGCCACGGGGGCGCGCTCGGCCGTGGCGTTTCCCGCGTAGACCGCGCCGGTGCCGAGGATCGCGAAGGCGACAAGCGCGGCCGCTGCGGCCAGTCCCCGGGGGAAACGTGAGCCTGCGCCTCCCGTGCCGGCTGCGGCATGGGTGGCGGCGGGCGGCCCGTGCAGCACCTCGCCGTCGGCGGTAACGATGGGCCCGGTAGCCCGCGCATCACGAGCGTCGGCCGTGGGTGCGTCGGAGCGGAACAGCAGCGCATCGAAGTCGTCGCCCCCGGCAACGGATGCCCCGTCCGCGTCCACCTTCGGCAGGCGTCGGGTGGGTCGGGTGTCGGCGGATGCGACGTCTACGCTGGCCAGGTCGGCGTCGGCCGGCGACTCAGGGTCGGAGGCCGGGTCGGAGCCGGCAGGGGTGTCGGAGTTGCCGGCGGGCGTCGCCGAGCCGGCACCGGCGGGCGTCGTCGAGCCGGCGGGCGAAGCATCCGTTGCCCCCTCGGCGGGACCTGCGGGCGTCTCGTCGTCTGGCTGTTGCTCGTCATCCACCCCTGCATTTTACGTGGGCGGAATGTGGGAAGAGGCCGGGAAGGGGGCCGCTACTCGCCCGGGTAGCGGAGCCCGATCTGGGCGCGGATCTCGTCGAGCGTCTCCATGATCGCGATCGATTCGTCGGCGGGGAGGACGTCGCTCGTGGTCTTGCCGGCGCGAACGAGCTGCTCGGCCTCGGCGGCCTGGAACTGCATGCCCCGGCCGGTGACCTCGGCCGTGAACGACTCGATCACCTCGTTGTGGCTGTTGATCACTTGGAACGTGGTGGGCGAGTACCAGACGTGGTCGATCTCGATGCGGGCCTCCGTGCCGAGGATCGTGGCGCGGTTGGGCCCCGTGGTGTCGCTGGCCGAGAGGGTGGTGGCGATCTGGCCTCCGGCGTAGCGGAAGATGGTGGCGACCTGCGCATCAGCCCCGGTCTTCTTGAAGGTCGCGCTGGCTTGGATGCTCTCTGGGCGCCCGAACAGCGCCGAGGCGAACGAGATCGGGTAGATGCCAAGGTCGAGCAGGGCGCCGCCGCCGAGTTCCAGCGCGTTGAGGCGGTGCGCGGGGTCGTTGGAGAGCAGCTGGGTGTGGTCGGCGAGCAGGGTGTGCACGTCGCCGAGGGTGCCCGCCGCGAGAATCTCGCGGATCCGCACCATGTGCGGCAGAAACCGGGTCCACATCGCCTCGAGCACGAGCAGGTTCTTGCTCGCGGCGAGGTCGAAGAGGCGACGCGCCTCCGCGGCGTTCAGGGTGACGGGCTTCTCGACGAGCACGTGCTTGCCGGCGTTCAGGGCGAGGGCTGCGGTGTCGGCGTGAAACGGATGCGGCGTGGACACGTAGACAATGTCGACGTCGGGGTCGGCGACGAGGTCTTCATAACTCCCGTGGGCCGTCGGGATGCCGAACCGGGCGGCGAATGCGTCGGCGGACGCCTGGGAGCGGGACCCGACCGCTTGCACCTGGAACCCGTTCAGCACCAGATCGTTCGTGAACGAGTGGGCGATGCCGCCCGTGGCCAGAATGCCCCATCGCAGTGCGTCAGTCATGCACAGGAGCCTACCCGCGCGTGACCCTCTGACGACTGCCGGTTGCTATGCCCGTTGCTATCGGGTTCCGACCGCTGGGTCTGCTTCCCGCGTTATTACTGGGGCCGCCTATCAGAATCGAACTGATGACCTATTCATTACGAGTGAATCGCTCTACCGACTGAGCTAAGGCGGCGGGTCCTGGTCCTCCCTCGCGGGAAGCCCGGTGACACAGCATCCAAGCTTAGCGGGTCTTGGCGACCTTCGTGAACACGGCGCAGGCGGGGCGACGGTTCCGCGCGCGCCGCGTCAGCAGCGCGGGTCGGTGGCGGGGACCGTGCCCTTGAGGAAGTAGGCGTCGACGGCGTTGTTCACGCAGGCGTTGGACTTGTTGTACGCCGTGTGCCCCTCGCCGGTGTACGTCACGAGGTGCCCGCTGTCGAGCTGCTCGGCCAGGCTCTTCGCCCACACATACGGGGTCGCCGGGTCGTTGGTGGTGCCGACGACGAGGATCGGCGCGGCACCGGGGGCGTGGATCTCGGTGCGCTTTCCGGTGAAGTGATACGGCCAGTTCGCGCAGGTGATGTCGCCGTAACTCATGTACGGGCCGATGACCGGCGCCGCCTTCGCGATCTTGGCCGCCTCCGCCCGCATCGACGCCGGGTCGTCGTTGTAGTTGTAGTCGAGGCAGTTGATGGCGGTGAACGCTTCGGTGGAGTTGTCTTTGTAGGTGCCGTCGTCGGCGCGGCCGTTGTAGGCATCGGCAAACTGGAACGCGTAGTCGGCCTGACCGCGCAGCACGCTGGCGAACATGTCGCTGAGGTACGACCATGCGGTGGCGTCGTACAGCGGGTAGATGATAGCGGTGAGCAGCGCGCTCGAGCCGAGCTGTCGGCCGTCGCCGGCGGCGATGGGGCTGCGATCAACGGAGTCGAGGAGCGACCCGATGGTGTCCATGGCTGCGTCGACAGACCCCGAGAACGGGCAGTCTTGGCCGGCGAGGCAGTCGGTGAGGTAGGCGCGCAGCGCGCTCTCGAACCCCTCGGCCTGGGTCTTCGTCACCTCGAAGTTGGTCGTCGACGGGTCGACGGCACCGTCGAGCACCAGCCGCCCCACCTTCTCCGGGTACAGGCCGGCGTAGGTGGCGCCGAGGAATGTGCCGTAGGAGTACCCGAGGTAGTTGAGCTTCGCGTCGCCGAGCACCGCGCGCAGCAGGTCGAGGTCGCGGGCGGCGCTCACGGTGTCGACGTCGCCGAGCAGCGCGCCGGTCTTCTGCTTGCACGCGGATGCGAAGTCCTTGGCGGACGCCTCCAGCTCGGCGATCCACGCGTCGGTGCCGCGCTCGGCCTGTGGAATACCGTAGAGGTACTCGTCCATCTTCTTCGGCCCGTAGCAGGCGACCGCCGAGGAGCGGCCGACGCCCCGCGGGTCGAATCCCACGATGTCGTACCCGGCCTGCAGCTTGTCGTCGGTGGCGTAGTCGAGCGAGTCCTTGATGAAGTCGTACCCGGATGCGCCGGGTCCGCCGGGGTTCACCAGCAGCGACCCGAGTCGCTCACCGGTCGCCTGGTGCCGCACGAGCGCCAGGTCGACGGCGCCCGACCCGGGGTCGGACCAGTCGAGCGGCGCCTTCGCGGTGGCGCACTGCAGGCCGTCGCCGCAGCCCTTCCAGCTGAGCGACTGGTGGTAGAAGGTCTCGAGCGCCGGGTCGACCTTCTCGCCGGTGGGTGTGGAGGTGGCCGGCGCGGGCGCGGTGGGCACCGACCACGGGGCACAGCCGCTCAGGCCGAGGCCCAGCGCGAGGGCGGCGGCGATCGCCGGCACGATTCGGAGGCGTTTGCTCACGGGAACCTCTTCTTGATCTTGGTCGGTGCGGGCGCGCTCATCGGCGGATCGCCGAGACCAGCATGGCCTCGAGCGCCAGTGCCGGGGCCACGTTCGCCTCGATGCGCTGCCGGGCGAGGGTGATGGCGTCCATGGTGGCCAGTGTGGCCGACGGGGTGGCGGCTGCCGCGGCATCCGTCACCTCGCGAGCGAGTTCGCGGTTGATCACCGCCTGTTCCCGCCCGAGCTGCACCATGAGAATGTCGCGGTAGAGCGAGGCCAGGTCGACGAGGATGCGGTCGATGCCGTCGCGCAGGCTCCGGGTGGCGCGGCGCTTCTGGTCGTCTTCCATGTCTTTGAGCTGGCCGCGCAGGCGCGCGGGAATCGCCTGCCCCTCGTCGAGCCCCAGGGAGCGCAGCACGGCCTTACGCTCCTCGGCGTCACGCTCCAGGGTGATGGCCTTCGCGTCGTCGCCGGCGATCGCGATCATGCGCGCGGCCCCGTTGACGGCGGCCGAGACCGAGCGGATGCCGAGGGCCGCCCGCAGGGTCTCCTCACGTCGCGTCTCGGCCTCGGGGCTCGTCGCGAGGCGGTGCGCCATGCCGATGTGGCTCTGCGCATGCCGGGCGGCGCGCTCAGCGGTGACCGCGTCGACGCCGTCGCGGCGCTGCAGCAGCTCCGCTACGTCGTCGACCGACGGAACCCGCAGGCGAACGGTGCGCACGCGCGACCGGATGGTGGGCAGCAGGTCCGCTTCGCTGGGCGCGCAGAGTATCCACACCGTGCGCTCCGGCGGTTCCTCCAGCGCCTTGAGCAGCACGTTGGAGGTGCGCTCGACCATGCGGTCGGCGTCTTCGACGACGACGACCCGGTAGCGGCCGACCGACGGCGAGTACTGCGAGCGCGCGACCGCCTCTTTGACCGCGTCCATCTTGATGATGACGCCTTCGGTGGAGAGCAGGATGAGGTCGGGGTGCGTGCGCGCCTCGACCTGTCGTCTCGCGGCCTCGTCGCCCTCGGGCGTGCCGGGGCCGAGCAGCGCCGTCGCGAACGCGAACGCCAGGTTGGAGCGCCCCGACCCGGGCGGCCCGGTGATGAGCCAGGCGTGGGTCATGGAGGAGTGGTCGTCGGTGGCCGGCGGGGCGGTCAGGACCTGCCCGTCAGACGCTGACGAGTCGGCCATGGCGACGGCGACGCCGGGGCGCTCGGCGGCCGCGCGGAACACCGCGATAGCCTCCGCCTGGCCCGTCAGGTCGTCCCACACCGTCATGATGCAAGGCTACCGGTCGCCCCTGACACAGCCCTGACACTTCTGCGGGAGGCGGGCCCGCTACATGCTGCGGTGCTCGCGCGTCGCCTCCTCCAACGCGCCGAGGCGAGGCGCGAGTGCCGCATCGACCGCGAGCGGATCGGTGACGTTCAGGTCCTGCATCTTCCGCCGGGTGGGCAATGCGGTATTGATCTCGTGCGCCCCCGACTCCAGTGCGGCGAGCACATCGGCCACGACATCCTCGACAGGACGCCGGCCGAACCCGAGATCCTCCCCCGCCGTAGAACTGTCCATCATGGGCGTCGCCGTCGCCCCGGGGTAGGCGGTCGCCACATGCACGCCGGTGCCGTGCAGCTCGCGCCGAAGCGCCTCACCGAAGTGCGCAATGCCCGACTTCGTCGCGGCATAGACGGTATAGAACGGCATCCCGACGAGGGCGATGCCGCTGGAGATGTTCAGGATGATGCTGCCGCGATCGCTGCCGGCGGCACGCAACGGGCCAAGGAGCGACCGCGTGAGCAGGATCGGGGCCGTGAGATTGAGGTCGATCATCGCGTGGATGTCCGACTCCGGCAGCTCATCCAACCGCCCGGCCCGCACGTTGCCGGCGTTGTTGACCAGAAGGTCCGGCGAGGCCGCCGCCGCCTGGATGCGTTCGGCGGCGCCCGGCGCCGTGACGTCCAGCTCCAGGATGGAGGCGGCGCCACCGGCGCTCCGAACGAGTTCCGCCGTCTCATCGAGCGTCTCCTGACGACGACCGACCAGCAGGAGATCCCCGCCTCGCCTGCCGAACTCGACGGCGAGCTCTCGTCCGATGCCGCTTCCGGCCCCGGTGATCACGCCTCGGCGATTCCTTAGATCCATCGTCTGCTCCCACTCGTCACGGTCCCGGCTTACCGTCGCCAGTCAAGTCCGGATCGAGCCGCCCGCCAAGGCATCCGCGGCGGAAGTTACGACAGCGCGGCGCCTTTGAGCTCGGGAAGCAGAAACGCGCCGACTGCCGCGATCACGAAGACCACGCCGAAGACGAGGAACAGAACCGGCGCTCCGCCCAGGGCGAGGAGCGGCGGCACGGAGAGCGGCGCCGCGATCGACGCGATCCGTCCGACGCTGGCCGCCCAGCCGGCTCCCGTGCCCCGCAGCGCGGTCGGGTAGATCTCGGGCGTGACCGCGTAGAGGGCGCCCCACGCGCCCAGGTTGAAGAACGACAGCAGCATTCCGGCCGCGATGATCTGCGCGACCGAGCCGCTCACCGCGCCGAACCCGAAGAGCACGGCCGACCCTGCGGAGCCGAGGAGGAACACCGCGAGGGTGAGCCGGCGGCCCCATTTCTCGACCAGATAAGCGGATGCCGCATATCCCGGCAACTGCGCCAGCGTGATGATGAGGGTGTATTCGAAGGATCGCACCAGGGGGAATCCAGCGGCGACGAGAATGCTCGGGAGCCAGATGAAGGCCCCGTAGTAGGCGAAGTTGACGGCCGCCCACACCAGCCACACGGCGAGGGTGCGCCGCCGCAGTTCAGGCGCGAACAAGCCCGCGAGGCGGCTACGCAGTGCAGCCGGGGCGGCGCCGGCGTGCGTGCCGGCACCGCCTTCCGCAGGTGGAGAGGCGACGCCGGCCTCCGTCTCGAACTCCCGCACGATCGTCTCGGCCTCGTCGTGGCGCCCCGCACCTTCCAGGAATCGCACGGACTCCGGGAGCCGCAGGCGAACCAGCACCGCCCAGACGGCGGGCGCGGCGCCGATCAGAAGCGCCCAGCGCCATCCGTTCTCGCTCGTCGGGATGACCAGGTAGCCGAGCACGGCCGCCCCGATCCAGCCGACCGCCCAGAACGCTTCGAGGATGACGACGACGCGACCACGGATGCGCCGGGGCGCGAATTCGCTGACGAGCGTCGACGCGACCGGCAGTTCGGCGCCGAGCCCGAGGCCCACGATGAACCGCAGCACCAGCAGCACACCCACCGACCACGACAGCGCGGAGAGTCCGGTGGCGATCCCGTAGATGAGCAGGGTGAGGGCGAACACGTTGCGGCGCCCGAGGCGGTCGGCGAGGAGGCCGCCGAGAGCGGCGCCGATGGCCATGCCGGCGAAGCCGGCCGAGGCGACCCAGGAGAGCGCCGAGGCGTCCGTGCTCCAGGTGATCGACAACTGGGCGATGACGAACGAGATCAGGCCGACGTCGAGCGCATCGAGAGCCCAGCCGACCCCGGAGCCGAACAGCAGCCGGGTGTGGCGTTTCGTGAACGGCAGGCGGTCCAGGCGGTCGGCTCGACTCACCGTGGGCGCGTTCAACACTTCGACAGATTCCATGGACGTCTTGCCCTGCTTCCTTCGTCGGCATTACCCAGACAGGTTCAACGGTCGCAGGCAGCACCAGCCCGATCTCAGCCCCTGCCGGGGCCCCCGTGTGGATCAGGAAAACCGTAGCAGTAGCGTGTCGTCGCGGCGGCCTTCATGGCCTTATATGACGCCTTTCTTAGAGCAGGGCGGCGACCCGCGAACGGATGCTGTCGGCCAGGCTCTCGACGGATGCCGCGGCGTCGAGCACGAGGAAGCGGTCGGGTTCGGCGGCGGCGAGGTCGAGGAACGCCGCCCGGACCCGGCCGTGGAACTCCTGTTTCTCAGCCTCGAGCCGGTCGAACACCTTGTCGGCGGCGTCCAGCCGGGTGCGCGCGACGGACTCGTCGAGGTCGAGCAGGATCGTGAGGTCGGGAAGCAGTCCCTCGACCGCCCAGAGCGACAGGTCGCGCACCTCGGTGGCGCCGAGCACCCGGCCCGCGCCCTGGTATGCGACGGAGGAGTCGAGGTACCGGTCCTGGATCACCACGGCGCCCCGATCGAGGGCCGGGCGCACCTTGGTGGCGATGTGCTGGGCGCGGTCGGCCGCGTAGAGCAGCGCCTCGGCCCGGGGCGAGACTTCGCCGCGGTGATGCAACACGATCTCGCGGATCCGGGTGCCGACATCCGTGCCGCCCGGCTCACGGGTGCGCACCACACTGCGCCCCTGGCCCTCAAGCCAGGTGGTGAGCAGCGCGGCCTGCGTCGACTTGCCCGAGCCGTCGCCGCCCTCGAACGTGATGAAAAGACCGCTCACTCCGTCGCGGTCGCCTTCTTCGTGGCGGGGGCCGTGGTCTTCTTGGCGGCGGGTTTCGCATCCGCTGCCGACGCATTCGTCTTCTTGGCCGTCGCCTTCTTCGCCGTGCCGGTCGCTGTCTTCTTGGCGGGCGCCTTCTTGGTCGCTGTCTTCTTGGCCGGCGCCTTCTTGGCGGCGGCCTTCTTCGCGGGAGCCTTCTTGGTCGCCGGACCCTTGGCACGCTTGTCGGCGAGCAGCTGCACGGCCCGCTCGTAGTCGACGTCCTCGATCGACTCGGCCTTGGGAATCGTGGCGTTGGTGACGCCGTCGGTCACGTAGGCGCCGAAGCGGCCGTCCTTGATCTTGATGGCCTTACCGCTGTCGGGGTCGGGCTTCTCGAACTCCTTGAGCGCGCTGGAGGCGCGGCGGGCGCCGTACTTGGGCTGCGCGAACAGTTCGAGGGCACCGGGCAGGTCGATCTCGAAGATCTGGTCCTCGCTCGTGAGCGAGCGGGTGTCGGTGCCCTTCTTCAGGTACGGGCCGAAGCGGCCACCCTGCGCGGTGATCTCCTCGCCCGATTCCGGGTCGAGGCCGACGACGCGCGGCAGGTTCAGCAGCGCCAGGGCGGTGTCGAGGTCGATGGTCGCGAGGTCCATCGATTTGAACAGGGATGCCGTGCGCGGCTTCGGCGCGGCCGGCGCCTTCTTCGCGGCGGCCTTCTTCTTCGGCTTGGCGTCGGCGCTGTCGGCGTCCGCGCTCGTCACCTCGCCGGTGGCCGGGTTCACGGTCTCGCCGGTTTCCGCCTCGGTCGCCTCGGGTTCCGGATCGAGCTCGGTGACGTAGGGGCCGAACCGGCCGTCCTTGGCCACGATGTTCTTGCCGTTCTCCGGGTTCACACCCACGACGCGGTCGGTCAGCACGGGCGCGTCGACGAGTTCGCGCGCCTTGGCGGGGGTGAGCTCGTCGGGGGCGAGGTCCTCGGGGATGTTCACCCGGCGCGGGGTGGCATCCGCGGCGGCCTGCGGATCGACGACCTCGAGGTAGGGGCCGTACTTGCCGATGCGGAGCGTGATGTCGTCGTCGATGCGCACCGAGTTGACGGCGCGCGCGTCGATCTCGCCGAGGTTGTCGATCACCTGGCGGAGTCCCCGGTGCTTGGCGGAGCCGAAGTAGAAGCTGTTCAGCCAGTCGACCCGCTCCGCCTCGCCGTCGGCGATGCGGTCGAGGTCGTTCTCCATCTCGGCGGTGAAGTCGTACTGCACGAGGTCGCCGAAGTAGTCCTCCAGCAGGCGCACCACCGAGAACGCGATCCAGTTGGGCACGAGCGCCTGGCCCCGCAGCCGCACGTAGCCGCGGTCGGTGATGGTGGAGATGATCGACGCGTAGGTGGACGGCCGGCCGATGCCGAGCTCTTCCAGCTTCTTCACGAGGCTCGCCTCGGTGTACCGGGCGGCGGGCGTGGTCTCGTGGCCCTTGGCCTCCACCTCGCGCATCCCCAGCTTCTGGCCTTCCGTCAGCGGCGGCAGCTTGGATTCCTTGGCGTCCTGCGGCGCGTTGCGCTCCTCGTCGCGGGACTCCTCGTAGGCGAGCATGAAGCCGCGGAACGTGATGACCGTGCCGCTGGCGGCGAACTCGGCGAGCGCGCCGGAGGCCTTCGGGTGAGCGGCGTCGCCCGTGGGGCCGGCCTCGATGGTGACCGACGCGGTCGACCCCGTCGCATCCGCCATCTGGGAGGCCACCGTGCGCTTCCAGATCAGGTCGTAGAGCTTGAAGTCGTTGCCGCGCAGGCTCGACGACAGCGACGCCGGCGTGCGGAAGGTGTCGCCGGAGGGGCGGATCGCCTCGTGGGCCTCCTGCGCGTTCTTGCTCTTGCCCTTGTACAGGCGCGGCTTGTCGGGCACCGTCTCGGGCCCGTAGAGCGCGGCCGCCTGTGTGCGGGCCGCGGTGATCGCCTGCTGCGACAGCGACGGAGAGTCGGTGCGCATATAGGTGATGTAGCCGTTCTCGTACAACGACTGCGCCACGCTCATGGTCTGGCGGGCGGTGAACCGGAGCTTCCGCGCGGCCTCCTGCTGCAGCGTGGAGGTGGTGAACGGCGCGGCCGGGCTGCGACGGTACGGCTTGGAGCTGACCTTGGTCACCGTCACGGCGACCTCGGGCGCCTTGAGGGCGTCGGCGAGGGCGAGGGCGGATGCCTCGTCGAGCGTCGCCGCGCTCACCTTCGGCTTGAGCTGGCCCAGGTCGTCGAAGTCGCTGCCCGTGGCGATGCGCTCCCCGTTCAGGCGAACCAGACGGGCGTCGAACGTGTCGTCGGCGCCGGCGCTGTCGCCGACGGATGCCGCGAGCAGGGCCGTGAGGTCCCAGTAGCTCGCCGAGACGAAGGCCAGGCGTTCACGCTCCCGGTCGACCACGAGGCGCGTCGCCGCCGACTGCACGCGGCCGGCCGAAAGCCCGGGGCCCACCTTGCGCCACAGCACCGGGGAGACCTCGTAGCCGTAAAGGCGGTCGAGGATGCGACGGGTCTCCTGTGCGTCGACGAGCGAGGTGTCGAGGTCGCGGGTGTGGTCCTTGGCCTGGAGGATCGCGTCTTTGGTGATCTCGTGGAACACCATGCGGCGCACGGGCACCTTCGGGGCGAGCACCTGCAGGAGGTGCCAGGCGATGGCCTCACCCTCGCGATCCTCATCAGTTGCGAGGAGGAGTTCGTCGGCGTTCTTCAGCGCGCGCTTGAGCTCGGCGACCGTCTTCTTCTTGGAGTCGGACACCACGTAATACGGCTCGAAGCCGTTCTCGACGTCGACGGAGAACTTGCCTAGCGGGCCCTTCTTGAGCTCCGGCGGCAGGTTCTTGGGTTCGATCAGGTCCCGAATGTGGCCCACCGAGGACAGCACCTCGTAGCCGTCGCCCAAATATCCTGCGATCGACTTCATCTTCGTCGGTGACTCGACGATGACCAGCTTCTTCGTGCCTGGCACCAGACTCCTCTTAAATGTCAAGGTCCCGTTCGAGGACCAAGGCACACCATACACATACGAATGGAGTACCCGCCTAATTCGTGGCCGCCGGTTTCCGCGTGCAGCGCGCACCGACGCCCTCACGGCGCAAACCCTTGCCTCTTGCCGTTTGCTGAGGACAATGGGGGTATGGCTGCAACGGAGCAAACCTACGGAACCTACACGGCGAAGCTGATGAACGGCCCGCTCGAGGGTAAGACGATCAGGACCGAGTTCCTGGAGTCCGGCGATCCGCAACCGAGGATCGAGATCCCCACCGGTACCAGTGGAAAACGGTACCTGTATGTGCGAGGCGCCGACCTCGAGTTCGACGGGGAGGGCTCCGAGCAACCGACGGCGGTTGCCTACCGCTTCCTTGAGGCCGTCTTCGAATAGTACTGCTCCTTTCTCTATAGAGGAGTCGCAGCTCACAGGAGTCGCAGCTCGCAGGAGTCGCAGCTCGCGTTAGTTTCCACCCGCGGTCCCTTGAACGCGCGTTCCCGGTTCGCGCGTTCCGGGTTCGCGCGGGGTGGCCCCGCGCGCGCCTCGGCGCCGAGCCGGAAGCCGGCAACCCTGCGCTCGACCGCGACGGTGGCTATCAGGTCGTCGACCCTGCAGGCGGCAACGGTTGCCCCGTTGAGCGCCGCCGCCGCCGCGGCGGCCTCGCAGGGGATCCCGGGTACCGCCCCGGAGGCAGTGTCGGCGGCGGCGAGTGCCGCGGCATCCGCTGCGCCCTGCACGCCTTGCCCGAGCGCGAGCATCGCGAGCGCCGGCACCAAGACCGCTGTCAGGAGCAGGCAGGCGCCGAGGATGGCGACCGCGAGGACCGATCCCGAGCCGAGGTCGTTCACGGGACGCCGGCGAGCGCGCACGAGGACGCCTCCAATCGCAGGCCCGCGGCCGCGAACGGCAGGAACGCGCTCGGCGCATTCAGGCGCGCGCACACGAACTGCCCCTGATGGTCGCTGCCCA
This sequence comes from Cryobacterium tepidiphilum, assembly GCF_003716325.1. Lineage (GTDB taxonomy): Bacteria > Actinomycetota > Actinomycetes > Actinomycetales > Microbacteriaceae > Cryobacterium > Cryobacterium tepidiphilum. The sequence continues at coordinate 70,025 of NZ_RDSR01000009.1, read as the reverse complement.
GCGTCACGCTGCCGACGCTCTGCCGGGCGATCGCGGTCGCCGCGTCCACCCCGTCGCCGCGCGCCAACGACCGGGCGGCGCTGGCGGCGGCATCCGTCATGCGCACGTGCTGGCCGGCGACCTGCACGGCACCGAGGCAGGCGGCCAGCACGAGCATGACCGCGGGCATGACGGTCGCGAACTCAGCCGTGACACTGCCCGTCTCCCCGCGCCGGAGTGGCCTACCCCACCGTGAGCGCACTGCGCACCAGGTCGGTGAGGATCCCCCGCACCTCGTCACTCCGCAGGATGACAATGAGGAGGCCGGCGAACCCGACCGCCGCCATCGTCGCAACGGCGTACTCGGCCGTCGCGGCACCCTCCTCGCTCGGCGTGCGGAGTCTCAGCCGCTCGAGCACGCGCCTCACCAGTCTTCTCAGCATGGTTCACTCCTTCTGCGTCCGTCGACGCGATCGTGGTGGCGCGAGCAGGTCCAGCCTGCCCCGCCCGCGCCAGCCCGGCCCCGAGCCCACGGGTTCGGTGCACAACCCGCGCGGCCTGGCGGCTGTGGAGGACGGCTACAGCACCGCGAACGTGGAGGCCAGGACGCCGAGCAGCAGCGGCGCCACACCCACGAGCATGAACGCCGGCAGCACGCACAGCCCCAGCGGAAGCATCAGCGCCACGGCGAGGGTCTCAGCCCGCCGCTGCCCCTCGCTGCGCGCGGCCCTCCGCACTTGCTCCGCCTCGCTCCGCAGCAGCTCGGCGGCGGGCACACCGGCGCGGGTGGCGAGGTCGAGCACGGCCGCGACCGTCACCTCCGCGTCGCCTGCGGACAGCTCGTAACGGTCGATGGCCGTCGCCACCAGCTCACGGGCCCGGGCAACGGATGCGCCGCCGGCCATGCCGATCGCGGTGAGGTCGAGCGCCAGGCCGGGTGCGGCATCCGTCGCCTGCGCCCGCCGCACCAGACGCCGGTTCCATCGCGCGCCAATCGCGATGAGTGCCGCACCGGCGGCGAGGCAGAACAGGCCGGGCAGGGTCGCGACGAGCGCGTGCACGGTGTCGAACCCCATCAGAATGCCGAAGCCCAGGCCGACCACGGGCAGGGTGAGCACGACACGGGCTGTCGCCGCCGGGCCGGCGAGGGCGACGCCCACATCGCGCTGCAGCTGGCCGAGCTGCCGAAACGAGGCGGCAAGCTCCCGCAGGGATCCCGCCAGCGGCGCCCCCGCCTCCGTCGCCACCGCCCAGGCCGCGGCGAGCGCGAGCCAGGCGTGCCGCTCCGCGCCGGGCAACGGATGCGCCGCCGCGGCCACGGCGTCGGCCACGTTCCCGCCTGCCGCGCCGGCGAGCGCGGCAGCATGAACAACCGGAGATGCCCCGCGCGCGGCCTCCCTTCCCGAATCCCGCCGGCCCACCTCCGGATTGGCGGCGCTTCCCGCCCCGTCCGCAGCGTCGGGTGCGGCTTCCGCCGGCAGCAGGTACGTCCAGGCCGACGCCGGCGACACCCCGGCCGAGAGCAGAACTGCGAGACGCTGCGTGACAGCGGCCACCTCGTCGACCGGCGGGTCAGGGGCACTCTGCCGCCGGCGGAACCGAATCACCAGCCCGGCCCCGAAGCGTCGTCGGTCAGCGCGTCGGCCTCCTCCACCGTGAGCGTTCCGCGCTCCCCCACAGCGAACCGGCCCACGGCCGCAAGACGACGCAGCCCGTCGCGGCGCTCGAGGTGCAGCACGAGGTCGAACGCGCTGACCGTCTGCCGCGCCACGGCCTCCGGGCCCAGCCCGGCGAGCGCGCCCAGCGCTTCGAGGCGGGCCGGCACGTCGGTGAGCGAGTTGGCGTGCATCGTTCCCGCGCCGCCGTCGTGCCCGGTGTTGAGCGCGCCGAGCAGCTCCCGGATCTCCGCACCCCGGCACTCCCCCACCACGAGCCGGTCCGGGCGCATCCGCAATGCCTCGCGCACCAGCGACTCGACGCCGATGCGTCCCGCCCCCTCAAGGTTCGGCTGCCGGGCCTCGAGTGCCACGACGTGCGGGTGCGCGATGTGCAGCTCCGCCACGTCCTCGATGACGACGATGCGCTCGTGGGCGGGCGCCTCCCCGAGCAGCGCCGCCAGCAGGGTCGTCTTGCCGGTGCCGGCGGCGCCCGTGATCAGCAGGTTTTCGCGGCGCATCACCGTCGTGCGGAGCCGTTCGCGCAGCGCCTCGCGCCGCTCTCCGTCTCCGCACAACCCGGCGTCGACCAGCCGGTTCAGGCTGAGGCCGGCCGCGCGCGGCAGCCGGATCGAGATGAGCGTGCCGGTGCTCGAGACCGGCGGCAACACCGCATGCACACGGATGCCGCCGGCCAGCCTCACATCCACACACGGGCTGGCCTCGTCGATGTGGCGGCCGCCCCGCGCGATGAGCCCCACCGCGAGCTCGCGCGCCTGCCGCTCGTCGGCCTCCCACTCGTTCCGGTGCCGCAGCTCGCGCCCGTCGTCGACCCACAGGCCGGACTCCCCGTTCACGAACAGGTCGGTCACGCCGGGCTCGGCGGCGAACGGCGCGAGCGGCCCGAGCGCGGACACGTCGCACTGATTGCCGGCGAGCGCAGGGGTTCCGTGGTCAGCTCCGTGGAGCGCCACGCCGTCGAGCGAACTGTCCGTTTGCGCCCGGTCATCGTCGGTATCCCAGGGGGCGATGCGTTCGTCGGCGCTGGCAGGCACGATCCTCCCGGTGCCGTCCGCGTCGGCCGGGGACCTCGCCGTCGCGAACGACGGAACGGCGACGAACGGCATGGTCATGCGCACACCGTACGGGCGCACGGGCACCGCTTCTTCTCGTCCCGCTGACCTCGGGACAGCCACCGCCACCCGCTCGCCTGTGGAGGACGCCGACGAGAACGCGACCCAACGTCACATCCACTCGTGGCCCACTCAGCCCGTGAGGGGTCGCGTTTACCTAGTGCCAGCCGGCCCGGACTAGGTAAAGCTGGCCCCTCACACGCGGCGCGCGCGAGCGTCGGGCGCGGGGCGCGCGAGCGTCGGGCGGGCGACGGCGGCACGTCCGGCGACGGTGGCTTTAAAGAGAAGGGGGCGGTACCCATTGGGGGGAACGGGTACCGCCTCGGCAACGCGCGAATTGGGGGGAAAAAGCGCGTCACGGGTCTGGACTTTCGTCCGACTCGGATCAGTGTATGCCGACGCGTCGTCAAAACCAAGGTCATTTGCCCCCATTTTCGAGGGCAACTGCTTGGGGGGCATGGGCACCCCTCGAAACGCCCCGAAAAGACGCGGAAAAGGCGCCGCCGCGAGCCGAAAACTCGCGGGAGATTGTCCGAAGATGACCTCCCACGTCACCCGAAGAATGCCCCGGCGCCGACGAGAGTAAGGTTTTGTCCGTCGCGTGACAAGCCCCGCGCATCCGCCCATCGCCTCGCAAAGGAGCGACAGTAGATATATGAGCACCCAGATCGATCACCTGCTCGACGAATCGCGCCGATTCCCGCCCTCCCCCGAGTTCGCCGCGCAGGCGGTGGCCACCGAGCAGCTCTACACGGATGCCGCGGCCGACCGCCTGGCCTTCTGGGCCGACCGGTCTCGCGAGCTCCTGCACTGGCACACCCCGTTCACGCGCACCCTCGACTGGTCCAACCCGCCGTTCGCGAAGTGGTTCGACGACGGAGAGCTCAACGTCGCGTACAACTGCCTCGACCGTCACGTCGAGGCCGGCAACGGCGACCGCGTCGCCTTCCACTTCGAGGGTGAGCCCGGCGACACCCGCACGCTCACCTACGCGGAGCTCACCGCCGAGGTCAAGAAGGCCGCGAACGTGCTCACGAAACTCGGCATCAGCGCCGGCGACCGGGTCGCGATCTACCTGCCCATGATCCCCGAGGCCGTGATCGCCATGCTCGCGGTCGCCCGCATCGGCGCCGTGCACTCGGTGGTCTTCGGCGGATTCAGCGCCGACAGCATCCGCTCGCGCATCGACGACGCGAACGCCAAGCTCGTCATCACCGCCGACGGCGGCTACCGCAAGGGCAAGGCCTCGAGCCTGAAGCCAGCCGTCGACGCGGCCCTCACCGGCGGCGACGGGACATCCGTCGAGCACGTGCTCGTCGTCAAGCGCACCGGCCAGGACGTGGACTGGACCGACCGCGACCTCTGGTGGCACGACGAGATGGCCGCCGCACCCGCCGAGCACGAGGCGCAGCCGTTCCCGGCCGAGAACCCGCTGTTCATCCTCTACACCTCCGGCACGACGGGTAAGCCGAAGGGCATCCTGCACACGAGCGGCGGCTACCTCACGCAGACCGCGTTCACCACCCAGGCCGTGTTCGACCTGCACCCCGAAACGGATGTCTACTGGTGCACGGCCGACGTCGGCTGGGTCACCGGGCACAGCTACGTGGTCTACGGTCCCCTCGCCAGCGGCGCCACCCAGGTGCTCTACGAGGGCACCCCCGACACCCCGCACCCCGGCCGCTGGTGGGAACTCATCGAGAAGTACAAGGTCTCGATCCTCTACACCGCACCCACCGCCATCCGCACCTTCATGAAGCTCGGCCGGCAGATTCCGCAGAAGTTCGACCTCTCGAGCCTCCGCGTGCTGGGCTCGGTGGGCGAGCCGATCAACCCCGAGGCCTGGGTCTGGTACCGCGAGGTCATCGGCGCAGGCAAGACGCCGGTGGTCGACACCTGGTGGCAGACCGAGACCGGCGCCATCATGGTCTCCGCCCTGCCGGGCATCACGTCGCTGAAGCCCGGGTCGGCGCAGGTGCCCATCCCGGGCATCTCGATCGACGTGCTCGACGACAGCGGCACGCCCGTCGGCGAGGGCAACGGTGGCCTGCTCGTCGTCACAGAGCCGTGGCCGTCGATGCTGCGCGGCATCTGGGGCGACCCGGATCGCTTCAAGGAGACCTACTGGGAGAAGTTCGGCGACAAGTACTTCGCCGGCGACGGCGCGCGCCTCGACGACGACGGCGACCTCTGGCTGCTCGGACGCGTCGACGACGTCATGAACGTCTCGGGCCACCGCCTCTCGACGGCAGAGATCGAGTCGTCGCTGGTGGCGCATCCGCTGACCGCCGAGGCGGCCGTCGTCGGGGCGTCCGACGAGACGACCGGGCAGGCGGTGGTGGCGTTCGTGATCATCAAGGCCAGCCAAACGGATGCCGCCTCCGCCGGCGACGTGGCCGAGATCCTGCGGGCCCACGTGGCGCAGCAGATCGGCGCGATCGCGCGGCCGCGGCAGATCTTCGTCGTCAACGAGCTGCCGAAGACCCGCTCGGGCAAGATCATGCGGCGGCTGCTGCGGGACGTCGCCGAGGGCCGCGAGGTGGGCGACACCACGACGCTCGCCGACACCGCGATCATGCAGGTCATCACCGACGCGATGAAGTAGGCGGGGGCCGCGACGCTTACCCCCGCCCGCTCGGCGCCGCTAACTCCGGAGGAATCGCGGACGGACCGACAGGCTGCCGCATAGACACGCGGGCACACGTGCGCCCGCGCGGCCGATCCCCGGAGTTAGCGACGGGGATCGGCGGGAGCATTGGAGCGGCCCGACCCCGACCCGGCGCTCCCGCCCGCCCGCCCGGCGCTGCTAACTCCGGAGGACCGGCGCTGCTAACTCCGGAGGAATTGCGGACGGACGGTCGGGATGCCCGTAGACGCGCGGCCCTGCCGCGCCCGCGCGGCGGATCCCCGGAGTTATCGACGGGGAGAGGGGGGCGGGGGGCGCGACGTGCCGGGGCGAGCAGTGCACGCCTAGGGTGGAAGCGTGGCAGGCACGAGGGCAGGTGCAGCGGCCGGCACGGGCGCGGGCCAGCGCCCGAGCGGCTCCGTCGGGCGACTGCACGCCCTCGACGCGCTGCGCGGGGTCGCCGCCGCCGTCGTGCTCGTGCACCACGTCTCGATGACGGTGCCGGCCATCTCTGAGGCATACCGGTCCAGCCGGGGTGTGGAGTTCGCCTCCGTCGGCTGGTGGGCCACCCTCTCGCCGCTCAAGATCGTCGTCGCCGGCCCGGAGTTCGTGCTGGTCTTCTTCGTGCTGAGCGGCTTCGTGCTGGTGCGCTCGCCCCTCGGGGCGGTCATCCGCGGCAACGGATACGCCTGGCTCGCCTATTACCCGCGCCGCGTGATCCGGTTGGCCCTTCCCGTGCTCGTCTCGATCCTGCTCGCGGGACTCTGGATCGCGCTGGTGCCGCGCACCGGCGACCCGTCCGCCGGGCCGTGGCTGGCCCGGCAGGCCGATGCCGACCTGAGCCTCGGGAACTTCCTGCGGGAGGCGAGCATCGTGGGCCTCGCGGAACGTCCCGACGTGAACCCGCCGTTGTGGTCGCTGGTCTGGGAGATGTGGTTCTCGTTGCTGCTGCCGCTGTTCGTGGTGCTGGCCCTGGCGATGCGCGGCCGCCGCCGGGTTGCCTTCTGGGCCCTGCTGCTCACCGCCGTCGCGACCACCGGTTACGTCACCGGCATCGAGCCGCTCATGTTCCTCCCGGCGTTCGCGCTCGGCGGGCTCCTCGCCGCCCACTACGACGAGCTCCGCGAGCGCGGCGCCGCGCTCGCCCGTCGCCCTGCCGGCACGGCCGCGTGGATCGGCCTCACGCTGCTCGGCCCGCTCCTCCTCATCCTGCACTGGCTGCTACGCCAGGTGCTCACGGGGTTCTGGGGCGACGTGACACTCTCGCTCCGAGTGCCCGGCGCCTTCCTTGTGGTCGCGTGCGTCGCGTTGTGGCCGGTGCTGCAGCATCCGTTGACAACCCGGCCGCTGCTCTGGCTGGGCCGGGTGAGCTTCAGCCTTTACCTGGTGCACTTCCCGATCGTGGTGACGTTCGCCACGCTGTTCGGGCCGGAGCGGTGGTGGCTGGGGGCGCTGTGCTCGGTGCCGCTCAGCCTGGTTTTCGCTCAGCTGATGACGCGCTGGGTGGAGCAGCCGGCGCAGCGCCTGGGCGTGCGCGCCGGCGAGGCCGTCAGCGGCGCCTTCGGCCGCTCCCACCCCGAGCAGAACCGCCCCGCGCCCGGCCTTTAGGCCCTGCTACCGGTCACTGCTTCTCGTCACTGCGATTCCGCCGACCCGAGCTCAGGCCAGCAGCCCGTGGATGATCGTGACAATCGCGCCCCCGAACGCGATCACGATCACCGCGGTGCGCGCGGCGTCGTGACTGATGCGCTTGCTCAGCCGGTCGCCGACGGTAAGGCCGACCAGAAGTGCCGTGAGGATGGTCAGCCACTCCCACCAGGCCAGGAGCGACGTGACGCTCTCGCCCGAGAACCACAGCTTCGTGGCCAGCGACGTGAAGCCCACCGTAAAGAAGTACGGCTGCAGCGTTGCCGCAAACGGCCGCTGGTGCCAGCGGGTGAGCACCGCGTAGATGCCGATGGCCGGGCCGCCGACGGCCGCCGCCGAGTTCATCGCCCCAGAGGTGAGGCCGGCCACCACGGCGGGCACGACGCCCGTCACCGTGACGTTGAACCGCGACGCCACGAGCGACGCGATCAGCCCGAGGATCAGCAGCACCCCGATCGACACCGACAGAATCGGTCCCGGCAGCGTCGCGGCCAGCCACGACCCGGGCAGCACGCCGATCAAGGCCGGCACCACCAGCAGCACGTACCGCCGCCACTCCACATGCCGCCAGACCCGGGCCAGCACGAGCGCCGCCATCACCAGGGCACAGGCGTTGATCACAAGAATCCCGTCGAAGGGACCGAGCAGCAGCACCAGAAACGGCGAGCTGACCAACCCGAATCCCATGCCTGCAATGCGCTGTGCGCCGGCACCGAAGATCACGGCGACGACCACGAGCGCGATCAGCACGAGATCACCGGCGTTCCCCCGCCGCGAACGGTGAGTTGCGACACGCGGCGGGGGTCAACGTCGTACGGTCGAGGCAACGCTCAGTTCGCGGGCTGGTCACGCGAACGAGACGATGAGCTCGACCTCGACGGGCGCATCGAGCGGCAGCACCGAAACCCCCACGGCCGACCGCGCGTGCACGCCGATGTCGCCGAAGACCTCGCCGAGCAGCTCGGAGGCGCCGTTGATGACACCCGGCTGCCCGGTGAACGACGGGTCGGATGCGACGAAGCCCGTCACCTTGACCACTTGCGTCACCCGGTCGAGCGACCCGATCACCGCCTTGATGGCCGCGAGGGCGTTGAGCGCCGACTGGCGCGCATACTGGCGCGCGTCATCGGCCGGCACGAGACCCTCGCCGTCGCCGACCTTGCCGGTCGCGGGCAGCTTGCCCGCCACCATCGGCAGCTGACCCGCGGTGAAGACGAGCGTGCCCGAGACGATCGCCGGCACGTAGGCGGCCACGGGCGGCACGACCTCGGGTAATTCGATGCCCAGCTCCGCCAGGCGGGTTTCGATCATCGACATGTCAGGCCCCCACAGCGGATGCGTCGACATCCGTCGTCGCCGACGCCAGCGGGCGCTTCAGATAGGCGACCAGTCCGCCCTCGGGACCGGTGACGACCTGCACCAGCTCCCAGCCGTCGGCTCCCCAGTTGTTGAGGATGGCCGCAGTGTTATGAATCATCAACGGCGTCGTGAGGTATTCCCAGGCAGGCATGGCTCTCCCATTCAGGTGGATTTTCAGCTTCGTCCCTTACGCTCAATCCTATGTCTGCCAAAAATCGTTCGATGGGTCGTTGGGTCGGGGGGCTTCTTGGCTTCGTCGGCATGAGCGCCATCGCCGGCGTGCTCGTCACCGTCGCTGTCACCCCTGCCCTGGCCGTGTCCGGCATGGCTGCGACGAACACGATGAACGTCTTCGAGAACCTGCCCGAGTACCTCAAGATCGACCAGCTCTCGCAGAAGAGCAACATCTACGCGAAGAAAGACGACGGCGGCAAAGTGCTGCTTGCCTCCTTCTACGACCAGAACCGCGTCGAGGTCGGCTGGGACCAGATCAACCAGTTCGTGAAGGATGCTGCGGTCGCCGGCGAGGACCCGCACTTCTATGAGCACGGCGGCATCGACATCGGCGGCACGATCAAGGGCGCTGTGCAGACGGTCGCCACCGGCCGCACCCGTGGCGGCTCCTCCATCACCCAGCAGTACGTGAAGAACGTGCTGGTGCAGAAGTGCGAGCTCATCAGCAACGAAGAGAAGCGCAACGCCTGCTACACCGACGCGACCGAGACATCCGCTGAGCGCAAGCTCCAGGAGATGCGCTACGCGATCGGCGTTGAGAAGGAGTACTCGAAGGACGAGATCCTCAACGGGTACCTCAACATCGCCCTCTTCGGCGGCACCGTCTACGGCATCGAGTCGGCGGCGAACTACTACTACAACACGAGCGCGTCCAAGCTGACGCTGCCGCAGGCGGCAAGCCTCGTGGCCATCGTGAACAACCCCGTCAAGTTCCAGCTCGACAACCCCGACAGCCCGACCAACGGCAAGGCCAACGGATACGCCGACAACAAGTCGCGCCGGGACTACATCCTTGACGAGATGCTCAAGTACGGGAAGATCACCGAGAAGCAGCACGACGAGGCGATCGCCACCAAGATCGAGCCGAAGATCACGCCGCCGAGCACCGGCTGCGCCTCGGCCAAGGCGAACGCCTACTTCTGCGACTACGTGACCCACATCCTCCGCACCGACCCGACCTTCGGCAAAGACGAAGAGACCCGCCAGCAGAACTTCCGCCGCGGCGGCTTCGACGTGTACACGACGCTCGACCTCGACGTGCAGAACGCGGCCGTCAAGACCATCAAAAAGAACGTTCCGATGACTTACGACGGCTGGAACGAGGCCGCCCTCGCCACCAGCGTGCAGGTCGGAACCGGTCGCATCCTCGCGATGGCGCAGAACAAGATCTACAGCCAGGACCCCGACGTGCTGGCGAAGAGCGACAAGTACTCGCCGATCAACTACAACACGGATGTCGGCTTCGGCGGCTCGAGCGGGTTCCAGCCCGGATCGACGTACAAGGTCTTCACTCTCGCGGAGTGGCTGAAAGAAGGCCACACGCTGAAGGAGCACACCGATTCCGCGTACCGCGACAACTGGGGCGACTTCCGCGACAGCTGCCATGGCACCCAGAACTATGATGCCCAGGGCTTCAGCCCGCAGAACGATGAAGACGGCGAGACCGGCTCGGACTACACAGCCCTGTACGCCACCGAGCGGTCGATCAACACCGCCTTCATCGGCATGGCGAAGGAGCTAGACCTCTGCGGTATCGCCAACACGGCGAAGGACTTCGGAGTGCACCGCGCCGACGGCGACCCGTTGAAGCAGTCGGCTGGCACCGTGCTCGGCACCAACGAGATCGCGCCGCTGACGATGGTCACCGCCTACGCGGGCATCGCCAACAAGGGCAAGGTCTGCACTCCGATCGCGATCGACAAGATCATCGGCCCGGAGGGCAAGGAGCTGCCGATTCCGAAGTCCGAGTGCCACCAGGCCATCGACAAGAAGCTCAATGCCGGCCTCACCTACGCCATGGGCAAGGTCATGACGGATGACGCCGGAACCGCGACGTCGTCGTACTACGCCACCGAGCCCAAGGTGCCGATGATCGGCAAGACCGGTACCACCGACGGCAACGTGGACACGTGGATGAACGGCGCCAGCACCAAGGTTGCCACCGTCGTGGGTCTCGTGGGCCTGAAGGGCGAGGGCCACCACGTGCTCAACCAACGCGAAGTGTTCTTCGACAGCGGCCGCGCCGCAGAGGCTCGTCACCGCATGTGGCCCGACATCATGTCGGTCGCCAACGCCAAGTACGGCGGAGACGACTTCCCCGAGCCGGCACCGGACGTCATCCAGGCCCCGCAGGTCTCGATCCCCGACGTTCGCGGCATGTCCGTCTCCGAGGCCCAGTCCGCGCTGAACAAGGCCGGCTTCAACCCGATGGTGGGCGGCGACGTCGACTCCTCGCTGCCGAAGGGCACCGTCACGGGCACCGACCCGTCGGGCATCACGGGCCGCGGTTCGACCGTCACGATCTACACCAGCAACGGCTCGCTGACCGTCGTTCCGGATGTCACCGGGCAGAATGAGCAGGCCGCTCGCGGCGTTCTCAGTGGGTTCGGCGTCTCGACCGAGACGAAGGACACCAGCGACAAGTCGCAGGACGGCGTCGTCATCTCGCAGTCGCCCGGCGGCGGGAACGAGGCCAGGCCCGGCAGCAACGTGACCATCACCATCGGTCACTACGTCGCCCCGCCGAAGGAGGAGCCCAAGCCGACGGCGACCAAGGCTCCGGAGCCGACCAAGGAGCCCACGAAGCCGAAGGACAAGAAGGGTTGAGCGCCCTCCGCCTCGGCGGCAAGGTGGCCGCGCTGACTGCAGGCGCAGTCGGCGCGGCCGGCCTCGGCGCCTTCGCCTGGGGAGCACTCGTGGAGCGCAACGACTTCACGCTGCGCGAGGTGACGGTGCCGGTGCTGCCGCCGGGGGCGGAGAGCATCCGCGTGCTGCATCTGTCCGACCTGCACATGGCGCCCTGGCAGACCGACAAGCAGGACTGGATCCGCGCGCTGGCCGACCTGAAACCCGACCTCATCGTGAACACGGGCGACAACCTGGGCCATGCCGACGGCATCCGTGGCATCGCCTACGCCCTCGCCCCGTTCGAGGGCGTGCCGGGCGTGTTCGTGAACGGCTCGAACGACTACGTCGGACCGCAGCCGAAGAACCCGCTGAAGTACTTCGGCGGCCCCTCGGTGGTGCATCCCGAGGTGGAGCGGCTCGACATCGACCGCCTGCTCGGCGTGTTCGAGAACCTCGGCTGGGTCGACCTGAACAACAAGGCTGGCGCCCTCGACCTGGGCGGCACGCACTTCGAGTTCTTCGGGGTCGACGACCCGCACGTGGGGCGTGACCGCCTCGAGGTGATCACGGGCGCGATCGACGACCTGCGCGCGAACGACCCGCTCTCCGACGAGACCTGGCCCGACCCATCCGTTGCGGCCGAACCGCGCCCCACGGTGACCGTCGGCGTCGCACACGCGCCGTACCAGCGGGTGCTGAACTCGTTCGTGAACCACGGCGCGCAGCTGATCTTCGCCGGGCACACGCACGGCGGCCAGGTCTGCGTTCCCGGCTTCGGCGCGCTCGTGACCAATTGCGACATCCCGCGCAAGCAGGTGAAGGGGCTGAGCCTCTGGCACCAGGGCCTGCGCACCGCGTACCTGAACGTCTCGGCCGGCCTCGGCACGTCGATCTACGCGCCGGTGCGCTTCGCCTGCCCGCCCGAGGCGACGCTCCTCACCCTCACCGCCGGCTCGTTCTGACCCGTCGTCCGCGAATTCGCGGTGCGCGGGTTGAACGCCGCTTCGCGGGCTGAATTCAACGAGCGTAGCGGCGTTCAACCCGCGCAACTGCCGGTCGAGGCTTAGGGCCAACGGATGCTGTCAGCACTGGCCGCCGGGAGCGTCTATACTTATTGAGGCCCACGGGCCATCGGGGTATGGCGCAGCTTGGTAGCGCGCGTCGTTCGGGACGACGAGGTCGCAGGTTCAAATCCTGTTACCCCGACCAATCGAAACGCTCCCGCCTCTTGCAGGCGGGAGCGTTTTGGGTATCCGCTGGGCAACAGCACGAGAGACGGTGAAGTCGATGGTCCTCGCTGACACGGGCGCCGCCCGGTGAGCCGCGCCGGAGGCGGCATCGCGGCGATCCTCGTCGCGTCGGTGCTGTGGGGCACGACCGGCACGGCCGCGACCTTCGCGCCGCACGCGAGTCCGCTCGCGATCGGCGCTGCGGCGATGGGGATCGGCGGGATCCTGCAATCCGCCATCGCCATCCCGTCGATACGGCGTTCGCGGGGACTGTTGCAGAGAAACCGCGCCCTCGTCGCGCTCGGCGCCATCTCCGTCGCCGTCTACCCGCTTGCGTTCTACAGCTCGATGCGGCTCGGCGGTGTGGCGGTGGGCACGGTCGTCTCGCTGGCGTCCGCGCCGCTGGCCTCGGCCATCTTGGAGCGCACGATCGACGGCACTCCCCTGACTCGGCGGTGGGCCGTCGCCGCCGTTCTCGCCGTGGGTGGGAGCGCGCTCCTGTGCGTGTCCCGACTCGGCGGAGCGACCGCGTCGGCGGGAGCGACCGTTGCGAGCGTGGCGCTCGGCCTGCTCGCCGGCGTCACCTACGCCGTCTACTCCTGGGCGGTGCACCGCATGATGCAGCGGGCGGTCGGCCGCGCCGCCTCGATGGGCGCCGTCTTCGGGCTCGGCGGCGCGCTCCTGGTCCCCGTGCTCATCGCGACCGGCGCAACACTCGTGTCGTCGCCCCAGTCGCTGGCCGTCGCCGCCTACATGGCGCTCGTGCCGATGTTCCTCGGCTACCTCCTCTTCGGCATCGGCTTGGAGCGCGTGCGGCCCAGCACCGCGACAACCCTTACCCTCACCGAGCCCGCGGTCGCCGCCGTGCTCGCCATCGTCGTCGTCGGCGAGCGGATGAACGCGGCCGGCTGGGCCGGGCTCGCCCTGATCGGCGTCGGGCTGGTGCTCCTCACCGTTCCCTTCCCGTGGCGGCGAACGCACGACACGGCGCGCACGCGTGGTTAGTATTGGCACATCCACGGCGATGCGACACCGGTGCACCCGACCCGAGCCCGCCGCATCCGGTGAGGAGACGACGTGACGCTGGCCGAACTACTGAGGCGCGCCGCGCCCTGGGCAGCCGCCGTCTACGCCGTGTTCATGGCGCTCACCGCATTCTGGCCCACCCCGGTCGACCAGGATGCGCATGCCAGCATCCAGCACATCCTCTGGGTTTTGCACAAATACGGCATGCCGCACGCCATCAACTACTCGGTGGTCGAATTCACGGCGAACATCGCCCTGTTCGTTCCCGTCGGGCTGCTGGTCGTCGCCTACTTCGGTATAGAGCGCTGGTGGCTCGGGTTCGCCGCGGGATTCGCCGCCAGCGCCACCATCGAGTTCGGCCAGCTGATCTTCCTCGCCGAGCGCTTCCCGTCGATCGCCGATGTCGTCGCCAACACCACCGGCGCCATCCTCGGCACCGTGCTGGCCCTGCTGGTGCTCACGCTGTGGGGCGAGCGCGCCATGGCGGTGGAGACCGCCGCGGCTTAGCCCCTGAACGTGTCGAACACGACGTCAGAACGGATGTCGTCGAGCTTCAGCCCGAGCCCCGCCAGATACTCCGGCGTGAGCGTTTCGTCCACGGCGATGTACGGGTTCACCTCGGCGGACAGGTCAGCGAGAAGCCGCAGGTTCGTCAGCGTGTCACCGCTCACGGCCTCCCCGAGCATCGACTCGATCAGCTCCTGCTGATTGCGCATCGCGAGCTCCTCGGCCCCGGGCTGGGCAGGGTCGGGCCGCAGGTAGGCGAGCACGCCCGCCGCGTCGAGCCGCTGCGTGCCGGCAGCGACCTGGCCGCCGTCCCGGGTGCGGAAGGGCGAATCCGCTGTCACAGTCACCCCCTCAAAGGCCTCGGCCACTGCCGCGTACGCGTTGTCGTCGATCACGGCGACGTGGTCGATGTGCGTGTCAAGCAGTCCCTCGGCCTCCTCAACCGCGTTCGTCACGCCGCCGGAGCGCAGCGCCTCCCCGATCGTCGTGTCGTCGCGCAGGGGCACACTGGCCGGGATCGACGACACTTCCACGCCGTCCCGCTCGGCGGGAAGGTGCACGAGCAGCACGCTGCTGAGGCCGTCGAGGTGCGCCGCAGGATCAGGCGTCGCCGTCGCATCCGCGGGGCCGGCGTCAACGCCCAGCAGCAGGATGTTCTGCGGACCCGGGCCGCCCGGCGGGCCCGGCGTCGCGCTCGGCAGGGCTCCCGGGATGGCCTGGAACGCGAACCCCTGGCTCAGGCTCCAGGCCCTCATGCCGGCGAGCATGGCAACAATCACCACGAAGGTTCCCACCGCAACGGATGCTACGCGCCACGCCATGCGTTTCGGCGACAGTTGCGCGAATGGTTGCATTTCTGCCTCGTGCGATCAGGTGCTGGGACCCTTCCAGACTAACCCGCTCCCCGGAACGGCCCGCGCTTCCGGGACGGAGGCGCGGGAATAGAAACTCACAGGGAACCGTCACCCAGCCGCTTTCTGTCGCGCTAGACTTGGTCGTCCCCCCGCCGCGCTATTCGGGTTAGCTGTGCGCGGGGGGATGCTCTGTGTTTAAACCGCAAGAGACGAAAAGATCCCCTGGATCTCCCCACATCGTGGGAGACCCAGGGGATCTTCGGGTTATGAATGATCGCCCCTATTCGGGTTAGGAGCAGGTCACACACTCACGGTACGTCCGCATTAATGCCGACACAATGACCCCGAACAGGGGGTAGAGATTCGCGTCGGAGCGACAACACGCCGGACTCGCTACTGCATGGTCTGCAATTCCGGCTGGTAGGTGTCCAGCCGGTCGGTGCGGAACGCCTCCTGCAGCAGCTTCATCTTCTCGGCGTCGAGGTTCACGATGGACTGCCCGCCGTCGGAGGTTCCGGTGCCGGCAGTGGGCGCGGTGAAGAACGTGATGTCCCCCGACCGCACCGACGACATCTTGAGGATGAGCGACGCAACGTAGGCCGAGTCGAAGCCCTTGTCCACCTTGAGGTACGGCGCGATCGCCGAGACCAAGTTGTTCGTCTTCACCGGGTCGAGCAGCGTGCCGGCGCTCAGCACCTTGTCGATCACGGCCTTCAGGTAGGCCTGCTGGTTGCGGGCCCGCTGAAAGTCGCCGTCGGCGAAGGCGTAGCGTTCGCGCACGAAGGCGAGCGCCTCCGTGCCGTTCATGGTCTGCACACCCTGCGGGAAGTAGTGCCCCTTGAGGTGTGAGGAGTTGAAGCCGATGTCGTTGTTGACCTCGACGCCGCCGAGCGCGTTGGTGACCCCCTCGAATCCGCTGAAGTCGACGATGGCCACGTGGTCGATGCGCGCCGAGATCAGGCCCTCCACCGTCTGAACCACCAAGGGGATGCCGCCATAGGAGAGCGCGGCGTTCACCTTCGCCTGGCCGTGGCCCGGGATGTCGACCCAGCTGTCACGCATGATCGACATGATGTAGACGTGCTTGTGGTCGGCAGGGATGTGGGCGACCATCATCGTGTCCGACCGCTGGCCACGGATGTCGTCGAGGTCGTCACCGAGTTCGCCGCGGGTGTCGGAGCCCAGCAGCAGGATGTTCTCGGCCTTGCCGGCCTCCCCCTGCGGCACAGTGGGCCGCGATGTCTCGTCGGGGAACACGTCCTCGATCGTTTCCTTCTTACTGTCGAAGGTGCGCGAGAGGCTGAAGGCGTAAACGCCGACGGGAATTGCGATCAGGAGTGCGACGGCACCGAGCGCGATGAGGACGTTGCGCAGCCAATGCCGCTTGCGTGGTGAGTCGGTCATGCGCGCTTTCTGTCGGAATTCAAAGCACCAGTTTCCCACAATCCGCAATCCAGACCCGACGCGGTGGCGACTGATTCAGCCACTCCCCCTCGACATCCGCCGCGATGTCCCCTAAAGTGCGGACAGGGGATGTCCTCATAAGTGCGGACACAAGGGGGCAAGATGAGACACTCGCGTCGGCGCTTCAGACGATGGTTCCGGCGGTTCCAGTACACGCGGCGTTGGCTGGTCATTCGGATCGGAGCCGTGGCCGTCGTCACGCTGCTGGCTGCCTGCCTGGCTTCGATGGCGATGAGCCATTCACTGCCGTTCAGCTAAGTCGCCACCCTGCGCCCCTACGGCCGACCAAGACCCTGGTAGGTCCAGCCCGCTGCACGCCACGCAGCCGAGTCGTAGGAGTTGCGCGCGTCGATGACGGTGCGGTTGCTCACCAGCTGGCCAGCCCACACCGGATCGAGCGAGCGGTATTGCGGCCACTCGGTGACGTGCACCACAGCGTCAGCGTCGCGCAGCGTCTCCTCGAGGTCTGGTGAATAACTGAGCTGCGGATGCCGCGCCCGTGCGTTCTCAATCGCCTCCGGGTCGGTCGCCACCACATTGGCGCCAAGGCCGCGGAGTTGCACCGCGACATCCAGGGCCGGCGAGTCCCGCACGTCGTCCGAATGCGGCTTGAAGCTGAGCCCGAGCACAGCGACCTTCTTGTTGTAAACCTGCCCGCCGAGCGCCGCGACGGTGAGATCGACGACGCGCTGGCGACGCCGCAGGTTAATGGCGTCGACCTCCTTGAGGAACGCCACCGACTCGCCACGTCCGAGCTCCTCGGCGCGTGCGGTGAAGGCGCGAATGTCCTTGGGCAGGCAGCCGCCGCCGAACCCGACGCCTGCGCCGAGGAAGCGGCGGCCGATGCGCGAGTCATATCCGATGGCGTCGGCGAGCTGAGTCACGTCGGCGCCGGTCACTTCCGCTATCTCCGCCATGGCGTTGATGAAGCTGATCTTGGTCGCGAGGAAGGCGTTGGCCGACACCTTCACCAACTCCGCTGTGGCGTAATCGGTAACCACGAGCGGGGTGCTGGCAGCGATGGCCGAGGCGTACACCTCGTTGAGCAGAGCGACGGCGCGCTCCCCCGCATCACCCGCCGGCACCCCATACACGAGACGATCCGGTGCAATGGTGTCTTTCACGGCGAAGCCTTCGCGAAGGAACTCAGGGTTCCAAGCCAGTGACGCGCCTGTGCCCGAAGCCTCGATCACCTCAGCAAGCCGTGCGGCCGTTCCCACGGGGACCGTGCTCTTTCCCACGACAAGATCGCCGGGCGATAGATGCGGGAGAAGCGAGCCGATCGCGGCGTCCACATATGAGAGGTCGGCGGAGTGGCTGCCCTGCTTCTGAGGCGTGCCCACAGCGATGAAGTGGACTTGGGCACCTGAAACGTCTGCGATGTCGGTGCTGAAACGCAGTCGCCCGGTCGCCATGGCCGAGTCCAAGATCTCAGGCAGACCAGGTTCGAAAAACGGAGGCCGCCCTTCCGAGAGCTGAGTTACCTTGTTCGAGTCGACATCGATGCCGATTACGTCGTGGCCGAGTTCGGCCATCGCCGAGGCGTGGACCGCCCCCAAATACCCGCAGCCGATAACCGACATCTTCATGCGAAATTCCCCATTCCCAAGAGCCTATCCGAGCTATAAGGGCCACACTTCCGGCTCGACCAACGCTCTAAAAGGACGTGGGTCTCGCTTTCGCCGAGGACGTCGGGTAGCTTGAGCACAACACCCGAGGATTGTTCAACTCGAGCTCAGCGTGAGTGATCCCACTCACACCAACCCGAATGGTAACGCTAGCGAAAAGGATGTCCGCACATGCCCCGCTTCCTTAGCGGTATTCGACCTTGGCTTGCGCGCCACCTCACCCACCCTCTCGACGTGATGTACGAGGACATCGACTCTCGCCTTCAGGACGACTACGACCCCGCCATTACGCGGGCCTGAAGCCGTGATTAGGCGCGGATCGATTCGAGGTTCTCCCGGTACCACTTGACGGTGGAGCGGAGGCCTTCCTCAAGGTCGATCCCGGCCGTCCAGCCGGCAGCCGCGAGCTTAGATACGTCAAGAAGCTTCTGAGGAGTGCCGTCAGGCTTGCTTGTGTCCCACTTCGTTTCGCCGTTGAACCCGGCCACGCGGGCAATGGTCTCTGCGATCTCCCGGATCGTCACGTCCCGACCGGTACCAACGTTCACCTGCTCCGGCCCGTCGTAGTGCTCCAGGAGATGAAGGCAGGCCGCCGCCATGTCGTCGACATGGAGAAACTCACGACGAGGACTGCCGGTGCCCCAGTTCGTGACGCTTTCCGCTCCAGTCTTCACCGCTTCGTCATATCTACGAATCAAGGCCGGCAGCACGTGAGAACCCGTGGGTGAGAAGTTGTCACCAGGTCCGTAGAGATTCGTGGGCATGGCTGAGATCCAGGGAAGACCGTACTGGCGCCGGACGGCCTGGATCTGGAGTATTCCCGCGATCTTCGCGATCGCGTATGCGTCATTGGTTGGCTCAAGGTGACCGGTGAGAAGAGCGTCCTCGTGGATGGGCTGCGGTGCCAGCTTGGGATAGATGCACGAAGATCCCAAGAACAAAAGCCGCTCGACCCCATGCTGAAGCGCCGCGTCCAACACGTTCACCTGGATGCGCAGGTTGTCACTGAGGAAGTCAACCGGGTATTGGCTGTTCGCCAGGATTCCCCCGACTTTCGCCGCAGCCAATACAACGTAGCGAGGCTTCGCCTCAGCGAAGAACGCGAAAACCGCTTCTCGATTCTTGAGGTCGAGCTCGGACGACGTACGCCCAATCAAGTCGGTGAAGCCTTCAGCTTCGAGCCGGCGCCAAATCGCTGAACCGACCAGACCGCGGTGGCCAGCCACGTAGAAGCGAGCCGAGCGCTCGAGTGGCCCGGGTTCGAATGCAATGTTCTCGCGTTCGCCCGCCGCCCCTTTTTGTGTCCCCGACATCACGCTTACTTCGTCCCCCAGCTTTCGAGGCGGACCTCGTCAACCCAGTGCCTGCCCGCATGCTCAAGGGCAGACATGTCGGCCTCGACCATAATCCGCGCCAGGTCGGCGGTGTCGACCGTCGCCTTCCATCCGAGCTTGTCCTTGGCCTTGGAGGCATCGCCGACAAGGGCGTCGACCTCCGTCGGGCGCAGATAACGCTCATCAAACTTGACGTGGTCCTCCCAATTGAGGCCCGCGTGATTGAACGCAGTCTCGACGAAATCGCGCACGGTGTAATTCCCGCCTGTCGCCAGGACGAAGTCCTCGGGCTCGTCTGCTTGGAGCATCCGCCACATGCCTTCGACGTATTCGGGTGCGTAGCCCCAGTCACGAACCGCATCCAGGTTTCCCATATAGACGAAGTCCTGCCGACCTGCCTTGATCGCCGCAACCGCGCGAGTGACCTTTCGCGTGACAAAGGTCTCTCCGCGACGGGGAGATTCGTGGTTGAAGAGGATGCCGTTGACGGCGAACATGTCGTACGCCTCACGATAATTCTTGGTGATCCAGTAACTGTAAACCTTGGCTGCGCCATACGGGGAACGCGGGTAGAAGGGCGTTTCCTCGTTCTGGGGCGGGGGCGTCGCACCGAACATCTCTGAAGACGACGCCTGATAGAAGCGCGTGTGGATCCCGGAGACCCGAACAGCCTCCAGCAACCGGACGCTGCCGGTGCCTGTCGTGTCGGCGGTGTGCTCGGGCTCGTCGAATGAGACGCGAACGTGCGATTGAGCCGCGAGGTTGTAGACCTCATCCGGCTTGAGGTTGGCAAGAAGGCTGACCAACCGCGCCCCGTCGCTCAAGTCGCCATAATGCAGAAAGAGCTTGGCCGAGGGATCATGCGGATCCACGTACAGGTGGTCAATACGCGAGGTGTTGAAAGTCGAAGCACGACGGATGAGACCGTGAACTTCGTACCCCTTGGCCAATAAGAGCTCCGCCAAATAGGAACCGTCTTGTCCCGTGATGCCAGTGATAAGAGCGCGCTTCGTCATGTATCCCCCTGTCGCGAAGTCTCCAACCTGTAGAGCCTACCGGCGCTGTCGCGATGCCATTGTCCGAAGGATTCCTGCGAACAGGTCGATTCCGGGCTCCTGCCCGAGCACATCCTTCCGGTAGCGCTGACCGTTCGCGCCGAGCACCGAGGCCTGCTCAGGGTCCTCACGGAGCTGAAGGCACACATCTACCAATGCTTGCGGATCACCAGCCTGCACCACCATGCCCGCTACGGACGCCCGGATCTCTTCTGCCGTAACACCGGAGAGATCCGTCGCCGCCACTACAGGACGGCCGGAGCTGAAATAAGATGTGAGCTTGCTCGGCACTGCCATCTCCGACACTCCGGGCTTCTCGTTCACAAGAAGTATGTCCGCTGAACCAAGAGCTGACTGAAATCCCACGTCATCGAGGGACGAGAGAAACTGAAGACCATCGACATCTCGCCCGTACTCCTCGAGAGCCGCCCGCTGGTTGCCGTTCCCCAGTAGCACAAACTTTAGCGGCAGACTTCGCTCGCTTGCCAAGCGTGCAGCGTCGATTACGTTCTCCAGACCTTGCTTCACTCCCATGTTGCCTGCGTGTAGCACGACCGTCTCGCCTGGAGTCCAGCCGTGACGATTCCGCACCTCGCCTACGTCGATCGTCGGCGTCGGTCCCAGATGGGTCCAATTGCGCACCACGTCCACACGATCCGCATCGACACCGAGCTCATCCGTGACATAGGCAGCGAATCGGGAGTGAATCACAACTACGCGGGACGCCGCTCGCAGCGTCATGGACTCCATCCACCTCATTGCGCGCGCAACGGTTCCACCGCCTGAGCCCATTTCCCTAATGCCGAGGCTGTAGAGGTCTTGTACCCAAACTGTGACCGCGGGTTTCCGCGGACTGAACCGGGCCCGCAGCATCGCAAGCGCCGATGAGAATAGTGCAGGCGAAACGAGCACGACTACATCCGGCCTGCTCCAATTAGCAGCCAATAGCCGCGCACCGAAGGAAATTTCGGACAAGAGGCGCCTGACACCTTCGGGCTTACTCGGGAGGTAGTGACGCAAACGTGTGACTGCAACGCCCTCTACACATTCTCGGTGGGTCCAACGAACCAAAGGGCCTCGGAACCGCCAGTCCGGGTAATGAGGATATGTGGTCAACACGTGCACATCGATTCCGCGACCGGCCAAGCCCGAGGCGAACGAACCGGCGTAAGGAGCGATGCCGGTTGTTTCCGGGGGGAAATTCAGCCCTAGAATTAAGACACGGGGATTCGAAGGCACTAGGCGAGACTATTCGATGTGCGCTTCGCACAATATTCGGGGGAATCGGTGAGCAAAGAGAAGGCTGCTGCCCGAGAGGACGTTCCCGTGATCAATCTCGCCGCTGCGCCCGGCGAACATTCCGCGTGGGATCGACCGAAGCTTGTCGTCTATTTGTGGGCAGTTGTCGAGCTTGTACTCGTGACCAACCCCTGGCAAATCAGCTCAGCCGTGCGCACGCGCGCGCTCCGCCTTTTCGGCGCTGAAATCGGCAATGGCGTCATTTTTCGGCCTCGTACGCGTGTCAAGTTCCCTTGGAAGCTGCACATTGGTGACCGCTCTTGGATTGGAGAAGGTGTCTGGTTTCACAATCAAGACCACATCATCGTAGGAAGTGATGTGGTGATATCCCAAGAGACGCTTCTCACGACAGGCAGCCACGCACATCGACGAGATATGGCCCTTGTCACCCGCTCAATAGTGATTGAGCCGGGCGTATGGATTACTTCGCGTTGCATGATTCTGGGGGGCGCGAATATCGGCAGGTCTTCGCTCGTACGGCCCATGACGGTTGTAGGGGGCGCCATCCCGCCAAATTCAGTAGTCGGTGGACCGAACGGCGAAATTCTGGGGACCAGGTTCGGGGACGCTTCTTGAGCGCCTTCCTTCTGACGCGCCCGGAGGTGAAAGGTAAGTATGAATGAGCTCCCGATTAGTGTCCTCGTCCAAACGAAGAACGAAGCAACCGGGATTCGACACTGCTTAGAGTCCTTGGGAGCATTTAACGAAGTAATCGTCGTTGACTCGAACAGCGATGACGGCACGCAGCTGATTGCGAGGCAGCTCGGCGCGACCGTCGTAAATTTCACGTGGAACGGTCGTTACCCTAAAAAGAAGCAGTGGCAGCTCGACAACGTTCGGACGGCAAACGAATGGGTGCTCTTTCTCGATGCTGACGAGAGTCCCACTGCTGAACTGGTGTCGGAGCTGGCCTTGCAGTTTTGCGATGGCCGTTCACCAGCGGTCGTTGCGTTCGACATTCCGCTCACCTACCACTTCTCCGGGAAGCGCCTGAGGCACGGCCATCGCGTCTTCAAGCGGTGTCTGGTTCGCCGGGACAGGAACCATTTTCCGGAAATGGACGACCTCGAAATTCCAGGGATGGGTGAGCTGGAGGGGCATTACCAACCCACCTCCCGAGGACCAATAGGGCGCACTACAGCAAGAATTTCCCATGACGACAAGGACCCCATTCGTACTTGGTTCGAGCGCCACAATCGATACTCAGATTGGGAGGCGCATGTTCGCGCTGTTCCTGAGCGCAGGCAATCCATTTCGGCCGCGAAGAGCCGCCAGGGAAAGCTTTTCGACAAGGTTCCGTTCAAGCCGCTCATCTTCTTCCTGTACTCGTACATCCTCCGCCGGGGATTCTTGGACGGTCGGGCGGGGCTCGACTATGCACTTGCACTAGCGATGTACTACTGGCAGATCGCTCTTAAACTCCAAGAGCTTCGAAGCGGCGAAGCCGCACACGGCACTCCTGTCCAGCTGCTTGTGTCTGGAAACTCCAAGTGAAGGTTTTGCACGTTGCGGCTTCATTTGCTCGGCGCGACGGCGGCCCCTCAGAAGTAATCCGCGGACTGCTCCCAGCTCTTCGCGACCTTGGGGTCGAGACAGAACTTTTCACGACAAACAAGGGTGTGACCGAGTCTGATGGCGATTTAGCGAGCGACGAATCCGTCACAATTTTTCCCAGCAGGCGGCCCCACTCGTGGACCTACTCACCGAATATGCGTCCTGCTCTGACGAAGGCAGTAGAGAATGCAGACATTGTTCACGTACACAGCTTTCAGACGTATACGAGTTCCATCGCGATGCGCGCCGCGCTAAAGGCAGGGGTTCCCTACGTAATACAGCCGCATGGCGCGTTGGATTCATATCACTGGCGACAGAGGCGCTGGAAAAAAGAAGCGTACTTAGCTGGAGTGGACGGTCGGGCCGTAAAGGGCCTTAGCGGCGCGATCTACAGCAGCAGTCGTGAGCAGGAGGACGCGAAACAGGTGCTGCCGCACGTTCGGGCCTTCAATGTACCTCTAGGCGTCACATCAGAGTTGTTTCATTTGGAACGAGATCCTGCGGAGCAACAAATCTTGTTCTTAGGACGCGTCACGCCCAAGAAACGTCTTGACCTCGTGATACGCGCCTTAAATCAGCCGCCTCTTCAGGACTTGAATGTTAGCCTCCTCGTTGCCGGCCCAATAGATCCGCGCCTCGGCTATTCACCTGTCGCGCTCGCACGAGAGCAAGGCGTCGCTGATCGAGTTGTGTTTCTAGGTCAAGTCGATAACGCGACGCGGGCACACCTATTGTCGCGTGCCTCCGTGTTCACGCTTCCAAGCGAGGACGAAAGCTTCGGGGTCGCGGTCGCGGAGGCTTTAGCGGCTGGATGTCCCGTTGTTGCAAGCCGCGAGGTGGGCATCGCCCCCGAAGCGGCAAGCAAAGGCGCCCTCCGCTTGGCCGCCCTCGACGCGGCGGACTTGTCTCAGGTCATCTCGGCTCTCCTAAGTGAGGCCGATGCATCGAGACAACTGGGCGAGCGAGGGCGGTCGTTCGCTTCAGACCGCTACACGTGGGCAGCATCGGCCGACTCCACGCTGGAATGCTACGAGCAAGTCAAAGGATCGTGATCGTGCCCCGACGACGTATCGATCTTCGAGATGGAGCCCCCTCATGCATGTACTGATCACACAGCCGTATATCCCTGCGTACCGGGTTCCATTGTTTTCACGGGTTTCCGAGCTGCTCGACCAAGTAGGCGTCCGCTTGACAATCGCTGCTGGCGCCCCAGGAGCGATTCAAGCGAAACGCGGCGACCTGTCCACAGTGAGTGGTTTCATCCCAATGCAAGAGAGGAAGGTCTTGCTGGGCCAGAGGCAGATTATGCTTCGGCGAGCGTCATTCGCTCCAAAGCCCGACCTCATTGTGTCGGAACTGGAAGCACTCAACCTGTTCGCATGGGACGCAGTACTACGGAAACGACCAGTGGTGCTTTGGGGTCATGGAAAGTCGTACGTGAACCATCCGTCGCGAATTGGCGATCGGATCGAGTGGGCATTGGCTCGACGAAGCGAGCGAGTCATGACCTATTCGGCAAGCGGTCGGCAGTATTTGATCGAAAGGGGGAAACTCGACCCGAGCTCCGTCGTCGCTATTGGGAACAGCACTGACACCGTCGCTCTCAGGTCGGACTTGCTCGCCCTTGATGCGGAGGACTTTCAGCGGACACGCCGTCTCGTGGGAACCGGAACACGAGCCCTTTTCGTTGGCGGGCTCGACAAGAGCAAGCGAATCGACTTTCTCATCGAATCTGCCATCCACGCACGTCGCTTGGACCCAAGCTTCAAGCTGATCATCGTCGGCAAGGGAGAACTTGAGCCCATTGTCAAGACTGCTGCTACCAACGGCGCTCCAGTAGTGCATGTACCAGTAGCGCGAGGCCGCGAGCTTGCTCGACTTGCGGCCGTTTCTGGTGCGGTTTGGATGCCAGGCCGCGTGGGATTAGTAGCAGTGGACGCCCTGGCGTTTGGACTTCCAGTTCACACAACGGATTTTGGCTTCCATGCACCCGAGGTGGAGTTTCTGGAGGGTGAGGAAGTCCTGTACTTGGAAAACGATCCTCAGTCTTTCGCCGAAAATAGCTTGAACCACTCCGTTCCGACGTTTGACAGCGGTGACCGTGGACTTCGAGAAGAGATACCTACCATTCAGAGCGTGGCTTCCGCCTTTGCAAAGGTGGTCACAGACGCCCTGGCCCATATCTAACTGCGGCCCTCATAGCCCAGGAAGGTGCCTTCGGACATCCATTTGGAAATCAGCCGCGGTAAGCGTCGGCATTGAGAGAGAGCGGTGAGGCAATTGGGAACAATTGAGTGGCTAGTGGCGCGACGACGGTATCGCTTAGTTCGAGAGTTGTTGCTATTGTGCGGGCTGGAGGTGCACGCGGCCACCTCTATCGGTCAACGCGTGACTATTCACCATCGTGGTATCGGGACAGTAATTCACCCTGAGACAACAATTGGGGACGATGTCACGATCTTCCATCAGGTCACGATCGGCCGCGCTGATGCGCACAGACCGAGGCATTTGAGCCCGATGAAGCGGATAGAAATCGGCGACCAGGCGGTTCTGTATCCAGGCGCCCGCGTCCTTGGAGGAGTCGGGGTCACCCGAGTCGGCGAAGGTACTATCGTGGCGGCGAATGCGGTTGTAACGCAATCCACGGGAGACTGGGAAATTTGGGGTGGCGTCCCCGCGAAGAAGATCGGCGAGCGTGCCAGAAGCTAGCGCGACAGGCGATCAATCGGCACTGCTGTTGACTGCCTTATCCGCTCGTTCCTGAGCTTGCCGTTCCGGGGGTTCCGCGGCAGTCAAGTCATGGTCGGAATCGGAATCGGCATCGACGAAGTACTGCCTGCCTGCCCACGCGCGATTTCGCGCGCGGTCTACGAGAAACGCTAAAAGGATCGCCCCCTGCATAACGAGCGGCGCGAGAACAATGGCAGGAAACCCGAAAACTGCTCCACCCACAAGGATCCATACGAGTCCAATGAGCGTTCCCAACAGGATCGACCTGCCAGCCGCGAACGGACGATCTTCGGCGTAGCAAAGTGACTTGTAGGACTGACTGACACCACTAAGGGCAGCACCGCAGGTTACAGTGACATACAACGGCCAACCTGAGCTGTAGTCCTCTCCTAAAATCGCTACCAGAGCGAAGCCGACTCCAGGCGAAGCAATTACCAACAGAGTCGAATACGCCAAACTGAGAGTCCTCAGGCGGCGAAAGGTCCTAAGACGTTCGCCCTCGTCTCTTTGTGCCGACATCGCGGGGACGTAGACGTTAAGGACTGCGTTCGTGACCACGTTTAGTGGGGTACCTATCCGGCTACCCGCAGAATAAAGACCGGTTGCGACGTCCCCGACAGCCAACCGCACAAACGAAATATCCAGCTGCCCTGCGCTGGTCACCGTGGAGGCGAACCAAAACCCCAAGGATGATCGCAAGAGCTCGAGAGGAGAGCTCGGACGCGCCCCAGATGCCGCCGCGATCGAAAACAGCAGCACTAGACCAAGCGCCGCGCCGACCATGAGGTGAAGCCAGATTTCGGTCTGCCAGACCAAGTGGAGCGCTACGGGTGTGAGGACGAGGATCCTGTGAAGCAACAAGATGAACGACGCAAAATATTGGCGGTTTCGCCCAGCCAGGATCCCTTGAATCAGCTCTCCGACAAGCTCCCCGATGATGAAGAGTGAAGCCGCCGTGGCGAGCGCCACGTCGTCGCCTACCAATAGTGCGAACGCAATCAGTAAACCGCTAACGCCGAGCGACGTCATGACACGAAGAAGCATCATGGTTGTTGCGACCGGACGCCAAGCATCGACGCTTGCGAGTCGCAGCGCCCGCGCGCTCATACCCATCCCGAGAATGCCGCCTGCGACATATCCAATCGAGATTAGCTGCCCGAAGGCACCGAAATCCTCTGGGCCCGCAAAACGCGCAACCAGCAGCAGTGTCGCCGCCTGCATCAGAGAGGCGAATCCGGCGCTCCCGATTCGAAAAAGGAGTTTAAGCTTCACGGGATTCAACCTGCAGCAGGGGGCGGACAAACGGAGCGAAGCCGGTCTCAGCAACAGCATGCGGCCGAGGCGCATAGGCCGCATGTTCGAGGTGCTTACCGAGGACGTCGGACCTCAGCTCTGACCAACTCGCCATCTCGCCGGCGGCCTTTGTGTCTCTGCGCAAGGACTTCGCGCCGGCACAGACCACTCTGGTACCAGCCGCTGCGGCCTTTCCGAAAAGGCCGCTGGGTCCCTCGTTGGAATGCGCCAGCACAAGGCAGTCCACGATGGCGACTGCAGTATCTAAATCTTCATCGGACAGCAGACGATCTTGGACGATAACGGTGCAGCCCGCGCTCCTGAGCTTCTGCAGCAGTTCCTCGGCGTCCCGAACACTTCGGTCGCACTTTCCGGCAATCAATAGACCAATCTGCTTCGATCGGACGCTGAGCAGAGCTTCCGCAACCAATGCAACGTTCTTTCTCGACGTAACCGCACCAAGCACAGCGAACCAATAACGTCTGTCGTCCAGGCCCCACTCGCTCCGTATGGTAGATGCCGCAGCGGGTGACGTTTTCAGCGTTACGGGATCCTTCGCTATCGAGAAGTAGGAATTGCCGTGCCATAGCGCCGAGCGGAGGATGACGACGTTTACTCGCCGCATTTGGTGGAGGTAGAAGTAAAGGCCGTGCTTCACCCAAGACACCAGCGTTCGAGAAAGACGCGAACTCGTTCGTGTGGCGCCCTCACGCATGATCAGCAGCGAAAACGATCCGGATCCGCGCCACCGTCCCTGACGTACGAGCGATCGCACGTAGCCGTCGCCATCAGGAACGACGGTCAGACTGGAGCCGAGTTCCCGCGACTTCTCAACGAGAACGTCGAGGTTGATGGCATCAAGGTACAGCATCGTGACACCGCTCATGACTTTGCCCAGATGCAGCTCGATTTCCGGAAGACGAGCTTGGTCAGCCCGCAGCGCAATTGTCACGTCGCTCCCGCGCTTCAATGCAGCATTTGCGAGAATCTGGACGTAATACAGGCGGTGGCCCCTCACATCATTCTCTGCAATCAGCAAGGACGTCGACGTCGTGTCCCCCACCGTCATCGCCTCCGAACTGCGCTAGCCGGTGTCCCGAGCCGAGTGGCCTCTGACTCGTCGGTTTTCACCGTCCGCGCCGTCGCATGAGAAGTCATGAAAATGAAGGCGAAGATACCTGGAACGAGGTACGTGCGGCCAGGGGCAGACACTACTTCGGTAATAGAAATCGCAAGCCAAACTCCGACAATTGCGAGAACATACTGACTCAGAAGCAAACCACTTTTGCGACGGATCGCGAGCATGACGGCCAGGGTTAGAAACGTGAGCCCGACGACCCCCGATGACACGAGAATTTCTGTGAACAAATTGTGGGTCGCGTAATTACCAGTAAAGGTATTGGTCCGATCCTGTCCGACCCAGAAAGACGGCCCGAATCCGAAGAGCGGATCATCAGCAACGATGTCCAACGCCCGCCGCCAGAGCTCTACGCGCCCCGTAAATTGTCCCGCGTTCCAATTCAGGAATGGCATCACGGCAACCGCCACCGCCGTGCAAGCGGTCGCGGCTCCAATTATCCACCGCGCAGAGTATTTCACGCTCGCTGTATACGCGAGGGCCAGCACGATTCCCGCCAGCCAAGTCCCAATGGCTGATCTGCTGCTTGTCAAGTCAACGAGGACGAAGCTTCCAGCTATCACAAGCATTCCCGCATAGCGTCCACGGGACGAAAGGAGCGTGATCGGCCCCATTGCGGCCAGGTAAAGACCCAGCGCATTCCCTGTGCCTACTGCTCCAAGTGCCTCACCCCATATGGAACATTTGTCGAACCGGCAGGGACCCAGGAGTTCATGTGGCATCAGCACGGTCAAGAGCGCAAGGATCAGGATGAATGCCCGAACCGCGTCCGCCGTCCCGGCACGGAGAGCGCTAGATGAATACCCGGCCGAAGGTGTGATCATCCCGGGCAGCAGGATTAGGAGTGAGCTGAGAGGCATTAAGAAAGCGTCGCCGGCGAGAGTGAAAGCGCCGAAAATGCTGAAGAGAAGGAGCAGGAAAAAGCCGCTGCCTGTGATCCGTGCGCCCCTCAAAAGCGATTGTGCGACCATGGGCAAACCCAAAATGACTAATGGCGCCATCCTGAGCAACGCCACCTGGTCGGCTGTTGCAGTGACGAATCCAAAAGTGGATAGGGTGCCAAGGCCGCCAAACGTGAAAGCCGCGTACGGCCACCAATACTCCCAACTCCTCCGGTGCGCACGGTAGGAGGTGAAGATTCCGCGGCGCAATGACAGTCCGACCAGCCACAAGAGCGCCCCTGTTAAGAGAGCGATAAATGACATCGGATTCCTTGGTGCGTTCGTTGACAATCGGAGTTGGAAACACAAGAGCTCTTCAGGACGCGAAGCCGATATTGCAGCCACTGAACAGGCAGTCCAGTTACGGTTTCACTCAATTGAAGCGTATTCCTGCGTCCCGGCCCGACCCATAACCGCCAAAATGACCCTCCGGCGCCCCATCAGTAGGCACCCGTCGGACGTACGATTGCGCGGATTGTGCGATAGAGGATAACGACGTCCCCCGTCATCGACCAATTCTCCACATAATACAAATCCAACCGGACACTATCTTCCCAGGACAGACTTGACCTGCCGCTCACCTGCCAGAGGCCCGTAATTCCCGGCTTGACCAGGAAACGCCGGTGAACGTGCGTTTCGTAAAGTTCCACTTCGTGCTCAAGAGGTGGGCGCGGTCCGACGAGGGACATGCTGCCCAGAAGCACGTTGAACAATTGAGGGAGTTCATCCAAGCTATATCGACGCAGGAAGCGACCTACCCCCGTGACGCGGGGGTCGTCCTTCATCTTGAAGAGCACGTCATTGCCCGCCTCGCGCTGGATCAGCTGTAATTCATCGAGCCGTGACTCTGCGTCGCTGTCCATGGACCGGAACTTGAGCATCTCGAATGTCGATCCGTTGATACCGACACGGCGCTGACGGAAGAGAATCGGCCCATCGCTCGACAGATTCACGGTGATCGCGATGAGGGCGAGCACCGGCGAGGCAAGCACGATCAGGACGCTCGAGACGACGATGTCGAAGATGCGCTTGGCCACGCTCTTACTACCCTCGTATCGCGGTGTCTCGACGTGGATCAGAGGCAGTCCGGCGACGGGACGAGTGTGGATGCGGGGGCCGCCGAGCCCTGTCAGTCCCGGCGCCACGACAAGGTGCTGCCGACCCGGCTCGAGACTCCAGCTGAGTTCGCGCACGCGGCGGGGAGACAGCTCCTCTGAACTCGTAACCACTACCGTGTCAGCACCGGTCGCCTCAAGTGCCTCGAGTACGTTACTGACGCTCCCGCACACTGGCACCTCCGTCCCGGGCAGCTGCCCGCCGATCATCCCGGTGGGCACACAGGCTCCGACGACCCGGTACCCGGCCGAGGGGGCACGCAAGAGCTCGAGGGCCAGGTGTGACGCAGAAGCCTCCGAGCCGACGAGCAAGACGGTGGACGAATACTTGCCGTTGCGGCGCTGTCCGCTCAGCCACTGGCGCCAGAACCAACGAGCGAGAAGCACGCAAACCGTTCCGACGGGGAAAGCGATGAGGATGTAGCCGCGCGCGAGATCCACTTTCAACAAGTATGCGGCGATCGATAGCAGCCCAAAGAGGCGCACGCTCGCGTTGACCACGAGCTTGTACTCCTGGCTTCCAAGGCCGATGACCCGGTCGGCGCGAGTGTCGTAAATGCGCAGCACTGCCATCCAACCTGCGACGACGATCAGAGACACAACCGAGTAGCCCACCACGAGATCTCCGTTGTCGACTACAGAGCCAACTAGCCGACTGTCGAGTCCGAGCCAGTTCACCTGCACCGCGAGAACCACGGCGACCAGGACGACGAGGTCCGTGACAGCGAGACGAGCGGCATAGACGTCACGCCAGTCTCGCTTGAGATCGCGGTAGGGCGAGGCGCGGGCGACGGCCCGCAGTAGACCGCTCATACGTTTCGCACCCCCTCCCCAGGTCGCGCTCAGCGCGCTGCTCTACCCTACTGGCTGGTATGTCCCCGTTTGCGCGGACACGACCGGCGCTACTCCCACGTCACGCCACCGTCGCCCGAGCGAGCGATAGCATCGCCGGCCCACAGCCACAGTGTGCCATCGGCCGCCGACACGGCGACATTGCCGGGCAGAGTTTCCGGATCGGCATCCAGCGCGTAGCAACCGTCCTGTGCGTCCCCCGCAGGCAGCATCCGCAGCGCCACGCCCTTACAGGCGGGATCGCCGACGATCGCGACGACGTAGCCGGAGTCCGTGGCGGCAAGGTCGACAGCCCCGGCAACTGGGGTGGCGTCGGACCAGGTCGCAGCGGCATCCGTTGTCTGGAAGACACGACCGTCGGCACACAGCACACCAGCGACGTCGGCGTCGCGCGGTGCCAGCGCAACAACCGTGGTGCACGGCGTGGACAGGTCGCCGGCGGGGCTGTGCACGGTCGAGGGCGTTGACGGGGTTGTGAACCACGTGCTCTCGAGTTCGTCGGGGTAGGAGACGTAGTTGTCCCCGGAGACGTACGTCTCGACGAACTGCGGCTCGCAACCCTCGGCGGAGAGTCCGACCATCGCGGCCCGAGTCTCGCCGGTGACGAGGATGCGTTGGAGCGCCGTGACGTCGGTGAAGCCAGTGGCGTCGGTCGTCTTCCAGCTGTAGCCGCCGTCAGCCGTCAGCTCAGGACTCGCGGAGGCATCGGGGCAGGCGCCAGTAGTCGCCCGCCAGGCGATGCTGCCGTCGAGAGCAGCGAGGAGCCGCGTGGACGGAACGGCGACGATGGCTGCGGGCTCCGGGCTGGCAGCGGGGGTCGTCTCGACCGTGCCAGCCGGCTGCGGCTCGGCGGAGGCCGGGGCGGCGGGTGCGCTGGCTACGGGTAACGTTTCGGACGCCTCACTGCGTGCGTGGGTGGCGCCCATGGCAACGGCGATGAGCACCGCGTCGACGACCAGGAACACCCCGACGCCAAGGAGGATCCACAGCCGCTTCGGCCGGTCCTTCGGCACGTACCGCTTGGGCGCTCCCATGGTCAGCGGACTCCGAGCGCTTCGGTGAGGCCGACGGTGATGGTGTTGACGGCCGCGTTGATCGCCTCGCCGGCCTGGTCGTAGACGTCCTGCGACTGCCGGTAGGGGTCGATGATGTCGTCGTCTTCCGGCCGTGACGGCTGGACGGTGCCGCGGAGCGCGGCGGCGGCACGCACGAAATCGCGCAGCCGATCTGCGGGGTCATCGGATTCGCCACCGGGCACCAGGCCCTCCGCGAGGGCGGTGGTGACCAGCCGGGCGAACTGGTTGAGAGTGAAGGTGTAGCGCGACGCGCGCGGGTGCTGCGAGACAACCTCGGCGCGGTGCTCCCGCGACGCCGTGAGCACGAGGTCCGCG
Organism: Cryobacterium tepidiphilum; assembly: GCF_003716325.1. Taxonomy (GTDB): domain Bacteria; phylum Actinomycetota; class Actinomycetes; order Actinomycetales; family Microbacteriaceae; genus Cryobacterium; species Cryobacterium tepidiphilum. The sequence goes on along the minus strand of NZ_RDSR01000009.1, from coordinate 37,354 downwards.
TCGGCGATGAGCGGCTCGGTCAGGAGGCGAGCGGCGTGCGTGGCCGGAGAGGCCCCATAGACGCCGGCGAGCTCGGCGGCCTGGAGCGTCATGTCGTGGTCGACGAGCGCGCGCGTGCCGGCGCTGCTCACCGATACCGGCACGCCCGCCGCTTCCAGCCGCGCACGCAGCAACTGCTCGGCTAGCGGCGAGCGGCAGATGTTGCCCGTGCAGACGGTCAGCACCGAGAACGCAGTCACTTCCTGATCCGCTCACTGCGCATGGCGATCGCGTCGGGCACCGCGTCTTCACCGTAGACGTAGCCGTACCCATAGCGGCTGTAACCGTAGGCATCCGGGCCCTTGGTCGGCAGCATGGTCAGCACCAGGCCGGAGATCGGGGCGCCGACGTTGTCCAGTGCGGAGATCGCGCCCTTCAGCTGGGACTTGTGGGTACGGCCGGCGGCGATGACGATGATGGCGCCGCCGACGTTCTTGGCGAGGATCGCGCCGTCGGTGACCGGCAATAGTGGCGGGGCGTCGTAGATGACCACGTCGAAGTCACGGTTGAACTCGGCAATGAAGTGGCTCATGCGGGCAGAGCCGAGCAGCTCGCTCGGGTTCGGCGGGATGTGCCCGGCCGGCAGCACGAAGAGCTTGCTGCGACCCCAGGGCTGGATGACGTCTTCGGGCTCGGCGCGGCCGATGAGCACGTCGGTGAGGCCGGCGGCACCCTCGAGCCCCATGTAGTCGGCCACCTTGGGCCTGCGGAGGTCGGCATCGATGAGCAGAACGCGGGAACCGGCATCCGCCAGCGCGATCGCGAGGTTCGCGCCAGTGGTGCTCTTGCCCTCGCTCTCGATGGAGCTGGTGATGACGAAGCTGCGGTCGACCCGGCCTACGTCGAGGTATTGCAGGTTCGTGCGCAGTGTGCGGAAGGACTCGGCGCGCGGGCTGCGCGGGTCGACGTGCACGATGAGGGGACGCTCCTGCGCCTTGGGGTCGAAGACGATGCCGCCGAGGATCGGGATGTCGGTGACCTGTTCGACGTCCCGCTCATTACGGATGCGGGTCTCCAGCGTCTCGCGCAGCACGGCGATGCCCACACCGAGGGCGAGGCCCACGAGGGCGCCGAGGGCGATGTTCAGGGCCACGCGCGGGCTGACCGGGGCGTCAGGCGCCATGGCCTGCTGGGCGACGGTGAGCTTGACGGGCGACGCCGCTTCTGGCTCGCCGGCCGTCGTCTCGGGGGTCTCGATGGTGGCGACCACGTCGGTGAGGCTCTGCGACACGGCATTGGCGATGTCCGCGGCGAGCTGGGGGTCGTCGTCGGTGACGGTGATGTCGAGCAGCGAGGTGTCGAGCGGCGCGGATGCCGTGATCTGCTTGCTGAGTTCGTCGACGGGGAGGCTGAGGTTCAACTCGGCCACCACCGACTTGAGCACGATCGGAGTGTTCACGAGGTCGGAGTAGGTCTTCACCCGCTGCACCGTGAACGAGGCGCCCTGCTGCAGTTCGCTGGTGGTGCCACCGCCCTGCGTGGAGACGAAGACCTTGGCGGTGGCGCTGTACTTCGGGGTCTGCACGATCGAGACGACGGATGCGACGCCGACGGCCGCGAGCGTCATCAGCACGATCAGCACCCAACTTTTCTGCAGGATGCGGATGTAATCGCGGAGCTCCACGTAGCGGCCTTCCTCTCAACCAGATCGAGGCCCCTCAAGAAATGCCCCCCGGCTATATTCCCATACGTCGGAGCCCGTGGGGCGGCGCTCCGCTAGCGTGAAGGTCAGCACGACGCTGTTGTCGACCGGAAGGAATGCGAATGCCGCCCACTCTCACTTGGAAGCAGATGCTCTGGACCGGCGTCGTGCTCACCGTGATCGGTGTCATCGCCCGCACCTTCCTTCTCACGGCGCTCGCGTCGATCTGGGGAAACGGCGCACTGAACAACGCCGGGCTCTACTGGGCATACACGCTCCTCGCGGCGGTCTGCTTCGAGCTCGGACTCGCGCTCGTCGCATTCTCACTCGTCGCACGGTCGTTCGCGACCTGGCGCAGCGTCGTTCGCACGTCTGACGACAAGAATGCGGAGGCTGCGGCCGGCGACGCGTCCGCCGGCAACACCCGCGCCTCGGCGGTCATGTTCTGGGTCGGTGTGGCGCTCGCCGTACTCGGCCTGATTCTGCAGTACGCCCCGAACCTCTGGGCGTTCGACCTTTCCGGTGGCGCAGACGTCGGCTCCCGGCTCGCCACCGACATTCTTACCGTCATCGGCCCGCTGCAGATGCTCGCCTTTCCGCTCGGAATCCTCCTGGTCGCCGGGGCGCTGGTCGTGCGCACGCTCGAACCAACGGCAGCCGAAACTCAACGCGCGCTTCCCTGAAAGGCTCGACCGGTACACGAAAACGGGTGCGTGAGGCGGAAGAACCGTCGGCATGCCGTCGCTGATGCCCCGTTCTGGGGGAAGACTGCGAGTCTACGGCGAACTAGCGTTACCCTCCGGGGCACGGACAACGGTCAGACACGGTTGTTCTCAGCGCACTCAGCTTCCCCCTCCGAAAAGGCAAACCCGGCGCGAGCCGGGGACGCAAAGCCACGGGGCCCTCGGGGTCAGCCGGGTTACCGAATTGAGAAAGAACGACCATCATGCGTAATTTGACACGTACCTCCCTCGCCTTCGCCGGCGGCCTCGCGCTCGTTGCAGCGACCGCGGTTTCCGCATCCGCGGCAACCGGCGCCCCGGCAGACACCACGACCACCGTGGCCGTCACCGCCGGCGACCTCACCATCGCCGCACCGGCCACGCTCGCGCTTTCCAGCGCGGCGCCGGGCGCAACCGCCTCCGGCACCCTGGGTACGGTCTCGGTCAGCGACCTCACCGCCGACACCGTGGGCTGGAGCGCCACGGCCACCATCAGCGACTTCGTGGACGACGCCGGCACGCCGGCGGACACCACCGACGACCTGACCATCTCCGCCAGCAACTTCAGCTACACGCCGACCGCTGTCACCAACGTTTCGGGAACCGCCACGGTGACCGCCGACGGCGGCACCGACACCGTCACGGCCACGGCAGTTAACGGCAACAACGAAGCCTCGTGGGGAGCGGACGTGACGCTCGCCATCCCTAGCGACGCTCTCGCCGCCGCCAACTACACGGCAACGCTGACGCATTCCGTCTCCTAAGACTGGAGCGGGCGGGGAGGCCCCCTCGGGCTTCCCCGCCCGTTCGGTCTAACGAAACCAGCCGCCGTCAGCTCCCACCGACGAGAAAGCCGTTCCTTGCGCCCACTCCTTGCCGTCCTTGCCCTTGTCGCACTCGGCCTGATTCCCGCGGCTCCCGCCGCCGCGCTCGCCTCCGGTGCCCCCGTGAAGGCCGCGTCGGCAGACGAGGAAGGGATCGGCATCCGCCTCGTCGACATTCCGGCTGCCACGCAGAACGATCCGCGCGCCCGCTCCTACATCGTCGACAACCTTCCGCCGGGCACCACGATCAACCGACGGGTGGAGGTGCACAACCACACATCCGAAGCCCAGGATGTGCGTGTCTACCCGGGTGCCGCTCGCATCCACAATGGAGCTTTCGTCGCGGCAGCGGATGCGGCGGAAAATGAGCTGACCACCTGGACGTCGGTCGATCAGTCGACCCTTCACCTCGCGGCCGATGAGAGCGCGATGGTCACCGTCACAGTGACCGTTCCAACGGATGCCCCGGAAGGCGAGCAATATGCCGCCGTGTGGGCCGAAGTGCGATCGGCGCCCGACCCTCAAACCAACATCGTGACCGCGAGCCGCGTTGGTGTGCGCATGTACATTTCGGTGGGACCGGGCAACGGTCCGGCGGCCGATTTCTCGGTCTCGACACTCAAAGCGAGTCGCAACGGCGATGGCGAACCGGAAGTCCGCGCTGAAATCCGCAACACCGGGGGCCGGGCGATTGACGTCTCCGGCGCCTTGTCTCTGTCCGACGGCCCGAGTGGGCTGGCAGCGGGTCCCTTCCCCACTGAACGCGTGCTCACCCTCGCCCCCGGCACGAGCGGTGAGGTGCTGATCACCCTCGGCAGCGAACTTCCAAGCGGTCCCTGGCAGGCGGCGTTGCACCTGAAGAGCGGCCTCGTCGAGCACGATGCGACGGCAGAACTCACCTTCCCCGCCAAGGGCCGGAGCGTGACAGTGGAGCCCGATCACGGGATTCCCGCCTGGATGCTCCTGGCGGGCGGCGGTGTGGTCGCCGTTCTCCTCGCCCTGCTCATCGTCGTGCTCCTGCGGCGCTCCAACCGCTCTACTCCGGTTCGCCGGCACGCCGACTAGGGCACGGGAACGGCGACCTGAGCGAACGGTGCACCTGCCGGCCCGCCGGCTCGCGCCTAGTGCTCGGCCTTCACCTTGCGCATCCACTCCACGAGCTCGCCCTCGTCGACGCGCTGCCAGGTGCGCTCGTAGATCGCCTGGGCGATGTCGCGGGCGACGGTCGGGTCCACCGGCCGGCCGGCCGTGATCCACGCCGGGTGGATGTCGGCGGGTACCTCGATGCCGCGCGCCACCAGTTGGCCGACGATCTCCACCTGCAGGCTGCTGGCCGCCTTCCAGCGGAACAGCCACGACACCTCCTGCGCCCGGTGCACCAGCTGCGCCACCCGGGTGAGGTGCGTGTAGACCGGCGGCGGCAACTCGAGGTAGCGGCGGAGCTCGTCGTCGTCCTCGCGATCCTGGAGCTTCGCCGGGTCGGTGATGCCGGCATCCGTCAGTTTCTCTTCGAACGGCGCGAACAGGTCGAGCTGCCAGTAGCTGGTGTCGGGGATGACGCCCACCAGCTCACGGAACGCCGGATCGGTGCGGAGGCCCGCGAGCTCCGGGTCGTACCGGGCCCAGCGGCGGATGTGCGGAAGCGCGAAGGCGCGCTCGAACTTCTCGCGCACCTCGGGGTTACGCATGTCCTCCCCCAGCCGCACGTAGCCGCAGGCCACGTTGTACGCCGTGGCCGGGGCGAGCGAGGCGAACGCCCGCGCCCGCCAGCTCGGCGGGAACAGCTCGCCGACCACCACGTCGGTGGCGGTGGCGTCGTCGCGGGCGGCCGCGGCGGCATCCGTTGTGTCGTCGCTCGCGGTGCCGGCGTCGGCGGCGGCGGCGGCCGCCGCCTTGCGGGCCTTGCCGCCGGGCGCACTCGCGGCATTCTCGCTGCGGGCGGGGGTGAGGTCGGGCGGGAACAGGCCGTCGAGCAGGGTCGCCGCCTGCGGGCGCATGGCGTCGCGGAGGCCTCCGGACGCCGGGGTGCCGTCGGCCAGCAGCGCGACGAGCCGGGTCGAGCGCTCCTCGATGAGGGTGTCGCCCGGCCACGAGGAGGAGCCCGTGATGGCGCGGTGGTTCAGCACCACGACCAGCCAGGTCAGCAGGATGCGCCGGTGCAGGTCGATGAACCCGCCCTGCGTGGGCGACCCACCCGCCTCGGTGTTGATGAGGTCGGATTGCGCGCCCAGCCACTCGCCGTAGCGGCGCAACTCGTCGACCTCGTGCGCCTCGCGGTGCAGGGCGTGCTGCAGCGCCACGAGCGCCGGGCGGTTCGCGGAGTCGAAGTCGACCGCGCGGGTCAGCAGCTGCCGGGCCGCCTCACGGTTGTTCTTGTAGTCGGTGGTGGCCAGTGAGTGCAGGCCGATGCTGCGCCAGTCGGTGGCGCCGCAGAGGGCGTCGAAACCGTCATGGTGCTGGGCGAGGGTCGCCAGCACGAACGAGGCGGCGAGCTTGCTGAGGTGCGACGACGGCGACGACGGATGCCCCGGGTCGGGCAGCAGCGCGGCATCTGTCTGCGCCGTGCGCAGGTCGCGGGTCGCAGCCTCGTTCGCCTCGCCCGCCGTGCCGCGGATCTGCTGCACCTGCCAGATGCTGGGGTCCATGGTGACGGCGCCGACCGCGTAGCCGTTGCGGGTGATGACGACCGCGGCGCGGGTGGGGTGCGGCTCGGTGGCGAGAAGGGTGGGCGCATCGGGGTCGACCTCGTTTCCGACGAAGTCGACGGTGACGCGCCAGGGGGTGAGGCCCAGCACCCGGCGAACGCCCGCGGTGAAGGCGCTGGCCCCGCCCTGCGGAAGCGGGAGGGCGTTGTGCGCCAGGGCCGTGACATCCGTTGCCCGCGGCACCTCGAGGCCGCGCGGGGAGGCCGCGCCGAGCTGGCCGAGGAGGGCGACCAGCTCGGTGGTCTGGGGTTCGTTGCGGTCGCCGGCGGCGTCACGCACGTGCAGGGCGACGGCGAGGCGGCTGGCGAGGTAGAGGGACAGGAAGAACGCGCCGAGAAGGCCGAGCGCGAGCAGGATCAGCAGCAACCACGGCAGCTTGTCGGCGCTGAGCGGCGTGACCTGGTCGAGCGGCGCCGGGTGGGTGACGACCGGGTCGATGACGCCGGAGGAGGTACCGCCGGTCGTGTCGGTGCCCGCGCCGGTGAGGTCGAGGGGCGCGTGCACGAGCGTGATCACGAACAGGATGGGCGTCAGCACCACGAGCACCAGCCCGAGGATGCCGAGGGTTCGGCGGGTCACGGCACTGCGGATGCGCCACGGCGAGCCGGGCAGGAACACGAGCAGCCGGCCGAGGATCAGGAGCAGGAGCACGAGGCCGAGCGCGGCGAGCACCGGGCCGACGAGCGGGGCGACCCAGGCGGCCGTCGCCGCTGCCCACGACTGGCCGGTCGTCTCCGACGGCGTATCGGCGGCGAGGCTCCCCTGCAGGTCGCTGTAGCCGTTGGAGGTGAGGGCGTCGATGCGCTCCTGCTCGCAGGCTGCGGCGAGCCCGGTCATGCCCGGCACGTCGGGGTTGGCCAGGGCGGGCTGGCGCACCCGGTCGATGAGGCGCAGCGCCTGGTCGGGCTGGCCGGCTTCGTTCAGCCGGTCGGCGACGCCGCAGACCTCACGCGTCGCCGCGTCGTTGGTGTCGGCGCTCGGGTTGTCGGGGTTCGGGGACGGCGAGGTGAGCGCCGTCTTCAGCGCCGTCTCAGCGGATGCCGCGAGCGCGGCCAGTCGCTCGGGCTCGCACGCAAGGATGAGGCGCCGGCTGGTGAAGGTGCTGGGCTCCTGCGTTGCCGGCTGCCGGATCTCGTCGATGAGCTCGAGGGCGGCGCTCGGATGGCCGGCGGTGGTGAAGTTCTCCACCTGCATGCACAGGTCGTCGAGGCTGGCGAGGGGGTCGTTGTTCGCGGCGGGGGTCGGCGTTGCCGTGGCGCCGGGTTTCGCGGGAGTGGTGGTGGGTTTCGGCGCGGGCTTCGGGGCCGGGGTCGCGGCGGGAACGGCGACGAGGCCTGTCCCCTGAACTGGGGTGATGTCGTAGGCGGTCGAAGCGGCGGCGGGACCGGCGGTGATGAGCGCCGAGCCGAACGCGAGGCCCAGTGCGAGGGCTGCGACGGTGGCGCGAGCGGCGCGGCGGAGGCCCCGGGGGCGACGAGCCGCCGCGGATTCACCGGTCGTGCTGCTGTTTCGGCGGGTGACGTCCTGGTTTCGTGCCGGCTTCGGTGCGCCGTTGGTCATGGATTACCTCCCACGCTGCGTTCGGCCAGTGTCTCGCGATTCCCCTGACCCAGCAATAGGCGGCCCGCGACGCAACCCCCTAATGGTTGTTATGCACGAGCCGGTCAGCCTCGTCGGTGGCGAGGCACCAGAGCCGGCGCTCGGCCTCGAGGGCGAGCTCGCGGAGGTAAGCGGTGTCGAAGCTCTCATCCCCGGACTGCGGACGGGTGTCGACGACACAGAGCGCCCCGATACGCTCGCCGGTGGGCGATTCGACCGGGAATCCGGCGTAGAACCGGATCTGCGGTGCGGTGGTGACGGCAGGATTGGTGCGGAAACGAGCATCGCGAAGGGTGTCGCGCACGATCAGCGCGTCGCCGCCTCGGATGGTGAATGCGCAGAACGACTGGATGCGCGGAGCGGCCGCCGGAACCGGCTCGGTGGCAGCGATGTTCCGTTGCTGGTCGTGGTCGATGACCGTCAGCAGGGCCATGGCACTGCCCAGTCCCTGCCGTGCACGATCGACGATGTCGGTGAGAACCGGGTCGCTGTTGCATGCCGCCAGGTTCAGCCGGTCGACTGCTCGCTGGCGAATCCGCTCGTCGTCGGCGGTCAACGGCGCCGACGGGCGCTTCGGAACGGTGTGAAGCCGGCCCGAGATGTAGGCGGCCATCGAGCTGGCCCACGCGGCGTACTGTAGTGGACTGCGGTGCCGGTCGGTGCTCGAGTCTTCTGCGAGTGCGGCAGACAGCGGGATGAAGGTGGTGCGCGGCGCCCCCTCGGCGAGCGTGCGGGTGGCGACGTTCAACGCTCGCGCATGTCGCTCCGCGATCCGGCCGCGGGCCGAGTCGTACAGGGAGATCGACGTGATCGGCTGGATGCCGACCAGGAAGAACTCCGCATGCGGGAGACTCGCGGCACGGAGGGCCGCGAGGAGCTGGGTGAGGGCACGGCGCCAGGAGGCGACCCGCGTGAGGCGGAGGGCATCGTCCACCCCGAGCATCACGACGACCCCGTCGTATTTGTGCAGCACCATTCCCGCCAGCAGACGGCACGCCTTCGTGATGTTCATGCCGGGATCCGCGACGAGGTCCACCGTGCACCCCCGACCGGTGTCGCCGGCGATCGCACGCGCGAGCGCGCCGGGCAGCGCGAGATCGTGGCTCCTGACCCCCCACCCGACGGCCGGCCCGCAACCGAGGAGGAGAACGCGGTACGGATTCGGGCCCGGAGCTCGCCCGCGGGGTGCGTCAGCGGGACGCGGGACGGCGATCCCGACGCGGCCGACTGCGACGGCCGTGGCCCGCATGAGCGGCATCAGCGCTTTGGTCAGCGCCCAGTACGCCCGATCGCGCACCGTCGCCCGGCGCCGAGCGGATGCTCGCCGCCAATCCTGGGAAACGCGGATGCTTATGGGCGCCGTCGACATGACGCTGGAGCTCCGGTCGTGGCGCTGGTGACTGACGTCGTTCGCACGAGCAACACCCTTTCTCAATTCGGTAACCCGGCTGACCCTCATCGGGTCCCGTGGCTTTGCGTCCCCGGTTCACACCGGGTTTGCCATTTCGGTGAGCGGTGCCCGCGGCAACGGTTGTGATACCGCGCTGCCGACCTCTCTCGACCTCAAGCTTAGGGAGCCCGTACCAGGAAGAGGGAGCCCGTTCTGCCCCCAATCTGGGGCTGTTCCCACCGGCCGGCCTCACGGGGCAGCTGAGCGAAGCGGCCGGGAAGCCGTACATTGGGACTGGCCGCCGTCGGCAGAACGAGAATTCGGCGGCCCTTCGGTGAGGAGGCGGCAGGTGGGGGCCGACGAGGGCGGGAAGGGGCGGAACGCGCTCCGGGCGCTCGGTCGCGCACTGCACTGGGTCAGGACCGGCGGCGCCGCCGAACCCACCTTCGTGGACCTGGGCGAGTTCAAGGCTCCGCCCGAGATGCCGCTCGCGCCGATCGAGCGCGTGGTCGAGGAGGGCCACCTGATCGCGGCATCCGCTGTGCGTATGGCCGTGAAGAACCGGCTGCTCGTGCGCGCACTCCGCGACGACCGCGAGTACGACCCGCGTGCGCTGGTGAGGGTGGCGAAGCGCCAGTTCACCGAGCTTGCGGAGGAGAACGAGGAGGCCGCCGAGCGGCTGGAGCGCGAACAGCGGCGCGAGGCGAAGCAGGTCGAGAACGCGCGGAGGCCGCGCCGGTACCTGGGCGGGCGACCGATCGTCGAGCGGCCGGAGCAGGTGCGCGGCCCACAGGTGTACCGGCTGCTGGCCGCGGCGCTGCGCGCGACCGCGGGCGACGACGAGGAGCTGCTGCGCGTGGTGTCGGCGGCGCGCGACGACGCCTGGGCCGAGCTGGGCCGCGAGGTGGAGGCCCGGCTGGGCTCGGGCGAGGCGGCGCCCGCCGTGCACCGGCCCGACGTGCCGGCATCCGCCACCCTCGACCCGGCCGTGCCGGTCGACGCCGACTACGCCCGCGAACGCGACCAGCGGATGCGTGCGCTCATCGACGAGGACCTCGCGGCTCTCGCGGCCCGCAATGACCCACAACCCCCCGCCTCTCTTCCGTGAACGGAGAGTTGTGCAGCGTTAGGCGCCGGCAAAGTCACGCGGCGAGGTGAAAGGCGTGAAACGACGGATGGCCCCCTGCCGAAGCAGGGGGCCATCCGTTGCGCGAACCTACTAGCTGTAGGAGCCCGGGGTGAAGTCGTCCGACGAGAAGCTGTCGAAGTCGACGAAGCTCAGGTCACCCTCGTTGAACGATGCGTCTTCGGTGAAGATGCGGTTCGGGTAACGCTCAGCCTTGGCTTCCTCGGTCGCCTCGACCGTCACTTCGCGGTACTTCGCCAGGCCGGTGCCGGCCGGGATCAACTTACCGATGATGACGTTCTCCTTGAGGCCGACCAGCGGGTCGCTCTTGCCTTCCATGGCCGCCTGGGTGAGCACCCGGGTGGTCTCCTGGAACGACGCGGCCGACAGCCACGACTCGGTCGCCAGCGACGCCTTGGTGATACCCATGACCTCCTGGCGAGCGGATGCCGTCTTCTTGCCCTCGGTGAGCGCCGTGCGGTTGAGCTCGTTGTACTTCTGGCGGTCCACCAGCTCACCCGGCAGCAGCCCGGTGTCGCCGTGCTCGACGACGGTCACCTTGCGCAGCATCTGGCGAACGATGACCTCGATGTGCTTGTCGTGGATCGGCACGCCCTGCGAGCGGTAGACGTCCTGCACGCCGCCCACGAGGTGCTTCTGCACCTCGCGCACGCCCTTGACCCGGAGAACTTCCTTCGGGTCGACGGCGCCGACGATGACCTGCTGGCCGAGCTCGACGTGCTGGCCGTCCTCGACGAGGAGGGTCGAACGCTTAAGCACCGGGTAGGCGATCGGCTCGTCGCCGTTGTCGGGCGTGAGGATCACCTTGCGGCTGCGGTCGGTGTCTTCGATCGTGATGCGACCGGCGGCCTCCGCGATGGGCGACGCACCCTTGGGGGTACGCGCCTCGAAGAGCTCCTGCACACGCGGCAGACCCTGGGTGATGTCATCAGCGGATGCGGAACCACCGGTGTGGAAGGTACGCATCGTCAGCTGCGTGCCCGGCTCACCGATCGACTGCGCCGCGATGATGCCCACGGCCTCACCGATGTCGACGAGCTTGCCGGTGGCGAGCGAGCGGCCGTAGCAGGCCGCGCAGACGCCGACGGAGGACTCGCAGGTCAGCACCGAGCGCACCTTGATGGTCTCGACGCCGGCCGCGACCAGCTTCTCGATGAGCACGTCGCCCACGTCGTCGCCGGCGTCGGCGACGACCTCGCCGGCGGCGTTGACCGCGTCAGCGGCCAGGCTGCGGGCGTAGACCGCGTTCTCGACGTTCGCGTCGCGCACCAGGGTTCCGGTGGAGTCGACGGCGGCGATCGGGAGCTCGAGGCCCTTGGTGGTGCCACAGTCGTCTTCACGGATGATGACGTCCTGCGACACGTCCACCAGACGACGGGTCAGGTAACCCGAGTCGGCGGTACGGAGCGCGGTGTCGGCCAGACCCTTACGAGCACCGTGAGTAGCAATGAAGTACTCGGCGACGGACAGGCCTTCGCGGTAGCTCGAGATGATCGGGCGAGGGATGATCTCACCCTTCGGGTTGTTCACCAGGCCTCGCATACCGGCGATGTTGCGCACCTGCAGCCAGTTACCACGGGCACCGGAGGTGACCATGCGGTTGATGGTGTTGTCGGCCGGGAAGTTCTCCTGCATGGCAGTGGCGACGTCTTCGGTCGCACGCGTCCAGATCTGGATGAGCTCCTGGCGGCGCTCGAGGTCGGTCGTGAGTCCCTTCTCGAACTGCGCCTGCACCTTCGCGGCCTGCTTCTCGTAGCCGGCAACGATCTGCGGCTTCGACGGCGGCGTGAGGATGTCGCTCAGGGCGACGGTCACACCGGAGCGGGTCGCCCAGTGGAAACCGGCGTCCTTGATGTTGTCCAGCGCGGCGGCGACGTCCACCTTCGGGTAGCGCTCGGCAAGGTCGTTGACGATCGCGGAGATCGAGCCCTTGTCAGCCACCTTCTCGAAGTAGGGGTAGTTCGCCGGGAGCGCCTCGTTGAAGATCGCGCGGCCGAGCGTGGTGCTCAGCAGCACGGTGCCCGTGGCCTTGCCGTCGACCAGCTCGACGCCTTCGGGCTGGGTGCCCTCGGCGAAGTACAGGTCGCTCATGCGGATGCGCACCTTGGCGTTCAGGTCGAGGCTCTTCTGGTCGAACGCGAGGATCGCTTCCGACACCGAGGCGAACGCGCGGCCCTCGCCGACAGCACCCTCCTTGACCGTGGTCAGGTGGTGCAGGCCGATGATCATGTCCTGCGTGGGCAGGGTCACCGGGCGACCGTCGGACGGCTTCAGGATGTTGTTCGACGCGAGCATGAGCACGCGGGCCTCGGCCTGCGCCTCCACCGACAGCGGAAGGTGCACAGCCATCTGGTCACCGTCGAAGTCGGCGTTGAACGCGGCACACACGAGCGGGTGCAGCTGGATGGCCTTGCCCTCGACGAGCTGAGGCTCGAACGCCTGGATGCCAAGACGGTGCAGCGTGGGCGCACGGTTCAGCAGCACGGGGCGCTCGCGGATGATCTCCTCGAGCACGTCCCACACCTGCGGGCGTGAACGCTCCACCATGCGCTTGGCGGCCTTGATGTTCTGGGCGTGGCTTAGGTCGATCAGGCGCTTGATCACGAACGGCTTGAACAGCTCCAGCGCCATCTGCTTGGGCAGACCACACTGGTGCAGCTTCAGCTGCGGACCGACGATGATGACCGAACGGCCCGAGTAGTCCACGCGCTTGCCGAGCAGGTTCTGGCGGAACCGGCCCTGCTTGCCCTTGAGCATGTCGGAGAGCGACTTGAGCGCGCGGTTGCCGGTGCCCGTGACGGGACGGCCGCGACGACCGTTGTCGAACAGCGCGTCGACAGCCTCCTGCAGCATCCGCTTCTCGTTGTTCACGATGATCTCGGGAGCACCGAGGTCGAGCAGGCGACGCAGGCGGTTGTTGCGGTTGATCACACGACGGTAGAGGTCGTTCAGGTCGGAGGTCGCGAAGCGGCCACCGTCGAGCTGCACCATCGGGCGAAGCTCCGGCGGGATGACCGGGACCACGTCGAGCACCATCGCGGCCGGCGAGTTGCCGGTCGTGATGAACGCGTTCACGACGCGCAGGCGCTTGATGGCACGGATCTTCTTCTGGCCCTTGCCCTCGGAGATCTGCAGGTGCAGGTCTTCGCTCTCGGCGGCCAGGTCGAACGCCTCCAGGCGCTTCTTGATGGCCTCGGCGCCCATGTAGGCCTCGAAGTACATGCCGAAGCGGTCCTGCAGCTCGTGGAAGACGGCGTCTTCGGGCTTGAGGTCGCCGACCTTGAGAGTGCGGAAGTCTTCCCACACGCGCTCGAGGTGAGCGATCTGCTCGTCGATCGCCTTGCGCGTCTGGCTCATTTCCTTGTCGGCTGAGTCCTTGGTGCGCTTCTTCTGGTCGCTCTTGGCGCCCTCGGCCTCAAGGGCGGCGAGGTCGGTCTCGAGGCGCTGCATGCGGTCGGCGATACGCGAGTCGCGCTGGCCCTCGAGGGTCTTGATCTCGAGGCGCAGCTCGTTCTCAAGGCCGGGCATGTCCTGGTGACGGGCGTCTTCGTCGACCGAGATGACCATGTAGGCGGCGAAGTAGATGACCTTCTCGAGGTCCTTCGGCGCCATGTCCAGCAGGTAGCCGAGGCGCGAGGGAACGCCCTTGAAGTACCAGATGTGGGTGACCGGGGCGGCGAGCTCGATGTGGCCCATGCGCTCACGGCGCACCGACGACTTGGTGACCTCGACACCACAGCGCTCACACACGATGCCCTTGAAGCGCACGCGCTTGTACTTGCCGCACGAGCACTCCCAGTCCCGCGAGGGGCCGAAGATCTGCTCGCCGAAGAGGCCGTCCTTCTCCGGCTTCAGCGTGCGGTAGTTGATCGTTTCGGGCTTCTTGACCTCACCGTGTGACCAACGGCGGATGTCGTCGGCGGTAGCCAGGCCAATACGAAGCTCGTCAAAAGTTGTTACGTCGAGCAATTTCTCTCCTTGGAAAGTTTTTTGAGTCTCTTCTGGGCCGGGCTTAGATGTCGTCGATGGACGACGACTCGAACCGAGCGGAAATGTTGATGCCGAGCTCTTCCGCGGCGCGGAACACCTCGTCGTCCGTGTCGCGCAGGCTCACAGCGGTGCCGTCGGCCGAGAGCACCTCGACGTTCAGGCAGAGCGACTGCATTTCCTTGATCAGAACCTTGAAGCTCTCGGGGATGCCGGGCTCCTGGATGTTCTCGCCCTTGACGATCGCCTCGTACACCTTGACGCGGCCGAGGATGTCGTCGGACTTGATCGTGAGGAGCTCTTGGAGCGCGTAGGCGGCACCGTATGCCTCGAGTGCCCACACCTCCATCTCACCGAAGCGCTGGCCACCGAACTGCGCCTTACCACCCAGCGGCTGCTGCGTGATCATGGAGTACGGGCCGGTGGAGCGGGCGTGGATCTTGTCGTCCACCAGGTGGTGGAGCTTCAGGATGTACATGTAGCCCACGGAGACCGGGCTCGGGAACGGCTCGCCGGAGCGACCGTCGAACAGGCGGGTCTTACCGGTGCGGTCGATCATCCGTTCGCCGTCACGGTTCGGGATCGTCGAGTCGAGCAGGCCTTCGATCTCCTGCTCCAGCGCGCCGTCGAACACCGGGGTCGCGACCTTGGTGTTGGGGGCGGCGCTGTGGGCCTCCTCCGGAAGGCGCTTGGCCCACGTCGGCTTGCCCTCGACCTGCCAGCCCTGCTTCGCGATCCACCCGAGGTGGGTCTCGAGCACCTGGCCGAAGTTCATGCGGCCCGGGATGCCCAGCGGGTTGAGGATGATGTCGACGGGGGTTCCGTCGGCGAGGAACGGCATGTCTTCGACCGGAAGGATCTTGGAGATGACGCCCTTGTTGCCGTGACGGCCGGCGAGCTTGTCGCCCTCGGTGATCTTGCGCTTCTGGGCGATGAAGACCACGACGCGCTGGTTGACGCCGGAGCCGAGCTCGTCGTCGCCGTCCTGCGCGTCGAAGACCTTGACGCCGATGATCGTTCCGCGCTCACCGTGGGGAACCTTGAGGCTTGTGTCGCGAACTTCGCGGCTCTTCTCATTGAAGATGGCGCGCAGCAGGCGCTCCTCGGCGGAGAGCTCGGTCTCACCCTTCGGGGTGACCTTGCCCACGAGGATGTCGCCGGGGCGAACCTCGGCGCCGATGCGGATGATGCCGCGCTCGTCGAGGTCGGCCAGCAGGTCGGGGCTCACGTTCGGGAGGTCCCGGGTGATCTCTTCCTTGCCGAGCTTGGTGTCGCGGGCGTCGACCTCGTACTCCTCGATGTGGATCGAGGAGAGCACGTCGTCCTTCACCAGGTTCTGGCTGAGGATGATCGCGTCTTCGAAGTTGTGGCCTTCCCACGGCATGAACGCCACGAGGAGGTTCTTGCCGAGCGCCAGCTCGCCGTTGTCGGTGGCGGGGCCGTCGGCGATGACCTCGCCGGCCTCGATCCGGTCACCCGTGTTGACGATCACGCGGTTGTTGTAGCTCGTGCCCTGGTTGGCGCGGTCGAACTTGCGCAGGTAGTAGTCCTGGGTGCCGCCCTCGTCGAGCTGCACGGTGACGACATCCGCTGACACCTCGGTGACCACACCGGCCTTGTCGGCGGTGACCACGTCACCGGCGTCGATGGCCGCGTAGCCCTCCATACCGGTGCCGACGAACGGGCTGTCGCTGCGCAGCAGCGGCACAGCCTGGCGCTGCATGTTCGCACCCATGAGGGCGCGGTTCGCGTCGTCGTGCTCGAGGAAGGGGATCAGCGACGTACCGACCGACACCATCTGGCGCGGGGAGACGTCCATGTAGCCGATCTCCTCGGCGGGGAACAGGTCGACCTCGCCGCCCTTCTTACGGGCCAGGACGCGCTCCTCGGCGAAGCGCGAGTCCTTGGTGAGCGGCGCGTTGGCCTGGGCGACGATGTACTCGTCTTCCTCGCTCGCGGTGAGGTAGTCGATGGTCTCGGACACGTGGCCGTCGATGACGCGACGGTACGGGGTCTCGATGAAACCGAACGAGTTGATGCGCGCGAACGACGCGAGCGAGCCGATCAGGCCGATGTTCGGGCCTTCCGGGGTCTCGATCGGGCACATGCGGCCGTAGTGCGACGGGTGGACGTCGCGCACCTCGACGCCGGCGCGGTCACGGGAGAGACCACCCGGGCCGAGCGCCGACAGGCGACGCTTGTGCGTCAGCCCGGCGAGCGGGTTGTTCTGGTCCATGAACTGCGAGAGCTGGCTGGTTCCGAAGAACTCCTTGATCGCGGCGACGACGGGGCGCACGTTGATCAGGGTCTGCGGGGTGATCGCCTCGATGTCCTGCGTCGTCATCCGCTCGCGAACCACGCGCTCCATGCGGGAGAGGCCGGTGCGCACCTGGTTCTGGATGAGCTCGCCGACGGCGCGGATGCGGCGGTTGCCGAAGTGGTCGATGTCGTCGACGTCGAGACGCAGCTCGACGGGCTTGCCGTCGCGCACGCCGGGGAGCGTGGTCTTGTTGTCGTGCAGGGCGACGAGGTACTTGATGGTGGCCAGGATGTCCTGGATCGTCAGCACCGAGTCGGTCAGCGGCGCGTCGATGCCGAGCTTGCGGTTGATCTTGTAACGACCCACCTTGGCGAGGTCGTAGCGCTTCGGGTTGAAGTAGAAGTTGTCCAGCAGGGCGCGGGCAGCTTCGGCGGCCACCTGCTCGCCCGGGCGGAGCTTGCGGTAGATGTCCTTGAGCGCCTCTTCCTTGGTGAGGACGGAGTCCTTCTCCAGGGTGAGCTCGATGGACGAGTAGCCCTTGAACTCCTCGAGGATCTCTTCGCTGGTGAGGCCGAGGGCCTTCAGGAAGACGGTGACGGACTGCTTGCGCTTGCGGTCGATGCGCACGCCGACCTGGTCGCGCTTGTCGATCTCGAACTCGAGCCAGGCGCCACGGCTGGGGATGACGCGGGCGGAGTAGATGTCCTTGTCGGAGGTCTTCTCCTGGGCGCGCTCGAAGTAGACGCCGGGGCTGCGCACCAGCTGGGAGACGACGACACGCTCGGTGCCGTTGATCACGAAGGTGCCCTTGGGGGTCATCAGCGGGAAGTCGCCCATGAAGACCGTCTGGGTCTTGATCTCACCGGTGAGGTGGTTCATGAACTCGGCGTTCACGTACAGCGGCGCGGAATAGGTCTTGCCCTTTTCCTTGCACTCGTCGATCGTGTACTTCTCCGGCTCGAGCTCCGGGTTCGTGAACGACAGCTGCATCGTCTCGCTGAGGTCCTCGATCGGGGAGATCTCCTCGAAGATCTCGTCGAGGCCGGTGTGGTTCGGGAGGTCCTGGCGGCCTGCCGCCTGCGCCTCTGCGAGTCGCTGCTTCCAGCCTTCGTTGCCGACGAGCCAGTCGAAGCTCTCGGTCTGCAGTGCGAGCAGATCCGGAACGGTGAGAGTGTCAGTGATCTTTGCGAACGAGAGACGCTGTGCGGAGCGTCCGTTCTTGGGTGAGTTGGTGGATGCGTTGCGCGCAGCAGCCAAGGAAATAACCTCCGTGGACCTCGTCAAGGTCTAGTTACTGTTAGTAATGGAGTACTCCACAGACCCTCGGGAGGATTGTGATCCTCGTGAGATGTGCCGCAAGGTGGCTTGAGCACGCAAAGCCGACCGCAATATGAAGGCAGAGGTTGTCTGGGAGCGCAAGGATCAACTATATGCCCTCTGACGCGCCACGTCTACCGAATTCTTGACCTGACCGAAAATCTCAGGTATAACCCAGCTTTGCTGCTGCCCCGCGGCATCCGTTGTGGCCCGCGGCCGTGTCCCGTCCGGCCGGCGCGCCCGCTGCCGGCCCCCTCGCTCGCTCCCGGCGTGCGTTTGGGAAGCAGGCGCACGTTATGAAGCGGGCCGGCTTCCCAAACCGCCGCCCGGCCGCGCCCCGCGCCCGCCCCCGGCCCCGCCCCGCCCCCGCCCCCTGCGCGTAACTCCGGAGATTTTCCGGCTGAGTGCCCGGGGAGCGCATGTTTGCGGGGCCTTCCGCGGGCGCGGTGGGCAATCTTCCGGAGTTACGCGCCAGGTCGGGCACGAGGGCAGCGGATGCCGCGGCTCACGCTGGCTGCGCCGCCGCACGTCCCCACACCAGCGCTCATGCCGATACCCGTGCTGTTAATTCAGGAAATCTTCCGGACTCCGTGACTCGGACCAGAGAGGTCCGGGACAGGTCCGGGGCCGCATTGCCGCCGGGGGCGCGATTTTCCTGAATTAGCAACGCGGGGAGGGCACGCCGGGTTCCTTGGCGTGGGTGAGGGGCAGCTCAGCGGGCGGTGAGGGACCGCACCACCGGGAGCTGGGCGACGACCGCGGCGCGGAACACGGCCGAATTGCGGAGGGCGGCGGGGAATACAGCATCGAGGGCAAGCACCCGGTCGACGAGGGCCTCGGGGTCGCCGGTCACGGCATCCGCTGACCCGACGGCGGCTTGCAGAACGGCTGCGAGCGGGTCGTCGAGCGTCGGGCCGCCGGGCTCGAGGGTCGCGGCGATGTAGCTGATCCACGCGGCGACGGCCAACGCCTGGCCGTTCGGCGTGTGCCCCGCCTCGAGCCGGTCGAGCGCGGTGCCGAGGATGCGGCCGGGCAGCTTCTGCGATCCGTCCATCGCCACCTGCCTGGTGGTGTGCGCGAGGTTGGGGTTGGCGAACCGTTCGAGCACGCTGTCGCGGTACTCCCCCAGGTCGATGCCCTCCGGCGCGACGAGCGTCGGCAGGATGTCGTCGTCGATGACCGCGCGGGCGACGTCCCGCAGGGCCGGGTCGGACACGGCCTCGGCGATCGTGCGGTGCCCCTTGAGGGCGCCGAGGTAGGCCAGGAGCGAGTGCGTGGCGTTCAAGGTGCGCAGTTTCACGGCTTCGTAGGGGGCGACGTCGGCCGTGATAATGGCGCCCGCCTGCTCCCACGCCGGGCGCGGTCCGGCGAAATCGTCCTCGATGACCCACTGCCGGAACGGCTCGGCGACGACGAGGGCCTCGTCGCGCAGCCCGAGGAGCGCGAGCGCCTCGTCGCGGTCGGCGTCGGTGGTGGCCGGCGCGATGCGGTCCACCATGGTGGAGGGGAACGAAACGGATGCCTCCAGCCAGCCGAGCAGGCCGTCTCGCCGGTCGCGGGCCGCGGCATCCGCCCCGCCGACCGCACGAACCAGCGACGTGACCAGTGCTCGCGTCACCTCGCCGTTGCCCACCAGGTTGTCGCACGGCACGACGGTGAACGGTTCGCCGCCCTGCCGGAATCGACGCGCCAGCCCCCTCACGAGCAGCCCGATCGGGGTCTGCGACATCCGCTCGTCGGCACCACCGGCCAGCTCGCTCCCGACGAGATCGAGGTCGTTCTGCACGGCCGGCGCCGAGAGGTCGATCGAGCCGTCGGCACCGCGCAGGTACCCCTTCTCGGTGATGGTGAGCGTGGCGATGTGCGTCGTGGGCGCGGCGAGCGTCGCGACCACGAGCTCGGAGTCGCGGCCGGGCCAGGCGGCACCCCGCACCGACGCGATGAGCCGCAGCTCGGTGTCGTCGGCGCCCTTCTGCAGTACGCCGTACAGGCAGTCCTGCGGTGCGAGCTGCTGCACGACGGAGTCCGAGCGGCCGGTCACGCCGAGGATTCCCCAGCCGGTGTCGCCCGTCGCCTCGGCGGCGAGCTCGGTGTACACGGCCTGGTGGGCCCGGTGGAACGCCCCGATACCGAAGTGCACGATCCCGATCGACAGCGCGGCGGCGTCGACCGCCGGCCCCACCACCCGGGTGTCCGTCGGCGGATGCTCCGCGAGTGTTTCGAGCGACAGCCGGGGCTGGTGGGACATGCGTGACTCCAATGGGTAGTTCGGTGATGCGGGTAGCGAAAACAGGAAGCGATACCCGTCTGGCGCGCAGTCGTCCTGTTTTCGACGACATACGGACAGATCGTCCTGTTTTCGGTGCCCGGCCGCGTGGCGACGGCAAGGCGCGGGGCTAGTCCTCGCGCGACTCCTTCACCTGGGCGACCAGCTGGGTGGGGTTGATGAACCGCAGGGCGATGATCAGGATGATGAGCATCATGGCCGTGTAGATCACGCCCATCGACGAGACGAGGGCGCGCGCCTCCGACCCGCCGGCGCTCGTCATCGCCCGGTAGATCGCCACCACGAGCGTGTCGGACTGCGGTCCGGAGACGAGGAACGTCAGCTCGAACATGCCCACCGTGCGCACCAGGATCAGGATGCCGGCGGCCAGGATGCCGGGAATCAGGAGCGGCGTGAGCACCCGCACGAAGACCTGCCGCATGCTCGCGCCGCACATGCGTGCCGCGTTCTCGATCGACGGGTTGATCTGCTCGATGAACGGCGTCATCGTGATGATGACGAACGGGATCGAGGGCACCAGGTTCACGAGGATCACGGCGATGAGCGTGCGGCCGAGGCCGAAGTTGTACATCACGGTCGCCAGCGGGATGCCGAAGGTGATCGGCGGGATCAGGATCGGCAGCAGGAACAGCACCATGACGAGCCGCTTCAACGGGAAGTTCCGCCGGGCGAGCATGTACGCCGCCGGCACCCCGACCAGGATCGACACGACCACGACCACGAAGGCGACGACGAGCGTCACCCCGAGGATGTGGGTGAGGTCGAACCGGGTCCAGGCGCTCTGGTACCAGCTGACCGTGAACTCCTGCGGCAGCCAGGTCGTGAACCAGCCCTTGCCGAAGGAGTCGACGACGACACTGGAGATGATCCCGAACAGGAAGATGAAGAAGACCGCGACGCCCGCCCACACGAACCAGGTGCCCGGTGAGGCGACCAGCGGCTTCTCGCCCGGGGGCAGCTTGCCGCGGTTGCGGTTCTCGGCGATGTTCACGACTTCCGTCGCGGCGGCGTCGTGCTGTGCAGTGTGGCTCGACATCAGCCCTTCCCTCCGGTTGACCCCTTATAGAGGAACGAACGCCCGAGAAGGACGATGGCGATGACGATCAGCTCGACGACGCCCATCATGATGGCGATGGTGGATGCCATGCTGTAGTTGATCTGCTCGGCGAACGAGCGATAGGCCATCAGCGCCATGACGCGGGTGCCGCCGAGCGGATCACCGACGAGCCGTGCCGACGGGAACACGCTGAACGCGAGCACGAAGGTCAGGATGAACGTGGTCGCCAGTCCCGGCGCCAGGAGCGGCAGGGTCACCTTCGTGAAGCGCTGCTTCCAGTTGGCGCCGAGCGTCTTGGCCGCCGCCTCGAGCGACGGATCGATGCCCGACAGGTACGAGGAGATCAGCAGGTAGGCGAACGGGAACCCGGAGATGACGAGCGAGAACACCACGCCGAGGTAGTTGTTCACGAGCGGCAGCGGCGAGGAGATGATCCCGGTCTCCATGAGGAACCGGTTGAGCCAGCCCTGCCGGCCCGCGAAGATCAGCAGGCCCTGCGCCGTGAGCACGGTGCCGAGCGTGATCGGCAGCACCAGCAGCGTCGACATGAACCGCTTGCCGCGGAACTTGTGGCGCAGCTTGAACGCGATCGGAATGGAGACGATGACGTTGAACAGGGCCACCGGCAACGCGAGCCGCATGGTGATCCACACGGAGTCGAAGATGAACGGGTCCTTGAAGAAGGCGACGTAGTTGGCGAAGATGCCGCCGCCGAACTTGTCCTGGATCTCCGGCAGCGGCTGGAAGGTGAGCCCGATGCCGTACGAGAAGGGGTAGACGAACAGCACCAGCGCGAAGACGATCGCCGGCAGCAGCATGAGCAGCTTGGTGTCCACCCCGCGCTCGGCAAGCCGGTGCGCCCGGCTCGCCGTCGAGGTGCCCTTGGGCAGGTTCGGGCGGTGCGTCTCGGTGATCGCGGTCATGATCCGACCTCGGCGAGCTCCTGGTGCTCGCGCTCTTCCTCGCTGACACCGGCGTCGAGGTTCTGCTGGTAGACGAGGGCGCGCGCCGGGTCGAGCACGAGGGTGACCTCCTCGCCCACGCGGGGCGCGGTCTCGGCGTGCACGAACAGGCGCTGCCCGGTTGAGGTGGTGACCTCCACCGCGAACTCGCGGCCCTGGTACTCCACCACGCCCACCGTGGCGGTGAACACGTTGCGCCCGGTGGTCACGGTGTGGTCGTTCACGACGTTCAGGTCGTGCGGGCGCATGGCCATGCGCACGGTGTCGCCGGGCTTGGCGGGCTGGGCGAGGGTGGCGGCCAGCGACAGCCCGTGCCCGCTCACCCGCGCCTCGCTGCCGGAGACCTCGGTCAGCTCCATGTCGAGCAGGTTCCGGTAGCCCATGAAGTCTGCGACGTGCCAGTTGGCCGGGTTGTTGTGCAGCTCGGTGGGCGTGCCGATCTGCTGCACGCGGCCCTCGCGCAGCACGACGAGGCGGTCGGCGAGCGAGAGCGCCTCCTCCTGGTCGTGCGTGACGTAGACGGTGGTGAGGCCGAGCGACTGGTGCAGGCGACGGATCTCGGTGCGCATGTCCAGACGCAGCTTGGCATCCAGGTTCGACAGTGGCTCGTCCATCAGCACGATCCGCGGTTCGAGCACGACCGCGCGGGCGATCGCGACACGCTGCTGCTGGCCGCCGGAAAGCTGACCGGGAAGCTTCTTGGCGTGTTCCTCGAGCTTCACCAGGGCGATCGCCTCGCTCACGCGACGCTTGATCTCCGCCTTCGCGACGCCGCGAACCTCGAGCCCGAAGGCAACGTTCTTGGCGACGGACAGGTGCGGGAACAGGGCGTAGTTCTGGAACACCATGCCGAAGTCGCGCTTCTCGGAGGGGAGCACGTCGATCCGCTTGCCGTCGATGAGGATCTCGCCGTGCGTCAGCGGCAGCAGGCCGGCGAGGCAATTGAGCGCGGTCGACTTACCGCAACCCGACGGTCCGAGCAGGGCGATGAACTCCCCTGCCCGGATCGTCAGGTTGAGGTCGGCCAACGCTTCCCGACCACCGAAACTGCGTCCGACGTCCTTCAGTTCAAGGGTGTCAAAAGCGCTAGCCGTAAGGGACATAGTGTTACTTCTTCTCCTGGAACTTGCCGGAACCGACTTCGCGGTCCCAGATGTCGAATGCCTTCACGAGCTTGTCCGGTGCGAGCGGCGTGGCCTTGGGCATCTTCTCGATGAGGTCGTCGTACCAGTCGCGGCCGAACTTCTTGATGGTGTCCTGGCTCTCCTGCGGCGCCTTGTCGAGGGTCGCGCCCTCAACGGCCGGGCCGGGGTAGAAGTAGCCGTGGTCGTACGCCTTGGCGTTCTGTTCCGGCGTCAGGATGTCCTGGAGCAGGAGCAGGATGGCGGAGATCTTGTCTGCCGACTGGCCCTTCGGGATGACCGCGTAGTGGGCATCCGTCACCCAGGTGAAGTCGTCGAACGGGGCGGCCTCGATCGACGCGGGCTCCGTGCCGGTGGCGCGGGGCTCGATGTCCCAGCCCGTGGTGGTCGGGATGAGCGCCCACGAGCCGTCGGCCATGTTCGAGATGACCTGACCGGTTCCGGTCGGGTAGTTGTTGATCGTCGTGCCGATCTCCTTCAGGAACGCCCAGGTCTTGTCCCAGCCGTTCTCGGGGTCGCTCGGGTCCTTGTCGCCCAGCATGTAGGGCAGGCCCATCATGAAGGTGCGGCCGGGGCCGGAGTTGGCGGGGCGGGCATAGCCGAACTTGCCGGGGTGCGCCTTGGCCCACGCCATCAGCTCGTCGGGCGTGCTCGGCACGTCCTTGACGACGTCCGGGTTGTACTGCAGCAGCGGACCGGAGGGGTAGTAGGTGACGACGACGCCGAAGTCACCGGCCAGCTCCTGCATCTTGGCAGCCGGTTCGATGTAGTTGTCCATGTTGGAGAGCCGGTCGCTGTAGTCCTTGACGATGGGCACCCAGAGGTTCTGGCTGATGCCGGCGGAGAGGCCGTCGTTGCCGGTGAGGACCATGTCGACCGACAGGTTGCCGCTGTCGACCTGCGGCTTGATGGTGCCCACAAGGTCGGGGGCTCCGGCGCTCTCCCACGTCACCGACGAGATGATGTCGGGGTGCTCCTTGACGAACGCGTCGACCATGGGCCCGGTGAGCTTCTGGTTGCCGGCGACGTCGAGGATGTTGAGGGTGACCGGCTTCGAGGGCTTGTCGGGCACGTCGCTGGCGCTGGTCGCTGCCGGCGCTTGCCCTCCCCCGGAGTTCGGCGCCGAGCATCCCGTCATCGCCATGGCGGCGACGGCGACGATGGCAGCGGATGCGAGATAGGTGCTCTTGCGAGTTCGCATGCTATGTCCATTCTTCTTGGGTTTCAGACTGCGATGTCTGAGCTGTGTCACCCAAGGCGGCGAGGTCAGAAGAGAACATGATCGACACCACCTTGTGCAGTCTCACGCCTCGGGAGCCCGACGCGCCGTTTATTGTTGTTCATTCTGCAAGCCTTTTCATCGATCCGTCAAGACGCTGTCGAGGACGCGTCAAGACCGAGACCGAAACGTTAGCCGCCCGTCGGGTGTTTTCCGCCGTTATGCCCCGGGAAAGCGGGGCCGCCGGCCGTGTATCACTCCGAGATGGAATTTCTGCAACTCGGGCAATTTTTGTTTCAGTGTGAGGGCGATTCGGGGCTATAGTCAGTCCGACCGCACACGCGGTGAGGTCGAAACGAGGAAGGTCTGCGTCATGGCGGTCACCATTCGCGACGTTGCGCGGGAAGCCGGCGTTTCCATCTCAACGGTGTCTCGGGCGCTCGCCAACCCCGAGCAGGTGGCCGAGGCCACCCGCACGCTCGTGCAGCACACCGCGCGCGCCATGGGCTACCGGCCCAACCGGGCCGCCCGCGGCCTGATCACGGGCAAGACCGGCAGCATCGGCCTGGTCGTTCCCGACCTGGAGAACCCGTTCTTCGGCCGGATCAGCAAGGGCGTGCAGGCCCGCGCACGCCAGGCCGGCTACGCGGTGTTCATCGCCGACACCGACGAGGACCCGTCGGTCGAGGCCGAGGTCGTGCACGGCCTCATCAAGCAGGTCGACGGTGTGGTGCTCTGTTCCGCTCGCGGCACCGACGCCGAGATCCGCGACCTCGCCGCCGAGGGACCGCTGGTGCTCGTGAACCGCAACCTCCCCGACATCCCCTCGATCACCTTCGACAACGTGGGCGCCGTCGAGGCGGTGCTGCGCCACCTCGTCGCCCTGGGGCACCGCGAGATCGCCTACGCGGCCGGCCCACTGACGTCGTGGTCCAATCGGGAACGTGCCGCCGCACTCAAGTCGTTCTGCGACGCCTCCCCCGACCTCACGCTCGTGGAGCTCGGCAATTTCCCGCCGTACTTCTCCGGTGGCGTGCACGCCGCGGATCTCGCCGTGGCCAGCGGGGTCACTGCCGTCGTCGCCTTCAACGACCTCGTCGCCGTCGGTCTGATGGACCGCCTGCGCCGCCGGGGCATCCGTGTGCCCGACGACATCAGCGTCACCGGCTTCGACAACGTGCCCGCCTCGACGCTGGTCTGGCCGAACCTCACGACCGTCGATTTCCCACGGATGTCGATGGGCCGCAAGAGCGTGGACGCGCTGCTGGACATCGTGTTCGACCGCGCACCGCTCCCCGACGCCACCCGGCAGGTGCCGATCGAGCTCATCGTGCGGGAGTCGACCGGCGTCGCCCGCGGCGCCGGCGCATCCGTCGTTCGCGAGCCCGACGCCGCCCACGCGCCCAGCGCCTGAACCCTCGTCGCGCCCGCTGCGCACCGCCGAAACGGACAGGTGCGGTCGAGCCGGCCAGGTGCGCCTGTCCGGCTCGACCGGAAGTGTCCGCCTCGGCGACGACGGGCCGTCGCCTGCTCGCGGCGCCGCGCCCCTGCGCGCGGTCAGCGGGAGCCGAGCACCGCGAGCAGGGGCGCGGCCTTCGTCTTCACCTCGGCGAGCTCCGCGGCCGGATCGGACAGCGCGGTGATGCCGCCGCCGGCGCCGATGCGCGCTCGGCCGCCGTCGATGACGATGGTGCGGATGACCACGGCGAGCTCCGCCGTGCCGGAATACTCGAAGCGCCCGACCACTCCGGCGTAGGCGCCGCGCGGCGCGCCCTCGAGCCCGGCGAGCAGCTGCACCGCCCGGCGTTTGGGCACGCCCGTCATCGACCCTGGCGGGAAGCACGCCAGCGCTGCCGTCAGCGGGGACACACCCGGCCGCAGGTCGCCCTCGATCGTGCTCACGAGCTGGTGCACGTGGCGGTAGCTCTTCACGGCGAACAGCTCGGTCACCTCCACGGATGCCGGTGGGCAGCTGCGCATGAGGTCGTTGCGCATCAGGTCGACGATCATCAGGTTCTCGGCGCGTTCCTTCTCGCTCTCCAGGAGCTCGGCGGCGGCGAGGCGGTCGGCCGCCGGGTCGTCGGCCCGGGGACGCGTTCCCTTGATGGGCGAGGTCGCGAGCCGTCCCGCCGGAGTGGCCGACAGGAACCGCTCGGGCGAGGCGCTGAGGAGGGACGTGCCGCCGATGCGGAGGAAGGCGGCGTGGGGCGCCGGCGAGTGCCGGCGCAGCCGCCGGTAAGCGTCCAGGTCGTCGTCGACGCCGTCGACCACGGCGCCCGTCGTGAGGCAGGCCTGGTACACGTCGCCGGCGGTGATGGCGCGCTGGCACTCCTCGATCAGACGGAGGTAGCGCGCGTCGCTGTCGGCCCAGCGCGCGGCCGCCCGCCCCACTGGCGGCGGCGGGAGCAGCGGTGCACGCTCCGCGGAGCTCCACCAGGTGGTGACCTCGCGGCGCCAGGCGGCATCCGTCGCGTCATCGCTGTCGCACACGAGACGGGCCCGTTGTGCACGGTGGTCGAAGACGATCGCGCGTTGCACCTTCAGCATCGCGAGGTCGGTTCCGCCCGGCCGCGTGAGGGTGCGCGGGTCTACGCCGAGGGTGTGGGCTGCGCACGCGTACCCGATCCAGCCGTACCAGCCGAGCGGGGAGGGGCGTGAGGTTCCCGCCGCCAGGTCGGTTTCGACGAGGTGCAGCGCCGCGGCGACCGCTCCCGGCGCGAGGGCGTCGGCGGTGAGGGCGTCGCCCCACCCGATGATGCTGGGCCCGTCGCCCGGCTCGTCGCCGGCATCCGCCCACACCACGTCGCCACTGGTTCCGAACCGGAGCATCACCTCTTCCGGTGAGCGCCAGCCCTCCAGCGGATGCGTTCCGCCCGTCACCCGTGCGACCGCTCATGGCGCAGCATGACCGCCGCCACCACGGCGGCCAGGAGCACGAGGCCCGCGCCGATGCCCGCGGTGAGGGCAACCCCGCTGTCGAAGGCGTACCTGGCCGACGCCATCAGCGCCTCGGCCTTCGCCCCCGGGAGGGATTCCGCGACGGCGGCGGCTCCGCCGATCGTCTCCCCCGCTGCGGCCTCCTGCCGCGTGGTGAGCCCGGCCGGCAGCACCACCGCAGCCCGGTAGCTCGCCGTGATGATCGTGCCGAGAATGGCGGTGCCGAGCACCGCCCCGAGCTCGTACGCCGTCTCCGAGACGGCGGACGCCGCCCCGGCCTTGTCGGGGGGCGCCGTGGCGATGATCAGTTCGTTCGACACCGTCTCGGCCGCGCCGATGCCGACACCGAGCGCCACGAACGCGACGATGAACGCTTCGACCGACAAACGCTGCCCGAGAACCGCGATCATGGCGTAGCCGGCAGCCGACAGCATCAGTCCGACGGGCACGACGATGCCCGGTCGAACGCGGCGCGCGATCGGCACCACGACGAGGCCCGCAATGATCATGGCGACGAGTCCCGGCAGCAGGGCCAGCGCCGCCGCCACCGGTGCCTGCCCCAGCACCAGTTGGAGGTGCTGGGAGACGAAGAACAGGCCGCCGACCAGGGCGATCACGCTGAGCAGGTTCACGAGCACCGCGCCCGTGAACGCCGGCCGGCCGAAGAGCCGGACGTCGAGCATCGGGATGGACCGGCGCAGCTGCCGCCGCACGAACAGGGCGCCCGCGATCACGCCGATGACGACGGCGACGGCTCCGACGAGCGGGGTGGCGGCGCCGGCGAGCGACTTGATGCCGTATACGAGCGAGCCCAGGGCCAGGAGCGAGAGCACGATGCTGGGGAGGTCGACCGGGCCCGGCCGGGGGTCCCGCGACTCCGGAATGAGGATCGGCACGAGAACCAGCAGCGGCACGAGAACCGGCACCGCGATCAGGAAGACGGAACCCCACCAGAAGTGGGCCAGGAGCAGGCCGCCGACGATGGGGCCGAGCGCCGATCCCGCCGCGAACCCGGCCGCCCAGATGGCGATCGCCATCCGCCGCTGGTCGCGGTTCACGAAGATGGAGCGCAGCAGCGACAGTGTCGAGGGCATGAGCATCGCGCCGAAAAATCCCAGGGCGGCACGGGTGAGGATCAGCATGCCGGCGGTCGGCGCGAAGGCGGCGAGCACCGAGAGGCCGACGAAGCCCACGGAGCCGATCAGGAGCAGGCGGCGCCGGCCGATGCGGTCGGCGAGCGCGCCCATGGTGACCAGGAGCGCGGCGAGCACGAGGGGGTAGACGTCGATGATCCACAGCAGCGCGACCCCGCTCGGTTCCAGCGCCTTCGAGATGGCCGGGAGGGCGAAGTTCAGCACCGTGTTGTCGACCGAGACGAGCACCACGGGAAGCATGAGCACCGCCAGGGCCGCCCACTGCCGCCGTCCGGCGCGCACCGGCTCGGCCGTGTCCGCGCTGGCTGCTGCTCGCATCGTCAAGACCCGCTCCTTACTGTACCGGCTGGACGGTATAGTAGCAGTATGGCACCACGGAAAGCCGAACAGAAGGACCACCGGCCCGACCTCGCATCCGCTCGCGACCGCGTGCTCGGCGCGTTCGAAGCCCTGCTCATCAGCGACGGCGAGCGCGCCTCGACCCTCGATGCCGTCGCCGCCCGCGCCGGAGTCTCCAAGGGCGGCCTGCTCTACCACTTCGCTTCGAAGGACGCGCTCATCGCCGGCTTGATCGAGCGGCTGCACGTGCTGGTCGAGGTCGACATCGAGCGGATGCGTGCGGCCTCCAACGGCGTGGTCGACTACTTCATCCGCACCTCCGTCGCCTCCGCCGGCTCCCCCAACGAGCTCGAGCGCACCATCGTGGCGTGCTCCTGCCTGGCGCAGGGCGCGCATCCGGAGGTGCAGAAGGCGCTGCGGAGTGTGCAGGCGTCGTGGCTGGCCGTCATCGCCGACACGGTCGACGACCCGGTGGTGGCGCGAGTGGTCATGCTCGTCGGCGACGGGCTGTACTTCAATTCCGCCACGGGCCTGAGCGACGAGACCCCCGACTCCGCCTCGATGGACGCTCTGGTGGCCGTGCTCACCGAGCTCGTCGCCTCCCGCGGCCCTTCCCACGCGAAACCGTAGTTGTGGTCGTTATTCCCCGCGTCATAACGACCACAACTCACGACTCGCGTGAGGAGTCACGACTCGCGTGAGGGCGCGCCGAGCGCAAGCAGGGCGGCCCACAGGTCGGCCCGCGCGTGGAAGCTGCCGAGGTCGTACCCCAGCACCCGCTCGCAGTCGCCGATGCGCGCCCGCATGGTGTGCCGGTGAACGCCGAGCCGCGCGGCCGCGCGCTCGATGTGGCCGTTCTCCTCGAGCCATACCCGCAGCGATTCCACGAGCGCCGTGCCCTCGACTTCGTCGTGGCGGATGAGCGGCGCGAGGGTGGCCCGACCGATCTCCTGCGCATCCGCGTGCGCCAGGAAGGCGAGCATTCCCTGCCGGGCGATGGAGGAGAACGCGACGACGCGCTCGCCGCTGTCGTGCGCGCGCGCGAGTGCGTGCGCCGCCTGCTCCCGGGCCCGGTGCAGCTGCGAGTACGGTGCCTCGTCGGAGACGCCCATGGTCACGTCGAAAGAATCGGCGAGCGCCTCGGGCAGATCGGCCGCGTCACGACCGACGCAGACAATCACGGTCGCGCCGTCCGGCGCGTAGAAAAGGGTTCCCGGCTGGTCGGCGACGCGCAGGTCCAGTGACTCGCTGAGAGTGTCGATCGTCCGCTGGTCGCCGGCGATGATGCCGACCCGCACCGGCTCGCGGGGAAGGTCGCCCCACATCTGCCGCACCACCGTGCGCGCCAGCTCCACGTCGCCCGACAACAGGGCGTGCCACAGACCCGCACGCAGCAGCGAACGCGCGTAGTCGAGCTCGTGGTTCTGCTCGAGCGCCAGCCCGGCCAAGGCGATGACGCTCGTCACCACCTGATGACCGGCGTCGTCGAGACCGGATGCGCCGCCCACGGCGAGCACACCGCGCAGGCTTTCGCCGCGACCGAGCGTCTGCAGCGTCAGGGTCTCACCGTCGACGACGATGGCCGAGCCCGCCCGGCGCCCCTTGCGCAGCAGGGCGACGGCTTCGCTGTGCACCGCTCCGGCCACCAGGTGCCGGGGCGTCGTGGACGGGAACACGCGGTCGAGGGCGCCCGTCGCGTCGTAGAGCGCGACCCAGTGGCCGAGCTGGTGGGAGAGCTCCGCGAGCGTCGCCGCCAGGCCGTTCGGCCGGAGCGCAGCCAGCGAGATGGCCCGCTGGGCCTTGAGCGCCCAGGTGCGGCGAGCGTAGGTCTCCTCGGCGACCAGGTCGGCGGCGAACCGGGCGATGGCGATGAACGGCGTGCGGTAGGGCACTTCGAACAGCGGGAGTCCCGCCTCGAGGCATGCCAGGCGGAGGCCAACGGGCGTTCCGTTGCGGATGACTTCGGTGCCGAACCCGAGGCCGGCCACGCGACGGGCGGCCAGCCGGCCCACGTAGCCGGCGTACTCCGCATCCGTTGTGGCGGCGTCGAACTGGGTCCCGGTGATGAGGAGGACGTGCCCCTGGTCGAGGAAGGGGGTGGGATCGAGCAGGTCGGAGCTGTGCACCCACGCGACGCCGACGTCGAGCACTCCCGGGGGCAGCTCCGGCTCGGGGGTGAGGAGGGTCAGCTCCAGCACGTCGTTGTCGAGCAGGTTGCGAAGAACGGGAGCCACGGATCTGTTATACACGTCGGCGACGCATGCGCCCAATGGTGTACATCGCGTCGATGGGCGTCGGAGGCGCGGGACCGTAATCTGGCGGGGTCGTGAGCAGCGTTTGCGCGACATGAAACATCGAAGGAGATACTCATGACCCTCGTGGACCAGCCGAGCGTGGCCGTTACCGGCGGACCGGCGCTGCCCCAGGAACGTCGACTCGTCACGCCCCTCCCCGGGCCCGCCTCCCGCGAGTGGCTCGCACGCCGGGCGGATGCCGTCGCGGGAAGCGTCGGCGGCACGATGCCCGTTTTCGCGGTCGCGGCCGGCGGCGGTGTCGTCGTCGACGCCGACGGGAACTCGCTGATCGACCTCGGCTCCGGCATCGCCGTGACCGGCGTCGGCAATGCCGCCCCGCGCGTCGTGGCCGCCGTGCAGGAGCAGGTGGCCCGGTTCACACACACCTGCTTCACCGTCACGCCGTACGATTCCTACGTGGAAGTGGCCGAGGCGCTCAACCGCCTCACCCCGGGCGACCACGCCAAGCGCTCAGCCCTGTTCAATTCCGGTGCCGAGGCGGTGGAGAACGCCGTGAAGATCGCCCGGCACTACACCGGCAAGCAGGCCGTGGTCGCCTTCGACCACGCCTACCACGGCCGCACCAACCTCACGATGGGACTGACGGCGAAGAACCAGCCCTACAAGAACGGGTTCGGCCCGTTCGCCCCGGAGATCTACCGCGCGCCGCTCTCCTACCCCTACCGCGACGGCGGCCTGAGCGGCTTTGACGCCGCCCGGCGCGCCATCAGCCAGATGGAGAAGCAGATCGGCGCCGCGAACCTCGCGGCCATCATCATCGAGCCCATCCAGGGTGAGGGCGGCTTCATTGTCCCCGCCGAGGGCTTCCTTCCCGAGATCGCCCGCTGGGCACGGGAGAACACGGTCGTGTTCATCGCCGACGAGGTGCAGACCGGCTTCGCCCGCACCGGTGCCATGTTCGCCAGCGAGCTGTTCGGCATCGTGCCCGACCTCGTCGTCACGGCCAAGGGCATGGCCGGCGGCCTTCCGCTCTCCGGGGTCACCGGGCGAGCCGAGATCATGGATGCCCCGCAGGTCGGCGGCCTCGGCGGAACCTACGGCGGCAACCCGCTCGCCTGCGCGGCGGCCCTGGCCACCATCCGCACCTACGAGGAGGAGGACCTGGTCGCCCGGGCCCGGGAGATCGGCACGGTCCTCACCGGCCGCTTGAACGCGATGCGGGCCGTCGACCCGCGCATCGGCGACGTCCGCGGTCGCGGCGCCATGATGGCCATCGAGCTCGTCGACCCGAAGACGGGCGAGCCGGATGCCGCACTCACCGCCCGGGTCGCCGCCGGCGCCCACGCGGAAGGGGTGATCGTGCTCACCTGCGGCACCTACGGCAACGTGATCCGGTTCCTACCACCGCTCAGCATCTCCGACGACCTCCTGGTCGAGGGCCTGCAGGTCGTCGCGTCCCAGCTGGCAGCCTCATGAGCGGCGTGATCACCGGCGAGCGCCGCAGCGCCGACACCCATTCCGCACGGTCCGGCGGCGGCGCCTTCGTTCCGGAGGCGACCCCGCTCGACGACGCCCGCGCACAGCTCGCCGTCGCCACCGGACTCCTCGGCTACAGCGATGGCCTGCACGCGATGCTGGCCACGCCGCGCCGCGAGCTCACCGTGGCGGTGCCGCTCCGCGCGGACGACGGCAGCACCATGCTCTTCACCGGCTACCGGGTGCAGCACAACTTCTCCCGCGGCCCGGCGAAGGGCGGGCTCCGCTACAGCCCCGGCGTCAACCTCGACGAGGTGCGCGCACTGGCGATGTGGATGACCTGGAAGTGCGCCCTGCTCGACGTGCCGTACGGCGGCGCGAAGGGCGGGGTCGCCATCGACCCGCGCCTGCACTCGAAGGCCGAACTGGAGCGGGTCACCCGCCGCTACACGAGCGAGATCCTGCCGATCATCGGTCCGGAACGCGACATCCCCGCGCCCGACGTCGGCACCGACGAACAGACCATGGCGTGGATGATGGACACCTACTCCGTCAACACCGGCTACACGGTTCCCGGCATCGTCACCGGTAAGCCCATCAGCCTCGGCGGTTCGCAGGGCCGGGCCAGCGCCACCTCGCGCGGCGTCACGCACATCGCCCTCGCGGCCCTGAAGCACCGCGGCATCAGTGCCTCCCGGGCCAGCGCGGCCGTGCAGGGCTTCGGCAAGGTCGGGCGGGACACCGCCCGGTTCCTGCACCAGGCGGGCCTGCGCGTGCTCGGCATCAGCGACCAGTACGGCGCCATCCACAACGCGGGCGGCCTCGACATCGAGCGGCTCTGCGCGTTCGTCGACGAGACCGGCACCGTCATGGGCTTCCCCGGCGCCGAACCGCTGGACCGGGACCTGCTGCTCGAACTCGACGTCGACCTGCTCGTGCCCGCGGCCGTCGAGGGCGTGCTCCACGAGGGCAACGCGACCCGCGTCACCGCCCCGGTCATCGTCGAGGGCGCGAACGGTCCCACCTCCCCCGCCGCCGCCCGCATCTTCGCCGACCGCGGCCAGCTCGTCGTCCCCGACATCCTCGCCAACGCCGGCGGCGTCATCGTCTCGTACTTCGAATGGGTGCAGGCAAACCAGGCGTACTGGTGGAACGCGGCCGAAGTCGAGGCCAAGCTAGAGGAACGGATGCTGAGCGCCTGGCAGCAGGTGGTCGACTACGCCACCCAGCGCACCCTGTCGCTGCGCACCGCCGCCACCGTGCTCGCCGTGGAACGCGTCGCAGAAGCACACCGCCTGCGGGGCCTCTACCCGTGATGAACTGGACACTACAGTCAACGAAGGAGTTTGCATGACCGACGCACGTGAGACCGAGCTGCTGCAGAAGGTTCCCGACAAGCTGTTCATCGGCGGCCAGTGGGTCGAGGGGACCTCCGGCCGCACGATCGACGTCATCGACCCGGCAACCGGCCGGGCGATCAAGTCGATCGCGGACGCATCCGTTGCCGATGGCGCACGCGCGCTGGACGCCGCGGTGGAAGCCGCCGACGCGTGGGCGGCGACCCCGCCGCGCACGCGCAGCGACATTTTGCGCCGCGCGTTCGACCTGCTGCGCGAGCGCAAGGACGAGTTCGCGCTGCTCATGACACTGGAGATGGGCAAGCCCCTCGCCGAGTCGCAGGGCGAGGTGACCTACGGCGGCGAGTTCCTGCGCTGGTTCAGCGAGGAGGCCGTGCGCATCAGCGGCCGCTACGGCACCAACCCCGAGGGCACCGGGCGCATGATCGTGTCACAGCACCCGGTCGGCCCGTGCTTCCTGATCACGCCGTGGAACTTCCCGCTGGCCATGGCGACGCGCAAGATCGCGCCCGCCCTGGCCGCGGGCTGCACGGTCGTCATCAAGCCGGCCGAGCTCACCCCGCTCACCACCTTGCACTTCGTGGCGCTTCTGGAAGAGGCGGGCCTGCCGGCCGGCGTCGTCAACGTGATCACGACGTCGACGTCGGGCGAGGTATCCGCCCCCATCATCGCCGACCCGCGCCTGCGCAAGCTGTCGTTCACCGGCTCGACCCCGGTCGGGCAGAAGCTGATCCAGCAGTCCGCGCAGGGCGTGCTGCGCACCTCGATGGAGCTCGGCGGCAACGCGCCGTTCGTGATCTTCGACGACGCCGACCTCGACAAGGCCGTGGCCGGGGCGATGGCGGCGAAGTTCCGCAACATCGGCCAGGCCTGCACCGCGGCGAACCGCTTCATCGTGCACCGCTCGGTCGCCGACGAGTTCGCCCGCCGGGTGACGGATGCCGTGAACGGCTTCACGGTCGGCCGCGGCACCGACGAAGGTGTCACCATCGGCCCGCTGATCGACGATCGCGCCGTGGCCAAGGCCGAGGCGCTCGTACGGGATGCCGCGGACCGCGGCGCGACCGTGCTCACCGGCGGATCGCCCATCACGGGCGACGGAACGTTCTACGAGCCCACCGTCGTCGACAATGTGAGGCCCGGCAGCGACATCCTTCGTGAGGAGATCTTCGGCCCGGTGCTGGCGATCACCCGCTTCGACACCGAAGACGAGGCCGTGCAGCTCGCCAACGACACCGAGTACGGACTGGTCGGGTACGTCTATACGAAAGACCTGGCGCGCGGCCAGCGGATGATCGAACGCCTGCAGACGGGAATGATGGGCCTCAACATGGGCGTCATCTCCAACGCGGCGGCGCCGTTCGGCGGCGTGAAGCAGTCCGGGCTCGGCCGCGAGGGCGGTTTCGAGGGCATTCAGGAGTACTTGTACACCAAGTACACTCTGACCCCGGACCCGTTCGCGTAGGCATTCGGACAATGAAAACCAACGAGCAAGGACGCAAGGAATGATCGAGTATGCGGTGACCAACCCGGCGACCGGCGAGCGGGGGGCGGAGTACCCGCTCATCACCGCCGACGAGCTGGAGAAGGCGATCGCGTCTGCGGCGACGCAGTATCGCGCGTGGTCGGGCACGTCGACGGCGACGGACCGGGCCGCGCTGGTGCGGCGCGTCGCCGACCTGTACCGCGAGCGGCGCGATGAGCTCGCGGAGATCATCGTGCGCGAGATGGGCAAGCCCCTCGAGCAGGCGCTCGGCGAGGTGGACTTCAGCGCCGCGATCTACGACTACTACGCCGACCACGGGCCGGACTTCATGAAGGACGAGCCGATCTCCCTGCTCGACGGCGAGGGCTCGGCGATCGTGCGCACCGGGCCGATGGGCGTGCTCCTCGGCATCATGCCGTGGAACTTCCCGTACTACCAGGTGGCCCGGTTCGCTGCGCCGAACCTCGTGCTCGGCAACACGCTGCTGCTCAAGCACGCGCCGCAGTGCCCGGAGTCGGCGGCCGCGATCGAGAAGATCTTCCACGACGCCGGCTTCCCCACCGGGGCCTACGTGAACATCTACGCCTCGAACGAGCAGGTGGCCGACGTCATTGCCGACCCGCGGGTGCTGGGCGTCTCGCTCACCGGGTCGGAGCGCGCCGGTGCGGCGGTGGCCGAGATCGCGGGCCGCAACCTCAAGAAGGTGGTGCTGGAACTCGGTGGGTCCGACCCATTCATCCTGATGTCGACCGACGACCTCGACGCGACCGTCGAGGCCGCCGTGGCAGGACGCCTCGACAACTCGGGGCAGTCCTGCAACGCCGCCAAGCGGTTCCTGGTGCTCGACGAGCTCTACGACGCGTTCCTCGGCAAGTTCACGGCGGCGCTCGGTGCCGTTGCGCCGGCCGACCCGACCTCGCCCGACACGGTGCTCGGGCCGTTGTCGTCGCAGGCGGCCGCCGACCGGCTCCAGGACCAGGTGGACCGGGCCGTCGCGGGCGGCGCCACCGTGGCGCTCTCGGGCGAGCGCGACGGGGCGCACTTCCCCGCCACGGTGCTCACCGACATCGCGCCGTCGAATGACGCCTACCGCGAGGAGTTCTTCGGCCCGGTCGCGAGCGTCTACAAGGTGGCCTCCGAGCAGGAAGCCGTCGAGCTCGCGAACGACACTCCGTTCGGACTCGGCTCCTACGTGTTCACGACCGACCCGGAACAGGCGCAGCGCATCGCGAACGGCCTCGAGGCCGGCATGGTGTTCATCAACGGCGTCGGCGCCGAGGGCGCGGAGCTGCCGTTCGGCGGCGTCAAGCGCTCCGGCTTCGGCCGCGAGCTCGGTCGCTTCGGCATGGGCGAGTTCGCCAACCGAAAGCTGATCCGCACGGTCGCCTGACCTGCCGCACCTCCTGCTGCGCCCGTCGACCTTCCCGGTCGGCGGGCGCATCCGTTTGCCCGCCCACGTCGGCCCGGCCCTTCTCGCGCCTTTCATCACCGCGAGTGCGGCCCAACTGCCGCCTCGCCGGCCGCCAGGCGGCAGAAAGCCCGCACACGCGAGCGTGCGTGCCCGCCCGTCTTCCCCCGGTCGCGCCGGTGCGGCCTAACTGCCACCTCGCCGTGCCATAGGCGGCAGAAAGCCCGCACTGGCGCGGTGGCGGGCTGGGGGCGACGGCAACGGATGCCGCGGCGCGACCGAAGCGCCGACATCCGCTGCCCGCGCCTCGCCCCCAAACTGCACCACTCGCCAGCCCCCCGCGGCTAACTCCGGAAAAACCCGGCCGGCCGGACCGGCGACCCGCGTCATTCCGCGGCAGCAGGAACGCCGGTCCCGATTCTTCCGGAGTTAGCGGCACAACCGGCCACGTGAACCGTCGAGCAACGGATGCCGCGGCGCGACCGAAGCGCCGGCATCCGCTGCCCGCGCCTCAGCCCCAAACTGCACCACTCGCCAGCCCCCCGCGGCTAACTCCGGAAAAACCCGGCCGGCCCGACCGGCGACCCGCGTCATTCCGCCGGAAGCACGGCGACGGACGGCATTCTTCCGGAGTTAGCGGCG
>NZ_RDSR01000008.1 GCF_003716325.1 Cryobacterium tepidiphilum | reverse complement strand
GAAGACAGCGGGGTGCCGGTGTCCGCGGACCTCTCCCGCGTCCAGGCGGGCCTCTGGCTGGCGCACCTCAACCCCGACGGGGCGGAGCCCCGCGAAGTACAGGCCATGCAGAACCGGGGCTTCCGGTTCGGGCGGGAACAGGGCGGGCTCATCCCGGTGACGGGAATGCTGATGCCTGAGACCGCCGCTGCCGCGAAACGCGTCATCGACGCGTATATGAGCCCGCGCACTGCGCCGGTGGCGTTCATCGACGAAGAACTCGCCGCACGCGGTGAGACCCGCGACCCGGGCGACACGCGCACGCCCGACCAGAAGCGGCACGACATCTTCGCCGTCATCGTCGCCACCGCCGCGAAAGCCGCCGACACCCCCACCATCGCCGGAGACGCCCCCACCGTGCTGGTCAGCGTCCGCCAGGAAGACCTGGCAGCGAACCGGGGTGTGGGTCACATCGACGGAGTGGAGACACCCATCTCGATGGACGCGGTGCGGCAGATGATCTGCGCCGGCGGCCTCCAAAAAGTCGTCCTCAAGAAAAACGGCAAGATCGTCGAACTCGGCACCAAGGAACGCACCTTCAACCGGGCCCAACGCCGCGCGATCATGCTCCGCGACGGCGGCTGCATCATTCCCGGCTGTGACATCCCCGCCGCGTGGACCGAAATCCACCACGTCTGGCCCGACCGGGACGGCGGACCCACCCACACGAGCAACGGGGTCTGCCTCTGCTGGTTCCACCACCGCACCATCGGAACATCCGGGTGGGAAATCCGCATGATCGACGGGTCACCACAGATCAAAGCCCCACCCTGGATCGACAAAACCAGCCGATGGCGACCCGCCACCAAATCACCCACCCGCCTCACCGACCAGCTCGAACAGACGCACGGCAACTAACTCAGGGGGTTCGACCGCGGTCGAGGGTGTGGCGTGTGAGAGCGGCGTCGCTCTACTTCAAGGTGACGCCCAGCACAATCGCCGCGACGATCAGTGTCACTCCCCCGCCTGCGGCCATGATCACACCTGAAAGCATCATTGCTCCTCATCCGGTCTTTGAACCACCGTACCGCCGCCCGGGAGCTTGTCGACGGCATTCGTGCATTGCCAGAGGCTGGCTGCCGCTTTATCGCTCCCTGGCGGCGAGATCGTCTTCGAGCATGTGCGGCCTGGCGACGACCGTGGCGGCGACAGTCGCCGCAACGGCGGTGGCGAGGAGGAAGACGATGGGCCAGAACCAGCCGCCGGTCACCTCGCGCAGGATCCCGACGAAGAGCGGCCCGAGCGCACCGAGTGTGTAGCCAACGCTCTGCACGAATCCGCTGAGCGCGATCGCCGCCTCGTGCGTTCGCGTGCGCAGGTTGATGAGCACAAGAGCGAGCGGGAACAGCAGCGGACCAAGGCCCGCGAAGGCAACCCAGACAAACGTCGCGGTTCCGGGGAGGAGCATCAGGCCGAGGTCGCCCACAATGAACAACAGGGCACCGAGGTAGACGAGCAGGCCCACATTCTTCATACGTGCGGTGAGAACCGGAATGACCAGACCTGTCGGAATTCCCATGCCCGCGAACAGGGAGAGCATGACCCCCGCGTGCGCGGGTGAGAGCCCGGCGCTCTCCTGGAGCAGCTCCGGTAGCCACGCAAACATTGAGTAGGCATTGAGCGACGAGGTGCCGAAAACCACCGCGATCGCCCAGGCGATGGGAGAACTCCAGATGCCGCGAAGGAGAGCCGGGTCGGCTTCCTCGACAGGCACATCCGCTGTGGGTGGATGCGGATGCGGCGACGCCGCCCGGCGTCGCTCGCGCACGATCATCGCCAGCCATGGAACGATGGCGACGCCTGCGAGAAGCGCCCACATGCCGAGCGACACCCGCCAGCCGGCGGTGTCGGCGACGGGAACCGCCACCAGCGGCGGTACGAGGGTGCTGACCGCCAGCACGGTCGCGTAGAGGGAGGTCACCAGGCCGATGCGGTCGGGGAAGTACTTCTTCACCAGCGGCGGCAGCAGCACGTTGCCCATGCCGAGGCCGGCGAACCCGATCACGCTCGCGATCATGAGCATCGCCAGTGATCCGGAGGCGCCGCGCAGAAGGTGCCCAGCCAGAATCGCGACGAGCGCGACGACGAGCGACCACTCCAGCCCCCACCAGCGACTGAACATCGGCGTCACGATGCCGAAGACGGCGAAACAGACGGGCGGCAGCATGCCGAGCACACTGACCGCCAGTACGCCGAGCGGAATGTCGGCGCTCACCTGCGTGATGATCGGTGAGAGCGCCGCCACCGCCGTGCGCAGGTTCCAGGCGACCAACAGGATGCCCGACAGCGCGAGGATGCGGCCCGCCCAGAGGGGACGTCGGGGGCGGTTGGTCACTGCTTGATTCTACGTGCTGCCGGCGTTCAGGATATTCGGGGAGGGCACGCGGCATGCGGGGCCACTCACGCTGATTCTCCTGATTGCGTGTGGGACGACGGCTTAGGCTGAGGCCATGCCGGATTTCACCCGTTACCTTCCGCTCGGGCTCACCCCGAAACGGGACGAGACGGGCGTCAGCCCGCGCTGGAACGAGCAGATGGCCTCGATTCTCCTCTCCCTCGCCGACCTGCTCGAGAACGCGGCGTCGGACGCGTGGGACGAACCCAGCGAATGCGAGGGCTGGCGGGTGCGAGACGCCGTCGGCCACATCGTGTGGCGGGTCGGCACGCCCAGCCGCGAACTCGTCGCCAGCGCGACGAGGGCGTGGGTGCACAACGGGCTCCGCGTCAATCGCGCGATCGATGCCGCGAGCAAGGTTGCAGCCGAGGCCGAACCGGCCGAGCTCCTGGCGCGGCTGCGTGCGATCGCGGCCGACAAGGCGGCGGGGCGAGGCCGCACCGGTGTGAGCGAACTCACCGAAGTCGTCGTGCACGGCTTCGACATCACGCATCCGCTCGGGCTCGCTCTGAACGTGTCCGACACGGCGTCGGGCGCTGTCGCACTCCGGCAGGCGCTCCTCGCCCCGCTCGGCGTGCGGGCGGTGCTGCGCAGGCGCAGCCTTGTCGCAACGGATGCCGGCTGGAGCGTCGGCCGCGGCGCTCCCCTCCGCGGCACGGCCGAGGAGCACATCCTGTTCCTCTTCGGTCGGCGCGGGCCGGCGGGGCGGGATGGGACATCCGCTACCGCAGGATCCGCCTGACCTGTTCCACGTCGTCGGCGATCTGGGCGATGAGCGGTTCGATGCCGGTGAACGCCGTCATGCCGCGGATGCGGTCGACGAAGGCCACGTCGACGACGTGGTCGTAGAGGTCGATGTCCTCGTCGAGCACGTACGCCTCGACCTGCTTCTGCGGCACGCCCGTGAAGGTGGGGTTGTTGCCGACGGAGATCGCCGCCGGGTAGCGCACCCCGGCATCCGTCAACCAGCCCGCATAGACGCCGTCGGCGGGGATGAGCCCCTGCGACTGGGGCGAGAGGTTGGCGGTGGGATACCCGAGTTCACGGCCACGCGCGGCGCCGTGCACGACCATTCCCCGAACCTCCGGCTCATGACCGAGCAGGCGGGCCGCCGCGCGCACGTCGCCGTCGGCGAGGAGCTCCCGAATCCAGGTGGACGACACCCGCCGCACGTTGTCGGGCGCGACGTCGTCGATCAGCCGCACCTCGAAACCGAACCGCTCGCCGAGGTCACGCAGCACCGCGACGTCGCCAGCCCCGCGGTGGCCGAAGCGGAAGTCCTGGCCGACCAGCACGCTCCGGGCGTGCAACGTGTCGACGAGGATGTGCCGGACGAACTCCTCCGGCGGCAACGACGCCAAGGCCTCGTCGAAGCTGAGCACGAGCGTGGCATCGACGCCGGTGCCGGCCAGCAGGTCGATTTTCTGCTCCAGGCTGACCAGGGCCGGCGGGCACTTCTGCGGTGCGATGTAGGCCAGCGGATGCCGGTCGAACGTCACGACGACGGTCGACGCCTGGTGCCTCGCGGCCAGGCTCTCCAGCTCAGAGATGACCGCACGATGGCCCGCGTGCACCCCGTCGAACTTTCCGACCGTCACCGCGGAGGCGGGCCAATCGGCCGGGACCTGCTCGAGCCCGTGGAAGGTCTTCATGCGGCGTCCGCGGGCTGCGGCTCGACCGCCGGCGCCGTCACCGGGCGGTGCGTCGCCAGCCACCACATGCCGAGCACCGGCAACACCAGCGGAATGAAGAGGTAGCCCATGCCGTATGCCGACCAGACCGTCGACTGGCGGCCGAAGGGATCGACCGCGCCCTGGCCGAGCAACGACGGCCAGGCCACGCTCAGAGTGCCGACGATGAGCACGCCCGCGAGTTCGAAACCGATGGTCGCCCACGCCACGCGGTACCAGCCGCGGCTGCGGAACACGAGCGCGACGGTGGCAACGATATAGACGATCGCGGAGAGGGCGGAGAGCAGGTAGGCGACGGGTGCCTCATGGAACCGCTCGATGAGCTGCGTGGCGCTGCGGCCGGACGCGGCGAGCGCGAGGATGCCGTAGACCACGATGAGGAGACGACCGACACCGGTCACCCGTCGCGACGGTTCGGCTGCGTTCAGTTCACTCATTGCCCTGCAATTATCGCAGCTTCGGGGAGCGTGATTGTTCCCTGGTCGCCTCGCTGCGTCACCGTCCCTGGAAGACCCAGATCTGCAGCATCCGGTACACCATGACGGCGACGGAGAGGCAGACGACGCCCAGGATCACGGTGCTCCAGCGCGTGCGTTCCACGAGGCCCCAGAAGCCGGCCGCGGCGGGCAGCAGCAGGGCGCTGATCAGGTAGACGTAGAACTCCACCTCGCTGCCGCTGGCCCGGTTGCCGGTGAGCGGCGCGACGATGGCGACGAACAGCTGCACGATCAACAGCAGCTCGACGAGGGCGGTGGCGCCCATGGTGAGGTCGGACGGCTTACGCCCGGCCAGACCGAGTGCCACGCAGAGCACGCCGCCCGCCACGGCGATGCCCACCTGCAGCCACGCGAACCACTCGATCATGCGTCGGCGTCCGTGGGGAAGTTCACGAGGGTGCGGGCCTGGCCCCCGCGGTATTCCACCAGGCCGACGAGCCGGTGCCCGGGCGCGATGGCGGCCACCGGGCCCGCGGGAAGGGGCGGCAGCTGCTGGTCGCTGCTCACATCGATGCGCTTGCCGTGCCCGAGGTCGGTCGCCTGCTCGTCGGTGAGGTCGAGCCGCGGGAACAGGCGACCTGCGGCATCCGCGGGGCTGATCAGGCGAGCGGCGACGTCGAGGTCGTCGAGGCCGGCAGCGTCGGCCACGTCGAACGGGCCGACGCGGGTGCGCCGGAGCCGGGTGAGGTGCCCGCCGACCCCGAGGGCGGCGCCGAGATCGCGGGCAAGCGCCCGGATATAGGTGCCCGAGGAGCATGCGACGCGCACATCAAGGTCGAGGAAGCCAT
The DNA here is from genome assembly GCF_003716325.1 of Cryobacterium tepidiphilum. Classification (GTDB taxonomy): domain Bacteria; phylum Actinomycetota; class Actinomycetes; order Actinomycetales; family Microbacteriaceae; genus Cryobacterium; species Cryobacterium tepidiphilum. The sequence goes on along the minus strand of NZ_RDSR01000008.1, from coordinate 120,978 downwards.
CGGTGCGCGCCTCGCCGAGCAGGTCGAAGCTGCTGACGCTCACGGGCCGGCTCGCCAGCACCACGTCTTCGCCCGCACGCACACGGGCGTAGGCGCGCTTGCCGTCGACCTTGATGGCGCTCACGGCGCTCGGCCGTTGCTCGATGTCACCGGTGAGGGCGGTCATCGCCTCCGCCACCCGTGCGGGCGTGATCGCGGCAACGGATGCCGGGTCGGCGCGCGCGGTCTCGTCGCCCTGGGCGTCATCCGTCGTCGTGGCGGCGCCGAGGCGGATGGTGGCCTCGTACTCCTTGCCGAGGCCGACGATGTAGGTGAGCAGCCGGGTGGAGCTGTTGACCCCCAGAATGAGCAGGCCCGTGGCCATCGGGTCGAGGGTGCCGGCGTGGCCGACCTTGCGCGTTCCCGCCAGCCGGCGGGTGCGGGCCACGGCGTCGTGGCTGGTCCAGTCCTGCGCCTTGTCGATGAGAAGAAGGCCGCTGGTCACTCTGAGAGGGTACCAGCGCACGCTGGGGAGAACCGGCCATAGGATGTGACGCGTGCGAGTCGCGATCATCGGTGCCGGAGCCCTGGGCGGCACGTTCGCGGCCCGGCTGGCAGCGGTGGGGCACGACGTGACGGTGACCGCCCGCGGGGCGGGACTCGCCGCGATCCAGGCCGACGGCATCCGCCTGACCGGCGGGTTCGGCGAGGCGCACGCCCACCCGATTGCCGTCGAGCGCCTGACAGAGCGGCCCGAGCTGGTGCTGGTGTGCACCAAGGCCCAGGATGCCGAGGCCGCGATCGCCGCGAACGCGACGGTCATCGACGGCGCGCCCGTGATCGTGGTGCAGAACGGCCTCGGCGGCGTCGCCACCGCCCGGCGGCTGCTGCCCGCCTCGGACTGCTTCGGCGCACTCACGATCATCGCGGCGAACTACACCAAGCCCGGCCAGGTGACGGTGACGACGCCTGCGCTCACCTACCTCGGACGCGGTGACGGGCCGGCTGACGCGGCGACCCGGCGCTGGCAGGCCCTGCTCGAACCCGCCGTGCCTGCTGCGGTGATCGACAACTTCGTGGGCGCGCAGTGGACGAAGCTCGTCGTGAACATGCTCAACGCCCTGCCTGCGATCACGGGCCTCAGCGTGCAGGAGGTGGTCGCCGACCCGGGCCTGCGCCTGGTGATGACGGCCAGCATGCGGGAGACCGTGCGGGTCGGCATGGCCCGCGGCGTGCGTTTCGGGTCACTGCAGGCCCTCGGAGACCGGCGGCTGCGTGCCTTCTCGCGGTTGCCGCTGTGGGCCGGGCAGGTGCTGCCGCTCATGATGCGGGCGCGGATGGGCGACGTACCGAACCTCGGGTCGACGCTGCAGAGCATCCGTCGCGGCCAGCCGACCGAGATCGACTTCCTGAACGGTGCGGTCGTGCGGGAAGCGGCCGAAGCCGGCGTGCCGGTGCCCGTCAACGTGCACCTCACCGCGCTCGTGCACGAAGTCGAGGGTGTGGGCACGCCCCTGCCGGTCGCCGAGGTTCTGCGCCGGTTCGCCGCCTCACCCGCCCCGCACTGACCCGCGCATTGCTGCGTCAGAAACGCCCGCGCAGGTGGGTCGGGGACGTCAGCAGCTGTCGGCGAAGCTGCGGGCCGGATGCTCCGGGTCGCTCACGTCGATGAGGGCTCCGGCGAGCTCCCGCGGGTTCGACTCGGCACGGTAGAGCACGTAGGCGCCCGCGAGCGTGCCTCCCCCGGTCGCGACGACCGCGTCACCGCCGGTCTGTCCCTCGAGGAGCATGCTGTACGCCCAGAGGCCGCGAAGCTCCGGGCGGTGCAGGAACTCGCCATCGACGATGAGGGAGGCGTCCGGCGGTGCGGTGGTCCAGGTGGGCTGGACCCACGTGCGGCTGTCGGGGTCGAACTGCCGGGTGACGAACCCGGCGCTCCCGCCCATGCGGAACGGGTCGAGGAGCACCCGCCGGAGTACGTCGTAGTCGTCGCGCCGCCGGTAGATGCGCTCGGCGGTCTCCGGGCCGAACTGTTCCTGGTCGTCACGCGAGCGCTGGAAGTACCGCATCGACGCGCGGTACACCGGGTGCCCCTTCTCCTCGAACACGGCGGCCAGGTCGTCGGCGAACGCCTCGCGCACCGGGCGCACGGCGCCCTCGACCGCGATGAGCGACCGCCCGCGACCGTAGTTGTGCAGGATCTCGGCGCCGAGCGCGCGGAGGAACTCGATACGTGGGGTGGAAACGAGCCTCATGGATCGAGCCTAAGTTAGACGGGATGAACGTGACAGTCCCCGCTGCGTCCGCTGCCATCGCCCCGGCGGTCAATGCGTGGTTCCGGGCGAATGCCCGCGACCTCCCGTGGCGCCGCGACGGGTTCGGTGCGTGGGGCATCCTGGTCAGCGAGTTCATGCTGCAGCAGACTCCCGTGGCCCGGGTGGTGCCGCGCCTGGAGGAGTGGCTGTCGCGGTGGCCGACGCCCGCCGCGCTGGCGGCGGAGCCCGCGAGCGCGGCCGTGCGCGCCTGGGCGACCCTCGGCTACCCGCGCCGGGCGCTGTGGCTGCACAAGGCGGCCACCGAGATCGTCAACCGGCATGGCGGGGTGGTGCCCGGCGACGTCGACGCCCTCCTCGCGCTCACGGGGATCGGGGACTACACCGCGCGGGCGGTCGCCGCCTTCGCGTACGGCCACCGGCATCCGGTCGTCGACACCAACACCCGGCGGGTGATCGCGCGCGCCGTCGGCGGGCAGGCGGAGCCCGCTCCCCCGGCGCGGCGGGACCTCGCTGCGATGGACGCACTGCTCCCCGACGACCCCTCCGAGGCGGCGTGCTTCAACGCCGGCATCATGGAGCTCGGCGCGATCGTGTGCACCGCGCGGTCGCCGTTCTGCGACGGATGCCCCGTCCGGGAGCTGTGCGCGTGGCGCGCACAGGGTTACCCGGCCTATGAGGGCCGGCGCCGGCCGGTGCAGAAGAAGTACGAGGGCAGCGTGCGCCAGGTGCGCGGCGTCATCCTGGCCGCGCTCCGGTCGGCTGAGCAGCCGGTGACGGATGCCGCAATCGCGGCTCTGTGGCCGGAGCCGTCGCTGCGGGAGACGGCGCTTGCCGGACTCATCGCCGACGGTCTCGCCGTGCGGCGTGGGCCCGGAACGTACTCGCTCCCGCAATGATCGCGATCGAGGCAGACAGTTGCGGACGAGGTGGACAGGTGTGCCTGTCTGTCTCGTCCGCAACGGTCCGCCTCGGCGAGGTGAACGCTAGCCGTCCTGCTTCTTCTCCAGCGTGGCGGCGGGCGTCCCGACGACCTTGATGGCGTCCCAGCCCAGAAGGTGACCCTGCGAATCGAACACCACGACCGAGTTGTCACCCGGCTTGGTGTCCGCCGGCAGCGTCACGGTGACGGCGCCGTCGTCGTTGGCCTGCTGCCAGCCGAGGCCCGACCCGTTCAGGTACACGTAGAACCACGCGCCGGCCGTGAGGCCCTGGAGCGTCACCTCTGAGGCGCCGCGGGGGAACTTCTCGGTGCCGAGCCCCAGGTCGATCTGCGTGTCCTTCTTCAGGTCCTTTTGATCGGCCGTGTCGGGCACGAACGAGGGCTTCACGAGTTCGCCGGGCCCGCTGTCTTCGCCGGTGTAGACGATGCGCGGCGCCGCAGGCGTCGTCATGTCCGCTCCGAGGAAGTAGGAGGTGTGCGGCGGCTGGTTGTACGCCGTGTTCTGCCACGAAACGCCCAGGCGGTAGACCGGGTCGGACTGCAGCGTGCGCAGCCGGTGGTCGGTCACATCCACCGTGGTGGCGATCCGCAGGGCCGACGAGTCCTCCAGGCGCGTGACGATCTCTTCACGCCAATCCCCGAAGAGGTCGGCCTGCAGCACCGGGTTTCCCTTGGTGCTGTTGTTCGACAGGGTGCCCGTGGCCCGGTAGATCACCTCGGAGGTGTTCGTCTCCCAATTCCACTTCGCGATCGTGGGCACGCCGGTGTTGGTGGCCGGATCCCAGTCATGGTCGCCGATCTCGCGCAGGAGGTCGCCGTCCCACCAGGTGAGGAAGTTCGCGGCCGGGATGTCGGTCGAGAGCAGCTCACCGGATGCCGACCGCAGCTGGCCGACGGGCGAGTTCCAGGCGGCGTCACCGCCGATGGCCCACGCCTCGTCGCCCTCGTGGCGGGGGTCGATGTCGCCGGCCGCGGCGCGACCGGTGTCGACCGTCGCCGGAATCGACCAGAGCACTTCACCGGTGGCCGCGTCGCGGAAGGTGGCGCCGATTCCCTTGGACTTCGGTGCCTCCTCGTGCGCGGCGAACACCTCCAGACCGGGGCGGGCCGGATCGAGGTCGCCTACATGGAGCGCGTCGCCGTGGCCGAGCCCGGTGTTGTAGAGCACGGTGCCGTCGTCGTCGATGGTCATCGAGCCGAAGACGATCTCGTCCTTCTGGTCCGCGTCGACATCGGCCACCGAGAACTGGTGGTTGCCCTGCCCGCGGTACTCGTCGCCGGCGACGTCGGAGTCGAAGGTCCAGCGCTTGGTGAGCGTCGATCCGTCGAAGTCGTACGCGACGATGACGGTGCGCGTGTAGTAACCGCGGCTGAAGACGACGCTCGGGTGTTCGCCGTCGAGGTAGGCGACACCGGCGAGGAAGCGGTCGACGCGGTTTCCGTAGGTGTCGCCCCACGCACCCACATCGCCGCGACCCGGCGCGTAGTCGATCGTGTCGATTGCCGCACCCGTCTCGCCGTTGAACACCGTCAGGAACTCCGGACCGCTCAGCACGTACCCGCCGGAGTTGCGGTAGTCGGCCCGGGCGTCGCCGATCACGATACCCGCCCCGTCGACGGTCCCGTCGGCGGTCTTCGCCGTCACCTCGGCTTTGCCGTCACCGTTGAGGTCGTACACCTGGAACTGGGTGTAGTGCGCCCCGGCCCGGATGTTCTTGCCCAAGTCGATGCGCCACAGTCGCGTGCCGTCGAGTTCGTAGGCGTCGAGGTACACGGTGCCGGTGTAGCCGCCCTGCGAGTTGTCCTTCGAGTTGGACGGGTCCCATTTCAGGACGATCTCGTACTGGCCGTCACCGTCGACGTCGCCGATGGAGGCGTCGTTGGCCCGGTAGGTGTACGGCTGGCCGTCTTTGGTGTACCCGTCGGCCGGCTTATCGAGCGGGATGTCCAGGGTCTGGGCGTTCCACACGCTGAACTCGCTCGTCGCCCAGCGCTCGACGCCGTTGACGACGGAGCTGATGCGATAGGTCGAGTCCGCGTCGCCGTCGGTGTCGAGGTGGTTGGTGCTGTCGGTCACGGGCTCCGACGTGATCTTGTCGCCGTCGCGGTAGACGTTGAACGCGATCTCGTCGGGGTCGAGGCCCAGCATCCGCCAGCCGAGGTAGACGCCGCCGTCCTGAGCGACGGCGACCGGCGACCGGTCGAGGCGCTCAGCCTGGCGCACCAGGGTGGTGACGGCCGGGGAGGTGACCGTCTCGGACTTCTCCGAGACGCCGCCCGCGTTGACCGACGCCACCGCGTAGACGTACTCGATCGTGGTGAGCACGGCCGTGTCGGTGAACGTGGGGCCATCGGCGCGCCCGATGAGCGTGAGCTCGCCGGTGCTGCCGTCGTTCTGCGGGTCGGCGCGGAACACCTGGTAGAACAGGGCGCCGTCGGACGGCGTCCAGTCGATGGTGACGTCGTTCTTGTTCACCGCACCGAGCTTCAGGCCGGTGGGCACCGCCGCCTTCTCGACGTCCGGGTCGACCGTGGTCAGGGTGACCGCGTTCGAGGGCACCGATTCGGTCCCGGAGGCGTCGAGGGTCACGACCGTGTACGTGTAGTCGAGGCCGACGTCCGGGGTGGTGTCGACGAAGGATGTCCCGTCGACGTCTCCGAGCGCCTCGGCCTCCGGCGCGCTGGCCGACTTGCGGTACACGCGGTAGCCGGCGGCGCCATCCGTTGCCTGCCAGCCGAGCGAGACCGCCACGTCGTCACCCTCGATGCTGATGTCGTCGGCAGCCAGACCGGTCGGGGCCAGCAGCAGCGGGGTGATCTCCAGCCCGTTCCACCAGCCGCTCGCGGTGATGGTGATCTGGCCGTCGGTCACCAGCACCGGCTGCAGGATCTTGGAGGCGATCGTGTGGCGACCGGAGTTGGAGGAACCGTAGTCCTTGCCTTCGACCTGGAGTGCCAGCTTTCCGCTACCCAGCGGGTCGCCGTAGTAGGCCTTGAGGGCGTAGGAGCCGTTCGGCACGTCGACGACGAACGGGTTGCCGGTGCCCGGGAGCAGGAAGTCGCGCTCCAGTGACGAGGGCACCGGGTCGAAGTCGGTGCCGCGGTCGCGGCCGTCGAGCCCGTCGACCGACGTGAAGCCCCAGCCGATGTCAGCCGTGTAGAGCGAGGTCTCGTCCACCGCGGTGTAGCCGGGCATCACCTCGTTGCCGGCGAGCTGCAGGTCGAACGAGTAGAGCGGCGCCTTGGTGGTGACGCGCACGGAGTCCGACGGCGTAGAGTCGCCGCGGCCGTTCATCGCCACGACCCGCAGGTCGTACGAGGCTCCTTCGGCCAGGCCCGTCACGGCCGCCTGCGGGATCGTCGACGTCGTAACCAGGGTGTACGTGTCATCCGCCGCGCCCGCGTCCTTGCGGAACACCTTGTAGATGTCGGCGCTGTCGACGGCCGTCCAGGTGAGCTCGGCGCCCGCGTTCGAGACGCTGCCGGCGGTGAGGCCGGTCGGCGCTGCGGGAACCTCGGCGGGCGGCTCGACAGACACGACCTCGTCGGCCAGCGGGATGTCGAGGTCGGCGACATCCGTTGCCACCAGGCGGGCCATCTGGATGGCGCCGTACTCCTGGAAGTGGGTGTCGTCTGCGGTTCCGTTCGGGCGGCCCGGGTAGACGCCGGCCGGTACGTGCAGGTAGACGGACAGCGACCCCTCCGGGCCGATCTCGTTGAGGTAGGCGCGGCTGGATGCGGACAGGTCAACGAGCGCCGTGCCGGTCTCTCCGGCGAGGTCGGTGGCCGCCTGCACGTATTCGGGGAACGACACGTTGGCGTTGCCGTCGGCGTCGAACGAGCGCCGGGAGACGGGCGTCACGATGATGGGCGTTGCGCCGCGCTGGGAGGCGCCGTCCACGAAGGTGCGCAGGTACTCGTAGTAGTCGCCGGGCGCCGCGAACCGGTCGTCGACGCCGTAAGTGGCGTCGTTGTGGCCGAACTGCACAAAGAGGTAGTCGCCCGGGCGGATGCCAAGGAGCACCTCGTCGAGGCGGCCCTGGCTGATGAAGTTCTTGGAGCTGCGACCGCCGATCGCCTTGTTGTCGACAGTGACGTCGTCGGAGAGGAACCGGTCGATCATCTGGCCCCAGCCGGCCTGTGGCGCGTAGCCCGAGGTGTACGACTGCACGGTCGAGTCACCGGTGATCCACACGGTCGGCTCGGCACTCGCCTCGCGCGCGCTCTGTTGCGTGAGCACCAGGGAATTGAGGTTCGCGGCGGTGCCGTCGAACTCGAGGTTGAGCTGCCCGTCGACGATGGCGATGTCGAAGGACATCTCGAGGAACTCGCCGGCCGGCTTGGCCGTCTGCTGCACCTTCGCCATCTGCTCGGCGGTGATGGCGATGTCGGTGGCTCCCTCGGCGTCGCCCGCGATCAGGTCGACGGTGTAGTCGCCGTTCGGGAGGTCGATGACGAGTTCCGTGTCGCCGACGGTCACGAAGTCGGAGCGCGTTGCGTCGGAGGTGCCCCGGTCGGTGGCCGTGATGGCCGCAACGTCGACGAAGCCGGCGCGGTTCTCGGCCGAGTACGCCGTCGTCGCGTCGATCCGGGTGGCGCCTTGCGCGGTCTCGCCGTTGCCGAGGTCGAAGGTCAGCGTGCCGTTATCGGGCAGCGTGGGAGCGGCTCCAGAGAGCGAGGAGACGGCGGCTGCGGATGGGGCGGAGAGCCCGTCGGCGTCCTTGGCCTGCACGCGGTAGTAGTGCGGCACGGAGGTGTCGACCGTGTCGGTCGTGTACACGACGCGTTCGGTCGTCTCGGCGACTTTGGCGTAGGTGCCGTCGACGGTGTCGGAGCGGCTCACGACGTAGCCGGTGGCTCCGCTGACCTCGTTCCAGCGCAGTGTCACGGCCTCGGAGGTGACGTGCGACATGCGCACGGATTCGGGAGCGGCGAGGTCGGAAACGGGGTCGGGGTCCTCGGTGGGAGTGGGGGTCGTGGTGGGCTCCGGCTCGGCCTCGGCCGCGGTCACCACGATGCCGTTGACGTAGCCACCGGCGCCCTGGCCGGTGACACCGATCGAGAGCTGTCCGTCGGCGACCGTGGTCTGCCAGGTCTGCTCGGCGACGGACTGGCGAGCCTGGATGGTGCCGGCCGGAGCGCCTTCCAGGGCGATCGAGGTCTTCGTCGTGCTGGTGCCGGCCAACTGGTCGCCGGAGAGCACGCGAACGTCGTAGGTGCCGTTCGGCAGGTCCACCGCGAAACCCCATGCGGTGGCCAGCACGAAGTCATTGGCGACGGCATCCGGTTCTGCCGCATCGCGGTAACGCGAGATCGGCGCGATGTCGTCGGCCAGCACGATGCCGTAACCGGCCTCGGCCGTGTAGCGGTTCGATTCCGGCACGGCGGTCCAGCCGTTGCCGACCGGGCTGGTCGCCGTGCCGAAGTCGTATGACCAGGTGGCGGGCGCATCCGCGGTGTCGTCGGCTGCGAAGGCCGGGATGGAGGCTCCCGTGGCAGCGAGGCCGAGGGCCGTCACTCCCGCGAGGAGGGGGCGACTGACGCGCCCCCGGACGAGTGGAATTGTCATGGCATCACACCTTCTTGTTTCGGCACTGAAAACAGGAGGCTGGTCATGGCTGCGCCAGAGGACCACCCGTGAATGCCGGCGGCGCGATCCGGGTGAAACGATTCATCACAGAGCCGACGTTACGACCCTAGCGGGAAGGCGTACCGTTCGGCAAGCGTTTTCCCAGATTTGCGGAAACGCTCGCGTCGGCAGCCCCCACCACCCGTGCCGAGACGCACAGTTGCGGACGAGGTGGACAGGTGTGCCTGTCAGTCTCGTCCGCAACTGTCGGTCTCGGCGGGCGCGGGGGCGGCGCCGCTACTGCTTGGGCGACTCCTCGTCGTCCTCAGCCTCGTCGTCCTCGTCGAACGTCCTCGGCTTGACGTACGGGTCTTCGTCGCCGGCATACTGCGCGGTGCGTGCCAGCGCACCCACCTCGTCGTCGCGCTCCCGCGCCTCGCGAAGGAGGTCGTCGATGACGCGCGCGTTCTCGGGGATCGCGTCCGCGATGAACTCGAGTGACGGGGTCAGCCGGGCCGTGATGTTCCTGCCTACCTCGCTGCGCATCATCCCGGTCGCGGCCTTCAGCGCGGCCGCGCTGTCCGCGCGTTCCTCGTCGCTGCCGTACACGGTGTAGAAGATCGACGCGTGCTGCAGGTCGCCGGTCACCTGAACATCCGTGATGGTCACGAAGCCGAGCCGGGGGTCGCGGATGCCGCGCTCCAGGCGCTTGGCGACGATGACCTTGATGCGGTCGGCCATCTTCCTGGCGCGTGCCGGGTCTGCCATGGCTCTCTCCTTCTTCGTGCGCTCCAGAATCGTGCCCCGGAACGTGTTACTCCATTATTCGAACAACAGTGGGAGGCAGCCCACCCTGCCACCCAACGCGAGGTGTCTCGCGAACGGGAGCGGCGAATGGGGTATTCGGCTCAGGCGCCTCGGGGTAGGGGTCCCCGCGAGCGCCGTGCCGAATGCCCCATTCGCCGCGACCAACAAGAGCTAGCCTCGCGGCTTCTCCTTCATTTCGATCGTCTCGATCTCGTCGCCGATCTGGATGTCGTTGAACTTGCCGAGGCCGATACCGGCTTCGAAGTCCGTGCGCACCTCGGTGACGTCGTCCTTGAAGCGGCGCAGCGACTCGATCGCGAGGTTGTCGCCGACCACCACGCCGTCGCGGATGACGCGCGCCTTGGCGTTCCTGGTGATCGTTCCCGACCGCACCACGACACCGGCGATGTTGCCGAACTTGGAGGAGCGGAACACCTCGCGGATCTCGGCGACACCGCTCTGCACCTCTTCGAACTCCGGCTTGAGCATGCCCGTGAGCGAGTTCTCGATGTCCTCGAGCGCCGAGTAGATGACCGAGTAGAAACGGATGTCGACGCCTTCGCGCGCAGCCCGCTCCCTGGCCTTCGTGTCTGGGCGCACGTTGAACCCGATGATGATGGCGTTGTCGACGGTGGCGAGGTTGACGTCGCTCTCCGTGACCGCACCCACACCGCGGTGGATGATGCGCAGCTGCACCGACTCGTCGACCTCGATCTTGAGCAGCGACTCCTCGAGCGCCTCGACGGCACCGGAGACGTCACCCTTGATGATGAGGTTGAGCGACTCGACCTTGCCCTCTTCGAGTGCGCGGGTGAAGTCTTCGAGGCTGATGCGCTTGCGGGCCTTGGCCAGCAGGGCGTTGCGCTCGGCGGCTTCACGCTTCTCGGCGATCTGGCGGGCGGTGCGGTCCTCCTCGGTGACGAGGAAGGTGTCACCGGCGCGCGGGACGCTGGAGAGACCCTGCACCTGCACCGGACGGGACGGGAACGCCTCGAGAACGGCAACGCCGTTCTCGTCGGACATGGCACGAACGCGGCCGTACGCCGTTCCCGCGACGATCGCGTCGCCGACGCGCAGCGTACCGGACTGGATGAGCACGGTCGCGACGGCACCGCGGCCCTTGTCAAGGCGGGCCTCGATGGCCACGCCGCGCGCATCCTTGTCGGGGTTCGCCCGCATGTCGAGCGCGGCGTCGGCGGTGAGCAGCACGGCGTCGAGGAGGTCCTGGATGCCGATGTTGTTCAGTGCTGACACGTCGACGAACATGACGTCGCCGCCGTATTCCTCGGCGACGAGGCCGAACTCGGTGAGCTGCTGGCGCACCTTCTGCGGGTTGGCGCCGGGCTTGTCGATCTTGTTGACCGCGACCACGATCGGCACGTTGGCCGCCTGGGCGTGGTTCAGCGCCTCCACGGTCTGAGGCATGATGCCGTCATCCGCTGCGACCACGAGGATCGCGATGTCGGTCACCTGCGCACCACGGGCACGCATGGCGGTGAACGCCTCGTGGCCCGGGGTGTCGATGAAGGTGATCGGCCGGTCGATGCCCTCGTGCTCGGCGACGACCTGGTAGGCGCCGATGTGCTGCGTGATGCCGCCGGCCTCACCCGCCACGACGTTCGCATTGCGGATGGCGTCGAGCAGGCGGGTCTTACCGTGGTCGACGTGGCCCATGACCGTGACGACGGGAGGCCGCGCCTGCAGCTCTTCGTCGGTCTCCTCGTCGAGTTCCTCGTCGAGGTCGATGTCGAACCCGAGCAGGAGCTCGCGGTCCTCGTCTTCCGGCGACACCATCTGGATCTTGTAGCCGAGCTCTTCACCGAGGATGGCGAAGGTCGCCTCGTCGAGCGACTCGGTCGCGGTCGCCATCTCACCGAGGTGGAACAGCACGGTGACCAGGTTGCCGGGACTCGCGTCGATCTTGTCGGCGAAGTCGGTGATTGAGGCACCGCGACGCAGGCGCACGACCGTGTCGCCGTTGCCGCGGGGAACGCTTACGCCGCCCAGCGACGGAGCCTCGCGCAGCTCGAATTCCTGCCTCTTCGTGCGCTTCGACTTGCGGGCCTTGCTCTTGCCGCCGCCGCGGCCGAAGGCGCCTGCGGTTCCGCCGCCGGGGCCACGGCCACGGCCGCCACCACCCGCGGGACGCGGGGCGCCGAATCCGGGGGTTCCGGCCGGGGCACCGGGGCGGTAGCTGGGGCGAGCCCCGCCGCCCTGGGCTGCGCCGCCGGGGCGCTGGAAGCCGGGACGCTGACCGAAGCCGGAGGGACGCTGGCCCTGGCCGGGTCCGCCCGGTCGGGGCGCGCCCGGACGCGGGGCAGCGGGACGCGGAATGTTGCCCGGGCTCGGCCGCTGGCCCATGCCCTGGGCGCTGGCGAACGGGTTGTTGCCCGGGCGCGGAGCCGAGGGGCGGCCCATGCCCTGGTTGCTGGCGAACGGGTTGTTGCCCGGACGCGCTGCCGGGCGCGGGATGCTTCCGCCGGGCTTGGGGCCTGCGGCGCTCGTGCCGGCGTCGGCGTCCGTGGCGGATGCGGCGGTGCCGGCATCCGTCGACGCGCCGGCCGCAGGTGTGGCGGCGGCCTTCTCAGCCGCAGCCTTCTCGGCGGCCGCGGCCTTCTCGGCCGCCTGCGCCTGGCGCTGGGCGACGGTGAGGGGCGCGGCGGGCACCGGGGCGCCGTCGGCGGGCTCGTGCGTTTCGGCGGCCGGTGCGGCCGGGGCCGGCTTCACCGGACCGGGACGAACGCCGGGCTTGGCCGCGGGGGCAGCCTTCGTGGGCGCTGCCGGGGCCGCGGCAGCCGGGGCGTCCGCCTGCAGGGCGGCACGCAGCCGACGGGCGACGGGGGGTTCAACGCTGGAGGACGGTCCCTTGACGAACTCGCCCATTTCCTTCAATTTCGCAAGGGCAACCTTGCTGTCGACGCCGAGCTCGCTTGCGATCTCGTGTACGCGTGGTTTCGCAGCCACAATTCTCCTGTTCCGGGCCTGCACCCGGAAAGGGGCAGACCGTTAGTAACGGACGGGTCTCATTTCGAGCCGCTCATTAGTTATCCATTAGCCAATTCAGCCTGTTCTCTAGTTGGGTCGTGTCCGGCTGGCCGGTCATACGAAGGGCGCGCCCGAAAGCGCGTCGCCGCACCGCATTCTGAAAGCACGAGGGAGTCGGATGCAACCACGCACCACGCCCGGGCAGTGTGGCAGTTTCATCTGCCTCGACGTGTGAGTCCCGGGCGACAACCCTCAGGAGCGAGGACCGCGGAGCGCAGAGACGGCATCCAATGCACGTTCTGACAGGTTCCATGGTACTCCCTATTCTGCGTCCTCCAGAATACTGTCAGGTTGGATGTCGATCTTGGCGCCCGTGAGCTTGGCCGCGAGGCGCGCGTTCTGGCCTTCCTTGCCGATCGCGAGCGACAGCTGGTAGTCGGGAACCAGCGCCCGCACGGCCTTGGTGGCCTCGTCGATCACGTACGAGCTGGTGACCCGGGCGGGCGACAGCGCGCTGGCGACGAACGTGGGCAGGTCGGTGGAGAAGTCGACGATATCGATCTTCTCGTTGCCGAGCTCGGCGGTGACGGCCCGCACGCGCTGGCCGAGCTCGCCGATGCAGGCGCCCTTGGCGTTCACGCCGGGTTCGGTGGCCCGCACGGCGATCTTCGTGCGGTGGCCCGCCTCGCGGGCCAGCGACACGATCTCGACGACGCCGCTGGCGATCTCCGGCACCTCGAGCGCGAACAGCTTGCGCACGAGTGAGGGGTGGGTGCGCGACACCGTGATCTGCGGCCCCTTGGTCCCCTTGCTCACGCTCGTCACGTAGACGCGGATGCGGGAGCCGTGGTCGTAGCTCTCCCCCGGCACCTGCTCCTCGGGCGGCAGGATGGCCTCGACGGTGCCGAGGTCGACGTGGATCATGCGCGGGTTCGGACCCTGCTGGATCACCCCGGCCACGATGTCTCCCTCGCGGCTGCGGAACTCACCCAGCACCGCGTCATCCGCCAGGTCGCGCAGGCGCTGGTTGATGACCTGCTTGGCCGCGAAGGCGGCGATGCGGCCGAAGTCACTCGGGTCGTCGACGGCCTCGCCGATGATGTTGCCCTCGTCGTCACGCTCGGGCACGTAGATCGACACGTGGCCGGTCTTGCGGTCGAGGTGCACGCGCGCGCCCGGCTCCTCGCCGGCGGCCTGCTTCATGTGCTCACCCGGGTGGATGTGCTTGAGATACGCGGTCAGGATCGCTTGCTCGATGATCTGCGCGAGTTCCTCGAAGGGGATCTCTTTCTCGCGCTCCATCAGCCGCAACATGCTGAGGTCGATGTCCATGGCCGGCCTCCTCTATTCAGATTGTGCCGCCCGTGAAAACGGCAGGGCGGATCACCCTCTACGGTACCCGATGGACCGGGCGCCGTGACACCGGGATACGCTGGGGCCGTGACAGGCGACGGCGGGTCGGTGAAGGAAGCGGCGCAGGACGCCGCCTCCACCGCGCAGGAGCAGACGCCGCTGCGCGCGCTGGCCCGAACGGGCTTCGCAGTGAGCGGCCTGCTGCACATCATCATCGGGGCGATCGCCGTCAGCGCGGCGGTCGGCGCGGGCGGCGGCGAGGCCGACCTCTCGGGGGCGCTGCACCAGGTGGCGAAGACGCCGGGCGGTGTCGTGGTGCTCTGGGCCGTGGTCGTGGGGCTTGTGGCGCTCGGCGCCTGGCAGTGCCTGCAGGCCATGCTCGCCCGCGCCGAGCACTGGCCACTCCGCTGGGCCCGGCGGATCAAGGAGGCCAGCAAGGCGATCGCCTACTTCGTCGTCGCCGGCACCGCGTTCCGGTTCGCGAGCGGCGGCGAGGCCAGCTCGTCCGACACGACGCGCGGCATTGTCCGCGCCCTGCTGTCGGCCCCGGGCGGCATGTTCCTGGTCATGGCCGTCGGCATCGTGATCGGCTCCATCGGCGGCGTCTTCGTCTTCCGCGGCGCCACGACCAGGATCACCAACGACCTGCGGATGCCCACGGGCGCCGCGGGGCTCGCCACGCTCGTCGTCGGCGTGGTCGGGTACATCGCCAAGGGGGCGGCACTCCTCGTGGTGGGCATCCTGTTCCTGCTCGGCGCGCTCACCTCGGATCCCGCCAAGGCGAGCGGGTTCGACACCGCGCTGAAGACGCTCGGCACCCTCCCCTTCGGCGACGCGATCCTCCTGGCCATGGGCGTCGGCGTGGTCACGTACGGCCTCTACCTGTGCGTGCGCACGCGTGTCGCCCGCCTCTGACCTCACGCTCCCGCACTCCCCTCCGCGACACGCCGGGCGCATCCTGAATGCGGTACAGCTCGGAGCAGAAGAGCGGCCGGTCAGGGCAGGCGGGAGGCGACCTCGGCGACGGGCAGGCTCGTGCGCTCCCCGGTGCGGCGATCCCAGAGCTCGACGACGCCGTCGGCGGCGCCCCGCCCGACGATGACGATCTGGGGCACGCCGATCAGCTCCGCGTCGCCGAACTTCACGCCCGGCGACACCTTGGGGCGGTCGTCGTAGAGCACCTCGCGGCCGGTCGCCTCGATCGCGGCCACGACGGATTCGGCGGTGTCGAACACGACCTGGTCGCGCCCGGTGGCGATGACGTGCACGTCGAAGGGCGCCACGGCCGGCGGCCAGACCAGTCCCTTCTCATCGCTGGTCAGCTCGGCGATGATCGCGAGGATGCGGGTGACGCCGATGCCGTACGAGCCCATGGTGACGGTGACGAGCTTGCCGTTCTCGTCGAGCACCTTGAGCCCGAGCGCTTCGGCGTACTTGCGGCCGAGCTGGAAGACGTGGCCGATCTCCATGCCGCGCGCGAGTTCGACGGGACCGGAGCCATCCGGTGCCGGGTCGCCGGCGAGCACCTCAGCGGCCTCGACGGTGCCGTCCGCCTGGAAGTCGCGCCCCGCGACGAGCCCGTACACGTGGTGACCGTGTTCGTTGGCGCCGGTGATCCATTCCGTGCCGTCGACGACGCGAGGGTCGAGCAGGTAACGGATGCCGGTGGCCGAGGTCTCGCCCAGCACCGCACCATCCGCAGACCACGGGCCGATGTATCCCTTGACCAGGCCGGGGTGCTTCGCAAAGTCCTCGTCGTTGGCCGCTTCGACCTCCGCCGGGGCGAAGGCCACCTCGACGCGCTTGAGGTCCACGTCACGGTCGCCGGGCAGGCCGACGACGACGAGCTCGCGGGATCCGTCGAGGCCGGTGAGGGCGAGCACGACGTTCTTGAGGGTGTCGGCCGCCGTCCAGTCACGCCCGTCGGGACGCGGCTGGTTCCGGTTGGCGCTGTCGACGAGCGTCTGGATGGTGGGGGTGTCGGGGGTCGGGAACACCTGGGCCGGCGGCAGGCCGTCCCAGCTCAGCGCCTCCGGAACGAGGGTGGTGAACGCCTCCACGTTCGCCGCGTACCCGCCCGCCGAACGCACGAAGGTGTCCTCTCCGACGGGCGTGGGGTGCAGGAACTCCTCGCTCCGCGACCCGCCCATGGCACCGGCATCCGCTTTCACGATCACGTACTCGAGACCCAGGCGGGTGAAGATGCGCTCGTAGGCGTCGCGTTGCGCCTCGTAGCTGGCGTCGAGGCCCGCGTCGGTGTAGTCGAAGGAGTAGGCGTCCTTCATGGTGAACTCGCGACCGCGCAGGAGGCCGGCGCGGGGGCGGGCCTCGTCGCGGTACTTGTCCTGGATCTGGTAGATCGACAGGGGCAGGTCCTTGTAGCTGTTGTAGAGGTCCTTCACGAGCAGGGTGAACACCTCCTCGTGGGTGGGCGCGAGCAGCATGTCGGACCCCTTGCGGTCCTGCAGGCGGAACAGGGCGTCGCCGTACTCGGCCCAGCGCCCGGAGACCTCGTAGGGCTCGCGCGGCAGCAGCGCCGGGAAGTGCACCTCGTGCGCGCCGGCGGCCGCCATCTCCTCGCGGACGACCTTCTCGATCTTTGCCTTCACCCGCAGCCCGATCGGCAGCCAGGCGAAGACGCCCGGCGCCTGCCGGCGGATATAGCCGGCCCGCACCAGGAGCCGGTGGCTGGTGACCTCCGCGTCGGAGGGGTCTTCGCGGAGCGTACGGAGGAAGTAGTTGGAGAGGCGTGTAGGCACCCCACTACTTTACGGTCCCGGCCGGGCGGCCCCTCCCGCCGCGTGGGTCACCGCAGCTGCCGGGCGAGTCCGGATGCCGCGAGCGACAGCGCCTCGAACATCCCGCCGCCGCCGTGTCCCTCGTCGTCGATCACGACGAGGCGGCTGCCGGGCCACTGCTTGTGCAGGTTCCAGGCGGTGGCCAGCGGCGAACTGATGTCGAGCCTGCCGTGGATGAGTACCACGGGGATGTGACGGATGCGCTCCAGGTTCGCCCAGATCCCACCAGCATCCGGGAAGCCGGAATGTGCGAAGTAGTGGATGACGAGGGTGGCGAAGAGAAGCCGGAACCCGGGGTCGTCGAACCGCGCACTCGGCTTGAACCCGTGCGCGAGCGACACGTGAACGTCTTCCCACGTGCACCAGGCGCGGGCGGCGCGCTCCCTGACGAACGGGTCCGGGTCGGTGATCCGCTCGTAGTACGCGTCGATGATCCGTTGCCCGGGCCGGGCCTGCGCTGCAGTGGCGAACTCGTCCCACTCCCGGGGGAAGATCCTGCCCACGCCCTCGGTGATCCACTCGACTTCCGCGGCGGTCGTGGTCGCGACGGCGGCCAGGACCATCGCCGTGACCCGGCGCGGGTGCGCCTCGGCATACGCGAGGGCGAGCGTCGAACCCCACGACAGGCCTGAGACCAGCCACGCGTCGACCCGCAGATGCTCGCGGAGCGCTTCGATGTCGGCGATCTGCTGTGCCGTCGTGTTCATCGGCAGGAGGGCTGGATCCTCGGAGGCCAGCGGGCGGCTTCGTCCGCAGCCGCGCTGGTCGAACGACACGATGAGGAATGTGCTCGGGTCGTAGAGCTGTCGGTACCAGCTGCCCGCACCCGATCCGGGACCGCCGTGCAGGTGGACGAGCGGCGTGCCGTCGGGGTTGCCGGATGTCTCCCAGTAGATCTCGTTTCCGCCGCTGACCGGAAGGCGGCCGGAGGCGATGGGTTCATGGGCGGGGAACACGCTCACGAGGCTAGCGGCCGGGAGCCGTCATCCGCTCACCGCGCGCACCGTCTGAAAGTGCTCGACGGCGGGAAACGGGGCATGGTCCGTAATTTTCTCAGCGGATGCGGCTGCGCCTCAGTTCGCGCCGACGGTGACGACCGGCTCGCCGACGCTCGTGTCGCCGGCCGGCATCTCGGCGGCGATGCGGTTGGCCTCCTCGATGAGGGTGGCCACGATCTCCGACTCCGGCACGGTCTTGATGACCTCGCCCTTGACGAAGATCTGGCCCTTGCCGTTGCCGCTCGCCACACCGAGATCGGCCTCACGGGCTTCGCCGGGGCCGTTGACGACGCATCCCATCACGGCGACGCGCAGCGGCACGGTCATGCCCTCCAGGCCGTCGGTCACGTCGTTGGCGAGCTTGTACACGTCGACCTGCGCGCGGCCGCAGCTGGGGCAGGAGACGATCTCGAGCTTGCGCTCGCGCAGGTTCAGCGACTGCAGGATCTGCAGGCCCACCTTGACCTCCTCGGCCGGCGGCGCCGACAGCGAGACGCGGATGGTGTCGCCGATGCCCTCGGAGAGCAGGATGCCGAACGCCGTCGCGCTCTTGATCGTGCCCTGGAACGCCGGGCCCGCCTCGGTCACGCCGAGGTGCAGCGGCCAGTCGCCGCGCTCGGCGAGCTGCCGGTACGCCTTCACCATCACGATGGGGTCGTTGTGCTTGACCGAGATCTTGAAGTCGTGGAAGTCGTGCTCCTCGAACAGGCTGGCCTCCCACACGGCGCTCTCCACGAGCGCCTCCGGGGTGGGCTTGCCGTACTTCGCGAGCAGGCTCGGCTCCAGCGAGCCGGCGTTGACGCCGATACGGAGCGACACCCCGGCGGCCTTGGCGGCGGCCGCGATCTTTCCCACCTGGTCGTCGAACTTGCGGATGTTCCCCGGGTTCACCCGCACGCCGGCGCACCCGGCGTCGATGGCCGCGAACACGTAGTTGGGCTGGAAGTGGATGTCGGCGATCACCGGGATCTGGCTCTTCTTGGCGATGATCGGCAGGGCCTCGGCGTCGTCGCGGCTCGGCACGGCGACACGCACGATGTCACACCCGGATGCCGTGAGCTCGGCGATCTGCTGCAGGGTCGCGTTGATGTTCGTGGTCGGGGTCGTGGTCATCGACTGCACGCTCACGGGCGCGTTGCCGCCGACCAGGACCTTGCCGACCCGGATCTGCCGGGACTTGCGGCGGGGAGCGAGGACCTCGGGGACTTTCGGCATCCCCAGATTGATTGCTGGCACGCCGCTAGCTTACGCGGCCAGCTCGAAAGCATCCTGAGCGCCGGCACCGCCGAGACGCACAGCTCCGGTCGAGGCGGACAGGCGCGCCTGTCCGCCTGGACCGGAACCGGCCGTCTCGGCGAAGCGGGCAGCGCTGCTACCGGCGGTCGGGACGGTTCGCGCGCAGCACCTCGAGCCGTGCCCGGTACTCGACCTCGTCGATGTCGCCCTGCGCGAAGCGCTCGGCGAGGGTGCCTTCTGCGCGTGCCGCCGGGGCCTGCCAGCCGCCCGGGTGGTCCGCCCAGCCGTGCCGCCAGCGGCGCGAGAACACGGCGAAGAGAACGATGAGCAGAATGATCCAGAACAGCGGGATCAGCAGGAACCAGCCGGGGCCGCCGCCCCAACCCGCGTGGGTCATGAAAGCGGCGGCCAGGGATGTGGGAAGCATGGGAAGTCCAATCTGAGGGAGCGGATGATGATGCTTCCAGCGTCCTCGTTCGCCGCCCCGGCCGAATCCGCCCGCGGGAGGCATTCCCCGTACTCCCCCGGGAGCACACGGCATCGCGTCCGCCGGTGCGGCCCACTTGTCGCCCCAGCGCAACTCGCACGACAGAAAGCCCGCACTCGCGCACATGGGATGCCGGCAACGGACATGGGATGCCGGCAAACGGTCAGGGAGCGCGGCCGATGAGACCGGTCTCGTGGGCGATGATCGCCAGGTGCACGCGATCCCTCGCGGTGAGTTTCGCCATGATGCGGGAGACGTGCGTCTTGGCGGTGAGAGGGCTCAGGTACAGGCGGCCGGCGATCTCCGCGTTCGTGAGGCCGCGCCCGACGAGGGCGAGCACCTCGCGTTCGCGGGCGGTGAGCACGTCGAGCCGCGCGGCATCCGTTGCCACCGGGGCGGAACCGGACAGCTGCGCGAGCAGCCGTCCCGTGACGCTCGGTGAGAGCAGGCCCTCCCCCGCTGCCACGACCCGCACCGCCCGGATCAGCTCAGCCGGCTCGGTGTCCTTCACCAGGAAGCCGCTGGCCCCGGCGCGGACTGCCCGGGCCACGTATTCATCGAGCTCGAACGTCGTGACCACGACGATGCGCGTGGCTGCCAGGGCCGGGTCGCCGACGATCTGCTCGGTCGCCCAGAGGCCGTCGCCGTCGGGCATGCGGATGTCCATCAGCACGACGTCGGGAGCCAGCCGGGTGGCGGCCGCGACGGCGTCCGTTCCCGTCGCGGCCTCGGCGACGACCGCGATGTCGGGTTCGGAGTCCAGCAGCGCCCGGAAGCCGGCCCGAATCAACCGCTGGTCGTCGGCGATCACGACCCGGATCATGACGGCGCCGAGGGGCGGACGACAGGCAGCGGGATCCTCGCCTCGATCTGGAACGACCCGTCGGCGAGCCGGCCGACGCGGAGCGACCCGCCGAGCAGCTCGGCCCGCTCGCGCATGCCGAGCAGGCCGCCGCCGGGCACCACCGCGCGGGGCACGGCGTCCTCCCCGTCGTTCGTCACGGTGAGCAGGTAGCTGTCGCGGTCGAAGCCGAGATAAACGGATGCCGCGCGCGGGTGAGCGTGCCGCAGCACGTTGGTGAGGGCCTCCTGGCAGATCCGGTACAGCGCGAGCTGCACCGACGCGGGCGCCGCGCCTTCGACCTCGAGCGCGCTCACGAAGGTCAGGTCCATGCCCTGCGCGCGGAACGAGTCGGCCAGCGCCGGGAGGGCGGCGAAGTCGGGCTCGGGGGTGAGGGGCGCCCCCTCGGCCGCCCCGGACGCCGGCGGTTCCGCGCGAAGGATGCCGAGCACGTGGCGCACCTCGTCGAGGGCGTTCTTGCTGGCGTCCTTGATGTTGCCGAGCGCCTCGGCCGCCTTCTCCGGCTGGCTTTCCAGCAGGTGCAGGCCCACGCCCGCCTGCACGTTGATCATCGACAGGGAGTGCGCGAGCACGTCGTGCAGCTCCCGGGCGATGCGCACCCGCTCGCGCTGCTCGGCCGTCGTCCGCTGCTCGTCGGCCCGGCGCCGGAATTCGCTGATGCGTTCGCGCCGGCCGCGGATGCCCTCGCCGAGGGCCATCATCGCGGCGAGGAAGAGGGTGGTGGCGGCCACCCGGAACGGGTGCAGGCTGACGCCGGCCACGGCGGCGACGGTCAGGGTGGCGATCCAGGCGACGCCGACCGACGCGTAGACCCAGAGGCGGGCGCCGCGCACGATGCCGAGCACGATCGCGAACGCCAGGGCGACGTTGGGAACGCCGATGTCGGGGCGGAGGAGCACGAGTGCGCCGGCGACGGCGGCCGTGAACGCGACGACGGGACCGGGAAACCGTCGGGCGGCGATGAGCGCCAAGGGCCCGGCGAGCGCGAGCAGCAGCGCCAGCGGGCTGCCGGTGGCACGGTGCCAGCCGAGAACGGCGACCGGCGGCACCTGCACCAGGAAGGACACCACGACCGGCAGCCACAGTCGCACTCCGGGCGGCATGCCGCGGAACGGGGCGTCGGGCGCGCGGCGCGGCCACGCGGCGTCCCTGTCCCAGTGCGGCGGCATATGTCGATGCTACGACCCGCGTCGAGCCCCTGGGCCGAACGGGTTGGGCCGAAGGGGTTCAGCCGAACGGGTTGGGCCGAAGGGGCTCAGCCGAACAGGTTGACGGGCTTGACGATGTCGGCGTAGACGAGGAGCAGGCTCATGGCGCCGAGCACGATGACCACGGCGAAGGTGAGGGGCATGAGCTTGGCGATGTCGACCGGGCCTGGATCGGGCCGGCCGAACAGCCGGGCGACGAAGCGACGCAGGCCCTCCCACAGCGCGCCGGCCACATGGCCGCCGTCGAGCGGCATGAGCGGCACGAGGTTGAACACGAACAGCGCAATGTTCAGCGAGGCGAGGAGCCCGAGCAGGCTGGCGACCTTGCTGGCGACCGGGATCGCGTCGATGCTCGCGATCTCCCCGGCCACGCGGCCCACGCCCACGACGCTGATCGGGCCGTTCGGGTCGCGCTCCCCCGGTCCGAACGCCGCGTTGGCGACGTCGACGAGCCGCTGCGGAAGGTGGGCGATCATGTGCACGACGGCGCCGATGTTCTCACCAACGGCGGGCAGCACGGCGGATGCCGGCTGGCGCACGAGCTGGCCGGCCGGGCCGATTCCCACGAAACCGACGGATTCGACGGCCGGCTTGCCCGCGGCATCCGTCACCTGCGTGCCGTCGGCGTCATAGATGTAGCGCTCGGTCAGTCGCGGCGTGACCGTGAGGTTCTGCCGGGTGCCGTCGCGCTCGACGACCACGTTCAGCGGCGTGCCCGCCGAGGTGCGGATGATCTCCGTCGACTCGTCCCAGCTGGAGATCGCGTTGCCGTTGATGCTCACAAGCCGGTCGCCGGGGCGAAGGCCGGCAGCCGCGCCCGGCGCCGCCTCGTCGTCGGCGGCGCAGCTGGTGCGCTGGCTGGTGGCGGGCAGCACGCAGCTGGAGACACTGCCGATGGTCGTGGAAGGCTGGGCGACGCCGAAGCCCATGAGCAGGATCGCGAACAGCACCACCGCGATCACCAGGTTCATGGCGGGGCCGCCGAGCATGATGATGATCCGCTTGAACACCGGCAGCCGGTAGAACGCCCGGTGGTCCTCGCCGTGGCCGATGGTGTCGGCGCTGGCCTGTCGCGCCTCTTCGACCATGGTCGCCATCCGGCCGGGCTTGCGCTGTGGTTCGCCCTCCTGCACCAGGGTCTGGAAGAAACCGGTGCTGGCGCCGCGCACCTGCCCGTCCTCCCCGGGCGGGAACATGCCGATCATCGAGATGTAGCCGCCCATGGGGATGGCCTTCACGCCGTATTCGGTCTCGCCCTTGCGCTTCGACCACAGCGTCGGGCCGAAGCCGATCATGTACTGGGTGACCTTGACGCCGAACAGTTTGGCGGGCACGAGGTGGCCGATCTCGTGCAGGCCGATCGACAGGGCAAGGCCGACAACGACCACGGCGACGCCCAGAATGAACAGCAGCACGGTTTCCACAGACACAGATTAGTCGCGGCTAGCTGCAAAGCCGCTGGTCGTCCCCAGCTTGCTGTGGTTTGCTGGAAGCGAGAATCCACCCGGGAGGATCCCCTGACCGACACAAACACCATGAGCCCGATCGGCGAGGTGCTCGGCGACCGCTTCCGGATCGACCGCCTCGTCGGTACCGGAGGCATGTCCACCGTCTACCAGGCGACGGATGTCGCGCTGGGGCGAACCGTCGCCCTCAAGTTGTTCCGCGTGGACAGCACCGACGCGGCCGATCCCGAGCGGCAGAGCGGCGAGGTCGCGGTGCTCGCGAGCCTCAATCATCCGTCGCTCGTGACACTGTTCGACGCCGGCACCGCCGTGATCGAAGGCGTGCCGCGCACGTTCATCGTGATGGAGTTCGTCGACGGCACCGACCTGAACCACCACATCGCCCAGGGCCCGCTGCCGCCGCGGGAGGTTGCCGAGATCGGCGCGGACCTCGCCGAGGCGCTGCACTACGTGCACTCGCGCGGCATCATCCACCGCGACATCAAGCCCGGTAACGTGCTGCTGTCGCCCTCTGATTTTCCCGGCCGGGTCTTCCACGCGAAGCTCGCCGACTTCGGCATCGCCCGGCTCCTGGACAGCACCCGCCTCACGGCCACCGGCGCGCTCCTCGGCACCGCCAGTTACCTGAGCCCCGAGCAGGCCCAGGGGCTGCCGCTCACCTCCACCAGCGACGTCTACTCGCTCGGGCTCGTGCTGCTCGAGTGCCTCACCGGCGAACGCGCCTACCCGGGCACGGCCATCGAGTCCGCCATGGCGAGGCTGCAGCGGCAGCCCGAGATGCCGGACGACCTCGGTCCGGAATGGACCGAGGTGCTGCAGTGGATGACCATGCGCGACCCGGCCAAGCGGGCCCGCCCGGAGCAGGCGGCAATGGCGCTCCGATACATCGCCCAGTCGGAGGCGGGCGCCGAGGGTGATGCGGTGCCGACCCGGCCCACCGAGGCGCTCTCCGGGGCGGACCTCTCGACCGTCGCCATGCCCACCCACGGGGATGACGTGCCCGAGGACGACGAGACCGTCACGCGCGCCTTCGCGGCGCGCGGGTTGCTCGCCGAGACCGAGCCGGTCGCGACGCCGGTGGGGGCGACGAGAGCGACGACTGCCGCCCGCCTCCACACCGACGACGAGGCACCCGCCCCGTCCACGATGCGGAGAAACCTGATCGCTATCGCTGCGGCCCTCGTGCTCCTGGTCGCCACCGCGGCCATCATCCTCGGACTGCAGCCGCGGGAGACGGCGCCGGAGGGACCGCCGCCGAGCTACCCGGCGGTGGAGGGCACTCTCGGTACGCACCTGAAGCAGCTGCAGGAAAGCGTGGAACCGTGAACCGCGCACGCTTCGCCGGCGCCCTCGCCTCAGCGGCGCTCGTTGCCGGTGTCCTCTCCGGATGCGCCTCCGGGCCGGCGATCTCGGCATCCGCTGCCAAGCAGCTGCAGGCCGAAGTGCAGACGGTCACGACGCGGGCCGCCGCCGGCGACTTCGCCGGGGCGCAGGCGGCGCTCTCGGACCTGCAGGCGGACCTGCTGACGGCCGCGGCAGCGGGCGACGTCACCGGTGCCCGCTCGGCCCAGATCCAGGCAGCCATCAACCAGGTGCGCACCGACCTCGCCGCCACCGGTCAGCCGGGCACGGAAACGTCGAGCCCGACGCCGAAGCCGTCGCCGTCGACGTCGGAGGAAGCGCCGCAGCCCACCACGCCAGAGGACTCCGGGGATTCCGGCGAGCACAAGCCCACCCCGGCCCCCGACGACTCCGGGAACGACGATTCCGGCAACTCGGGCAACGGGAATTCGAAGGGCGATTCCGGCGGCGGCGACACGACGACGGCCCCCAAGCCACCATCGACTCCCACTCCGGAACCGACGACGCCGAGCCCTGAGCCCACCACGCCGGCGGATACGTCAACACCCACGCCGAGTGAATCGCCCGCGCCCCCTGCCGGGAACTGACCGGCAGGGCGACGCCGGTCCCTACCGGCCGGCGATGATCGCATCCGCCTCGCGGCGCGCCCACGCTTCCGCCGCGGCGAGCGACTCCCGGGTGAGTGCCCCCTCCGGGTCGTGCGACTCGACCACGCGCACCACCGTGTCGACGATGCCCGGGAACGCGATGCGGCCGGCGTGGAACGCCGCGACGGCCTGTTCGTTGGCGGCGTTGAAGACGGCGGGGTAGGTGCTTCCGGCGGTCCCGACGGACTTGGCGAGCGCGACGGCGGGAAACGCCCCCTCATCGAGTGGCTCGAACGTCCACTGGTGCGGCGTGGTCCATTCGACCGGCGCGCCCACCCCGCCCACCCGGTCGGGCCAGTCGAGCCCGAGCGAGATCGGCAACCGCATGTCGGGCGGCGACGCCTGCGCGATCGTCGAGCCGTCGATGAACTCCACCATCGAGTGCACGACCGACTGCGGATGCACCACCACGTCGATGTGCGCGTAGTCCACGTCGAAGAGCAGGTGCGCCTCGATCACCTCGAGGCCCTTGTTCACGAGGGTGGCGGAGTTCGTCGTCACGACGAGCCCCATGTCCCAGGTGGGGTGCGCGAGGGCCTCCCGGGGCGTCACCCGGTGGAGCTCATCGCGCGTGCGCCCACGGAACGGCCCGCCGGATGCGGTGAGCACCAGTCGGCGCACTTCCGCCGCCGTTCCGGCGCGCAGGGCCTGGGCGATGGCGGAGTGCTCGGAGTCGACGGGCACGATCTGGCCGGGCGCGGCCAGTGCCTTGACGAGTTCGCCGCCCACGATGAGCGACTCCTTGTTCGCCAGGGCGAGCGTGCGGCCGCACTCCAGGGCTGCGAGGGTCGGGCCGAGGCCGACGGAGCCGGTGATGCCGTTGAGCACGACATCCGCTTCGACGTCGCGCACCAGCTGCTCGGCCTCCACCTCGCCGAGCGCGGTGTGCGGAACGTGGAACGCTGCCGCCTGGGTCTCCAGCAGGGTGCGGTTGCTGCCGGCGGAGAGGCCGACCACCTCGAACCGGCCCGGGTTGGCGCGGATCACGTCCAGCGCCTGCGTTCCGATCGAACCCGTTGATCCCAGAATAATGACTCGCCGCATCCCCCCAGCCTAGGAGGGAGCCCGCCCATTCCGCCCAGCGCATACAGACGGCGGTAGAGTCGGAGACCGTGACAGACGCCGCCGACGATGCCGAGGAACCCGTGCTTGCTGGCCCTGCGCGCCGACCCGGGCTGGTCTATTTCCTCGGCTATGGCATCCTCGCGCCGATCGCCCGCCTCGTTTTCCGGCCGCACATCACCGGTCGCGACAACATCCCCAAGACCGGGCGCGTCATCCTCGCCAGCAACCACCTCTCCTTCGTCGACAGCCTCGTCATCCCGCTGACCGCCCCGCGGCCGGTGCAGTTCCTCGCCAAGCACACCTACTTCACCGGCAAGGGCATCAAGGGGCACCTCTCGCGCACGTTCTTCACCTCGATCGGTGCGGTGGGCGTGGAGCGTGGGGCCGGGCAGGCCGCGCAGGAGGCACTCGACGCGGGGCGGCGCATCCTCGAGGCCGACAACGCCTTCGCCATCTACCCGGAGGGCACCCGGTCCATCGACGGCCGTCTCTACAAGGGCCGCACCGGCGTGGCCTGGCTGGCCCTCACCACGGGCGCCGTCGTGGTTCCCGTCGGGCTGATCGGCACGCAGGACATCCAGCCGGTCGGGTCGAACGTGCCGAAGGTCGCCAAGGTCACCGTGAAGTTCGGCACTCCCATCGACGTGAGCGTGCACGGGACGGCGGACTCCGGAAAGGCGAGGCGGCTGGCGACCGACGAGATCATGGCCGCCATCCACGCGCTCACCGGGCAGGAACTCGCGGGCAAGTACAACGAGTCGCCTCCTGCCGGCGCCCTGCACAAGATCGCCGACCGCGTCTTCCCCCGCGAGCGCCTCTGAGCGGGAACGCCCAGCGGGGCGGCTTAGGCTTGTCGGTATGACTCGCGAGTTCTCCGTCCCCCAGCAGCGCAACGTCGTCACCGAGCTCCCCGGCCCCAAGTCGGTCGACCTGCAGAAGCGCCGCGTCGCATCCGTTTCGGCCGGGGCGGGCACCCTCGCGAACATCTACATGGAGCGCGGATCCGGGGCGATCCTCGTCGACGTGGACGGCAACCAGCTGATCGACCTGGGCTGCGGCATCGGTGTCACCACTATCGGTCACGCGCACCCCGAGGTCGCGGCGGCGGCCGCCGAACAGGCCGGGAAGCTCACGCACACGCTCTTCACCGTCACCCCGTATGAGAACTACGTGCGCGTCGCCGAGAAGCTCGCCGAGATCACGCCGGGCGACTTCGAGAAGCACTCGATCCTCGTGAACTCCGGCGCGGAGGCGGTCGAGAACGCGGTGAAGATCGCCCGCAAGTACACCGGGCGCCGCGCCATCGTGAGCCTCGACCACGCCTTCCACGGCCGCACCAACCTCACCATGGGCATGACCTACCGCCCCTGGCCCGAGCGCGCCGGCATGGGGCCGATCCCCGCCGAGCTGTACAGCGTGCCGATCAGCTACCCGTTCCGTGACGGCCTCTCCGGCGAGGAGGCGGCCGAGAAGACCATCGACTACATCAACACGCACATCGGTGCGAGCGAGATCGCCGCCTTCTTCGTCGAGCCGATCCAGGGCGACGGCGGCGTCATCATCCCCGCCGACGGCTTCTTCAAACGCATCCGCGAGTTCTGCACCGAGAACGGCATCGTCTTCGTCGCCGACGAGATCCAGGCGGGCATCGGGCGCACCGGCACCTGGTACTCGATCGAGCACCACGGCGTCGTGCCCGACCTGGTCACGAGCGCGAAGGGCATCGCCGGCGGGTTCCCACTGGCGGCCGTCACCGGGCGCGCCGAGATCATGGACGCCGTGCAGCCCGGAGGGATCGGCGGCACCTTCGGCGGCAACCCGGTCTCCACCGCCGCGGCCCTCGCGGTGTTCGACATCATCGAGAAGGAAAACCTGATCGCCGAGGCGCAGCGGGTCGAGAAGTCGCTCTGGGCGCGCATCGGCGACTGGCCGGAGCGCTTCCCGATCGTCGGCGAGGTGCGCGGCAAGGGCGCCATGTTCGGCGTCGAGCTCGTGCACCCCGGCACGAAGACCCCCTACCCCGAGGCGCTGAAGCAGGTCATCACCGAGGCCGCGACCCAGGGCGTCATCGTCCTCGACGCGGGCAGCTGGGACTCGGTGCTGCGCATCATGCCGTCGGTCGTCATCTCCGAGGAGCTCATCGACGACGCGGCGTCGGTCATCGAGCAGACGCTCGCCAGGCTCTCCGCCTAGCGGCCGCTCGCCGCCCTGCCCCGCCCGGCTGGGATCCCCGTGAGGGGCCAGCTTTACCTAGTCGGCGAGCGGTTTCACTAGGGAAAGTTGTCCCCTCACGGAGGAGGGAGGACCGCGAACTGAAGCAGTTCGCCTGCGATCACGGTGGCCAGCCCTCTGCCCCGGAACTCGGGCAGCACGGTGTAGCCGATTTCGACCATCCCGTTCTCGTCGGGGTAGAAGTGGAAGCCGGGTTCCCGATCACCTCACCGGTGTTCGTGGAGCACGTCGTGCCCACGTACCACCGGGTCGACACGGGCGGGTCTCACTCCGCGACCGTCACCGCCTCGTGGTGCACCGGGAAGTTGACGGATGCCGCGATGAAGCACTGCCGATTGGCCTGCTCGTGCAGGCTGTCGGCCAGCTCGATCTGCGACGGATCGCTGATCGTCACCCGCGGGCGCACGGTCGCCGACGTGAACCGGCCGCCGCCGTCGGGGCTCGTCTCCATGGTCGCGGTCGCCTCGTCGGTGTAGCTCAGCACGGTGACTCCATGCTGCGTGGCGGCGTGCAGGTACGACAGCAGGTGGCACTGGCTGAGCGCCACGAGCAGCAGCTCCTCCGGGTTCCAGCGGTCGGCGTTCCCGTGGAAGGTGGGGTCCGCCGACCCGGCGATGGTCGGCTTCCCGGCCGCCTCCACGCGCACTTCGCGCCCGTATTCACGGTAGTGGCTGGTGCCGGTTCCCCGGTTGCCCTCCCAGGTGAGCTGCACGTCGTAGTGGTGCGTCATGGTCATGGTCTCCCTCTCGCATCCGTTGCCGGTCAGAGCCGGCACAGAATCGATTGTGGCAGCACGGGCGGCGACCCGAGAGGCTCAGTAAGCTGGGATCATCATGACTGACACGTCCCTTGCCCCTGCCCCCGTGTACACCGTTCCCCAGGAACGCCGGATCGTCACCGCGATCCCCGGCCCCAAGTCGATGGAGCTGCAGGAGCGACGTCGCGAGGTGGTCTCCGCGGGGGTCAGCTCCACGCTGCCGGTCTACATCGAGAAGGCCAACGGCGCGATCCTCGTCGACGTGGACGGCAATCAGTTCATCGACCTCGGCGCGGGCATCGGTGTGACCACCATCGGCCACACGGAGTCGAGCGTCGTGGAGGCGGCCGCCGCGCAGGTGGGCGAGTTCATCCACACGCTGTTCACGATCACCCCGTACGAGGAGTACGTGCGGGTGGCGGAGCTCCTCGCCACGCACACGCCGGGCGATTTCCCGAAGCGGTCGGTGCTCATCAACTCCGGCGCCGAGGCCGTGGAGAACGGCGTGAAGATCGCCCGCAAGTACACCGGGCGCCGCGCCGTCGCCGTGCTCGAGCACGCGTACCACGGCCGCACCAACCTCACCATGGCGATGAACTTCAAGGCCGCGCCCTACGCGACCGGGTTCGGCCCGCTCGCCGGCGACGTGTACCACGCGCCGAGTTCGTACCCGTACCACGACGGCCTGACGGGCGCCGAGGCGGCGGCCCGCACGATCGCTTACCTCGAGAAGGTCGTGGGAGCCACCGACCTCGCCTGCCTCGTCGCCGAGCCCATCCAGGGCGAGGGCGGGTTCATGGTTCCCGCCGATGGCTACCTGCCGGCCCTGCAGGAGTGGTGCACCGCCAACGGCGTCGTGATGATCGCCGACGAGATCCAGAGCGGCATGGCCCGCACCGGCCGGTTCTACGCCAGCGAGCACTTCGGCTGGGTTCCCGACCTCGTGCTCACGGCCAAGGGCATCGCCGGTGGCCTTCCCCTGGCTGCCGTGACCGGTCGCGCCGAGATCATGGATGCCGCCCAGCCCGGCGGGCTCGGCGGCACCTTCGGCGGCAACCCCGTCGCCTGCGCCGCCGCGATCGCCGTCTTCGAATCGATCGAACGTAACGACCTGCTCGCCGAGGGTGAGCGCATCGGGACGACCCTCGTGAGCGGCCTGGAAGAACTGAAGAGCCGGTACGACATCATCGGCGACATCCGCGGCCGCGGAGCGATGATCGCGATCGAGCTCGTCGAGGCCGGCACCGGAGACACCACGAAGGTTCCGAACGCCGCCGCCGTCTCTGCCATCGCCGCCTACGCAGCACAGCACGGCGTGCTGGTGCTGACAGCCGGCACCTACGGCAACGTGCTCCGATTCCTGCCGAGCCTCGCGCTGTCCGACGAGCTCATCCGCGACGCCCTCTCCGTCATCGACGAAGCAATGGCGGCCCTGTGACGACAGCCGTCGTCCGGAAGGGAACGCAGGCGTGAGCGGGACCTTCACCGCATCGGATGCCGTCGAGCTGGCGGTCGTGGAGCGCAGCGGCTTCATCGAATCCCGCCACGTGGGTTCGGCGGTCGTGATGAACGGCGAGGGCGAGGTGCTGCGCACCCTGGGCGCCGTCGATGCGCCGGTGTTCCCGCGCTCGGCGCTCAAACCGTTCCAGGCCGTCGCCGTCATGACGAGCGGCGTCACGCTGCGCGGTGAGGACGCCGCCATCGCCACCGCCAGTCACACCGGCACCCTGCGCCACGTGGAGCTGGTGCGGGGCATCCTCACCCGGGCCGGCATTCCCGTCACCGCCCTCGCCTGCCCGGCCGCCTGGCCGGAGGACCAGGCGACGCGCGACGCCCTGGTGCGCTCAGGGGGCCAGAAGGACCGGCTCTTCATGAACTGCTCGGGCAAGCACGCGGCGATGCTCGTGGCCTGCCGGCAGAACGGCTGGCCGCTGGCCGGGTACCTCGACCCGGAGCATCCGTTGCAGAAGCACATTCTCGACGTCGTCGAGCGCTTCACCGGGCAGCGACCGGCCGCCACGGGCGTGGACGGCTGCGGCGCCCCGGTGCACGCGATGTCGCTCACGGCGCTGGGGCACGGCATCGCGCGTATCGCCACGTCGCGCTCGAACTCACCGTTCGCGATCTACCGTGAGGCGGGCTTCCTCGGCGAAGCGCTCCGGGAGAACGGATGGGCGATCGCCGGCCCCGGCAAGGCCGACACGGTGGTCATCGAACGGCTCGGAATCTTCGTGAAGAGCGGCGCGGAGGGCACGGTGGTGGCCTCGGCCGACAACGGCACGACCGTGGCGCTGAAGATCCTCGACGGCAACCTGCGCGCCGGGATGATCGTCGCCCTGAGCCTCCTGCGTGACGCGGGCGCCCTGTCGCGCTCGGACCTCGAGGCCGTCGCGCCTCGCCTCGACCTCGGCGTTGCCGGGGGCGGACACGTCGTCGGCTGGGTTCGCCCCAGCTACGCGTAAGACATCACTACAGACCACAGCAGCAGCGATCGACCGGCGAAGGAGCCAGATGAGAATCGCCATTCCCACCGAGATCAAGAACAACGAATTCCGCGTCGCCATCACCCCGTCCGGCGTGCATGACCTCGTGGCGCACGGGCACGAGGTGCTCGTGCAGTCGGGCGCGGGCGCCGGGTCGTCGATCGCCGACGAGAGCTTCGCATCCGCCGGGGCGACGATTCTCCCCGACGCGGAGTCCACCTGGGCTGCGGGAGAGCTGGTGCTCAAGGTCAAGGAACCGATCCCCGAGGAATACCGTCATTTCCGCGACGACCTCGTGCTGTTCACCTACCTGCACCTGGCCGCCGACGAACGGCTCACCCGGGCCCTGCAGCAGGCGGGGGTCACGGCGATCGCCTACGAGACGGTGCAGCTGCAGGGCGGCGCCCTCCCCCTGTTGGCGCCCATGAGCGAGGTGGCGGGCCGGCTGGCACCAATCGTGGGAGCGAACGTGCTGCTGAAGCCCAGCGGAGGGCGCGGTCTCCTGGTGCCTGGCGTGCCGGGCACGCACCCGGCGAAGATCACGGTGCTCGGAGGCGGTGTCGCCGGCACGGCGGCCCTGCAGGTCTCCCTCGGCTTGGGCGCCGAGGTGACGGTGCTCGACACCAACCTCGCCCGGCTCCGCGAGCTCGACGCGCTGCATTTCGGGCGCGTGAAGACCATTGCCTCGAACAGTTTCGAGATCGAGAAGGCTGTTGTCGAGTCCGACCTGGTGATCGGTTCGGTGCTGATTCCCGGCGCCCGGGCGCCCAAACTCGTGACCAACGCGCTGGTGAAGCGGATGAAGGAGGGCAGCGTGCTGGTGGACATCGCGGTCGACCAGGGCGGTTGCTTCGAGGACTCGCACCCCACGACCCACGCCGACCCGGTGTTCACCGTGCACCGCTCGCTGTTCTATTGCGTGGCCAACATGCCCGGTGCTGTACCGAACACGTCCACCTACGCGCTCACCAACGCGACGCTCCCGTTCGTGCGCTCGGTCGCCGGGCAGGGGTGGAAGGATGCGATGCGGGGCGATCCCGCGCTGGCGCGAGGGCTGAACGTCTTCGCCGGCGACGTGGTGAACGAGCCGGTGGCGGCGGCCCACGGGCTGGCGCACCGGGCGCTGGCCGACGTCCTGCGCTGAGCGGGTCGATCACTCCCACACCGCCCGGCGCACCTCGCCGTCGGGCCCGAGCAGCCACAGCCGGGCCCGGTGCGGGGCGAGCGCCGGGGGAAGGTCCCGGCGGCGGCTGATCAACCGGTAGTCCCCGAGCGTGCAGCCGTCGAACACGATGTCGGTGCGTGTGCGAAGCGCCGCGAGGAGCCCGAAATGCGCCTGCCAGGCATCGGGATCCCCGACGAGCGCGGTGCCGGCGCCCAGCTCCTGCAGTTCCAGCTGCCCGGACCGGCCGGTGCCGAGCTCGAGCACCGCCGCGCCCCCGCGGCGCGCCCGCAGCTCCGCGGCGGTCCGGGCCGGCCCTGAGGAGACGACCAGCACCGCTCGCCCTGCCGAGATGCGTTCCACGGCCGAGTCGCTGTCCCCCGGCTCCCGGTCGTGCGTTCGGGGAGGCTCGACGAGCTGCACCCGGGATCCCCGCCAGTATCCGCCGCCCGGGGGCAGGGCCGGATCGTACCGCGCCGGGTCCCCGCCCGCCGCGCGATGCTCCTCGCGATGGGGAAGCCGGAGCAACAGGGTTTCCGGACAGAGCGCGGCGAGTGAACCGAGCTGTCCGCCGAGGCGCTGAACGGTGATCACCACCGTGAGTCCCGCCTCCCTCCCCTGCCGGAGGAGCACTCCGAGCCGGTCCACGGCTGCGGCCTGGTAGTCGGGAGCCCAGCGCGCGAACACCGCGTCGAAGTCGTCGAGCAACAGCAACTGATGCGCGGAGTCCCGCTCGTCGGGCCCGGTCCAGCGCGCTGCCCGGTCGAGCAACGCCGTCCCCGCCTCCAGCGCGTCCCAGATGCCTTCCACGCCTCTCGGCGCCGGCTGGTCCAGGCCGTGCCCCTGCGCGGCGAGGGAGGCGACCAGGCCGCTCTTGCCCGATCCCGCTCCCCCGATCACGAGCAGGTGGCCGTCGACGCCGGGACGATACGCGGCGATGCGGTAGCGCTGCTCCTCGGGCTCGTCCAGGAGGCCGAGGATCCGGGTGGACGGGTCACGTTCCAACCGGCCCGGCACGTCGGCCGCCCGGCCCGCCAGATCGGCCATGGTCACAACGGGTGGAAGCGGCTCGAGCCAGGGGCGTCGGGGCGGTGCGGAGTGCCGCGACCGGTGCGCCACCTGCGCGATGTCCTCCTCCCGGGTGACCGCGACCTGGCAGGGCCCGACGGCGCCCTCGCCGGCCGCGAGCAGGCAGCGACCGGGCTCCGCCGCGCGGAGGTCTGCGGCGTCGGGGACGCCGAGGACGGCGACACTGTCGGATCGGTTGTTCACCCGCAGGGAGAGCCGCAGCGTGCAGTTGGCCAGCAGGGCATCGCGCACCACCCCGGCCGGCCGCTGCGTGCAGAGGATCAGGTGGATGCCGAGGGATCTGCCGCGCGCGGCGAGATCGGTGAACAGCATGTGCAGGTCGTCGAATGCCCCGAGCATCGCCTGGAACTCATCGACGACGATCACCAGCCGGGGCAGACGACCGGCGACACCGGCGTCGGTGATGTCTCGGGCTCGCGCGTCACGGAGGATCCGCTCACGGTGGCGGACCTCCGCGCGGAGGCTCGTGAGGGCGCGGGCAGCCTGGGTGTCGTCGAGGTCGGTGACGAGTCCGACGCAGTGCGGCAGTCCGATCAACGGCGTGAAGGCGGAGCCGCCTTTGAAGTCCACCAGCAGGAACGTGACCTGCTCGGGCGGGTACGCCGCCGCCATCGATGTGACCCAGGTGACCAGCAACTCGCTCTTGCCGCTGCCGGTCGTGCCGCCCACGACGGCGTGCGGGCCGGCGCCGACGAGGTCGACGGTGACCGTGCCTGCCGCGCCGCGGCCGATGGGACACTCGAGTGTGGCAGTGGCGCGCGGTTCTGCCTGCCCCCCGGTGTCGGCCAGCAGTCCGGCCTCACCCCAGAGATCAGCGGCGGACACGTGCGCGGGAACCACGCGTCCGCTGCCGACAAGGCCGGCGCGCTCCGCCTGGGCGGCGAGCGCCACGGCGAAGCCGGCGGCGTCGGCCACCGAGACGAGTTCGGTCCGCACGGGTGCAGCGGCGACGCGCCCGGGTCGGCGGACGATGGTCGCCGCGCCGGTCCCTCGAAGCTGCAGCACGCTGCCGCACCCGGGTGGGAGCCGATCGACGGTCTCGCTGAGAGCCAGGAGACAGCAGGCGTCATGCCGGTGACCCGGCTCGCACACGCCGACGAGCGTCGCCGGCGAGCGCGCGAGGGCATGGGGCAACTGGTCCAGCCACGCCCACTCCTGGCCATCCGGGGCACGGAAGCCGACGCGGCCGGGCGGGTACAGGTGCGCCACCTGAACCAGCAGGGCCCGGGCCACCGCCCGCCCGAGCGCGAGCGGCCCCACGATTCCCACGCCACCGGCAACGTCGGCCGCCAGCGGCACGCCCGTGAGCTCGGCGGCGAACCGGCGGAGCTCCTCCTCATCGGCCCGTTCCTCGGCCGCGATGCCGTCAGCGGGCGGTCCGGCCCCGCCGCCGTCGAAACGGATGCCGCTCGGCACCGTTCCCGCCCCCAGCACGACGGGCATCCGCTCGTCGGTCGGTCGGGCCGCCCAGCGCCGGAGCTCGGCCTGTCCGCTCAGAATGGACGCGGCGTCTGGCGCCGTATCGCGCGCCTCCGCTCTGAGCCGCTCGAGCTCGTCGCCCACGGCCGTGCGAAGCGCCTCAAAGGCCTCGCTCGTCGCCGCCCGCCGGCGGGCACCGGCGCGGCGCACCGCTCGCCTGCCGTCGAATATGGTGGCCACGGCGATCACCGGCCCGAGCGCGGCGAACAGCAACACATAGGCGGAGCCGGTGATGGCGAAGATCAGCGCCGACACGGCCAGCGGGGCCAGGGTGGCGACGACGGGGAACGGCGGCCGCGCCGGCGCCGGCGGGGCGGCCGGCAGGTGGAATGTCCGGTCCGAAGCGATCACCGCTCCAGAGAACCACCGCGGTACGCGCCGATACGGCGATCGTCGTCATCGGTGGAGGGCCGGTTCCCACCGCCGCCTGGGGAGGACGCCCTCAGCTCACCATGAAGAACTGCTCAGCGATCTCCACGCGGGTTCCCCTCGGCACGAGGTAGCGGCGCCCGGGTTCGCAGCGGATGGCGCGCTCCCCCGGCCGGCGGACGACGGTGCCGTTCGCGGAGTACCGGTCGCTCACCCACAGTCGGCCCTCGTCCTGGCCGAACTCGAGGTGGCTCTTGGAGACCGACATCCCGACGTCGTTGATCTGGATCAGGTGGTCGAAATACTCCGCGGGCTCAGGCAATGGGCGGCGGCCGAGGAGCCCCGTGCCCGCGACCGAGATCGTCTCGCCGGTCGAGAACTGCAGCTGGAACCGCTGCCCAGACGCCGGTGCGGAGGCGGCCATCCACCGCGCGGTCTCCGCGGGCACATCAGCGGTGCTCACCGCTCCCGGTGCGGCGCCGGGCTCGGCGTTCTGCGGGGCCGGCGCCTGCTCCACGGGCACCGAGACCACGTGCCGCGCGGGCGGCAGCGCGGGAATGACGGTGGTGTCTGACGGCCGCGGATCGGGGCGCCGCCGGGAGACCGGGGTCGCCGTTGACGAGCTGCCGCACTCGCCACAGAACATCGCGCCCTCCGGCAGCGTGGCCCCACAGATCCGGCAGTTCACGACACTCCTCCTCGTTCTCAGGCTTTTCCAGCGTACCGACCGAATGAGCGCAGCGAGATGAGCGCCCGCAACCGCTGGCGCCGGGTGCGCTCGCCGGCGAGGGCCCGGCGCAGTTCGCGCACGGCCCGCCACACCTCGTCGGCGTCGTGCGGTCCGGGCTCGGCGGGCGCGAAGCTGGCTCGGTCGACAACGGATGCGAGAACCAGCGGCCGCATCCCGCCCACCGTCTCGGCGAACTCGGTACGGGTCGCACCACGCGGCACCTCCACCCCGTAGTCGGCGACGGTGTCCGCGACCTCGCGCCACCCGCCCTGGATGCGCGCGAGCGGTGTGGCGGCCCGGAAGCGGAGGCGTCGCCTGCGCTTCTTCGACAGGACGATCATGAGGAACGGCAGTGCGATCACCGCGAGCGCGAGGACCGACCAGCCCGCGACGCGGAGCACCGTCAGCAGCAGGGCGAGGATCGGGTCGGGGAGCCGGGGCGGGTCGCCCTCGTCGCCCGCCGTCGGGCTGAGGTCCTTCTGGGGAGCGGTGACCTGCTCGGGCGGTGGAACCACCGAGCGGGGCCGAGAGACCTGGGTGGCGTCCTCGGGCGACGCCGGCGGCACCGGGCGCAGGGGCGGGTTCGGGTCGACCGTGACCCAAGCGCCCTTGGCGTCCTGCACCTCGATCCAGGCGGAGATGTCCGAGCCGGTGACGGTCACGGTCGATCCCTCCGCGTCGGGGTCGAAGCCGACGACCACCCGGGCGGGGAAGCCGATCTGACGTGCCATGAGGGCCGCGGCGACGGCGTACTGCTCGGCGTCGCCGAGCATGGGCGTGCGCTCGAAGAGTTCGCTGATGCGATCGGCGCCGTGGCCCGAACGGCTCACCGGCCCGTCGCCTTCCCCGCCGTGGCTGACGTAGCCCTCGGCCGTGAGACCCTCGATCATGGACTGCAGCTGCTGCCCCGGTGCCTGCCCGGGTTTGACATAGCCGGCCAGCGCCTCTGGAAGCCCGTCGGGGAGGTCGCCGAGCGGGGGAAGCGCCGCGGCTCCGGGACGCAGCGTCGACAGGTCGGCGACCGCGGCCGGAACGACCGAGCGCGCTCGGTAGCTGTCGCCGGTCGACAATCCGCCGAGCACGGCCCCGGTGCGGCTGTTGTCGTTGTAGTAGAACGCGTCGGTCCGTGCCTCTGCCGTGGCGCCCCCGAAGGTGATGCGTTCCAGGGCGCCGGTGCCGGGCACCCACACCCCGTCGTATCCGTCGACCGTGACGGCGATGGTGGCGGGTTCGCCGTGCACGCCGCCCTGGTCGAGCCGGTACGGCAGGCGGGTGAACGACCCGGATGCGCTCGTCGTCGTGTCGCTGCCCACGGAATAGACGATGCCGTCGTAGCTGTCGAGGGCGGCCAGCCGGAGCCGCCCCCGCTCCGGCAGGCCGGTGACCGTCAACATCGGCTCGTCGGCGCGCTCGGGCTGCAGGTAGTTGCGGAACCCGGACAGCGGGCTGGGGTACGCCCGCGGGTTGAACGGTTGCTCCACCCGGGCACGCACGACGTCCCGGGTCACCGGCGGGGGCAGGGCGACGGCCGCCGCGCCGCCGGCCGCCACGGCGACCGCGATGATCACGGCTGCCCCGGCGAAGCCGCGCCCCGTGCTCCGCCCGGTGGTGGCGGCCTCGACGCTGCTGCGCGAGCGCCGGGCGATCAGGTTCATGCTGAACCTCCGCCGGTACCAGCGGAGCCCGAGCAGCCAGAACAGCAGCACGACGAAGAGGCCGATGCCGAGTTCCGTGGCGGCCGGTGCCGAGACGGGCCCGAGGGCGATGGCGGCCAGGAACATGGCCGCCGGGGCGAGCATCGCCCACTGCGGATGCCGGGCGCGCAGGGCCAGCGAGCCGGCCACGACGGTGCACACCAGCGTGAGGATGAACGCGGGCACGAGCAGCGACTGGTAGCTGCCCACCGGCAGCACGATGGTGACCAGTTGCTTCCAGCTGAGCGCCGTCGCGGCGAGCAGCTCCCGCAGTCCATCGACGGTCGGGAGCACATGCCAGGCGGCGAGCCCCGGAACGGCCAGGGGCACCCCGGCGATGAGGTACGCGAACACGGTGGCGATCACGAGCGCCCACGCGGGCCAGCGGAACCGGGCCCCGACGATGGCGATGCCGAGGCCGATCGCGCAGGTGACCGCCACGAGCACGACGTACGCGCGGCTCTGGTACACCGGCCAGAACTCGGCGGCCGCAACCCCGACGCTCGCGGCGACGGCCAGCGCGTTGCCCGCCGCGAACCCCCTCCACCTGCCGCGGTGCCTGGCGCGGATCTCCCGGCGCGCCGTCACGCCGCCGCCGATCGGGCCAGGCTCTTCTGCAGGTCCTCCAGGTAGCCGATCCGCAAGACCGTGAGCTCGGCGACCCGGCGGAAGCTGGGGACCGCTTCGGGATCGCAGATGACCGCGACGACGTCCACGCCGGCGGGAAAGGTGCGTGATGCCTCCCTGAGCTGCCCCGATGTCGTGGCGGATCCGCAGATGAGGAAGGCGACGGAGATCCCGGCGGTGCTCTCCCCGGCCTGGCGTCCGAGCTCCGCGAGGGGCAGGGCAGCGGATGACCGTTCCAGGCGGCTGAGGTCGTCGAGCAGTCGGGTGCGGGTGAGGGTGCTGAGCCGGCGGATGCCGCGGCGGCCGGCACCGCGGCCTCCGTCGCCCACCACCACCGAGACCGTGCGGGCATCGCGGATGGCCCGGCCGGCGAGCGAACCGGTGACGCTGACGGCCAGTTCGAACTCGTCATCCGTCTCGTAGTCCTGGTCGCCGAGGCCGAGCGCCACGACCAGGTGGCTGCGGCGCGACTGCTCGAACTGGCGCACCATGTAGGTGCCGGCCTTGGCCGTGCTCTTCCAGTGGATGTTGCGGCGTTCGTCGCCGGGCAGGTATTCGCGGAGCGCGTGGAAGGCGATGTCGCTCGAGGTGAGATCGCGGGTTGGGCTGCCTTCGAGGTCGCGGATGAGCCCGGTGGACAGGCTCGGAATGGAGATGGTGCGCGGGTGCACGAAAAGTTCCCGCCGTTCCTCCCAGCTGCGCTCCCGCCGGAACAGCCCGAGCGGGTCGCCGCGCACCAGGTGCACCGGGCCGATGGGGATCACCCCGCGCCGCGTGGTGGGCACCATGAACTCGTCGCCCGTCGACCCTCCCCGCCCGAGGCTCGGGGTGAGGAACTCGGCGATGCCGGCGCCGACCGGCACCTCCACCCGCACGCCCGGCACGCGGTGCTGCGACGCGTTTTCGACCGCCACGTGGCCGGGAACCCGTTCGCCGACCACCACGCGGTCCGCGGTCATCGTCAGCGCCACCCGGTAGGCGTTGCGGCCGAGCAGGTACAGCGACGCGACGAGCGTGAGCACGAGCCCCGCCCAGGCGATGGCGACGAGTTCGGACCAGCCGAGCACGTACCCGAGCACGAACGAGAGGGCGACCAGTGCGCCCACCCAGCGACCGAGCAGGGTGACGACGGATGCCACGGCGCCGGCAAGCCGGGCGAGGCTGCCTCGTGCGCGCCTGCCGGCCGGCACCAGCCACACGATCGCACCGGCGAGGAACCCCTCGCGCAGCTCGAACCTGGCCCGGGGTGCCGTCGCCTCCGACCGGCTCATCCCGCGACCCGATCTCCCGGCGGCGGGGTCTCGATGAGCACCTGTGCGATCACGCTCGAGGTGGTCACGCCCTCGAACTCCGCTTCCGGGTCGAGCAGCAGCCGGTGCGCGAGGACCGGCTCGGCCAGCGACTTCACGTCGTCGGGGATCACGTAGTGCCGGCCGAGCGCGGCGGCGTGGGTCTTGGCGGCGCGGATGAGCGCGAGCGCGCCGCGCACGCTCGCCCCCAGTCGCACCTCCTGCGCGGTGCGGGTCGCCTCGATCAGCCGCGACACGTAATCGTTGATGGTCGCGTCGACGAAGACCGTGCGCGCGAGCGCGGCGAGTTCGACGACCGTCTCCGCCGACAGCACGGCCGGCACCCGGGCGGGCTGTGTGCCGTGCAGGGCGCCCTCGAGGATGCGCACCGTGGAGGCGTGGTCGGGGTAGCCGATGGAGGCCTTCATGAGGAAGCGGTCCAGCTGCGCCTCGGGGAGCCGGTAGGTGCCGGCCTGCTCGACGGGGTTCTGGGTCGCGATGACCATGAAGGGCGACCCGACCGGGTGGGTCACGCCATCCGCCGTCACCTGCCCCTCCTCCATCACCTCGAGAAGTGCGGCCTGCGTCTTCGGACTCGCCCGGTTGATCTCGTCGGCGAGCACGATCGTGGAGAAGACCGGCCCGCGGTGGAACTCGAAGGCGCCGCTGCGCTGGTCGTAGATGCTCACGCCCGTGATGTCACCGGGCAGCAGGTCGGGGGTGAACTGGATGCGGTTGCTGCTGCCCCGCACGCTCTCCGCGACCGCGCGCGCGAGCGAGGTCTTGCCGGTGCCCGGGACGTCCTCCAGGAGCAGGTGGCCTTCGCTCAGCAGCGCGGTGAACGCGGTGCGGATGACGTGCTGCTTGCCGAGGAGAACCTGCTCGACCCCGTGCACGAGCCGCTCGAAGACGTCCGCGAACCGGGCGGCCTGGTCGGGGGTCATCGTCATTTCGGTTCGCTTTCGTTGTTGGCGTGCACGTCGTAGCTGTATTTGTGTGTGTTGATCTCGACGACGAGGTGCACGGGTCCGCTGGTGGGTGCGCCCGGGATGACGCAGACCTTCCCGTTGTCGCCGGCGCTTCCGGTGCGCGTCGGAGCGGCATCCGCGAAGCAGGTGTACTTCGCGGTGAGCTTGCCGTTCGACGGGCCGTTCGTCCAGCTGAAGATACCCGTGATGGCATCGTAGGTGAGGTCAGACACGGTGAAGCTGAGCGAGGGCTCCGGCGCAGCGGCATCCGACCACGGTCCGCAAGCGTCCCACGCCGTGCAGCCCTGCAGCTCGAAGTGGGCGGCTTCGCCGAACGGAAGACCGAGTGTCTTCCGCGGAGCGATGGTTCCGAGTGGCTTCACTTCTTGAGAGCCGATGGCGCGGATCTGGTAGTGGTCGAAGCTGGGCGTGATGCCGGTGACGTAGTAGTCGAAGGTCTGACCCTGCGTCTTCATCGCCCCCTCGACGGCGGTCACCGGACCGGGCGCCGGGCGCATCAGCACGTGCGCGACGGCGGTGTGCGCGCAGCCGGCCCGGTTGTACCCCCAGACGAGGAAGTAATAGTCGGTAGCCTCGGACTCCAGGCCGGTGAAGGTCACCGACTGGTTCGCGGCATCCACCCGTGCCTGCTCGGCCACCACGCCGCCGGCCGTGGGCGCGTTCAGCGTCCCCGGCGCCGGGCTGGTGACGCTGCAGGCCTGGGCGCCGGTGGGGACGGTGTTGGCGGTGAGGCGCTGCACGTAGTACCCGGTGACCGGGTCGCCGTGCCCGTCGAACGGGTCCCAGCTGACGGTGACCGTGCCCGCGGCATCCGTTCCGTCGGCCTGGATCGCGCCCGCGGTCGCCGGGCCGTACGGATGCCCGCTGGCCTGGGCGCTGTTCCACTCGGCGAGCGCCGGGTACGCGTCGTTGCGGGCACTGACGGTGACGGTGACGTCGACGCCGTTGGCCAGGTTGCCGACGTCCTTCGTGCAGGCGTCGCGCGTGCACGACGCGGCGCTCACGTCGGCGAGGGTGGTGCCGCCCACCGTCACGGCGTACCGGTTCACCGGGCTCCCGCCCCCGCCGGTGGTCACCGGCTTCCAGCCCAGGCGCAGGCCACCGTCGAGAGGTGCGATGGTGAGGCCGGTGGGCGCGGCGGGCACGATGTCGGACCAGGCGGGTGCCGCGAGCGTGGTCACGGTGGAGAGCCCCAGCGCGTTTCGCGCCGCCACCTGGATCCGCACGGCATGCGCCTGCCCGTTGCCCGGGGTGTTGACGGCACACGCGGTCGCCTCGCACGTGCTCGTGCCGACGACGGCATCCGTCGCGGCGTCGC
Source organism: Cryobacterium tepidiphilum (assembly GCF_003716325.1). Classification (GTDB taxonomy): domain Bacteria; phylum Actinomycetota; class Actinomycetes; order Actinomycetales; family Microbacteriaceae; genus Cryobacterium; species Cryobacterium tepidiphilum. The sequence continues at coordinate 78,722 of NZ_RDSR01000008.1, read as the reverse complement.
GGAGGGTGATCTCGTAGCCGGTGATCGCGGCGTTGTTGTCGGAGCCCGGGCTGAAGCCCACCGAGAGGGTCTGGTTCCCGAAACCGGTCAGGGCGAGGCCGCTCACCGGGTCGGGTTTGTCCTGCACGGAGATGTTCACGCTGCCCCACGCGTACCGATCGGGGTCGCCGGTGGCGTCCGCCACCTGGTACTGCAGCGCCATGTCGACGGGCGGGGCGTCGGCGGCCACGGTGACGGCAAGGCGGCGCTTGTCGGCGCTGGGGGTGATTTCGACGCCCTCCGGTAGGGCGGCCGTGTCGGCGCCGCGCACGGCGATGACCGTGAGGGGCACGTCGGGGAACGGGTTGGTGGCGTTGTCGTTGGCCAGCACGTCGACCACGGTGGTCTTCCCGCGTGGCGCGACCGCGGCATCCGCTGCGGGCTGCGCCATGGGCCGGGTCGAGGCGACGATGCGCATCTCGATGCGGCCGGCCCGGCCCTCGTTGATGCTGTCGCGCACGCCCACGGTGAGCGACTGCCGGGCGCCCTTGGGCGTCGGCTCCGCCGCCTGGATGGTGAGCTGCTGGCCCTCGAGGGTGGCGCTGAAGCCGGTGGGCTTCGGCTCCAGCACCGTGTACGCGAGTTCGCCCCGATCGTCGGGGTACGGGTAGGTGGTGAGCCGGGAGAGGTCGATCACCTTGGACTGGCCGGGCTCGAAGTCGAGGACGGCGCCGTCGAAGGTCGGCGGCTGGTTCTTGCGCGGCGTCACGTCGATCGGCAGCACGATGGTGGCGCGGCGGCCGTCAGGGTCGGCAGCCGACGTTCCGTCGGTGACGTCGAACGAGATGGATGCCGGGCCATAGTAGGTCTCGGCGCTGGTGAACCGCAGCGTGTCGGCGTCCACTGCCAGGCGGGCGCCGTCGCCGTGTGTGGCTTTGACGCTGTCGGGGTCGCTCAGTCGCACGTTCTTTCTGCCGACGGCCACCACGTAGTCGTTGATGTCGATGGTGAGGGTCGCTTCGCTTTGGACCGTGAGCGGCGGCATCCCCTTCCGCAGCTGCGGCAGCGCGTCGGCGAAACCGGGCACCCAGATGAAGGCGTACGCGACGATGGCGGGGTCGTCGGGGTGCGTCACGGAGAACGGGATGATCTGGCTGCGCTGGCCGATCTGCACGCGGATGTCGTGGGCGGCGGTCACGTCGGCGGGGTAGCCGGGCAGCACGGCGAGCCGGAGGTCGTTCGGCGAGCCGTCGGCGAAGAAGACGTGGTCCAGCACGTCGACGTCGACGTGGTCGCGACCGATGATGTCGGAGAGGCTGAGCACGGTGTCGTGCGCCTCGGGGCGGGAAAGCGGCGCGTCCTCGGCCACCACGACGGTGAGGAAGGCCGAGCTCGTTCCCCCGCGCTCGTTCTGGATGTCGTAGATGAAGCCGTACCGGCCGGGGAGAGCCGGCGCGGTGACGACCACGACCTCCCCGTCGGTGGTCGCTGTGGCGCCGTCGACGATGGGGGTCACCCCGGTGACGGTGAGGGCGCTTCCGTCGGGGTCGGAGTCGTTGGCGAGCACCTGGACCGAGACCGAGCTTCCCGGCCGGGCGGTGGCCTCGTCTTCATTGGCGATCGGGTTGCGGGCGCCGCCCTGCCGGGGGCTGATGCCGACACGCACGATGCCCGTGGCCTTCGCCCCCAGGGCGTCGACGACGACGTAGGTGAAGCTGTCCGTGCCCGCCGAGTACTCCCCCGCCTGGTAGGTGATCGAGTCGGCGCCGGCGGATGTGACGGCTCCCTTCTCGGGATTGGTCTCCTGCCCGAGCAGTTGGACGGAGTCACCGTCCGGGTCGATTCCCGAGAGGGGGATCGGGATTGTCACGCTCTGGCCCGCGAGGACACGTGCCGTGATGGGCTTCGGTACCGGCGCCGTGTTCGACAGGGCGTCCGCCTCCCGCACGGCGATGTGCACGGCCGCGCTGGCGAACTGGCCGTCCGGCGCGTCGACGCGGTACACGGCGGTGAAGTTGCCCGGTTGCGACGGGGCGAGGTAACGCAGCACGTTGCCCGACGGGAATAGCAGGCCGGCGCCCGGCTCGAGGCCGGTCGAGAGTGTGGGGTGCAGGGTCAGCGGGTCGCCGTCGGGGTGCTCGTCGTTGTCGAGCACCGGGATGTCGATCGCATCGCCGGCGCGCACGGACACCGTGTCGGCTGTGGCGACGGGCGCCTGCTTGCGGGCCGGCTCGGGGATGGGGATGACGGTGACGCTGCCGGTGGCGTCGGCGAGTCCGTTGCTCACGCGGTATCCGATGGTGACGGGGCCGTCGTCGAGCGGATGCGTGGCCGTGACGCGCAGCATCCGCTGTTCGAGGATCTCGACGCGCAGGCCCGCCGGCGCGGAGGTCACCCCGGTGACCAGCAGCACGCCGCCGGCCGGGTCGAAGTCTGTGGCGAGCACGTCGGCCAGCCCCGGGTGCTGGCCGCGGAGGAAGAGGGTGTGGGGAACCGTGACGGGGGGCTGGTTCTCGTCCTGGGGCGGGGCGACGTCGATGCGCACCCGGCCGGTTGCGCTGAGCTGGCCGTCGGTGACGGCGTAGTCCAGGTAATGGGTGCCGACGACGTCGCTGCGGAACCGGAAGGTGCCGCCGGTGAAGTCGGGGGTGATGGTCGCGTCCGGTTTGGCGGGGACGCCGCTCAGGCGCAGAAGGCCCGAACCGCCCCGGACGTGGCCGAGCGGGGACACCGTCACCTCGTCGCCCGCTGTCGCCAGGACGACGAACGGCTCGGGGATGATGGGCACCGACCCGGCCGGCTGAATGGTGACCGTCAGGCTCCCGGAACCCTCCGCCCGTCCATCCGAGACTTCGAGGCCGACCCGGCTGGCGGTGCCGGTGGCGCCTTCGTCGGGGGCCGTGAAGACGACGGCACCATCGGGCGTGAAGCCCACGGTCGACGGCGCGACGGCAGTGGCGCGGGCGAGGTATACGGGATCGCCGTCGGGATCGACGAAGTCGCCGAGCACGTGGCTGGTGACGCGGCCCCCGGCTTTGACGCTGGCACGGCTGGAGCGCACCTGAGCGGGCGGCGAATTCTCCGCGTCGGAGCGGACGGCGACGGTCACGGTGGCGACGTCGCTCCCGCCGCGGCCATCGCTGATCGTGTAGTCGAAGGTGAGGCTTCCCGCGGCGGTCTCGGGCAGGGTGAGCCGCACCTGCTGGTTGTTGGCGACGCTCGTGAGGGTGGCATCCGTGTCGCCCGACGGATGCAGGTCGCTGATGACGAGCGCGTCCCCGTTCGCGTCATAGTCGTTCAGGAGCACGGGCAGCGTGTTGGCACGACCCGGGCGTGCACCGAATTCGTCATCGGTGGCCACCGGCGCGACCTGCGATTTCTCGACATCGGGAGGGGTGTCCCCCGTGTTGTGCTCCACCTGTTGCTGGTTCTGTTCGGTGTCCATCAGCTCGGCCCAGTTGTCGATGAGCTGGTTGCCGTGTTGCACCGCCCACGTGGCCCCGTGTGTGGTGTCGTTCAGCACGACGCTGTCACCATTGGCGCGCAGCGTGAGCTGCGCGTCGCCCTGGATCCCGTCGAGCGCGGAGACGGACCCATCGCCCTCGGTGCTGCCGCAGGAGCGCCATGCCGCACCGTCGGACCACGCGGCGAAGGAGCACGAGCCCACCGTGGCTGGCGCGGCCGGCCTTCCGTTCCTCCCGGTGACGACCTCGCGCACGTCGCCGTTGGAGATCCCTACCGAGAGCAGGCCTCCCGCATGTGCGATGAGCATCCTGTCGCCGCCGGAGCGGGGCTGCTGCAGCACGGGCGTGCCGGTGACCGTCGACGACAGGTCGACGTCGTGCCCGGGGAGGATCAGGTGCCGGCTGGTCTGGTTCAGCACGGCCCAGGTGCCGCCGACGCTTGAGATCTGGAAGCTGTCGTCGCCGGTGCCGGCGTCCACCTCGCTCGTGCTCACCGATTGGTCGGGAGCGACGACCGACACCAGGCCCGTCGTCGGGGCGAACGAGAAGAACCGTCCGTCGGGGTCCATGGTGGAGACCGAGAGCGCTCCGAGGGAGAGCGCCGGGCGTGACGTGGCGTCGAAGCCGTCGAGGCCGTCGACCGGAACGCTCCAGACGTTGCCCGCGGAGCTCACCACGGCCCGGTCGCCGCTGAGGAAGACCGCGGGCTCGGGGGGCATCGGCACGGACTTCGTGATCTCTGCCGTGGCGGGATCGAGGATGCCGAGGGAACCTTCCCCCTGGTCGACGACGAGCACCGTGGACCCCTGCTGCACCACGTCCACGGGCGAGTCCCCGGTGGGGACGACGGTGTTGAGCTCCTGGATCACGGTGTTGGCCCGGCCGACGACGTGCCTTGCGCTGTTGCTGACCCAGACCGCTCCGTCGCCGAGGTCGAACCGCTCGGCCGTGTAGCCGCTGGAGACCACGGCGACGGTGGCGATCAGTGCGGCGACAAGGGCCCCGCTGATGGTGGTCGCAAGTGCCGACCGGTGGCGCGCGAGACCGCGCAGGTTCACCGGGCGCTCCCCACGTCCACGCAGGTCTCACGGCTGGGCGCGCCACTGGTTCCCTGCCGGCTCACGGTGACGCGGATGCACACCCGATCCACGCCGCGTGGGTCGATGGCGAACTGGGTCTGGCGCTGGACGCTGCTCTCACCCGTGCCGGTCATGACCACGTAGCTGTCGTCGGGCCGGAGTCCCGGATCGGACCAGCTGAAGACGATGGTGCCCCCGTCTATCGTCCCGGTGATGTTCGTGACCGACGGGATGTCGCTCGACGCCCGGCCGGCCAGGAGCGACACCGACACGGCGGCGAGACCGACCACGAGAACGGATGCCGTGATGAGCGCGGGGAGCATCACGACGCCACGGCGCCCGCGTGCCGGCGGCGCAGAATTCCCGTGGGTGCTGCGGCTGTGCGACGAGTGCGGTACCTGGTGTCCCGATGGGGCGCGACGCCGTGGTCGGGAGTCCCTGCCGACCACCGTGCGGGGAGAGATGCGGGTCTGGTCGTGCGGATCGATGGCGGTCTGGCCGGCCCACTCGTCGACCATGAGGTCCAGGGGCGTCTGGGCGTAGCCGAGTTCCGCCTCGATGGATTGCAACTCGCGCACGAGCTCCAGGGCACTCTGCTGTCGGGCGGACGGCCGTTTCGACATGGCACGCCGGAGGATCGACTCCAGGCGCGGTGGGACGTCGTCGCGCCCGATGGGCGGGACGACCGCCTTCTGGATGCGGGCCATGAGTTCGGCCGAGGTGTTCTCGGACCCGGGCAGCTCGAACGGGGAGCGCCCGGCGAGCAGGGAATAGATGGTCGCCCCGAGGGACCACACCTCCGACGCGACCGAACCGGAGACCTCGTCGCGCAGCACCTCGGGCGCGGACCAGGGGATGGAGAGGCCGACCGCCTCGGAGTGCTCCGCCTCGCTCACCGTGGCGGCGATGCCGAAGTCGGACAGCACCGGATGCCCGTACGCGGTCACCAGGATGTTGGACGGCTTGATGTCGCGGTGCAGCACGCCGGCCCGGTGCGCGGCCTCGACGGCGCCGGAGACGGTGATGCCGATCCGCAGCACGTCGGCGACGGCGAGCGGCTCGCTCCGGTAGCGCTGGCTGAGGGTCGACGAGCAGTACTCGGTGACCATGTACGGGCGGCCGTCGGCGGAGACGCTGGCCTGGAACACGGTCAGAATCGAGGGGTGCGAGCTCAGTTGCGCCATGAGGTTCGCTTCGGCCTGGAACAGCTGCCGCACCTGGTCGTTGACGACCTCGGCGAGGAGCACCTTGACGGCGACCTGGCGCCTCGGCATGTTCTGTTCGTAGAGGAAGACGTCGGCGAACCCGCCGGAACCGAGCGGCCGCACGTAGCTGAACCCGGCCAGGTTCGGCGGCGGGGAAGGCAACCGTCGAGCCATAGTCCGCCTCCCGCGTGGTTGTGACTCGCCACCGACGTGGACGAGAACGGCATCACCGCATGGTCTCCCAATTGTAGGCAGCCGCTCCGGCGCAGCAGGCGTCGCGGTGGCGCGTTCGGCGGAGCGCAGCACCCCCAACTCGGGGGCCAGTGCTGCGCTACTCGACCGCTTCGGCGCGCTCCCCGTCGACGGCGACCACGTCGAGCACGATGACGGTCACGTTGTCGCGGCCGCCGTTTCCGAGCGCCGCATCGACCAGCGCGTCGGCCGCGGCGGCCGGGTCGGGGTTCGAGATCATGAAATGACGGATGCCGTACGGCGTCAGTTCCTTCGTGAGGCCGTCGGAGCAGATGAGCAGGCGCATCCCGGGCCGCACCGGGAGTGCACGGTAGTCGGGGATGGGCGGCTCGTGGAATCCCACTGCCCGGGTGATCACGTTCCCCTGCGGATGCACGTCGGCTTCCTCGCGGGTGATGCGACCGGCATCCACCATCTCCTGCACTACCGAGTGGTCGGTGGTGACCTGCTCGAGCACGCCGGAGATGAGCTGGTAGACCCGGGAATCGCCGATGTTGAACACCAGCCACTGCACCGATCCCGACAGGTACGCCAGTGCCGCGCCCGTCACCGTCGTGCCCGTGCCGAGGTCGGTCACCCCGGCACCGCGGGCCATGTCCTCGACCGAGAGGCTGAGTGCGCGGTCGATCGGGATCGGGTCGAGGAGCTCGGCGCCGGCGAGTTCGGCGAGCCGGGTCACGACCGCTCCGCTGGCGACGTCGCCGGCCGAGTGACCGCCCATGCCGTCGGCGACGGCGAAGACGGGGGGCCGGCACACCACGCTGTCCTCGTTGACCTCACGCCGGTGGCCGGTGTCGGTCCTCGCCGCCCACGCCAGTTCGACGGTCGTTTCTGCCGCCTGCGGCTTCGCCGTGAAGCTGGTCGAGTCTTGACCTATGTGGGTCACGGTTGTGCCTTCCGGTTACTGGCAGGCGGCAAGGACGGCTCGTCCCCGCTCACCGGCAGGATCTCGACGATATTACCGTCCCCGATGTCGAGCTTCGTACCGGGCACGACGGCGCGGGAGGTTCCGTGCCGCAGCCGCTCCTTCGCCCCGGCGGCCGGCAACAGCATCGTTCCGTTCGTCGAGCCGAGGTCGGTCACGACGACGGCGTCCCCGTCCTGCCGGATCTCGAGGTGCGTTCCCGACACCGAACGCGTCGGGGACGGAACGGCGATGAGGGTGGGCGTTCCGCCCGCGTGGATGCGGGGCGCCCGCGGCTGCCGCCCCAGGTAGTACGAGTCGTCGAGGCGGTAGGAGACTGCTCCCAGCCGGAAGGCGTAGCGCGGCAGCGCCTCGCCCTGCTCCGGCAGGTCCGAGCCCAGGCGGGGCGGCGAGGACGGCAGGACCACCGTGTCACCGATGGCCGTGTTGGGCCGCACGACCGTGTCGGAGCCGGCCGTGGACAGCCTGGACGAATCCCCCACCAGCACGGTGTCGTCCACGGCCGGCTCATGCGCCGACGAGTCGACGAACCAGGTGAGGCGGTCACCGCGGTCGCCGGCGGAACGGAAGGTGACACCGGTGGCGTCCAATGGTCCCGGCGCCACCTCGGCACCCCCGATCACGACCCCGGTGACCGACTGGAAATCGGCCAGCAGCCACGGGGCGACCCCGGCGGCGGCGAAGCGGCGGGAGCCCCCCACGGAGTAGACGTCCACGGCCGACGCGCCGCGCACGAGCACCGACACCGTTTCAGATCCGTGTACCGGCACAACGAGCGCGAAACTCGCGAGCGCGCGGTCGCCGCTTAGGGGCAGCAGGGTGACCATCGATTCCAGGTCGACCGCGTGCTGCGGGGCGAACGCCGCAAGCGCCTGCACGATGTCGTCGCCCGCATCGGCGGGCACGGCCGCCAGGAAGGCCCGGCCGACGACGAACGCCCACGGGGGCGGCCCGGCGGACGGAGCGAGGGTGACCCTGCCGTCGACCATGCCGCCTTCTCCAATCAGTGACCGGTGGCCCATCCTAACCGTCCTTCCGCGTCGCAGGCGGCGGGAGGACGCGCGCTCACCCGGCCTCAGGCTCCGCCCATGCCCACTCGGGCAGGTGCCCGGCGTCGAACATGACGCCGAGGGTGATCGCCATGCTGTAGCCCGGCTCGATGGCGAGGACGCGGTCGATGAAGATGCCCGCGACCGATCCGCGGCCGAGGGTCCACGACAGCCAGGCGAGCATGCAGAGCGGTGCCGGCCGGGCAGCTCGCGGTGCGTGTGCGACGAGGAGCGCGAGCATCCGGATGCCCCGTTCCACCCGGTCCGGGTCGGGCCGCTCGCGAGAGAAGCCGGTCAGGAGCCTGCCGAGGAGCGCCCCGGCGTCCGCCGCTTCCGTCCTGACACCCGGTTCCCGTGCCGCTGCTTCGTGCTCGGCCATGGCGATCTCGTCGAAGCTTCGCCCGGTCGCCTCCCGGATCGCCTCGTACCGCCGGTTGACGTCGCGGGCGACGCCGCCGATCTCCTCGCCGAAGGCGATCTGGAGCATGACCTGATCGCGCGTGGGCGGCGACTGCACGAGGAAGAGCATGGCGGCGAGCGCCTCCGGATCCGGGGACTGCTCGGTCCAGCCCAGCATCTCCTCAGCGGCAGTGATGGCGTCGATGACATCGCCGGTGGCCACGCCCAGCGCCGGGGTGTCGCCGGCCAGCCGTCGATACCGCCGGTAGAGCCGCGCCACCTTCTCTTTCAGCGGTCCGCTGGCGGGTGGAAGCTCGGCGCGGCTCTCGATCGTTCCGATCACCGGGGGCGCGGCGACGGCCGAACCCGCGATGTCGGAGAGGGGCCGGCCGTGCGCGGGGCACTCGGGGTCGTCATAGGAGCCCCAGCCGTCGGACGCCACGCACAGCACGTCGCGCACGAGAAAACCGGAGCGCTCGGCCGCCTCGACGAGCGCCCTTGCGAACCGCTGCGCTGGCATCCCTCCTGGCAGGTGGAAGGGCTGGTCCGTGTACACCACCGGAACGACGGCGTTCACGCCCGCGATCTTGCACAGTGTGCCGACGAGAGTCGACGCGACCCGGGCGTAGACGGAGTGCGGTACGCCGCTCTCGGGCAGGTTGAAGCGAAGTGCGCCGCAGGTGCGGTTGCCGCGAAAGGCGACGAGGACCACGCTGTTGCGGGGCAGGAAACCCGCGAGCTGGGGGACGAGAGCCAGGAAGTCCTGTGCCTGCCTGGCTTTGATGACGGTTGGCTGCATGCGCCCACCGTGCCCGACGGGCCGCTCCCGCGACCGGTGGACCGGCATTCGGTGGATAAGTTCCTGGCGCTTCTGCCTGTGGAAAGATCGGCCTTTCGCTGTGAACTCACTGGGGGTACGTTCAGGGGTATGACATCGCTAGCAGTAATACTCATCGTCATCGGACTGATCGGGCTCTTCCTCGGCATCTTCATCTCTGCCGTGAAGTGGTTGCTGTGGATCGGAATCATCCTGCTGGTCATCGGCATCATCGCCGCGATCATGCGTTCCATCCGGCGCAACGTCTGATCAGTCTTCACCCCTTCGGGTGAGTGGCCCGGCCGGCTGACCGGCCGGCCACTCATCCCTCATGCGAAAAGTTCGGAGATCCAGGCGACCTCAGCTGCCGTCGGCTTCCACTCCGTGGCCGCAGTTGCGTTCTGCACAATCTGCTCCGGTCTTGTGGCGCCGGCGATGACGCTCGTGAGCCCCGGCTGGGCCAGCAGCCAGGCGACGGTGGCCGCGAGCATGCTCACCCCCCGCTCGTCGCAGAACGAGCGGAACTCCTCGATGACGTCCCAGGGCGCATCATCGAGCAGGTGCTTGCGCACCGACATGATCCTGCTGTCCGCGGGGCCACCCTCCTGGGTGAACTTGCCCGTGAACAGGCCGTTATAGAGCGGAAAGAACGGCAGGAAGCCCAGCCCGTAGGCGTTGACCGCGGGCAGGACCTCCTCCTCGGCGTCGCGCACCAGCAGGCTGTACTCGTTCTGCGCCGAGATGAACCGCGGATGACCGTGTATCCGGGCCGTGAACTCCGCCTCGGCGATCTGCCAGCCAGCGAGGTTGGAGTGTCCGATGTAGCGGATCTTGCCCTCGGCGATCAGGTCGTCCAGCGTTGCCAGCGTCTCTTCGATGGGCGTGTTCGGATCTGGCCGGTGCAGCTGGTACAGGTCGATCCAGTCGGTCTGCAGCCGCCGGAGCGACCCTTCGACGGCCAGGCGAATGTAGCGCCGTGACGCACGCGCGCCCCAATCGGGGCCGTTCAACCCGGCCATGTCCATGCCGAACTTGCTGGCGAGCACCACCCGCTCGCGTTTGCCCTTCAGGGCGTGGCCCATCAGGGTCTCACTGAGGCCGCGCTCAGCGCCGTAGATGTCGGCCGTGTCGAGGAACGTGACTCCCGCGTCGATCGCGGCGTCGAGAACGGCGCTCGTGCCGGCCTGGTCGACGGAGGCCGTCCCGGTCCTGCCGAAGTTGTTGCACCCCAGGCCGATGCTGGAGACCACGAGCCCCGAGTCGCCGAGCCTGCGATAGTCGATGTCTGCCATTTCCCCAGACTATTACCGGAGGACGCCCCGGCTTCCTTTCGGACCCTAGGATCGGTTCATGACGTCGTGGACCGAGATCGCCGAGGGAGTCTTCCACCGCCGGTACGACCCGCTCGATATCTCGATCTGCCTGGTGCGCGGCACAGACGGCCTTCTCCTCGTCGACACCCGGTGCAACCCGACGGAGGCCGAGGAGATCGCGGCCGATGCGGCCCTCGTCAGCGACCAGCCCATCCGCTGGGTGGTGAACACCCACGCCCATTACGATCACACCTTCGGCAACCAGCGATTGGCCGTCGGGGCGGCCATCTACGGCCACCACCTCATTCCCGCCCACTTCGCCGCCTACGAGTCGCCGAGGCTGAATGCCTGGGCCGCGAACCCACAGGCGCAGCCCGAGCACGATTGGCGCGGGGTCGACCTGACACCCCCGACGCGGCTCGTGTCGTCCCCGACGACCGTTGACATCGGCGGCCGCGAGGTGCGGCTCCTTCCCCTGGCTCCCGGCCACACCGACACGGACCTCGTGCTCCATGTACCCGATGCCGACGTCTGGATCGTCGGGGATGTGATCGAAGAGTCGGGTCCGCCCATGTATGGCTCCGGATGCTTCCCGTTCGGGTGGCCCGGCGTGCTTGAGGGCCTTGCCGCGCTCATCGGCGAGGATGCCGTCGTGGTGCCGGGACACGGGCGACCGGTGCGACGTGACTTCGTCCGTGCGCAAGCGGGCACGCTGCGCATTATTGCGAAGGAGATCACGGAGTCCTTCAGCCGCTCCGAGCCGATGGAGTTCGTAGCGGAACGGCTCGCTGCCTCCACTCCCCTGCCGTTACACATGGCGGAAGCGGCCGTCCTGCGCGGGTACGCGCTGCTCAGCGCGACCGCGGAAGGCTCCTCCACACACTGACCGATCCGTGGGTTGTCCACCGCTTTCACTGGCGGCGAGACCGGACCGGAAGTCGCCGTTACAGTCGAACCATGACCAGCACAGCCCCCTTCCTGACCCGAGTCACGAGCCCCATCGGACGCCTGGAACTCACCGCCGACGCGGAGCACATCCTCTCGCTTACCATCGAGCGGAGCGGCCGCCTGCCGTTCGACGACGAGCCCGAACGCCCCTCTCCCCTGCTGGAGCGCGCGCGGGAGCAGCTGACGGAGTATTTCGCGGGCACGCGGCAGGACTTCGACCTTCCGGTCCGGTACGTGTCTGGCACCTCGTTCCAGCAGAGCGTCTGGGATCGCCTGGCCGCGCTCCGGTTCGGCGACGTGACGTCGTACGGACAGCTCGGGCAGGAGATCGGCAAGCCTGGTTCCGGCCGCGCCGTCGGGGGCGCGGTCGGGGCCAATCCCCTGCCCCTGCTGATCGGGTGTCACCGCGTGCTCGCGGCGAACGGGCGCATCACCGGGTACAGCGCCGGTGAGGGCGTACCCACGAAGGTGTGGCTCCTCGCCCATGAGGGCATCCCGCACACCGTCTGACCCGCGGATGCCCGTCGGGCGCCGGCTGCGGCGCGGGGTCAGGAGCGGGACGCCACGACTTCGCTGACGACGAGATGAAGCTCGCCCGGGGCGCCGGGGAGCAGCCGGAAACCGGCGGAATGAGCCCAGTCGCAGAGCTCGTCCATGGTTCCCACGTCCGGCCGGCCGGCGGCGAAGGCGCGGGTGAACTGGCCTTTGGACTTCTTGTTGAAGTGGTTCAGTGCCCTTTTGTGGCCGTCGCCGTCTTCGGCGACGACGCGGAGATACCGGGTGCGGGAGCCTGCCGGAGCAGGGCCGAGTGCGGCGTACGCCTCGGACCGGAGATCGAGGATCGGCCCATCCAGTGCCATGAGCACGTCGACGACGGGCTGCCGCCAGAGTTTCCCGAGCATCAGGCCCGGCAACCGCGACGAATGGGACAAGCGGTATGCGGGAACCGCGTCGAGCGCACGGACCAGCCCGAACAGGGCGGAGTGCACCAGAACGTTCCGGTGGGCGAACGCGCGCGCGTCGGCGTCGAGCGTCTCGGCCGACATCGCGTCGTAGAGCACGCCGGTGTAACGGTCGACGGCCGCCATGGTCGGCGAGGTGAGCACCGTGCGGTTGCGTTCCACCTCGCCGGCCTGCTTCGGGCTGAGTCGGAGGACGGACATGCTCCGCTCCTGGTCGCCCGCGAGCGTGGTGACAGCGTCCAGGGCTTCACGCCGCGCGTCGGTCAGGCTCGGGAAGGCGAGGGTACCGAGTTCAAGCGATGCACCGACGCCGCCGTCGCGCTTGGTCTCCGACGGCGGAAGCAGGAACAGCACAGCGCCTAGACGAGCTCCGCTTTACTGGCGACGACCATGACGAGGTTGTTGTCGACCGACAGGAACCCGTCGGCTGCGTGTGCATGCACCTTGTCGCCGCCCGGGAGCGTGACCCGGACCTCGCCGGCACCGAGGATAGCCAGCATCGGCTCGTGCCCGGCGAGGATGCCGATTTCGCCTTCGGTCGTGCGGGCGATCACCTGCGTCGCCTCGCCGGACCACACTTCGTGATCCGCCGAGACGACGCTGACGTTGAGAGGCGCGGCCATGCTCAGCCGTTCTCCTTCTGAATCTTCGCCCACTTCTCTTCGACGTCGGAGATCGCACCGACGTTGAAGAAGGCCTGCTCGGACACGTGGTCGAAGTCGCCGTTGGCGATGGCGTTGAACGACTCGATGGTGTCCTTGAGCGGAACCGTGGAGCCCTCCACGCCGGTGAACTTCTTCGCCATGTAGGTGTTCTGCGAGAGGAACTGCTGGATGCGGCGCGCGCGGGCGACCGTCACCTTGTCCTCTTCGGAGAGCTCGTCGACACCGAGGATGGCGATGATCTCCTGCAGTTCCTTGTTCTTCTGCAGGATCGCCTTCACGCGGACCGCCGTGTTGTAGTGGTCCTCGCCCAGGTAGCGGGGGTCGAGGATGCGGCTGGTCGATGAGAGCGGGTCGACGGCCGGGTAGAGGCCCTTCGACGCGATCTCACGCGAAAGCTCGGTGGTGGCGTCGAGGTGCGCGAACGTCGTCGCCGGCGCCGGGTCGGTGTAGTCATCGGCGGGAACGTAGATGGCCTGCAGCGACGTGATCGAGTGGCCGCGAGTCGACGTGATGCGCTCCTGGAGGATGCCCATCTCGTCGGCGAGGTTCGGCTGGTAGCCCACGGCGGACGGCATGCGACCGAGCAGCGTGGAGACCTCGGAACCGGCCTGCGTGAAGCGGAAGATGTTGTCGATGAAGAGCAGCACGTCCTGCTTCTGCACGTCGCGGAAGTACTCCGCCATGGTCAGAGCGGAGAGGGCCACGCGCAGACGCGTTCCCGGCGGCTCGTCCATCTGGCCGAAGACAAGGGCGGTCTTGTCGAAGACGCCCGCCTCCTCCATTTCGCCGATGAGGTCGTTGCCCTCACGGGTGCGCTCGCCCACGCCGGCGAACACCGACACACCGCCGTGGTTCTGCGCGACGCGCTGGATCATCTCCTGGATGAGCACCGTCTTGCCGACGCCGGCCCCACCGAAGAGGCCGATCTTTCCGCCGAGCACGTAGGGGGTGAGCAGGTCGATGACCTTGATGCCCGTCTCGAACAGCTGGGTCTTGGACTCGAGCTGGTCGAATGCCGGCGGGTTGCGGTGAATCGGCCAGCGCTCGGTGATCTCGATCTTCTCGCCGGGCTCGGCGTTGAGCACCTCACCGATGACGTTGAACACCTTGCCCTTGGTGACGTCCCCGACGGGGACCATGATGGGGCCGCCGGTGTCACGCACGTCCTGTCCGCGGACGAGGCCGTCCGTCGGCTTCAGGGCGATGGCGCGGACGAGGTCGTCACCGAGGTGCTGTGCGACCTCGAGCGTGATCTCGTTCGACTCGCCGCCCATCGTGACCGTGGTCTTCAGTGCGTTGTAGATGCCGGGGATCGAGTCATGCGGGAACTCGATGTCGACGACGGGGCCGGTCACGCGGGCGATGCGGCCCACGGCACCGGCTGTGTCCGCCGCCTTGACCGGCGCGGTTGCAGTGTCAGTCATTGCTCTCTCTTCTCTGCTTAGCTCTTGGCGGATGCGAGCGCGTCGGCCCCACCCACGATCTCGGAAATCTGCTGCGTGATCTCGGACTGGCGCGCGTTGTTGGCGAGCCGGGTGTAGTCGGTGATCAGCTTGTCTGCGTTGTCGCTCGCGGACTTCATGGCCTTCTGGCGTGCGGCGTGCTCGGAGGCGGCCGACTGCAGCATGGCGTTGAAGATCCGGCTCTCGATGTACACCGGAAGCAGCCCGTCGAGGACGGTCGCCGCGTCGGGTTCGAACTCGTACAGCGGAAGGATGTCGCCGGCTTCGGGTTCCTCCACGCCTTCGACGACCTCGAGAGGCAGCAGGCGCACGACCTGAGGCGTCTGGGTCACCATGCTGACGAAACGGTTGTAGACCAGGTGGATCTCATCCACGCCGCCGTCGCCCGCGTCGCGCAGGAAGCTCTCCAGCAGCACCTCGCCGATCTCCCGGGCCGACTCGAACTGCGGCTGGTCGGTCCCGCCGGTCCACGTCTTCTCGGAGGCGCGCTTGCGGAAGTTGAAGTACGCGGTCGCCTTGCGCCCGACGAGGAAGTACGCGACTTCCTTGCCCTGGCCCCGCAAGAGCTCGGCGAGCTCCTCGGCCTCGCGCAGCACCTGCGAGCTGAAGGCACCCGCCAGTCCGCGGTCCGAGGAGAAGATCACGATCGCGGCGCGCTCGATGGTCTCCGGCTCCGTGGTGAGCACGTGGTCGACGTTGGAGTACGTCGCCACGGCCGACACGGCACGCGTGATGGCGCGGGAATACGGCGTGGACGCGGCGACCCGCGCCTGCGCCTTCTGGATACGCGAGGCGGAGATCAGCTCCATGGCCCGAGTGATCTTCTTGGTCGTCTGGGCAGACTTGATCTTCTGCCGGTAGACCCGAAGTTGCGCTCCCATGTGTCTCCTGTGCTTCCTGGTTGCAGTGTGGTCGTGTGTGGAATCAAGCGGTGATCGGCAGGATCAGCGCTTGTGCTTCACAATCTTCTCCTGGCTCACGTCGGCGGCGTCGATGGGAGCGAACTCCTCGTGGCCGACCGAGGCGAGCGGCTTGCCGGCGCCCGTCTGGAACTCCAGCTTGAAGGTGTCGACGGCGCCGTCGAGGGCGGTGACGACCTCGTCGGTCAGCACGTTGGTCTCGCGCAGCGTCGTGAGGATGTCGGTGTGGCGGCCCAGGTAGTCGAGCAGTTCCCGCTCGAAACGCAGCACGTCCTCCACCGGCACCTCGTCGAGCTTGCCGTTGGTTCCGGCCCAGATCGAGACGACCTGGTCCTCGACCGGGTACGGCGAGTACTGAGGCTGCTTGAGGAGCTCCGTGAGCCGGGCGCCACGGGCAAGCTGGCGACGGCTGGCCGGGTCGAGGTCCGACGCGAACATCGCGAACGCCTCGAGCGAGCGGTACTGGGCCAGCTCGAGCTTGAGCGTGCCGGAGACCTTCTTGATGGACTTCACCTGGGCGTCGCCGCCGACGCGGGACACCGAGATTCCGACGTCGACCGCTGGGCGCTGGTTGGCGTTGAAGAGGTCGGACTGGAGGAAGATCTGGCCGTCGGTGATCGAGATCACGTTGGTCGGGATGTAAGCGGAAACGTCGTTCGCCTTGGTCTCGATGATGGGCAGGCCCGTCATCGAGCCGGCGCCCAGTTCGTCGGAGAGCTTCGCGCAACGCTCCAGGAGGCGCGAGTGCAGGTAGAAGACGTCGCCGGGGTAGGCCTCACGTCCCGGCGGGCGGCGCAGCAGCAGCGACACGGCGCGGTAGGCCTCGGCCTGCTTGGACAGGTCGTCGAAGACGATGAGCACGTGCTTGCCCGCGTACATCCAGTGCTGGCCGATGGCCGAGCCGGTGTAGGGGGCAAGGTACTTGAAGCCGGCGGGGTCGGACGCGGGAGCGGCGACGATGGTGGTGTACTCCATCGCTCCGGCATCCTCGAGGGCGCCCTTCACCGAGGCGATGGTGGAGCCCTTCTGGCCGATCGCGACGTAGATGCAGCGCACCTGCTTCGCCGGGTCGCCCGACTCCCAGTTCGCGCGCTGGTTGATGATGGTGTCGATCGCGATGGCCGTCTTGCCGGTCTGGCGGTCACCGATGATGAGCTGGCGCTGTCCGCGGCCGACGGGGATCATGGCGTCGATCGCCTTGATGCCGGTCTGCATCGGCTCGTGCACGCTCTTGCGCTGCATGACGCCCGGGGCCTGCAGTTCGAGCGCGCGGCGGCCCTCGGTGGCGATCTCGCCGAGACCGTCGATCGGGGCGCCCAGCGGGTCGACGACGCGACCGAGGTAGCCGTCGCCGACGGGGACCGAGAGGACCTCGCCCGTGCGCTGGACTTCCATGCCCTCGACGATGCCGTTGAAGTCGCCGAGCACGACGACGCCGATCTCGTCTTCGTCGAGGTTCTGGGCCAGGCCCAGCGTGCCGTCGGAGAACTTGATCAGCTCGTTGGCCATCACGCTGGGGAGACCCTCGACGTGGGCGATGCCGTCGCCGGCGTTGGTGACGTAGCCGACCTCGGTCGTCGATGCCTTGTCCGGCTCATAGGACTTGACGAAATCCTTGAGAGCATCGCGGATCTCAGTGGGGCTGATCGTTAGTTCTGCCATCATCTTCCCTTTTCTGCACTTACCTGTACAGGTTGCTTATACCGGAACGCACCGGTTCCGTCGTGAGTGTGTTCTACGCGGCCGGTATCAGCCGGCGAGTTGAAGTTTGAGGTCGTGCAGGCGCGTCGCGACGCTGCCGTCAATGACATCATCGCCGATCTGAACGCGAAGTCCACCGACGACGCTGGGGTCGATGACCTGGTTCACGGTGATGTCCCGCCCGTATCGGCGTGCCAGGCCCGCCTTCAGGCGGTCCAGCCGCGGGGCGTCGATGGGCCCTGCGCTCGTGACGGTCGCGATGATGGTGTCGGCCTGGTCGGCGACAACGGATGCCGCGTAGTCGAGCATCTCGCCGATCCGGCGGCCACGGGGAAGCAGCACGAGGTGCCGCACGATCGCCACGGTCTGCGCGGAGGCCTTGCCGTCCAGGAGCGACTCGACGAGTCCGGCCTTCGCCTCGCTGCGGCCGAGCTTGTCGGAGAGGGCGAGCTCCAGTCCGTCGTCCGACGACACGATCGCCTGGACGGTGAAGAGCTCCGCTTCGATCCGGGTGTTCGCGGGTGCCGAGATCGCCACCGAACGGAGTCCGAGGTCTTCGATGCCGGAAAGGAGGTCGTCACTGCCGGACCAGCGGCCCCCGGCCACCGTCTCCAGGAGACGCAATGCGTTCGGCGTCACGGCCTTGGTGAACACGGCGTCGACCAGGGCGACCTTCGCGGACGAATCCGCAACGGGGTCGCTCAGTGCTCCGAGCAGCTGGAACGAGTTCCCGATGGCGCGTGCCGCCTCGAACAGGTTCTCCCCCGTCGCCAGGTCGACCGCGCCCATGGCGGCGAGTTCGGCCCTTGCTGTGGACAGGGCCTCTCTGGTGGCGCTTCTCATGCTGTCAGCTCTTCCTCGCCGACGGCGCTGCTGCTTCGGACGCCTCGAGGTCGGCCAGGAACCGGTCGACGACGGCGGCGGCCTTGGCGTCGTCGGTCAGGCTTTCGCCGATGACGCCCGATGCGAGGTCGATGGCGAGGCTTCCGACCTCGGAGCGGAGCGACACGAGGGCCGACTGCCGTTCGGCCTCGATCTGGGCGGTGGCGCTGGCGCTGATGCGCGCGGCCTCCGTCGTTGCCTGCTCCTTGAGCTCGGCGAGGATCTCCTGCCCATCGGCGCGAGCCTGCTCACGGATGCGGCTGGCTTCGGCGCGCGCCTCGGCCAGCTGGGCCGTGTACTGCTCGAGGGCAGCTTCGGCCTTGCGCTGCGCGTCATCCGCTTTGGCGATGTTGCCCTCGATGGCCTCGGAGCGCGCGTCGAGGAGTTTCTGCATGCGCGGGAGTGCGATCTTGAAGAAGAAGAACAAGACCACCGCGAAGCAGACCGCTGACCAGATGATGTCGGGCCAGGCGGGGATGAGCGGGTTGTGCTGCTCACCCTCGGCGGCAGCTGCGAGCACTGCAGGGAACATCGTGCGTCCTAACTAAGGGAAGAAGCGGCCTAGGAGGTGGCGGTGAAGATGAAGTAGGTGGCGATGCCGATGAAGGCGAGCGCCTCGGTGAAGGCGATGCCGATGTACATCAGGACCTGGAGTCGGCCGGCCAGCTCAGGCTGACGGGCGACGCCCTCGACGGTCTTGCCGACGACGATGCCGATGCCGATGCCGGGGCCGATGGCTGCGAGGCCGTAGCCGACCGTCGCGATGTTTCCGTGAATTTCCGCGAGAACGGTAGTTGCGTCCACGTGTGTTTCCTTCCGTGATGGCGGAGCCGGCGAGTGCCGGATCCGTTATTTAGTGTTCGTCAAGCAGGGCAAGCTGAATGTAAACAGTGGTGAGAATGGCGAAGACGTAGGCCTGCAGGACGGCGATCAGCACTTCGAACAGGGTGAAGGCCAGGCCGAACGCGATCGTTCCGACGCCGAACAGCTTGAAGCCGCCAGTGGCTTCGAAGAAGAAGAACTGGGTGGCCAGGAAGAAGAGCACCAGGAGGAGGTGGCCCACGACCATGTTCATCATGAGTCGGAGCGTGAGCGTGACGGGCCGGATGACGAACGTCGAGATGAACTCGATCGGCGTCACCACGATGTAGAGGACCTTGGGCACACCGGGCGGGAACAGGGCGTTCTTGAAGAACCTGCCGCCGTTGCGGTTGATGCCGGCGTAGATGAACGAGCAGTACGCGATGATCGCGAGCACGAGCGGCACGCCGATGACGGAGGTGCCGGCGAGGTTCAAGAACGGGATGATGCCGGTGAGGTTCATGAACAGCACCATGAAGAACACGGTGGTGATGAGCGGCAGGAACCGCTTGCCGTCCTTCTCGCCGAGGAGGTCTTCGGCGATGTTCACCCGGGTGAAGTCGAGCCCCATCTCGGCGATGCTCTGCCAGCGGGTCGGGACGACCTTCATGCGGCGCGTGCCGATCCAGAACACCAGCATCAGCACGATGATGGCGAAGAAGCGGATCAGGATGACCCGGTTGATCTCGAACGGCGTTCCCGCGAAGGCGATGACCTCGGGGAAGAACTCATTGATCGTGGGACCGACGAAGCCGCCGTCGCCTGTTGCGGACGGGACAAGCAGGTTCACAGCGGTTTCTAGCAGCGCTATCTCCTGTTTCGGGGCGGTGAGCTCTGCTCTCCGGGCGACGAACATGGGGCCGGCATTCGGCAGCGTAGAAACAACTGCAAGCCGGGGGAATCTCTACATACTGTAGCAATAAAGGGCGCGTCCCGCCCAATCGGTCGGCGGGCGCTACTGGTCGTGCGGAACCTGCGGCAGTGTGACGTCGCTGGCGTAGGTGACGCGGCTCTTCATGACCACCACGACGTCCACGACGAGGGACGCGATGACGCCGGCGACGATGCTCAGGAACAGTACGAGCGGGTTGAGCCAGGGCTGCCCGCTCAGCACCACGATGAGGATGAGGAAGACGACGAACTTCAGCAGCCAACCGCCCATGACGATGCCGAAGAATGCGCCCACGTACAGCTCGCTGCCGGCGAAGCGGTTGGCGATGATGATGCTCGCCGCGGTGATGCCCGTGAAGACGAGGGCCATGGCGGTGCCGATGAGGGCGCTCACCACGCCCGTGCCTCCGGCGTAGATGCCGCCGAGGACGGCGCCAACGACGGCGATGGCGACGGCGACGAGGCCGCCCCAGACAAGGATGCGTTTCAGCACGGGAACCGAGGTGGGCTGGAAGGTGGGGCTGCTCATGGCTTCTCCTGGTGGGTCGTATCCGGCACGGCGACCGACGCGGCGGTGGCAGCTGACGGGGACTGGCCGGCCGCGTCGAGCGGGTCGAATGTGGCCGCCTCGCCCGCGGGGGAACGTTGGCTGGCCGCCTCGATGACCTTGCGGCGGCCGAGTGGGGCGAGGGTGACGATGGTGCAGACCAGGAGTGCCGTCACGAGGAAGATCGTGGCGTACCAGGTCGGCAGTTGGAAGTACACGGGCAGCACGAAATAGAGCAGGCAGCCCACGGATGCCGCGGCGGTCCATCCGTAGAAGATCAGCACGGCGTGCAGGTGCGTGTGCCCCATGTCGAGCAGCCGATGGTGCAGGTGCTTGCGGTCCGCGCTGAACGGGGACTTGCCGGCTCGCACCCTGCGGAAGACGGCCAGGCCGAAGTCGAGCAGCGGAATGATCAGGATCGCCACCGGCAGCAGGATCGGGATGAATGCGGGGAACAGCTGCGAACGGTCGATGGCGGCCGGGTCGATCTGCCCGGTGATGGCGATCGCGGAGGTCGCCATCAGGAGTCCGACGAGCAGGGCTCCGGCGTCGCCCATGAACATCTTGGCCGGGTGCCAGTTGAGCGGCAGGAAGCCGACGCACGCCCCGACCAGGATGGCGGCGATGAGGGAGGCGAGGTTGAAGTAGTTGGTGGGCGACGTGCCGCGCACCAGGAGATAGCTGTAGAGGAAGAACGTGCCATTGGCGATGAGCGCGACCCCGGTGACGAGTCCGTCGAGCCCGTCGATGAAGTTGATCATGTTCATGACCAGCACGATCGCGACGATCGAGATGACCAGCGACATCCACCCGGAGCCGACGGTGCGCCCCGCGATCGGCAGCGAATAGATCTGCACGCCGCCCTGCCAGGCCACGAGACCGGCGGCGATGAACTGCCCGGCGAGCTTGGTCATCCAGTCGAGGTCCCATATGTCGTCGGCCACGCCGAGGAGCACGATGAGGAACGCCGCCCCGAGGATGGCCAGGATCTGTTGCGGGCTCGTGAAGATGAGTCGCAGCGGAGCGAACTGCGCGGAGACCAGGTAGGAAACGAGGAACGCCACCAGGATGCCGAGGAACATCGCGATCCCGCCGAGGCGGGGGGTCGGCCGGGTGTGCACGTCCCGCTCGCGGATCTTGGGATACAGCCGGTAGCGGAGGCTGAGCTTCAGCACCACGACCGACAGGCAGAAGGTGACGGCAGCGGCGACGAGGGAGAGAAGGACGAAAAGGGTCATGGCCTACCGCGCGTCGGCGAGCACGTCGCCGATGACCGCTTCGATGTCGGCGCGGGACACGACGCCGTTCCGCACGATGCGCACCCGGCCGTCGGTGTCGAAGCCGGTGGCATCGATGATGGTCGACGACGTGTCGCCCGGGCGGTCCCCGATGGCTTCGTAGTCGAGGCCGGCCACTCCCCCGTCGAGGTAGACGGCCACCGAGGTTCCGAGCATCTCCTCGGCGCCCTGGGCATCGATGGCGGACGGGAGGCCCGTGCGGTTGGCGGAGGAGACGGCGAGCGGCCCGGTCTCGGCGAGGAGGTCGAGGGCGACGGGATTGCTCGGCATGCGGAGCGCGACGGTTCCCTTGGTCTCCCCGAGATCCCACGCAAGCGACGGCTGGGCCTTCAGCACCACGGTGAGGCCGCCGGGCCAGAATGCGGCGACGAGCTCCCGCACCGGGGCCGGGACACCGTCGGCAAGCGCGTCGAGGGTCGCGATCGCCGGGATCAGCACGGGCGGCGGCGAGGTGCGCTCACGCCCTTTCGCGTCGAGCAGGCGCTGCACGGCGGCCGGGTTGAAGGCATCCGCTGCGACGCCGTACACCGTGTCGGTGGGGATGACGACGAGCGCACCACGACCGATGGCCGAGCGTGCGAATCTCATGCCGGCCGTGTATTCAGATTCGACCGAGCAGTCGTAGATGCGTCCCATTGGGGTCGATTCTAGTGCAGCCCGAGTGGGGGAATACTGGGGGGATGGGCGGCGACGTCTACTTCTTCGACTGCGACAAGACCCTCTACGCCTACGACTTCCGCAAGCGGCTTCCCACGCTGGCGAGGCTGGTCGGCTCCAGCCAGTATCACCTCGCGAAAACCTGGTGGGTGGGCGGCCACGAACGGGCGGCGAATGCCGGCGAGTATAACTCCGCGGAGGAGTACCTGGACGCCTGGCGGGAGGTGACCGGCACGACGCTGACGCTCGCGCAGTGGCAGGAGGCACGCGCGGCGGCGATGACGCGGATCCCGGGGCGATCGAGGCGCTCCGGCACGCCGCCACGCTCGGCACGGTGTCGCTCCTGTCGAACAAACCCCATCCCGTTCCGGGATTCGCTGCCCATGCTCGCGCCGGATGTCTCGGAGATCCTCGAGGTCAACGACCTCACCTCGGCGGTGCTCGGCGCGGAGAAGCCCCAACGGCGCATCTGCACGAGGCGGCTGACCCGCAAGCACGGCGCCTACGACGTCGACGGGCTCGTCGCGGCGATCGACGCGTTCGCGACCGGCGAGCGGTAGCGCCCCCGCTCACCTGCGCATTCGCTTCCCCTCCCTCGTGAGGGGTCAAACATCGACCTTCCCAGCGCACGGGAGGGTCGATTTGCGACCCCTCAGGCCTGAGACGACGGGCGGGCGAGGACTCAGGGGCGGATGGCGGTGGTCGCTCGGTCCCGCAGGGTGAGGTCGCGGTGGGTGGAGGCGCCGCGCCAGCCGTCGCCGGCCAGCAGCTCGCGGATCTGGGCGCCCTGCAGCTCGCCGTGCTCCATGACCAGTGTTCCGCCTGGGCGGAGCAGGTGCAGCCCGGTGCGGGACACCTGGCGCACCACGTCCAGCCCGTCGGCTCCCCCGTAGAGCGCGCGCTCTGGGTCGAACAGGCGAACCTCGGGGTCGCGGGGCACGGCCTGTTCCGGGATGTACGGCGGGTTCGAGATGACAACGGATGCGCGCCCGGCGAGCTCATCGAGGGCGTGGGCGAGGTCGCCGAACACGAGGGTCGCGTTGGCGGCGGCGACCTCGTCGAAGTTGCGCTTGGTCCACCCGAACGCCTGCGGCGAGTTCTCGACGGCCCACACGCGAGCGTTGGGCACCTCGGTCGCCATCGCGAGCGCGATCGCGCCGCTGCCGGTGCCGAGGTCGACGGCGATCGGCTCCGGCAAGGCGTCGGCGCGGAGCGCGTCGATGGCCAGCTGCACGACCTGCTCCGTCTCCGGGCGCGGGATGAACACCCCGGGACCGACGGAGAGCTCGAGGGACCGGAACGGTGCCCGGCCGGTGATGTGCTGCAGGGGCTCCCGGGCGGCCCGGCGGTGCACGAGGGCCAGGACGGCCCTCGCATCCTGCGGGTCGATCACGGTGTGCAGTATCCCGGCGGCCTGCACCTGTCCGCGGCTCTGCCGGAGCACGTGTCCGATGAGGAGGTCGGCGTCGACCTCGGCATCGGCGATGCCGGCGAGGGAGAGCACCGAGACCACCTGCGAACGCAGGGCGGAGACGGTGCCCGGCAGCGCGGCATCCGTGGCCTGGTGCGCGTCGGTGAGGTGGTCGTCAGCGGGGTCCGTCGTGTGCTCTCTCACATACTGGAATGTAACGTACTCGCCTGCCCCACGCGGTTGGCCGTAGGCTGAGCGAGGTTACCCATCGACGCGAAAGGTCCCGCCGTGCCCGCACAGATATACCCCGACATCACGAAGGCCGTGGGCGGAACACCGCTGGTCAGGCTGAACCGGATCACCGACGGGGCCGAGGCCACCGTGCTGGCCAAGCTCGAGTTCTACAACCCGGCCGGCAGTGTGAAGGACCGCATCGGCGTCGCCATCGTCGACGCCGCCGAGCGCTCGGGTGAGCTGAAGCCGGGCGGCACCATCGTGGAGGGAACCAGCGGCAACACGGGCATCGCCCTGGCCCTGGTCGGCGCCGCCCGCGGATACCGGGTGGTCCTGGTCATGCCCGACACCATGAGCATGGAACGCCGCGTGCTGCTGCGCGCGTACGGGGCCGAGATCGTCCTCACGCCGGGGGCCGCGGGTATGAGTGGCGCTGTGGAGAAGGCCGGCGAACTGGCCGCCACGATCGAGGGCGCGATCCTGGCCAGGCAGTTCCAGAACGAGGCGAACCCGAACGTGCACTATCAGACCACCGGCGCGGAGATCTGGGACGACACCGCCGGGGACATCGACGTCTTCGTGGCCGGCGTCGGCACGGGCGGCACGATCACGGGTGCCGGGCGATACCTGAAGGAGCGCAAGGCGGACATCAGGATCGTCGCCGTCGAGCCGAGCGACTCGCCCGTGCTGACCGGCGGCACGCCGGGCCCGCACAAGATCCAGGGGCTGGGTGCCAACTTCGTGCCCGACCTGCTCGATACCTCGATCTACGACGAGGTCACCGACGTGGCGCTCGACGACGCCCTCGCGACCGCCCGGCGCCTTGCCACCGATGAGGGCATCCTCGCCGGGATCTCGGGTGGCGCTGCCGTCTGGGCCGCCCTCGAGCAGGCGAAGCGTGCGGAGAACGCAGGCACGACGATCGTCGTCGTCGTTCCGGACTTCGGGGAGCGGTACATCTCGACGATCCTCTTCAAGGACCTGCTGGACTAGCCGGACTGCGAGGGACTGCCGGCTTGCTCATGCGAGTTCTGTCACGGATGCGCGAGGACGTCAGGATGGCCCGCGCCCACGACCCGGCGTCGCGGAGCAACGCCGAGGTGCTCCTGGCCTACAGCGGCGTGCACGCCGTGTGGGGGTACCGTGTCGCCCACGCGCTGTGGGAGCGCCGTTTCCGGCTGCTCGCCCGGTTGGTCTCGCAGTTCACCCGGTTCCTCACCGGCGTCGAGATCCATCCGGCCGCGCGCATCGGCCGGCGACTCTTCATCGACCACGGCATGGGAGTGGTCATCGGCGAGACCGCCGAGATCGGCGATGACGTCATGCTGTACCACGGCGTGACCCTGGGCGGGAAGAGCCGCCACGGGGCGGCCCGCGGGGTGAAACGGCACCCGACCCTGGGCGATGGCGTGACGGTGGGGGCCGGGGCGAAGGTCGTCGGGCCGGTCACCATCGGCGCCTGGAGCACCGTGGGCGCGAACGCGGTCGTGACGAAGGATGCGCCGCCCGAGTCGTTGCTCCTCGGCATTCCCGCGAGGGTGCGCCCGGCCACTCCCGACGCCATCGAGTCCGCACGCGGCGGCCTCGGGCTCGGCGACGGGTAGAACAGTGACCGGAGCCGCCGCGAGAACAGGACCAATCGGCGTTCAGGTCACCAGAACAGGAAAGAACGCGCCGAATCCGGTAGCGCATCCTGCATTCGCGACGCCGCATTGAGGGATGCACGCCTTGCCGGTTCGTGTCACCCTTGAGGGGTGGTGCAGACGCTCGAGGACACGCAGACCTGGACCGAGTCGCAGGTGACGACGCCGTGGGTGGCGATCGTGTGGAACGACCCGGTCAACCTGATGTCGTACGTCGCGTACGTCTTCCGCAGCTACTTCCGCTACCCGCCGGAGCAGGCCGAGCAGCTGATGCTCGAGGTGCACAACGCGGGCAAGGCCGTCGTCGCCACGGGCAACCGCGAGGCGATGGAGCGGCACGTCGAGGCGATGCACGAATACGGCCTGTGGGCCACGGTCAGCAGGGCTGGCGCGTGAGCCGGATCCGGCGCCAGAGCCCGTCGACGATCACGGTCGAGCTCTCGGTGGTCGAGCGGATGCTGCTGTCACGGCTCGCAGAGCAGCTCATCGAGGTGCTCTCCGACCGCACCGACCCGGCGATGACGCGCCTGCTGCCGAATGCCTACCCCGACGATCCGGAGGCGTCGGCCGAGTTCTACCGGTTCACCGCGGACGGCCTGACCGAGCGCAAGTTGGCCGGCGCCCGGGCGGTCCTGGCCGCGGTCAGCAACGACGGGCCGGTGGTGCTCACGGAGCCGGCTCCCGTGCAGTGGCTGCACGCCATCACCGACCTGCGGCTCACGATCGCCAACCGCCTCGGCATCGCCCACGACGGCGACCTGGGGCGCACCGACGAAGCGGCGATGCCTCTGCAGCACAGCTACTACTGGCTGGGCGAGCTGCAGGAGCAGCTCGTGGAGGCGCTCGAGCGCTGAGGCGCCACGTGGCATCCGTTGTCGGCGTGTCTGGTCACCCCAGCGCGGGTGACCTACTCGTGGTCGCCGATCTCGGCGAGCCGCGACTCCTCGTCGGCGCTGATGCACGACTCGATCACCGGCTCGAGGGCGCCGTTCATGACGGCGTCGAGGTTGTAGGCCTTGTAGCCAGTGCGGTGGTCGGCGATGCGGTTCTCGGGGAAGTTGTAGGTGCGGATGCGCTCGGAGCGGTCCATGGTGCGGATCTGGCTCTTGCGCACGGCCGACGCCTCGGCGTCGAGCTCCTCCTGCTGCCGGGCGAGCACGCGGGCGCGCAGCACGCGCATGCCGGCCTCGCGGTTCTGCAGCTGGCTCTTCTCGTTCTGCATCGCCACCACGATGCCGGTCGGCAGGTGGGTGATGCGCACGGCGGAGTCGGTGGTGTTGACCGACTGGCCGCCGGGGCCGCTGGAGCGGTACACGTCGATCTTGAGGTCGTTCGGGTGGATCTCGACCTCTTCGGGTTCGTCGACCTCGGGGAAGACCAGCACGCCCGCCGCGGAGGTGTGGATACGCCCCTGCGACTCGGTCGCAGGCACCCGCTGCACGCGGTGCACGCCACCCTCGTACTTGAGGTGCGCCCATACGCCTTCGGCCGGGTCGCTGGAGTTGCCCTTGATGGCCAGCTGCACATCTTTGATGCCGCCGAGGTCGCTCGAGGTCTGCTCGATGATCTCGGTCTTCCACTTCTTCGACTCGGCGTAGTGCAGGTACATGCGCAGCAGGTCGGCGGCGAACAGCGCCGACTCGGCGCCGCCCTCCCCCATCTTGATCTCCATGATCACGTCACGGCTGTCGTTGGGGTCACGCGGGATCAGCAGGCGCCGGAGCCGCTCGCCCGCGGCATCCTGCTGTTCCTCGAGCGCCGGGATCTCCTCGGCGAACGACTCGTCCTCGTCCGCGAGCTCGCGGGCGGCGTCGAGGTTGTCGCCGATCTCTTTCCACTCGTTGTAGGCGGCGATGATGCGGCTGAGTTCCGCGTAACGCCGGTTGACCTTCTTCGAGCGGGCTGGGTTCGAGTGCAGCTCCGGATCCGCCAGCTGGCTCTGCAGCTCATCGTGTTCAGCGACGAGACTGGAGACGGACTCGAACATCAGCGATCCTTGTCTGACCCGTTCAGGGTCGGCATCGACTTCTGCACCTGCATGAGGAACTCCACGTTGGAGGACGTCTCACGCAGCCGGCCGAGGATCACTTCGAGTGCCTGCTGCTGGTCGAGCCCGGCGAGGGCGCGGCGCAGCTTCCAGGTGATCTTGACCTCGTCGTTCGACATCAGCATCTCTTCACGGCGGGTGCCGGATGCGTTCACGTCGACGGCGGGGAAGATCCGCTTGTCGGCGAGCTGGCGCGAGAGGCGCAGCTCCATGTTGCCGGTGCCCTTGAACTCCTCGAAGATGACCTCGTCCATGCGCGAACCCGTCTCGACGAGCGCCGAGGCGAGGATCGTGAGCGAACCACCGTTCTCGATGTTCCGCGCGGCGCCGAAGAAGCGCTTGGGCGGGTAGAGAGCGGATGCGTCGACGCCGCCGGAGAGGATGCGCCCGGACGCCGGGACGGCCAGGTTGTAGGCGCGGCCGAGGCGGGTGATCGAGTCGAGGAGCACGACCACGTCGTGGCCGAGTTCGACGAGGCGCTTGGCGCGCTCGATGGCCAGCTCGGCGACCGTGGTGTGGTCTTCGGCGGGACGGTCGAAGGTGGAGGCGATGACCTCGCCCTTGACCGTGCGCTGCATGTCGGTCACTTCTTCGGGACGCTCGTCGACGAGGACGACCATGAGGTGGACCTCGGGGTTGTTCGCCGCGATCGCGTTCGCGATCTGCTGCATGACGATCGTCTTGCCGGCCTTGGGCGGTGCGACGATGAGGCCGCGCTGGCCCTTGCCGATGGGCGAGACGAGGTCGATGATGCGCTGCGTCAGCTTGCCGGGCTCGGTCTCGAGCCGCAGTCGCTCCTGCGGGTACAGCGGCGTGAGCTTCTGGAACTCGACGCGGGAGGCGGCCTCCTCGACCGTGAGGCCGTTGATGGAGTCGACCTTGACGATCGCGTTGTACTTCTGGCGGCCGCCGGCGTCGCCCTCGCGGGGCTGGCGGATCGCGCCGACGACGGCGTCGCCCTTGCGCAGGTTGTACTTCTTCACCTGGCCGAGGGAGACGTAGACGTCACTGGCGCCCGGCAGGTAGCCGGAGGTGCGCACGAAGGCGTAGTTGTCGAGCACGTCGAGGATGCCGGCGACCGGGATCAGGACGTCGTCGTCCGACAGCTCGGGCTCGAAATCGTCGTTCGCGTTGCCGCCGCGGCGCTTGCGGTCGCGGTACCGGCTGCGGTTGCCGCGCCCACCGCTCTCTTCCTCGGGGCCGTTGTGGTCCTGGCCCCGCTGGCGCCGGTTGCCGTCGTCGGAACGGTCGCCCCGGTCCTGCTTGCGGTCCTGATCCTGGTTCCGGTCCTGCTTACGATCCTGGTCGCGGTCCTGCTTGCGGTCCTGGTCCTGGTTCCGGTCCTGCTTGCGGTCCTGGTCCTGGTTCCGATCCTGCTTCTGGTCCTGGCCCCGCTCCTGGTCCTGGTCCTGGTTGCGGTCCTGGTTGCGGTTGCGGTTCCGGTTCCGGTTGCGTCCCTGCCGGGGCGAGCCCTGCTCGGACGACTCGCCGGCCTGCTCGCGGTCGTTCTGTTCCTGCTGCTTCTCGGGCTGCTCGACGCTTGCCTGCTCGGCCTGGCCTGCCTGCTCAGGCTGGCCCGCCTGCTCGGCCCTGCGCTCGGCGGCCCGGTCGCGGTTGCGCTCAGGCCGGCCGGTGCGGCTGCCGCGGCGGGTCGGCATCTCGGCACCCGTCGTCTCGGCCGGCTCGGCGGCGGTTGCGGTGGCATCCTCTGCCTTCGCGGCGTCGTCGCCGGCGGGGGTTTCGGTAGGAATGGATTCGGTAGCAGTGGTTTCGGCAGCAGTGGTTTCGGCAGGGGCGACGGCACCGGCCTCGGCGGTCAGCGACGTGGCCCTGCGCGGTGCACGCTTGCGCGGCGCTGCGGCAGCGGGCTCGGCGGCGGCCGGCTCAGCTGCGGCCGGCTCAGCGGCAGCGGGCTCGGCGGTCGCGATCGCCTCGGGAACCACCGGTGCGGCCGGCTCGGCCACGGGGGTCTCGGTCACGACCGAGTCGACGGCTGCTTCGTTCCGACTGCGAACCTCTTGGATTGCTTCCACGAGTTCTCCTTTGCGAAGTTTGGACGCGCCCTGAATGCCCAGCTCGGCTGCCAGAGCCTGGAGCTCGGCAACGCGGAGGGCGGGGATGGCGCGGAGATTGATGTCAGTCACTAAGACTTTTCCTTCCCCCTGGTGAACGTAGAGATGACAACCAGGAGAGCGAGCAGCGACCATGGCGCTGCGTTTGTGATCCAGTCCCACCGATGGTGGACTGGTGTGAACAACCACAGCCGCACAGGTGTGCACAGCGGTGAGTTACAGGGAACGCACCGGAGAAAAAATGCGCGCTAGACGCTTTCTATCGGGTGCACGCCAAGCTTAGCACCTCCATGTACCGTCACCGTCGCACCCTTGAAATCCACCGCGAGCATCAGCGACTGCCAGGCGGTGTCGGCATGCGACTCCACGAGTTCGGCGGCGGTGAGGCGCTCCCCCGGGTCGCTGGCCAGCACCAGCATGGAGGGGCCCGCGCCGGAGACGACCGCCGGGTACCCGTGCTCGCGCAGGAGGGTGACCAGCTTGTTGGTCTCCGGCATCGCGGCGGCGCGGTAGCTCTGGTGGAGCTTGTCCTCCGTGGCGGCGAGCAGCAGTTCGGGGCTCTGGATCAGCGCGGCGACCAGCAGGGCCGACCGGGACACGTTGAACACGGCATCCGCGTGCGGAACCGACACCGGCTGCAGGCTGCGTGCGAGCGCCGTGGACATGACGTGCTCGGGCACGAACACCAGTGGCGACACCCCGCGGTGCACCATGAGCTTCTTGTGCCGGGGACCCTGGGGCGTCATCCAGGCGATCGTGAGGCCGCCGAACAGGGCGGGCGCCACGTTGTCGGGGTGCCCTTCCATCTCGGTCGCGAGGGCGAGAAGGGTGTCGCCGTCGATGTCGACGATGCCCTCGAGCAGCCCCTTGGCGGCCATGATCCCGGAGACGATCGCCGCACCCGACGAGCCCATGCCGCGACCGTGCGGGATGCGGTTGTGCGCGGTGAGGTTCAGGCCGGGAAGCGGTTGTCCGAACGCCCTGAAGGTGTGCGCGATGGCCTGCACCACGAGGTTGGACTCGTCGGTGGGCACCTCGCCCTCGCCGATCCCGTGCACCTCGACCGTCGCACCGGGCTCATCGCGCACGGTGACCTCGAGCTGGTCGTACAGGGCGAGCGCGAGACCGAGGGTGTCGAAACCCGGTCCGAGGTTCGCGCTCGTCGCGGGCACCTGCACCGAGACCGAGCGTCCGGCGAGGGTTGGGGCTTCGGTCATGCCTTGGCCAGTCCGAGCACCCCGGCGACCTCAGCGGTGTCGACGGGAACGATGGTGGGGGTGACGTCGGAGCCGTCGGCGGTGCGTAGCGCCCACTGCGGGTCCTTCAGGCCGTGGCCGGTGACGGTCAGCACGACGGTGGAGCCGGCAGGGATGACGCCGGCCTCGGCGCGCTCGAGCAGGCCAGCGACGCTGATCGCCGAGGCGGGCTCGACGAAGATGCCGACCTCGGCCGAGAGGATGCGGTACGCCTCGAGGATCTTCTCGTCGCTGATGGCGCCGAAGTAGCCGTCGCTCACCTCGCGGGCGTTGGTCGCGAGCTCCCACGACGCCGGGTTGCCGATGCGGATGGCGCTCGCGATGGTGTCGGGGTTCGTCACCCGGTGGCCGAGCACGATCGGCGCGCTGCCCGCGGCCTGGAAGCCGAACATGCGCGGCAGCTTCGTGCTCACGCCGCGGTCGAGCTCTTCGCTGTAACCACGGAAGTAGGCGGTGTAGTTGCCGGCGTTGCCGACCGGCACGATGTGGAAGTCGGGAGCGTCGCCCAGCACGTCGACGACCTCGAATGCTGCCGTCTTCTGCCCCTCGATGCGGTCGGGGTTCACGGAGTTCACGAGGTGCACGGGGTAGTTGTTCGCGAGGTCGCGCGCGATGTCGAGGCAGTCGTCGAAGTTGCCCTGCACCTGCAGCAGCTGGGCGTTGTGCGCGATGGCCTGGCTGAGCTTGCCCATCGCGATCTTGCCCTCGGGCACCAGCACCGCGGCGGTGATGCCGGCGTGGGTGGCGTAGGCGGCCGCCGAGGCGGAGGTGTTGCCGGTCGACGCGCAGATGACCGCCTTGGCGCCGTCTTCGACGGCCTTCGAGATCGCCATCGTCATGCCGCGGTCCTTGAACGACCCGGTGGGGTTCATCCCCTCGTACTTGACCCAGACGGATGCGCCGGTGCGGGCGGACAGGGCGGCCGCCGGGATCAGCGGGGTGCCGCCTTCGCCGAGTGTGACGATCGGCGTGGCATCCGTGATGTTCAGCCGGTCGGCGTACTCGCGCAGCACACCGCGCCACAGCCGGGAGACCCGCTGGGAATCGTTTTGGGGGGTGGTTGCGCCGGACATCAGGCTCCTTCAACTCTCAGTACGGATGCGACGGTGGTGACGACGCTGTGGGCGGCCAGGTCTCTCACGGTGGCGGCGAGTGCCGCTTCGGTGGCTTCGTGAGTTCCGATCACTAGGGTAGCCGTCGATGGCGCCAGTTCCGGCCCGTCCCCGCCGTCAACGAGCACCGCTCGCACGTTCGTCGACTGCTCCACGAGCGCCAGCGACACATGGTGGTTGCTGAACACCCGCGCGATCGTGGCCAGCACGCCCGGCTCGTCGTTGACCTCGAGCGTCACGGCGTAGCGCGTGATGACCTGTCCGATGTCCCGCACCGGCAGGTCGGCGTTGGCGGCGGCGGCGAATCCGGGGCCGCCGACGACGTGGCGGCGGGCGAGCGACACGAGGTCGCCGAGAACAGCGGATGCCGTCTGCACGCCGCCCGCGCCCGCGCCATAGAACATGAGTGGGCCGGCCGCCTCGGCCTCGACGAACACGGCGTTGTTGCCTCCGTGCACCGCCGCCAGCGGGTGGCCCCGCGAAACGAGCGCGGGGTAGACCCGGGCGGAGACGCCCTCCTGGCCGGTGGCGGCATCCGTCAGGCGTTCGCAGATGGCCAGCAGTTTCACGACGTAGCCGGCCTTGCGGGCCGATTCGATCTGCTCCCGGGTGATGCCCGTGATGCCCTCGCGGTACACCGATTCGAGCGGCACGTCGGTGTGGAAGGCAAGCCGTGCCAGCAGCGCCGCCTTCTGCGCGGCGTCGTAGCCTTCGATGTCTGCGGTGGGGTCGGCCTCGGCGTACCCGAGGGTCGTGGCCGTGTCGAGCGCCTCCTGGAGGCTGTCGCCTGCCTGGTCCATGCGGTCGAGGATGAAGTTCGTGGTGCCGTTGACGATGCCGAGGATGCGCTTGACCGTGTCGCCGGCGAGGCTGTCGCGCAGCGGGCGGACGATCGGGATGGCGCCGGCGACGGCGGCCTCGTAGTTGAGTTGCGCGCCCACCTGGTCGGCGGCTGCGAACAGTTCGGGGCCGTGTGCCGCGAGCAGCGCCTTGTTGGCGGTGACGACATCCGCTCCTGAGGTGATGGCCTGGAGGATGTAGCTGCGGGCCGGCTCGATGCCGCCGATCAGCTCGATGACGACGTCGGCGCCGAGGATGAGCGACTCGGCGTCGGTCGTGAACAGTTCCTGTGGCAGGTCGACGGAGCGGGGGGCGTTGACGTCGCGCACCGCAATACCGATGAGCTCCAGCCCCGCCCCGACGCGGTCCGCCAGCTCCTCGCCCTGCTCGAGCAGGATCCGGGCGACCTGGGCGCCGACGGCGCCGCCGCCGAGGAGGGCGATGCGGAGGTTGCGGTACTCGATCATCGAATGCTCCCGTTCAGGTTGCCGTGGTGTTCGATATCGCCGGCGCCGGTGTCGCGCGCGAGCAGGTCGGCGATGGTCTCGCCGCGCACGAGCAGCGTGGCCTCGCCGTCTTTCACCGCGACGACGGGGGGCCGGCCCAGGTAGTTGTAGTTGCTGGACAGCGCCCAGCAATAGGCGCCGGTGGCGGGGACGGCGAGTACGTCGCCGGGCTTCACGTCGCCCGGCAGGTATTCGGCGTCGACGACGATGTCGCCGCTCTCGCAATGCTTGCCGACCACGCGCACCAGCGCGGGCGCGGCATCCGTCACCCGGTTCGCCACGCGGGCGGAATAGTCGGCACCGTACAGGGCGGGGCGGGCGTTGTCGCTCATTCCCCCGTCGACGCTCACGTAGAGGCGGGTCGCGCCGCTGATGGCGACCGGCTTGGTGGTGCCCACCTGGTAGAGGGTGACGCCGGCCGGGCCGATGATGGCGCGCCCCGGCTCGAACGACACGGCCGGCAGCGGGATGCCGCGGGCCGAGCATTCGGCGGCCACGCTGTCGGCGATCTGCGCGGCCAGCTCGGCGATCGGAGTGGGAGAGTCGGCGGCCGTGTAGGCGATGCCGAAGCCGCCGCCGAGGTTCAACTCCGGAACCGGCCCGCCCTCCAGCAGCTGTGCGTGCACGGTGAGGAGCCGCGCGGCGGCCTCGGCGAAGCCGTCGGCGCCGAAGATCTGCGACCCGATGTGCCCGTGGAGGCCCAGGAAGCGCAAGGCGTCGTGCGAGCGGATGGCGGCGACGAGCGCGGGCGCGTCTTCGAGGGCGATGCCGAACTTCTGGTCTTCGTGCGCTGTGGCGAGATAGTCGTGGGTGTGCGCGTGCACGCCGCTGTTCACGCGCAGCCGCACGGCCTGCACCATGCCGTGCCGGTTGGCCGCTGCGGCCACGCGGTCGACCTCGATGGCGCTGTCGATCACGATGGTGCCGATGCCGAGCCGCACGGCCTCATCGATCTCGGCGACGGACTTGTTGTTGCCGTGGAAGCCGAGCTTCGCCGGGTCGATCCCGGCGGCAAGGGCGACGGCGAGCTCTCCCCCGCTGGCGACGTCGATGCCGAGGCCCTCCTCCGCCATCCACCGCGCGATCTGGGTGGAGAGGAACGCCTTGCCGGCGTAGTAGACGCGGGCGGTGGTGCCGATGCGGGAGAACTCCGCCTCGAAAGCCGAGCGGATGCCGGCGGCCCGGCCACGCGCATCCGCTTCGTCGACGACGTAGACGGGGGTGCCGAACCGGGCGGTGAGCGAGCCGGCGGTCACGCCGCCGATCTCGAGCTCGCCCGAGGGAGTGCGGCGGGCACCGGCGGGCCAGAGGATGGGGTCGAGGGCGTTCGCGTCGGCGGGCACCTGGAGCCAGCCGGGCGCGAGCGGGTTGGCCGGAGTGCCGGCGGGCGGGGGTGTGGCCACGGGTGAAAACCTCACGGGATGATCGAGTGGGTGTCTCACTGTGGCGAGCGAACCCGGATTGGTCCCTGAAGCCAGTGAACGGAGGTCGCCGTCAGACAGGGCGATGTACCGCGATTCTAGCGAACACGGGTTGCGGACGCCGAACCAGAGGCACGGGCAGCGGCGCGGGATGGTGTGCCGGCTGCGAGTGGCCAGGGTGCGCTGCCAGCCTAATCACCGGGATATGCACTGCGCGGAATGAAGCGGGCCGGTCCCCCGGTCCCCGTCGCGTCAGGCCGCGCTGCAAGACCCGCGGCGGCTGAGCGAGTCGCCGTCGAGTGTCAGGCCCGTGGCCTCGAACGTCAGGTGGGCGTGGCCCGGCTGCGCCTGCACGCCGGTCAGCTCCACGCCCTCCGGGAGGTACTTCGCGACGCACAGCCGGAGCGGCTGCTCGCCGAGGATGCGCCGCACGATGCCGCCAACGTCGAGGCTGCCGACGCTCGTGCCCAATTCGGCCGAGGTGGGGGTGAGGATGATCGAGTCGGCGGTGACCGACGGCGTCGCGGTCGCCTGGTAGTCGATGGGGAGCCCGAGCACGCTGATCGAACCGGTGTACGTCACGCTGTCGCCGCCGAAGGTGAGCTGGGCGCCCATCGCCGACGGAGGCAGGAGTGCTTCGAGGGTGTTCCCGGTGAAGTCGACGGTGCCGTGCACGGCTCCGAGCGTCTTGGCGCGGTCCACCGGAACGTTCTGCGCGACGACGTGCACGGAGAGCGGTTCGTCGAAGACCTTGAGCGACGGCCCCTCCACGTCGATGCGCTCGAAGTTGCCGGAGAGGTACTGCTGGATGACCGAGATGCCGCCGATGGTGACGTTGATGTCGCCGCTCACCGCTGCCGGAACGCTGCTCTGGATCTCCTGGCGGATGCGCCGTTCGGCGTAGCCACGAAGCACGAAGTCGGTGACGAAATAGACCGCGACGAGCCCCAGCACCGCGAGGCCCGCGATGACGAGCACACTGAGTCCGGAGCGCTTGCGTGGCATGTCACATCCGTTCTGGGGCACTCACTCCGAGCAGCCCGAGGCCGTTGCGCACCACCTGGCCGGTGGCGTCGTTGAGCCACAGGCGCGTGCGGTGCAGGTCGGTGACCGGTTCATCGCCCAGCGGGATGACCCGGCAGTTGTCGTACCAGCGGTGGTAGTAGCCGGCGACTTCTTCGACGTACCGCGCCACGCGGTGGGGCTCCCGCAGCTCGGCGGCCTGCGCCACCACGCGTGGGAACTCCTGCAGCACCCCGAGGAGTGCGGACTCGGTGTCGTGGGTGAGCAGCTCGGGCGCGAACGCGCTGCGGTCGACGCCGGAGGCGGCGGAGTTGCGCGCCACGGAGCAGGTGCGGGCGTGCGCGTACTGCACGTAGAAGACGGGGTTGTCGTTGGTGCGCTTGCCCCACAGGTCGAGGTCGATATCGAGCTGCGAGTCGCTGCTGGAGCGCACGAGGGCATACCGGCCGGCATCCACGCCGACGGCGTCGACGAGGTCGTCGAGCGTCACAATCGTGCCGGCCCGCTTGCTCATGCGCACCGGTTCCCCGTCGCGCACCAGGTTGACCATCTGGCCGATGAGGATCTGCAGGTTGACGCCCGGCTCGTCGCCGAACGCCTCGACCATGGCCATCATGCGGCCGATGTAACCGTGGTGGTCGGCGCCCAGCATGATGAGGTTCTGCTCGAAGCCGCGCTCGCGCTTGTCGAGGTAGTAGCCGATGTCGCCCGAGATGTAGGCGGGTTCGCCGTTCGAGCGGATGACGACGCGGTCGCGGTCATCGCCGAAGGTCGTGGTGCGCAGCCAGATGGCGCCCTCCGCCTCGAAGATGTGCCCCTGCTCGCGCAGCCGCTCCACGGCGCGCCCGACAGCGCCGGACTCGTGCAGGGAATCCTCGTGGAAGTAGACGTCGAAGTCGACACCGAAACCGTGCAGCTTCTCCTTGATCTCGGTGAACATCAGGTCCACTCCGATGGAGCGGAAGACCTCCTGCTGTTCGTCACGCGGCAGGGCGGCGAGGTCGCCGTCGTAGATGTCGACCACCTTGCGGGCGATGTCGGCGATGTACGCGCCGCCGTAGCCGTCGTCGGGCGTGGGCTCCCCCAGGTAACTGGCGAGGACGCTACGCGCGAAACGGTCGATTTGCGAACCGTGATCGTTGAAGTAGTACTCGCGCGTGACATCCGCCCCCTCGGCCTTCAGCACGCGGGCGAGGCTGTCTCCGACCGCGGCCCAGCGAACGCCGCCCATGTGGATGGGACCGGTGGGGTTGGCCGAGACGAATTCGAGGTTGATCTTGAGGCCGTCGTAGAGGTGCCCATTGCCGTAGTCGCTTCCCGACTCGACGATGGTCTTGGCGAGGGCGCCGGCGGCCGCCGCCTCGAGCCGGATGTTGATGAAGCCGGGACCGGCGACCTCGACGGATGCGACGCCGTCGATCTCCTGCAGCCCCTCGGCGAGCTGGGTGGCGATGTCACGCGGGTTCGCCCGGAGCGGTTTGGCGATCTTCATCGAGATGCTTGACGCCCAGTCGCCGTGATCACGGTTCTTCGGACGCTCCAGCGTGACGTCGGAGAGCGCGAGCGCCAGGTCGGGCACAGGTGCGTTCGCTTCGTCGGACTCTCCGCGGGAGTCATCGCTCGCGCCGGCGCGCCGACGCTCGACGAGCGTGGTCACGAGCTCGAACAAAGACTGGGAAAGTTCAGCGGGGGTCACAACCAGCAATCCTATCGTCGCCGACTTGATAGGGTCATCGCGTGCCACACTCACCATTGCCCCGCCGCGACCGCTTCCCCCGCCTTTTCACCGGGCTGGCCGTCACCGGGGCCGTGGCCCTGATCACGCTCACCGGATGCTCCGCCGACTCGCTCACGCCGAGCGCGTCGACCACGAATTCGTCGACGCCCGCGCCGGACGCTGCTGCGACGGCCGGTGCGACGCCATCGCCAACGGATGCGCCGGAGCCGACGCCCGCGGCGACGCCGACTCCGACGCCCACGCCCTCCGGCGACCCGGTCGGGCTCGGCTGCGATGACGTGCTCAGCCCCGACGACATCTACGCGTTCAATCCCAACTTCGGGACCGCCCCCGACTACCAGCCGACCGGCGTCGTCGCCACGGCTCCCGCATATGGCGGTGTGGCGTGCGGTTGGATGAACCAGAGCAGCCGAGCGCTGCTCGAGGTCTCGGTGGCGACGCCCACCGACGACGCCCTGGAAGACCTGAAGAACAAGGCCGCCGCCTCCGGCAAGGCGGTGCCGACGTATGGCACCCCGCCTGAGGTGGAGGCCTACTTCTCCAAGTCGGGCGAGACCGGCACCGTGCAGGTATTCTTCGGCACGTACTGGGTGGTCACGTCATCCGTTGTCTTCTACGAACCGGGCGATGCGCAGAAGCTGATCGACATGATCCAGTCGAACCTCGGCTGATCCGGTCGCGCAACGCGGGCGCTCGGCAACTGGTAACGTAGTTCCCGCCCTGGCCCCCATAGCTCAGGGGATAGAGCACTGCCCTCCGGAGGCAGGGGCGCAAGTTCGAATCTTGCTGGGGGCACCTTCTGTCACGTGCCAGGCTATTCCGGACTCTCGCCATCTAGTCCGGACAAGCGGAACCCATCCGTCGTCACGCCTTGCGCTATTTGGGACATCAGCCGGGCATATGCAGTTGACCCGGCTCAACGGGCAGGTCTGACGGGCTTGCCTCCGCTCGTGGCTTCCAGGAGCTCAGTTACTGAACGGACCTTCCCCGTTGAGGCCGGGCTTACAGATGCTCGGCGGGAACGGGTCTGGCTGCAGGGGATGGCCGACGCCTGCTCATCAGACGACGCCGGATCTGCACTGCGAACCGGCACACCGTTTCAGACCATCGTGCGTGAATGGGAGCTCGCTCCAGCCCTCGAGGGCATCGTTTGTGGCAATCGACTGATACATTTAGTGTACTGTTTGGGTGGTACAAGGACGAGGGGTTGTAGTGATGGTTTGGTTGTACTTCCTAGTGCTGGGTCCGGTGTTCGCGGGCATCATTCTCGCGTTAGCATGGTGGCTAATTCGGAAGCGCAAGCAGGGACTACCAGGCGGAAGCGTAAGCGCGTTTGCTTTAGCCGCAGGACTTTTTCTTGTGTTTGGCGGGGTCGCCGTGCGTCTGATCGACGGGCCGCTGTCGTTACAGCTCGATTTGCCGACTGTGATCTGGGAATGGTACCGGGACTACCGGTTCACAATCCCGCTGTCGCTCGGGATCCTTGGCCTGGTGCTCCTCGCATTCCCGGTCCGAGCTCGAAGCGGACGGGGCGCTGCCGAGCTCACACCCCGGACGCCGGTTAGTTTCTCGCGTGGGTGGTGGTTCGTCGCTCCTGCCCTGATCCTTGCGCTCGTCCTCATCGTCTCCGTCACGGCTGGCGCCGCCTCCCAGCCCGACCCCACCACAGGGCGCTACACAATGTACTTCGTGGACCTCGGCGGGGAACGGGGCATGGGCACCAGCATCTACGGGTGGTTCAACTCCCTGCCGTGTCTGATCCTCACGGGCGCCATGATCGTGATCGCCATCCTCGACCTGTTCCTCATCGCTCGGCCCGCACTGGACCACAACCAAGAACGAGCCGTGCACACGCGAACCGTCCGCACACGCAACGTCCTCCTGGTCGGAACAGGTGCGCTTCTGGTGCACTTCGGGCTCATCCTCGGTTCGCTCGCCGGGACCGCATCGGTGCGATCCATGTTCTCGACCTCTGAGGGAGGCGTGACGTTCTGGACGACCTTTGCGGCGCTCGAGCCGGCGCTCGTCGGGGCATCCCGCCTTGCCGCCGTGCTCGGGTTCGCGCTGTGGGTAGCTGTCGCACTGTCCGCGATCCCGTCGTGGCGACGGGCTCCCGCCACCATCAACTCATGATCATCGCCCTGTCAGGCTCCGCCCCGCCAGCGGAGCAGATCCGCGATCAAATCCGTGGGCTGGTCGCGTCCGGGCGACTCGCAGGCGACGAGCGCCTTCCCTCGGTTCGCCAGCTCGCCAAGGACCTCGGCGTCGCCCCCGGCACCGTTGCAAAGGCATACAAAACGCTCGAAGCCGAAGGCTACCTCGTCACCCGCACCGGCGGAGGAACCCGTATCAGCCGGAGTGCAGCGACAACCCCGCGATCGGTATTG
Organism: Cryobacterium tepidiphilum; assembly: GCF_003716325.1. Lineage (GTDB taxonomy): Bacteria > Actinomycetota > Actinomycetes > Actinomycetales > Microbacteriaceae > Cryobacterium > Cryobacterium tepidiphilum. Next base: position 38,755 of record NZ_RDSR01000008.1, on the reverse strand, counting down.
GAAGCCGCCCGTCAGCTCGTCGACACCAGTACACGCGCCGGCACCAGTCTGGCTGACACGATCCGTATCCTCAGAGCAATCTGGCCGCAGCAGGAAGTCCAATCTGAAACACCGGAAACATTCAATGCACGCTGAACGATCGCTAACTGACCTGCTTGTCGATCGCGTTCCGTCTCCCGTTGCGCTGAAGGTTCGACTTACGGGAGACCTGGCAAGTGTCGCCGTGTGTCGAGAGCAGGGTAAACCTCCACCGAGAGCGGGTGATGGCCGATATTGTTTTCCTTCTTTTCGAGCCGAGGAACATCGCGACCTATATCAACCTGTTCGTTGGCCTGTGCCTCGCCGTTACGGGTTTTGGAAGTTCGCGCGCACTCCGAACGCAAGAAAGAAAGCGTGATTCGAGTGAAGCACGAAGTGGGGTCGGGGATGCGCCTGCGTGAAGGTTCCCCTTCTGGGGGCAGTTCGAGCAGAGCGTCGAGGTGAGCGGGTCCACCCCTCTATGCGTCCAGTGAACGTCCTTCAGGCGGTGAGCAACGCGAGCGGGACGACCGCCACGCCATCCTGTCGACGATAGGCGTGCGCGCCCGTGTTGATGACGACGAGGTCGACGATTTGGTCAGGGAGCGACTCCTTCAGCCAGCGCAGGTGGCGAACATCATGGTCGGTGATCGCGGATTTGAGTTTGACTTCAACACCGACCGCTTCTCCGTGTCCTCGGTGGATGATGAAGTCAATCTCGTGCCGGCCATCATGGTCGCGGAAGTGAGACACCTGCGCGTCATTCGCCTGCGCATAGGTCTGGAGGCTGAGGGCGACGAGTGCTTCGAAGAAGTCGCCGAGATGAGTGCGGTCCCCGTTGTTGATCGCAGGTTGGGCGGCGGACATCAGTTTGACCTCGTTGAGGTTGAGGAGGCGCGCGGCGAGTGCGGGATCGGCGAGAAAATGCTTCGGCGCGAGGGCGGCTCGTGAAAGAAGCTTCTGACTGGGCGACCAGGCATCGACTTGGTCAAGCAAGTAGAGGCTGCTGAGGACGTCACGATAAGCGATCGACGTCTTCTTTGTCGGGCCTGTTGGTGCACCTGGGTCGAGACTGGCGCCGATCTTCGCGAACGTCGTTGCCGAGGCGGTAGCCGAGGCGTAACCCCTCAGCCAACCACGCAATAGTTCAGGCTGGCGGATGCGGTGCCCCTGTTCGGTGAAGTCGTGAGTGATGACTCGCTCGATGTAGTCATCCAGCCAAATCCCGCGGGCACGATCGTTCATCTGTCGGGGCTGAGGGAATCCCGAGGCGACGATTTCGCGGACGTAGTCACGCAGCTCGACGTCGCTGGAGCCCTGGATGTCAGGTATGTCTGCGCTGAGCAGATCGCGGAGGCGGACGGTGGGCGCCGCCAAGTTGCGTTCCGCAATGGAGAGAGGTCGCATCCGGAATCTGATGATGCGGCCAGCGCCAGAGTGGAGGTGCGCTCCAACTGGTGCGGCGCTGCCGGCCAGGATGAACTGTTCGCCGGTCGAATTACTGTCGACAAGGCGGCGAACACGGTCCCACACCTCGGGAACATTTTGCCATTCATCGACGAGGACGGGGGTGTCTACTCTGCTCAAGTACTTAGGGTCCGCTTGGACCAACTCCCGCATCTCGGGGAGGTCCAAGTCGAGAATCGTCTTCGCTCGCTGCCTCCCAGTCGAGGTCTTCCCGATTGCGCGAGCCCCATCGATGGAGATTGCAGCGAACGAAGGGAAGAGCTCGTCGATTGCGTCATCGATGATCCGTCTCTTGTAGCCTTCCACTGTGATGAACCTCCCGCATTGTGACTAGTACACCACCTTGAGGCCGCCAAAGATACCATTTTGAGCGGAATCAGTCCACCATATCGAGCAATCTCGCTCTACCATTACGAGCGGCCGTGGTCCATCACTTTTTCGTAAGCTGTCAATGTCGGTTATCGCGCGCGGCTCAACACGGCTTCCGCACGATTCGGCGTATCCGGAGTTGGCAATTTGTCCGGACTAGTTCGTCAGGCGGCACCTCACGGGCGGCGGATCACTCCCTTCCGAGGAAGCAGCGCCGGCAAGCGATCCCTAACGGGCGGGTCCGGCGAGGATTCTGGCGGTGAGCGCCTCCGTGTCCCACGGGTCAGCGAGAGCGAGCCAATCGACGCCGAATCTGAGCGGGCTGAGGTCTTCGAGCCACCAGGTGGCAATGCCCTCATAGCTACGTACGGTTCGAGCCGAGTGGGGGTCGTTCTCGGTGTGCCCGCTGACCACGACGTCGAACGGCTCGTCCGAGAGACGGTGAGCGTCCACGTAATCCACGGCTCGGCGGAGATCGGTGACACGATCGTCCGCATCCTGCATCGGCACCATGCCCTGATAGCGGGCCGCCCGACGCAACGACCGCCGATTGCTCGCCTGGCCGCCCACCCAGATAGGAATGGGCGTGACTGGTCGCGGAAGGAAGGTCATCGGCTCGAGGTTGTAATACTGGCCTCGGAACGCGAACTGTTCGCCGGACCATAGGCCGGTGAGGATCTCCAGCCCCTCATCCAGCATCTCGGCGCGCGTCTTCGCATCGGTGGGGTCACCGAAGAAGCGGAAGTCCCACTCAGTCGGCTCGCCCAGCCCGACGCCAAGAACCAATCTGCCGCTGGAAAAGTTCTGCAGCGACACCGTCTGCCGGGCGAGTTCCCACGGTCGCCTCCGCGCGAGCGGAGTGACAAGGGTTCCGATCGTGATGCGCTTCGTGCCCGCAGCGACCGCAGTGAGCGCCACCCATGGATCGACGTGCGGATTCTTATCGAGATCGCAGAAGAGAAGGTGGTCCCAGAGGAAGAACCCGTCCCATCCCGCGCCCTCCGCGGCCACGGCCAAGTCCGCGAGGACACGTGCATCACCGAATGGACCGAAGTTCGGCAGATGCAGTCCGTACTTCATCGTGCCTCCTCCTCAAGCGTCATGGTCAACGTAGCAAGTGCGGGCGACGTGGACAGGCCTGGCCGAGGGATGAGAGCGTTTGCGATGGGCTGCAGCGCCGATGGCCAAACGGATATGGCGCGCTCAACTCGTGCAGGAGCAGGGCTCTGTAGGACTAGTCGCGGTTGTGCGTCTGTTCGAGTTGGTCGAGCAGCCGGGTGGGTGATTTGGTGGCGGGTCGCCATCGGCTGGTTCTGTCGATCCAGGGTGGTGCTTTGATCTGTGGGGATCCGTCGATCATGCGGATTTCCCACCCGGATGTTTCGATGGTGCGGTGGTGGAACCAGCACAAACAGACACCGTTGCTCGTGTGGGTGGGTCCGCCGTCCCGGTCGGGCCAGACGTGGTGGATTTCGGTCCACGCGGCGGGGATGTCACAGCCCGGGATGATGCAGCCGCCGTCGCGGAGCATGATGGCGCGGCGTTGGGCCCGGTTGAAGGTGCGTTCCTTCGTGCCGAGTTCCACGATCTTGCCGTTTTTCTTGAGGACGACTTTTTGGAGGCCGCCGGCGCAGATCATCTGCCGCACCGCGTCCATCGAGATCGGTGTCTCCACCCCGTCGATGTGACCCACACCCCGGTTCGCTGCCAGGTCTTCCTGGCGGACGCTGACCAACACGGTCGGGGCGTCTCCGGCGATGGTGGGGGTGTCGGCGGCTTTCGCGGCGGTGGCGACGATGACGGCGAAGATGTCGTGCCGTTTCTGGTCGGGCGTGCGGGTGTCGCCCGGGTCGCGGTCTTCACCCCGTGCGGCGAGTTCTTCGTCGATGAACGCGACCGGGGCAGTGCGCGGGCTCATATACGCGTCGATGACGCGTTTCGCGGCAGCGGCGGTCTCAGGCATCAGCATTCCCGTCACCGGGATGAGCCCGCCCTGTTCCCGTCCGAAGCGCAGGCCCCGGTTCTGCATGGCCTGCTCTTCGCGGGGCTCTGCCCCGTCGGGGTTGAGGTGCGCCAGCCAGAGGCCCGCCTGGACGCGGGAGAGGTCCGCGGACACCGGCACCCCGCTGTCTTCCCCGCTGTCTTCCCCGCTGGTGCCGGTCGCGGCGGCGACGAGGGCCGCCTCCGCCAGGCCAAGCTCGTCGGGGTGCACGCGCGGCAGTGCCGGGGTCAGCACGGTGATGATCGCATCCGCCCCATCCAACCCCAGCGCCCCCGCCGCGACCGCCGCGCCGATGGCCGGGAACGCCGCCGGGATCGGTTCCCCGGTCAGGGTCATCCCGCGCCGGAAGTTCTTGCCGAGCCGGAGCCTCCGCCGCACCGTCGCCCCCGACACCAGGGTGACGCGCTCTAACAGTTCGACCTCGTTGCGGCAGCCCTTCCTCGTGGAAAGCTTCTTCTCCAGAAGCTCCGGACGGGACCGGTGGCTGATATCCGACACCACCGCCACGCGGTGCGCGTCCACCAGCCGGCCCAGCTTCTCGACCGCCCCGGCAAAGCGAAGCGCCTGCTCGTCGTTCAACCCGCCGGCCGTCCCCACCGGCGCCAGCTCCTGCAGCTTCCGGGTCATCTCCTCGAAAACCCGGATCGGATCAACCCCATCGGGCTGATCGACGTCCGGATCCGAGGCCAGGAGCGTCATCGCACCCGAAACCTCTCCGAGAACAAACCTACGTTGGTGAACACGCCTCAAGTATACCTCAACCCCTCCAACATTAGAAGAGAAAGACGAGAAAATATCGATGAAATCTGAGCCGTCCCCGCGCTCTCTAGGCCAAAAAGGGCTTGACCTGGCAAGAGTTGCATTTACATGCGGCTCAGAACGAAAAGAGCCCAACCATCGAGAACCGTGCGTTGACTCACAACGGGCACGAAGGGATCGAAGTCCTGGTCAGAGCCCGCGAGCCGTCCTTGCTCGTGCTTTGATCGCGAGGATGACTTCGGTCTTGGCGTCGGCGTAGTCGTTCATGTCGTCCCACCCCCTGCTCAGCAGGGTCCGTTTGGTTCTCTCATAGAGGGCGCGGTCCTTCGCATCGGAGCGCAGATAATCGCGCAGCAGGAGGTACTCGTCCACCGCGGGATCACCCCGCTCGTACACGTGCACATGGACGTCGCGCGCCGGCGTGCGCACCAGACGATGCCTCGGTTCGCGGGTTCGCAGCTCGTAGCCGGCTGCGAGGAGCCCGTCGAGGTAGTCCTCTTCCGCGGTGATGTCGTCGACCATGACGAGGATGTCGATGATCGGTTTGGCTGCCAGACCGGGAACCGAGGTGGAACCGATGTGCTCGACCTCAACGTTCGCGGTTGCGAGCACGTCGAGGATCCGCCCGCGGTGCTCACGGTATTGGGCCGGCCACCGGTCGTCGTAGTCGTGGAGTCTTATCTCGAGCTTCTCAGGGCCTCCGATGAGCTCGACCGCTGTGACGTCCGGTCGGCGTGGCTTGCGGTTCCTTGTCACACGACCATCCTCGCAGCAACCGCCCTCTCAGAGACCGAAAAGGCCGTCTGGGTCATTGTGATCGTGTTGGCTCCGCTGCTCGGATCGATCGCTTGGTACGTGGCCGGACCACACCCGTTCGGAATTCGACTCACGCATTCTTACCGATAAGACGGAGAGCGATGCGATTCACGCCAGGTCGCGCAGTCTCGCCGCGATGCTGTTGTCGTCCCCCGCCCGACGCTCATAGGTGACGGCAATGATGAGGAGCACGGCGCCGACGACAGCCAGCGTGATCCACCACGGCACCGACTCGATTCCGCGGCCGATCTGCACCACGAACACGAAGATGTTCTCGATGGGCAGCACGATGATGCCCATCAGGAAGGGTGCCGAAAGTTTCAAGCTTGAGCCGACGAGAATGGCGACAAGCGCGACGCCGATCACGAGGATGGCGCGCCAGGTCTGCGGGTCGGTGAAGGTCGCGAGGATCGAGGCCAGGAACATCACCCCGAAGCCGGGGGCAAGCAGCGGCCACGAGCCGCGCCAACGAGTAGGCCAGCTGTTGAAGGTGCCCGGCGGTGTGCCAGCTGTACCCGCTTGCCGTCCGCGCATGGCGGCGACGCCAGCGGCGAGGAGGAACAGGCCCAGCGGCAGCGAGAACCACTCGACCCGCAGTTGGCGCGGGCTCCAGGCCACGATCGCAGTGATGAAGGCGAGCGCGAAGAGGAACCAGACGGGCGGCAGGCTCGTCCGCCCGTTTCGCAGCCGCATTGCGACAAGGACCATGGCGGTGAGGTAGGCGAGCATGAGCGACCACATCAGCCAGATCGCGATCCAGTCTCGCTCGATGGACGTCCACGTCGCCAGCCCGACGTACAGAGCGGCGGGAGCATACAGCCAGCGAGCAGACAGCTGACCGGCACGCAACCCTCGAATGCGCACCGCGTGAGGTGCCGAGGCATGGGAAGTGATGGCCCGCGCCGCAGCGGCAGCCGGCACGGCGCCGGCCAGACCGATCACGAGGCACAATGCCACAAGAGGCAGCGTCCCGACGGCGACCATGTCGGCACCGACGCCGAAGCGCACTCCCTGGATCGCCCCGGCCGCCCCCACAACAATTGCGACCGCCAAGGTCGGTGTGCAGAGTGTGCGCAGCCGCTCGGCGCGGAGCGACGCGCCCCGGTCCAGCAGCAGGCCGAGCCCGAACAGCGCCCACGACGCGGCGACCAGCCCGTAACCGCGCCACGATGCCACGACGGGTCCTCCGGGACTCCGTCACTGCCAGCATCACGAGGGACGGCACGACGGCACCGAGGCATCCGCTGGTGAACAGCGACATGCCGTGTGCGCCGCGCGCGGTGAGGATCAGGCCGATGACCGCCGCCGCAAGGCTCGGCGGCAGGAGGTACGACTCGAGCAGTTCGATGCCGACCAGAGCCCACACGCACCACAGGGCTCCCGTGAGGCAGGCAGCCGCGATCCACCATCCGTAGCGCCGCTTCGCCCAGAACGACGTCGCAGCTGCGCCGAGCGCGAGGATGACGAGCACGAGGAACGTCGTCGGCAAGCCTGCCGCCACCCGGATGAGCGCGAGCCCGATGGCGATCGCGCCAGTGAGCAGTGCTGACCCCTCGATGGCGATCCGCGCGACCGCGGCGTCTCGTTCGCCGATGCCGCGTGGTTCGAGGGCCGGGCGGACCACTCCCGTGCTCGGGAGCACAATGGCGACGATGGCCGCGATGACCGGCAGCGTCACAGGAGAGGCGCTGCCCAGGAGCACCTGGGCGCCAAGGCATACGACCACGACTGCTAAGGAAGGGACGAGAAGGCCGGCGGCGATTGCGCGCAGCACGATGCCGAGTCCGGGCCGGCGGGAGACGAGGAGTGTCATCGCAAGCAGGCACATGATGCCGGTTGAGAGGGCGGTCCAGCCACTGCGCTCGAAGACCACCTGGATCACGCCGATCACGAAGGGCACGGATGTCACGACCAGGATCGAGTACCAGGCTGCGGGCCTCACCTGCGGAAGTGCGGTGGCGACGATCGCGCCGATCAGGCCGATCGACGTGGTGAGGCACAGGAGCGCGACCGTGCCGATGCCGAGCTGTCCGAGCGCCGTCGCCGCGACCACGAGGGCGTAGGCGTAGCCGACAGCGACGTGCAGAAAGCGAGTCGCTGCCGGCATTGGCCGCGCCAGCGCGATGATTGCCGCGACCACCGCGATGCCCGCCCATACCGCGAGGCGATCGTCGGTCCAGGAGATGATGCCCGCGAGAACCACGGCCACATGCGCCCCGGCGATCAGCGGCAGGCGCACGCGAAGCGAGGCAGCTCGGATGCGAGGGACGAGAACGAGCGCAGCGCTCGTGACCACCGCCAGCCCGAGCGCGATCACGATTTGAGCCCAGGGCAGGAGGCTGGGGGTGCAGACGAACGCGAGCCCCGCCAGCGCCGCCAGCCAAATGGCGAGCGCGGCGGTCCCTTTCGCGCCGTACGCCTGCGCGATGTCGCGGTGCAGGGTCATGACGGAAAACGCTCCAAAGCCGATGGCACCTGCGATGAGGCCGAGCACGACCGCGAGCACGCCGTCGGTCTCGATCACGGACGCAACGGGATTGGAGCCGCTGAAGGAGCCGAGCACCTTCAGGGCGCCTATCAGGAGCGCGACGAGGACCGTCGCGAGGACGCTGACCACAGCCATTCCGAGCGCGCCGCCCGTGAACCAATGCCGCGTGATCGTCGCCGGGATCGGGACCAGCGCAGCGAGCACGACGAGTCCCACAGCGCCCGCGATAGCGCTGACGGCGAGGTACCAGCGCTCGGCGCCATGCGCTCCCAGGTCGAGGGCAAATGGCAGCGCGATAAAGGCGGCGACGCCGGCGGCTCCGGCGATGAAGCTCCAGAAGGAGCGAGCGAGGTACCGGCTCGCGAGCCCGGCAAACACCGCGATAGCCGCAAGGATCGCGCAGATTCCGAGCCAGTATGCCGTGGGGCTGCCAGCCTCGATGAGTCTTGCCTGCGCGAGCACGACTGCGACGGCGGCGATCTGCACCACCGTCAGGGTCACCTGTTCCACCCGGAGGCGTCCGTCGAATCTCCGCGCCGTTGCGCGGGCAAGTCGCACGAGCGCGAGAGCGACGAAGGCCGTGCCGAGGTGCCCGATGGCCGCCGAGATCACGGTGGCGCTCGCGTAGCCGATCATCGCGGGCACCACGGCGAGGCCGAGCAGCGATATCCAGAGCCAGGTTCGGATGCGCGCGAGAGCGGACAGTGCAACCATGGCCGAGCCGCTGGCGAGCGTTCCGACCGCCGTGAACGCCCACGGGCTAAGACCGTTCGGAGTGAGTTCGGAGAGCGCGTACACGTCGAGGGCGACGAACACCATCCCGAGTGCGCCGACCACCTCGGCCGAGAACTGCAGCCGGCGCCGGGCGAGCAGCCAAGCGCCGCCCAGGAACAGGAGGGTGATAATGCCGACGATTGCGCTACGAAGCACTCGATCGCTGAGCTCCGGATTGAAGAATGTGAAGACGATCGCCGCGATGGCGAACAGCCCAGCACCCGCGACCGCCAGCACCGACTGCACCGTGGCGCTTGAGCGCGGATCGGCGGCGGCTGGGGTGGCCGTGGTTGGCGTAGCCGCAGCGGCTGGTGACGGTTGGGCCGCACCTGGTCCCGACAACTGTGCGGGCGCGCGCGGCACACGCTCAAGCAGCGCTTGCCGCGCGCGCAGTGCGATGGCCGCCTTCCGGGAGGCGCTCCAGAGTTCGCGGCCGATTCTCCCACTGAGGTCGACGCCGCAGTTGCGGCAGCGCCGGTTCTGCAGGGCGTCGACTCCGCAGGCCGGGCAGGATGTACTGTCCAGAAGGCGTGCGACGGCGATGTCGCTCCACTGGTTCGTCATCGGAGCAGGCGCGCTCACGAGGCTTCCGCCGGATCGCTCGATTGCGCCGGGTTGTGCAGTTCCGGTGCATCGGGCCCCGGATCGCCCGGCACCCAGCTGAGGATATCGCCCGGCTGGCACTCAAGTACGCGGCAGATCGCGTCGAGGGTCGAGAAGCGGACCGCTTTGGCCCGGCCGTTCTTGAGCACAGAGACGTTCACCGGCGTGATGTCGATCGCGGCGGCGAAGTCGGCGACCGACATCTTCTTCTTGGCCAGTTCGACGTCGAGGTTGATGACGATGGGCATCAGACCACCTCCGACAGGTCCTGCTGCAGTTGCAGCGCGTTGCGCAGCAGTCCGCGCATCACCACGATCAGCAGCGCAAGTCCTGCGCCGACGACGACGCCGAGCGCACAGAGCAGCATCACCGATGGGGAGGCGACGTTCGCCGATGCGAGGGTTCCCATCGACACCGCGATGAGGACGGTCGCCAGGACGATCGCGCCAAGGATGATGTCGACCCAGACAAACGCATCATCGCTGAAGATGACGGACGTACGCACCATCGACAAGAGCCGCCAGACGCACACGAGCACCACCTGCACGCACAGCAGAAAGAGCACGGCAACGATGATGCCCGGCACCTGGAGGTAGCTCAGGCCTGCGTAGTTCTCGGCAGACTGCCGCGCCACGCCGGGAACGGTGAAGATCTGACAGGCCAGGAGTAGTGCGATCATCACGACGATGACGGCCTTCAGTAAGGCGATGGTTGTCTTGTGCATGTCGTTCCTATCGATAATCGGTACCTGACTATCGAAAAACGATACATGTCACATGCCCTGAGCGGAAGCCATGGCGCCGCTGCGGCTTAGCCGCATACGGTGCTCCTGGGTCAGATTCGGCCCAGAAGTTCGACTCGCTTCGCCTCGTACTCGGTTTCGGTCAGTAGTCCCTGGTCACGCAGCTGGGCCAGCTTCTGAATCTGGTCCACCGGATTGGGCGAGGAAGATACAGGTCGAGCGTTCCTTCGCGCGAGCCGAATCACAACGAGGATGATTGCGGCCACCACGACGGTGATGAGAACCAGCACCCCGAGAATGATCAGGACGTGCCAACCAGCGAGATTATTGAGCATCTTTCCCCCTCCGCCGGAATGATACCGACGAACGGAACATTACCGGTCGCCTCGCGTCCGGTGGCAGCCTCCGAGCATGATGCCTAATCGTGCAGAACGACTTGGTAGAGATTGTGGTCTTGCCACTTTCCGGCGATCTTCAGATACCGAGGCGCCATGCCGATCTGCTGGAAGCCTGCCTTCAACAGCACCCGTTGTGAACCGACATTGTGAAGAAGGGTGCTCGCTTCTATGCGGTGCAGTCCGAGTTCCTCGCGGGCCGTTTCGACGATGGCCTGCACGGTTGCTGATGCCAGGCCACGGCCCGCATACGCGTTGTCCACCCAGTAGCCCAGCCCCGCGCTCTGGAAGGGGCCGCGCACGATACCGGCCAAGTTGAATCGGCCGACGAGGTCGTCTCCTGCGAAGAGGCCCAGGGGGTATCCCTCGCCGGCCTCACGCGCACCAAGACGCTTGGCGGTATCCGTTGCCTGCCACGCCTCGGTGTAGAACTCCTCCAGGCGTACTGGTTCCCATGGGGAGAGGTAGTGGCGGTTGCGCACATAGGCAGCGGCGAGCGCCGAGGCATCGCTGAGGCGCAGCTCGCGGAGGAGAACGTCGTGGCTGAGTTGACGTGGCTGAAACACTGGTCAACGTTAGCTCAGCCAGCCGCGGCGAGCGGATGCGGCGCGGAGCTGGTTGCCGCGCATCGACGGATTCGTCTCCCCCGCCAGCACGGTGACGCGCTATTGCTTCGCGATTCCCGCCGCATCCGCTTGCGTCGTGAGTACGCAGAACTCGTTGCCCTCCGGGTCCGCCAGGACGGCCCACCCGGTGTCGCCATCGCGGAGGTCGTTCACCATCGTTGCGCCGAGGCCGAGGAGGCGGTCAACCTCCTGGTCGCGGCTCCGGTCCACCGGTCGGAGACAGATGTGCATCCGGTTCTTGACGGTCTTCGGCTCCGGCACTTTGAGGAAGATCATCCAGCGGCCCGCAGGCCCGCGCAACTCGGCTTCGTCGGCGGTACTGTCACCGCCGGGCTCGAAGTCGTCCAGAACGTTCGCCCACCACGCCACCTGCGCCTGCGGGTCATGCGCGTCGATGCAGAAGTTCGCCGTTCGAGATGCCATGCACACGACTTTGGCATACGCCCCCACGCCCGGTCCACCGGCCGCGGACCGGGCTAGGTCTGGTCTCAGTGGGCGATCTGGATCAGGTTGCCGCAGGTGTCGTCGAACACCGCCGTGGTCACCGGCCCCATGGCGGCGGGCTCCTGCATGAAGCGCACGCCCAGGCCACGCAGCCGCTCGTACTCGGCAGCGACATCGTCGACACGGAACGAGGTGAACGGAATGCCGTCGGCGACGAGCGCCTCCGTGAACGGCTTCACCGCTCGGTGCCCGCTGGGTTCGAGGAGCAGCTCAGTGCCGTCCGGGTCCTGCGGCGACACCACCGTCAGCCACCGATCCTCCCCCACCGGAACGTCGTTCTTTTTCACGAAGCCCAAAACCTCCGTGTAGAACCGGAGCGCCTTCTCCTGGTCGTCGACGAACACGCTGGTCAGGATGATTCTCATGTCGCCACCGGCGAGTTGAGCGCCCGAGTTGCCCTCGCCACGCCGCTCGCATCAGACTGGAGGCACCGGATCGCGACTGAGTCATCCGCCTGTGGCTGAGGAGCTGACCATGACTGAACCGAACGACGCACGCGTCGGCCTGTATATCGACTTCGACAACATCGTCATCTCGCGCTATCAGCAGCTGCACGGGCGCAACGCCTTCCAGCGCGACGGTATCCGCGATTTCGACAAGGCGAACCCGGATGCCGATCGCGCGATCGCCGCAAAGCTCGCCGCCGCCACGGTCGATTTCAACGCCATCATCGACTTCGCCGCCTCATTCGGCACGCTCGTCGTCAACCGCGCCTACGCCGACTGGTCGGTGCCCATCAACGCGAGTTACCAGCGGCAGCTGATGTCGCGAGCTGTGGACCTGACCCAGCTGTTCACCACCACGACCCGGGGAACCAAGAACGGGGCCGACATCCGCCTGGCTGTCGACGTGGTGGAGGACCTCTTCCAGCTGCCCGACCTGACCCACGTGATCATCGTCGCCGGCGACTCCGACTACATCGCCCTCGCCCAGAAGTCGAAGCGGCTGGGTCGCTTCGTGGTCGGCATCGGCGTCGCGGGCTCGACGAGCACCTCGCTTGCGGCCGCGTGCGACGAGTTCGAGGACTACGACTCGCTGCCCGGCATCGACAAGTCCGCCGCCGCTGCGGCGAGCGCAGAGCGCCCGCGGGCGAGCAAGAAGGCCATGGAAGCCGCCGACGCTGGAACCGACGCCGTCGCCGACGCAGCCCCGACGGCGCGCAAGCTCGCGACGGTCCCCATGTTCTCGCACACCGAAGACGCGCAGCTCGACGAGCCGGAGGCCGACGACATCGATCCGCAGACGGTGGCGACGGAGCTCCTCCTGCGCGCGCTGCAGATCGGCCATGCCAAGGGCGACGCCGACGAGTGGCTCAACACGGGCACGATCAAGAACCAGATGCGCCGGATGAACCCCTCTTTCAACGAGAAGCCGCTCGGCTTCCGCTCATTCACCGACTTCCTCTCCTCGCGCAGCGACCTTGCAGAGCTGAAAGAGGACGGCCCGCAGCGACTCATCCGGCTGCGCCCCGAAGCGGACAGCAAGCGCTGAGGACCCGGCCCCCGCCACACCTCAGCGACCGGGTGGCGGTTCCGCCGCGCCGCCTGGTCGCCGGACGCCAAGCTCCCGGGCACGCGCCTGGATCGACTGGTCGATGGCCTGGAGGTGCCGTGCCGCGGCGAGCACCGTCAGCGTATCCGGTGAGCGCAGCGACCCGGCCTGTTCTTCGAGGGCGCTGACCGCTTCGCCGATGTCGTGGAAGGCGACGTCGGACATCCGCTCGCCGAGATTGTCTGCGAGCGCGTCGATGTTGTCCCGCACGAGCCGGGCGACCTGCTCGAGGTTTGTCCCGAGTGGCAGCGACGCAGTCGCGAGGGCCGCGTCCGAGAGGCGGATGAGGGCGCGCGTGTGGTATTCTCAGGCGGCGAGGATCTGCAGGGTGCGCCGTGAGCCCCCGCGGTCAAACACACCGGTGAGACCGTGGGTGAGGGGACGGGTGGTCGCGCGAAGCGCGGCGAAGGCCCCGCGCAGGGCGGGGCGGTCGTCGTCGGCGCCCGCTGGCCGCCCGTCCGGGTTTTCAGCGGATGCGCGGGGGCGCTCGGGTGCATCATCGGCAGCCGGGAATGCGACGCGATGCCAGCTGTCGTACCCGGCGTCCAGCACCCGCGCGAGGGTCGCCGCGCCCTCCTCGCCGGGTGATTCGGGCGCGCTCGAGTACACCGAACCAACGAGCGGCATCGGCGCGCGCAGGACATCGGCGAACGCCCGCAGCCGCGACGCCATCGGCTCCCGCTCGGGAGGACCGGCGCCGGCCTGCAAGCCCCCGTGCACCGCCGTCGTCGCGAGGTTCTCGATGGCCAGCTGGAAGTCGAAGACGCGCACGCCGAGTTCGTCGTTCCCGATCCCCTGGATCACCCGGCCCTCAGCCGCCTCCAGGACGTCTTCGACCGACGTCGCCGTCGAACCGGACGCAGCCACCCGTGACCGCAGGTCGGCTCGCAGGCGCTCGTCGAATTCACCGGCGCGCACGCCCTCCACGAGGACGTCCAGCACGCGACCGGCCCGGAACCCGAGCGCCGCCACCATGCGGTGAAGGTCGCGGTCGGCGTGCCGCGGCCGAAGCAGCAGGCGCATCGCGATGGTCACGAGTGCGGCGGCGATCACTGCTGCGGCCACCACGGGCAGCTGGGCAGGGGTCGTCTTGACGAACAGCGACAGGAAGTACGACATGAACGCGACCATGCCGATGGCCGTTCCGCGCGGCCCGAGGGCGCGCAGGAGCACGGCGGCCACGGCGACGATGACGAAGACCACATCGGCCAGCGGCGCCACCGCATGGACCACGGCCCCCAGCGTGATCGCGATGACGGAGGAGGGTATGAGCAGCAGGATGCTGACGGCCCGTCGGCCCGCTTCGGGCTCGCGAACGGCCAGCGACGCGATCATGGCCACCACGATCCCGGGAACGACGGCAGTGATCGGCTGGGCCGTGACCGTGGCCAGGGCGAACAGAATCAGGGCAACCACGACAAGGGTCGCGATCGTCGTCGTCGCCAGTCGCAGCCGGGCGCGGTCGGGGTCAGAGGTTGTGAACCCGCGACGGATGCGCCGAAGCGGGCGCACCGCGGCCGGGATCAGGCGCCCAAAGGTCACCGCCGGGCGGCGGTCGCCTTGGTGACGCTCGCCGTCAGCTCGCGCAGCGTCGCTTGCAGCGTTGCGAATTGCGCGGGGTCCAGGCCGAGGGCGACCTTCATGTCGCACTGGATCTTTTCCGCGTGCACGCGCAGCGCATCTCCGTGCGGGGTCAGGGCGATCTCCACGAAACGCTCATCGAGGTTCGCACGGCGGCGGGTCACGAGGCCCCTGGCCTCCATGCGGCGCAGCAGGGGTGTGAGTGTGCCGTGGTCCAACTTCAACACGGTGGCGAGCTCCCGCATCGTGCGGGTGCCCTCGTCCCACAACACGACCAGCACGAGGAACTGGGGGTAGGTCAATCCCAGTTCGGTGAGTACCGGACGGTAGGCATTCGTCATCGCTCGCGAGGCTGCGTAGAGATCGAAACACAGCTGGTCGGAGAGCGACGGAGTCCGAATTTCGGCCATATCCCACATACTGTCACGACTTCAGGTAGCTTGTGCAAAAGATACTTGTGCTCAAGACGAATACCCGCTCCGCGTAACAGCTGCATTCCAAGGACGACAATGACCCCTCGCGCCGCTCACTCCTCCGAGAACCAAACACTCGAAACGGAAAGCGGCACGACGGAATCGAGTGTGGACGGCATCGACGGCGGAGCCGACGCGGCGCGCGCGAGTCTCGAATCCCAGCTGGAGGCGTCAAGCCACGGCGACGAGCAAGCGTTCGCACACCTCTACGACAACGTCGCGCCCCGCATCCACGGCATGGTCCTCCGGGTGCTGCGCGACGTGCACCAGTCGGAGGAGGTCACCCAGGAGGTCTTCCTCGAGATCTGGCGAACGTCCAGCCGGTTCGACCAGAACCGCGGATCCGCGCTCGCCTGGGTGATGACCATGGCTCATCGCAAGGCAGTGGACCGCGTGCGAAGCAGTGAGGCATGGCGGCGCCGCGACGCCGCCGACGCCGAGCGGAGCCGCCGCACCCTGACCGATGAGACGGCGTCGGCAGCGCAGGCCTCCCTCAACGCCCAGGGACTGCGAGCCGCACTCCGCTCGCTCTCCGCCTGCCAGCGCCAGGCCATCGAGCTCGCCTACTTCGGCGGATACACGCACAGCGAGGTCTCCGAACTGCTGCAGGTGCCGCTCGGCACGGCGAAGACCCGCATCCGGGACGGCCTGATCCGGCTTCGCGACACGCTTAGCGCATAGCTCGCCCTCGAACGCGCGGGCCGCGGGCGCACGGCGCGAATGGGGTCTGCGCCGCGCGGTCGGCAGCGCATCCGTTGTGAACGCCGCGCTATGGCCTCACAATGGCCGTGACGATATCTTTCGCTCACGTCGCCGATGTTGCCGCCCCCATTCAGACGAAGGAGTGCGTTATGGACATGCGACTCGAACTGGTTCCGTTGCCGTCGAGCGACGTCGAGCGAAGCAAGGAGTTCTACGTCGACCGGGTCGGCTTCCAGCTGGATCATGACGTCGCGCCGGGCAACGGCATGCGCGTGGTTCAGCTGACGCCGCCCGGGTCCGCCTGCTCGATCGCTTTCGGCGTCGGGATCACGGCCCCCGACGCAGCCCCCGTCCTCAACCTCCACCTCGTGGTCGACGACCTTGAAGGCGTGCGCGGCACTCTCGTCGGCAACGGAGTCGAGGTGTCCGACATCCACGACATGGGTGGCGGCGTGCACTACGCGTTTTTCAGCGACCCGGACGGCAACTCCTGGGCCCTGCAGCAGATCTCCCGTCAGTGACTCAGACGACCGCCGAACCCACGGAGCGGCAGCGACTCTATCGCCGCACGCTGCGTGTCGTCGTGGTTTCGCAGGTCTTCGGCGGGGCGGGCCTGGCCGCGGGTGTGACAGTGGGTGCGCTCCTGGCCGAGGACATGCTGGGCACAGACAGGTTCGCCGGGCTCCCCTCCGCAGTGTTCGCCCTCGGGGCCGCCGCATCCGCCCTGCTGGTGGGCCGGCTGTCACAGCGCCGGGGCCGGCGCACGGGCCTGAGCGCCGGGTTCCTTGCGGGCGGGATCGGTGCGGCCGGTGTCGTCCTGGCCGCCGTGCTCGGCAACGTTCCCCTGCTTTTCGTCTCGCTCCTGGCGTACGGCGCGGGAATCTCCACCAACCTGCAGGCACGGTACGCCGGCACCGACCTTGCCGAGCCGCGGCAGCGCGGCACCGCGGTCAGCGTCGCCCTGGTGTCCACGACGCTCGGCGCTGTGGCCGGCCCGAACCTCGTTCCGGTCACCGGGCAGCTTGCAGTGGGCTGGGGCATCCCGGCCCTGGCGGGCCCCTTCCTCCTGGCGTCGGCCGCGTACCTCGTGGCCGGCATCCTTCTCTTCGTCTTCCTGCGGCCTGACCCATTCCTCGTGGCCAAGGCGTGGGGGGCTGCCGCGCCGCCGGCTGTCTCCGCCCCGGCACCGGACCGCGTCGACCGAGGAGTGCTCGTGGGCGCGAGCGTGATGGTGCTGACGCAGCTGGCGATGGTGGCGATCATGACGATGACGCCGGTGCAGATGCGCGCGCACGGCCACGGCCTCTCCGATGTCGGGCTCGTCATCGGTTTGCACATCGGCGCCATGTACCTGCCATCGCTCGTGACCGGGACGCTCGTCGACAAGGTCGGACGCGTTCCCATGTCGATCGCCTCCGGCGTCACCCTGTTGCTCGCGGGCACCGTCGCCGCCCTCGCGCCCCCGGATTCGATGCCGGTGCTCATCGTGGCCCTCGTGCTGCTCGGCCTCGGCTGGAACTTCGGCCTCATCAGCGGCACGGCGATGATCGTGGACGCGACGTCGCCCGCGACCCGGGCGAAGACCCAGGGCAACGTCGACGTCCTGGTCGCGCTCTCCGGGGCGACCGGCGGAGCGCTCTCCGGCATGGTGGTGGCCGGCAGCAGTTACGCCGTCCTCTCCCTCGGCGGCGGCCTCCTCGCGCTGCTGCTCATTCCCGTCGTCGCGTGGAGCAGGCGCGGCGCGCGCGCTGCGACCGGCTAGGCGGGCGGATGCGCCGGCACAGCAAAAAGGGACGGCCGCCGAAGCGACCGTCCCTCCTCTTGAGCACCCGAGGCTACATCGGGGGCATGAGCACCGAGTCGATGAGGTACACGGTGGCGTTGGCGGTGTGAACGCCGCCGCAGATGACGTTGGCGTCGTTGACCTTGAGCGAGTCACCGCTGCCGGTCACCGTCACGGTGTCTCCTTCGACGGTGGTCTGCTCGCCGGCGATGGCGTCGGGCGAGATCTGGCCGGGAACCACGTGGTAGGTCAGGATCTTGGTGAGCGTGTCAGCGCCCTCCGGGGTCTTGAGCGAGTCGATCGTGGCGGGGTCGATCTTGGCGAAGGCGTCGTCGACGGGGGCGAAGACGGTGAACTCGCTGCCGTTGAGCGTGTCGACCAGGTTCACCTTGGGGTTGAGCTTGCCGGAAACGGCGGCCACGAGCGTGGTAAGGAGCGGGTTGTTCGAGGCGGCGACGGCGACGGGGTCGGCCGACATGCCCATGACCGATCCGGGGCCCTCGGGGACGGCGTCGGCGTAGGCGGCGCAGCCGGGGCCGACGAGGTCGGCGGCCGGGTCGGCATTCGTCGACGGCGTTTCCATGGGGCTCTGCGAGGGGCTCTCCATCGGGGCGCTGCTGGAGGTGTCGGTGTCCGACGAGGCGGTGTCGCTGCTGGAGGAACAGCCGGCGAGGCCGAGGGAGGCGACGGCGGCGATGGTGAGCGCCGTGAGGGTGTGGCGAGTTGTGATGCGCATGGGGTTCTCCTTAGGGGCTGTGCGACGAGATCCGCCGGCATCTGCCGTGTTCCCTCGTGGCTTTCACGAGGTGGTTCGGAGTGGCACCGGAAACGGATTGGAACCGGCATCGACCAATCCCATTCCGCGACGGCGACGAACTACTCCCGACCCAGGAGGACAATCAATGCTCGCTCTCATCGGCTTTATCGGTGGCCTGATCACGGGCATCTCGCCGTGCATCCTGCCGGTACTCCCCGTTATCTTCTTCTCGGGGGGCGTGCAGGGCGCGCGTTCGCAAGACGGCCTTCCCGGCGTCTCGCGCTGGCGGCCCTACCTCGTCATCCTCGGCCTCATCACCAGCTTCAGCCTCGTCACGCTCGTCGGCTCCGTGCTCCTCAGCCTCCTCGGGCTGCCCCAGGACGTGCTTCGCTGGGCCGGCATCGTCGTGCTCATCCTCATCGGCGTTGGGCTGATCGTTCCCGGCTTCCAGCACCTCCTCGAGAAGCCGTTCTCCCGCATCCCGCAGAAGGCCGTGGGCACCGACCGTGGCGGTTTCCCCCTCGGCCTCGCGCTGGGGGCCGTCTATGTTCCGTGCGCGGGGCCGGTGCTGGCCGCCATCACCGTCGCGGGGACGACCGGGCAGGTGGGAGCCGGCACCATCGTGCTCACTCTCTCGTTCGCCATCGGCGCCGCGGTGCCGCTGCTGGTCTTCGCTCTCGCCGGGCGCAGGGTCGCCGAGCGGGTGAAGAGCTTCCGCAAGCGCCAGAAGGCCATCCGCATCACGGGCGGCATCGTCATGATCGCCCTGTCCGTTGGCCTCATCCTCGACGTGCCGCAGCTGCTCCAGCGCCTCGTGCCCGACTACACCAGCGGGCTGCAGAACCAGATCGCAGAGTCGTCGGAGGTGCAGGACGCCCTCACCCTCGGCGGTCTGGTGAACGACGAGAACAAAGACCTCGACAAGTGCACCAACCACGCCACCGAACTGCAGCGGTGCGGCACCGCGCCCAGCATCACCGGAATCCAGGAGTGGTTCAACACGCCAGGCAACAAGCCCATCGACCTCGCCTCGCAGCGCGGCAAGGTCGTGCTCGTGGACTTCTGGGCCTACTCCTGCATCAACTGCCAGCGCTCCATCCCGCACGTCGCCGCCTGGTACGACACCTACAAGGACGTCGGGCTGCAGGTGATCGGCATCCACTCCCCCGAGTACGCCTTCGAGAAGGAACCCCGCAACGTCAAAGCGGGGGCGAAGAGCCTCGGCATCCATTACCCGGTCGCCATCGACAACAACCTGTCCACCTGGACCAACTACCGCAACCGGTACTGGCCGGCCAGCTACCTCATCGACGCCGAGGGCGTCGTGCGCAACATCTCGTTCGGGGAAGGCGACTATGACAGCACCGAAAAGCTGATCCGCGAACTGCTGAAGGACGCCGACCCCGGCGTGCAGCTGCCGCCGCCCACCGACACGCCGGACGAGACCCCCAGCGGGCCCCTCACCCGTGAGACGTACCTCGGCGCCACGAAGCAGGTGAACTTCGCCGGATCCGAGCCGTACCGCCAGGGAAGCGGTTCCTTCACGCTCCCCGACGCGCAGCCCGAGAACACGTTCGCCCTGGGCGGCGACTGGAAGCTGGATTCGCAGTCGATCACTCCCGAGGGTGACGATGCGCGCATCCGCTTGTCATTCACGGCCTCACATGTGCAGATGGTGCTCTCGGGCGAAGGCACGGTGACCGTGACGGTGGCGGGAAAGACGACCACGGTGCCGGTGACCGGAACCCCGCGGGCGTACGAGATCTTCACGGCCGACACCGCGGCCACCGACACCTTGGCGGTGAGCGTTTCCCCGGGGGTCGCCGCCTATTCCTTCACGTTCGGATAGACCGGCGGGAGAACCACAATGCAAACAGCTGTCATGCTTGAACTCGTGACAACCTACAGAACCCCGGAGCCGGCACCGCCCGGAATCGAGTCGACCCTGGAGGGTCTCATGGAACAGATAGCCCACGGCGACCAGGAGGCGTTCTCCGAGCTGTACGACCGCACCGCACCGCGAGTCCTCGGACTCGTCGAACGGGTGCTCGTCGACCACTCGCAGTCGGAGGAAGTCGCCCAGGAGGTCTTCCTCGAGATCTGGAAGGATGCCGCCCGGTTCGACACCCGGAAGGGCAAGGCCCTCAGCTGGATGCTCACGCTCGCTCACCGACGTGCCGTCGACCGGGTGCGCGCCTCGCAGTCGGGCCGCGAGCGGGACGAACGCATCGGCAAGCGCGACGCTGAGACCGGGTACGACAACGTCAGCGAGACCGTGGAGATCAGGATCGAACACGAGAGGGTGAAGCGAGCCATGGCGGTGATCAGCGAGCTCCAACGTGAAGCGATCAGCCTCGCCTACTACGGCGGTTACAGCCAACGCGAGGTGGCGGAGATCCTCGCCGTTCCTGTGGGTACGGTGAAAACCAGGCTCCGGGATGGAATGGCCAGGCTCCGCGATGAGTTGGGAGTGGCATCATGACCAACGACGACAGCTTCGACCCCGGCGCCCAGGAGCTCAGCGGCGCCTACGCGCTCGACGCGGTGAGCCCCCAGGAGTCGGCCGACTTCGAGAAGGCCAGGCGGGCATCCGCCGACGTCGACCGTGAGGCCGACGAGTTCGCCGAGACCGCGAGCCTGCTCGGGCTCGCCACGACCCCGGTCACCCCGTCGGCGCGCATGAAGAGCGACCTCATGGCGAAGATCGCGGTGACCCCGCAGCGGAGCGCATCGCCCTCGCATGCGGCGGACGAGCCGGCCACGGCCGGTGTGGCAGCCGACACCAGCGACGCTGTCCAAGCGGATGCCGTCACGACGACCGGCGGCGACGTCGCCCGCCGGGGTCTGCGGCACCTCCCCCGCCCCGAAGATCGACCGGGCGCCGCGCCCGCCGCGTCCCGCGGTCGGCTCTCGCAGTTCCCGCGCCCGCTGCGTTACCTCGCGGCCGCGGCGGCGGCCGTGGTGCTCTTCGTCACGGGCGGCCTCGTCGGGACCTCGCTGACCGGCGGCACGACCGCGAACGTCAACCAGGCGGCATCCGCCCTGGCCGACATCATGGCCCAGGACGACGCGCAGAAACTGTCGCAGCCCATGGGCGACGGAACAGCCACCCTGGTCTGGTCCGGTTCGCTCGGTCGTTCAGCAGTGCTCGTGGAGGATCTCCCGGCCCTCTCCGATGACAAGGTCTACGAGGCCTGGTACATCGACGGTTCCGGCGCCCGCGCCGCGGGCACGTTCCGGCCGTCGGCGGACACGGCGACCTGGCACGTGCTGGACGGCACCATGACGAGCGGGTCCGCCGTCGGGGTGACCGTGGAACCGGAGGGCGGCTCGGAGCAGCCGACCACCGACCCGGTGCTGGTGATGAAGCCCGCCTGAGCGGTCAGGCGGCCACGCTTTCCGCTGCGACCTGCTCGCCGAGCGCCTGCAGGAGCAGCGGAAGGTGGTGCGCCGCAGCCCCGGGCGCCTCGGGGTGCCACTGCACGCCGATGATCGGCGCCGACACGTGCTCGAGGGCTTCGATGATGCCGTCGGGTGCGACGGCCGCAGGCACCAGGCCGACCCCGACCCGGGCGACCGCCTGGTGGTGCGCGCTCTCCACGAGGATCGTGGAGCCGCCGTGGATGCCCGCGAGCCGACTGTCGTCGTGAAGCGTCACGGCGTGCGTGGCCAGCACCTGCTCGATGGGCACGAACGCGTTGCGGTGGATCCCGCCGTCGCCGATGTGCTGGTCGACGGTTCCGCCGAGCGCGACGTTGATGACCTGCAGGCCCCGGCAGATGCCGAGGAGCGGCGTCTGCTCCGCGAGCGCGCGGCGCACGACGGCGATCTGCCCCTCGTCGGCGGCCGGGTAGTGCCGGGTCTCCCCCTCGTATCCGCCCTGCCCGCCGTAGAAGTGGGGCGCGAGGTCCTCGCCGCCGACGATGACGATGCCATCGGCATCGGCGGTCGCCTCCAGGAGCGCGGCGAGCGTCACATCCGCTGCCGCGTGGCGGCTCACCTGCCAGCCGCCCTGCCGGGCGTCGCTGAGCACGCGCCCGACCAGGGTCTGCACCTTGGCGTGGTACGCCGGCTGGTCGGGGCGATGCGCGGTGACCTCGACGACGGCGAGGCGCGGTGCGCCGGCAAGGGCGTTCATCGGTCCTCCATCCGCGCGTGTGGGTCGGTCCAGTCTCGCGTGCCGGCGACGGATGTCGCATCCGTCCGCGTAACAGACTGCAATGTGAGCGACACGCGGGTTGAACGCCGCTGCGCGGGCTGAATTCAGCCCGCGTAACGGCGTTCAACCCGCGCAGCGCCTGGAGAGCACGGCAGTGGACTCCGTCACAGGGTCGCCCTAAGCTCGGCAGCAGGGCTTGGACCGAAAGGGTGGCGAATGCGGGGACGACTCGGAGCGGGGCTTCTGCTGGCGGTGTGCCTGGTGGGTGTGCCCACGGCGGCCCACGCGGAAGACCCGGTGCAGTTCGGCGCCGACCACATCCTCGACAAGGCCGGCGTGCTCGGCGACCGGGCCGATGAGGTCGAGGCGGCCATCAGCACGCTGTACGACGAGACCCGCGTCGACCTCTTCATCGCCTACGTCGACAGCTTCACCGGTGTCGACGACAGCCAGCGCTGGGCCGACGTCACATTCGACAGCAACGGCATGGGCGCGTCCGACGTGCTCCTCGCCGTTGCCGCGGGCGACCGGCAGTACCAGCTCTCCGTCGCCCCCGACTTCGCCCTGACCGACGCCCAGCTGGCTGAGGTGGAATCGGTGGCGATCGAACCGGCGCTGCACGAGAACGACTGGGCCGGCGCCGGCATCGGCGCTGCCGAGGGTCTCGCCGCGAGCCTGCAGGGGCAGCCTGTCACGACCCCCGACATCACCCCGGGCGAGGCCGCCCCGGCGCCGTCGTCCGGCGGGGGCGGCTGGGGCGTGTTCTGGCTCATCGTTGTGGCCGCGATCGTCATCGGCGCGATCATCTTCTTCGCCCGCCGCGGCAAGAAAGCGGCGGCGGTGTCGAAAGCGCCGGCGGGTCCGCCACCGGTTCCCACCGACACGCTGCGCCAACGCGCAGGACGAGCCCTCGTCGAAACGGATGACGCGGTCAAGACCAGTGAGCAGGAGCTCGGTTTCGCGGTGGCGGCGTACGGCACCGACTCGACCGCGCCGTTCCGCACCGCGCTGGCCACGGCGAAGGGCCAGCTCCGCGACGCGTTCACCCTGCAGCAGAAGCTCGACGACGCCGTGCCAGACACCGAGGCCCAGCAGCGCGACTGGTACCAGCAGATCATCGCCCTGTGCGAGAAGGCCAACGACGAACTCGACGAGCAGGCGGAAGCGTTCGACCAGCTGCGCGCGCTGGAGAAGAACGCGCCCGCAGCTGCGGCATCCGTTGCCCAGGAGGCGGACGCGGTGGAACCGGGCATCGCGGATGCCGAGAAGAAGGTGCACGCCCTCGCCGCAGGCTACTCGGACGCGGCGGTGGCGACCGTGGCCGACAATCCGGAGCAGGCCCGGGAGCGCCTGGTGTTCGCGCGCGACACCCTCGAGAAGGCCCAGGCCAGCCTCGCCGGCGGCGACACCAGCACGGCAGCGGTCGGGATCCGCGCGGCGGAGGAAGCGGTCGACCAGGCGAAGCTGCTCGTGCAGGCCGTCGACACGCTCGGCGCCTCGCTGCAGAAGGCGGCGCAGGGCGTGATGGCGACGATCGCCGACCTGGAGACCGACCTCGTGAGCGCACGCGCGCTCGTCAGCGGCAACCGGGTGCCCGTCGATGCCGCGGGAGGAATCTCGGGCGTGGTCGCCACCACCCAGCATGTGGTCGACGAGGCCAAGAGCGCGCTCGCGAGCGGGAAGACGAACCCGCTCGACCTCGTGCAGCGGCTGCAGGAGGCCAACACGCGCATGGACGCCGTGCTGAAGGGCGTACGCGACGCGGAGGTGCAGGCGCAGCGCACCCGGGAGGCGCTGAACCAGACGTTCATCTCGGCCGACAGCCGCGTGAGCGCGGCGGAGGACTTCATCACCGCCCGCCGGGGCGCGGTCGGCCCGGAAGCGCGCACGCGCGTCGCCGAGGCGCGGCGGCTGCTCGGGCAGGCGCAGGCGGAGGCCCGCACCGACCCGGCGCGTGCGCTCACGACGGCGAACCGGGCGAACTCGCTCGCAGCGGATGCGGCGCAGCTCGCCCAGGACGACGTGGCCGGTTTCGGCGGGTTCGGGCAGGCGGGCTACGGACCGGTGGGCTACGGGCGCGGCGGCTATGGCGGCGGGGGCGGCGGCATGGGCGCCATCCTCGGCGGCATCCTGATCGGATCCGTCCTCGGCGGTGGTGGCGGGGGCGGCGGCATGTTCGGCGGCGGGGGCGGCGGCGATTTCGGCGGCTTCGGCGGCTCGGGAGGATTCGGCGGCGGGGGTCACCGCGGCGGTGGCGGCAGGTTCTAACCGGCACGGGCGACGCCCGGCGCCGGTGTCTTACAGGTAATACAACTCGAAGGGAAACCCACAATGGTCAAACAGTCCATCTTCGGTCGGATCGCACAGCTGGCGAAGGCGAACATCAACGCCATGCTCGACTCGGCCGAAGACCCCAAGCTCATGCTCGACCAGATGGTGCGGGACTACACCAACAGCATCGCGGAGGCGGAGAGCGCAATCGCCGAGACGATCGGCAACCTGCGCCTGTTGGAAGACGACCACCGTGAAGACGTGGAGACCGCCGGCGAGTGGGGCCAGAAGGCCCTCGCCGCGAGCCGCAAGGCCGACGAGCTGCGGGCCGCCGGCAACAGCGCCGACGCCGACAAGTTCGACAACCTCGCCAAGGTCGCCCTCGGCCGGCAGCTCGACTCCGAGAACGAGGCGAAGGCCGCGGAGCCGCGCATCGAGTCGCAGACCAAGGTCGTGGACCAGCTCAAGGACGGCCTCAACAAGATGAAGGAGAAGCTGAACCAGCTCTCCTCGAAGCGTGATGAGCTTGTCGCCCGGTCGAAGACCGTGCAGGCGCAGACGCAGGTCATGGACGCGGTGAAGAGCATCGACATCATGGACCCGACCAGCGAGGTGAGCCGCTTCGAGGACAAGATCCGGCGCGAGGAGGCGAAGGTTCGCGGGTCGCAGGAGCTCGCGGCGTCGAGCCTCGACGCCCAGTTCGAGAGCCTGGATGACATCGGCGAGCTGACCGAGGTCGACGCCCGGTTCGCCGCCCTGAAGGCCAACTCCTCCTCGGGCGCCATCGAGAAATAGCCGCGCCCCATTTCACGCGAAACCGTAAGTCGTGGTCGCTATTCCTCGCGGATAACGACCACGACTACGGTTTCGCGTTGCGTTCGCGGGCATACTGGTGGAATGTCGCCCCGTTTCGTCGTCGTTCCGCAATGGCAGGGATCGGCTTCGGCCCGGGCAATGCGCCTGATCGACGGCGCCGAGGCCATCCGCGGTGATCTTCCCGCCTCCCGAACCCGTGTCGTCGACGTTCCAGCCGAGGCCGGCGACGGCCAGGGGACCGGGGTGCAGCGGTTCTCGGCGCTCGCGACCACGCGCGAGCGGCTCGCCGCGGAACTCGCTGCGGCATCCGCCGGCGACG
Organism: Cryobacterium tepidiphilum; assembly: GCF_003716325.1. Lineage (GTDB taxonomy): Bacteria > Actinomycetota > Actinomycetes > Actinomycetales > Microbacteriaceae > Cryobacterium > Cryobacterium tepidiphilum. The sequence goes on along the minus strand of NZ_RDSR01000008.1, from coordinate 12,780 downwards.
ACCCCGACTGGGTTCTGACCGTGGGCGGCGACTGCGGCGTCTCGCTGGCCGCCGTCGAGAACGCGGCCGCGCGGCATCCCGACGACCTGGCCGTCGTGTGGTTCGACGCCCACCCCGACCTCAACACCGCCGCATCATCGCCGTCGGGCGTGTTCGGGGGCATGGTGCTGCGGGCGATCCTCGGCGACGGATGCGACGGCCTCGCCCTCCGCGAGGGAACGGTGCCGCCGTCGCGCGTGGTGCTCGCGGGCGCCCGCGACATCGATCCCGGCGAGGAGGAATTCATCGCCGGGCACGGCATCCGTTGTATCGAGGCGGGCGACGTGTCCACGCCCGACGCCCTTGTCGAGGCGGTGCGCGCCACGGGCGCCCGGCACGTGTACGTGCACGTCGACCTCGACGTTCTCGACCCGGCGGATGTGGCGGGCCTCGCGAACCCGGTGCCCTTCGGCATCCGCGTGCCCGACCTCGTGGCGGCGATCACGGCCCTCACGCAGGAGTTCCGCGTGGCCGGGGCGACCCTCGCAGGCTTCTCGCCCGCCAGCCCCGACGCGGCGGACGACGACCTGCCCGCCATTCTGCGCCTCATCGGCGCCCTCGCCCGCTGACCCCGCCCGAGAGGACGACATGAGCAACGAACCGACGGATGACCGGGCAACGGATGCGCGCGTGCTCACCGAGCGGCAGGGGCACGTTCTCCTCATCGGGCTGAACCGGCCCGACAAGCGCAACGCGGCCGACTTCGCGATGCTCCAGCAGCTTGCGCTGGCCTACGGCGAGCTGGAGCGCGACCCCGAGCTGCGGGTGGGGTTGGTCTACGCGATCGGCGAGCACTTCACCGCCGGCCTCGACCTGGCCGACATCGGGCCGCGGCTCGGGCCGGACGGCGTCGAATTCGTGCCCGACGGCGGCATCCACCCGTGGCAGGTCGACGGGCGCTCGCTCAGCAAGCCGGTGGTCATCGCCGTGCAGGGCACCTGCCTCACCCTCGGTATCGAACTCATGCTGGCCAGCGACGTGTGTGTCGCCGCCGCATCCACCCGGTTCGGGCAGCTCGAGGTCGCCCGCGGCATCCTTCCGTTCGGCGGCGCCACCATCCGGTTCCCGCGGATCGCGGGCTGGGGGAACGCGATGCGGTGGATGCTCACCGGCGACCTCTTCGACGCCGAGGAGGCGCGGCGCATGGGGCTCGTGCAGGAGATCGTGCCCGACGGGTCCCAACTCGAGCGCGCCCTCGAGCTCGCCCGACGGATCGCCGCCCAGGCGCCGCTCGCGGTGCAGGCGACCCTCGCCAACGCGCGCACCGCGGTGCGTGACGGCGACGCGGCCGCCGAAGCGGGCCTGCAACCGGCGCTCGCCCGGCTGGCGGCATCCGCTGATGCCCGCATCGGCATGGAGGCGTTCATCACCCGGAAGCCCGCGGAGTTCATCGGTCGCTGACGGCCGCCGGCCGACTTAGGCTGGGTGCGTGCGCCGCATCCTCTTCGACTCCCCGCTCAGCCGTGCCGGCTACCTCTACGCCACCTGCGTGGGCCTGGCCTGGGGTTCCATCTGGAGCACGGGGCGGGTCGAACGCCGCGACGGCCTCGTCGTGTTCCGCGGCATGCCGAACTGGACGTTCGGCCGCGGCGGCTCCTGCGTGGGCGGCTGCTACCTCACGAACCAGAATGTGTCAGCGGATGTCCTGGAGCACGAGGCCGTGCACAAGCGCCAGTGGCAGCGCTACGGCATGCTCTTCCCCCTGCTGTATCTGCTCGCCGGGCGCAACCCGCTGAAGAACCGGTGGGAGATCGAGGCCGGCCTCGAGAAGGGCGGCTACCTGCGCGCCGGAACCGGGCGCTGACCGGGCGCGTGCCGGGTCACTCGGACGCGGGTGTCCACCCCTCGTCCTGGTCGCGCCGCCAGTGCTCGGCGCCGGACTCCTCCCGGGTGACGTCGGCCAGCCAGAAGGTCAGGTCGGGGTCCCACCCGGCGAGCACGCTCATCCGTTCGTCGACGGGGATCGCCCGCCCGGCCGTGGTGAGGTAGCCGGCCACCGTGAGATGGATGCCGTCGAACTCCTCCGCAACGCGCGACCAGTCGGGGATCACCCAGCGACCGGCCTGGCCGGTGGTGCGGTACCAGTCGTGCCGCCGGGAGGCGGTCACCTCGAGCGGATGGCGCCGGCACAGCGCCGCCCAGGCGTCGGGGCCGTCGATCTCGTAGATCCGCGCCTCCCGGGCCACGTGCACGCGCTGCGCCGTGGCCGTCTCCCACCCCATGCCGTCTTCGACGAGCCACAACGCGACGGGCCCGAGGCCCTCCAGTCGGCGGCTGGTGCGGGCCAGTCCGCTCGGCGGCTTCGACCACCACGTTCCGGTCCACGGCGAGCGCGGATCGGTCGGCCGCTCGCGGTGCGCTCTCGCTTCCTCGTCGGCCTGGGCGCTCCGCCACCGTTCCAAGACAGCGGCTGCCGGCTGCTCGGTTCCGCGCTCCGCGTCTGTGCCTGCGAAGGCGACCGACCACTGCGCGGGGTCGACGGATGCGCTCCACCAGTCGATCGCGGGAACTGTCACCAGCGCCGTGGCGACGCGGGCCAGCCCGGCCTGCAGTTCCGGGGCCGCGGCGAGGATGTCCTCTCCGGCCGGCTCCTGCCAGTAGCGGGCGCTGTCGACCGAGGCCGCGAGCGCGGACAACAGCTCGCGCCCCGTCGGGTCGGCGAACGGCACGGCGTCGAGCCGGGCTGCGACATCCGCTGTTGAAAATCGCGGCGGATCGTCAGCGCCGGGCCCGAACATCACTCGGGAGGTTCCCCGGCCGGGATCGAGGTCGTACGCGGCGTGGAACACGCCCTGGAACAGCTCGGCCGACGCGCCCTCGCCGTACCGGGACCCGCCCATTGCGGCCTCGAGGCAGAGCCGCCGTCCCCGCGGCCCCTCCAGCAGTGCGTCCGCATCGATCCCCATGTCGCCGACCCTACCGGAGCTCGCAATGCCCGCGCTCGCGCGGCGAGCTAACCCCGTGAGTGCGGCCTAACTGCCGCCTCCGTGCTCGGCAGGCGGCAGAAACCCCGCACCCGCGACGGTGACCGGTCCGCGGGTGCGGCCCAACTGCCGCTCGCGTGCTCGGCAGGCGGCGGAAACCCAGCACCCGTGACGGTGACGGGGATCTCAGGCGGGGACCTTGGGCACCACGAGCGGTGTGCCGGCCTCCGGGTCGGGGATGATCACGCACGGCAGGCCGAAGACCTCCTCGACGAGCGCGGCGGTGAGCACCTCGCGGGGGTCCCCCTCCGCGACGATCCGCCCCTCCTTCATCACCACGAGGTTGGTGGCGTAGCGCGCCGCCTGGTTCAGGTCATGCAGCACGGCCACGAGGGTTCGGCCCTCGGCGTGCAGGCGTGAGCACAGCTCCAGCACCTCGTACTGGTGCGCGATGTCGAGGAACGTCGTCGGCTCGTCAAGCAGCAGCAGATCCGCCTGCTGGGCGAGCACCATCGCGATCCACACCCGCTGGCGCTGCCCGCCCGACAGCTCCGCGACGTACCGGTCGGCCAGCTCCATACTGGCGGTCGATTCGAGCGCCCCGGTGACGGCCCGTTCATCCGCTGCGCTCCACTGCCGCAGCAGCCCCTGGTGCGGGTACCGGCCGCGGGCCACGAGGTCGCGCACGGTGATCGATTCCGGCGCGATCGGGCTCTGCGGCAGCATGGCCAGCTGCCGCGCCACCGCCTTGCTGCGGTAGGAGTCGATGGGCGCGCCCTCGAGGAGCACCGTGCCGGCCTCGGGCTTGAGCGTGCGCGAGAGCGCCTTGAGCAGCGTCGACTTCCCGCAGGCGTTCGGGCCCACGATGATCGTGAAACCGCCGTCGGGAATCTCGACCGAGAGGTCGGGCACAACCACACGGCGATCGTAGGCGAGCCTGAGGCCCAGTCCGGCGAGCCGGCCGGCCGGCTTCGATGCAGCGGATGCCTCCATCAGACGGTTCCCTTCTTCCACTGGGCGACGAGCAGGTAGCCGAGGTAGATCCCCCCGATGACGGCCGTGAGCACGCCGACCGGAAGCTGCACGGCAAACGGCGACTGCTGCGTGAGCAGGTCGGCGAGGGTGAGCAGGAACGCCCCCATCAGCGCCGAGAGCACGAGGTTGGGGCCGGCGCTGCGAGTGAGCCGCCGGGCGATCTGCGGCGCGGTCAGCGCGATGAACGCCACGGGGCCCGCCACACTGACCGCGGCGGTGGCGAGGCCGATCGCGATGAGCACGGCCCACGACCGCGCCGGTGCGCTGCGCGCGCCCAAGGCATCCGCTTGCTCGTCGCCCATCTCCATGAGCTGGAGGCGGCGGGTGGTGAGGAGGGCGCACGGCAGCAGCACCACCACGCTCACCCAGATGAGGGCGGCGTGACCCCAGGTGCGGGAGGCGAGACTGCCGTTCAGGAAGGAGGCCAGCACCGTTGCCTGCTCGACGCCCACCCGGGTGATCGCGTACTGCACGAACGCGAGCGACATGGCCGAGACGCCGATGCCGACCAGCAGCATCCGCGCCGGGGAGGAGAATCCTCGCCCGGTACCCAGCCAGACCAGGGCCATGGCGGCGAGCGCGCCGACGAGTGCGCCGACGGGCAGGGGCAGGATGCCGGTCCAGAGCAGGCCGAACGCGGCCGCGCCGGCGGATGCCCCCGAGGTGAGCCCGATGACGTCGGGGCTGCCGAGTGGATTGCGCGTCACGGTCTGGAACAGCGCGCCGGAGACGCCGAAGGCCGCGCCGGCGGCGATGCCGACGACCAAGCGCGGCCCGCGCAGCACCTCGAAGACGATCGCGTCGGGTCCCGTGCTGTGCCCGAGGATCGCCGGCATCAGGTCGGCCGGGGCGATGCCGAGTCGTCCGAGGGTGAGGCTGAGCAGGGCGATCACGACGATGCCGGCGGCGAGCGCACCGCCGACGACGACGCTGCGGCGCCGCACGGGGAGGCTCAGCCAGCCGCCCAGCCGGAGGGTCGTCGCGCTCATGCGCTGGCCCGCATCCGTCGCACGGCCAGCACCAGGATCGGTCCGCCGATGAAGGCGGTGACCACGCCGACCATGAGCTCGGCCGGGCTGACGAGGATGCGGCCCACGATGTCTGCGGTCAGGAGCAGGGCCGGGCCCACGACCACGCAGTACGGCAGCAGCCAGCGGTGGTCGGCGCCGGTGACGCTCCGCACGATGTGCGGCACGGCGAGGCCGACGAAGGAGATCGGCCCGACGGCGGCGGTCGCGGCCGCGCAGAGCAGCGTCGTGGCGACGGCACCGAGCAGGCGGGTGCGACCGACGTGGGCACCGAGCGCGAGCGCGGTGTCGTCGCCGAGCGCGAGCGCGTTCAGGGATCCGGACAGCGCGAGGGCGAGCACCAGCCCGACCACGATGAACGGGAGCACCTCGACGATGAGGTGGGGGTTACGCCCGGCGAGCGAGCCGATCACCCAGAAGCGGTACGCGTCGAACACGGCGGGCAGGCTGAGGGTGACGGACTGGATGTAGGCGGTCAGCAGCGCCGAGACCACGACGCCGGCCAGCACGAGGCGGACGGGCATGGCCGGGCCCCGGCCGGAGCCGACCAGGTACACGACGACGACGGCGGCGAACGCGCCGGGCAGTGCTACCCAGACGCTGGTGGCGCCGCCCCAGCCGAGGGCGGCGGCGGTGACGATCGCCGCGGCCGCTCCGGTGTTCACGCCGAAGAGGCCGGGGTCGGCCAGGGGGTTACGGGTGAGGCCCTGCATGATGCCGCCGGCCACCGCCAGGGCGGCCCCGACGAGCAGGCCGAGCAGGGTGCGCGGGATGCGGCTGGCGATGACCGTGTCGGCGTAGCTGTTGCCGGGATCCACCAGCGCATTCCACACGTCCACGGGCGGCACGTACTTGGTGCCCACGGCGAGACTGAGCAGGCAGCTGACGCCGAGAATGCCGGCGGCAACCAGCAGCCCGAGCGCCAACTGCGACGCCGGACGGCGGCCGGGGGTGAGCCCGGCCGCCGTTCGCGTCGCTGTGCTGGTCATGGGTGACGTCGCCGGTGCCTCACCGACGTAACGTTACTTGGCGACCTTGGCTACGGCATCCTCGATCTGGGGAATGTAACGGTCGAGCGCCCACGGCACGCTGTACGGCGTGATCATGCTGGAGGCCATGCCAAGCTGGTTGTCGACGCTCGGCACGTACGAGCCGCGCTTGACCGCGGGGATCTGCGCGAAGAGCGGCTGCGCCTCGATGGTCTTCTGGTTCGCGGCGTCGTTGAACCAGGTGAAGACCACGTCGACGTCGTTCAGCACATCGGCGCGCTCCAGGCCCACGGTCGAGGAGAAGGTGCCCTTCGTGATCGGCACGGCCGCGACCGCCTCGTCCATCGTGAGGCCGAGGCCGGAGATGAGGTCCACACGCGGGTCGCCGGCCTGGTACAGCGACAGGGTGCCGGGCTCGGCGGCGTAGACGTAGGCGAAGCTCGTGCCGGTGAACTCCGGGTGGGCGGCCTTGGCATCCCCCAGCTCATTGTTGATGCCGTCGATCAGGTCGGCGGCTTTGTCGCTCTTGCCGAGGGCCTTGCCGATGATGGTGATCTGGTCGTCCCAGCTGGTTCGCCACGGCTCGCCCGGGTAGGCGACGGTGGGGGCGATCTTCGACAGGGTGGCGTACTGGTCGGCGGTGATGCCCGACTGCGGGGCGAGGATCAGGTCGGGCGCGAGCGCCAGCACCGACTCCACGTCGATCTCGGGGTACACGTTGAAGGTGGTGGGCAGCGGATCGCCGGCCTTCTCGATGGCGTCGCGGGTCCAGGGGAAGTACTGGTCCTTGTCGCCGCCCCAGGTCGCGGCCTCCATGCCGACGGGCGTGGTGCCGAGCGCGATGGCGGTGTCGGCCGAGCCCCAGCCGATGGTGACGATCTTCTTGGGCGCGCTGGGGATGACCGCGTCGCCCAGGGCGCTTTCGATCGTCACCGGGAAGGCGCCGTTGTCGGAGGCGGAGGTGTCTGCGGGCGCGGCCGGCTCGGCGCCGCCGGTGCCGGAGCATCCGGCGAGCAGGAGTGCCGTCACGGTGGCGGCGGCCAGGGCGGCGACAGCTCGAACTCGGTTGGTACGCACAGGGGTTCCCTTCGTCTGATGCTGGGGTGGGGTGAGAACGGATGCCGCGTCGTTGCGACCGGCCCGAACGCCGGTGGGTTTTGCGCCTAGTTGGCCTCAGCGCGGCCGTGCCGCCAGTAGCCCATGAAGGCGACCTGCTTGCGGTCGATCCCGGTCTCGGAGACGAGGAACCGGCGCAGCGTCTTGATGACGCTCGCTTCGCCGGCGAGCCAGGCATAGAGGTCGGAGCCCTTCCCGGTGGATTCTGGGACGTCCCAGAGGATGTCGTGCTCGATGTCGACGTCGGCCACCTCGGCGCCCTGGTGCCGATCCGTGATGTACCGGGTGGTCCAGCTGCGCACAGCGGATTCGAGCGCCGAGCCGTGCGAGGCGGCCGCGTTGGCCTGCGCGCGAGTGAGCCAGGTGACCTCCACGCCCTCGGGAGCGCCGGTCTGCATCACGTCGCCGTCGCTCGGCACCTCGATGAAGGCCGAGCCCCGGGAATCCCGCGGCAGGGCGGCGAGGATCGCGCAGATGGCCGGCGCTGCGGTCTCATCCCCGGCGATCAGCACATTCCGGGCGTTGCCGGGGCGCCACTCCACACCCGAGCGGGGGTTTTCGCCGCGGGCGTCGGGGCCGACGACGGTGAGCGGATCGCCGATGGCGGCTCGCCGGACCCACCGGGAGGCGGGGCCGGTGTCGCCGTGGGCGACGAAGTCGATGTCGATCTCACGCGCGGCAGGGCGCACGGCGCGCACCGTGTAGGTGCGAATGGGGTTGCGGTGCGCGTCGGGAAGCTTGCGCCACGCCTCGTACCACGACTCGTTCTCGGGCAACTGGCTGATGCCGACGCCCGGCAGCGGCAGGATGATCTTGACGCGCTGGTCGAGGCCGACGGTGCCGAAGTCGTGCAGTTCGGGGCCTGTGAAAGTCACCCGGGTGAACGTGTCGGAGAGCCGACGGATGCCGGCCACCGTCACCGCGAAGGGTCGGTAGCTCGGTCTCGGCTGCCGTGCGGCGCGCGCAGAAGCCGGGGCGGCAGTCGAAGTAAGCATTACCTAAGTATGGCATGCCTTACCTAAACCTGTCGAGGCACCCACCTCTCGACCCCGCTCGCCCCCGCTAGCCCCCGCTCATGCCGGCCCACGCCCGTGAGGGGCCAACTTCTCCTAGTCGCGGTGGCGGTGCACTAGGAAAAGCTGACCCCTCACAGGACGGCGCGAGCCGAGCGCGCGAGCCGGGGCGAGGGCGCTACTCGGCGACGCCGACGTACTCGGCGGCCTCGTTCGCGGTTTCCGACGTCGACGCGAGGTTGGCGCGGAGGGCCGCGCCGAGCTCGGCGTCGACCTGGGTCCAGTACCAGATAGCGCGCTCGACGATCTCCGGGCGCGTCACGCCGCTGATCCCTCCGGTGATCGTTTCAAGGAATCGCTCCTTGGCGGCAGCATCGAAGACCTCGCGATACAGGGTTCCGGCCTGGCCGAAGTCGCTGTCTTCCGAGTGCAGTGTGGCCGCGGATCGAACCAGGTCGCCGTCCGACTCCCAGCTGCCCTCGCCGGCCGCCGCGGCATCCGCTGTCGGGCCGCCGAAGGAATTCGGGGCGTACACGGGCGTCGAGGCCGGGTTGAAGCCGTGGCGCGCGGCGCCGTCCTGGGAGTAGTTGTGCACCGGGGCCTTCGGCGCGTTCACCGGGAGCTGGTTGAAGTTCGCGCCCACCCGGTACCGTTGCGCGTCGGGATAGGAGAACACCCGTGCCATGAGCATCTTGTCGGGGCTGATGTCGATGCCGGGCACGGTGTTGGCCGGCGAGAACGCCGCCTGCTCGATCTGGGCGAAGAAGTTCTCCGGATTGCGGTTGAGGGTGTGGGTGCCGACCTTGATCAACGGGTAGTCGGCGTGCGGCCACACCTTGGTGAGGTCGAACGGGTTGAACCGGTACGACTTCGCGTCGTCGTAGGGCATGACCTGCACGTGCACGTCCCAGGAGGGGAAGTCGCCGCGCTCGATGGCCTCGTACAGGTCGCGGCGGTAGTAGTCGGCGTCGGCGCCGGCGATGAATTCCGCTTCGGAGCCTTCCATCTCGCTGTTGCCCTGGTTCGAGGTGAAGTGGTACTTCACCCAGAACCGCTCCCCGTCGGCGTTGATCCACTGGTAGGTGTGCGAGCCGAAACCGGGCATCTCGCGCCAGGTGCGCGGCAGGCCGCGGTCGCCCATGACGTAGGTGACCTGGTGGGCGGACTCCGGGGAGAGGGTCCAGAAGTCCCACTGCATGTCGGCATCGCGGAGGCCCGAGCCCGGCAGTCGCTTCTGAGAGTGGATGAAGTCGGGGAACTTGATGCCGTCGCGGATGAAGAACACGGGCGTGTTGTTGCCGACGATGTCGTAGTTGCCCTCGGTCGTGTAGAACTTCACCGAGAAGCCGCGCACATCGCGCCACGTGTCGGGCGAGCCCATCTCACCAGCCACGCTGGAGAAGCGCTGCAGGGTCTCGGTCGTCGCGCCGGGCTGGAACACCGCGGCCTTCGTGAACCGCGAGACGTCTTCGGTGACCACGAACTCGCCGAACGCGCCGCCACCCTTGGCGTGCACGATCCGCTCCGGGATGCGCTCGCGGTTGAACTGCGCAAGCTTCTCGACGAGGTAGCGGTCGTGCAACGCTGTCACGCCGTTCGCGCCCGCCGTGAGGGAGTGGGCGTCGCTGGCAACGGGCGTGCCGGTCTGAGTCGTGGTGCGTTCGGTCATTGTGCTCCTTGTGATTTCAGTGGTCGGTGGGTTGGGCAACGGATGCCTCGGCCTGGCAGGCCGGGCAGACGCCCCAGAATGTGACTTCCGCGGTCTGCACCGTGAATCCGCCGGTGTTGGACGGCGTGAGGCACGGCGCCTCCCCCACGACGCAGTCGACGTCGCCGACGGCTCCGCACCCGGTGCAGACGACGTGGTGGTGGTTGTCACCGATGCGCCGCTCGTAGCGGGCTGCGGACCTGGCCGGTTCGATGCGGCGCACCAGGCCGGCGGCGGTGAAAGCGGCCAGAATGCCGTACACCGACTGCAGTGATGTGCCGGGCAGCTCGGTCTTCACCTGCGCGAAAACCTGCTCGGCGTCGGCGTGCGGCGCAGCGGCGAGGGCACGCCATACAGCGACCCGACCGGCCGTGACCTTGAGGCCCGCCGCCCGGATGCGCTCGGCCGCGCCGTCAGCCGGCGCCGTCGCATCCGTCGTGTCGGTCATCGCTTCAGCCTACAGTTGTTTTGAGTGATTCAAAACAATCGTTACCGAGTGACAGCCGGCACCCGATCCTGCCAACGGATGCGACGTTCCAGCTGGGCGCCGAGGGCCAGCAGCGTCGCCTCCCCGCCCGGGCGCCCGATCAGCTGCACGCCCATCGGCAGCCCGTCCGCGGTCTGGTGCACCGGCAGCACGATCGCGGGGAGCCCGGTGACGTTGATCATCGACGTGTAGGGCGTGTATTGCACCTGCTGGGCGAAGTTGTGCTCGCCATCCGCTTGGTCGTACCAGCCGAGCGGCCTGGGCGTCATCGCCATCGCCGGGGTGAGCACCGCATCGAAACGCGACAGCTGCGCGATGAACGACTGCTCGTAGGCGGCGAGCGCGGCCAGCGCGTCGGCCAGCTGGCGAGCGGTGAGTTCGCGCCCCCGGTGCAGGAGCCAGCGGGTGAGCGGCTCGAGCAGGGACTCCTGCTCCTCCCCCTCGGCGGGGATTCCGGCGGCGCCGGCCTGCCAGAGGGTGCGGAACGCCGGCGCGTAGCTGTCGTCGGGGGTGAGGGCCACTTCCTCAAGTCCGTGTCCGATCGCGGTGAACTGCTGCACGGCGACGTCGAGCGCGTCGCGGGCCTCCGGCGCCAGACCGATCTCGTAGGCGTCGTCCCACGCCGACGTCGTCATCACGCCGAGCTGGTAGCGGCCCTCGCCGTGCACGGCCGCGGCCAGCAGCGGTCCCTCGTCGCCGGCCGGACGCAGGGCGAAGTGGTGGTCGGGGCGACCGCCGAACGGCGCGATCATCGCGTCGAGCAGCAGCGCGGCATCCGCTACCGTGCGCGCCAGCGGGCCGGCGACGACGAGCCCGCCGAGCGACGCGATGCCGGACGACGCGGGGATGCGCCCGCGGGACGGCTTCACCCCGACAAGTCCGCAGGCGGCAGCAGGGATGCGCACGGACCCGCCGCCGTCGGAGCCCGGGGCGAACGGGAGCATGCGGGCGGCCACGGCCACGGCGGCGCCGCCGCTCGAGCCGCCGGCGCCGAGGGCCGGGTCCCACGGGTTCCGCGCCGGCGGACCGGCGAGCGTCTCGGTGTAGGAGGGCAGGCCGAACTCCGGTGCGTTGGTCTTGCCGAGGCTGACGCCGCCGGCGGCGTCGAGGGTGCGTACGAGCTCGTCGGATTCCTCGGGCACGAAGTCGGCCATGAGCCGGGAGCCGAACCGGGCGGGCACGCCCGCCCGCAGCTGCAGGTCCTTGTCGCCGAACGGCAACCCCCAGAGCGACGCGGTGCGGGGAACCTCGGACTCGACCTGGCGCGCCCGGCGGAGGGCGGCATCCGCTGTCACGGTGACGAACGCGCCGAGCGAGGGGTTCAGCGCCTCGATGCGGCCCAGGTAATGCTGCGTGAGCTCGGTCGGCGTGATCTCGTTCCGCTGCAGGGCCTGCCACTGCTCGAGGGCGGTCAGATCGTGGAGGTGGGCCATGCCCCGAGCCTAACCAGCCGCGGCGGAGTGCGGCCATCGCCGTTAGCCTTGGCAGCATGGCTTCCTCGGTGTTCAATCCCATCGGTACGACCGCACTCGTCACGGGGGCCTCCAGCGGCCTTGGACACGCCTACGCGCATCGGCTGGCCCAGCGCGGCGCCGACCTGGTGCTCGTGGCCCGCCGGCAGGAGCGCCTTGAGGCGCTCGCGGTCGACCTCGCCGAGAAGTACGGCACGGTGTCGACGGTGATCCCGACCGACCTTTCGCAAGCGGATGCCGTGGCCACCCTGGTCGAGGACCTGCGGGAACGCGAGGTCAGCGTCGGTACCCTCGTGAACAACGCCGGCTTCGCCACCTGGGGCACCTTCGCCGACCTGGACCCCGAGAGGGAGCGGGACGAGATCGCAGTCAACGTGCAGGCGCTCACGGCCCTCACCCATGCATTCCTCCCGGGTCTCCTGCAACAGGCCGTCGCCGCCCCCGGCAGCGCGGCCCTGGTGAACATCGCGAGCGTGGCCGCGTTCACGCCCATGCCGCACATGGCGGTCTACGCCGCGACGAAGGCCTACGTCTCGAGCTTCACCGAGGCACTCTGGCACGAGACCCGTCGCACCGGGCTCAAGGTGCTCACGGTGTGCCCCGGCCCCGTGCACACCGAGTTCGGCCAGGTCGCGCGGAACGAGGGATTGTCGCCCGGCGGCGGCCTGCTCACCGTCGACAGGGTGATGAACGACACCTTCGCCGCCCTCGACCGCGCCACAACGCCGCCCCGGGTCGTCACCGGCCCCGAGAGCCGCGTGGCCGCCGGGCTTTCCACGGTGCTCCCCCGCCGCCTGATGGCCGCCGCAGTGGGCCGGTTCACCTCGCCCGCGCGCCACCCGAACGCCGGGCTCTGAGCTCACCCCGTACGCATCCGCTGCCGGCCCCCTTTCACCCCGCCCTTTCGTCCCCTGCCGCCACGTTCCGCGAGTGCGGGCTTTCTGCCGCCCCGTGCGCGCGCAGGCGACA
>NZ_RDSR01000007.1 GCF_003716325.1 Cryobacterium tepidiphilum | reverse complement strand
CACCTGCTCCACCGCCACGGCTGGAAGATCCAGGTCATCGACAACGTCCCCTGGTTCATCCCCCCGGTCACCGTCGACATCCACCAAACACCACGCCGCGGCGGCCGACTCAGACCACCCACCAGGCAATGAAGCGGCGTCGGGACTACCGCGCGGTGCTGGCCAGAACCGCTGACCACGCCGACGCCAGATCGGCTTCCGAGTAGAGCCGCTCGGGGCGGATCACTTGGTCGTCGGCGACGAAGTAGAACACGGCGTCGACCTGCTCCGGGTCGATGCCCCGCCAGCTCGCGAACGCCAGCCGGTAGAGCGCGAGCTGCATCTGCTTGAGCTCGAGGTCGGCTGCGTCTTTGGGGGCCTTGCCGGTCTTCCAGTCCACGACCTGAAATCCCGTCTCCGTGCGATACACGGCGTCAAGCTTGCAGATGAAGACCTGGCCGGCGAGCACATAGTGGATCTCGATCTCGACCTCCTCGGGCTGCAGCGCACCCCACGGGGACCGCTCGAACGTGGCCTGTAGTGCGGCCAGTCGCTCCTCGACCCCCTGACCCGCGCCGTCGTCGGCGTCGAGGTCCAGCTCGGCCGGCACGATGTCGATGAGGTCACCGGCTGACGCTCCCCCGGAGCGTTGCTCCACCCAGCTGTGGAACAAGGTGCCCAGGCGGGTGGCCCGGTACGGCCGCTCGGGCATGGGCCTCCGCACGCGGGCGATCGCGCCGAGCGGGTCGTCGACGTAGTCCTTGAACCGGGACGCCGGGATACGCGCGGGGAGGGCGCCGCTCCCGCCCTGCGCTCGCTCGGCGCGCTCCTGCAGCAGCAGGGCGATGTCCGTGGCCAACGGGGTCTCGGCATCCGTTGTCGGCGCAGCCTCCACCAGCGTGGCGGCGGTTTCGACCACGCGGCGGCGGGCGGCGAGCGGGTCGAACGGCCAGTGCTCCTCGGGGCCCCGGTCGGCGTCGGGTTTGTCGTCGAAGGCGCTGCCCGCGGGGAGCGCCTCGATGATGCCCGCTTCGGCCAGTTCCACGAGGAAGCGGCTGGGCTTTCGCACGCGCGTGCCGGCGCCCCAGAACGCCCCCGTGAGCAGGAGTTGCTGCTGGGCGCGCGTGGTGGCGACGTAGATGAGCCGGCGCTCCTCCGCATCGTGCCGGTGGGCGAGTTCCTCCTTGTAACCCTGGAACTCCTCGTCGAAGGACTTCTGGGTGTCGTGGTCGCGCCAGCGCAGCCGGGGAAGCTCGTTGCGGTCACCGCGGAACGGGTAGGGCAGCTCGCCGAAGCGCACCCAGCCGGTCGTCTCCTTCGCCTTCGCGGGCAGCGAGTCCTCGGTCAGGCCGGGGATGACCACGTAGTCCCATTCGAGTCCTTTGGAACCGTGGACGGTGAGCAGTTGAACGGTTCCCGGTTCCGATGCCTCGCTACGCGGACCCATGTCGTCTTGCCTGGCCGCACGGTCGAGCCAGCGCAGGAAGCTGGCGAGGCTGCCGTCGTCGTCGCTGGCCTGGAACGCCGCCACGTTGTCGTGGAAGGCGTGCAGGTTGGCCAGCCCCAGCCCCTTGGTCTCGTTGGCGACGAGTTCGATGTCCAGGAGCAGCTCCTGCTCGATGAGGCGCACCAGGTCCAGTAGCGCGAGCGTCGACCGGGAGCGGAACCATGCCAGCAGGCGTCCGGCGTCGCGGAGTCGCTCCAGCCCGTCGGCGCTGAAACCCGCGAGCTGGCCGTGCGACGGGGGCGCTGAGGCGACGAAGTCGAGCGCGTCCACGAGCGACGTGGTTTCCTCGGCGGCGACGGATGCCCGGATCTTCGCTTTCATCTCGTCGCTCACCGCCTGCTGCGCCCAGTCGTGCGAGGCGAGCCAGCCGGCGACGCGGGCGAGCGCCTGCACGTCCCGGGCACCGATGCGCCAGCGACCGCCGGTGAGGAGACGGATCAGCTCGCTCCCGGCGCCGGGATCGTGGACGACACGCAGCACGCAGACGACATCGGCCACCTCGGGTGTGGAGAGGAGTCCGCCGATGCCGAGGACGTGCGCCTTCACCCCGTGCTCGCGCAGCACCTCGGCGAAGTACTCCATGTCGCGGCGCGCCCGGAACAGCATCGCGGCGGTCTGGACGGTGCCGTCGGGCAGGCGCGCGGCCAGCCAGCGGGCCGCCGCGGTGGCCTCTTCGGCGAGGCTCTCGCACATCATCCCCTCGACCGCGCCCGCGGCCTTGCCGGATGGCGCCTTGAGCGTCTCGACCTGGATGCCGCCTGGCCGGGCCCTGAGCGCGGCGCTCAGCGGCTCGACCAGCGTGTTGGCCGCGTTGAGCACCCGCACAGGGTTCCGCCAGGTGTACGACAGCGACATGCTGGCCGCCCCACCGTTCGGCGCGAAGTCGCGGGAGAAGCCGAGCAGGTTGGCGGAACTGGCCCCGCGCCATCCGTAGATGGACTGGTGCGGGTCGCCGACCGCCATCACCGGGTGGGAGGCGAACAGCGTGCTCAGCAGCTCGGTCTGCAGCACCGACGTGTCCTGGTATTCGTCGAGGAGCACCACCCGGTACTGGTCACGGTAACGCAGGGCGACGCTCTCCACCCGCCGGCAGATCTGCAGCGCGAGGGCCACCTGGTCGGAGAACTCGATCAGGCCGAGCCGCTGCTTCTCCTGCTGGTAGCGCTCGGCGAGGTCGCCGAGCACCGGCAGCGGAGCCACCGCCTCCAGGGCCGTCACGACCGAGTCGAACGGCTTCGTCTTGCGCGCCGAGCCGTAGGGAAGGTCGGCGAGGTAGGCGAAACCTTCGGCGAGCCCGGCGACGTCGTGCGACCGTTCCGGCTCGCCGGGGAACTGCGCCGGCGGGTTCTCGGCGAGCAGTCTGCTGAACCGGAGCACGGCATCCGTCACCGCGTCGACGTTCTTGCCGAACGCGACGAGCCGTCGGTCGCCGCGCTCGAGCACCACCGACCGTGCCAGCAGCCACGCGGAGGTCTCGGACAGCAGCGCAGACTCGGGCTCCCGGCCGAGGAGCAGGGCGTTGTCGGAGAACAGCCGGCTCGCGAAGGAGTTGTAGGTGGAGACGGCGGGACTGTTGAACAGGTCGGAGGCGGCGTCGGCGCCCTGTCCCGTGTCGTCGCTCGCCGGCAGGAGTCCGGCGTCATCGAGTTGCCGGATGCGATTGTTGATGCGTTCGGCGAGTTCGCCGGCCGCCTTGCGGGTGAAGGTGAGCCCGAGGACCTGGTCGGGCCGGACATGGCCGTTCGCGAGGAGCCACAGCACCCGGTTGGCCATCGTCTCGGTCTTGCCGCTTCCGGCGCCGGCGACGACGAGGGTGGGTGCGAGGGGCGCCTCGATGACGGCCTGTTGTTCGTCGGTGGGCCGGGGCAGGCCGAGGGCGTGGGCGATCTCGGCCGCTGACCGTGCGCTCACGAGCTGACCTGCGTGATGATGTGGATGCGGCAGGATCCGAACGACCAGGGGTCCAGGCAGTGCTCGTCCATCCTGGCCAGGAACGTGGCCCCGCCCATGCCTGCCGCGTCGGCGAGGACACGCTCCCGGAATGCCTCCCGCTGGTCGGGCGCGAACGGCTGCTGCATCGGGTCGCGGTAGTTCTTCTTCGTGGTGCCCGAGGAGACGATGACCAGCTGCGCGCCGGCGAGGTCGGTGCCCGGGGGGATGCCGTCGATCGCTCCCTCGTGGAAGGCGAGCTGGTAGGCGCCGAGCTGGGGGTGGTCGACGACCCCGTCGTCGGCGATGGGGTCGCCTTTGCCGGTCTTCAGGTCGACGATGACGGCGCGGCCGTCGGCCAGCTGTTCGACGCGGTCGATGGTGCCGGAGAGCACGGCGTTGCCGATCGCGAATTCGAAGCCGCCCTCCGCCTGCAGCAGGGCGGAGCCGTTGCGGCGGAAGTCGGCGAGGTACGCGGCGAGGCGATCGGTGAGCTCACGCGCGTGTGCCTTCTGCACGTCGGATTGCCAGTCGGCGTCGAAGGTCAGCTCTCCCCAGCGCTCCTCGACGGCCGCCCACAGTGCGTCGGGCGTGGGATCGACGGCGTCTTCCATGACCTTGTGGATGATGGTGCCGAGGCTGGCAGCGGTGCTGCCGCCCCCGCCGCTGAGCTGCCCGATCAACCAGTGCAGCGGGCACGATTCGAACGACGCCATCTTCGAGGGCGACACGCGCACCGGTCCGTCCCCGGCTTCCGGGTCGTTGAGGGGCTGCACGGTGGAGGGCGGGCGCATGCCGTACCACTCGGACGGGTCGGCGCCGGGTACCCCGGCATCGGCCAGTTGGGCGAGGCCGAGGGCCGCGTCCCGTGCCCGCGGCGGCAGTGCCGCGAGGGGCAGCGACTCGCGACCGGCGTCGACCATGGGGCGGAGTGCGCCTGTGAGGTCACGCCGGAACCGCGCCACGAGACCGCGCAACGACAGCGGATACCGCGTGACCGGGTCGGGATCGGGTTCGGGCAGCATCCGGAAGAACACCGATGCCCGGTTGTCTTCGTTCTCGACGGCCGTCACGAGCAGCTCGGCCGTTGCGCGCGACGCCGCTTGCGCGAACATGCGCAGCTCGTCGTGCACCACGGCGGTGCGGGCATCCGTGGCTGAGGCGTGCTGCTGGGAGCAGAGCGCGGCGAGCTCTCCGGCGGCGAGCAGCGACCCGCGGATGCGAAGGTCGGGCCAGACGCCGTCCTGCACGCCGGCGACCACCACGACCGAGAATTCCCGCCCGATCGTGCCCGCGGGCGTGGAGACCACGACGGCGTCGCCCTGAGCGCGGGGCGCGAGGGTGTCTTCGGGCACGTCGGTGTCGACGAGGTGTTCCAGGAACAGCAGGGGCGGGGCGGAAGGGGTGCGTTCCACGAACCGCTGCGCGGCCGAGAACAGGGCTACGACGGCGTCGAGGTTGCGGTTGGCTTCGTCGGCGACGATGCCGGTGCCGAGAGCCTGCTCCCGCCAGCCGGTGGCGAGTCGGCTCCGCTCCCAGAGCCCCCACAGAAGTTCTTCGATCGTGGCGCCGGCACGGTAATCGGCGGATGCCTGCCGCAGGCTCTCGCCGAAGGCCGCCGCACGGCGGGCGGTGCGGTTGTCGATCAGCGCGAGCGGGCCCGGCACGGTGAGCGCTTCGACGAGCAGCTCGTCGGCGCTGCGGTTGCCGGTGCCGGCCAGCTCCTGCTGGCGAAGCGCGGCGCGCAGCCGCCGCAGGGTGACCGGGTCGAGGCCGCCGAGCGGCCCGAGCAGCAGGTCGACGGCGTTCCGCCCGTCGAGGGGCCGGCGGCCCATCGTCACGTCGAGGGCGAGGATGAACGCCTTCACGGCCGTTTCGTCGCGAAGCGCCGTGGTGGCCGCCTGCACCTGTGTGGGCACCTCGAGGGCGGCGAGTCCCTTCGACAGCACGGGAACCAGCGACCCGCTCCGCACGATGACGGCCATGTCGCTCCACGGCACGTCGCCCTGCAGGTGGCGTTCCCGGAGACGCCGGGCGATCACCCCGAGCTGTTCGGCGGGGCTGCCGACGACCACGCTCTGCACGGTGCCGGGAGCGGCATCCGCTTCTGGCGCGGCGGCCCGCTGGGTGCCGGCCGCGGCGGCGCCGATGCGGGATGCGGCCTCCCGCACGACGGTTCGCACGGAGGAGCCGTGCCGGTAGACGGTGTCGAGCACGATGGCCTCGGGCGCGGGGGTACCCGGGGGCAGCGACCCGAGGTGCGCGGCGAGGCGCCCGAGGGTGTCGGGGTGCGCCCCGCGGAACGAGCCGGTGCTGATGTCGGGGTCGCCGAACGCCACGACCGCGACACCGCGCGCGGCGAACTGGGCCAGCAGCGTGAGGGTGGCCTGGGTGCACTCCTGGGCGTCGTCGACGAGGATCAGCCGGAGGCCCGCGAGTGGGCCGAGCACCGCGGCGGTGCCGGCGGGCGCGGACCGCACAACGGCTGCCGCATACTGGGCCAGCTCGGTGGAGTCGTACTGGCCCGGGCGGGCGAGGTCTTTCACGTCTTCGTAGTCGCGGATGAACTCGGCGGCCGCCTGCCACTCCGGGCGCCCGTGCTGGGCGCCCAGGCGGGCGAGCTCGACGGGCGGCACCCCGTACTCCACGGCGCGCATCATGAGGTCGCGGAGCTCGGTGCGGAAGCCCCGCAGTCGGCGCACGTCGGGGCCGAGGTGGTCGGGCCACGCCGGGCCGGTGCCCTCCTCGAGGTGCCCCTGCAGCAGCTCGGCGATGATCTGGTCTTGTTCGCCGCCCGTGAGGAGGGTCGGGGCCGGCTCGCCCTGGGTGGCGCGCGCGGCGGTGACGATCTGGAACGCCACCGAGTTCACGGTGCGGGCGACGGGACCGTTGGTCGGCACGCCCAGGCGCAGGGCGATGGTGTCGCGGAGGGCGCTCGCACCGCTGCGGGTGGGCGCCAGGGCCAGGATCTCGCTCGGTGAGTACCCCCGGCCGAGTACCCGCTCGGCGACGAGCTCGATAAGCGCCGTGGTCTTTCCCGTGCCCGGAGCGCCGATGACGGACGCGGACGCCCCGTCGGGGAGATCGAGGACGCGGCGCTGCCCGTCGTCGAGCAGCACCCGGTCGAAGGCATGTTGGGCCGAGGTGGCGTCTTCTCGCAGCTCGATTCCGGTGGTGCTCACGAAAACCACGGTAACGGTTGCCTCTGACATTCCCTGCGGCGCCGCGGCGTGGCCGAACTGCCGTAATCTGGCAGGAAGGCAACGAAAGGCGACCCGTGGACATCCGTATCGGCATCTTCAACACCCCCCGTGAAATCAGCTTCGAGACCGCGCAGGCCGTGAGTGAGATCGAGGAGATCGTCGCAGCGGCGCTGTCGGGCACGAGCGACTACCTCAAGCTCACCGATTCGAAGCACAACACCTACATCGTTCCGACGAGCGGGCTCGCCTACGTGGAGCTCGGCACGGAGGAATCGCGCCGCATCGGCTTCGTCTCCTAGCGGGCGCCGTGGAACTCCTCTTCGTCACGCTCGGCGGGGCGATCCTGGGCCTCATCGCCCGGTACGCCCTGCCGCACCGGGCGGCGCACGGCGCCGTGCTGGTGCCGGCGGTCGGCACGGCCGTGGCTGCCTTCGTCTGGGTCGCGCTCACCTGGCTCGGCTGGGCGTGGGACGGCGGCTGGATCTGGTGGGTGTCGCTCGGCGCATCCTTCGTCGTCGCCGTGGTCGTCGACCTCTGGCTCGGCCGCCGGCGCGCCGAGCACGACAAGCGGATGCTGCACACCCTCACCCGCAGCGGCGTTCCCGCCCGCGCCTGACTCGCCGGCGGTTACGCCGTGAGCCCGAGGGAATCCATGCGGCGGGTGTGTGCGGCGATCAGCTCGGTGAAGACCGGCTCGATGCGCAGTTCGTCTGACACGAGGTCGCCCGTGGCGTGAATCGCGGAGCGGGCGACGAGCAGGGTGTCGCCCACCAGGCGCCTGCCCCAGAGCGCCAGCCGCGAGGCAAGCGCGGGGTCCGCCGCGATCGCCGCCTGCAGCTCGGTCACGATCACATGCGTGCCCTCGTCTTCGCCGAGGATCTGCGCGGCCCGCGGGCCGATGTCGCTCGGCAGCCCGGCGGAGAGGCGGATGAAGAAGTCGTCGAGGAACCCCGCCGTGAGGAAGCACCACAAAAGCAGTTCGGCCCAGTCGGCTCCGAGGGTGGTGGTGCGGAAGCGGTCGAGGTGCGGCGCGAACGGGGTCATCGCCTCGGCCGGATCGCTGCCGCGGCGCTTCATCTCGGCCACCAGGCCGTGATGCTTCGCGAGCACGCGGCCCGCCGCCGTCGACAGGTTCTCCTTGGCGTGGATGCCCGGCGCGTTCGCCACGGCGAGCGCCAGGCTCTCGAAGACGCCGAGTTGGAAGTACGCCGCCTGGGCAAGGTAGGTGACAGGTTCGGGAACGAGGTCGGCGATGTCGACGCGCTTGGCCGCCCGGCTCTCCCCGCGCGGTTTCAGCCGGGGAATTTCGACGCGCTGCGGTCGTCCACCAACCCACGAGATCACGAGCCCAGCTTAGGACACCCGGGGCTTCCCGGCCCGATCCGTGGCCTCTGCCGGTAAGCTGGCTTCACGTCGCCGACACAGGATCGGCGACTTTGCGCCTGAGACAGAAGACGGGCGCATCCTTCTTCTAGGTAATGACAGGCAAAAATTCGTGACTTTCTCCGAACTCTCCATCGACCAGGACATGGTCGACGCCCTCGCTGACAAGGGCATCACCGAGCCGTTCCCCATCCAGACCCAGACGATTCCCCTCGCCCTCGCCGGGCAGGACATCATCGGCCAGGCCAAGACCGGTACCGGCAAGACCTTCGGGTTCGGTCTTCCGCTGATCCAGCGTCTCGGGCTGAGCCCCGAACCCGGCGTGCAGGCGCTCATCGTGGTGCCTACCCGTGAGCTCTGCGTGCAGGTCTCCGAAGACCTCGAGCTCGCCGCGAAGAACCGCGACACGAAGATCGTCTCCATCTACGGCGGCAAGGCCTACGAAGGCCAGATCGAGCAGCTCAAGGCCGGCGCCCAGATCGTGGTCGGCACCCCGGGCCGCCTGCTCGACCTCGCGAACCAGCGGCTGCTGAGCTTCAAGAACGTGCGCGAGATGGTGCTCGACGAGGCCGACAAGATGCTCGACCTCGGCTTCCTCTCCGACATCGAGAAGCTGTTCTCGCAGACCCCGCCCACCCGGCACACGATGCTGTTCTCGGCGACGATGCCGGGCCCGATCGTGGCCCTGGCGCGCCGCTTCATGACCCGGCCGATCCACATCCGTGCCAGCGACCCCGACGAGGGCCTCACGCAGGCCAACATCGAGCACCTCATCTACCGCGCGCACAACATGGACAAGGATGAGGTGATCGGCCGCATCCTGATGGCCTCGGGCCGCGGCAAAACCGTGATCTTCACGCGAACCAAGCGCGCCGCCGCGAAGCTCGTCGAGGAGCTGAACGACCGCGGCTTCAACGCTGCCGCCGTGCACGGCGACCTCAACCAGGAGCAGCGTGAGCGGGCCATGGCGGCGTTCAAGGCCGGCAAGAAAGACATCCTGATCGCAACGGATGTCGCCGCGCGCGGCATCGACGTCGACGACGTCACGCACGTGATCAACCACACCATCCCCGAGGACGAGAAGGCCTACCTGCACCGCGTGGGCCGCACCGGGCGCGCCGGCAAGACCGGCATCGCCGTCACCTTCGTCGACTGGGACGACCTGCACAAGTGGGCCCTCATCAACCGGGCCCTCGACTTCGGGCAGCCGGAGCCGACGGAGACCTACTCGTCGTCGCCGCACCTCTACACCGACCTCAACATCCCCGCGGGATCGAAGGGACGCCTCCGGGCGACCCCGGTGAAGGACGCCGAACCGCGTGCCGGCCGCTCCGGCGGAAGCTCCTCGGGCGCCGCGGGCGGGAACGGCGGGCGCAGCGCGGGACGCACCGGCGGCGACCGCACCCGCAGCCGCACGCGCGTCGGCCGCACCACCAACCCCGACGCTCCCGAGGCCACCCCGGCCGCCGGCACGCACGACGGCGGCGGAGCCCAGCACCAGGACGGCCACCGCTCGCCGCGCCGGCGCACCCGCCGCCGCACGCCGCAGGGCGGCGCGCCCGGCGGCGCCGCGTAACCCTCACCAGGCTTCACCGCCTGCCCCGCGTGCCCCCGCGTGCGCCTGCGTGCTCGGCGCATCCGTCGCCAAAACAGGAGTCGACACCGGCGCGACGTCGTTTTCTCCTGTTCTGGAGCACAAGCGGCCGATCCGTCCTGTTCTCGTGACGGCTCAGGGATGGAGCAGCTGCGGCGCTCAGGCGTAGAGCGGCGGAACGCCCGAGGCGCGCTCGATCAGCCGGTCGAGCACCTCGGGCGTCGTCGTGTTCTCGCCGAGCCGGTTCACCTTGCCGGCGCCGTGGTAGTCGCTGGAGCCCGTGATGGCGAGGCCGTAGCGCTTCGCCATCTGCTCCAGGCGCGCCCGCGGTTCGGGCTTGTTCTCGCGGTGGTCGAGTTCGAGGCCGAACAGCCCGGCATCCACCAGTTGGCCCAGCCGTTGCTCGGAGACGATGTCGCCGACACCGCGGGTGGCCGGATGCGCCAGCACCGGCACTCCCCCGGCCGCCGTCACGAGGCGCACGGCCTCCATCGGCTCCGGGGCGTAGTGCGGCTGGTAGTACCCGGCCCGCCAGTGCAGGATGCCGCCGAAGGCATCCGTTCGCGTGGCGGCGTGGCCGCGCTCGACGAGCGCGTCGGCGATGTGCGGCCGGCCGATGGTCGTGCCGTCCTGCGCCTGGGCGAGCACGTCCTCCCAGGTGAGCGGGTAGTCCGCGCCGATGCGCTCGACCATGCGCTGGGCCCGGTCGAAACGCGCGTCGCGGATGCGCCCGGTCTCGGCCACGATGCCGGGGTCGTCTGGGTCGAAGAGGTAGGCCAGGAGGTGCACGCTCGTGCCCCGCACGCGGGTGCTGAACTCCATGCCGCGGATGAGCGTGATGCGCGCTTCGGCGGCCGCCTCGGCCGCCTCCGCCCAGCCGGCGGTCGAGTCGTGGTCGGTGAGGGCGACGGTGCGGATGCCGGAGGCCGCGGCGTCGAGCATCAGCTCGCGGGGCGTCTGGGTTCCGTCGGAGACGCGCGAATGGGTGTGCAGGTCGATCGGACCCTCGAATCGACGCGCACCTGACATGTTCTTATGTTAGTTCGGCGCCCGAGGCCGGCCCTCGCGGTGCGGGCACTGCGCCCGCGCGAATGCGTTCCGGGCACGGGTGAGAGAATGGGACCATGGACGCCAGCGACACCACCAGCACTGCCACAGACATCCGCTCGACCGACGCACCGTCGGGGACGAACCGGAACGAGAACCGGTCGACGACGCCGGGGTCGAGCGTCTTCAAGGACTACATCTCCAGCGGTTGGGCGCCTCGCGAAGACGCGCTGCCCGCCGCGCGTCAGCAGGCGTCGTTCGCCGCCGCGCGCCGGGAGCGGCTCTCGGGCATGTACCCGGGCCAGCGGCTCATCGTGCCCGCCGGGTCGCTCAAGCAGCGCGCGAACGACACCGACTACGCCTTCCGCGCGCACTCCGCGTTCAGTTACCTGACCGGCTGGGGCAGCGACTCCGAACCGGGCGCCGTGCTGGTCATGGAGCCCGCCGGCCGGGGGCACACCGCGACGGTGTACTTCAGGGAGCGCGCCGGGCGCGACTCCGACGAGTTCTACGCCAACCCCGAGATCGGCGAGTTCTGGATCGGCCCCCGCCCCTCCATCGCTCAGGTCGCGAACGACCTGGGTGTCGACGTGCGCGGCATCGCCGACCTGGACCGGGTGATCGACGCCTCCGACACCGAAACGCTGGTGCTGCGTGAGGCCGATCCCGCGCTCACGCTGCGCGTCGACGAGGCCCGGCTGCGGTTCGCCGCCGAGCGTGCCCTCAACAACGATGCCTCCGACGCGCCGTTCAGCCTCGAGACGGGCGACGAGCACGATAAGGACGCGCGCCTGGCACGGGACCTCGCCGAGCTCCGCCTGGTCAAGGACTCCTGGGAGATCGAAGAGATGCGGCAGGCGGTCGCCGCCACCGGGCGCGGCTTCGAAGACGTCATCCGCGACCTCCCCCGCGCCAGCGCCCACCAGCGCGGCGAGCGCCTCGTCGAAGGTGTCTTCAACACGAGGGCCCGCGCCGACGGCAACGCCGTCGGTTACGACACGATCGCGGCCTCCGGCCCGCACGCCTGCATCCTGCACTGGACCCGCAACGACGGACCGGTGCTGCCCGGGGACCTGATCCTTCTCGACGCCGGCGTCGAGCTCGACAGCTATTACACCGCCGACATCACGCGCACCCTGCCGGTCTCCGGCACGTTCAGCCCGGTGCAGCGGAAGGTGTACGAGGCGGTGCGCGAGGCAGCGGATGCCGCGTTCGCCGTCGCGCGGCCCGGTGCAGTCTTCCGTGAGGTGCACGCGGCCGCCATGGCCGTGATCGCTCGCCGCACCGCCGAGTGGGGCATGCTCCCGGTCTCCGCCGAGGAGGCGCTCGACCCGCAGAGCGGCCACCACCGCCGGTACATGGTGCACGGCACCAGCCACCACCTGGGACTCGACGTGCACGACTGCGCGGCAGCCCGCCGGGAGATGTACATGGATGCGGTGATCGAGCCGGGCATGGTGTTCACCATCGAGCCCGGGCTGTACTTCCAGCCCGACGACCTCACCGTGCCGGAGGAGTTCCGCGGCATCGGCGTGCGGATCGAGGACGACATCCTCATCACCGCCGACGGTCCCGAGAACCTGTCGGCCGGCATCCCCCGCACCGCCGACGACGTCGAAGCCTGGATGGCCGGCATCCGCTGACCCATGTCGCCGAGGTTGCCCGTTCCGGACGATGGTGTCTGCTACGCCTGGCACATTCGTCCGGAACGGTACATCTCAGGCAGGCGCCGACCTCATTTTCGTAGTGGGCGCCGCATAACCACTCGCGGCCAGTCAGCCAAGCCGCCGGCCGCTTCCCTCGCCACCCGTTGCCGCATCGCCGGCCCCCAGTGCTCGCGCGCGAAGACTTCGAATCTCAGGCGAGCGTAGTACGGCGCGTTCCACGGGACGTCACGAAACGTCGTGAGCGTCAGCGCGGCCACATTGCGCTCCACTGCTAATTCACCGGCTAAATCGAGAAGCCGCGTCTGCGACGTGTGCGCATGCCCCTACTGCTCGCGGGTGCGCTCCCCGTACGCGGGCGGCGCCTCGGGCTCCGCCGGACGCGCGGTGCCGGCCGGCACATCGGGAGGTGTCGGGTCTTCGTGGGCGGCCGCGGGAGCCGAGACGTGCGGCATCTCGCGGGTGCGCTGGGCGTCCTCGGCGTGCTCGGCCTCCTGCGCCTGGTGCGCCTCGTGGATCTGCTGCGCCTCGCGCGCTTCGGCCGCCTCACGGGCCTGACCGGGCGTGCCCGGAACGTCGACGGGCGACTCGCCCGCGGCATCCGCTGGGCTGTCGACCGGAGCCTCACCCGCGACGATCCCCGAGCCGCCGCCGAGCACGTTGCGCGCCCGGTTCACGAGGCTGGCCTCCACGAGGAGGTGGTAGTTGGTGGCGATGACCTGCATGGTCGAGGTGAAATCGCGACGCCGCCGGTTGAACGCATAGCTCACGAGACCGAACAACATGCCGAACCCGGCGCCGATGAGCACCGCCGCCAGCAGGAACGGCATGCCGGCGCCGTCGGGCGAGAAGATGAAGAACAGCAGGCCGAAGAAGATGCCCATCCAGGCACCGGATGCCGCACCCGCGATCGCGACGCGGCCCCAGCTGAGCTTGCCGGTGACGTGCTCCACCGTCTTGAGGTCGTTGCCCACGATGGAGAGCTGCTTCACCGGGAAGTCCGCCTTGGCGAGAACGTCCACCGCAGCCTGCGCCTCGTTGTAGGTCTCGTAGGTCGCGACGACCTCCCCGCGCGGCATCGTGGGAAACATGGTCTGGCGTCGGCCACCGCCGAAGAGGCTCTGGTTCGTCATGCCGCCATTCTTTCACGGGCCCGGAAAACTCGGCGCGTGGCCTAGATTTGTACTGTGAGTGCCACCAGAGTCTTCGTCGCCCGCCTGGCCGGGTGCAGCGTCTTCGACCCCGCGGGCGACCGCGTGGGCAAGGTGCGCGACGTACTCGTGGTGTACCGCAAGAACGACCCGCCGCACGTGGTCGGCCTCATCGTCGAGATCCCCGGCAAGCGGCGCGTCTTCATGCCCATCGGCCGGGTCACCAGCATCGGCAGCGGGCAGATCATCACCACAGGACTGATCAACGTGCGCCGCTTCGAGCAGCGCGGCGGCGAAGTGCGCGTCATCGCCGAGATGCTCGGCCGCAAGGTGACGTTCAACGACGGCTCCGGCGACGCGACGATCGAAGACGTCGGGATCGAACTGGGCGACCAGGGCGAGTGGGACATCAGCCAGCTCTTCGTGCGTCGCCCCAAGAGCGGCGCCTCCCCGTTCGCGAAGGGGGCGACCGTCTTCGTGCAGTGGAACGAGGTGCGCGAGAAGTCGAAGGGCGGCCAGGCCCAGTCCGCCGAGCAGCTGATCGCCACGTACTCCGACCTGAAGCCCGCCGACCTCGCCAGCACCCTCCTCGACCTGCCCCGTGAGCGCATGTTCGAGGTGGCCGGCGAGCTCTCCGACGACCGCCTCGCCGACGTGCTCGAGGAGATGCCGGAGCACGACCAGGTCGGCATCCTCACCCGGCTCGGCGACGCCCGCGCGGCCGAGGTGCTCGACCACATGCAGCCCGACGACGCCGCCGACCTCATCGCCCAGCTTCCCGAGGAACGCGGTGAGCAGCTGCTCGACCTGATGGAGCCCGAGGAGGCCGAGGACGTCCGCTTCCTCCTCACCTACGCCTCCGACACCGCCGGCGGCCTCATGACCACCGAGCCGATCATCGTCTCCGCCGACTCCACCGTCGCGGAGGGCCTCGCCCTCATCCGTCGCCACGACCTCGCGCCGGCACTCGGCGCCGCCATCTGCGTCACCCTGCCGCCGTATGAACCGCCGACCGGCCGCTTCCTCGGCATGGTGCACTTCCAGCGGATGCTGCGCTACCCGCCCCACGAGCGCCTCGGCACGCTGCTCGACCAGGGTCTGGAGCCCGTGACCGCCGACACCTCGGCGGCCGAGCTCTCGCGAATCCTCGCCAGCTACGACCTCGTGTCGGTTCCCGTCGTCGACGAGAACCACCGCCTCGTGGGCGTCGTCACGATCGACGACGTGCTCGACTACCTCCTGCCCGACGACTGGCGAAGCCACGACGGCAACGACGACGTGCAACGACGCGCCGCCGCCCGCAACAAACTCAATACCGGCAGCATCCCCTTGCCAGGGGCACGCGGCCGGGGAGCGGAACAGGCAACGCCCAGCGGAAGGAGGAGGACCAGTGGCACGAGCTAACAAGACCGACGTCCGCCTCGACGCGCCGCGCGGCCTCCGCACCAACGGCCTCCCCTGGAACCGCGGAGGAAGCGACCGGTTCGGCCGCTTCACCGAGGCGATCGCCCGCGGCATGGGCACGCCGTGGTTCCTGCTCGGGCTCACGTTCTTCACGATCGCGTGGATCCTGTGGAACACCATCGCGCCGGGCCCGTGGCGCTTCGACTCCGCCGACCTCGGCTTCATCGCCCTCACCCTGGTGCTGTCGCTGCAGGCCTCCTACGCCGCCCCGATGATCCTGCTGGCGCAGAACCGGCAGGACGACCGTGACCGGGTGCAGATCGAACAGGACCGCCAGCGCGCCGAACGCAACCTCGCCGACACCGAGTACCTGGCTCGCGAGGTCGTCGCCCTGCGCCTGGCCGTGAAGGACATGGCGTCGAAGGACTTCATCCGCGCGGAGCTCCGCAGCCTCCTCGAGCAGTTGGACGAGCGCGACCAGCTCGACGAGGCCGGAACCGACGGAGAGCGTGCCGCGATTGACCGCTGAACCCGCCGCTGCTGAAACGGCGGCTGCTGAGACAACGGATGCCGTGCGCGAGCGCGTGCAGGCGGCCCTCGCGCGGGTA
Source organism: Cryobacterium tepidiphilum (assembly GCF_003716325.1). Taxonomy (GTDB): domain Bacteria; phylum Actinomycetota; class Actinomycetes; order Actinomycetales; family Microbacteriaceae; genus Cryobacterium; species Cryobacterium tepidiphilum. Next base: position 125,301 of record NZ_RDSR01000007.1, on the reverse strand, counting down.
CAGGATCCCGAGATCCGCCGGCCCATCACCGAGCTCGGCATGGTGGCGGGGATCGACGTGGCTGCCGCCGGGCGGGTGACGGTGGGCCTCAAGCTCACGATCGCCGGCTGCCCGGCGGCCACCCGCATCGAGCAGGACGTGCTCTCCGCCACCGAGTCCGTCGTGGGCGCGGGAAACGCGGCCGTCGACGTCTCGGTGATGACGCCGGCCGAGCGCACCGCCCTCACCGAACGGCTGCGCGCCGGCCGCCCCCGGAAGGGCACCGCGTTCACTCCCGAGTCGCTGACGCGCGTATACGCCGTCACGAGCGGCAAGGGCGGCGTCGGCAAGTCCACCATCACCGCCAACCTGGCCGTCGCGCTCGCCCGCGAGGGCCTCCGGGTCGGCATCGTCGACGCTGACGTGTACGGGTTCTCCATCCCGGCACTCCTCGGCCTGGCCGGCGCGAAACCCACGCAGGTCGGCGACATGATCCTGCCGCCTGTCGCGCACGACGTGAAGGTGATCTCCATCGGCATGTTCGTGGATGACCCGTCGGTCGCCGTCGCCTGGCGGGGACCGATGCTGCACCGCACCATCTCGCAATTCCTCACCGACGTCTATTTCGGCGACCTCGACATTCTGCTGCTCGACCTGCCGCCCGGCACCGGCGACGTCGCCATCTCGGTCGGCCAGCTCCTCCCGCACGCCGAGGTGATCGTCGTGACCACGCCGCAGCCGGCCGCGGCCGACGTCGCCGAGCGCAGCGGTGTCGTCGCCCGCCAGACCGGGCAGAAGATCTACGGCGTCATCGAGAACATGGCCGGTCTCCCGCAGCCCGACGGCAGCATCCTGGAGCTGTTCGGGTCGGGCGGCGGCGCGGAGGTCGCCCGCCGGCTCTCCGCCGGGCAAGACGAGCCCGTCACGCTCCTAACGCAGGTGCCCCTCAGCGTGCCGCTTCGCGAAGGAGGCGACCACGGGCATCCGGTGGTGCTCGCCGCGCCCGACGACCCGGCCAGCCTGGCCCTGTCGGGGGTCGCCCGCCTCCTCGCCACCCGCTCCCGCGGGCTCGCCGGTCGCCGCCTGCCCTTCTCCCCCGCCTAAGAACCCGCCAGCACGTCCACGCGAAGGCGGGCGTGGGTCAGGTGGCCTCGTCGTCGAAGGGGGCCGGCTCGTGCGGCTTCAATCCCGCCTGCCCACCGGCGCGCGAGACGATGGCGGATGCCGGGGCCGGGTCATCGAGCAGGGCCTCACGGATGATGCGGCGCGGGTCGTATTGCCGGGGGTCGAGTTTCTTCCAGTCCAGGTCATCGAACTCGGGGCCCATCTCGTCGCGCATGCGGTCCTTGGCCCCGTTGGCCATGTCCCGCAGCTGCCGCACCAGCCGGGCCAGTTGCGCCGCGTAGTGGGGCAGCTTGTCCGGTCCGAGGAGGAAGACGGCGATGATCCCGATGATCAGGATCTTCTCGAACGTCAAACCGAACATCCCATCAGGATAACCTCCGGCGAGGCATGGCCGTGCCGGGCGCAGCGTGGCCGTAGTCTTGACTTCAACCACCAACTGGAGCCGAGCTTGTCTGATAAAGAACTCAACTGGAAATTCTCCGACGAATTCGTCGTCGAGTCCGAAGCGGTGACGCGCGCGCGGCAGCAGGCCCTGGAGCTCGGGATCGACGCCGTCGCCCCCGCCGTGGGCGCACAGTCCGCGGTCATCGCCGCCGCGACCGGCGCGGGCAGCATCCTCGAGGTGGGCACGGGCACGGGCGTCTCCGGGATGTGGCTCCTCACCGGCGCCCCCGGTGCGACCCTCACGTCCATCGATGTCGAGGTCGACTACCAGCACCACGCCCGGGCGAACTTCACGGATGCCGGCTTCCCCGGCAACCGCGTGCGGCTGATCACCGGCCGCGCCGCCGAGGTGCTGCCCCGCATGAACGAGAACTCCTACGACATCGTCTTCGTCGACGCCGACCCGCACTCGGTCATCGAGTATGTGGAGCACGGCCTGCGCCTGGTGCGCCCCGGCGGAAGCGTGCTGGTCGCCCACGCCCTCTGGCGCGGGTGGGTGGCAGACCCGGTGCGGCGCGACGACGTCGCGACCGGTTTCCGCTCGCTGCTGACCGAGATCGCCGCGTCGAGCGCGGTGGTGAGCGCCCTCTCCCCCGTCGGCGACGGCCTGCTGCAGATCACCCGCGTGCGCCCGTAACGGGCGACGGATGACGAGGGGCCGTGCAGCACAGCTGCACGGCCCCTTCGTTCGAGCTGATCTCAGTTCGCCGCGCTGACGACTCCGGCGAGCGCGTCGTGAAGCTCCTTGGCCTCAGCATCGTTCACAGAGACGACGAGGCGGCCTCCCCCTTCGAGCGGAACTCGCACGATGATCAGGCGCCCCTCCTTTACAGCCTCCATTGGCCCGTCTCCGGTCCGTGGCTTCATGGCCGCCATGAGCTCCCCTTCCATTTCGTGGTTGGTTCCATTATCGTGCATGCCGCCGCGCATCGAGTAATCACGGTCACGGCGGGGTCCAGTCGGCGCCGTCCACGCCCCAGCAGATCAGCAGCCATCCCCACTGCGCGGCGATCGACACCAGCACCACCACGACCCGGTAGATGCGCGACCTCGGGGCCGCGACGGCGCCGAGCAGCGGGAACAACGGCATGAGCAGCCGGAACGTGCTCGACTGCGGGAAGAACACCGCCAGCAGGTAGATCGCGTAGCTCACGACCCAGGCACGGAGGTCGATGCCGAGCCGCTTCACGGCCGGCGTGAAGAGGAACATCCCGAACGCCAGCACCAGGGCGATGACGGCGAGGATCCCGAGCGGCATCCCGAGCCACCACACCCCGCCCTGGAACCACGCGCTGAACGGCACCAGCTCCTGATAACCGATGTAGGGCGCGCGCCACGCCAGCTCCGTATCGGTGTACGCGCCCGGCTGTCCGGTCACCGCCCACGCGACGGCCGGCCACGCCAGCCCCATCAGTGCGCTGAACACGGCAACGCCGGCCGACAGCATCCGCTCGCCCGGCGGGTAGGGGTCGGTGTGACGGGTGAACCAGCGGTACCCCACGTGCAGCACGAGGGCCAGCGCGAAGGCGAGGCCCGTGGGCCGGGTGAGCGCCATGACGGTGATCACCGGGAACAGCAGCACGTACCGGCGCTCGAGCAGCAGGTACAGGGCCACGGTGAGGAAGAAGAGGTGCATCGATTCGGCGTAGCCGAACTGCAGGATCGGCGACAGCGGCGCGACGCAGAACAGCACGACGGCGAACATGGCCGTCTCGCCGGGCAGCACCCGGCGCATCAGTCGGTAGAACACGAGCGCCGTCGCCAGGCTGAAGGCCAGCGACACGAACACGGCGACGGAGTTCCACTGCAGGCCGGTGGCGAACATGATGAGGCGCACGACGGCCGGGTAGCCGGGCATGAACGCCCAGGCGTTCTCGGCGATGTGCCCGTCGGGGGTGACCGGCAGCACCGACGGGTACCCGGCGACCGCGACGATGTTGTACCAGCGGCCGTCCCAGATGTTGGCGTAGTCGACATACGAGGGGTGCGCGCCGGTCCACGGGTTGGGGCCCTGCACCCGGGCGAGGGTCAGAACCATGGCGCTCGTGAGCACGCGGGACAGCAGCCAGATGACGAGTACGCGCCCCCACCACGGTGTCAGCCGGTAGCGGGCCCGCCAGCGCGGCAGCACGACCGTGCGGCGGCGCTCCTGGGGCCTCAGGATGTCGCGGACGCCGTCAGCCATGCCCGCAACCCGCGCTCGCACTCGGTGATCTGGTCAACCGGCACGCGTTCGTCGTCGGCGTGCGCCTTCAGCGGGTCGCCCGGCCCGTAGTTCACCGCGGGAACGCCAAGCGCCGAGAAGCGGGCCACGTCGGTCCAGCCGTACTTCGGTCGCGCCTCCACGCCGCCCGGCACACCGGCACCCACCGCGGCGAGGAAGTCCTGCGCGAGCGGCGCGTCGAGGCCCGGGCGGGCGCCCTCGGCGAGGTCGACCACGGTGATGTCGTAATCGGGGAACAGCTCGTGGATGTGCGCGATGGCGTCCTGGCCGGACCGGCTCGGGGCGAAGCGGTAATTCACGTGCACCATCGCCTCGTCGGGGATGACGTTGCCGGCGATGCCGCCGGTCACGCCTACCGCGTTCAGGCCCTCCCGGTAGACGAGTCCGTCGACGTCCACCTCCTGCGGCTGGTACTCGGCGAGCGTGGCGAACACCGGCGCCAGCTTGTGGATGGCGTTGTCGCCCACCCACGCGCGGGCGGAGTGCGCCCGCAGGCCGAAGCTGCGGATCTCGACCCGGAGGTTGCCGTTGCAGCCGCCTTCGACCTGGCTGCGCGTGGGTTCCCCGAGCACCGCGAAGTCGCCGGCGAACAGGTCGGGGCGGTTGCGGGCCAGCCGGCCAAGCCCGTTGAGGTCGGCGGAGACCTCCTCGTGGTCGTACCACATCCAGGTGACGTCGACGGCGGGGTCGGTCAGCTCCGCGGCCAGCTTCAGTTGCACGGCCACGCCGGCCTTCATGTCGACGGTGCCGCGCCCCCACAGGTACTCCACGCCGTCGATCGTCTCGAACCGGGTGGGCAGGTTCGCGTTGATCGGAACGGTGTCGATGTGGCCCGCGATCACCACGCGCTGGGAGCGGCCCAGGTTCGTGCGCGCCACGACGGTGTCGCCGTCCCGGACGACCTCGAGGTGCGCGCATCCGCTGAGGGCCGCCTCGATGAGGTCGGCGAGCGGCGTCTCATCGCCGGAGACCGATGGCATGTCGCAGATGACCCGGGTCAACTCCACGGATGTCGCGGTGAGGTCCAGGGCGGACGGTACGGAAGGCGCGGACGCCGCTGGAATCGGGTTCTGGGGCACCCTACTAATCTAGAGCCATGCCCACCGCTCCCTCACCTGCCTCCACCATGCCCGCCCACGCCTGGGGTCACGGCCTCGCCACCGTCGCCGGCGACGGGAGCGTGCTGGACACCTGGTTTCCCTCGCCGCAGCTGGGCCGCCGGCCGGCCGGCGACGACGCCCCCGCGGCCCTGCAGGAGCTCGCGGGCGATGACGCGCGGCGGGCTGTGCGCCTCGAGGTTGTGACCGTCGAGGTCGAGCTGGCCTCCGGCCCCGACAGCACAGCGGATGCCTACCTCCGGCTTCACCTGCTTTCGCACCTGCTCGCGCGGCCGAACAGCATCAACCTCGACGGCATCTTCGCCCACCTGCCGACCGTGGTCTGGACCAATGCGGGCCCGGTGCATCCGGCCGACTTCGACCGCCTGCGCATGCCGCTGCAGCGCGCCGGCATCACCGCGACCGGCATCGACAAGTTCCCGCCGCTGCTGAACTACGTGACCCCGGAGCGCGTTCGCATCGCCGACGCCTCCCGGGTGCGGCTGGGCGCGCACCTCGCGCCGGGCACCACGGTCATGCACGAGGGCTTCGTGAACTTCAACGCGGGCACCCTCGGCGCGTCGATGGTCGAGGGGCGCATCTCGCAGGGCGTCGTGGTGGGTGACGGTTCCGACGTGGGCGGCGGCGCCTCGATCATGGGAACGCTGTCGGGCGGCGGCACGCAGCACATCGCCATCGGCGAGCGCGCCCTGCTCGGCGCCAACTCCGGCATCGGCATCTCGATCGGCGACGACAGCATCGTCGAGGCCGGTCTGTACGTGACCGCCGGCAGCAAGGTGGTGCTCGTGGGCGCCGCGCCGACGGCGGACGGCACGGCCCCGACCGTGAAGGCCGTCGAGCTCTCCGGAATGCCCAACCTGCTGTTCCGCCGCAACTCGCTGACCGGGGCGGTCGAGGCGCTCCGCCGCGACGGCGCCGGCGTCACCCTGAACGCCCAGTTGCACGCCTGAGCCCCTCCCTCACGAGCTGCGCGCGTCGAACGCCGTTGCGCGGGCTGAATTCAGTACGCGCAGCGGCGTTCAACCCGCGTGCCGCGAGCGGGCGATAGTCTCGTAGCGCGGCGGAGGCCGCGTGGGGGCGGGCAGCGTCACCGGGCGATTCACGAAGGAGTGACGTGGGCACTGACGCACCCCGAAGCAGGCGCCGCCGCCGAAGCCGCCCATTCCTCATCGCGCTGGGCATCGTCGCAGCCGTCGCCGTCATCGTCGCGGGTGCGGGCGTCTGGACCGTCACCCGCTCCTTCCCCACACTCTCCGGAGAGGTCACCGTGCCGGGGCTCGACGACTCCGTGACGGTGCGACGCGACGACGCTGGCATCCCGCGCATCGTCGCCGACGACCCCCACGACCTGTTCCTCGCCGAGGGCTACGTGCACGCCCAGGACCGGTTCTGGGAGATGGACGTGCGCCGGCACGTGACGAGCGGCCGGCTCGCCGAGCTGTTCGGCGCCGGCCAGGTCGGTACGGATGCGTTCATCCGCACCCTGGGCTGGCGTGCGGTGGCGGAGCAGGAGGTCGCGAAGCTCGACCCGGTGACCCTCGGCTACTACCAGTCGTACGCCGACGGCGTGAACGCGTACCTCCGCACGCACACGGGCGCCGACCTGTCGCTCGAATACGTCGCCCTCGGCCTGCAGGTGCACGACTACGAACCGGAGCCGTGGACCCCGGTCGACTCGGTGTCCTGGCTGAAGGCCATGGCCTGGGACCTCCGCTCCAACCTCGTGGACGAGATCGACCGGGCCCTGCTCTCCACCACCCTGAGCGCCGCGGAGGTCGCGGCCCTGCACCCCGGGTACCCGTACGGCAGCCACCCCACGATCCTGGGCGGCGTGCCGAAGAAGGCCGCCCCGAAGCCCGCGCCGGCGAAGGCGGCCGCCGCATCCGCTTTGCTGCCCGACCTGCAGCCGCAGCTCGCCGCGCTGAAGACCACCCTCGACGCTTTGCCCGAGCTCATCGGGCCGGCGGGCGGCGAGATCGGCTCCAACTCGTGGGTCGTCTCCGGCGCCCACACCGACACCGGCAAACCGCTCCTCGCCAACGACCCGCACCTCGGGCCCGCCCTGCCGTCGGTCTGGTACCAGGTAGGCCTGCGCTGCCGCAGCGTCTCGCCGGCCTGCCCGTTCGACGTGGCCGGGTACAGCTTTTCGGGCATGCCCGGCGTCATCATCGGCCACAACCAGAAGGTGGCGTGGGGCTTCACCAACCTGGGGCCAGACGTGGCCGACCTGTACGTCGAGAAGGTCACCGGCGACAGCTACGAGTACGACGGCAAGGCCACACCCCTGGCGGTGCGGAACGAGAAGATCAGCGTCGCCGGCGGCGACCCCGTGAAACTCGAGATCCGGTCGACCGCGCACGGGCCGATCGTGAGCGGTCTGACCGGAACCGCCTTCCCCGGCATCGCAGCCGAGTACCCGGATGCCGCGGGGATGGCGGCGCCGACGACACCGGGCACCGAGTACGAGCTGTCGCTGCAGTGGACGGCGCTGAGGCCCGGTCGCACCGCCGCGGCGATCTTCGCCCTGAACGCCGCGACCGACTGGGCCGGTTTCCGCGCGGCGGCCCAGGCGTTCGACGTGCCCGCGCAGAACCTGCTCTACGCTGACGTCGAGGGGAACATCGGCTACCAGTCGCCCGGGCTCATCCCCATCCGCACCAAGGGCGACGGGACCGTGCCGGTGCCGGGCTGGAGCAGCACCTACCGCTGGAAGGGCTTCATCCCATTCGAGAAACTCCCGCACCTCTACAACCCGCCGGCAGGGTTCATCGTCACGGCGAACAACGCGGCCGTCGGCACGGGCTACCCGTACCTCATCACGAAGGACTGGGACGCCGGCTACCGGGCTGAGCGCATCACCACCCGGCTGGCGGCCCTGATCGCTGCCAAGACGCCCATCAGCGCCGCAGCCATGAGCCGCATCCAGGCCGACAACTACAGCCCGATGGCCGCGGCGCTCGTCCCCCTGCTGCAGAAGGCGAAGGCCAGCGGCACCGCGAAGGAGGCCCAGGCGCTCTTCACCGGCTGGGACTACCAGCTCGACGCCGACAGCCCAGCGGCCGCCTACTACAACGTGGTCTGGCGCACCCTGCTGCACGACCTGTTCGGCGACAAGCTGCCCGAGAGCACCCAGCTCACCGGCGGCGACCGCGCCTACGCGGTCGTCACCAGCCTGCTCGCGCACCCGGAGTCGCCGTGGTGGACCAACACCCGCATCGGTGCGATCGGACAGTCCAGCATGCTCAGCCACGTGCTGGACCGCGCCGCCGCCGAGGCCACCCGGCTGATGGGGCCGGTCTCCGAGTGGCAGTGGGGCACGATCCACACGCTGGAGCTGCGTAACGGCACCTTCGGCCAATCCGGCATCGCGCCGCTGGAGTGGGTGTTCAACCGGGGGCCGTACGAACTGGCGGGCGGGTCATCCGTTGTCAACGCCGTCGGCTGGGATGCGACGCAGGGCTACGGGGTGAACTGGCTGCCCTCGATGCGGCAGGTGGTGAGCCTCGCGGACTTCGACGACTCCACCTGGGTGAACCTGACCGGGGCGTCCGGGCACGCCTTCCACCCGAACTACGTCGACCAAACCCCGCTCTGGCAGGACCACCAGACGCTGCCCTGGGCCTACTCCCCCGCGGCGGTGCGCGAAGCGGCCACGAACACCCTCCGGCTGCTGCCGGCCCCCTGACCCGCCCGCCGGCCTCTCTCGCCTGTGAGGGGCCAGCTTTACCTAGTCTGAAGCGCGTCGGACTAGGGAGAGTTGGCCCCTCACGGGCAGGAACGAGAGCGCGGGCGACGGATGCGGCGGCGTCAGCGGGTGGGGAAGTCGCGGGCGGGCGAGCCCACGTAGAGCTGCTGCGGGCGGCCGATCTTGGTGGCCGGGTCGGTGTTCATCTCGCGCCAGTGCGCGATCCAGCCCGGAAGCCGGCCGATCGCGAACAGCACCGTGAACATCCGCGTCGGGAAGCCCATGGCCTTGTAGATCACGCCGGTGTAGAAGTCGACGTTGGGGTAGAGCTTGCGCTCCTTGAAGTAGTCGTCGCTCAGGGCGATCTGCTCGAGCTCCTTGGCGATGTCGAGGAGGTCGTCGTGCACTCCGAGCGCGGCGAGCACCTCGTCGGCGCTCTCCTTGACCAGCTTGGCGCGCGGGTCGTAGTTCTTGTACACCCGGTGGCCGAAGCCCATCAGGCGCACGCCCTCTTCCTTGTTCTTCACGCGCTCGACGTACTTCTGCACGCTCTCGCCGGATTCCTTGATCTGGCCGAGCATCGAGAGCACCGCCTCGTTCGCGCCGCCGTGCAGGGGGCCGTAGAGCGCGTTGATGCCGGCCGACACCGACGCGAACATGTTCGCCTGCGTGGAACCGACGAGCCGCACGGTCGACGTCGACGCGTTCTGCTCGTGGTCCTCGTGCAGGATCAGCAGCCGCTCGAGCGCCTTGCTGACGACCGGGTTCACCTCGTACGGCTCGGCGTACGTGCCGAAGTTCAGGCGCAGGAAGTTGTCGACGAAGCTCAGCGAGTTGTCGGGATACAGGAACGCCTGCCCGATGCTCTTCTTGTGGGCGTAGGCGGCGATCACGGGCAGCTTCGCGAGAAGCCGCACCGTGGACAGCTCGACCTGCTCCGGATCGGACACGCTCAGCGAGTCCTCGTAGAACGTCGAGAGGGCCGAGACGGCGCTCGAGAGCACCGACATGGGGTGCGCGTTGCGGGGGAAGGCGCTGAAGAAGTGCTTGAGGTCCTCGTGCAGGAGCGTGTGCCGGCGGATCTTCTCGTCGAAGTCGGCGAGTTCGCTCGCGCTCGGCAGCTCACCGTAGATCAGCAGCCAGGCGGTCTCGAGAAAGCTGGAGTTCTGGGCGATCTGCTCGATCGGGTAACCCCGGTAGCGGAGGATGCCCTGCTCGCCGTCGATGTAGGTGATCGAGGAGCGGGTGGCCGCGGTGTTGACGAAGCCGTAGTCGAGCGTGGTCAGCCCGGTCTGGCGCGTGAGGGTCGCGATGTCGAGGCTGTTCGCTCCGTCGACCGCGGGGAGGATGGGGAACTCCGCCGTCCCGCCCGGGTAGCTCAGAGTGGCCTTCTGCTCGTCCGATTGCGTTCCCCGCGCGGCGTCGACCACGAAGCCTCCCTGATTGCTCGTGCCGGCCGGTGTGCCGACGGTTCGGTGGCAGTTCACTGCATGGCGATGCACGCGTGAGCCAGATACAGCCTAAACCGCTCCGCCGCCCACTGTCGCATCCGCCAACATTTCGCGGCGTTCGATGGATGATCGCTACAGTCGCGTTGCGGATCGGGCCTGCCTACGCCCGCAACCGCTCCGCGGCGGCGGCGATGCGCTCATCCGTTGCCGTGAGCGAGAACCGCACGTGCTGGGGAAAGTGTTCACCGTAGAAGTGGCCGGGCCCCGCGACAATGCCGAGGTCGGCCAGCCGGCCGATGGATTCCCAGGCGTCGACACCCTCCGTCGCCCACAGGTACAGGCCGCCCTCGCTATGGTCGATCCGGAAACCGGCGGCCTGCAGGGCCGGCAGCAGCACCTGGCGTCGGTGCCGGTAGCGCTCCCGTTGCGCATCGACATGGGCGTCGTCGCGAAGGGCGGCCACCATCGCCGCCTGCAGGGGCGCGGGAAGCATCAACCCGGCGTGCTTGCGCACGTTCAGCAGCCCCGACACGATCCCGCCGCAGCCGGCGACGAACGCCGCCCGGTACCCGGCCAGGTTGGACTGCTTGCTGAGCGAGTAGATGGCGAGAACATTGCGCCGGTTGTCGCCGATGACGCGCGGGTCGAGGATGCTCGGGATCGGCTCGGCATCCCATGGCGCGTCCCAGCCCAGCTCGGCGTAGCACTCGTCATTGACGATCACGGCGCCGAGCTCGCGGGCGCGGGCCACGGCGGCGCGCAGCTCATCCACCCCGAGCACACGGCCGTCGGGATTGCCCGGGCTGTTCAGCCACACGAGCTTCGTCGTGGCGGGCCACTCGGCCGGGTCGTCAGACGCCAGCGCGTCGGCGCCCACCATGGCCGCGCCGATGGCATAGGTCGGGTACGCCGCCGTCGGGTGCACGATGGTGTCGCCCTCGCCGACGTCGAGCAGGAACGGCAGCAGCGCCACCAGCTCCTTCGAGCCGATGGTCGGCAGCACGTTGCGCTCGGTGAGGCCCGTCACTCCCCGGCGACGGGCATACCAGTCGACGATGGCCTGGCGAAGCGCGGGCGTTCCGGCGGTCTGCGGGTACGCGTGCGCGTCGGTGGCCGAGGCCAGCGCCTCACGGACGAGGTCGGGCGTCGGATCGACCGGGGAACCGATCGAGAGGTCGACGACCCCGCCGTCGTGGCTTTCGGCGCGCACAATGAAGGGAGCCATCTGGTCCCACGGGTACTCCGGAAGTTCCTTCACAGCGGGCGTCGCGGCTCAGTGCTGAACCTGCGGCGGAAGGGCGGCGATGATCGGGTGGTCCTTCGGGATCACGCCGGTCTTCGCGGCACCGCCCGGTGAGCCGATGTCGTCGAAGAATTCCACGTTCGCCTTGTAGTACTCGGCCCACTGCTCGGGAAGGTCGTCCTCATAGTAGATGGCCTCCACGGGGCACACCGGTTCGCAGGCACCGCAGTCCACGCACTCGTCGGGCTGGATGTACAGCGACCGCTCGCCCTCGTAGATGCAGTCGACCGGGCACTCATCGACACAAGCGCGGTCCTTGACGTCGACACACGGAAGGGCGATCACGTAGGTCACTGGTCTCGTCGTCCCTTCTGGAGCCTGGCAGCCGGAAATCCAGTCTATGCCTTCGCGCTGTGCACCCCGTGCGGCTGCTGCTCCCGCGGCGGCACCTTGGGCCACGCCACGGCGAGCGCGGCGATGAGGGCGGGCACGAGCGTCCACAGCGTTCCGGGCAGGCCGGCCGGAACGAGCACCGATCCGCCGGTGCTCCGAAGCGACAGCACGAAGATCGTGCCGAGCATTCCGATGGCGGCGAGCAGCACGACCATCCGGTCGTCGAGCACCATGCGGAGGCCCACCAGGAGCGTCGCAGCCGCGGCGAGCGCCAGCACGAGCCCGACCGGGATCGCAGCCTCGCCGACGGCGAGCGTCGTCTGGTGGGCCACCGTGCCGAGCATGCCGATGGCCGCACCCGCCACCAGTCCCCCGGCCCCGGCCAGCAGCCGGGAGAGCGGCGTCGCGGGGAGCTCCCCGTCGACGCCGGGCAGCGTGTCGGCGCGCACGTAGGTCTCGGTGGTCGTGACGGCGAGGAACGTGCCGTCCTCGAGCGTCACGGTGTGGTCGGTCACCGTCCACCGGCTCCCGTAACAACGGATGGCGTGGAGCTTGCGTTCCACCTCGTGGTGGATGTCGATGGCGGTGAGGCGCTGCGCGGTCCCTTCGAACTCCCTCCGCCGGACGAAGACCGGAACGCGACTCCCGACGGCCGCGCGACTGACCGCGTCGGCCAGGCGCGGGGCCAGGCGCCCGATGACGACCGCGGTCGGCCCGACCTCGCGGACGGCGTCGACGAGTTCGGCGGGGTCACGGGCGAACATCCGCCACTCCGACACGTCGAGGACGTGGAGTGCCTCCTCCAGCTCACGGGTGTCGAGGTGCTTGCCGTGCGCGCCGTCGTCGGAGGGCGCGTAGAAGAGCACCACCTCGGCGCCCGCCGCCCGGAGCCTCGCGATCGCCCCGCCGAAGAGCAGGGATTCGTCCCCGGGGCTCTCGCTGATGAACACGACTCGTTCATCGCGGTCAGACAGGACCATGGTTGCGCTCGACCTTTCTGGACTACGAGCAGCCTACTGCCAGCCATTCCGGCTGGACAGTACGCCGGGCGACCCGTAGTGTTAGGTAAGCCTTACCAAAGAAACCAGCCCCACCGAGGAAGTCCGTGCTCGCAAATTATCTGATCGGCCTGCGTGAAGGTCTCGAAGCCGCCCTCGTCGTCACCATCCTGATCGCCTATGTCGTGAAAGTGGGGCGCCGCGATGCGCTGAGCCGCATCTGGGCGGGCGTGGGCCTGGCCGTGCTGCTGGCCCTCGGCATCGGCGCGTTGCTGAGTTACAGCACCTACCAGTTGTCGTTCCAGGCGCAGGAAACCCTGGGCGGCACGCTGTCGATCCTGGCGACGGGGCTCGTCACCTGGATGGTGTTCTGGATGCTGCGCACCGCCCGCTCGCTCAAGGGCCACCTGCACCACCAGGTCGACCGCACCCTCGCCGGCGGCGTGCTCGGGCTCGTGTTCGTTGCCTTCCTCGCCGTGGGCCGGGAAGGGATCGAGACGGCCCTGTTCCTCTGGGCGGCCGTGCAGGCCACCGGGCAGAACACGTTCCCCCTGCTCGGGGCCGCCCTCGGCATCCTCACCGCCGTCGCGCTCGGTTGGCTGATCTATGCCGGCATGCTGCGCATCAACCTGGCCAAATTCTTCACCTGGACGGGCGGCATCCTGATCATCGTCGCGGCCGGCGTGCTCTCCTACGGGTTCCACGACCTGCAGGAGGCGGGCATCCTGCCCGGCCTGCACGCGTTGGCGTTCGATGTGAGCGGCGCGGTGCCGCCCGACAGCTGGTACGGCACCCTGCTCAAGGGCACGCTCAACTTCTCCCCGGCGACCACGTGGCTGGAACTCGGCGCGTGGGTGGCGTACACCGTCCCCACCATGACCGCGTTCATCCTGTGCAGCCGCCGCCGGACCCCGCGACCGACGACCGAGGTCGGTGCGTCAGCACCCCTCGCCTCCGTCAACGCCTGACGACCCGCTTCCACCCCCACACGAACAGGACATCCCCATGCCCGCTCGCCTCCCCCTGCTCGCCGCAGCCGCCGTGACCCTCCTGGGTCTCACCGGGTGCGCCGCCGATGACGGCCCGTCGGGCGACACGCCGGCCCTGACCGTCGAGAGCAGTGCCACAGAGTGCACGGTGTCGGCCGATGAGGCTCCGGCCGGCACGATCCGCTTCACTGTGCACAACGCCGGCGACCAGGTCACCGAGTTCTACCTGCTGGGCGACGACAAGCTGCGGATCGTGGGCGAGGTCGAGAACATCGGCCCCGGGCTCAGCCGCGACCTTGTCGTGCAGCTGCAGGCCGGCACCTACTACACCACCTGCAAGCCCGGCATGCAGGGCGACGGCGTCGGAACGGCGCCGTTCACGGTGACGCCGTCCACAGCGGCCGCCCCCGACCTGTCCGCCGACACGGCCGCGCAGGTCGAGTCCGCGAACACCGCATACGCCGCGTACGTGACCGAGGAGGTGGAACAGCTCGTCGAGGGCACCGCCCGCTTCGCCGCCGCGTACACCGCCGGCGATGACGAGGCGGCGCGGGATCTCTACGCGCCCACGCGCATCCACTGGGAGCGTATCGAGACCGTCGCCGAGTCGTTCGGCGACCTCGACCCGCGCCTCGACGCCCGCGAGGCCGACCTCGCGGAGGGCGAGGCGTGGACCGGCTGGCATGCCATCGAGAAGGACCTCTGGGCCGGGAACGCCGGGGCGGACTTCGAGCGCTACAGCGCCGACCAGCGCGCGGAGCTCGCCCGGCAGCTCGTCGCGGACACCGCCACGCTGCAGGGCAAGGCCGAGGGGCTGAGCTTCACCCTCGCGCAGCAGGCCAACGGCGCCATCGGCCTGCTCGACGAGGTGGCCGGCTCGAAGATCAGCGGCGAGGAGGAGTTCTGGTCGCACACCGACCTCTCCGACTTCCAGGGCAATATCGACGGCGCCCGGGTGCTCTACCAGGGCCTTCGCGAGATCGTCGTGGCGAAGGAGCCCGCCCTCGCCGAGCAGCTCGACGCGGAGTTCGCGGCCGTGCAGGCGCTCCTCGAAGCGCAGCGTGCCGGTGACGGCTTCACCCCGTACACCGGTCTCACCCCGGCCGAGGTCAAGGCGTTCTCCGACCAGGTCAACGCGCTCGGCGAGCCGCTGAACCGGCTCACCAGCGTCGTCGTGGGCTGAGCGCCTCGTGGCGGAACCCAGCGAGGCAACGGATGCCGCCCAGGCGCCGCGCGGGCTGTCCCGTCGCGGGCTGCTCGGCCTGGCCGGCGCCGGGCTCGCCGGCCTCGGCGTCGGCGTCGCCGGCGACCGGGCGGCCCTCGCCGCGACGGCCGCGGCGACGGGCACCAAGGCCGCGGGCGCCTATGCGTTCTACGGCACGCACCAGGCCGGCATCGTCACGCCCGCCCAGGACCGCCTGCACTTCGCCGCGTTCGACATGTCCCCGGGCAGCAGCCGCGACGACCTCATCGAGCTCCTGAAGGACTGGACCGTCGCCTCCGCCGCCATGACCGCCGGACGCGACATCGGCGACTTCGGAGCCGCGGGAGGGCCATACGACGCGCCGCCCGAAGACACCGGCGAGGCGCTCGGGCTGCCGGCCTCCGGCCTCACCATCACCGTCGGCTTCGGCCCGACGCTGTTCCAGGCAACGGATGGCACGGACCGGTTCGGTCTCGCGCACAACCGGCCGGCCGAACTCACCACCCTTCCCCACTTCCCCGGCGACCTGCTGGAGGAGGCCCGGAGCGGCGGCGACCTCTGCATCCAGGCCTGCGCCAACGACCCCCAAGTGGCCGTGCACGCCATCCGCAATCTCTCCCGGATCGCCTTCGGGCGCGCCGCGATCCGTTGGTCGCAACTGGGCTTCGGGCGCACGTCGTCGACGAGCACGAGCCAGGCGACCGCCCGCAACCTGTTCGGCTTCAAGGACGGCACCGCGAACGTGATGGCGGAGGAGCCGGGCGCGGCGGCCGAGCATGTGTGGGTGCAGCCCGGCGAGGGGCCCGCCTGGCTGGCCGGCGGCTCCTACCTGGTCGCGCGGCGCATCCGCATGACCATCGAGACCTGGGACCGGTCGATCCTCAGCGAGCAGGAGGCCGTCATCGGCCGCACGAAGGGCGAGGGCGCCCCGCTCTCAGGCGGGACGGAGTTCACCGAGCCCGACTTCGCCCTGGCCGGGCGCTCGGGGCCGCTGATCGGGCCGCACGCCCACATGCGGCTCGCGCACCCCGACCAGAACCACGGCATCCGCTTGCTGCGCCGAGGCTACAACTTCGTCGACGGCAATGACGAGCTGGGCCGTCTCGCCGCCGGCCTCTTCTTCATCAGCTTCCAGCGCTCGCCCGAGCAGTTCATCACCGTGCAGCAGAACCTGGCCGGCCACGACGCCCTGAACGAGTACATCCGGCACGTGGGCTCCGCGCTCTTCGCCGTTCCCCCCGGAGTCCGCCCCGGCTCCTTCCTCGGCGCCCCCCTTTTCGCCCCTTAACGCGAAACCGGAGTCGTGGTCGTTATGAGCGAGTCATAACGACCACGACTCCGGTTTCGCGGAGCGTGGCGCCAGGGGTCAGCTGGCGTCCTGCTTCTTCAGGCGACTGACGCTGCGGGCGCGAGCGGATGCGTCCAGCTCGACCTTGCGGATGCGGACCATGCCGGGCGTGACCTCGACGCACTCGTCCTCGCGGGCGAACTCGAGGCACTCCTCGAGGGTCAGCTGCCGTGAGGGCGTCATCGACTCGAACGTGTCGGAGGTCGACTGGCGCATGTTGGTCAGCTTCTTCTCCTTGGTGATGTTCACGTCCATGTCGTCGGCGCGGGAGTTCTCGCCGATGACCATGCCCTCGTAGACCTCCTCCGTGGGGTTCACGAAGAACGTCATGCGCTCCTGGAGGGCGATGATCGCGAACGGCGTGACGACGCCCGCGCGGTCGGCCACGATGGATCCGTTGTTACGCGTGACGATGGTGCCCGCCCACGGCTCGTAGCCGTGCGAGATGGCGTTGGCGATGCCGGTGCCGCGGGTCTCGGTCAGGAACTGCGTGCGGAAGCCGATGAGGCCGCGCGAGGGCACGATGAACTCCATGCGCACCCAGCCGGTACCGTGGTTCGCCATGTTCTCCATGCGGCCCTTACGGGCGGCCATGAGCTGCGTGATTGCGCCGAGGTACTCCTCGGGGGCGTCGATCGTGAGGTGCTCGAACGGCTCGTGCACCTTGCCGTCGACCTTCCGGGTGACCACCTGCGGCTTGCCCACGGTGAGCTCGAAGCCCTCGCGGCGCATCTGCTCCACCAGGATGGCGAGGGCGAGTTCGCCGCGCCCCTGCACCTCCCACGCGTCGGGGCGGCCGACGTCGAGCACGCGCAGCGACACGTTGCCGACGAGTTCGCGGTCGAGGCGGTCCTTGACCATGCGGGCGGTGAGCTTGTGGCCCTTGACCTTGCCGACGAGTGGCGACGTGTTCGTGCCGATGGTCATGGAGATGGCGGGCTCGTCGACGGTGATGACCGGCAGGGGTCGCACGTCGTCGGGGTCGGCGAGGGTCTCGCCGATGGTGATGTCCTCGAAGCCGGCGACGGCGACGATGTCACCGGGGCCGGCGCTCTCGGCCGGGTACCGGTCGAGTGCCTTGGTGATCAGCAGTTCGGTGACGCGCACGTTGTGCACCGATCCGTCGTGCTTGACCCAGGCGACCGTCTGGCCCTTCTTGATGGTGCCGTTGAAGACACGCAGCAACGCGAGGCGGCCGAGGAAGGGGCTGGCGTCGAGGTTGGTGACGTGCGCCTGCAGCGGGTGCTCGTCGTCGTACGTCGGTGCCGGGATGTGCTCGAGAATCGCCTCGAACAGCGGCTCGAGGTCCTCGTTGTCGGGCAGCGACCCGTTCTCGGGCTTGTTCTGGCTCGCGGCGCCGTTTCGACCGGATGCGTAGACCACCGGCACGTCGAGGATGGCGTCCAGGTCGAGGTCGGGGTGCGTGTCGGCCATGTCGCTGGCGAGCCCGAGGAGGAGGTCCTGGCTCTCGGCCACGACCTCGTCGATGCGGGCGTCAGGACGGTCCGTCTTGTTCACGAGCAGGATCACCGGAAGCTTGGCCTCCAGCGCCTTGCGCAGCACGAAGCGGGTCTGCGGCAGCGGGCCCTCGCTCGCGTCGACGAGGAGAACGACGCCGTCGACCATGGAGAGGCCGCGCTCGACCTCGCCGCCGAAGTCGGCGTGGCCGGGGGTGTCGATGACGTTGATGGTGATGGGGCCGTCGTCAGCGTGCTTGCCCTTGTAGGAGATCGCCGTGTTCTTGGCGAGGATCGTGATGCCCTTTTCACGCTCGAGTTCGTTCGAGTCCATGGCGCGTTCGTCCACGTGGGAGTGGTCGGCGAAGGAGTTCGTCTGAACGAGCATGGCGTCGACGAGCGTCGTCTTGCCGTGGTCGACGTGGGCAACGATCGCTACGTTTCGAAGGTTATTGCGCGTGGCAATCGCCATAAAAAGAGTTCCTTACGAAGAATGGATGCCACAGCAAAGGGTGCGGCGAAGAAATGGACGTGCGGGCACGAAGGGGCCCAACGAACGATTCTACCGCACGCGCGCACATGCAGGCGGAGTACGGGGCGGATGCCAAGCATCGCCCCGCACTCCGCCTGCCGGCGGCGTCAGGCGCCCAGACGCAGGTTGGCGCCGGGAATGGCGTCGAGGAGGTCACGCGTGTACTGCTCGCGCGGGTTGTCGAACACCTCGTCGACGCTCGCGGCCTCGACGATCCTGCCCTTCTGCATCACGCACACCTGGTCGGCGATCACCCGCACGACGGCGAGGTCGTGCGTGATGAACACGTACGTGAGCCCGAGCTCCGACTGCAGCTCCGCCAGCAGGGTCAGGATCTGCGCCTGAACCAGCACGTCGAGGGCGGACACCGCCTCGTCGAGGATGACGATCTCGGGCTTCAGCGCGAGGGCGCGGGCGATCGCCACGCGCTGGCGCTGGCCACCGGAGAGCTCGTTCGGGTACCGGGTGGCCAGCGCCGACGGCAGCGCCACCTGCTCGAGCAGCTCGTCCACGCGAGCCCGACGCGACGCGCGGTCGCCGACCTTGTGCACGAGGAGCGGCTCGGCGATGGTGTTGCCGATGTTGCGGAGCGGGTCGAGGGAACCGTACGGGTCCTGGAAGACCGGCTGCATCTTGCGGCGGAGGCCCAGCAGGTCCCGACCGGCGAGCGGCGCGATGTTGGCGCCGTCGATGTCGATGCGCCCACTCGTGGCTTCCTCGAGGCGAAGCAGCAGCTTCGCCACCGTCGACTTTCCGGAGCCGGACTCGCCGACGAGCGCCATCGTGGTTCCGCGCTCGACCGAGAAGGACACGTCGTCGACGGCCTTGAAGTGCTTGCCCTCGCCCTTCTCACCGCGGATCTTGAACACCTTGGTGAGCGAGTCCACGACGATCGCGGATTCGTGGCGGTGCGGGGCGGCCTGCTTCTCGGCGCGGTTCTCGGCGGCCTCGATGAGGTCGACGTGCGCACCGGCGTCGGTCTCCTGGTGCTGCAGGTGGCCAAGTGCCGCGCCGGACGCCTGGATGCGGCGGGAGGCGAGGCTCGGGGCGGCGGCGACGAGTCGCTGCGTGTACGGGTGCTGCGGGTTCTCGAGGATCTCCCGCGACGGCCCGGACTCCACCACCTTTCCCTTGTACATCACCACGAGCTGCTCGGCCCGCTCGGCGGCCAGGCCGAGGTCGTGCGTGATGAACAGCACCGCGGTGCCGATGTCACGGGTGAGCGTCTCAAGGTGGTCGAGGATGACGCGCTGCACGGTGACGTCCAGGGCGGAGGTGGGCTCGTCGGCGATCAGCAGGCGCGGTCGCGAGGACAGCCCCATGCCGATGAGCACGCGCTGGCGCATGCCTCCCGAGAACTGGTGCGGGAACTGGCGCATACGGGTGTCGGCATCCGCAAGGCCCGCCTCCTTCAGCACCTGGATGGCGTGCTTCTTGACGTCCTTGCCGCTGGCGATGCCGTTGGCACGGATGGCCTCCTCGACCTGGAAGCCGATGCTCCAGACCGGGTTGAGGTTCGACATCGGATCCTGCGGCACGAAGCCGATGTTGCGACCACGCACGTCCTGCATCTGGTGCTCGGTCAGCTTGGCGAGGTCCTGCCCGTCGAAGAGCACCTCACCGCCGGTGATCCGGCCGGAACCGGGCAGCAGATTGATGATGGCGTGCGCCGTGGTGGACTTGCCCGAGCCGGACTCCCCCACGATCGCGAGGGTCTGGCCGGGCATGAGGGTGATGTCGATGCCGTTGACGGCGGGGACCAGGCCACGCTGGGTCTGGAAACCGACCTGCAGGTTCTTGATCTCCAGCAGGGGGCGGTCGAGGTCGGTAAGCGTCTGGCTCATCGGAGGGCCCTCGCCTTCGGGTCGAGTGCGTCGCGGGCGACCTCGCCGAGCGAGATGAACGCGAAGACGGTCACGGACAGGGCGATGGACGGCAGAATCAGCGTCTGCGGGGCGATCCGCAGGTCGCTCTGCGCCTGGTTGATGTCATTGCCCCACGACATGATGTCGCCGCCGAGCCCGACGCCGAGGAACGAGAGGCTCGCCTCGGCGACGATCGCGGCCGCCAGGGAGATCGTCGTGATGACGATGACCGGCGCGATGGAGTTGGGGAGCACGTGCTTCAGCAGGATCTTGAAGCGCGAGAGCCCGAGCGCGGTGGATGCCATCACGAAGTCGGCGTTCTTCACCCTGAAGATCTCGGCTCGGAGCACGCGGGCCGTCGATGGCCACGCGAAGATGCCGATGGCCAGCGAGATGCTCCACACGCTTCGATACTCCGCAAGCACGGTCATGATGACGACGGCGGCCAGGATGTAGGGAATCGAGAAGAAGATGTCGCCCACGCGGGAGAGCACCGAGTCGATCCATCCGCCGTAGAAGCCGGAGAACGCTCCGAACAGCAGGCCGAGCACGGTCGTGAGCGCGATCACGATGAACCCAACAGCCAGCGACGTGGACGTGCCGTGGATGATGCGCGAATAGATGTCGCAGCCCTGCTTCGTGAAGCCGAGCGGATGCCCCGGCGCCGGTCCCGCATTGCTGTCGGCCAGGTGGCAGTCGTGGTTCGGCGGCACGCTCGTGAAGAGGTTCGGGAACAGTGCGACGGCGACCACCAGCAGGATGACCGCGGCCGAGATCCAGAACAGGGGCCGACCGCGCAGGTCCCGCCAGGCGTCCAGCCACAGGTTGCTGCGCTCTTCGGACACCTTCACGGTGTCGACGCCGACCAGAGGGGTCTCCTCGAGTGGGGCGACGTAATGGGTGTTACTTGACATAGCGGATCCTTGGGTCGAGCAGACCGTAGAGCAGGTCCACCAGAAGATTGACGACGAGGTAGATCAGCACCATCACGGTGACGAAGGAGACCACCGTTGGTCCCTCCCCACGGATGATGGCCTGGTAGAGCGCGTTTCCCACGCCGGGGACGTTGAAAATGCCCTCGGTGATCGTCGCGCCGACCAGCAGCACGCCGAAGTCGGTGCCGAGGTAGGTGACCACCGGGATGAGCGAGTTGCGCAGGATGTGCACGGGCACGACGCGTCGGGTTCGGAGGCCCTTGCTGTAGGCGGTGCGCACGAAGTCCAGCGTCGTCGTCTCGATCACGGAGGCCCGGGTGAGCCGGACGATCTGGGCGAAGGCCACGCTCGCCAGCACGAGTGCCGGCATGATCAGCTCCGGTATCGGTGCCGTGGAGCTCACCGTGGTGCGTGCCACCCCCAGCCAGACGCCGAAGACGTACTGGGCGACGAAGGCGATAACGAAGATCGGCAGCGAGATGAGGATCAGGCTCACGACGAGGGAGCTGGCGTCGAACAGCTTGCCCTTGCGCAGGCCCGAGATCAGGCCGACCGCGATGCCGAGAATGGTCTCGAAGATGAGCGCCATGATGGCCAGGCGGATCGTCACGGGGAACGTGCGGGCCAAGATCTCGGTGACGGGCTCTCCCGAGAAGGAGATGCCGAAGTCGCCGCGAAGCAGGCCGCCCATGTAGATGAGGTACTGCACGATGAACGGCTGGTCCAGGTGGTACTGGGCTCGCAGCTGTGCGAGGACGGCCGGGTTGGGGGTCCGGTCACCGAACAGGGCGAGAAGCGGGTCGCCCGGCATGGCGAAGACCATGAAGTAGATGAGGAAGGTGGTTCCCAGGAAGACGGGAATCGCCTGAAGGATGCGTCTGAAGATGTAACCGGTCATGGGGCGGCTATGCCTGCCGATCGGGGTTAATAAGCATGCGTTGAAAGAACCTAACTCTTATCGGGCGACCGCCGCCGATGGCGGCAGCCCGCGCGGAGACCATGTTACTGCCTCGGCTGAATGCTGATGCCGGAATGTACGGCTTGGCATGAGGAAGGGGCGATGGCGCTTGTGCCATCGCCCCTTCGTGTCAGAGCGGGAGACTAGCTCTTGGTGATCTCGTAGTAGAGCGGAACGGAGTTCCAGCCGAAGTGCACGTCCTGCACCTTCTCGCCGTAGCCACCGGTCACGTTGGAGTACCACAGCGGGATCGCCGGCAGGTCCTTCAGCAGGATCTCCTGAGCCTTCTGGAAGTCCGCGTTGGCGGCGTCCAGGTCGCTCTCGGAGGAGCCCTTCTTCAGCAGCGCGTCGAACTCGGGGTTCGAGTAGTCACCGTCGTTGGAGCCCGCGTTGGTCGCGTAGAGCGGTCCGAGGAAGTTGAACAGACCCGGGTAGTCGGCCTGCCATCCGGTGCGGAACGCGGTCTCGATCTTGCGGTCGGTGATCAGCGTACGAGCCTCGGCGAACGTCGGGTACGGCTTTCCGGCGGCGTCGATGTTCAGCACGTTCTTGATGCTGTTGCACACTGCGTCGACCCAGCCCTGGTGGCCGCCGTCGGCGTTGTAGGCGATCTTGAAGGAACCCGACCACGGGGAGATCTTGTCGGCCTGGGCCCACAGCTCCTTCGCCTTGTCCGGGTTGAACTTCAGCACGTCGGCGCCTTCGAGACTGTCGCTCCAGCCGTCGATGACGGGAGAGGTGAAGTCGGATGCGGGGGTGCGGGTGTCCTGGAAGATCACCTTGGTGATCTCCGGGCGGTTGATCGCCATGGAGAGGGCCTGGCGACGGAGCTGGCCCTCTTCGCCCACGAAGTGCTTGAACGCGTCGGGGTTCGAGTAGTTCGAGGTGTCCGACGGGATCGTGAAGGACTGGAAGATCGCGGCCGGCTGGTTCACCGCGCGGTCGCCCAGGTCGCTCTTGTAGGTTCCGAAGGCGCTGTCCGGAAGGGCGTCGAGGACGTCGAGGTTGCCACCGAGCAGGTCGGAGTACGCAGCACCCTGGTCGGCGTAGAAGACGAACGTGAGCCCGCCGTTCTTGGCCTTGCGGCCGCCGTCGTAGTCGGGGTTGACCACGAGGTCGATCTTGGCGTTGTGCTTCCACGCACCGTCGCCGGCCAGCTTGTACGGGCCGTTGCCGACCGGGTTCTCGCCGAACGCCTTCATGTCGTCGAACGCCGACGCGGGCAGCGGGTAGAACGCCGAGTAGCCGAGGCGCAGCGGGAAGTCAGCAAGCGCGGACTTGAGCTTGATGGTGAAGGTGTTGTCGTCGACGACCTTCAGGCCGGTCAGCTTGCTGTCCTTGTCGTAGCTGAAGCCCTCGATGTCCTCGAAGAAGTAGCTGCTGAGCTGGGCGTTGCTGAGCAGGGCGCCGTAGTTCCAGGCGTCCACGAAGCTGTTCGCCGTGACGGGCTCACCGTTGGTGAACTTCTGGCCCGGCTTGATCTTGACGGTGTAGGTGATGTTGTCGTCGGTGGTGATCGACTCCGCGACGTCGTTGTGCGGGGCACCCTTCTCGTCGTAGTAGACCAGACCCGCGAAGATCGAGTCCAGGATCTTGCCGCCACCGGTTTCGTTGGTGTTGGTCGGGATCAGCGGGTTCTGCGGCTCGGAGCCGTTCGCAGTGATGATGGCGGTCGAATCCGCCTTCGTCGTGGCGGCCGTGTCGTTGGAGCCTCCGCTGGCGCAGCCGGAAAGCGTCAGGGCGCTTGCCGCTGCGAGAGCAATGGCAGCGACGCCAAGTCTCTTGATTCTCAATGTTCCTCCTGTGCAAAGTGGGCGGGAAGCACGGCTTTTGGCCGGGCAACGCCAGATGCCACGACTCTAAACTGCGCTTCCCCTCACTCCAAACTCGATGGTGGGAATCGTTACAGGTTGTTAATGAAATTCGGTCGATTTCGCGCGTCTGCGCACAAATCCTGCGTCCGAGGCCGGAATATGACGATTTCTCAGCGTGAGATGATGGATCGATGAGCGTAGAAGCGTCCACCCTTCCTAGCGGCATCGGCCGTCGAAGCCGGGCCTGGTGGGAGATCGGCATCGTCCTCGGGCTCTCGCTCGGCGCATCCGCCGTCTATTCGGTCGTTGCGATCATCGCTCGGCTCACCGCCGAGACGCCGCTCGCGAAGCAGTCCGCGACGCTGAACCCGTCGCAGTCGCCCCGCGAGTGGCTCGACCTCACCTACCAGCTTCTCGGCGTCGTCTTCGACCTGGCACCGGTGCTGCTCGTGCTGTACCTGCTCTGGTTGCCGGGCCGCAACGCGTTCCGGCGGCTCGGCTTCGACGCGTCGCGGCCGGGTAAGGACCTTGCCACCGCCGGCGGCCTGCTGCTGCTGATCGGAATCCCCGGCATCGGCCTCTATCTCGCCGGGCGCGCCCTCGGCCTCACCGTTGCCGTGGTGGCCGCTCCCCTGCCCGAATACTGGTGGTCGATCCCGGTCCTCATCCTCTCGGCGCTGCGCGCGGCGCTCACCGAGGAGCTCATCGTCGTCGGCTACCTGTTCACCCGGCTCGCCGAGCTCGGCTGGCCGAAGTGGCGGATCATCGTGGCGTCGGCGGTGCTGCGCGGCAGTTACCACCTCTACCAGGGCATCGGGCCGTTTGTGGGCAATGTGGCGATGGGCGTCGTGTTCGGCTGGTGCTACGCGCGCTGGGGACGCACGGTGCCGCTCGTCGTCACGCACTGGATGCTCGACATCATCTCGTTCGTCGGGTATCCGCTGGCCCTCGCCTGGTGGCCGGCCCTCTTCGCCCCCGCCTCCTGACTCCCGACTGCCTCCCCTCGCCCCAGCACCTCCGCGTGAGGGGCCAAGATGTCCTAGTGTCGACGCCGTTGCACTAGGAAAAGCCGACCCCTCACGCGAGGCGGCGCGCGACGGGTCGCGCGGCGCGCGCGAGGGCGACGAGAGCGCGGGCTAGGCGAAGGCCTCGGGCGGTGGGCAGGCGCAGAACAGGTTGCGGTCGCCCCAGGCCTGGTCGATGCGGCGCACCGGCGGCCAGTATTTGCCGCGAACCAGGCCGGGCACCGGGTACACGGCGAGGGTGCGGTCGTACGGATGCTCCCACGCGCCGTCGATGACGGACTCCGCGGTGTGCGGCGCGTTCCGCAGCGGATTGTCCTCCCGCGGCCACCGGCCGGCGCCGACGGCATCCGCTTCGGCCTTGATCGCCTTCATCGCGGCGATGAACCGGTCGATCTCGGCGAGGTCCTCGCTCTCGGTGGGCTCGACCATCAGCGTGCCGGGCACCGGGAAGCTCATGGTGGGCGCGTGGAAACCGTAGTCGATGAGGCGCTTGGCCACGTCGTCGACGGTGACGCCGGTCTCGGCGGTCAGCGGTCGCAGGTCGAGGATGCACTCGTGCGCGACGAGGCCGTTGTCGCCCGCGTACAGCACCGGGAAGTCGTTCTGCAGCTCGGCGGCCACGTAGTTGGCGGCCAGCACCGCAGCGCCCGTCGCCTCCCGCAGCCCGTCGGCGCCCATGAGGCGCACATACGCCCACGAGATCGGCAGGATGCCGGGGCTGCCGTATGGCGCGGCCGACACCGGCGCGCCGCCATGCACGACGCTGCCTCCCCCGGCCAGCGGATGCCCGTCGTCCTGCGCCATCGCGTGGCCCGGCAGGAACGGCGCCAGGTGCGCCTTCGCCGCGACCGGCCCGACGCCGGGTCCCCCGCCGCCGTGGGGGATGCAGAACGTCTTGTGCAAGTTGAGGTGCGACACGTCGCCGCCGAAGTCGCCGAACCGGGCGAAGCCGAGCAGCGCGTTGAGGTTGGCGCCGTCTATGTAGACCTGTCCGCCGGCGTTGTGCACCGCCTGGCAGATCGCGGTCACCTCGTGCTCGTACACCCCGTGCGTCGAGGGGTAGGTGATCATGAGCGCCGCGAGGCGCTCGGCGTTCTCCGCGACCTTCGCGCGCAGGTCGTCCAGATCGACGTTGCCGAGGTCGTCGCAGGCGACCACGACGACGCGCATGCCGGCCAGCACAGCGGATGCCGCGTTGGTGCCGTGCGCGCTCGACGGGATCAGGCAGACGGTGCGGGCGTCATCGCCCCGGGAGCGGTGGTACCCGGCGATCGCGTTGAGGCCCGCGAGCTCCCCCTGGCTGCCCGCGTTCGGCTGCAGCGACACCGAGTCGTACCCGGTCAGCTGCCCGAGCCAGCTCTCCAGCTGGCCGACGAGCTCGAGGTAGCCCTGCACGTCGGCGCGCGGCGCGAACGGGTGGATGCCTGCGAACTCGGGCCAGGTGATGGCCTCCATCTCGGTGGCGGCGTTGAGCTTCATGGTGCACGACCCGAGCGGGATCATGCCCCGGTCGAGCGCGTAGTCCTCGTCGGCGAGCCGCTTGAGGTAGCGCATCATGCTCGTCTCGGAGCGGTGGGTGTTGAAGACCGGGTGGCCGAGGTAGTCCACAGCGCGGCGCAGCCCCTCCGGCAGCGACGCCGTCGGTTCCGTGCCGGCCGCGGGCGCCGCACCGAATGCGGCCGTGACCGCGGCGACGTCCGCGGCATCCGTGGTCTCGTCGACCGCGATGCCCACGAGGTCGGCGCCCGCGAGTCGCAGGTTGACGCCGCGCTCGCGGGCCTGATGGACAACGGATGCCGCCCGCCCGGGAACGCGTGCGAGGAGCGTGTCGAAGAAGTCGTCGTGCACGAGCTCGATGCCCGACGACCGGAGGCCCGCCGCGATCTGGCGGGCACGCCGGTTCACCTGTTCGGCGATCGCGCGCAGTCCGTCGGGGCCGTGGTAGACGGCGTACATGGCCGCCATGACGGCCAGCAGCACCTGCGCCGTGCAGATGTTCGAGGTGGCCTTGTCGCGACGGATGTGCTGCTCGCGCACCTGGAGTGCCAGCCGGTAGGCGGGGTGGCCGGCCGCGTCCACGCTCACCCCGACGAGGCGGCCGGGGAGCTGCCGCTCGAGCCCCGCCCGCACGGCGAGGTACCCGGCGTGCGGGCCGCCGAAGCCCATGGGCACCCCGAAGCGCTGGCTGGTGCCGACGGCCACGTCGGCACCGAGCACACCCGGTGCGGTGATCATGGTGAGGGCGAGCAGGTCGGCGGCGGCGACCGCGAGCGCCCCCTGCGCGTGCGCGGAGGCGAAGAGCGCCGACGGGTCCCACACCCGCCCTGACGCGCCGGGGTACTGCACCACCAGGCCGAAGTATTCGCCCAGTCCGGCGCCGTCGCCCGCCGCCGCCAGGTCGACGTCGACGAGCTCGATGCCGAGCGCCTCGGCGCGGCCGGCGAGGACCAGTCGGGTCTGCGGCAGCACGTCGGTGTCGACGAGGAAGCGGCGCGACGCGCCCTTGGAGGCGCGGCGGGCCAGGAGCATCGCCTCGGCGACGGCGGTCGCCTCGTCGAGCATCGACGCGTTGGCCGTGGCGAGCCCGGTGAGGTCGGCGACCATGGTCTGGAAGTTCAGCAGCGCCTCGAGCCGGCCCTGGGAGATCTCGGGCTGGTAGGGGGTGTACGCCGTGTACCAGCTCGGGTTCTCGAGCACGTTGCGCTTGATGACGGCCGGCGTGATGGTGTCGTAGTAGCCGAGACCGATCATGGAGCGTGCCACGCGGTTCTTCGCCGCCAGCGCCCGCAGCTCGCGGATGGTCTCCCGTTCGCTCAGCGGGTCGGGAAGCGATCCTGCCGGGTCGAACCGGTTGGCGTGGATCGCCGGCGGAACGGCGGCGTTCACGAGATCGGTGACCGAGGCGTAGCCGACCGCGGCGAGCATGCGGGACTGGGCCGCGGCATCCGTGCCGATGTGGCGGGTGGTGAACGACGGTGACATGTGCGGAGAACCCATCAGTGGCTGTTGTTCCTGCTCTTCGGTGGCGAAAGTCGGCGGTGCTATTCGGCGGTGAGCGCCGCGTACTCGCTGTGGCTGAGCAACGTGGGCAGGCTCGTGAACGACACGCGCACCAGCCAGCCGGCGCCGAACGGGTCGCTGTTGACCAGTTCCGGCGATGCGACGACGCCATCGTTGGTCTCGACGACCCTGCCGTCGACGGGCGCGAAGATCTCTCCGACGGATTTCGTCGACTCGATCTCGCCGATGACGGTGCCGGCCGTCACATCGGTGCCCGCTGCCGGCAGGTCGACGAAGACGACGTCGCCGAGCTTCTCGGCGGCGTAGGCGGTGATGCCGATCGTGGCGGTGTCGCCGTCGACCCGCACCCATTCATGCTCGGCGGTGTACTGGAGTGATTCCTGATCGGTCATGGTGTCCTCTTCTCTGGCTGGCTTGGGGGGTGCTATTTCTGGCGGGTGTAGAACGGGAGCCGGGTGACCTCGGCGGGAATGAGGGTGCCGCGCACGTCGATGGCCACTCGCGTGCCGGGGGCGGCCCGGTGCGGCGCGACGTAGGCCATCATGACCGGGTGCCCCAGGGTCGGCGACAGCGCGCCGCTCGTGACGACGCCCACCGGTTCCGCGGCCGTCCCGCCCGTGCTGGCGGCGTCGTCCCGCACGGCGTAGCCGGCGCGCCCCGCACGCCGGCCCTCGGCCACGAGCCCGACCAGCACCGGTGCGTCGGCGGCCGGTCCCTCCTCGCTGGCGGCGCGGCCGACGAAGTCGGTGGGCTTCGCGAGGTTGACCACGCGGCCGAGTCCCGCCTGGGCAGGGAACGTGGTCGCGGAGAGCTCGTGGCCGTACAGCGGCATGCCGGCTTCGAGTCGCAGGGTGTCGCGGCTGGCCAGGCCCGCGGGCACGAGGCCGGAGGCCTGCCCGGCGGACAGGAGGCTGTCCCACAGGCCGGCGGCGGCATCCGCTGCGATGTAGAGCTCGAAGCCGTCTTCGCCGGTGTACCCGGTGCGGGCGATGAGCACGGGGTCGCCCTGGAAGCGGGCTGTGGTCGACCGGTAGTACCGGAGGTCGCCGAGGTCGGCTCCGGTCAGGCCCGGTGTCGCCTCGAGAACGGCACGCGACGCCGGACCCTGCACGGCCACCAGGGCGATGTCGTCGCTCGTGTCGGTGACGGCGGCGTCGAACCGGGCGGCGCGCTCCTGCAGCGCACTGACCGCCGCGGCGCGATTGCCCGCGTTCGCGACCACGAGGTAGTCATTGTCGTGCAGCCGGTAGACCACCACATCGTCGATGATGCCGCCGGCCTCGTTCAGCAGCAGGCTGTACTTGGCCTGGCCGAGCTGAACGGCCGAGAGCATGCCCGCAAGTGCATAGTCGAGGAAGGCCGGCGCGTCGGGGCCGGAGACCCTGATCTCGGCCATGTGCGACAGATCGAAGAGACCCGCCGCCGTGCGCACGGCGTGGTGTTCGGCGAGGTCGCTGGAGTAGCGCACGGGCATGTTCCA
The DNA here is from genome assembly GCF_003716325.1 of Cryobacterium tepidiphilum. Lineage (GTDB taxonomy): Bacteria > Actinomycetota > Actinomycetes > Actinomycetales > Microbacteriaceae > Cryobacterium > Cryobacterium tepidiphilum. The sequence continues at coordinate 96,013 of NZ_RDSR01000007.1, read as the reverse complement.
GCCCGCGAAATCCGTGAACAGGGCGCCGGCCGCCTCGTGGCGGTCGTGCAGCGGGGAGAGACGGGGAGCGGGAGTGTCGGCTGCCGAGGTCATGGGTTCTCCGGTGGTCGCCGGCGGATGCCGGGTGAGAGTCTCCGGGCTCGATCGAGCCAGGATGGACTCCCCCTCTGTCATCTCAGCCTGAGAGCTTCGTCACCTCGGTGCGGAGGCGACTTTCACCGTGGGCGAGCTGCGGCGAGCGCAGCTGCTTTTCAGAGCGGCCAGTCCGATGCGGTACGCGTACCTGAGAGATTGTCGGGGAGGATTGCTCCTTCGGTGCCGATCCGCCTGACGGTGACCGGCTCTCCCGCATCGGCCTATGTGGCCCGATATCAAGTTGTGGTGGCGCAGGCCCAGCCTACTGCCTCACGGGCCCGGTGGCGGTAGCGTCGGCGACAGGAGGTGGCAGCGTGAGCGAGAAGCGGCGCAGGGAGCTGGGCGACAACGACGCCCCGATCGAGCAGGAGCTCCAGGAGACCTTCGACGGCACCATTGAGCGGGGCGCGGAACGGCTGCATCGGGCCTTCCGCCACATCGCGCTGACCGGATTCTTCGGCGGGCTCGACATCGGGCTCGGGGTCATGGCCTACCTGGCTGTGCTGCACGAGACCGGCGAGCACCTTCTGGCCGGCCTCGCGTTCAGCGTCGGCCTCGTCGCGCTGCTGCTGGGCCAGAGTGAACTGTTCACCGAGAACTTCCTGATGCCGGTGGCCGCCCTCGTCGCCCGGCAAGGCACCCTGCTGCAGCTCGTCAAGCTCTGGGGCGTCACGCTGGTCGGCAATCTCGCCGGCGGCTGGCTCATCATGTGGATCATCACGACCGCCTTCCCGCAGTGGGCACCGACCCTGGTCGAGGCCGCCCACCAGTATGTCGACGTGCCGATCTCCCTGCCGGCGATCGCGCTCGCGCTGCTCGGTGGCAGCACCATCACGCTCATGACGGGGATGCAGCAGGGCACAACGTCGGATGTGGCGAAGATCGTCGCCACGGTGATCGCCGGCTTCCTACTGGCCGGCCTCGGCTTGTTCCACTCGATCCTCGACTCGCTGCTAATCTTCGGTGCGATCCAGTCCGGCGCCGATATCAGCTACCTGCAATGGCTGGGCTGGTTCGGGTACACCCTCCTGTTCAACATCGTGGGCGGCCTGGCGCTCGTGACGGCGCTGCGGCTCGTTCGCACCAAGGAGCTCGTGGAGGAGCAGCGGGCCTCCCCCAAGAAATAGCCACAGGCAGGGGATGCACGTTCACGCGGATTCGCAAGCCCCATGCGGGATCGGGCACACCGGACAACAATGGGGTGCATGAAGGCCATTCACTACGCCGGGGAGACGGTCCTCACGGGCGACGCCATTGCCGATGCTCTCGTGCTCTATGCGGGCGCGCTTGCCCGCCGCGAAACGGCGGCGACGGTCGACATCCCCGTGCGGTACCCGGACGGCACAGTGGACCTCGCCAGCGTGCTCCTGGGGCCCGCGAGCCAGATGGTGGCGATTCCCGAGCACTCCGACGCCGACGAGCTCGTGGACGACGCGCTCGTGGCGTGGATGCTGCGCCAGACCAAGGCCCTCGAGGACCCACGGCCGCAAGTGGCGTCGGATCGCGAGGGCACCGTCATCGACGATTTCGACCTGCCCTGAGGCGGTCACGCCGGTCACAATCCGACACTTGCTCGACTTCGGTTCGACATCGGGCCGCCGGCGACGTATATTCGGTTTCCACCTGATCGTCAACCGCCTTACCCGGAGCGGGAGCACCTCTTAGCCTCGGGACTGGCGGACCCTGACCGGGTGTCCACCCGAGCATAGGAGCCCGAATGACTGCAATGGCGCAATCACATGGCATCGTCGACGACGACCTCGAGCTGGCGGCGCTGTCGCCCACCGAGTGGCGCGTCACCAACCGGCACGTCGCGCTCGACGACGCCCGCTCGCTCGTCGCCTTCGTCGAGAAGGTCGGCAACGGCTACGAACTGATGCGGTTCGGCGACCCGATCGAGTTCGGGCGGTTCGCCAGCCTGGACGCCGTCCTCGGCCACCTGGCCGGGCACGTCGCATCCGCTGGCTCGGCCGCCGGGCGAACGGTTGCCCGGGTCACCGACCTGGCGTCGGTGCGCCGGTCACACCTGGCTCAGGAGAAATGACAGCGTGAAGCCGAGGGCGGTGAGGAGTCCCACCCTCGGTCCGCCCCGCTCGAAGGCCTCCGGCATCATCGTGTCGGCCAGCATGGTGATGATGGCGCCGGCCGCGAAGGCCTGCACGGCGCCCTGAACGGCCGCGGGCGCGAGGCCCAGCAACAGGTAGCCGAGCAGGGACGACAGCGCGGAGGCGACGGTGACGGCCAGCCACAGCAGCAGGATGTACCGGGTGGAGCGGCCGCTCTTGCGCATGCCGGCCGACGACGACCAGCCCTCGGGGATGTTGGAGAGGAAGACCGCGGTGACCATCGGCAGTCCGACCGAACCGCCGCCGAGCAGGGTGATGCCGATCGCCGCCGACTCCGGGACGCCGTCGAGCATCGCCCCGAGCGCGAGGGCGAGTCCCCCGCTGCCCTCGACATTCTTCTGCGGGCTCCCCTTCGAGCGCAGACGCACCGACGACCGCGTGCGACGCCGGGTTCCGTGCCGGTCGAGGATGGTGTCTCCGGCGAAGAACGCAAGCGCGCCGAGCGCCAGCCCGACAGTCACGGCGAGGACGCCGCCCTTGTCGAAGGCCTCCCGTGTGAGCGAGAAGGCGAGCGCGCTGATGAGCACCCCGGCCCCGAACGCCATCACAGCGCCGATCACTTTCGACGAGACCCGCCAGTAGATGCCGGCGAGGGCGCCGAGGAACACCGCCCCGCCGGCGACCCCTCCCCAGAAGAGAGCCCACCACATCGTCAGGACGACGGATTCTCCACGGGTGTGCCGTCAGGGTCGGTGGCCAGCCCCGGGTCCTCGCCGAGGTCCGGGTCGCTCCGAAGACCCGGGTCTCCGGGCGGCGGCTCGGACGGGTTGTCGGTGTGCGGGTCCCCCGGCACACCCAGTGGTGGCTGTTCGATGCCCGGATCGCTCATGGTCGCGCCCCTCTCCAGTGGTCGGCAACTGCCGCTCTTCACGCTACGCCCGTCACGCCCCTTCGGGAGGGTGCCGCAGGAACTCGATCCGTTCCGCCAGGTACGCCTCGAACGGCCACGCTGTCTCGTGCCCACCCGGAGGTCCCCACCGCACCAGGGCGCCTCCCTCGCTGAGGAAGAGCGGGCCGTCGGCGATCCGCAGGCTCCCGGGGTCGAGGTCGATGACGCGGGCGTGGAAATTGACCGTCTCCCCCGCGGCGAACGGGCCGCGCTGGGCCGCCGCGCGGTAGACACGGCGCTTCTCGGTCGACGCCGCAGTGTGACCGGGGTGCCCGGGCGGCACCGCCCGCGTCGTCGTGCCCGCCTGGTACAGAACGCCCTGGCGGTCGAGGAGGAAGACACCGAGTCGCCAGACCCGGCCGAGCGGCACCATGACCGCCTTCCGCGGCAGCAGGAACACCCGCCGCGGCGGGACGAACGCGGCGAGCGCCTCGTCGGGCACAGCCTCGCCGACCAGCCGGGCCACGGCATCCGCAATGGCCTGACGGATGCGTGCGACGACCAAGTCGTCCCGAGCGTCGGTGGTCATGTGCCCGCCCTACTTGTGGAGCTGCTCGTCGGGGTTGCCGCCGTCGGTGTCGATGTGGTCGCCGCCCTTGCCCCCCGTGCCCGTCTTCGCCGTGTCGGCGCCCTCCTGGGAGGCCGCACTCTTGTTCTCGTGGCCCCGGTCCTCGTTCTCGGAACCCCTGCCGCGGTCATCGCGTTCGCCCTGCTCCGCCATCGCTCCTCCTTCGGTCGTCGTCCGGTCTGTGCTTCTTGAGCGCACCTGCCGGCCGCTCCCTCCCGAGTCTCGACCGGGTCGCTCCCGCGTGCAATGCCCCCGGCAGCACGCCGATGTCAGCGACCGCGCTTTGCACGACGACGTTCACGCCAGCTCATGGCGTCGTACGCCGCCTGCTCCCGCTGCCGCTGCTCGTCCCGCTCACGCTGACGGGCCGCCCGGCGCTCCCGCCACCGGGCGAGTTCCTCCTCCACGTCGCGGGTCGGCGTGATGACGGGTGGGCCGCCCAGCAGCTGTCGCCGGGCTTCGATGACGCGCTGGTTGAAATCCTCGAGGATCCCGCGCACGGCGGTCTCCGAACCGGCCTCGTCGAGACGGGCGTCGAGCGCGGCGTCCTCGGTGCGCAGCGTGAGGGCGGGCGGTCCGAGGCCGGTGATCTTCTCGCGTTCGATCTTCTGCCGGATCCACCAGTCGGGGTCGTAGCTCTGCTGCAGGCCGCTGAGGGGCTTGCCGGCGCCCGGCAGGTCGTCGAACTCCCCGCGCCGGATCGCCTGCTGGATGAGCACCTCGACGTACTGGGCGCGTTCGGTCATGGTCGGCTGCCCCGTGGCGTCATCCTGAGCTGGGGGCTCGTTCGCTGCGTCATCGGCCGGCGACAATCGGTCGACCCGGTAGCGGGCGGCATTGAGCCGGGCGTCGCTGTGCCCCTTCTTGCGGCTCATGCGACCAGCCTAGGTTGGCACCGTCGTCGGGTCGAGGGACCTCTGGCGGCTCTCCCGGCGATCTGCGAGGCTGGGAGCCACCAGCGCAGAAGGGGAACAACCATGAATGACACGGACCCGAACAGCCCTGAGACCGGCGCCCAGACGCCGACAACGGAGACGCCGACGACGGAGACGTCGACGACGCAGACGCCGACAACGGATGCCGCGGCGCCTGCCCCGACGCCTCCCGCGGACGCGGAGGGCGATGTGCTGCGGGACGAGATCGAGAGCATCCACGCGATCGGCGAGGACCAGTAGCGTCGACGGGCATGGCCACCATCTACTACGCGGCGAGCTCGCTCGACGGCTTCATCGCCGACCCCGACAACTCGCTGTCCTGGCTGCTCACCCGCGATGTCGATGCGTCTGGCCCGATGGGATATGACGCCTTCATCGCATCCGTCGGTGCCCTCGCCATGGGCGCAACGACCTACCAGTGGCTCCTCGACCACGACGACGGCCGCTGGCCGTACGCGATGCCGTGCTGGGTTTTCACGCACCGCGACCTGCTTGGCCGTGACGGGGACATCCGCTTCACGTCCGCCGACCCAGCGGCGGTGCACGCCGAGATGGCCGAAGCGGCGGATGAGCAGAACATCTGGCTCGTCGGGGGCGGCGACCTGGTGGGTCAGTTCGCGGATGCCGGCTGTCTCGACGAGGTCTGGGTGCAGTACGCGCCGGTGACACTCGGCTCCGGTGCCCCGCTGCTCCCCCGCCGCATCGAGTTCCGCCTGGAGGAGCTGGCCAAGAACGGCGAGTTCGCCTGCGCGCGCCTCGCTGTCGTCGGCTGACCGGCTCAGGCGCTCACCCGGCAGGGATCAGGGCTTCCTGGACAAGGCGGCGTCGCCCGCGGCCCGGCCCCGGAAGCGGCGATGCACCGCCTGCCTCGACACGCCCAGGGCCGCCGCAATCCCTTCCCAGCTGACTCGGGCGGCACGAGCCTGCATGACGTGGAAATACTCACGCTCGTCCAGCTGTCGCCTCGCGTCGGCGACTCCGCGAAGTGCTTTGAGATGGTCGGCGCCCGTGGGCTCCGGCTCCCTGGCATTCACCGTGCTGATCATGACGTCAACCTACGTTGACGAACGCCAATCTGTCAATACTTGTTGACAGATTGGGGGGTGGAACGACAGCGCTTCAGCCCTTCACGTTGTAACGGAGGTAGGCGACGCCGCTCGTGAAGCGCCGCTCCTCGAGCAGGTCCAGCGCCACGCGGATGCCGCGGGGATAGGCCGGGGTGCCGCCACCGATCAGCCAGGGCACGGCGAAGACCTCCACCTCGTCCACGAGTCCGCTCGCGAGCGCCTGGCCCGCCAGGTCCGGACCGCCCACGCTGATGTCCCTGCTCGACGAATCCTTCATCGCGCGCACCGCGTCCGCATCGAAGTCGTGCTCGATTCTGGTTCTCGGGTCCGGCACGGACTCCAACGTTCTGGAGTAGACGACTTTGTCGGCATCCCGCCAGATGCCGGCGTAGTCCCACATGACGGGTGGCTCACCTTCCAGCGGCACGGTATCCCACCAGGCCATCACCTCGTACAGCTTGCGCCCGCAGAGGAACGTGCCGATGCGGCGCTGCGTGTCGTTGACGAAGGCATGCACCTCCTCGTCGGGTGCTGCCCAGGAGAAGTCGCCGCTTTCATCTGCCACGTAGCCATCGAGCGACGTGATCGTCGAATACACCAACCGCGCCATCGTGCCCTCCGCTCGCCTGAACCGGTCCGGAATGGGCTCGGTCCGTTCATGCCGTCCGTCGTGCGCTCGACAGTAGCAACCCGAGCAGCATCCGCGCCAGAGCCCCAGGCAGGTGCCGGATCAGCCTTCGAGGCGTCGCTGTGCCGAACGCAGGAGCGGACTATGGTGAGGGCGTGAGCCCGACGACGAGCAAGGCCGAGGTGCTGGACATCGGCGGCCGCGAGGTGAGCATCTCGCATCCCGACAAGGTGGTCTTCCCCGAGCCGGGGCTCACGAAGCTTGACCTGGTGCGGTATTACCTGGCCGTCGCTGATGGCGCGCTCCGCGGCGCCGCGGGTCGACCGATGGTGCTGAAGCGTTTCGTCAAGGGCATCGGGCAGGAGGCGTTCTTTCAGAAGCGCGCGCCGGAGAAGCGACCCGACTGGATCGAGACCGTGACGCTGCAGTACGCGTCGGGCAACTCCGCCGAGGAGGTGGTGGTGCGGGATGCGGCGGCGCTGGCGTGGATCGTGAACCTCGGGTGCATCGACCTGAATCCGCACCCGGTCCGCGCCGAGGATCTCGACCACCCGGACGAGCTGCGGGTGGATCTTGATCCCATGCCCGGGGTCGACTGGCGGCAGATCGTCGACGTGGCGATGGTGGCCCGCGACGTGCTCACCGCCCACGGGCTCGTCGGCTGGCCGAAGACGTCGGGATCGCGTGGCATCCACATCTCTGCGCGGATCCAGCCGCGCTGGGACTACCGCCAGGTGCGGCTGGCCGCCGAGACGCTGGCGCGGGAGGTCGAGCGACGTGCGCCGGGCCTCGCCACCGCGAAATGGTGGAAGGAGGAGCGGGGTGAAAGCGTGTTCGTCGACTTCAACCAGAATGCGAAAGACCGGACCGTGGCATCCGCCTACTCGGTGCGATCCCTGCCCGACGCGCGCGTCTCGACCCCGCTGGACTGGGACGAGGTGCCGACGTGCCGGCCCGATCAGTTCACCGTCCTCACGGTTCCGGGCCGGTTCATGGAACGCGGCGACCCGGCTGCCGGAATCGATGCGGCTGCGGGCAGCCTCGACTCGCTGCTCGCCCTGGCAGACGAGCTCGGCCCCGCCGAGAAGCCGCCGAAGTCTGCCGGGGCATCCGGCCGGCGGGCGTCGCTGATACCGCTGATCGAGGTCGCCCGCGCGAAGACCAAGCCCGAGGCGCTTGAAGGCCTGGACCGGTGGAAGTCCAAGCACCCCGACGTGGTGCCGCTCCTTGAACCTGCCGACGTGCTGGTCGACGGGATGCGCGGCTCCAGCTCGCTCTGGTATCGCATCCGGGTGAACCTGCAGCACGTGCCGGAGAACGAGCGGCCTTCGCAGGCGGAGCTCGAGGTCGATTACGACCCGTGGGCGGGCAAGAACGCTACCCGCTGAGTGGCACCGCCAGCGCAGTTCCGTCCTCACCAGGCTTGTTTGCGTCGGACTTGTACACAAACCGAGGCAGGCTGGCTTTCTACAGGAGCGCCAGCGAGCAACCTGATGCCATGGGAATCCGCTACTGCGCATATCCGATCACCCGGGACGAATATCCACGCGCGCTCGCCACCCCCAGTCTGTTCCTCTCGCAGGATCCGCTTATGGATGCATGGGGTCCTCAGGATCTCCGCTCCGAGGTGCTCTACCTGGATAAGTGCTGGTCATATTTGCAGACGCTCTTCAGCCCACTGCCCGGCGAGCTCCCACGGCCCGCGTTCCATCTCGTCGTGGGGCAGGTGACTCATACACGGACAGGGTGGATCTCCTACCAGCGGGCGCTGAGCCCAGACGAAGTCGATCGTGTCGCCACGGACTTGGCCCAATTCGATGACGCCACTATCAGTGCGCGGCTGACGGGCATCGATATGTTCAACGAGCCCTCCGACAGAAAGGTGGCATACGTCGCGCAATATCTCTCGAGCGCACGGGAATACACCGCGCGGCTGGCCGAGGACGGACGTGGCCTGGTCTACATGATCGGGTGAGTGTCCTGTCACGGCAGGCGGAACGCCATGCGACCTGGCGGATCACGCCAACCCAATGCCCCATGGATTTCATCATCCGGTCGGGTGGGGGGGAACCCTCATCCGGCTCGGAATCACGGCACCCAGTACCCGGCCTTCGCGAGCAGTCGTGTCTCGCTATCGGCGCCCTCAGGCGCCTGGACCTCCGGCGGAAAGACCCCCATCGCCCGGAAGTCATCGATCTGCGGCCCGATGTGCTCCCATAATCCGTCGACCAATGCCTCAGGCAGCGAGTAGTCGAGTCCGAGGAAGTGCCCGATCGACCAGGCCTGAAACGCCCGATAGATGCTGGTGTGCACGAGGTAGTCGCCGAGGGGAAAGTCCCCGTAGCTGAGGTGCACGATCTTGTCGTAGTCCAGGTCTCGGTTCACGGCATCCGTCGCGGCGTCGTTGATCGCGTCGTAGCTGGCAATGGGATCGTCGCCGAGCAGGTCACCGTCGTACCGGCTGCCGACCTCCTCGGCCGTGCGGCCGGCGAGAACGTCGGGAACCCAGGCCTCGTCGTAGGCGTGGTAGCCGAGGATGTCACGGAGCGTGGGGTCAGGCTTTCGCGACCACTCGGCCGGCGCCGGAAGCGACAGCTGATCGCGGTCGATCATGTCGATCACATCGCGAAGTGCAGCGTCGGACATGAGAAAGAGGTCTCGTCGATTCATGAGGGAACGGTAGCAGCGGCCACCGACAGCCGTCACTCCCCCGATGGACTTTGGTACTCGCCCTTGATCACGAAGAAGGAACCGCGGATCTCACCGGCGAGCTTCGACTTTTGGCGCGCGAATTTGAAGCGCGACGCCAGTTCCTCGGGCACCTCCATGCCTTCGGCGAGTTTGAACCCGACGGCTCGCTTCTGCCCGTCCTCGATCGTGTACATCACATTGATCGACAGCCCCGACTCGTAGAACACGTAGGCGAATCGGATGCCGCCAGCCGCGAACGTCGTCGCCTCAAGCGGCGGGGATCCGATGACGATGTCGCGCTCGTCCTCGAGAATCCGGCTCACCCACTCGACCACTTCCGGAACCTCGTCGGCCGGGCTCACCGTGAAGACGTGGTCGTACTTGTTCCTGAAGTAGCGTGCCTCGTTCGCGCGCAGACCGGCGAGCGCCGGGGCGACCGGTGACGATTCGAGGCCGACGGACGATACGTTCTCGAAGTCGACGATGTACGACATGCGGCCCCCTGTGATCCGTGGCGATGCGCTCCACGCTAGCGCACTGCCCACGCAGACCCGGTGGCGACGTGCACCGTATCCATTCGCTGCCGCCCACCTGGCCGACACCATCAGGCTCCTAGCGCGACGACCAGGCGTTGCAGGCCGTAATCGAAGGCGTGCTCGACATCCCCGCCGAGACGGAAGGCCCCGGCAAGCTCCATCTGCACGAATCCGGTGGCCCAGGCGGTGAGCAGCCGGGCGGCATCCAGTGCGTGCGCGTCGCCGACCAGAGCGGCGGCGGCGCGGATGACGGGCTCGGCTGAGCGCTGCAACACCTCCTCAGGAGCGGATGTCGTGAAGATCAGCCGGAAGGCCTGCGGCCGGCTGTGAGCGAACCCCCGATAGGCCTCGGCCAGACGTGCCAGGTCAGGTGCGGCCGCGTCGAGGCGCTCGGTGAGCGCTTCGATCGACGCAACGGTGACAGCGGCGAGCAAGGCCTCCCGATCCTGGAACCGCTTGTACAGCGAGGGGGCGCGAACACCGACCCGCGCGGCCACCGCCTGCATGGTGAGCCCCGCCGGTCCCCCGGATTCGAGGATGTCCTGGGCGGCTGTGATGATCTCCTCATTGGTGGTGCGTATCGGTGTCGGCATCCGAATCTCCTCGCTATTGACATTAGCTATGATAGCTACGTATCGTAGCCATGCCAATCGAAAGGAATCGACATGAGGCTCGCGCCGCACCTGCACCGCCTGGGCAATGACATCGTCGCCTCGTATCTCGTCGACCTCCCCGAGGGGATCACGCTGATCGACGCCGGCCTGCCGGGCCACTGGGGCGACTTACGTCGAGAGCTGGATGCGCTCGGGCGGCCGCTCTCCGACATCCGCGGGCTCGTCCTCACCCACGGCGACAGCGACCACATCGGCTTCGCTGAGCGCCTGCGCCACGAGGCGGGCGTGCCCGTCTTCATCCATTCCGCCGACGCCCATCGCGTGCGCACCGGGGAGAAGCCGAAGACGCCGATGGGACCAGCGCGGCTCGCGCCCACGCTCGGCTTCTTCGCCTACGGGCTGCGCAAGAATGCGCTGCGAACTCACCATGTGCAGGACGTCGTCGAGGTCGCTGACGGCGATGTTCTCGATTTGCCGGGCCGCCCGGCCATCATCGGCATGCCGGGGCACTCGCCCGGCAGCATCGCCGTGCACGTCCCGGCGGCGGATGCCGTCTTCGTGGGCGACGCACTCACCACCCGACACGTGCTCACCGGCCACGAAGGCCCGCAACCGGCTCCCTTCACCGACGAGCCGGAGGTGGCACGCGCCTCGCTCAATCGGCTTGCAGAGGTTCCGGCATCCTGGGTTCTCCCCGGACACGGCGCGCCGTGGCACGGGTCGGCCGCCGGCATCGTCGCCGCGATGTCGGCATGCTGACCGCTCGACCGCGGCGGTCGTCTATCGAGACCGGGTCAATCGAGACAGTGAGCTGGGCCGATGACTTCTATGAGCGGCAAGAACCAGCGGGTAGACAAGGCAGAACCAGCCTAGGATCCGCGACGGATCGTGCGGCGCGCGCTCAAATTTGGGCCAATCACCTGTGACCAGGACAAGGCCAAGCACGAACAGTGCGACGCACACCACCCAGACGAACACCAGGGCCGTGCCTCGCCGCTAAGGCGGAGGTTCATGCGGCGTGTAGAACTCTTCGTCATCCACGTTTTCCTGCCTCAGAATGATAATGTTCGGCCCGTGGCCGGAGCGTCGGCGCGGCATAGAACGGCACGAGATTGGTCGATGAGCGACACGAGCGCCGGCCGCGTTCCCATGCGAACGACTCATGCAACCTTTAGCGGCGCGATGGCGGCGATCTGGTCCGCCACGCGATCCTCGGCCAAGTCGAGGTCGTAGCGCGTCTGCAGGTTGAGCCAGAACTGCGCCGACGTGTCGAAATACTTCGCGAGGCGCAGGGCAGTGTCCGCTGTGATGGCCCGCTTGCCATGCACAATCTCGTTGATACGTCGCGGCGGCACACCGATTGACACCGCCAGCTTGTTCTGCGTGATGCCGAAGCCCTCGATGAAGTCCTCCATGAGCACTTCACCGGGGTGGATGGGAGCGAGCTTGTCGCTCGTGTCAGTGATAGTCAACGATCTCCACCTCCTCTGGCCCAGCGTCCGTCCATACGAAACAAATCCGCCCCTGGTCATTGATTCTGATGCCGTATTACCCGGACCGATCGCCTTTCAGCGCTTCGAGCCGGTTCCCTGGTGGCACGCGGAGCTCGTTGAGCGCCTCCGCAGCTCCTACCTGGCGAAGCTTGCGCAGTGCCACCCGATGAACCCGAGGATCGATCGACGGGACGCGTTCACGACGCCACAATCGTTCGGTGTCCTTGTCGCCGAACGACCTGATCACGCAATCATGCTATAACGCGTTGCGTCAATAACGCTAGACGTTAAACCGGAACTCCACCACGTCGCCGTCCTGCATGACGTAGTCCTTGCCCTCCATGCGGGCCTTGCCCTTGGCGCGGGCCTCGGCGACCGATCCGGCGTCGACAAGGTCGTCGAAGGAGATGATCTCCGCCTTGATGAAGCCCTTCTGGAAGTCCGTGTGGATGACCCCGGCCGCCTGCGGAGCCGTCCAGCCCTGGTGGATCGTCCACGCCCGGGATTCCTTGGGGCCGGCGGTCAGGTAGGTCTGCAGTCCCAGGGTGCTGAAGCCCACGCGCGCCAGCTGGTCGAGGCCGCTCTCCTCCTGGCCCGTCGACGCCAACATCTCGGCGGCGTCCTCAGGGTCGAGCTCGATCAGCTCCGACTCGAGCTTCGCGTCGAGGAACACGGCCTTCGCCGGCGCCACGAGTGCGGCCAACTGGTCGAGCTTCGCCTGGTCCTGCAGCACGGCCTCGTCGACGTTGAAGACATAGATGAAGGGCTTGGCGGTGAGCAGTCCGAGCTCGCGGATCGGCTCCAGGTCGATGGTCGCTGACGACAGCGGCCTTCCGGAATCGAGGATCGCCGCAGCAGCCTTCGCGGTCTCCAGCACCGAGGGGTCGAGCTTGCGGCCCTTGACCTCTTTCTCGTAGCGGGCCTCGGCCTTCTCGAGCGTCTGCAGGTCGGCGAGGATGAGCTCCGTGTTGATGGTCTCCATGTCGCTGGCCGGGTTGACCGCGCCGTCGACGTGCACCACGTCGGGGTCGGCGAATCCGCGGATGACCTGGGCGATCGCATCCGCTTCTCGAATGTTGGCCAGGAACTTGTTGCCCAGCCCCTCCCCCTCGCTGGCCCCGCGCACGATGCCGGCGATGTCGACGAACGACACCGGCGCCGGCAGGACGCGCTCACTCGCGAAGATCTCGGCGAGGGTGTCGAGTCGGCTGTCCGGCAGGTTCACCACACCGACGTTCGGTTCGATGGTCGCAAACGGATAGTTCGCGGCCAGGACCTGGTTGCGGGTGAGCGCGTTGAACAGGGTGGACTTGCCGACGTTGGGCAGTCCGACGATTGCGATAGTGAGAGCCACGAGACTCCATCGTACCGGCTGGCCCTGGGACACCCCGCCGAGCCGAATCGGTGATGTCGGTGGCCCATGAGACCATGAGGCAGTGCCCCTGAACTTCACCGCCATCGATTTCGAGACCGCCAATTCCTCAAGCGCGTCCGCCTGCTCAGTGGGCCTGGTCAAGGTTCGGGGCGCTCGCGTGGTCGATCGGGCCAGCTGGTACATCAAGCCGCCGGTGGGCCACGACGCCTTCCTGGAATGGAACATCCGCATCCACGGCATCCGGCCAACGGATGTCGAGACCGCGGCCGGCTGGCACGAGCAACTTCCCGACCTGGTCGCCTTCGCCGACGGCGACCACCTGGTCGCCCACAACGCGGGCTTCGACCTCGGCGTGATCAAGGGTGCCTGCTTGGCCAGCGACGTGCCCATCCCTGACTTCCACTACGTGTGCAGCCTCCAGGTGGCGCGGCGCACCTACCATCTCGACTCCTACCGCCTGCCGGTCGCCGCTATGGCCGCCGGATTCGAGGACTTCGCCCACCATGATGCGCTCGCAGACTCGGAGGCGTGCGCGGCGATCATGATCCACGCCGCCAAACGGCACGAGGTCGAGACCGTCGAGCACCTCGCCCACGTGACCGGGGTGAAGATCGGCGTCATCGGACCGGTGGCGACGAAGGCCCACGCCGCCACGCACGGCCCCATGGCCCTGAGCTGACGACGTCGAGCCGCCCCACCCCGAACTGATGGGCGCCGCACGTGCCGCGTGCCGCGCCGGAGAGTTCTTACCGCGGCAAGATCAGTCGTTGACGGAGACCGGTTCGGCGAGGCGCCCACGCTCCAACTCCGCGACGAACTCGTACGCCACGAGGTCGCGCGGGGTCTCCTCGACGGTGGCCAACGGTGCGAGCACTTTCGACTCGTCGAGGGCGTTGAGCTTGCGCGCCGTCGGCAGCACCTGCCGTTCCAGCGAGCCAACGAATCCGTTGTAGTCCTTGACCGTGCGCTCGATCGACCGACCCAGCTTTTCGATGTGAGCGGCCGTCGTGGCCAGGCGGGAGTACAGGTCGCGGCTGAGGTCGAACAGCACCTTGGCGTCCTGGGTCAGCACGTCTTGCTGCCAACTGAAGGCCACGGTCTTGAGCACCGACCACAGCGTGACCGGTGACGACAGCGCGACCCGCTTCGAGAAGGCGAACTCCATGATCGACGGGTCGGCCTCCAGAGCGGATGACACGAGCGATTCGCTGGGGATGAACGCGATGACGAGTTCCGGGGAGCTGTCGAGGCCCTGCCAGTATGCCTTGCTGCCGAGCGCCGTGATGTGGTCTCGCACGGCCTTCACGTGCGCCTTGAGGTGGGCCTCTCGCCGGGCCCCTTCCGCGCCGGTGGCCGTCGCCGGGATGGTGCTCGCCTCGAGGAACGCCGAGAACGGAACCTTCGCATCGACGGCGATGTGCTTGCCACCCGGGAGGTGCACGACCATGTCTGGCCGCCCGGCACCGGCGTCGGAGACGATGCTCGACTGCACGTCGAAGTCGACGCGTTCGAGGAGCCCCGCCGCCTCGACGACGCTCCGCAGTTGCGTCTCCCCCCACACGCCGCGGGTGTTGTTCGCGCGGAGCGCGGCCGCCAGCGACTCCGCGGTGCTGCGCAATCGCTCCTCGGACTCGGTCGCGGCCCGCAGCTGCTCGCTGAGCTCGCCGTGCTGCACGCTGCGCAGCGACTCCAGCTCGGTGACCTTCTTCTGCATGTCCTGCAGGCTCTCTTTCACCGGCGCCAACGCCTGCAGCACCCGGCTCTCCTGCTGCTCCCGATGGGAGCGGGCCTCCTGGTCGGCGTGGTGCCGCTCGACGAGCTCGCGGTACTGCTGCCGGGCATCCGTCACCTGCGCGCGCAGGCCCTCAGCGGTCGCGTGCAGCGCCGCGAGCTCCTCCCGCAGCAGCGACTGCGTGGCCGCCTCCCGCGCACGCACCTCGGCCAGGGCCGCCTGATGGCGCGCCTCCAGCTCGCTCGTGCTCGCACCCGCGCCATCCGTTGCATGGC
This sequence comes from Cryobacterium tepidiphilum, assembly GCF_003716325.1. GTDB lineage: Bacteria > Actinomycetota > Actinomycetes > Actinomycetales > Microbacteriaceae > Cryobacterium > Cryobacterium tepidiphilum. The sequence continues at coordinate 80,949 of NZ_RDSR01000007.1, read as the reverse complement.
CCAGCTTGCCGCGCATGACGAAGCCGAGGACGGCGCCGGCCGCCAAACCGATAAGGAGGCCGAGGATGAGCAGCAGCAGTGGGTCCATGCGACCAGTCTGTCAGCGGCCACCGACAACGCCGCGGCAGCCCGCGCGCCTGTCGCCTTCCCCCGCCTGAGGTGTCGGAGGGTCGACGGCAGGCCGGTCAGGACCTCAGGCGAATCGGGTCAGGAGCGCGGCGTCAGAGCCACTTCTCGGCGAGGTGCTCCGCGATGACGCGGCGCTGGGTGCCCGAACGCGAGCGCAGCACGATGCTCTCGGTGCGGATCATCGGCCCAACGCGGCGCACGCCCTCGACCAGTCCACCGTCGGTCACACCGGTGGCCACGAAGAACGTGTTGTCGCCCTTGACCATGTCCTCGATCTCGAGGAGCGCGTCGACGTCCAGCCCGGCGGCCTGAGCCTTCTCCCGCTCGGCGTCGTCGCGCGGGGCCAGCCGGCCCTGCATGAACCCGCCGAGCGCCTTCAGCGCGCAGGCTGTGGTGATGCCCTCGGGGCTGCCGCCCACGCCGAGGCACATGTCGATGCGCGTCTCGTAGCGGGCGGCGTTGATGCCGCCGGCCACGTCGCCGTCGAGCATCAGGCGCGTTCCGGCGCCGGCACTGCGGATCTCGTCGATCAGGCCGGCGTGGCGGGGCCGGTCGAGCACCGCGATGACCATCTCCCCCACGGGCTTGCCGGTGGCGCGGGAGTATTCGCGGATGTTGTCACCGACCGACTGGTCGAGGCTGACGACCCCGCGACCGGCGCTGCCGGTGACGATCTTGTCCATGTAGAAAACGGATGACGCGTCGAGCATGGTGCCCCGGTCCGAGACCGCGATCACCGACAGGGCGTTCTGCCGCCCGGCGGCCGTGAGGCTCGTGCCGTCGATCGGGTCCACCGCGATGTCGCAGGCGGGGCCGCGGCCGTTGCCGACATGCTCGCCGTTGAAGAGCATCGGGGCGTGGTCCTTCTCGCCCTCACCGATCACGATGACGCCGTCGAAGTTCACCGTGCCGAGGAACTTACGCATCGCGTCGACGGCGGCACCGTCGGCGGCGTTCTTGTCACCGCGCCCGATGAACGGCACGGCGCGGATCGCCGCGGCCTCGGTGGCGCGCACCAGCTCCATCGCCAGGTTGCGATCGGGGTGCGTGTACAGCACGGCGGAGTCGGTCGTACGAGGGTCGCTGGTCACAAGTTGGTCCTTCCCGGACGAAACGTGGCAGTGGCGTGGTCCGTCGTCGGACCGGCCCCGGCTGCGCGCGGGGGTGCCGCCTTCAGACTAGCGGGGTCAATAGACTAAGGGCCAAGGCCCCGCCGTCCGCAGTTCTTCAGAGGAGAAGCCATGCCCATCGCCACCCCCGACCAGTACGCCGAGATGCTGAACAAGGCCAAAGACAAGGGCTTCGCCTACCCGGCGTTCAACGTGTCGTCGTCGCAGACGATCAACGCCGTGCTGCAGGGCCTCACCGAGGCCGGTTCCGACGGCATCATCCAGGTCACCACGGGCGGTGCGGACTATTTCGCCGGGCAGAGCGTTAAGAACCGCGCGGCCGGCGCCCTCGCCTTCGCCCGCTTCGCCCACACCGTGGCCGAGAACTATCCCGTGACGGTGGCCCTGCACACCGACCACTGCCCGAAGAACGCCCTCGACGACTTCGTCCTCCCGCTCATCGCCGCCTCCGAGGACGTCGTCAAGAACGGCGGCAACCCGATCTTCCAGTCGCACATGTGGGACGGCTCCTCCGTTCCGCTCGCGGAGAACCTGGACATCGCGAAGGACATGCTGAAGCGCACCCAGGCGATCAACGCCATCCTCGAGGTGGAGATCGGCGTGGTCGGCGGTGAGGAAGACGGCGTCAGCCACGACATCAACGAGCACCTGTACACGACCCTCGACGACGCACAGCGGATGGTGGAGGCCCTCGGCCTCGGAGACCAGGGCCGCTACATGGCGGCGCTCACCTTCGGGAACGTGCACGGCGTCTACAAGCCCGGTAACGTGCGGCTGCGCCCGGAGCTCCTGAAGGACATCCAGGACGGCCTGGCGAAGGCCTACAACACCGGCGCGAAGCCGCTCGACCTGGTCTTCCACGGCGGATCGGGGTCGTCCGACGCCGAAATCGCCGAGGCGGTGGCCAACGGCGTCGTCAAGATGAACATCGACACCGACACCCAGTACGCGTTCACCCGCTCGATCGCCGACTACATGCTGAAGAACTACGACGGCGTGATCAAGGTGGACGGCGAAGTCGGCAACAAGAAGCTCTACGACCCACGCGCGTGGGGCAAGGTCGCCGAGTCGGCGATGGCCGCGCGCGTCGTGGAGGCGACCCGCCAGCTGGGCTCCGCCGGACACTCGGGCAGCTGAGCGGCGGCGACCGTGAGCACGCCCGACGGAACCCCGCCTCCGGGAACGCCCCCGGAGGACCGTCGGCCGCGCCCGCAATTCGGGGAGCTCGCGCCGGAGGGATGGTCGTGGCGGCCTCCGCAACCGGAAGCGCCAGCGCCTGCCCCTTCGTCGCCTCCCCCGCCGGTCGGCGGCGTTCCCCGCTGGGACCGCCCGGTGACACTCGTGCTGCTGATCTTGGGGCTGCTGGGCGCGACGTTCGCCGCATCGGTGCTGGTCGCCCTGCCTGACGCGGTGCAACTGCTGTACACCCAGCAGAACCTCGGCACCTACGTGCCGGCGGCATCCGTCGAGCCCGTACTGACCATCGGCATGGTGCTGCAGGGCCTCACCTGGCTGGCGACGGCCGGGGTGTCGGTGTGGCTGCTCGTGCGCGGACGGCGGGCGTTCTACGTTCCCGTTATCGGAGCCGCCGTCTCGCTCGTGGCGCTGTTCGTCGTGATGTCGATCGCCCTCTCGTCAGACCCGACGCTGCTCGACTTCTACAGCCGGCCCTGACCGGGGCGCCGGCAGGGCCGCGTCAGCTGGAGCGGCCCACGCGGCCGCCGAGGGCCCGCTCGTCGGTGGCGCCACTGCGCGTCTTGCGGAGCTCCTTGGGGAGCGAGAACACGAGGTCCTCCTCGGCGGTCTTCACCTGCTGCACGTCGCCGTACCCGGCATCCGCAAGGTCGCCCAGCAGCTCCTGTACCAGTTCTTCCGGCACGGATGCGCCGCTCGTGACCCCGACGGTGACGGCGTCGTCGAGCCACTCCTGCTTGACCTCGCTCGCGTAGTCCACACGGTACGCGGCCTTGGCGCCGTACTCGAGGGCCACCTCGACGAGGCGCACCGAGTTCGACGAGTTGGCCGAGCCCACCACGATCACGAGGTCGGACTCCTGCGCGACCTTCTTGATCGCCACCTGCCGGTTCTGGGTGGCGTAGCAGATGTCGTCGCTCGGCGGGTCCTGGAGGTTGGGGAAGCGAGCGCGCAGGCGCCGCACCGTCTCCATCGTCTCGTCCACGCTCAGCGTGGTCTGCGACAGCCAGACGACCTTGTCGGGGTCGGGCACGGTGATGGTGTCGGCCTCGTCCGGGCTGCCCACGAGCGTGGTGTGCTCGGGCGCCTCACCGGCGGTGCCCTCGACCTCCTCGTGGCCCTCGTGGCCGATCAGCAGGATGTGCATGTCGTCACGCGCGAACCGCACCGCCTCACGGTGCACCTTGGTGACCAGCGGGCAGGTGGCGTCGATCGCCTGCAAACCCCGCTCGGCGGCGGCGTTCACGACACTCGGGGCGACGCCGTGCGCACTGAACACGACGTGCGATCCGGGCGGAACCTCGTCGACCTCGTCGACGAAGATGGCGCCCTGTTTCTCGAGCTCGGTGACGACGTGGATGTTGTGCACGATCTGCTTGCGCACGTAGACCGGGGCGCCGTAGTGCTCGAGCGCCTTCTCCACGGCGACGACCGCGCGGTCCACGCCGGCGCAGTAGCCGCGCGGGGCCGCCAGCAGCACACGCTTGTGTCCGTGGACCGGCGTATCCTTGAGCCTGCCCCTGGCACTCGGAATCCGAGGCATGCCGAGGCCGATCACGGGGGAATTCGTACCTGTGGTCACCGCCCCAGTTTACGCCGAACGCCTGAGCAACCCCCGGGAGGACCTGCTGATGACGGATGCCCCGCCCACCCTGGAAACACCGTGGCCGGTCGCGCTGCTCTCCCAGAAGATCCGCGGCTACATCGAGCGCCTCGGCACCGCGTGGGTGGAGGGCGAGGTCACGCAGTGGGGCGTGAGCGGCGGGAACGTCTACGGCAAGCTGAAAGACCTCACCGAAGACGCGACCGTGAGCTTCACGGTCTGGTCGTCGGTGCGCGCCCGCCTCACCGAGAACTTCAAGCAGGGCGACCGCGTCATCGCCCTGGTCAAGCCGAACTACTGGGTCAAGGGCGGCAGCCTCACCATGCAGGTCTTCGAACTGCGCCACGTGGGTCTCGGTGACATGCTCGAACGCCTCGAGCGGCTCCGGGCCGCCCTGGCCGCCGAGGGCCTGTTCGCGCCGGCGCGCAAGAAACCGCTCCCCTTCCTCCCGCACTGCATCGGCCTCGTGACCGGCAAGGACTCCGACGCGGAGAAAGACGTGCTGCGCAACGCCCAGCTGCGCTGGCCCGCCGTGCGCTTCCGCGTCGTGCACGCCGCCGTGCAGGGCGAGCGCGCCGTGAGTGAGGTGACGGCGGCCATCAAGGCGCTCGACGCGGATGCCGAGGTCGACGTCATCATCGTCGCCCGCGGCGGCGGCGACTTCCAGAACCTCCTCGGCTTCAGCGATGAAGCCCTCGTGCGCGCCGCGGCGGCCTGCAGCACTCCCCTCGTGAGCGCGATCGGCCACGAGGCCGACCGGCCGCTGCTCGACGAGGTCGCCGACCTACGCGCCTCCACACCGACGGATGCCGCCAAGCGCGTCGTCCCCGACGTCAGCGAGGAACTCGACCGCGTGCAGCAGTACCGGGGCCGCCTCAGCACCCGGCTCACCGGCATCCTCTCGTCGGAGATCGACCGGCTCGGGCACCTGCGGAGCCGGCCGGTGCTGAGCAGCACCAGCTGGATCGTGGATTCCCGGGCCGAGGAGCTCACCCGCTTCGTCGCCCGCGGCGTGGAGATCAGCACCCGCCTGCTCGAACGCGCCGGTTCCAGCGTCACCGAACTCCGGTCGCAGCTGCGCGCGCTGTCTCCGCAGGGCACGCTCGATCGCGGCTACGCCATCGCCCAGCTCCCCGACGGCCACGTGCTGCGCAACCCCGACCAGGCGCCGGCCGGCACACCGCTGACCCTCACGCTGGCGGAGGGAACGCTCACGGCCGCCGCCCAGGAGGAGGTCATGCCAGTGCCCGCCGACGCAGCCGTGCCCGCCAAATAGAATGGATGCCATGCCTCCCACCACCGACGTCAGCTCGCTCAGCTACGAGCAGGCCCGCGACGAACTCGTGCGGGTGGTGAACGAACTCGAACAGGGCTCGTCCACCCTCGAGCAGTCGCTTGCGCTCTGGGAACGCGGCGAAGCGCTCGCCCGGCGGTGCGAGGAATGGCTCATCGGCGCCAAGGCGCGCCTTGACGCGGCCCGCGCTGGAGCGTCAGCCGCGGACCGAGCCGCCCAGGAGTGAGCATCCACAGCATGGCCAGCCGCAAAACTCCCCGCGTCGTCGCCGAGCTCGGCCGCCCTGAGACGCCTGAGGAGACGGCAGCACGGAAGGCGCGGGACTCACGCAACTACCGGTCCCGCAAGACTGTCAACAACCTGGTCTACTCGCTGCTGGTCACGCTTGTCGTCGTGTTCATTGTGGTGCTCTTCGTGCCGCGCAGCGACACCTCCCTCGTGAAGCCGGTCGACTACCACCAGATCGCCGCGCAGACCCAGGCCGGCCTCGATGTGCCCCTGGCCGACCCGGTCCTGCCCGAGGGCTGGCGCGCGAATGCCGCCACCTGGCACACCGGCAGCAACGACCGGGTGCGCTCCTGGTACATCGGCCTGCTCACGCCCAGCGACGGGTTCATCGGCCTCACCCAGGCTCAGGACGCCAACCCCACCTGGCTCGCCGACCAACTGCAGAACCAACTCGCCTCCGGCACCGTCGTCGTGGACGGCGTCACCTGGGACGTCTACCGGAATGCCAGGCCAGCCGCCGATCGCGGCAATTTCGATTACGCCCTCGTCACCGCCGGCGGGTCCAGCACGTACCTGCTGGTCGGCACCGCGCCGGAGGACGAGTTCGAGGTGCTTGCCCGCGCACTGTCCGGGCAGGTTCAGGAGACGACGGGCGGCTGAACCCTGGAAGGACACCGGCCATCGCCGGTCGGACGAAAGTGAGAGCATGAGCGACAGCACGACGGGAACGACCACCCTCCCCACCCCCGCGGAGGTGTGGGCCGAGATGCAGCGCGGCAACGAGCGATTCGTCTCGGGAGCGCCGCGGCACCCGCGACAGGACGTGGAACTCCGCGCGGAGCTCGGCCGTGGCCAGGCGCCGCACGCCGTGCTCCTCGGCTGCAGCGACTCCCGGCTCGCCGCCGAGATCATCTTCGACGAGGGGCTCGGCGACCTGTTCGTCATCCGCAACGCCGGGCAGGTGGCATCCGAGTCCGCGCTCGGGTCGATCGAATACGCCGTCGGCGTGCTGCACGTCCCGCTCGTCATCGTGCTCGGGCACGACTCCTGCGGCGCCGTCCGGGCGGCCATCGACTCGCAGGCCGACGACGCTGCGCCGCTCCCGCCGCACATCGACGGGTTGATCCAGAGGATCGTGCCGGCCGTGCACGAGGTGACCCGAGCGGATGCCGCGCCTGTCGACCCGGTGTCGGTCGACGCATCCGCTGTGGGCCGCACGCATGTGCGCAACACGATTTCGGAGATGCTCGAGGCCTCGGAGATGATCAGCGCCGCCGTCGCAGACGGTACCTTGGCTATCGTCGGCGCAAACTACCGGCTCGTGGAGGGTCGCGTCGACCCGCACGTCATCGTCGGCATGGCCTGACCGGCCGCGGTCGACCAACCGGCACGAGAACAGCACGACCGGCGCGGGTGCGCCGTTCCATGGAAGGGAATCAGGGTGGAGAACTCAGGCGAATACCGCATCGAACACGACACGATGGGCGAGGTGAGAGTCCCCGTCGATGCGCTGTACAGCGCGCAGACCCAGCGGGCGGTCGAGAACTTCCCGATCTCGGGGTCGGTGCTCGAGTCCGCCCAGATTGCGGCACTGGCGCGCATCAAGAAGGCGGCCGCGCAGGCGAACGCGAAGCTCGGCGTGCTGGACGGCGACGTCGCGCAGGCGATCTCCGACGCCGCCGACGAGGTGATCAGCGGCCGCTTCGACGGCGAGTTCCCCGTGGACGTGTATCAGACCGGCAGCGGCACCTCCTCGAACATGAACATGAACGAGGTGCTGGCGACGCTCGCCAGCCGAAGCCTCGGCCGCCCCGTGCACCCCAATGACCACGTCAACGCGTCGCAGTCCTCGAACGACGTGTTCCCGACATCCGTTCACATCGCCGTCACCAGCGCCCTCATCGACGACCTGGTTCCCGCGCTCGACCACCTCGCCGTGTCGCTCGAGGCCAAGGCCGCCTTGTGGGCCGAGACGGTGAAGTCCGGCCGCACGCACCTGATGGATGCGACGCCGGTGACGCTCGGGCAGGAGTTCGGCGGGTACGCCCGCCAGGTGCGGCTCGGCATCGAGCGGGTGCGGAGCGCCCTCCCCCGCGTGGCCGAGGTTCCGCTCGGTGGCACCGCCGTCGGCACGGGAATCAACACGCCCGCGGGGTTCCCGCAGCTGGTCATCGAACTGCTCACCACCGAGACCGAGCTGCCGATCACCGAGGCGCAGGACCACTTCGAGGCGCAGGCCAACCGCGACGCGCTGGTGGAGGCATCCGGTGCGTTGCGCACCATCGCCGTCGGCCTCACCAAGATCTGCAACGACCTGCGCTGGATGGGCTCCGGCCCGAACACGGGCCTCGGCGAGATCGCCATCCCCGACCTGCAGCCGGGCTCGTCGATCATGCCCGGCAAGGTCAACCCCGTCATCCCGGAGGCCGTGCTCATGGTCTGCTCGCGTGTGGTGGGGAACGACGCGACCATCGCCTGGTCGGGCGCGTCGGGCTCGTTCGAGCTGAACGTCGCCATCCCGGTGATGGGCACGGCGCTCCTCGAGTCGATCCGGCTGCTCTCGAACTCGACCCGGGCGCTCGCGAACAAGACCATCGACGGGCTCGAGGCGAACGTGGACCGCGCGCGGGCGCTGGCCGAGTCGTCGCCGTCGATCGTCACCCCGCTCAACCGGGTGATCGGCTACGAGGCCGCGGCGAAGGTCGCGAAGAACTCGGTGGCCAAGGGCATCACCGTGCGCGAGTCGGTCATCGACCTGGGCTTCGTCGACCGCGGCGAGGTCAGCCTCGAACAGCTCGACAGCGCCCTCGACGTGCTGAGCATGACGCGGCCGCCGCAGGCGTAGCGCCACCGAGACCGACAGTTCCGGTCGAGCCGGCCCCGCGTGCGGGGCGGTCTCGACCGGAACTGGCCGTTTCGGCGGCCGGCGGTCAGCCGAGCTCGTTGCCCTCCAGCATCTCGGTGACGAGGGCGGCGATGGCGCTCCGCTCCGAGCGGGTGAGCGTCATGTGGGCGAACAGCGGATGCCCCTTCAGCGTCTCGATGACCGACGCGACGCCGTCGAAGCGGCCCACCCGCAGGTTGTCGCGTTGCGCCACGTCGTGCGTGAGCACGACCCGGGAGTTCTGGCCGATGCGGCTGAGGACCGTGAGCAGCACGTTCCGTTCCAGCGACTGGGCCTCGTCGACGATCACGAACGCGTCGTGCAGCGAACGGCCGCGGATGTGCGTGAGCGGCAGCACCTCGAGGATGCCGCGGTCCATCACCTCGTCGAGCACGTTCTCCGAGACGAGGGCGCCGAGGGTGTCGAACACCGCCTGGCCCCACGGGTTCATCTTCTCGCCCTGGTCGCCTGGGAGGAAGCCGAGCTCCTGACCGCCCACCGCGTACAGCGGCCGGAACACCATGATCTTCTTGTGCTGCTGGCGCTCCAGCACCGCCTCGAGGCCGGCGCACAGGGCGAGGGCCGACTTGCCGGTGCCCGCACGGCCGCCGAGCGACACGATGCCGATCTCCGGGTCGAGCAGCAGGTCGATCGCGAGGCGCTGCTCGGCCGATCGGCCGTGCAGCCCGAAGACGTCGCGGTCGCCACGCACCAGCTTCAGGCTGCCGGTACCCGTGACCCGGCCGAGCGCGGAGCCGCGTTCGGAGTGGATGACGAGGCCCGTGTTGACCGGCATGTCCTGCACCAGCCGGGTCTGCAGCCGCTCCGACTCGTAGAGGTCGTTGACCTGCTCGGCGCTCAGGGTGATGTCGGCCATGCCTGTCCAGCCCGAGTCCGCCGGGGCGAGTTCGTGCCGGTACTCGTCGGCCGTCAGCCCGATGGAGGCGGCCTTGACGCGCAGCGGGAGGTCCTTGGAGACGACGGTCACGTCGCATCCGTCGTTCGCCAGGTTCATGGCCACGGCGAGGATGCGGGAGTCGTTGTCGCCCAGTTGCAGCCCCGAGGGCAGCACCGACATGTTGGAGTGGTTCAGTTCCACCCGGAGGCTGCCGCCGTCGCCGACGGGGATCGGGAAATCGAGCCGCTCGTGTCGCAGGCGCAGCTCATCGAGGTTGCGCAGCGCCTGGCGGGCGAAATAGCCGATCTCGGGGTCGTCTCGCTTGGACTCCAGCTCGGTGATGACGATGACGGGCAGCACCACGGCGTGCTCCGCGAACCGGAAGATCGCCTTCGGGTCACTCAGCAGCACCGAGGTGTCGAGCACGAAGGTTCGCTCGGCCTGCCGGGCTTTCGCCGGCGCCTGGTTCACGTCCTGGTAGTCGGTCTGTTCGGCCACAACCACTCCCCACGTTCCGCTTGCGCGGATTTCTTTGGCGAGAGGCCACAGGGCGGGTATCGAGCCGTACGACTGTGGCCGACTCGATCAGGTGCCATACCTGATGGAAATGACGCTACGTCCCCGAGGCCCGGTTCACAACGATCGACACGCTGGAGCGCGCCCCCACTCCGGGAGGCATGCGACGAAACCTCAGTACACGGCGGCGGAGGAGAACGACGTGAACGCCGCGCGCAGCATGTCGAGGGTCTCCGTCGACGTGCCGGCGTGCACGCTCAGGCGCACCGTGCCGAGCCGGGTGGTCGCGGTGATGCCGTGGTTGTGCAGGGCGGCGGCGAGCACCGTGAGCTGCTCGGGAAGGGGTTCCAGCACGACGATGCCGGCGCGCTCACGCTCGTCGCGCGGTGAGGCCACCGGAACGGTGAACTCGTCGGCGAGGTCGATGACCTGGGTCACCGTCTCGGCGATGAGCGCCTGAACGGATGCGACGCCCACCGCGTCGAGTTCTTCCAGCGCGGCCGCGAACCGGGCGTACGCGATGTTGTCGCCGTTGGTCACCTGGAACGCCGCCGCGCCGTCCCGCGGCGCCGGTACCTCGTCCCAGGGCAGGTCGACGTCGGTGGCGGTGTACCCCGAGACGACCGGCGTGAGCCGCTCGGCGGCGTGGTCGCTCAGGGCGAGGAAGCCGGTCCCCCAACCTGCCCGCGCCCACTTCTGACCGCCGGAGGCCACGACATCCGCCATCTCGTACGGGGCGTCGACGACGCCGAACCCCTGGATGGCGTCGACGATGAGCAAGCGGTCGCCGATGACCTGGCGGATGCCCTCCAGGTCGGCCACCGACCCGGTGCGCGAGTCGACGAGGCTGACCGCGACCGCGACGACGTCGGGCGCCAGTTGCTCCTTGACCTGCCCCGGCGTCACGCGCCCGTGCTCGGTCTCCAGCCACACCGGCGTCACCACGTTGAGCGCCTGTGCGGCGCGCACGGCGGCGAATGGCACGCTCGGGAAGTCGGCCGGCGAGAGCAGCACGCCGCCGGTGAGCCCGAACATGGCGTGCATGAGGCCCATGCTCGTGTTCGGCTGGGACACGATCTGCTCGGCGCGGAAGCCCGTGACGGCCGCCACCGCCTCGCGGGCGCGCGCATCCTGCGCGAACAACGGCTCGAGGCTGCCGAACCGGGCACGGGAGAGCAGCTCGGACTGGCCGAGGGTCTCCGCGACCACGGTCGCCGAGAGCGGCCCGACCCGCCCGTAGTCCAGGTAGCCCGGCTCCTCCAGGAAACCCTCGAGGAACTGTTCCGTGGCGCTCATCCGTTCACCTTTCAGCCGCCGAATCGTCGCTGCCGGGTGGCGAAGTCGCGCAGGGCCCGCAGGAAGTCGACGGGCCGGAGGTTCGGCCCGAGCGCCTCCACGAAGTAGAACTCGCTGTGCGCGCTCTGCCACAGCATGAAGTCGCTGAGGCGCTGCTCGCCCGAGGTGCGGATCACGAGATCGGGGTCGGGCTGGCCGCCGGTATAGAGGTGCGCGCCGATGAGCTCGGGCGTGAGGGTCTCCGCGAGGTCTTCGAGGCTGCCGCCGTGCGCGTGGTGGTCGGCGACGATGCTGCGCATGGCGTCGGTGATCTCGGTGCGGCCGCCGTAGCCGACCGCGAGGTTCACATGGAGACCGGACTTGCCCGCCGAACGGGCCTCGGCCGCGTCGAGGGCGGCGATGAGCGGTTCGGGCAGGTCTTTCTTCGACCCGACCTGCTGGATGCGCCAGTCGCGATAGCGGGACAGCTCATCGGCGAGCTCGGCGATGATCTCGATCAGGTCGGCCAGCTCGTCGGGCGCCCGCTGCGTGAGGTTGTCGGCGGAGAGCAGGTAGAGCGTGACCACCGAGATGCCGAGATCGTCGCACCATTCCAGGAACTCGCGCATCTTCGCCGCGCCGGCGCGGTGCCCCTCGGCGGGCGAGTCATAGCCGAGTTGCCTGGCCCACCGCCGGTTGCCATCGATGATCATGGCGACGTGGCGCGGCAGCGTCTCGGGGTTCAGGCTGTTGCGCAGGCGGCGCTGGTAGACCCGGTACAGCACACCGCGCCCGAGGGGTTCCTGCCTTTTCTGCACACAGTCACGCTAATGCACGGCCGGGCCGGACACGTACCGCAGTCCGGTGCGCTCGCCTATTCTTGCCTCATGAGCCAACCGCCCGACCTGCCGAACCTGCCGCTCGCGGCGGACGCGCAGGATCACCCGGTCGACCTGAAGCCGACCTGGCGCGGGTGGATCCACGCGGGGACCTTCCCCCTGGCGGTGGTGGCCGGCGTCGTCCTGCTCCTCCTCGCGCGCGGCGCCGCGGCGACGTGGAGCTGCCTGGTGTTCGTGATCAGCTCCCTGCTCCTGTTCGGCATCTCGGCGCTCTACCACCGGGTGGCGTGGAAGCCGCGGGCGAAGCTGCTGCTCAAGCGCTTCGACCACGCGAACATCTTCCTGCTGATCGCCGGCTCATACACGCCGATCACGGTGCTCGCGCTGCCGCCGCGGAAGGCGACGCTGCTGCTGGTGCTGATCTGGACCGGCGCCCTCTGCGGCATCGCCTTCCGGGTGTTCTGGATCGGCGCGCCCCGCTGGCTGTACGTGCCGCTCTACCTCCTGATGGGCTGGGGGGCACTGGCCTTCATCGTCGACTTCTTCCAGGCCAACGCGCTCATGATGACGCTGATCCTCGTCGGCGGTCTCTGCTACAGCGTGGGCGCCGTCGTCTACGGGGTGAAGAAGCCGAACCCCGTGCCCGGCGTCTTCGGCTTCCACGAGGTCTTCCACACGCTGACGGTGGTCGCGTTCCTCTGCCACTGGGTGGCGATCCTGCTGATCGCCACGCATCCGCTCTACCCCTGAGGGCCTCCCCGTTCGCGGGGTGCGTCGGGGCGTGTGGGAGATTCGGGCGCGGCGGGTTCGGCGGGTTCGGCGGGTCCGGTCGTCTCGGCGGCACGCGCCTCTTCGGCGAGCCGCTCCTGGATCTCGGCGCGGTACGTGGTGCGACGGATGCGGCGGACCAGGTCGAACCCGAGCAGCACGACCGCGACGGCCACGAAGGCGATCGCGAGGAACCCGACCGGGCCGGGGGTGACGGTATCGGGGTCGGGCGTGTCGGCCAGCATCCAGCCCAGGGCGGCGATCATGCCCGGAACCCATCGTCGTCGATGCCGCTGAACAGGTCGGACTCGGGCATCTCCGTGTGCACTTTCGATTCGACGAGCTGGAAGTCCTCGTACGGCCACGCCCGGCGAACGAGGTCGTGGGGCCAGAAGAAGAAGCTGCTGTCGGGTGAGACCTGACTCTCGTGCGCCCGGAGCGCCGCATCGCGGGTCTCCAGGAAGTCCCCGACCGGCACGTGCGTGGTGGCGAGTTTCGGGTATCCGGTGAGGCGGTCGCGCGCTCCCTGCAGCGGTTCGAGGCGCGGCGACTCCGGGTCGCTCTCCACGAGGGCGTGGTACAGGGCGTCCATGCGCTCGAGGTTGAAGATGCGGTCGTAGTAGACCTTGGCGATCTGCCAGGGCTCCCCGGCGTCCGGGTACCTGTCCGCGTCCGCAGCCGCCCGGTAGGCCTCCATCGAGACCTCGTGGCAGCGGATGTGGTCCGGGTGCGGGTATCCCCCGTTCTCGTCGTAGGTGACCAGCACCTGCGGGCGCAGCTCCCGGATGACGCGCACGAGCGGTTCCACGGCGATCTCCAGCGGGATGGCCGCGAACGAGTTGGGCGGCACGCTGCCGTCGTCGTTCATGCCGGAGTCGACGAATCCGAGCCAGCGGTGGTCGACGCCGAGGATCCGCTGCGCCGCCGCCATCTCGGCGTGCCGGAGCCCGGCCATGTCACGCTGGGCCATGGCACGATCGGCGAGCGAGTCGTTCAGGATGCTGCCGCGTTCGCCGCCCGTGCAGCTCACGATCGTCACCTGGTCGCCGCGCGCCTGGTAGGAAGCGTAGGTGCCAGCGCCCTTGCTCGACTCGTCGTCGGGATGGGCGTGCACCGCCAGTAGTCGCAGTGTCACGAAACTCCTCAGGGATGCCGGGTAACCTTGTCAGCAAGCCTAATAGTCCCCGGTTGCCAGTGAGCACACGAGCGCGAGAGTCAGTGAGTGGTCAGCAGTGAAGCGGTGTCGGAGATGAGCACCGGGCTGGGCGAGCGCTACGGACGCACCCGCACGCGCACCCGGCGTGACCGCGTCATCCTCTGGAGCGTCGGGGCCGCGTTCGTCGTCGTCTTCGCCGCCTGGGTCGTGTGGGCCGGCCTGGACGGGTCGAAGGCCTCCATCGAGACGCGGGACCTCGGGTACACGGTCGTCGATGACCACGCCGTCAGCGTGGCGTTCGAGGTGTCGGCTCCCACCGGCACGCCGCTCAGTTGTGCGGTGCAGGCGCTCAACACCGATTTCACGATCGTGGGCTGGAAGGTCGTCGACCTGCCGCCTTCCACCGACTACACCCGCACGTTCAGCGAGACGGTGCGCACGAGCGGTCGGAGCGAGTCAGGGTTGATTTACCGCTGCTGGCTGACCTAGAGTGGTGTATTCGCCCTGACGGACTCGTCGGGGCGTCGATCATATCTGAGCCCCCTGTACCCGCAGGAACGCCAGAGAGGAGAGTACCCATGACTACCGACACCACGGTCACCTGGCTGACCCAGGAGGCATACGACCGCCTCGCGGCGGAACTGGAGACTCTGAGCACCACGGGCCGCGAAGAGATCGCCAAGAAGATCGAATCGGCCCGCGAGGAGGGCGACCTCAAGGAGAACAGCGGTTACCACGCGGCCAAGGATGAGCAGGGCAAGCAGGAGGCGCGCATCCGTACGCTGACCCAGCTGCTGCGCACCGCCGAAGTGGGCGACGTTCCCGAGAGCCACGGCGTCGTCGAGCCCGGTCTGGTGATCACCGCGAGCATCGCCGGTGACGAGACCCGCTTCCTGCTCGGCAGCCGGGAGATCGCCGGCAACAGCGATCTCGACGTCTACAGCGAGCAAAGCCCGCTCGGCGAGGCCATCATCGGCCTGAAGGCCGGCGAGAAGACCAGCTACACGGCACCCAACGGCAAGTCCATCGAGGTCGCCATCACGAGCGTCGACACCTTCGCCGGCTGATCGCCCGCCAGGGCCGCGTCAACCGATCTGCGGGTTGTACCCGGCGCCGCGCAGCAGGTCGACGACCTGCTGGCGGTGCTCGGGTCCCCGGGTCTCGACGCTGATGTCCAGCTCGACCTCGGTGAGCTGAAGCCCGGTCCCGTGCCGGGTGTGCAGCACCTCGTTCACGTTGGCGCGTGCTTCGGCCAGCAGTTCGGAGATGCGCGCGAGCTGGCCCGGGCGATCAGGCAGCATGATCTTGAGGGTAAGGTACCGGTCCGACGCCGCCAGTCCGTGGCTGATCACGCGCTGCATGAGCAGCGGGTCGATGTTGCCGCCCGAGAGGATCGCGACGGTGGGCCCGAGCGACGGGATCTTGCCGGCGAGGATCGCGGCAACGGAGACGGCGCCGGCCGGCTCGACCACGAGTTTCGCACGCTCGAGGAGCACCAGCAGTGCGCGGGCGATGTCGTCCTCACTGACCGTGACGACCTCGTCGACGTACTCCCGCACCAGGTCGAAATTGAGCGTGCCGGGCTTGGCCACGGCGATGCCGTCGGCGATGGTGGGTTCGATCGTGATGTCGACGGCCTCGCCGATGGCGAGCGACGGCGGGTACGCGGCGGCCCTGGCCGCCTGCACGCCGACCACGCGGATGTCGCGCCCCTCGGCCGCTGCGCGCTGCTTCACCGCGCTGGCGACACCGGAGATGAGGCCGCCCCCGCCGATCGGCACGACGACCGTGGCCACGTCGGGCGCCTGGTCGAGGATCTCCAGTCCGAGCGTCGCCTGTCCGGTGACGACATCGATGTGGTCGAACGGCGGGATCAGCACCGCCCCGGTCTCCAGCGCGTACTCCGCCGCCGCCAGCAGCGGCTCGGTGACGGTGTGGCCGCGGAGCTTCACGTCGGCGCCGTAGTCCCGGGTGGCCTGCAGCTTCGGCAGGGCGACGCCGAGCGGCATGAAGATGGTGGCCTTGATCCCCAGCTCCCGGGCCGCGAAGGCGACCCCCTGGGCGTGGTTGCCGGCGGATGCGGCGACCACGCCACGCGCACGCTCCTCGGGCGTGAGGCGCGACATGCGGTAGTACGCACCGCGGATCTTGTACGATCCGGTGCGCTGCAGGTTCTCGCACTTGAGCAGCACCGGCGACCCCAGCACCTCGTGCAGGTAACGCGAGCTCTCCATGGGGGTGCTCTGCGCCACCCGTGCCACCACATCCCGGGCCTCCTCGATCTGGGCGAGGGTCGGGCCGGACGCGGGTTCAGTCATCGGTGGTGCTTCCTGAGTCGGGGGCGCGGCGGGCTGGCGTCGCATCCGTTGGGGTGGCTTCTGTCGTCGCCTCGGGGTCGGTTCGCTCCACGCGGCGGGCGTCGCGCCCGGGACTCCGGAAACGCGGGAGCGACTGGGGCACCGTGCGCCAGAGGGGCGCGGGCGGTCCCGCCGGTGGCGGCACTCCGCGCCAGGCGCCGCTGGAGATGTACCCCACCATCACGTTGAGCACCGCGGCGATCGGCACCGCGAACAGGGCGCCGGGGATCCCGGCCAGCAGCGAGCCCGTCGCAACCGCGAGCACGACGGCCAGCGGGTGCACCTTCACGGCGGTTCCCATGATCAGTGGCTGGAGCACGTGGCCCTCCACCTCCTGCACGAAGAGCACCACGGCGAGCATGAAGAGCGCCGGCACCGGTCCGAGGAACAGCAAGGCGATCACGACGGCGACGGCACCGGTCACCACCGCCCCCACGATGGGGATGAAGGATCCGAGCAGAACCAGGATGGCGATGGGGATCGCCATGGGCACGCCGATGATCACGGCGCCCAGGCCGATGCCGATCGCGTCGATCGTGGCCACGAGGATCTGCACGCGGGCGAAGTTGCCGAGCGTCTCCCAGCCGGCGCGGCCGGCCCCGTCGATCGCGGCCCGGGCGTTGCGCGGGAAGATCCGCACGACCCAGGCCCAGATGTTGGCTCCGTCGACGAGGATGAACAGCAGGCAGAACAGGGTGAGCAGCAGACCGGCCACCAGGTGCCCGAGCGACGTCCCCACCGACAGCGCGCCACTCACGAACACGGCGCTCTCGTTCTGCACCGAGTCGAGGCCCTGGGCCACGAAGTCGTTGATCTGCGCCTCGGTGAGGTGCAGCGGGGAGGTGAGCAGGAACTCCTTGAGACCCTCGTAGGCGATCACGAGCCGGGCGCTGAATCCCTGCGACCCCTGCGCGATCTGGGTGGCGGCCAGCGTGATGAGGCCGCCGACGATCGCGAGCGAGCCGAGCAGTACGAGGGCCACGGCCAGGCCCCGCGGCCATCGATGCCGGGTGAGGAATGTGACGACCGGAACCAGGAGGGCGGCAACGAGGACGGCGACGAGGACCGGGATGACGATGAGCCGCAGCTCGATGACGAGAAAGATCAGGACGGCGACGGCGCCGCAGACGATGAGGAAGCGCCACGACCACGCGGCCGCCAGCCGGAGGCCGGGCGGCACGGAGCCGGAGTCGGATGGCACAGTGGGCAGGCCGGGATCCTCCGATGCCCCGGCGTCGATCGCGCGGGCACCGAACAGTCTGCCCCAGCCCGACTTGGAATCCGCCACGATCACAGTCTAGGACGCCGCGGGAACCGCCCAGTGCCGCCGCTGTCGGTGGGGAGCGCTAGTCTCGTTTGCCATGGTGAACTCGGTCTCCCCCGCCCTCGCCCGGCGCATCGCCCTTGCCGCGCAGGGATTCGGTCGATCCCCGGCCGGACCGGTCGGCATCCGTCGTCTCGATGCCCTCATCAGGCGGCTCGGGTTGCTGCAGATCGACTCGGTGAACGTCTTCGAGCGTAGCCACTACCTTCCGGCGTTCAGCCGGCTCGGCGTCTACGACAAGTCGCAGCTCGACCGGCTCACCGACGACCCGGCGCGGTACACCGAGTACTGGGCCCACGAGGCGTCGTTCCTGCCGCTCGCGACGCGGCCGCTCTTCGAATGGCGGATGCGCGACTTCCGTGAGCGGGCGGCAGCCACCGACGACCACTGGTCACATGCCAATCGCGGCATGCTGGACTGGTTGCGCGCGGAGCTGGCGACCAGCGGTCCGCTGCCGGCCAGCGCGATCGAGCACGACGCCAACAAGCGGCGGGGCCCCTGGTGGGGATGGTCCGATGTGAAGACGGGTCTCGAGGTGCTGTTCCGCTGGGGCGAGGTCGTGAGCGCGGGACGGTCCCGGTTCGAGCGCGTCTACGCGCTCGCCGAGGACGTCCTGCCGGCGGAGCTCCTCGGGATGGAGGTCCCCCGCACCGATGCCCACCGCGAGTTGGTGGCGCACGCGGCGCGCGCCCACGGGATCGCCACGGCGAAGGACCTCGCCGACTACTTCCGGTTGAAGACCGCCCCCACGCTCCACGCCATCACCGAGCTCGAGGAGCGCGGCGACCTGGTGCCCGTCGAGGTAGCGGGCTGGGGCCGGAACGGCGCTCCCGGCCGCGCCTGGCTGCACCGCGACGCCCGGCTCCCGCGCCGCATCGAGGCCGCTGCGATCCTCTCGCCGTTCGACCCGGTGGTGTGGGAGCGGGCGCGGGCCGAGCGACTGTTCGGGTTCCGCTACCGCATCGAGATCTACACGCCCGCTCCGCAGCGGGTGTTCGGCTACTACGTGCTGCCCGTCCTCCTCGGCGACCGGCTGGTGGGGCGCGTGGACCTCAAAAGCGACCGGCAGGCGGGCGTGCTGCGCGTGCAGGCGGCGTGGACGGAGCCCGGCGCGCCAGCGCACACGGCCGAAGCGCTCGCATGCGTGCTGCGGGCGACGGCCGACTGGCAGGGCCTCGGCGACGTCGAGGTCGTGCCACGCGGCACGCTGGCCGGCCCGCTCGCGGCAGCCCTCGCGGCGCCGCTCCCCTCGGCGGGCGACGCCCCCGCTCGCCCCGGAGCAGGCTAGAAGGTGCGGCCCATCGTGTGCAGGCGGTCCACCCGGTCGGCGATCGGCGGGTGGGTGCTGAACAGGCGGCTCATCAGGCCCGGCCGCAGCGGGTCGGCGATCCACAGGTGCGACATCGACGTGTTCTGCTTGCGCATCGGGCGACCATAGGCCTCCAGCTTGAGCAGTGCGCTGGCGAGGGCATCCGGATGTCGCGTCGTCATCGCGCTCGTCGCATCCGCCAGGTACTCGCGCTGCCTCGACACCGCGAGCTGCACCATGCTCGCAACCAGCGGTGCGACCACCATCGCCGCGAGGCCGAACACCATGACGACCGGGTTGGTGTTGTTGTTGTTGTTATTGCGGCCGAAGAACGCCATGCGCAGGAACATGTCGGCGATGAACCCGACGGCCACGACGAGGCCGAACACGACCAGCGAGACGCGAATGTCGTAGTTGCGCACGTGCCCGAGCTCGTGCGCCATGACCCCCTCGAGCTCGGAGTCGTCCATGATGTCGAGGAGCCCCGTGGTGGCGGCGACGATCGCGTGTTCGGGGTCGCGACCGGTGGCGAACGCGTTCGGCGCCGGGTCGTTGATCACATAGATCTCGGGCATGGGCGTGCCGGTGGCGATCGAGAGGTTCTCCACCGTGCGCCACAGCCGCGGCAGCTCGTCCTTGCTGGTGATGCGGATGCCGCCGCTCATCGCGACGGCCTGCCGGCCGGCCATGTAGTACTGGAACCAGGCATACAGGGCAGCGATGACGATGGTTGCGACGAAGATGCCGTATCCGCCCGGCCCGTACACGTACTGGGCGAGGGCGCCGAGGGCTCCGATGAAGACCAGGAAGAACAGGATGATGAAGACGGTGTTGCGCTTGTTCTTCGCTATCGCGCTGTACATGGCCTCTCCGGGCTAGAACTGCACGCGCGGCGGCTGCGCGATGGCCGCCGTGTCGGTGACCTCGAAGAAGTTGCGCTCGGTGAAGCCGAGGTTGCGGGCGAAGGCGTTGTTGGGGAACACCTTCATCTTGGTGTTCAGTTCACGCACACCGCCGTTGTAGAACCGGCGCGACGCCTGGATCTTGTCTTCGGTGTCGACGAGCTCACCCTGGAGCTGGAGGTAGTTCTGGCTGGCCTGCAGCTGCGGGTACGCCTCGGCGACGGCGAAGATGCTCTTCAGGGCGGTCTGCATGTGGTTCTCGGCAACGGATGCCTCGGCCGGGCCCTGCGCCGAGAGCGTCTCGGCGCGCGCACGGGTGACGTTCTCGAACACGCCGCGCTCGTGGGTGGCGTAGCCCTTGACCGTCTCGATGAGGTTCGGGATCAGGTCGGCGCGTCGCTTCAGCTGCACGGTGATGTCGCTCCACGCCTCATCCACCCGCACGTTCAACGTGACGAGGGAGTTGTACGTCGCCCAGAGATAGATGCCGATGATGGCGACGATCACGACGACGATGAGGACCGGGATGAGCCATTCCATGGCAGCGACTCCTTGTGATTGAGTGGACCATCGGGGTCCGTACGTGGTGCACGGCAATCTTAGCCGCGCGCCCTGTCGCTCCCATGTGCTTCCCATCACTCTCGAAGCTAAGTCGTAGGCTCGGGAACATGAGTGAGTCGCGAGCGGATGCCGGTGGGCCGGAGCCGGGCTCCGGCCGGCGGGCCCGGGGTCGGCCGCGGGGCTCCGCGGGCGAGACCAGCGCGGACACGAGGGCGCTCATCCTCGCTGCCGCGGCGCACGAGTTCGGCGCCCGCGGCTATGAGGCGGCGTCGCTGCGGGCCATCGCCCGCCGAGCCGGCGTGGACCCAGCGCTGATCCGGCACTACTTCGACGACAAGGCCGATCTCTTCGCCACGACCATCGAGGCGCCGTTCCGGCCCGACCGCATGGTGCCGGTGATCCTGGCCGGCCCGCGGAGCGAGGTGGGCGAGCACCTGGCCCGATACGTCCTGACCGAGCTGACCTCGCCGGCCGCCCAGAACCGGGCGGCGCTTGTGCTGCGCACGGCCGTGGGCCACAACGCGGCGAGCAGGATGCTCAAGGAGTTCCTCGTGCGCGAGGTGCTCCACCGCATCGCCTTGGCCATCCACACCGATGACGCGGAGCTCCGCGCCAGCCTCGCGGCATCCCAGATCGTCGGCCTCATGCTCACCCGGTACGTCCTGAAGCTGGAGCCCATTGCCAGCGCGCCGGTCGACGACCTCGTCGCCCGGCTCGGCCCGGTGCTGCAGTGGCACCTCGTGGACTACGCGGTCGGCGGCGCCGTCGCGGCCCCCTCGCCGCCGGCGACGGAGAGCCTTGACAGCCAGGGCGACCCAGGCGAATAATTCGCCATATGGTGAATAATGCGGAACCGGCGGTGCTCGTCGACGACCTGCATGTTCGGCGTGGAAAGCACGCGGTGCTCCACGGCTTGAGCCTCCGTGTGCCCCGGGGCGGCGTGGTCGGGCTCCTCGGGCCGAGTGGCTGCGGGAAGACGACGCTGATGCGCTCCATCGTGGGGGTGCAGGTGGTGCGCTCGGGATCCGTGACGGTGCTCGGCCGCCCCGCGGGGAGCGCCGCGCTCCGCCACCTGGTCGGGTACGTCACCCAGACGCCCTCCGTTTACGAGGACCTCACGGTGCGGCAGAACCTCCGGTACTTCCAGTCGGTGCTCGGCGCCCCGCGTGACGACGTCGACCGGGTGATCGGGGCGACCGACCTCGAGGCGCAGGCCGGGCAGCTGGTGGGCTCGCTCTCGGGCGGCCAGCTCAGCCGGGTCTCGCTCGCCGGGGCGCTGCTCGGCTCGCCGGAGCTCCTGGTGCTCGACGAGCCGACCGTGGGCTTGGATCCGGTGCTCCGCGTGCAGCTGTGGGAGCTGTTCCATCGCCTCGCGGCCGCGGGCACCAGCATTCTCGTCTCCAGCCACGTGATGGACGAAGCCAACCGCTGCGACCGGCTGCTGCTGATGCGGGACGGCGAGATCCTCGCCGACGACACGCCAGACGGCCTGCTGGCCGCGACCGGCGCGGAGGACACCGAGGATGCCTTCCTGTCGCTCATCGGGCAGCATCCGCCGGCCAATCGGCCGCCGCACCACGGGAGGCACTCATGAACCCGCGGCGCACCCTCGCCACGACGGGGCGCATCCTCACCCAGATCCGCCACGACCCGCGCACGATCGCGCTGCTGCTCATCGTTCCGAGCCTCCTGGTGGGACTCGTCGCGTGGATCTTCGCCGACACCCCGGTGTTCGGTGTGATCGGGCCGGCCATCCTCGCCCTGTTCCCGTTCATCGTCATGTTCCTGATCACGAGCATCACGACACTGCGCGAGCGCCGCACGGGCACGCTGGAGCGATTGCTGTCGATGCCGCTCGGCAAGGGCGACCTGATCCTCGGGTACACCCTCGCGTTCGGGCTGCTCGCCGTCCTGCAGTCGGCCGTCGCCGTCGGGTACGCCGTGTGGGTGTGCGGCCTGGAGATCGAAGGTTCGGTCTGGCTGCTTCTCGCCGTCGCCGTGGCGGATGCCGTGCTCGGCACCGCCCTCGGCCTGCTCGCCAGCGCGTTCGCGCGCAGCGAGTTTCAGGTGGTGCAGTTCATGCCGGCGCTGGTGTTCCCGCAGATCCTGCTGGGCGGAATCTTCCTGCCGCGCGAACAACTGCCCGACGTCCTGCGCGCCATCTCGGACTGGCTGCCTCTCTCGCACGCGATCGACGCGCTGCAGGCGGTCGCCGCGGACTCGGAGGACGCCGCCTACGTCGGCGGCGAGCTGCTGATCATCGTGGCGTGGATCGTGGGCGCCGTCGTGCTCGGCTCGGTGACGCTGCGCCGCCGCACGCCCTGAGCCGCCCCAGGCCCCCCGTGCCCCCACTGGGATTCGAACCCAGACTGCGACGATTTTAAGTCGTCTGCCTCTGCCGGTTGGGCTATGGGGGCGCATCCGTTGCCGCAAGTTTACGGGCCGCCCGAGCCGCAGGTTCGCTGCGCGGGCTGAACGCCGCTGCGCGGGCTGAATTCAGCCCGCGCAGCGGCGTTCAGCCCGCGTAGCGGGTTCGGGGCATGGTTCTACTTACCGGAGGCCTGCTCGCCCACCGGGACCTCGACGGGATTCTCGGCGACCGGGCTCGCGGCGCGCGGGGCCTTGGGCGCCGTGCTCTTCGCCGGGGCACTCTTGGCGGTCGTGCTCTTGGCTGTCGTGCTCTTGGGCGCGGCGGTCTTGGCCGTGGCGCTCGCGGCGGCGGTGCTGCCCTTCTCGGCGGTGGCCTTCGGGCTGGCCTTCGGGGCGGCCTTGGCGCGAGGCGCCTTCGCTGCAGGCTCCTTCACCGTGGCGTCGGCTGCCGCTGGTGCGGCGACCGGCGCGCCGACGGGTGCCGCGGCAACGGATGCCGGAGCTGCCGGCGCCGCAGCCGCTGCGGGGGGCTTCGGGCGCGCCGCGAACTCCATGAACGCCGCACGCGGCTCTTCGAGCGCAGGCAGCGACACGATGTCACGGCCGAGGAAGAAGTTGCCCACCCAGCCGCCGATCACCCGGAGCTTGCGCTCCCAGGTGGGCATGGCCAGGCCGTGGTAACCGCGGTGCGCGAACCAGGCCGGGAGGCCCTTGATGGCGGTCTTGCCGGACTGGAACACGCCGTAGCCGATGCCGAGGCCCGCGACGGCGCCGAGGTTCTTGTGCACGTATTCCGTCGGGCCCTCGCCGCGCAGCACGGCAACGATGTTCTTGGCCATGAGCTTGCCCTGGCGCACCGCGTGCTGGGCGTTGGGCACGCAGTAGCCGCCCACTCCCCCGCCGGTGAGGTCGGGAACGGCGCTCACGTCGCCGGCCGCCCAGGCGTCCTCGACGATGTCGTCCTCGGTTCCCACCCGGAGGTCGGCGCGGGTGCGGATGCGGCCGCGCTCCTCGACGGGGAGATCGGTGTTGCGCACGATGGTCGGGTTCGCCATGACGCCGGCGGTCCAGACGATGAGGTCGGACTCGAAACTCTCGCCGGTCGACAGCTCGATCCTGCCGTCGACGGCGCTCGTGAGCTGGGTCTCCAGGTGGATCTCGGCGCCGCGCTGGGCGAGGTTCTTGATCACCCAGTGGCTCGTGGGCAGTGACACCTCGGGCATGATGCGCCCCATGGCCTCGATGAGGTGGAAGTGCGTGTCTTCGAAGCTGATCTGCGGGTACTTGGGCAGCAGCCCCGACGCGAGGGAGCGGAGCTCAGCGAAGATCTCGATGCCGGCGAAACCGCCGCCGACGACGACGAACGTGAGCAGGCGGTCGCGCTCGGGGCCGGGAGCCAGCTGCGCCGCCTTGTCGAAGTTCGTGAGCAGTCGGTCGCGGATGGCGACGGCCTCCTCGATGGTCTTGAGCCCGATGGCCTGGTCGGCGACGCCCGGGATCGGGAACGTGCGCGACACCGATCCGGCGGTGACCACGACGACGTCGTAGTCGAACTCCCACGGCTCGCCCACGGCGGGCGTGATCGTCGCCTTCTTCTCGGCGTGGTTCACATTGGTGACCTTGGCCGTGATGACCTCGGTCGTGCGCAGGTGACGACGCTGCGAGACGACGGCGTGCCGCGGCTCGATGGAGCCGGCGGCGACCTCGGGCAGGAACGGCTGGTAGGTCATGTACGGCAGCGGGTCCACGATCGTGACCTCGGCTTCACCGGGGCGCAGCCACTTCTCGAGCTTCCATGCGGTGTAAAAGCCGGCGTAGCCACCACCAACGATGAGAATTTTCGGCACGATAAGAAGCTCTCCTCCATGAATACTGATTCTGCGGACCGCGAACACGGATGTTACTGGTTGCGTCGAATCCGTTTGAGATGCCGAGTGGCCCCTATGCCCAACAGCGCTACCAGAATAGCAAACCCCAGTAGCACGGCGAGCGGCAGGCTGATATAGGTCAGCGACAACGGGCTCGGCAGCCAGCTGGACGCCGTGGCACGGCGCGGAACCGGCGGGTCGGCCTGGATCGTCGGCGGCGCCACCTCCACAGGAGTCGGCACCGGCGTCGGCTCGACCTCGGCCCGGCGGTGCAGGTGGATCCACTGGCGGAGCTGCTGCTCCGGCGTCGTGCTGGGCGCGGTCGACACGGTGGCCTTGACCGCCGCCTCGGCGTCGATGAGCCCGTACCCGTAGATGGGGCTGGGAACGGTGTGGCCGTTGGGGTCGGCGGTGGCGATGATGCGGTGGATGACATCCGCCGCGCCCAGCTCGGGGTGCGCCGACCGCACCAGCGCGACGAGGCCCGAGACGATCGGCGCGGCCGCGCTCGTGCCGTTCCACATCAGGTAGCCGCCGTCGGGGGTGACGCCCACCATCTCCTCGCTCGGGGCTGCGACCGAGATGGTGATGCCCTGCGAGGACGCGTCGAAACTCGCGGACTTGTCGCGGTCGACGCCGGCGACGGTGAGCACGCCGGGGATGGTGGCGGGCGCGCCCACCTCGGTGGTGCCGCTCCCCCGGTTGCCCGCCGCGGCCACGACGACCACGTCGTGCTCGAACGCATAGAGGAACGCCTTGTCCCAGCTCTCCGGCCACGCGAGGGTGTTGCGGGTGAGCGACATGTTGATGACGCCCGCGCCGTTGTCGACGGCCCAGCGGATGCCGTCGGCGATCTGCTCGTCGTTGCTGATCTCCGAGTCGCTGTCGCCGAAGGCCACCGACACCGACAGGAGCGAGGCCTCGGGCGCCACGCCCAGGATGCCGTCACCCTGGGCGGTGCCGCGGCCGGCGAGCAGCGAGGCCACCATGGTGGCGTGCTCGCTGCCGCTGCCCACCGGGGTCTGGCCGTCGGGGGAACCCAGCCCCGACACATCCGTGCCGCCGACGACGGCGTTCCCCAGGTCGCGCACGCCGGTGGCCACGCCCGTGTCGATGATGGCGACCTTGACGCCCGCGCCCTTGGTCACGCTCCAGGCCTTGACGAATCCGTAGTCCTGCAGCCAGTACTCCAGGTCGCGCACCTGGTCGGCGTGGGCCGGCGCGGCGTCGGCCACGACCGAGCCCGCGCCGAGCAGGGCGGACACGGCGATCGCCGCGCCGACCCCCAGCCGCCGAAGGAAGCGGGTCACGAGCCTGCCGGGCGGGCCGCGCCGGGAATCGCCTCGGCTGCCTGGGGGTCGGCGGCGGGGACGCATTCGCACACCGACGGGCTCCAGGAGCAGCGCTCGAGGGCGAGGTCGCCGATGGGGTTGAGGCCGGGTCCGGCGGCCAGGGCGTGCGCGGCGAGGGCGTGCAGGCATTTCACCCGCTCGGGCATGCCGCCCGATGAGATCCCGGCGATCTCGGGCACGCTGCCGAGCTTCTCGCGGTCGGCCAGGAAGCTCTCGTGCGCCGACCGGTACTGCTCCCGCAGCTCGGGGTCGTCGGCGAGCATCTGGTTGTACTCGTTCATCACCTGCGTCGCCTCGAGGTGCGAGATGGCGGCAGTGGCGGCGGGATGCGACAGGTAGTACAGGGTGGGGAACGGCGTGCCGTCGCTCAGGCGCGGCGCGGTGGCGACGACGGTCGGCGCACCGCACACGCAGCGCGCCGCGATTCCGGCGACGTCGCGGGCGGGTCGGCCCAGCTGGGCCGACACGGCCGCCACGTCCGCCTCGGTGGGCGGCGTGAACGGGGGGCGCGTCACTTCGCGCCCCCGGAGCCGAGTCCCGCGGTCATGATCGACGCGAACATCGACTGCATCCAATCCACCTGGTCGTCCTCCTGGATGTGCTTGCTCACCGGCGCCGTATCGGTGTTGGTGGCGCTCTCGGGCAGGTCGTTGATCACGAGGAAGCTGATGTCACCGGGCAGCACGTAGGAGAGCCGCTCGCGCGCCTGGGTGATGACATAGGTGCGGTCGTTCCAGCGTTCGCGCTGGGCCCGGGCGTCGTCGACGGTGGCCTTCGCGTCCTGCACGCTCGCCCGCAGGTCGGCGATCTGCTGCCGCTGGGCCGCGTAGCTGTGCAGGCTGGGTGCGAGCACGATCACAGCCAGCACGAGGATTCCCATCATCACGAGCGAGAAGCCCGAGAAGCGGATGCCGCGCAGCCAGCCGCCGGCGGCCGACGGGTCGCCGGGCATCGCCACGGGTTGCCGGTCGTGGTTCTTTGCCACGGCGACTCCTCTCCCCCTGTCGGGCCCGGGCGGGCTCTCGCCCGGCCCGCGCCCGAAATGGTCAGGCCGTGAAGCGCGGGAAGGCGCTGCGGCCGGCGTAGACCGCCGCCTCGCCCAGCTCTTCCTCGATCCTCAGCAACTGATTGTACTTGGCCACGCGCTCACTCCGGGCCGGCGCACCGGTCTTGATCTGACCGGCATCCGTTGCGACGGCGAGGTCGGCGATCGTCGTGTCCTCGGTCTCGCCGGAACGGTGCGACAGGATTGCGGTGTAGCCCGAACGCTGCGCGAGGGCGACGGCGTCGAGGGTCTCGGTGAGGGTGCCGATCTGGTTCACCTTAACGAGGATGGAGTTGGCCGCCCGGAGGGAGAGGCCCTTGGCCAGGCGCTCCGGGTTGGTGACGAAGAGGTCGTCGCCGACGATCTGCACCTTGCCGCCGAGTTCCTGGGTGAGGTGCACGTAGCCGTCCCAGTCCTCCTCTTCCAGCGGGTCCTCGATCGACACCAGCGGGTAGGAGGCGACGAGGTCGGAGTAGTAGGCGACGAGCTCCGTCGCGGAGAGCTGCTTGCCCTCGAAGGTGTACGAGCCGTCGGAGTAGAACTCGGTCGCGGCGACGTCGAGCGCCAGGGCGATGTCGGTGCCCGGCGTGTAGCCGGCGTTCGTGATGGCTTCGACGATGAGGTCGAGGGCGGCACGGTTGCTCGGCAGGTTGGGGGCGAAGCCGCCCTCGTCGCCGAGGCCGGTGGCCAGTCCCTTCGACTTCAGCAGCGCCTTGAGCGCGTGGTAGGTCTCGACTCCCCAGCGGAGCGCCTCGCTGAAGGTCTCGGCGCCGAGAGGGACGATCATGAACTCCTGGATGTCCACGTCGTTGTCGGCGTGGGAGCCGCCGTTGATGATGTTCATGAGCGGCACGGGCAGCGTGTGCGCGTTCGGCCCGCCGAGGTAGCGGAACAGCGGCAGGTCGGCGGAGTGGGCGGCGGCCTTCGCGACGGCGAGGCTCACGCCGAGGATGGCGTTGGCGCCGACGCGCTCCTTGTTGGGCGTGCCGTCGACGGCGATGAGCACCTGGTCGATGATGCGCTGGTCGGTGGCGTCGAGGTCTTCGATGGCCGGGCCGAGTTCGTCGATGACGGCGTCGACGGCCTTCTGCACGCCCTTGCCCAGGTAGCGGCCCTTGTCGTTGTCGCGCAGTTC
Organism: Cryobacterium tepidiphilum; assembly: GCF_003716325.1. Classification (GTDB taxonomy): domain Bacteria; phylum Actinomycetota; class Actinomycetes; order Actinomycetales; family Microbacteriaceae; genus Cryobacterium; species Cryobacterium tepidiphilum. The sequence goes on along the minus strand of NZ_RDSR01000007.1, from coordinate 52,812 downwards.
GTACGCTTCGAACGCCCCGGTGGATGCTCCCGAGGGCACCGCCGCGCGGCTCATGCTTCCGTCGTCGAGCAGGGCTTCGACCTCGACGGTGGGGTTGCCGCGAGAGTCGAGAATTTCGCGTGCGTCTACTGCCTCAATGAGAGCCACAACTGTCTCCTGTGTGATTGGGGTGGGAAGGGTGCCTGCGGAAAACGGCGGTGTCATCCGCTGACAGTCTACTGACGGGCGCGGGGCGACCGGATGTCAGGCGAGCGGCTTGAACTCGAGGCTTGCGGCATCTGTCACGCCGGCGCCCACGAAGGCGAAGCGGGTGTAGCCCGCTGCCGCGGCCCGCTCCAGCACGGGCTTCAGGTTCTTCGCCCGGCGCTCGAGGCGCACTCGATTGCCGCCCGCGGCCAGCTCGGCCTTGAGGGTCACAAGGGCCGCCGGGTCGGCGTCCTTCTCGTGCACGAGCACGACGGCGTCGACGCCGGCACCCGCATCCGCTGGGAGCAGGTCGACGATACGCTCGAAGCCGATGGAGAAGCCGCAGGCCGGCACGTCGGTGCCGAGGAACCGGCCGATCATGCCGTCGTAGCGGCCGCCGCCGCCGAGGGAGTAACCCAGGTCGGGGTGGGCGATCTCGAAGATGGTGCCGGTGTAATAGCCCATGCCGCGCACCAGGGTGGGGTCGAAGACCAGGCGGATGCCGGGCATCGCGCCGCGGAGGGCGAGAAGGTCGTCGTAGGCGGCGACGTCGAGCCATGCGGGAGGGGCGTCGGCGAGGAGGTCCCAGCCGGCGCCCGCGATGGCGTGCAGGGTCGCGGTGATCTCGTCCGCCTCCCCCGCGGCCGCGATGCCGAGGGAGGTGAGCTCGGCGACGACGCCGTCCACGCCGATCTTGTCGAGCTTGTCGATGGTGATGAGTGCCCGATCCGTCAGCTCGGGCGCGATGCCCCAGTGCGCGAGGAGCCCGGCCAGGACGCGGCGGTCGTTGATGCGGATCGAGCAGCCGGTCAGGCCCAGGGCGTCGAGCGCGGCGGCGGTGGCCGTGATGAGTTCGACCTCGGCCAGCGGCCCGGCCTCCCCGATGATGTCGATGTCGCACTGCATGAACTGCCGGAAACGGCCCTTCTGGGGCCGCTCGGCGCGCCAGACCGGTGCGATCTGGATGGCGCGGAACACCGTGGGGAGCTCGGCGCGGTGGGTGGCGTAGAAGCGTGCCAGCGGCACGGTGAGGTCGAAGCGGAGGCCCAGGTCGGCCAGCGAAAGCAGGTCGCCGCTCTCGGCCGCCGCCGCGGCATCCGCGGGGCCCAGCCCTCGCTTCATCACGGCGAATGCGAGTTTCTCGTTGTCGCCGCCGAGGCCGGAGTGGAGCCGTGCGGCGTCCTCCATGACCGGCGTCTCGATCTCGTCGAAACCGTGCGAGGCGAAGCTGTGACGGATGACGCCGAGCGCGTGCTCCCTGCGCGCCTTCTCTGCGGGGAGGAAATCGCGCATCCCGCGCGGCGGTGTCACTGCTGCTGCCATGGTCTCCATCCTGCCAGAGCAAACGTTCTCTCTCGCAAAGGGGCCGGTCATGAGCGAATTATTTTGGTTTCACCCCTTCCGTTAGCCGACGGATCATGATGTAATTTCACCTTGGGGGCTCCGCTGACATTCTCTCAGCATCTCCCACCCACCAGCTCTCACACCCGCAAGGAGAACTAGCCCTATGTTCATGCCCGTTTCTGCTTCCCGACCGGTCGCCGTTGCCGAGGTCGGAACGTCCACATGGGAAGTGCGCGAGGGGTCAACGGTGATGGGCTACATCCACCGGGCCGGGAACGTGTTCGTGTCGCTGTCGGGCGGCAACATCAACCTGGCCGTCGAGGTGGCGCAGTCGCTCACCCTGGCCCGTGCCCTTGAGGCACTCGGCGTGCGCCAGGCGACCGCCGCGCGGGTGCGTCTGGGCTGAGCGGGTCAGCCGGCCGCGGCATCCGCTTCTGCCGAGCGGATCTCGGCCTGCAGGTCGCGAACGGCGCCGCGAAGGGCGCGTTCGGCGTCGAGGCCCTGCGCCTTCGCCGAGGCGACGATCGCCAAGAGCAGCGGGCCGAGCTCGTCCTCGCTCTCAAGCGGCACGCCCGCGCCGGCCTCCTGCTCCAGGAGCCCGATCTTCTGCGCGCGGCCGATGACCTTGTCGGCGAGCGCCAGGGCGGGCATCCCCTGCGGGATGCCGTCGAGCACGCTCGTGCGATGCGGCTTCTCCGCCGCCTTGAACCCGTCCCACGCGGCGATCACCTCGTCGGCGGTCTCCAGGTTCTCGTCGCCGAAGACATGCGGATGCCGCCCGATCATTTTCGCGGTCATGTGCGCCGCGACGTCGTTGATGTCGAACTCCTCGCCGGGGGTGTGCGCGGCGATGTCGGCGTGGAAGAGCACCTGGTAGAGCACGTCGCCGAGTTCCTCGATCATCTCGTCGCGGTCGCCCGCCTCGATGGCCTCGATGAGTTCGTGGGTCTCCTCGACGAGGTACTGCACGAGCGAGGCGTGGGACTGGTCGGCGTCCCACGGGCAGCCGCCGGGCGCCCGCAGCACCGCGACGGTGTCGATGAGCCGGTCCAGCTCGGTTCTGTCGGTCACACGGGCCTCCTCTGTGTGAACTCCATGGTACGTCGCGCCAAGAGCGGTCTCCTTCAGGCGGAACCGGGACGGCAGGCCGGTGCACGGACCGCTCCCTGCGGTTTTTCCTGATTGAGAGACCTGCCCCGCTCCTACTCGGCGCTAGTGTGGGGCGCAAGCCGAAGGGAGTGCCATGACGACGGAATGGGTGAGCTTCACGATCGGCATGCTGGCGGTAGGGATCACGTTGGCTGTCGCGCTCGTGCGCTATATCCTGACGCGGCACGACGATCCGCCTGCTGGCCCCGACCCGGATGACACGCTCCCCAGCGCCAGGGCTCGGGCAGAAGCGGCGAAGGCCGACACCCATAACCGCATCGACCGCACCATCGTCTAGAGGCCCGCTGCCACGGGCCGGAATCGCGACGGCCGAACGCGAGCAGTAAGCTGGGCATCGGTGAGCCGGGAAGTCTGGTCGGCGGGCGACGCATGTCGCTCTCACGATTCGTAACGACCACGGGGCCCGCCCCGGGTGAGGCGCCCATGACCCTCTTCCGCTCCGAGCGCTTCGCCGCCGCACTGCTGCTCACTGCGGCCGTGCTGGGCCTCGTCCTGGCGAACACCGCCATCGGACCGTGGCTCCTCACCGTCATGGACTCCCCCGCACACCTGCCTTTCGGCCTGGAGCTGTCGGCACGGCACTGGATCAGCGATGGCCTGCTCGCCGTCTTCTTCTTCGTCGTCGCCGTGGAACTCAAACGCGAACTGGCCATCGGCGATCTCAGTAGCCCGGCCAAGGCTGCCCTCCCCGCGGTCGCGGCGGTCGGCGGCGTTGTTGTTCCGGCCGGCATCTACCTGGTCGTCACCGCCGGCTCAGGGCTCGCGTCGGGGTGGCCGGTGCCCACGGCCACCGACATCGCCTTCGCACTCGGCGTGCTCGCGGTCTTCGGGCGCCACATCCCCACGCGCGTGCGCGTCTTCCTGCTCGCCCTCGCGGTGCTCGACGACCTGGTCGCCATCCTGATTATCGCGGTCTTCTTCACCCACGACGCACAGCCGGCGTTCATCGCCCTGGCGGCAGTGACCGCCACGCTGTTCGGGCTGACCAGCCGGATGCTGAAGCCGCGGGCCCCCTGGGTGCTCGCCCGCAGGCCACGCTGGCCGCTCATCGTCGCGCTCGTGCTGCTTGGCGCACTCAGCTGGTACTTCACGTTCCGCTCCGGTGTGCACGCCACCATCGCCGGCGTGGCGCTCGGTCTGGTCATGGCCCGGGTGCCCGCGGGCCGCGCTCACCATGTGCTCGAGCCGTATTCGAACGGCATCGTGCTGCCCGTCTTCGCGTTCTCGGCCGCGCTGGTCGCGATTCCGGCCGTGCCGCTGAGCGGGCTCAGCGCCGCCTTCTGGGCGATCGCGATCGCCCTGCCGGTCGGCAAGTTCGTCGGGATCACCCTCGCCGGGTGGGCCGGAAGCCACCTTGCCCGTCGACGCGACCGGCCGGCCCTCCACCTCCCCGACATCATGGTCGTCGCCAGTCTCGGCGGCATCGGCTTCACGGTGTCGCTGCTGATGAGTGAGCTGGCGTTCGCGGGCGATGACCGCATCGCCGACGAAGGCATCCTCGCGGTGCTCGTCGGTTCCGGCATCGCCATGGTCGTGGCCGCGGCAGTGGTCAGTGCCCGGTCCCGCCACTATCGTCGGTTGCACGCGCAGCGATAGGCGGGCACCGCGCATGCCGGTGCGTGAGAACCAGCTGTAGCCTCGCATCCGTATATTGCGGGTGCGCCCGCGCGCAGCTGGTTCTCGTGCACTCGAACGGCTACGGGGCGGGGGCCGGCTGGCTCTCGACCGGCGCCGGGAAGATCGCGGTGAGGAACGAGCCGACCCAGTCGATGAGCTCGGCGTCGCCCGGCGCCTCCCCGTTCACCCGCGGCATCGGCACGGTGAGGGACCCGTTCTGGGTGAAGTAGCGCGCCCCCGGGTACATCCGTTGCAGCCGCACCTGCATGGAGTCGGGCAGCTCGACGGGCGCGACGCGCAGGTTCGAGCCCATGGCGACCACCTCGCCGAGGCCGGCCTGCTGGGCGCGGCGGCGGAGCCGCGAGACCGCCATGAGGTTTGCCACGGCGACGGGCGGTTCCCCGTACCGGTCGGTGAGTTCCTCCAGCACGAGGGCGATCTGGTCGTCCTTGGCCGCCGGCGAACTCGCGGTGGAGAGCTTCTGGTATGCCTCGAGCCGCAGGCGCTCGCTGTCCACGTACTCCTCCGGGATGTGCGCGTCGACCGGCAGCTCGAGCCGCAGCTCCGTCTGCCCCTCGGCCACGTCGCCGCGGAAGGTCGAGACGGCCTCGCCGATCATGCGCAGGTACAGGTCGAAGCCGACACCAGCGATGTGCCCGGCCTGCTCGCCGCCGAGCAGGTTGCCGGCGCCGCGGATCTCCAGGTCTTTCAGCGCCACCTGCATGCCGCTGCCGAGCTCGTTGTTCGCGGCGATCGTCGACAACCGGTCGTGCGCCGTCTCCGACAGCGGCTTGTTCTCGTCGTAGAGGAAGTAGGCGTAGGCGCGCTCCCGCCCGCGCCCGACGCGGCCGCGCAGCTGGTGCAGCTGGCTGAGCCCGTACTTGTCGGCGCGGTCGATGATGATGGTGTTCGCGTTCGCGATGTCGAGGCCGGTCTCGATGATGGTCGTGGTCACCAGCACGTCGAACTTCCGCTCCCAGAAGTCGACGACCACCTGCTCCAGCGCCGCCTCGGGCAACCTGCCGTGCGCGACGGCGATACGCGCCTCGGGCACCAACTCCGCGATCTGGGCGGCGATGCGGTTGATGCTGGAGACCCGGTTGTGCACGAAGAACACCTGACCCTCACGCAGCAGCTCACGCCGGATCGCGGCCGCGACCTGGCGTTCGGAGTAGGGGCCGACGAAGGTGAGAATCGGGTGCCGGTCCTCGGGCGGGGTCGCCAGCGTCGACATCTCACGGATGCCGGTCACCGCCATCTCGAGCGTGCGCGGGATCGGCGTGGCGCTCATGGCGAGGATGTCGACGTTGGTCTTGAGCTTCTTGAGGGCGTCCTTGTGCTCGACGCCGAAGCGCTGCTCTTCGTCGATGATGACGAGCCCGAGGTCCTTGAAGATGATCGAGTCGGAGAGCAGGCGGTGCGTTCCGATGACGAGGTCGACGGTGCCGTCGAGGAGGCCGGCGACCGTCTCGCGGGACTCCTTCTCGGTCTGGAACCGGCTGAGGGCGCGCAGATGAATCGGGAACCCGGCGAAGCGTTCCTGGAATGTCTCCATGTGCTGGCGCACGAGCAGCGTCGTCGGCACCAGCATGGCTACCTGCTTGCCGTCCTGGATGGCCTTGAACGCGGCACGCACCGCGACCTCGGTCTTGCCGAACCCGACATCTCCCGACAGGAGGCGGTCCATGGGAATGGCCCGCTCCATATCCGCTTTGACCTCGTCGATTGTGGTGAGCTGGTCGGGCGTCTCGGCGAACGGGAAGGCCTCCTCGAGCTCCCGCTGCCAAGGCGTGTCGGGGCCGAAGGCGTGCCCCTTGCTCGCCATGCGCGCCGAGTACAGCTTCACGAGCTCCACGGCGATGTCGCGCACGGCGCGGCGGGCCTTGCTCTTGGCCGAGGCCCAGTCGCTGCCGCCCATCTTGCTGAGCGCCGGCGCCTCGCCGCCCACGTAGCGGGTGAGCAGGTCGAGCTGGTCGGTGGGCACGAACAACCGGTCGCCCGCCTGGCCGCGCTTCGACGGGGCGTACTCGAGCACGAGGTATTCGCGCTTGGTCTTCACGGGGTTGCGGCCGCCGCTCGACACCTCACGCTGGGTCATCTCGATGAACCGGCCGATGCCGTGGGTCTGGTGCACGACATGGTCGCCGGTCTTCAGCTGCAGCGGGTCGACGACGTTCTTGCGCCGGCTGGCGAGCTTCTTCACCTGCCGGGAGTCGTAGCCGACGGTGCGCCCGTAGAACTCCGACTCGCTCACCAGCGTGAGCGTGATCTCCGGCATCTCGAAACCATGGTCGACGGATGCCTTCAGCAGGTAGGCGATGCCGGGTTCCGGGTCGACGGGGAACTCATCGACCATCCGCGCGGGCAGTTCGTGCTCGCCGAGGAGGTCGGCGGCGCGCTCGACGAGGCCGGCGCCCTGGGCGGCGATCGCCACCGTCCAGCCGGCCTTGAGGCGCGTGGCCAGGTGGATGACGGCCCCGTCGACGTTGCCCTGGAAACTCGGCACGGCATCCGCGTCGATGCGCACGGTGAGGAGGTCCTCCATGTCCCGGTGCTCGGGCAGCACCTGCTCCTGGCTGGGCGCGGACTGGAAGGAGCTGAGCGTCCACCAGGCGTTTCGGGAGGCCGGCTGCCCGGGAGCGGTGAAGGTGACGGCGTCGCGCAGCTGGTTGAGGGTGAGGAAGTCGCCGGATTCCAGGTCGATCGGCGCCTCGGCCCCGGCGGTGGCGGCGTTCCACGCCGCAGAGAGGAACTCGCGGTTCGTCTCGGCGAGGCTCACCGCGCGGGAGGCGACGCGTTCGGGCGAGACGACGGCGACCGCGGCGCCCTCCGGCAGGTAATGCGTCACCGGCACCAGCCGGTCGACGAGCGCCGGCGCGAGGCTCTCCATGCCGTCGACCGGGATGCCCTCGGCGATGCGGGCGAGCATGCCCGAGAGGCTGGGGAACTCGTGCTGCATCTCCCGGGCGCGCTGCCGCACGGCGGGGCTGAGCAGCAGCTCGCGGCTCGGCGGGAGCGTGATCGACGCGATGGGTTCGGGGAGGGAGCGCTGGTCGGCGACCGAGAAGGCGCGCATCTGCTCGACCTCGTCGCCGAAGAACTCGACCCGGTACGGGTGGGGCGCCGTGGGCGGGAAGACGTCGAGGATGCCGCCGCGCACCGCGAACTCGCCGCGGCGGGTCACCATGTCCACGCGCGAATACGCGACGTCGACGAGGTCCAGGGCGATGCGGGACAGGTCGTGGCCGCGTCCGCCGGCGACCAGCTCGAGGGGCTCGAATTCGGTGAGGTTGTCGGCGACCGGCTGCAGCGCCGCGCGCACGGAGGCCACGACGACCAGCGGCGGACGCTTCGCCGGCTCGGTCTCCTGCCAGGTGCGCATCCGCCGCAGCGCCTGCAGGCGCTTGCCCACGATCTCGGCGCTCGGGCTCAGCCGCTCGTGCGGGAGGGTCTCCCAGGCGGGGAACTCGATGATCTCGGCCGGGTAGGCGGACTCGGAGGCGAAGCATCCGAGGTTCTCACGCAACGCCTCGGACTCCCGGCCGGTCGCGGTGATGACGAAAAGCGCCTGCGGCAGGTCGAGGGTGCGTCGCTGGCGCATGAGGCCCGCCAGCAGCGGTGCGCGCATCCCCTCGGTGAGCGAGAAGTCGGCGTCGCGGCCTGCGTAACCGAGGGCCTTATCGAACGTGGAGGCGCCAGAAAGCGCTGCGATTAAGCCCTGGAGGATCACTCGCCCCAGTTTACCCGCCCGCCAGATCCCGCTGTCCCCATCCGACCCGGCACCGGGGGCCGGGTCAGGCGGGGGCGTGGAACTTCTGCTGGGCGGCGGTGAGGCCGGCGGATGCGACGAGCTCGACCGCGTCGGCGGCGTCGGCCAGCAGAGTGGGCAGCACAGCCCGTTCGGTACTCCCGAAGTCCCGCAGCACGTAGTCCGCGGGGTCCTGCCGGCCCGGCGGGCGGCCGATCCCCACCCGCACGCGCACGAAGTCGTTCGACCCGGTTGCGGCGATGATGTCCCGGAGACCGTTGTGGCCGCCGTGCCCGCCGGTCGCCTTCAACCGCAGGGTGTCGAAGGGGAGGTCGAGTTCGTCGTGCACGACGATGAGCCGGGAGGGCTCCAGGGAGTAGAACCGCAGCAGGTTCGCCACGGGGCCGCCCGACACGTTCATGAACGTGTTCGGGGCGGCGAGGATCAGTTTCGGTCGGCCGGGTGCCAGCCGGCCTTCGGCGACACGCGCGTTGGCCTTGTGCGATGTGAACGAAGCGGACATGCGGCGGGCGAGTTCGGCCAGCACCATCTGGCCCACGTTGTGGCGGTTGCCGGCGTAGCCGGGCCCGGGATTCCCGAGCCCGACCACGAGCCAGCTGTCGTCGCCCATTGCGCGCGCGTTCGACCGCTATTCGGCGGCGGGAGCCTCGGTCGCGCTCTCCTCGTCGGTGCCACGGCCGGCGGCCGGCACCACGATGTTGACGACGAGCAGGTCGGCGTCGTCGGCGAGGACCGAGCCGCGCGGCAGGACGACGTCCTTGGCGTGGATCTGGGTGCCCTCGACGGCGCCCTCGATGTCGATGACGACGAACTCGGGGATGTGAGTGGCCTCGGCCTCGAGCTTCAGCGTGTTGAGCTCGACGAGGGCGACGGTGCCGGAGAAGGGCTCACCGGAGAGGTGCACGGGGATCTCGACCTCGACCTTTTCGCCCTGGCGCACGGCCAGCAGGTCGAGGTGCTCGATGATCTGGCGCACGGGGTCCTTCTGCACGTCCTTCACCAGGGTGAGGTGGCTGCCCCCGTCGACCTCGATCTCGAGGATGGCGTTCGCCTTGCGCAGCAGCAGGGCGACGTGGTGGGCCGGCACGGCCACGTGCAGCGGGTCGCCGCCGTGCCCGTAGATGACGGCCGGGATCTTCCCGGCGGCGCGCAGGCGGCGGGCGTAGCCCTTGCCGAAGTTCTCGCGACGTTCGGCGACAACCTTGTTGGATTCTTCAGCCATGATGTTTCTCCTTGCCGGGCCCATCGCCCAGATAAATGTCTCGCGGGCGGGGCCCACGACTGGTTCAACTCGAACGCATGTCAGCGTGAGGAAAAGCCGCAGGGCCTTTTCGCCGCGTCGATAACGGATGGCGCCAGAGCGCGAATCCCTCGCCGAAGTTCAGTCAGCCAGTTTAGCAGGCGCGCGTCAGTGCCGCGGACCGCTCACCATTCTGCGAGGGAACCATCAGGATGACGCCAGACCGGTGTGCGCCAGCTGTGCCCGCGGGCATCCGCTGCGCGCACGGCCGCCTCGTCGACTTCGATGCCGAGCCCCGGGCCGGTGAGGCGTTCGATGCTGCCGGAGGCGAAGTTCAACGGGGTCTTGTCGACCACGTAGTCCAGCACCTCCGCGCCCTGGTTGTAGTGGATGCCGATGCTCTGTTCCTGGATCAGGTAGTTCGGCGTCGCGAAGCCCACCTGCAGGCACGACGCAAGCGCGATCGGGCCGAGCGGGCAGTGCGGCGCCAGCTGCACGTCGTACGCCTCGGCGAGGGCGGCGATGCGGCGCACCTCGGAGATGCCGCCGGCGTGCGACAGGTCGGGCTGCGCGACCGAGATGCCCGCCTGCAGCACCGGGAGGAACTCCTGCCGGTTGTACAGCCGCTCCCCCGTCGCGATGGGCACCGACGTGCCCTGCACGAGCTGGCCGATGAGGTGGGAGTTCTCGGGCACGACGGGTTCCTCGATGAAGAACGGCCGGAGCGGTTCGAGCATCGGGGCGATGCGCCGTGCGTTCGCGAGCGTGAAGCGCCCGTGGAAGTCGACGGCGACGTCGCGGTGGGGCCCGAGCACCTCGCGGGCGACGGCGACCCGCTCGAGCACGCCGTCGATCTCGGCGACAGAGCCGATGCGCCCCATGACGCCGGAGGCGTTCATCTTCACGGCGGTGAGGCCGGCCTTCAGTTGGGCCTCGATCGCGTCCGCGACACCGCTGGGGTCGTCACCGCCGACCCAGCCGTAGACGCGGATGCGGTCGCGCACGGCGCCGCCGAGCAGCTCGTGCACGGGCACCCCGAGGTGCTTGCCCTTGATGTCCCACAGCGCCTGGTCGATGCCGGAGATGGCGCTGCCGAAGACGGCCCCGCCGCGGTAGAAGCCGCTCTTGGTGAGCACCTGCCAGTGGTCCTCGATGCGCGAGGCGTCGCTGCCGACGAGGTGTTCCGCGAACTGCTCGACCACGGTGCGCACGCCCTCGGAGTGCCCCTCGAGGCTCGCTTCACCCCAGCCGACGACACCCGACTCGGTCTCGATGCGCACGAACAGCCAGCGCGGCGGCACGAGGAACGTCTCGACGCGGGTGATGCGCATTCCGGGGTCGCCGGCGACGGTGGACAGTGCTGATTCTGCCAAGAGGCGATTATCCCTTCGTCGCGCCGGCGGTGAGACCCGACACGATGTACTTCTGGGTGAACAGGGCGATGATCATGATCGGCACGGTGACCACGACGGATGCCGCCATCAGGCTGCCCCAGTCGATGCTGGCGTACGACACGAAGTTGAAGATCGCCACCGGGAGGGTCTTCGTGTGGGCGCCGGAGAGCACGAGCGCGAACATGAAGTTGTTCCACGAGAAGATGAACGACAGGATGCTGGCCGTCGCGATGCCGGGGACCGACAGCGGCAGCGTGGTGCGCAGGAATGCGCCGATCGGGGTCAGCCCGTCGACCTGGGCCTGCTCCTCGAGTTCCAGGGGCAGCGAGTCGAAGAAGCTGATCATGATGTAGACGATCAGCGGCAGCGCCACGAACATGTGCGACAGGATCAGCACGCCGAAGCCGCCGACGAGGCGCAGATTGGCGAAGATGAAGTACCACGGCACCAGCAGGCTCACGCCCGGGATGATGCGTGCGAGCAGCACCACGAGCGCGGACTTGTGCATGGTGAACCGGCTCATCGCGTACGCCGCGGGCACGCCCAGGATCAGCGACAGCACCGTGGAGGCGAACGCCACCCAGAAGCTGTTGAAGATGAAGACGAAGTAGTTGTTGCGGCTGAGCACGTTCGCGTAGTTCTCGAGCGTCGGCGTGAAGATGATCGTCTTGCTCGCGTCGTAGATGTCGACGTTGTTCTTGAGCGAGGCGATGACCATCCACACCAGCGGCAGGATGAACAGCAGCACGATCAGGATCAGCGCGATCACGCGCACGATCGGATACACGCCGCGGCGGCGGCGGCGTTTGGCCGGCAGTCCCTTCCGCTCGGAGAGCGGCGGGTTCGTCACGATGGCAGTCATCAGCGGTTGGCCTTTCTGCGGTAGGTGACCGCCCACATCAGCACGATGATGAGCAGGAAGAACAGGATGAGCACCGTGGAGGCGATGCCGTAGTCGTTGTAGTCGAAGCTGAGGCCGTATGCGTACACGTTCAGGGTCTCGACCTCGTGGAACGAGCCGCCGCCCTTGCCCTTGGTGGCGTAGAGGATGTCGAAGGTCTTCAGGGCGTCGATGCCGCGGAGCACGATCGCGACGACCACGGTGGAGCGCAGCAGCGGGAGGGTGACGTACCAGAACCGCTGCCAGGAGTTCGCGCCGTCGATGCGGGCGGCCTCGTCGGGCTCGTCGGAGAGCGAGGTCAGGCCGGCGAGCAGGATCAGCACGACCATCGGCGTCCACTGCCAGATGTCGACGAAGATCAGCGTGGGCAGCGCGGTGTCCGTACCGGAGAGCCACGGCTGGTCGGGGATGCCGAACCAGCCCAGGAGCTGGTTGGCGAAGCCGATGTTCGGGTCGAAGATGAGGCGCCACATCATGCCGACGGCGACGGGCGTGGCCACGAGCGGCAACAGGATCGCGACGCGCACCCAGCGCTCACCGCGGAACGGGCGCCACAACAGCAGTGCGATGACCATGCCCAGCACGAGCTCCACGGCGAGGGCGCCGCCGGTGAAGATGAAGGTGCGTCCGACAGCCGGCCAGAACCGGTTGAAGTCGCTGAAGACCTCGAGGTAGTTGGACAGCCCGACGAAGTCGGACGGGGCCCGCACGGACCCCTCCGCGTCGGTGAGGCTCAGGTAGATCGTCCACACCAGCGGCACGGCGATCAGCAGGCCGGTGAAGATCATGGCCGGTGCGGCGAACAGCCACTTCCGGTGACGGTTGGCCCAGTTGGAATACGATCTCCAGGCTGTGGGCCGGGCGGTGACCGGAGCGGTCATGGGGCACCTCGCTTAAGCAGGTCGGGGGTTATGCGTGTCGGGGGCGAGCGGATGGCCATCGGCGGCGTGACGCCGTCGATGGCCATCCATCCGTTGTACAGGATTGCTGTACGAAGGGGTGTTACTTCTCGTCGTCGAGCAGCTGCTGGAAGGCCTTGTCAGCCTTGGCAGCGGCAGCGTCGGTGTCGCCACCGGTGATCGCGGTCACGATCGGGGTGCCGACGATCTCGCGGGCCTCGGGGACCTTGATGACGAGCGGGCGGTCGTGACCGACACCGTTCTTGGTGCTGACGGCGATCGCCTTGGCGAGGTCCTCGGGGTACGTCGCCGTGCCCTCGGGGTTCTCCCACACCGACTGGCGTGCGCCGGGAACGCCGGCCTTCTGGATCTCGAGCGTCATGTCGGGGCTCGTCGCCCACTCGATGAACTTCCACGCCGCGTCCTTGTTGTTCGACGCGTCGTTGACGCCCAGGGCCCACGACGGCACGTTGTAGGCCTTCGAGCCGGCGGGGCCGGCGGGGATCGGCGCGAAGCCGACGGTGTCGGAGACCTTCGACTTCGCGGGGTCGGTCGCGTTCGCGTAGAGGCTGTCGGCCTCGGTGTAGAACGCGGACTTGCCCTGCGTGAAGATGGCCATCGCCTCGGGCCAGCTCATGTCGGTGCTGACGTTGGCGGGGCCGTAGTCGTGGATCAGCTTGCCGTAGAAGGCGTAGGCCTTCTTGGCCTCGGGGGTGTTGATGGTGGACTTGCCGTCCTCGCCGATGAAGTCACCGCCGAAGCTGTACAGGAAGCTCGAGAACTGCGTGACCGCAGCGGACTTCTCGGTGCGGGCGACGAATCCGGCGATCCCGGGGTTCGTCTCCTTGATCTTCTTGGCGGCCGCCTCAAGCTCGTCCATGGTCTTCGGAACCTCAAGGCCCGCCTTCTCCAGCAGGTCCTTGCGGTAGTAGAGCACTTCCTGCTCGGTGATGATCGGCACGCCGACCACCTTGTCCTCGAAGGTCGTGGCGCCGACGGGGCCGTCCTGGAAGTCGTCCCAGTTCCAGTCGGAGTTCGACGTGACGCGGTCGGTCAGGTCGGTGAGGTACCCGTTCTTCGCGAACAGCTTGCCCTCCTGGAGGGGGCGGTACATCATGACGTCGATCTCGTCGGTGCCGGCGTTGAGCTTGACGTTGTACTGGTCGGAGAGCTGGTCCTCGCCGTACTGGCTGACGTCGACCTTGATGCCGGTTTCCTTCTCGAACTCCGGCAGCTTGCTCTTGATGGTGTCGGTCCAGACGTGGTTGGCAAGGGTGACGCGAAGGGTCTTCGAGCCGCCGTCCCCACCATTGTCTCCGCCGCCGCCTGCACTGCAGGAAGTCAGGGCTCCCGCGGCGAGGAAAGTGGCTGCCGCTACAGCGGCTACTTTCACAACTGAATGACGCTTCACTGTGTCTCCAATCTTCGGGACCGGCGCTGTGATAACGCAGGACCTGACAGACGCATCCTTACATCTGTTCCAAGCAGAAAGACTACGCATAAAAACATATGTATTCAACCTCGTGATGAAACCGATATGCTTTGTGCCATGCCGGACACGATGGGGACCGCACTGAAGGGCGAGGACACACTCGCTCCGGCGGAGCTGCGTGCCCACGGCGTTCCCCTGCCCCTGCAGGGACTGCACGCACAGGTTCTGGACCTCATCGGCCTCGCGATCTGCTCGGGCACGCTCGCTGCCGGTTCGGTCGTGCGCACCGACGAGCTCGAGGTGCGTTACGGCGTCTCGCGGTCAGTCATCCGCGAAGCGATCCGCGTGCTCGCGTCGATGGGAATGGTCGCCTCGCGCCGTCGCGTGGGCGTGCTCGTGCTCCCCCCGACCGAGTGGAACCTCTACGACCCCCAGGTGATCCGCTGGCGACTCGCCTCGGAGAGCCGCACCGCCCAGCTGCGCTCCCTCACCGAACTGCGCACGGCCGTCGAGCCCGAAGCGGCGAGACTGGCGGCGCTGCGTGCGCCTCTCGACAGCGCCAGCGAGCTGATGGGCATGGCCGGCAAGCTGTGGGCGGCCGGCCGTTCGGGCGACCTCCAGGCCTTCCTCGACGTGGACATCGAATTCCACCGGCTGGTGTTGTCGAGTTCGGGCAATGAGATGTTCAGCCAGCTCAACACCCTTGTCGCCGAGGTGCTCATCGGCCGAACCCATTACGGGCTCATGCCGGAGAACCCCGCGGATGAGGCCCTGCAGTTGCACGTGGACGTCGCCAGCGCCGTGCAGCGCGGCGACGGCGACGCCGCGCACGCGGCCATGCTGCGCATCATGAAGCGCGCCTTCAGCGAGATGAGCTCGATCTGGGTTCAGGCGCCGGACCCGCACGCCTGAACGCTCTCGCTCCGCCCGTGACCACGTTTCGGCGGGCCGCCCCCGCTGGAGCGACAGCGCACCGCCGAAACGTGGTCAGGGTGCGTCAGTAGAACTCGACGGTGTCGACGCGGTTGATCAGCGGTTCGCCGTCCAGCAGCCGGGTCGCGTTCTTCGCGAACAGCTCGGCGATCAGCCGGTCCTCCGCCGCGTTCAGCGCGGCGGTGTGCGGCGAGACGAGCACACGCGGATGCTGCCAGAGCGGGCTCGACGGCGCGAGCGGCTCAGTGGCGAAGACGTCGAGCACGGCAAGGCCGATCCGCTCGTCATCGAGTGCCGCCAGGAGCGCGTCCTCGTCGATGACCGTGCCGCGGCCCACGCTCACCAGGGTGGTGCCCGGCCGCACCGCGGCGAAGAACGACTCGTCAAGCAGGCGCTCGGTGGCGGCCGTTCCCGGCAGGGTCACGACGATGCCGTCGACCCGGGGCAGCACCTCGGCCATGCGGTCGGGGTGGATCACCTCGTCGACCCCGTCCGCCCGGACGTCGTGGCGGCTGGTGCCGATCACCCGGGCGCCGAGGGCCTTCAGCTTGGGTGCGGTGGCGCGGCCGATGCCGCCCAGGCCGATGACGAGGATGGTCTGCTCGGAGATCAGCCCCATGGCCCAGCGGCCCGACCAGTGCGCGCGCGCCTGCTGGTCGAGCAGCCGCGGGAGGCACTTGGCGCCGGCGAGGAGGCCGAAGACGGCGTATTCGGCGAGCGGCTGCCCGTGCACGCCGGCGGATGTCGTGAAGGCGATTCGCTGCAGCTGGTCGTCGCTGAGGGCCGCGGCCTTCACCTGGCCGCCGCCGCCGGCGGGCATCGTCTGCACCCAGCGGAGCCGCGGATTGGCTGCAGCCGTGCGGGCCAGGCCGGCGGGCTTCTCGTCGGGCACGCCGTAGAGCGCCTCGGCCGAGTCGACGAGCTCCTCGAACCGGGCCTGCTGCGCCGCGGTGCGGCGGAAGTCCGGGTCGCCGGCGTGGTCGCCGGGGAACCGTGACGGGGCGAGCAGCTCCTGCTCCCGGATGAAGTCGATCCGGGGCTCCGCGGCGACGATGAGCTCGATGAGGTCTTCGCTGATCGGGGTGGACGCCACGACGCGGAGGCGGGTGGTGGACGATGTCACGGGTGTTCCTTCGGTTGTGTCACGGGGTGGGCAGCGGCGCGCGCGCCGGCCCGGTCCGTACGGGGTTGCGGAGCGCGGCGATGCCGTCGATGCGGATCTCGACGCTGTCGCCGGGATCGACGGGGGCAGCGGTCCCCGGCGCACCGGTCAGGACCACGTCGCCGGGGCCGAGTTCGAGGTGCGAGGTGAGGTACACGAGCTGCTCGTCGACGTTCCAGGCCAGCGCCTCGGATGACGACCGGGCAACCACCACGTCGTTGACGAGAACGGTGATGCCGAGGCTCGCCGGGTCGACGTCGGTCTCGATCCACGGGCCGAGCGGGGTGAAACCCTCGCCGCTCTTGGCCTGCACCAGCCGGTCGTCGAGGGGGATCTGGCCGACGGCCGTCACATCGTTCCCAACGGTGTAGCCGAGCACGAAGGCGGAGGTCTCCCCCGGCGCCAGGTGCCGGGAGCGCCGGCCGATGACGAGCGCGAGCTCGCCCTCGATGCTCACCGGGCCGACACCGTCATCGAGGATGACCGCATCGCCGTCGCCGACGACGGTGTGGGGCGACTTGAAGAACGCCTGCGGCGGCAACGCGCGGTCGGCCCGCCCGCTGTTGTGCGCCATGCCGAGGACCACCCGCGGCTCCACCGGCGGCAGGAACGTGACCTGGCCAACGGGGAAGCTCTCGCCGGTGAACTCCAGTTCGGCGGCGAAGAGGTCGCGCACGACCTCCCACCGATCATCGCGCTGTGCTACCGGCACCGGGCCGGCGTCACTCTGGATCCGAGCCAGCCGCATCCGCTCAGGACACCCGGCTGAGGAACGCCTGCGTGCGGGCTTCCTTCGGGTTGTCGAAGATCTCGGCGGGGTTGCCGTCCTCGACGATGACGCCACCGTCCATGAAGATGACCCGGTCGGCCACCTCGCGGGCGAAGCCCATCTCGTGCGAGACCACGACCATGGTCATGCCCTCCTCGGCGAGGCGCTTCATGACCTGCAGCACGTCACCGACCGTCTCGGGGTCGAGCGCCGAGGTGGGCTCGTCGAACAGCATGACGGTGGGGTCCATCGCGAGGGCGCGGGCGATGGCGACGCGCTGCTGCTGGCCGCCGGAGAGGGCGCTCGGGTAGACATCCGCTTTGCTGGCTAGCCCGACCTTGTCGAGCAGTTCGAGTGCCTTCTCGCGCGTGACGGCCTTCGGCTTCTTGGCGACCTTGACCGGGGCGATCATGATGTTCTCCAGCACCTTCATGTGCGGGAACAGGTTGAACTGCTGGAACACCATGCCGACGTCCTGGCGGACGGCGCTCGTGTTGAGCTTGCGGTCGCCCAGGTCGTGCCCGTTGATGACGACCGTGCCGGAGGTGATCGACTCGAGCAGGTTGAGGCAGCGCAGGAAGGTGCTCTTGCCCGAGCCCGACGGGCCGATCACGCAGACCACCTGGCTGGCGTCGATCTCGCAGCTGATGCCCTTCAGCACCTCGAGCTTTCCGTAGCTCTTGTGCAGGTCCTTGACTGTAATCATTGGTTTCCTCCGACCCGGGGGCCCGGTTCTTCATCGAGTATGTCTGTGGCGGTGGCCTGGTGCGGGACATTGAACCCGGAGGCCTTGAGCCGCTTCTCGTACCAGCGGCCGAAGTGGCCGAGGGGATAGCAGATCACGAAGTAGACGGCGCCGACGAGCACGAACGCGACCAGGGGCTCCATGGTGCTGGTGCCCACGATCTTCCCGGCCTGGGTCAGCTCGACGAGGCCGATCACGGACACGAGCGACGAGTCCTTGATCATGGCGAGGATGATGCCGACCCACGGCGGAACGATCACCCGCATCGCCTGCGGCATGATGACGTACCGGAACTTCTGGGCGAAGTTCATGCCCAGCGCCTCGGCCGCCTCGAATTGCCCCTTGGGCACGGACTCGATGCTGCCGCGCACCACCTCGCCGATGTACGCGCTCACGAACAGGGTGAGGCCGATCGCGCCGCTGACCATCTGCGAGAAGATCGCGCCGGGGATCAGCAGCGGCAGGGCGAAGTAGGTGAACAGGAGGATGATCAGCAGCGGGATGCCGCGGAGGAAGTTGGTGAAGATGGCGCTGATCCAGCGCACCACCGCCCAGCTCGACGAGCGCATCAGGCCGATCACGAGCCCCAGAAGGCTTCCGGCCACGGCCGCGATGATGCACAGGATCGCTGTGGTCCCTGCACCCTTGGCAAGCGCGGGCAGGAATTGAACGAAGTCGCCTACCATCTGAACAACCTCTTCTCCCCCAGCCGGGAACCGATGGCGAGGACGGATGACACCACGTAATAAAGGAGTGCACCGACCGTGAACACCTCGAAGGTGCGGAGAGTCTCGGAATTCACCCTCAGCAGCTGGTTGGTGAGCTCAGGCAGCGCGATCACCGACGCCACCGACGAGAACAGGAACAGCAGGATGAACTGGTTCGTCATCGCCGGGAAGACGTTCCGGATGCCCGGGACGAGGATGGCGTAACGGAAGGTCTGCGCGCTGTTCATCCCGAGCGCGTGGGCGGCCTCGCGGAGACCCTTCGGGACGGCTTCGAAACCGGCCCGGAGGATCTCCGCGACATAGGCACCATTGTTGATCGTCAGCGCGATGAGTGTCGACCACAGCGGGTCGAGGTTGACGCCGAACTGAGTGAGCCCGAAGTAGATCAGGTAGAGAACGACCAGAAGAGGAACGTTCCTGACCACCTCGATATACGCGCCGCTGATGCCGCGGAGCACTCGCCAGCGGCTCGCCTTCGCCAGGTAGGCGAACAGGCCGAGCACGCTGCCGAACACGAAGCTCAACACGCTGATGTAGATACTGATCCACAGACCCTGCAACAACAGGGGCATGTACGGGATCAGGTCTCCCAGGTACCAGGTCATTGCTGACTAGCCCTGGTAGGCGATCACTGCAGGCAGCTCAGCGTCGAACCACTTCTTGTACAGCGCAGCGTTGTCGCCGGAGCTGTTCAGGTTGCGGATGAAGTTGTTGAGGTAGTTGAGCCACACCTGGTCGCCCGTCTTGATGCCCATGGAGATGAGCGCCGGGTTGATCGGCTCGACGTCGAGGACGGCGAGGGACGGGTCCTTCTCCGCTTCGGCGCGAACGGTGGCGAAGCCCTCCATGACGGCGTCGACCTTGCCGGACTTCACGGCCTGGACGGCGTCGGCGATGGTGTCGAAGCGCACGACGGTGGTGTCGGGGAAGCGCTTGGTCATCAGGGTGTCGTTGGTGCTGCCGCGGGCGACGGACACCTTCTTGCCCTTGAGGTCCTCGATGCTCTTGATCGGGTTGTCCTTGCGGAACAGGGGCAGGGCGCCGGAGGCGACGTAGGGGATGCTGAAGTCGACGGCCTTGGCGCGTTCGTTGGTCGCGGTGAAGGCGTCGATGTCGACGTCGACCCGGTTGGAGTCGAGGACCGGCTTGCGGCTGGTTCCATCGGTGTTGACCATCTCGAGCTTGACGCCGAGGGAGTCGGCGAGAGCCTTGGCGATGTCGGGCTCGTAGCCCACGATCTTGCCGCTGGCGTCCTGCGAGCTGTACGGCGGGTAGTCGGGGAGGACGCCGACCTTGAGCGTGCCGCGCTTGACGACTTCCTGCAGCTTGCTGGCAGTGGCGGGGTTGGCGCCGGCGGCACCGGAGTCGCCTCCCGAGGTGCAACCGGTGAGCGCGAGCATCGATGCGAGCGCCACGATCACCACCGAAGACTTGATGTGCGAGCGGATCATTGTGATTTCCAATCTTGGCCTGCGCGGCGATGCACAAACTTCGCACGACGCGTCTTTACATCTGGTTTGAAAGGGAGGAGCGAAAGGAACTTCCGCCGGGTTCGATGCCGGAACATCGCCCCGGCCGTTCGGCGCTGCTGCACCGGCTATGGTTAATGTAACCGGTTTCATTCGTGAAACGCAATCTGGTCCACCTGGGCTCGGCCAACGGTTACCGAACGGTTATCCGCGTCGGCGTGGGCTGTGGTTTCATGATCCCGGTCTTGTTCAACTTCAAAGTCTGGCGGCATAGGTGGCGACGACGATTCGTAGTGTGGCGGCGGCGGCAGGCGTGTCCGTGGCGACGGCGTCCCGTGCGCTCAGCGGCTCCCCCGCGGTCGTCGATTCGACCAGGCGCCGCGTCATCCAGGCCGCGATCGCCCTTGACTACACTCCGAGCCGGCTCGCGCGCAGCCTCGTCACCGGGTCGACCGGCAACGTGGGCGTGATCCTCCCCGACATCACGAACCCGTTCTACACCTCGTTCCTCGCCGGCCTCGAGGCCGCGCTCGGGGCACAGGACATCGGCGTGCTGATCGGCGACTCCGGAGAGAACCCCGACCGCGAGAACCGGCTGGTTCGCCGGATGTCGACGCAGGTGGACGGGCTGGTGCTCGCCTCGAGCCGTTTGAGCGACGAGCAGATCGTCGCCGCGACCAGCCGGCGGCCCGTCGTGCTGGCGAACCGCATGCTGGAGACCTCCGAGGAGCTCCCCAAGCGTCTCGGGCAGGTCGTCATCGACGTGCATCCCGGCTTCACCGCGGCCGTGAACCATCTGAGCAGCCTCGGCCACCGCCAGCTGACCTACGTGGATGGACCGGCGCAGTCCTGGTCGGGGCGGCAGAAACGCATCGCGCTGACCCTCGCCTGCTCCGCGCTCGGGCTGCCCCTTCGCATCCGGAGCACGACGCGCGCCGACTTCGGTGCCGGGCGCACGGCCGGCCGCCAGGTTGCCGCCGAGGCGGCGCAGGACGGCACCACCGCGGTCATCGCATTCAACGACCAGATGGCGCTCGGCGTCCTGGCCGGCCTCCGCGAGGCGGGCAAGGACGTGCCGGGCGACCTCAGCCTCGTCGGCTGCGACGACTCCCTGGAGGACGGCCTGGCCTGGCCGGCCCTGACCACGGTGGGAAGCTCAGCGCGTGCGCTCGGTGAGCTTGCCGCTCACAAGATCCTGAATCCGATGGGCCAGGAGGCCGGGCTGATCCCCACCGCCCTCATCGTGCGGGACTCGACCGAGCGTGCCCGGTCAGACCGAGGCGCGCCCGTCGCCTGACGCGAGGTGCGCGCGCCCGCCCCGAGACATCGTCCCGCTCCCGAATGCGCCCCAACTGTCGCCTCCGCTCGCGTCGGGCGGCAGAAACGCCGCACTCGCAGGAGAGCTACCCCATGACCCGCTCGCGAGTGCGGGCTAACGGCCGCCTCAGACGCCGCCGGGCGGCAGAAAGGCCGCACTCGCGGGCGGTGATGGGGAGAAGAGGGGTGCGGCCGCCAGCCGTCAGACCGAGGCGCGCCCGTCGCCTGACGCGAGGTGCGCGCGCACCCGGCTCACGGCATCCGTCAGGATCTCGGTTACGCCGGGGCTGATGTCGACGATCACGCCCGGCTCGTCGGCGTCGAGCGGCTCGAGGGTCGCGAACTGGGAGTCGAGAAGAGCGGCAGGCATGAAGTGCCCGCTCCGGCCCTCGACACGTGATGAGAGGACCTCCCTGCTGCCGCTCAGGTGCACGAACAGTGCGGCGGGAGCCTCGGCGAGGATCGCGTCGCGGTAACGGCGCCGGAGGGCGGAGCAGGCCACGACAAGGCCGCCGTCGGCGGCGGCGAGCACCTGGCCCACCTTCGCGAGCCACGGCCACCGATCCGTGTCCGTCAGTGGCGTACCGGAGGCCATCTTCTCGACGTTGGCGGTGGGATGCAGCGAGTCGGCGTCGACGAACGGGACGCCGAGTCGGTCGGCGATGAGCTCCCCGATCGTGGACTTGCCGCTACCGGAGACTCCCATGACCACAATCAGGGGGGCGGCGGCCTGCGTGGAGCGTTCTTCGGTCGGCTGGGTCATGGCGCTCACCAGTCGTGCACCGTTCCGTCGGCGAGCCGGTTGTAGGGCAGGTACGCGGTCTCGTACGGGTACTTCCCGGCTTCGTCCGTGTCGAGCTCGACACCGAGGCCGGGCTTGTTGCCGGGGTGGAGGTAGCCGTCGGCGAACGTCATCGCCTGCTCGAAGACGGCGTTGGTCTTGTCGCCGTGCTGCATGTACTCCTGGATGCCGTAGTTGTGGATCGCGAGGCCGACGTGCAGCTGCGCGGCGAAGCCGACCGGCGAGATGTCGGTGGGGCCGTGGAAGCCGGAGCGGATCTGGTACATCGCCGCGTAGTCCATGACCTTCTTGAGCGGGCTGATGCCGCCGAAGTGGGTGGACGCCGCGCGCACGTAGTCGATGAGCTGTTCCTTGATGAGCGACTGGAAGTCCCAGACGGTGTTGAAGATCTCGCCGATGGCGAGGGGCGTCGTGGTGTGCTGGCGCACGAGGCGCAGGCCCTCCTGGTTCTCGGCCGGCGTGCAGTCCTCCAGCCAGAACAGGTCGTACGGCTCCAGCGACTTGCCGAGCTTGGCCGCCTGCAGGGGCGTCATCCGGTGATGGCCGTCATGCAGCAGTGGCATTTCGGGGCCGAACTCGTTGCGGACCGCCTCGAAGACGGTGGGCACGTGACGCAGGTACGAGCGCGTGTCCCAGTCCTCCTGGGCCGGGAGCGCGCCGCGCTGGGCGGGCTCATGGTCGTAGCGCACGCCCTCGTTGCCGGGGAGGCCCTTGTTGGAGGCGATGCCGTAGATCGATTCCAGCCCCGGCACGCCGGTCTGCACGCGGATCGACCGGTAACCCAGCTCCTGGTGGTGACGGATGCTGTCGAACAGTTCCGGGAGCTCCTTTCCGGAGGCGTGCCCGTATGCCATCATCCGGTCGCGGCTGGCGCCGCCCAGCAGCTGGTACACCGGCATGCCGGCCGCCTTGCCCTTGATGTCCCAGAGGGCCATGTCGACCGCGGCGATCGAGGCCATGGTCACGGGGCCGCGGCGCCAGTAGGCGCTGCGGTACAGGAACTGCCAGGTGTCCTCGATCTGTGCGGCGTCCCGGCCGATGAGGAGGGGCACGACATGCTCGCTGAGGTAGGAGGCCACCGCCAGTTCCCGGCCGTTGAGGGTGGCGTCGCCGAGGCCGGTCAGGCCGTCATCCGTTGTCAGCTTCAGCGTGACGAAGTTGCGGTCCGGGCTGGTGACGATGACCTCAGCCTTTTCGATTCTCATTGCGTTCCCTCTTGTGTTGGAGTCTGGATTCACGTTACCCGGTGGGCAGAGCTGTCCCGCCATGCCGGCACGGTGGACCCAGCATCAAGTGAAACACGGAGGAGCCAGAATTGGCAAACGGTTGCCACCATCACCCGTCGACGGATCCGGTGGACCCGCGCACGATGAGTTCGGTCAGCAGCGGTTCCTCCGTGGCGGCCGGCGCGGTCGGGGTGTCGTCGATCAGGTCCAGCGCCCGCCGCACGGCGTCCTCCCCGATCCGTCCGAGCGGCGTGCGAACCGTTGTCAGTTGCGGAGACGTGAAGTCGGAGCCGAAGATGTCGTCGAAGCCGATAATGCTGAGCTGGCCCGGAACGGTGAGGCCACGCTCCTGGGCCGCCCGCATCAGCCCGATCGCCATGAGGTCGTTGTATGCCAGCACCGCCGTCACGCCGGAGGCGACAACGGCATCGATTGCCGCTCGCCCGCCATCGAGCGTCGGCGCCGCAGGGCCGATTTCGGCGACCGCCATCCCACACGAGGGAGCGTTCGCAAGCACGCTCTCCCGGCGGGCACGGTTCATCCACGAATTCGCGGGCCCGGACAGGAACGCGATCGCGGTGTGCCCGAGTTCGGCAAGGTGCGCCAGGGCCTGCTCGATTCCCGGGTCCAATTCCGGGACGACGCTGTTCACGCCCTCGACTTCGCGGTTGATAACGACGAGCGGTCCCCGCTCGGCAAGATCCTGGATCTGGTCGTCAGCGAGTCGGCTGGTCACGAGCACCAGCCCGTCCACCGACGGCAGCACCCGCTCGGCGGCTTCCGCCTCCCGTTCTCCCGACTCCTGCGATTCGGCGAGCACCAGTGTGTAGCCGCGCCGTGTCGCTTCGCGCTCGGCACCACGCACGACGTTGAAGAACATCGGGTTTGTGATGTCGGCGATGAGGAGGCCGAGGGTACGCGTGCGGCCCGTTGGCAGGGCGCGGGCCATCGGATTCAGCCGGTAGTTGAGGTCCCTCGCCGCCGCCTGGATCCGCTCCTCGGTCTTCACATTGATGCGTCCGGGCTTGCTCAGCGCCCGCGAGACGGTGGAGGGATTCACGCCGGCCGCACGAGCGACGTCGTAGATCGTCGCCGCTTTCGCCCGGCGACCCGCCGGGACGGCGGACGGCGGGGCTGCTTCATCGGTCACGGTTCAACTCATCCCTGGCAAGACGGTGGGACACCGACCCACCTGCATCCGAATGTATCGTGCGCGTGCCCGCGACTCTCACGCGACATCCGTGGCCGCTAGCCTAAGAGGGCAAACGGTTGAACGACGAGGGAGTGGCAATGACATCAGAGGCGACAGCAAACATCGGCGTGGTCGGACTGGCGGTGATGGGCTCCAACCTCGCCCGCAACCTCGCCAGCCGCGAGGGGAACACTGTCGCCGTCTACAACCGCTCCCCCGAGCGCACCCGCCTGCTTCTCGAGGAGCACCCCGAAGCCGGGTTCGTCGCGTCGGAGACCATCGAGGACTTCGTGGCGTCGCTGTCGAAGCCGCGCACCGCGATCATCATGGTGCAGGCCGGCAAGGGCACGGACGCCGTGATCAGCCAGCTGACCGAATTGTTCGAGCCCGGCGACATCATCGTCGACGGCGGCAACGCCGACTTCCACGACACCATCCGACGCGAGAAGGCCGTGAGCGAGACGGGCATCAACTTCGTCGGCGCCGGCATCTCCGGCGGCGAAGAGGGGGCGCTCAAGGGCCCGTCGATCATGCCCGGCGGATCGGTCGAGGCCTACAAGACGCTGGGGCCGATCCTCGAGTCGATCGCCGCGGTCGTCGACGGCGTGCCGTGCGTGACGCACGTGGGCACCGACGGCGCCGGGCACTTCGTGAAGATGATCCACAACGGCATCGAGTACGCCGACATGCAGCTCATCGCAGAAGGCTACGACCTGCTCCGCTACGTCGGCGGCCACTCCCCCGCCGAGATCGCCGACATCTTCGTCAAGTGGAACGAGGGCGACCTCGAGAGCTACCTCATCGAGATCACGGCCGAGGTGCTCCGCCAGGTGGACGCCAAGACCGGCAAGCCGTTCGTCGACATCGTGCTCGACGAGGCGGGTTCCAAGGGCACCGGTGTCTGGACCGTGCAGAACGCACTGGACCTCGGCGTTCCCGTCGGCGGCATCGCGGAGGCCGTGTTCGCGCGGGCCGTGTCGAGCCACCCGGAGCAGCGCGAAGCGGTGCAGGAGAGCGTCACCGAGCGCCCCGAGCCGGTGGACGTGGGCGAGGGCTTCCAGGACGACGTGCGCAAAGCGCTGTACGCCTCCAAGGTCGTCGCCTACGCGCAGGGCTTCGACGCCATCATCGCCGGGGCCAAGAAGTACGGCTGGGACATCGACAAGGGCGCCATCGCCACGATCTGGCGCGGCGGCTGCATCATCCGTGCCCAGTTCCTGAACCGCATCGTCGAGGCGTACGAGAACGACCCGTCGATCCCGACCCTGCTCGTCGACCCTTACTTCGCCAAGGCCGTGGCCGACGGTGAGGCGGCCTGGCGCCGCATCGTGTCGACGGCCGCGCTCTCCGGCATCCCGGCGCCCGGTTTCTCGGCGGCCCTCAGCTACTACGACTCGCTCGCGGCGAAGCGCCTGCCGGCCGCCCTTGTGCAGGGGCAGCGCGACTTCTTCGGCGCCCACACCTACAAGCGCGTCGACATGCCGGGCGTCTTCCACACCCTGTGGTCGGGCGACCGCACCGAGGTCGAGACCGAGGGCTCCTCGCACTAGCCCGCTCCCCCGGCGCCCCGAGATCGACAGTTCCGGACGAGACAGACAGGCCCACCTGTCCATCTCGTCCGGAACTGTCCGTTTCGCCCACCCCGCGTGCCTGCAGACCTCGCACGACAACTTCGTCGCGCTGAGATTGCCGGTTCCGGACGCGGCTGAACGGCGCCGCTCCAGCTCGTCCGGAGCACTCACCCTGGCGCACAGGCGACTGGTGCCCGGAAGGCGGGCGGCAGCATCCGTTGTCGACGTCGCCCGCGCGCCGAGACGGCCAGTTTCGGTCGAAACCGACGGGTACACCTGTCCGTTTCGACCGGACGTGTCCGTTTCGACGCCGTGAAGCGCCTGCGAAACGACGCGCCTACGCGGCGCCGTCGAACATGCTCGTGACCGACGTGTCGTCGAACACGGCGCGGATAGCCCGGGCCAGCAGCGGCGCGATCGACAGCACGGTGAGCGTGGGGAAATGCTTCTCCGGCGGGAGCGGCAGCGTGTCGGTGACGACCACGGAGGAGATCGCCTCGTTCTGCAGGAGCTCAACGGCGGGGTCGCTGAACACGGCGTGCGTCGCGGCGACGACGACGCCGATGGCGCCCGCAGCCTTCAGCGCTTCGGCGGCCTTCACGATGGTGCGGCCGGTGTCGATGAGGTCGTCGACCAGCAGGCACACGCGGCCCTCGACCTGGCCGACGATCTCGTGCACGGAGACTTGGTTGGGCACCAGCGGGTCGCGGCGCTTGTGGATGATGGCCAGCGGTGCGCCGAGCTTGTCGCTCCAGATGTCGGCGACGCGCACGCGGCCCATGTCGGGCGAGACGACCGTGAGGGTCGACGGGTCGAGGATCTTCTGCATGTGCTCGAGGAGCACCGGCATGGCGAACAGGTGGTCGACGGGGCCGTCGAAGAAGCCCTGGATCTGGGCCGCGTGCAGGTCGACCGACATGATGCGGTCGGCGCCGGCGACCTTGAACAGGTCGGCGACGAGGCGCGCCGAGATCGGCTCCCGGCCGCGGCCCTTCTTGTCCTGCCGGGCGTAGGGGTAGAACGGGGCGACGACGGTGATGCGCTTGGCGGAGGCCCGCTTGAGGGCGTCGACCATGATCAGCTGTTCCATCAGCCACTCGTTGATCGGCTGGGTGTGCGACTGGATGACGAACGCGTCACTGCCGCGCACGCTCTCGTCGAAGCGGGCGTAGATCTCGCCGTTGGCGAAGGTGCGCGCGTCGGTGGCGACCAGCTCGGAACCAAGCTCAGCAGCGATGTCCTCCGCAAGTTGTGGGTGCGCTCGACCTGAAATTAGGACAAGTCGTTTTTCGCCGCTGGTCTTGATTCCAGACACCTAGTCTCCGCTCGTAGCTGCGGCGTCATCCGCAGTGGTGTTCTCGGTCGCGGCCTTCGCCGCGTCGGTTCCCGGGCGGTTGGCTTCGACCCAGCCGTCCATGTTGCGCTGCGGAGCCACAGTGATCGCCAGCGCTCCGGCCGGCACGTCCTTGCGTACGACCGTTCCGGCTCCGGTATAGGCTCCGTCCCCAATTCTAATCGGCGCCACGAACACGTTGTGCGACCCGGTGCGCACGTGCGACCCGATCTCCGAACGGTGCTTCGTGACGCCGTCGTAGTTGGCGAAGATGGTGCCGGCGCCGATGTTCGCGCCCACGCCCACGCTCGCGTCGCCCACGTAGCTCAGGTGCGGCACCTTGCTCCCGTGCCCGATGAGCGCGTTCTTCGTCTCGACAAAGGTGCCGATCTTGCCGTCGGCGCCGAGCTCGGTGCCCGGGCGCAGGTACGAGAAGGGCCCAACGGATGCGCCGGCGCCGATCACGGCGAGGGTCGCGTCCGTGCGCTTCACGACGGCGTTCTCGCCCACCTCGCAATCGAGCAGCGTGGTGTCGGGGCCCACGACCGCGCCGGTGGCGATGACGGTGGCGCCCTGCACCTGCGTGCCGGGAAGGATCGTGACGTCGGGCTCGATGCGGGCG
This sequence comes from Cryobacterium tepidiphilum, assembly GCF_003716325.1. Classification (GTDB taxonomy): domain Bacteria; phylum Actinomycetota; class Actinomycetes; order Actinomycetales; family Microbacteriaceae; genus Cryobacterium; species Cryobacterium tepidiphilum. The sequence goes on along the minus strand of NZ_RDSR01000007.1, from coordinate 24,991 downwards.
CGGATGTCGATCCACGTCGTCGCCGGGTCCTGCACGGTGACGCCGGCCAGCTGCCAGCCGCGCACGATGAGCGCGTTGAGCTTCAGGGCGGCCTCTGAGAGCTGGGCCCGGTCGTTGATCCCGGCGACGAGCCAGGAGTCCCGCACGGGAACCGCCCCGACCTCGGAGCCGGTCCCGCGGAGCAGCCCCACCAGGTCGGTCAGGTATTTCTCGCCCTGGGCGTTGTCGGTGGTCAGGCTCGCGAGGTGGTCGCGCAGCTCGGAGAGCCCGAACAGGTAGACACCGGCGTTGATCTCGTCGATCGCCTTCTCGGCATCCGTTGCGTCTTTCTGCTCGACGATGCGGTCGACGGCGCCGGAGCCCGAGCGCACCACCCGGCCGTACCCGGTGGGGTCGTCGAGCGCGGCGGTGAGGATGGTGGCCGACGCGGCGCTGGCACGGTGGGTGTCGATGAAGGCGCGGAGAGTGTCGGCGTCGAGGAGCGGCACGTCGCCGTTCATCACGAGGATGTCGCCGTCGAAGTCGGCGGGCAGCGCCGCGACCGCCTGCTCCACGGCGCGGCCGGTGCCCGGCACCTCGTCCTGGTCGACGATGATGCTCTCGGGCAGGTCCTCGGCGACCACGGCGGCCACGCGGTCGCGTTCGAAGCGCACGACGGTGACCACGTGGGCGGCGTCGAGCGCCCGGGCGGTGGCCAGCACGTGGCCCACGATCGGCACGCCGGCCAGCGGATGCAGCAGCTTCGGCAGGGCGGACTTCATGCGAGTCCCCTGGCCGGCAGCGAGCACGACGATGGCGAGGCGGGAGTCGGTCACGTGGTTTCCCCTTAGCTGTCGGTGGAAGGTGAGGGCTCCGCCGCCAGGATTCGAACCTGGACCTAACAGCTCCAAAGGCTGCCGTGCTGCCGTTACACTACGGCGGACCGGCGCGCGCATGGAACGGACGCCAGCCTCTAGTCTGCCAGATCGTCGAGCGGATGCCGCGTGCGAGGCCGCTGCGCGCAGGCTGGATAATGGTGGGGTGCCTGCCCATGACGAAGTCGACCGGATCGTCGACGCGTGGCGACGCGAGCGGCCCGACCTCGACTTCGCTCCCCTGGAGGTGCTGTCCCGCGTCGGACGCCTCGCCAAGCACCTCGACCGGGCCCGGCGCAGCGCATTCTCCCAGTCTGAGCTCGAGTCATGGGAGTTCGACGTGCTCTCCGCGCTCCGGCGCGCGGGCACGCCTTACGAACTGAGCCCGAAGGCCCTGCTGCAGCAGACCCTGGTCTCCAGCGGCACGATGACGAACCGCATCGACCGGCTCGCCCGGCGCGGCCTCGTCACCCGCCGCACCGCCCCGAACGACGGCCGCGGCGTGCTCGTCGGCATGACCGAGCACGGTCTCACCCGGGTGGATGCCGCCATCACGCGGCTGCTCCGCGCCGAGGCGGAGCTGCTCGCCACCCTGTCGGCCGCGGAGCGGGAGCGGCTGGCCGGCCTGCTGCGCACCCTGTCGCTCGGTTTCGACTAGCGGCGGAACGCCTTGCGGGCGAGCCAGTTGCCGAGGAACTGCACGAGTTGGACCAGCACGATGATGAGCAGCACGGCCGCCCAGGTGACCACGGGGTTGAACTGCCGGTACCCGTAGACGAGGGCGAAGTTGCCGAGCCCGCCGCCACCGATGTACCCGGCGACGGTCGCCATGTCGACGAGCGCCACGAACACGAAGGTGTAGCCGAGGATCAGGGGCCCGAGCGCTTCCGGCAACAACACGGTGACGATGATCCGCCACGGGCCGGCTCCGACCGAGCGCGCGGCCTCGATCACGCCGGGCGTCACCGTCATCAGGTTCTGCTCGACGATGCGCCCGATGCCGAAGGATGCCGCGACGGAGATCGCGAAGATCGCCGCGGGGTTGCCGATGCCGGTTCCGACGACGATCCGGGCCAGCGGCTGGGCGGCCGCGATGAAGATGATGAACGGGATCGGGCGCACGAAGTTCACGAGCACGTTCAGGACGAGGAAGACCGGGCGGTTCTCGAGGATGTGTCCGGGCCGGCTGAGGTAGAGCCCGAGGCCGACCAGCAGGCCGCCGAGTCCACCGAAGACGAGGGCGAGGGCGACGATGTAGAGGGTCTCGACCGTGGCGGTCCAGAACTGCGACTGCAGGCCGATCAGTGCGTCCATCAGCGGGCCTCCGTCACGGTCGTGAGCGTTCGAACGCGGGCCAGCGCGGCGTCGACGGATGTCGCATCCGCTGTGAGCGCCAGCGTCAGGTGACCGAATGGTCGGCCCTGGATCTCGTTGATGCCGCCGTAGATCACCTGGAAGCCCACGCCCTCACGCGTGAACTCGGCGAACACGGCGGCCTGGTCGACCTCGGTGTCGCGGAAGGAGAGGGTGACGATGCGGCCCGGGTGGCGCTCGCGGAGCACCGCGAGTTCGTGCTCGTTCGGGACGCCCTTGACCACCGTGCCCACGAACCGTGCGGCGGCGGCGGTCTGCGGGTTGGAGAACACGTCGAAGACGTCGCCGCGCTCGATGACGCGGCCGCGGTCCATGACGGCGACCTTGGTCGCGATGGTCTGGATGACATCCATCTCGTGGGTGATCACGATGATCGTCACCCCGAACTCGCGGTTCACGCGCTGCAGGAGGGCGAGGACCTCGTGGGTGGTCTCCGGGTCGAGGGCGCTCGTGGCCTCATCGGCCAGCAGGATGTCGGGCGAGGTGGCCAAGGCGCGGGCGATGCCGACCCGCTGCTTCTGGCCGCCGGAGAGCTGGTCGGGATATGCCTTCGCCTTGTCGGCGAGGCCGACGAACTGGAGGAGCTCCTCGACGCGTTCGCGGCGCTCCTCCTTGGAGCGGCCGGCGACCTCGAGGGGGTAGGCGATGTTCCCGGCCACCGTGCGGGAGTTCAGCAGGTTGAACTGCTGGAAGATCATGCCGATACCCAGCCGCATCGAGCGGAGGTTCCGCTCGGGCAGGCCCGCGATCTCCTGGCCGTGCACGACGATCGAGCCGGCGGTGGACCGTTCGAGGGCGTTGATGAGGCGCACGAGGGTGCTCTTGCCGGCGCCGGAGTAGCCGATGATGCCGTAGACGTCGCCCGCCTCGACCTCGAGGTCCACCGAGTCGATCGCCACCACCGGCGACCCGCCCCGCGTGGTGGGCGGGTACACCTTCGAGACGTCCCGCAGTTCGACGACGGTCTCACCCATTCCTACATCCTTCTCTCTCGAACATGGCCGCGAGTGAGCAGTTTCTGCGGTTATGACGAACGCATAACCGCAGTTACTGCTCACTCGCGGACGGCGCGGCGGCCCGGCGCTGCTACTTCTTCTGGGCGGCGGTTTCCTTCTCGACCTTCTCAAGGGATGCCTGCAGGTCGGAGACGGGCGTCTTCACCAGCACGGCCGTTCCGCCGGAGATGTCAAGCACGCCCTGCTGCACCTTCTTGCTGTTCTGGTAGATCTCGACGAGCTTCTTGTACGTGGGGTTGTCCTTGTCCTCGGCGCGGGCGGCGAAGATGTTCACGTACGGAATGGCGTTCGGGTCGGACGGGTCGTCCTTGGCGATGGCGTCCTCGAACTTGAGGCCGGCCTTCTCCACGAAGTCGTTGTTGATCACGGCCGCGGCGACGTCGGGAAGCGACGTCGGGGTGAGCGAGGCCTCCATCGCCTTGACCTTCACCTTCGATGCGCCCTCGTCGATGTCTGCGAGGGTGGAGAAGATGCTGCCGCCGCCCTTGAGTTCGATCAGGCCCGCGGACTGCAGCACCAGGAGCGACCGGGCGAGGTTCGACGGGTCGTTCGGCACCGCGACGGTCTCACCCTTCTTGATGTCATCGACGCTCGTGTACTTCTTGGAGTAGACGGCGAGCGGGTAGATCGCGGTGGCGCCGATCGGCACGAGGTCCTTGCCCGCCGACACGTTGTAGTCGGCGAGGTAGACGATGTGCTGGAACTGGTTGAGGTCGATCTCGCCCTCGGCCAGCGCGGGGTTCGGCTGCGTGTAGTCCGAGAAGTCGATGATGTCGACGTTGATCCCGGCGTCCTTCGCCTCCTGCTTGTAGTCCGCCCAGTACGGGTCGCCGGCGCCGACGACGCCGATCTTCACGACCTCGTCATCGCCGCCCGCACCGCCGGCGCAGGCGGTCATCGCCGCGACGAGCGGTACGACGGCGAGAGCGGCCAGCAGGCGCTTTGAGATGGGCAGAGTCTTCTTCACGGTGATTCCCTTTCGCTGTGTGTGCCGGCCCTTCGGGCAGCGGTCGCTGTCGTGGCGGCACAGGGGAACCACGGAATGTGAGCGTGGGGGTCTGTGCCGCAGCTCCGCGAGGCACCGTTCAACGATAACCGAAGGTCCTGTGCCGCGTGGGCCACCCTGACACAAACCGTCACAGATCCTGCGGACTCAGCCCTCGATCAGCTCAGAAAGTTCGAGCCATCGGGTTTCCATGGCCGCGACGGATGCCTCGAGTTCGGCGATCTCCCGAGTGAAGGTGCCCAACCCGTCGTAATCCGACTGGTCGTGCACGGCGAGCTTCTCGTGCAGTTCGACGACGCGCGCCTGCATCTTCGCGACCTTCCGGTCGATCGACGCACGCTCCTTCTGGGCGTTGCGGAGCTCGGCGCCGCCGATGGCGAGCCTGCGCGAACCGGAACCGCCTGCGCTGCCGCCGGTGCTGCCGCCGGCCGGGGCTTCCGTCGGCGAACCGGTCGAGGCGGCACCGGCCACGGATTCGGCCTTCCTCCGCAGCTCCAGATACTGGTCGACCCCGCCGGGAAGGTGGCGGAAGCCGGCATCCATCACCGCGTACTGGTTGTCGGTGACCCGTTCGATCAGGTACCGGTCGTGCGAGACGACGAGCAGCGTGCCGGGGAAGGAGTCCAGGAGGTCCTCCATGGCGGCGAGCATGTCGGTGTCGAGGTCGTTGGTCGGCTCGTCGAGGATCAGCACGTTCGGCTCGTCGAGCACGATGAGCAGCAGCTGGAGGCGGCGCTTCTGCCCGCCGGAGAGGTCCTTGACCTGGGTGGAGAGCTGGGCGCTCATGAACCCCATGCGCTCGAGCATCTGACCGGGCGTGATCTCCTTGCCGCCGGCCATGTACGACGTCTTCTGCCGGCCGATCACGTCGCTCACGCGGTCGTTCTGGATGTGCTCCAGTTCGAACAGCTGCTGCGTGAGCACGGCGACCTTGATGGTCTTGCCGCGCTTGACCTTGCCGCTCGTGGGCGCCAGGGTGCCCGCGACCAGGCTGAGCAGGGTGGACTTGCCGGCCCCGTTGACGCCCATGATCCCGGTGCGCTCCCCCGGCGCGATGCGCCACGTGATGTCGTGCAGCACGTGTTTCTCGGGGGTGTTCTCCGACGCCGGGAAGGTGACGGAGACGTCGAGCAGGTCGACGACGTCCTTCCCGAGTCGCTGCATCGCCATCGACTGCATCGAAACGGTGTCGCGGGGCGGCGGCTCGTTCTCGATCAGCACGTTGGCCGCGTCGATGCGGAACTTCGGCTTCGCGGTGCGCGCCGGGGCGCCGCGCCGCAGCCAGGCCAGCTCCTTCTTCATGAGGTTCTGCCGCTTGGCCTCGGTGACGGATGCCATCCGGTCGCGTTCGACCCGCTGCAGGATGTAGGCCGCGTAGCCGCCCTCGAAGGGCTCGATCACGCGGTCGTGCACCTCCCAGGTCTGGTTGCAGACCTCGTCGAGGAACCACCGGTCGTGGGTCACGACCACGAGACCGCCCGAGTTCTGTGCCCAGCGGGTCTTCAGGTGCCCGGCCAGCCACGCGATGCCCTCCACGTCGAGGTGGTTGGTGGGCTCGTCGAGAAAGATGACGTCGTGGTCGCCGGTGAGCACGGCGGCGAGGGCCACCCGGCGGCGCTGGCCACCGGAGAGGTCGTCGACGAGGGCATCCCAGGGGATGTCGCGGACAAGGCCGGCGATGACGTCGCGCACCTTCGCGTCGCCGGCCCAGACGTGTTCCTCGATGCCGCCGACGATCGCCTGGCCGACCGTCACGCCCTGCACGAGGTCGTCGGCCTGGTCGAGGATGCCGAGGGTCACGCCCCGGCGCCGGGTCACGCGGCCGGAGTCGGGTTCGATGCGCCCGGCCAGCAGGTTCAGCAGCGTCGACTTGCCGTCGCCGTTGCGGCCGACGATGCCGATCCGGTCCCCCTCGTCGATGCCGGCGGTGACGCTGTCGAAGATGACGCGGGTGGGATATTCGAGGTGCAGGGCTTCAGCCCCGAGCAGATGTGCCATTTCCCCCGAGTTTACCCGCCCCCGCCTGTGCGTCCGGCGCCCGGTATCCGTTGTCGTGAGGGGTCACCTTTACCCAGTGCGAGATCGCACCGACGAGGAAAAGTTGACCCCTCACGGGATGCCAGGCGGGCGGGTCAGTCGTGGATGAGGCGGGCGCCGTGCACGGGGCCCGTGACGCGCACGGCCTTCAGGCGCGCCGCGGACAGGGCCACCTGCAACTCGAGGGCGTCGTCGGAGTCGCCCACGAGGAACGCGACGGTGGGGCCGGAGCCGGACACGATGCCGCCGAGGGCGCCGTTCGCCTCGCCGACCTCGAGCACGTTCGCGAGCCCGGGGGCGAGGTGCAGGGCGGGCGCCTGCAGGTCGTTGTGCATCGCCTCGGCGAGCATCGAGGCGTCACCGGCGCGCAGGGCCTGCAGCACGTTCGCGTCGACCGTGGGCTGCTGGGAGGAGGTGACGATCTCGCGGGAGTGCCGCGCGCGGTGGCGGTCGAGCTCCTGGTAGACGCCGGGGGTGGACATGCCGAACTCGGCGAGGGCGAGCACCCAGTGGAACTGCCCCTTGGCGAGCGCCGGGCTCAGCTGGTCGCCGCGGCCCGTTCCGATGGCGGTGCCGCCGACGAGGGAGAACGGAACGTCGGCGCCGAGCGTCGCCGCCACGCCCACGAGCTCGTCACGGCTGGACTCGAGTCCCCAAAGCGCATCGCAGGCCAGAAGCGTCGCCGCTGCGTCGGCGGACCCGCCGCCCATGCCGCCGGCCACGGGCACGTGCTTGTCGATCTCGAGCCGCACTCCCCCGCGGTACCCTGCCTTCGTGGCGAGGCTCTTCGCGGCCTGGATGGCGAGGTTCCGCTCGTCGGTGACGAGGCCCGACGTATCGATGCTGCCGGCGAAGCTGACCGAGAAGTCGTCGGCCGGATAGGCCCGCACATCCTCGCCCAGCGAGACGGCCTGGTAGGCGGTGGCGACGTCATGGTAGCCGTCCTCCATGACCGCCCCGACCTTCATGAAGACGTTGATCTTCCCCGGCGCTCTCGCGTGGACAACGTGAGAACTGGCCGCTTTGGTCATGGTTCTAACCTATCCCAGCCGCACGCGGCGCTTGTCACGCGAGCGGGGGTCACCCGGCCGTCAGGCGCGGGCGATCGCCAGGAAGTCGTGCACGGTGAGCTGCTCGCCGCGCAGGGTGGGAGCGAGGCCCGCAGCCTCGATGGCAGCGGATGCCGTGGCCGAGTCCCCGAAGACGGCCGACAGCGACTGCCGCAGCATCTTGCGGCGCTGCTGGAAGGCGGCGTCGACGAGCGCGAACGTCGCCCGCCGCAGCTCCTCGCTCGCGAGCTGCTCCTCGCGCCGGTCGAAGCCGACGAGGATGGAGTCGACGTTCGGCACCGGCCAGAACACCTGCCGGCTCACCTTGCCGACGGTGCGGAAATCGCCGTACCAGGCGGCCTTCACGCTGGGGCTGCCGTACACCTTGGATCCCGGCGCGGCCGCGAGGCGCTCCCCGACCTCGGCCTGCACCATGACCAGGCCGGCCCTGATCGAGGGGAAGTGCTCGAGCAGGTGCAGCAGCACGGGCACGGACACGTTGTACGGCAGGTTCGCGACCAGCCGCGACGCCGCTATCGGCAGCTCGGTGAGGCGCAGCGCGTCCTCCCGCATCACGGTGAGCGCGGCGCCCGGCTGCATGAGCTGCACCGTGAGCGGCAGCTGCTCGGCGAGTCGCGGGTCGATCTCGACGGCGACCACGCTCGCCCCGGCTTCGAGGAGGCCCAGCGTGAGGGAGCCGAGGCCTGGCCCTACCTCCACGACGACGTCGCCGGCCGCTACGCGAGCGGATGCGACGATGCGGCGCACCGTGTTGCCGTCGATGACGAAGTTCTGGCCGAGCTTCTTCGTGGGGTTGACGCCCAGCATCTCGGCCAGGTCGCGGATCTCGGCGGGACCCAGGAGGCCGCTCATCGCCGGCTCGTCATGGTGCGCGGGTCACTCATGGCGCGAGGCACCGGGCGCTCACGCGAGGCCGCCGTCCGGGCCGTCCTCGGGCTGGGTGAGCACGTCGGGGGCGGTGACCGTCTCGGCATCCCACCTGCCGTACACCAGCTCCGTGTTGGAGGAGATGAGCGCAGCCAGCATCGAGACATCCGTTTCGAGGTACTCGGCCATCGCGCGCAGGGTGTTGGGCAGCAGGTAGGGCGCGTTCGGCCGGCCGCGGAACGGCGACGGCGTGAGGAACGGCGCATCCGTCTCGATGAGGAGCAGGTTGCGCGGCACCACCTGCAGCGCCTTGCGGAGCTTGTCGGCGTTCTTGAACGTCACGTTGCCCGAGAACGACATGTACCAGCCGTTCTTCGCGCAGATCTCAGCCATCTCCACGTCGCCCGAGAAGCAGTGGAACACGGTGCGCTCCGGCGCCCCGACGCGGTGCAGCGTCGAGATGACCTCCGCGTGCGCGTCGCGGTCGTGGATCTGCATCGCCAGGTTCTGCTCCTTGGCGATCTGGATGTGCGCCTCGAAGGAGCGGCGCTGGGCCGCGATGCCGTCCTCGCCGGTGCGGAAGAAGTCGAGCCCGGTCTCGCCGATGGCCGCCACACGCGGTCGCGCGGCCAGCTCGGCGATCTCGGCGAGCGCGTCGTCGAGGCTGCCGGCGGCCGCGTAGGCGGGCGCCTCATTGGGGTGGATGGCGACGGCGGCGAGCATGCGCGGCTCGTGCGCCGCGGTCTCGGCCGACCAGCGCGAGGTCTCCAGGTCGCCGCCGACCTGCACCACGCCGCGCACGCCGACGCTCGAGGCGCGGTCCAGCTGCTCCGCCGTGGTGAGCGGGGTGTCGCCGTCGGCGATCTCGATGTGCGTGTGATTGTCGTAGACGCCGACCGTCAGCGGCTCCGGCAGCGGCGGATAGGTGAGGTCGCGCCCGCCGCCCTGCTCGCGGCGGCGGATGTAGCCGGACGGGTCGGTGCCCGGCAGGTCGGCCGGCTGCCCGTGGCGGCTCGGCTCCCCCTCGGGGTGGAACGGGTCCGCCGGGATCTGGTTGGTCTCAGGCAACGGGCACCTCGATTCGCGGGAACAGCGCCTCAAGCGGCGAGACGTGGTCGCCGCCGGTCCACTCCCACGCCCGGTCGATGCGCGTGCCGGAGACGGGCCCGTTGCCGCCGAGGGCGGCCCAGAGGGTGGCGGTGGCCACGGGGAGAACCGGCGAGAGCAGCACGGCGAGGGTGCCGAGCCCCCGCACGGCGGTCGCGAGCACGGTCTCCAGGCGCTCCCGGTTGGCCGGGTCCTTGGCGAGCGCCCACGGTTCCTGGCTGGTGATGTAGCCGTTGAGGTCGTCGACGAGTTCCCAGACGGATGCGATGGCCTCGTGGATCGCGAGCCGGTCGATGGCGTCGCCCGCGGCATCCGTCACGCGCCTCTGCGTCTCACGCACCGCCTCGTCGGCCGCCGTGAGCGCCCCCGCCTCGGGGATGCGGCCGTCGAAGTACCGCGTGACCATGGCGATGACCCGGGAGGCGAGGTTGCCGAATCCGTTGGCGAGCTCGGCCTGGTAGCGCGCGGCGAGGTCCTCCCAGGAGAACGAGCCGTCCTGCCCGAAGCTGATGGCGCGCATGAAGTAGTAGCGGAACGCGTCGGAGCCGAACGTGTCGGTGATCTGGCTGGGCGCGATACCGGTGAGCTTGGACTTCGACATCTTCTCTCCGCCGACGAGCAGCCAGCCGTGGCCGAACACCTGGCGGGGCACCTCGATGCCGGCGGCCATGAGCATGGCGGGCCAGATCACGGCGTGGAAGCGGAGGATGTCCTTGCCGACGATGTGCGTGGCCGGCCAGCGGCGCGCGAACTCGGCCTCGTCTTGGCCGTAGCCGATGGCGGTGATGTAGTTCAGGAGCGCGTCGATCCAGACGTAGACGACGTGGGTGTCGTCCCAGGGCACGGTGATGCCCCAGTCGAAGCTGGACCGGGAGATGGAGAGGTCGGCCAGTCCCTGGCGCACGAACGACACCACCTCGTTGCGCGCGGACTCGGGCTGCACGAACGTGGGGTTCTCCTCGTACAGGGCGAGCAGCCGGTCGGTGAAGGCGCTCATGCGGAAGAAGTAGTTCTTCTCCTGCAGGCGCTCCACGGGTTTGGAGTGGATGGCGCAGACGAGCTGCCCGTCGTATTCGCCGGTGCCGTCGACCAGGTCGCTGGGCTGCTTGTACTCCTCGCAGCCCACGCAGTAGTAGCCCTCGTACTCGCCGGTGTAGATGTGGCCGGCGTCGTGGAGGTCCTGCAGGAACCGGGCCGCGTTCTCCTCGTGCCGCGGGTCGGTCGTGCGGATGAAGTCGTCGTTGGCGATGTTCACCGTCTCCAGCAGCGGCTTCCACGCCGTCTCCACGAGGCGGTCGGCCCACTCCTTCGGGGTGGTGCCGTTGGCGGTGGCGGTGCGCAGGATCTTCTGCCCGTGCTCGTCGGTGCCGGTCAGCAGCCAGGTGTCCTCGCCGCGCTGGCGGTGCCAGCGGGCCAGCACGTCGGCGGCGACCTCGGTGTACGCGTGCCCGATGTGCGGCACATCATTCACGTAGAAAATCGGCGTGGTGACGTAAAAGGAGGAGCCATCGGACATGCTGACATCCTACGGGGCGTTCGCGCGGGCGCCCGGAGCGGGCCTCGCGCCTACCGGCGCTTGAGGGCGGCTTCGTACAGGTCGCGCTTGCCGAGGCCGGTGGCGGATGCGACGTCGGCCGCGGCATCCTTCAGCCTCGCCCCGGCGCCCACCAGCGTCAGCACCTCGGTGACACCGGTCTCGAGGTCGACGAGCCGCGGCGGCGCCCCGGCGACGACGATGCAGATCTCCCCCTTGACCCCGGCAGCCGCCCAGTCGGCGAGCTCGGCGGCGCTGCCACGCCTGACCTCCTCGAAGAACTTGGTGAGCTCCCGGCACACCACCACGCGCCGGTCGCCGCCGAAGACCGCGGCGAGGTCGCCCAGCGCGTCGGCGAGCCGGTTGGGCGACTCGAAGAACACCATGGTGCGTGGCTCGTGGGCGAGCTCCCGGAGCGCGCCGCGGCGGTCGCCGGGCTTGCGCGGCAGGAAGCCCTCGAAGGTGAAGCGGTCGGTCGGCAGTCCCGAGACGGCGAGGGCCGTGAGCACGGCGGAGGGCCCGGGAAGCGCCGTCACCCGCACGCCCGCCGCCGCCGCGGCATCCACCAGGTGAAAACCGGGGTCGGACACGGTCGGCATGCCCGCGTCACTCAGCACCAGCAGGTCGGACTCCCGCGCCAGCTCGACGAGCTCGGCCGCCTTGCCGCGCTCGTTGTGGTCGTGCAGGCTGATGAGCTTCGGGCGGTTCTCGATGCCGAGCGCCTTGAGCAGGTGCACCGTGACGCGGGTGTCCTCGGCGGCGATCACGGGCGCGGTGCGGAGCGCCTCGACCAGGCGCTCGGTCACATCGCCGAGGTTGCCGATGGGTGTCGCGGCCAAGATGATCATGCCCCCAGTCTCGCAGGTCGCGAGTGGGCAGTTTCTGCGGGAATGCGGCGCGCTCATAACCGCAACGAGTGCTCACTCGCGGCTGGGGAGGGCGCCGCTCACTACGATGGTGAGGTGCTGCTGACCCTCCGCCATCACGCCCGCTGGGCGGGGCCGGTCGCCGTCACGCTGCTCGCCGCGGTGCTGAGGCTCTGGAACCTCGGTTCCCCGCACCACCTGGTCTTCGACGAGACCTATTACGTCAAGGACGCCTGGTCGCTGTGGGGCAACGGATACGAGTCCGCCTGGCCCGAGAACGCCAACCCGTTGTTCGAGGCGGGACAGACCGCCATCTTCGGCACCGATCCGTCGTTCGTGGTGCACCCGCCCCTCGGCAAGTGGCTGATCGCCCTCGGCATGGCGGCCCTCGGCGCCGACAGCAGCTGGGGCTGGCGGATCTCGACCGCGGTCATCGGCATTCTCGCGGTGGTGCTGCTCATGCTGATCGCCAGGAAGCTGTTCGGATCGGTCGCCCTCGCCACACTCGCCGGGTTCCTGCTGGCCATCGACGGCAACGCGATCGTCATGTCGCGCGTGGCGCTCCTCGACAACTCGGTAATGTTCTTCGGGCTCCTCGGTTTCGGGGCCGTGCTCCTCGACCGGCAGTGGCACGCGACCCGGCTGGCTGTGCGGCTGGCCGAGCAGCGTGCCGCCGGGAAGCAACCGGGCTGGGGACCGGCACTCTGGTGGCGCCCCTGGCTCCTCGGCGCGGGCCTCGCCTTCGGGCTGTGCAGCTCGGTGAAGTGGTCGGGGTTCTACTTTCTTGCGGCGTTCGGCGTGTACGTCGTCGTGGTCGACGCCCTGGCCCGGCGTCGGGAGGGACTGCCGTTCTGGCTGAGCGCGGCGCTGCTCAAGCAGGCGCCCGCGACCTTCCTCACCATGGTGCCGATCGCCGCCGCCACCCTGATCGTCTCATGGACGGGCTGGTTCATCACGAGCAACGGCTTCTACCGCCACTGGGCCGACCAGCCCGGCACGGCGTGGACCGGAGCGCTGGCCTGGGTTCCGCACACCGTGCAGAGCTTCTGGCACTACCAGGTGGCCATCTACCAGTACCACGTGGGGCTGTCGACGCCGCATCCGTACCAGGCCAACCCGCTCACCTGGCTGTTCATGATCCGCCCGACCAGCATGTACTACGTCGGCACCACCGCCGGCCAGGGTGGATGCACGTTCGACAGCTGCTCCGAGGCCATCACCGGGCTCGGCAACCCGCTCATCTGGTGGGCGGCCGACATCGCCCTGTTCTACCTCGTCTACCGGCTGGTGCGCTACCGCGAGTGGCGCGTGGGGCTCATCCTGATGGGGATCGTCGCCGCGTACCTGCCGTGGCTGATGTACCTGCACCGCACGGTGTTCGAGTTCTATTCCATCGCGTTCGAGCCGTACCTCATCCTGGCCCTGACACTCGCGCTCGCCCGGGTGATGGGCACCCCCACGGATGCCCGGTGGCCGGTCGGCATCCGCCTGGTCTTCGTCTTCGTCGTCATGGCCACGCTCATCACCGCCTTCTTCTACCCGCTGTGGACCGGCCTGCAAACGCCGTTCTGGTACTGGCAGCTGCACATCTGGCTGCCGAGCTGGCGCTGAGATACATGCCCTGACCGGCATATGACCGGCTGTGAAAGTGGTGGGAGGCCCTGCCGTTCCGTCAGGTTTCGCCCGTAAGATGACCACATCTGCACGACGAGTAATCGCTCACTTCACGGCTGGGAAGTCACCGCAAGACCGGAGGCCCCATGTCGGATGTCATTTCCGCAGCCCCCACTGTTCGCATTGTGAAAACCCGCCGGGGCGGTGACGGCAAGAACCCCACCACCGAGTACTCGGCCCTCCTGCACACCGTGCGGAACCTCGGGCTGCTCCGCCGCCGCACCGGCTTCTACTGGACGCTGTTCGGGATCCTGGTTCTCGCCACCGCCGGCGCCGTCACCGGGTTCGCCCTGCTGGGCGACAGCTGGTATCAGCTGCTCATCGCCGGCGCTCTCGGCATCCTCTTCACCCAGTTCGCCTTCCTCGCCCACGAGGCCTCGCACCGGCAGGTGTTCGAGTCCGGCCCCGCCAACGACCGCGCCGGCCGCGTGCTCGCGAACCTCGTCGTCGGCATCAGCTACTCCTGGTGGATGACCAAGCACAGCCGGCACCACGCCAACCCCAACGTCGTCGGCAAGGACCCCGACATCGACCCCGACGTCATCCGTTTCAATGAAGCGGATGCCGCCGAGGTCGGCTGGTTCACGTCGTTCATCACCCGTCGACAGGGCTACCTGTTCTTCCCGCTCCTCACGCTGGAGGGCCTGAACCTGCACATGCACGGCTTCCGCACCGTGTTCGGCAAGGGCAAGGTCGACAAGCGCTGGCTCGAGATCAGCATGCTCACCACGCGCGTCGTGCTCTACGTCGCGGCCATCTTCTACTTCCTCCCGGTGGGCATGGCGTTCGCGTTCATCGGCGTTCAGCTGGCCGTCTTCGGTGTGTACATGGGTGCGTCGTTCGCGCCCAACCACAAGGGGATGCCGCAGCTGCCGCACGAGAGCAAGGTCGACTTCCTGCGCCGCCAGGTGCTGACGTCGCGCAACATCCGCGGCGGAGGCGTCATGGACACGTTCATGGGCGGCCTCAACTACCAGGTCGAGCACCACCTGTTCCCGAACATGCCGCGGCCGGCGCTCCGGAAGGCGCAGGAGCTGACCCGCGAGTACTGCGAGCAGCACAACATCCTCTACACCGAGACGTCGCTGATGGAGTCGTACCGCATCGTGGTCGCATACCTGAACAAGGTGGGCCTCGCCGCGCGCGACCCCTTCGACTGCCCCATGACGGCCCGGTTCCGGGTGCACTGAGCCTCGTTGCTTCCGCGGGTGCGGGCAATCGGCCGCCTCGCCCAGCCGAGGGCGGCAGTTCGCCCGCACTCGCGGACGAAGAGTGGTGACTCACTCCGCGGAACCTGGCCCGAGTCACAGTTCGCGGGGCTCTAGGCTGGAACGCATGTGGTTGCCGGGGGTGCTCGTCGCGGGGGCGGCGGCGCTCGTCGCCTGGGGGATCCAAGCACTGGTCCCGGCGATCCCGCTCCTCACCGCGGCCGTGGTGCTCGGCATCATCGTCGCCCAGCTCCCCGCCGCCCGGCGGCCCCTCACCGGCGTGCTCGCGCCCGGCCTCTCCGTCGCCTCGAAGCGCTTCATGCGCATCGGCGTCGTGCTGCTCGGCCTGAAACTCAGCCTTATCGACATCGCCGGCCTCGGCTGGGTGACGATCGCGACGACCGTCGCCATCGTCGCCATCACCTTCGCCGGAACCTACGCGCTCGGGCGCTGGTTCGCGCTGCCGGGCCACCAGCCGCTCCTCATCGCAACGGGCTTCTCCATCTGCGGCGCCTCGGCCATCGGGGCCATGAGCGGCGTCGTCAAGGCGAAGGACGAGGAGACCGCCACCCCCGTGGCGCTCGTCACCCTCTGCGGAACGCTCGCCATCGGCGTGCTGCCGGCGCTCTGGCATCCGCTGGGCCTCGACACGCTGCAGTTCGGGCATTGGGTGGGCGCGGGCGTGCACGACGTGGGGCAGGTCGTCGCGACGGCGCAGATCGCCGGGTCGGCCGCCCTCGCCGTGGCGATCGTCGTCAAGCTCACCCGGGTGCTCATGCTCGCCCCCGTGGTGGCGATCGCTTCCGTCGTCGAGCACCGGCGCACGCTGGCCGTCAGCCTCACCGGCGCGACGGATGCCGGCCGCAAGCGCCTGCCTATCGTGCCGCTGTTCGTGGCCGGGTTCATCGTGGCGGTGCTCGTGCGCACCCTGGTGCCGCTCTCCGAGCCGGTGCTGCAGGCAGCGGATGTCGTGCAGACCGCCCTGCTGGCGATGGCCCTGTTCGGGCTGGGCTCGGCCGTGCGCCTCGCCACCCTGGTGCGCACCGGGTGGCGAGCCCTGGTCGTGGGCCTGCTCTCCTGGGCGCTGATCGCGATGCTCGCGCTCGGCGCCGTGCAGCTCTCCTAGCCGCCGCCCACCAGTCACCCCCGCGCGCGGGCCTACCGCCCCGGGTACGGCCCGGCCCAGTGCACAACTCCTTCAATGTGCCCGGCACGTCCGCCGTCTCCCCCGGAAACACACGGAAGTGCCACCCGACGCGGGCGAAATTGAAGGAGTTATGCACACGAGGGCGGGCAGGGGCTGCGGGACGGAGCGGACGGCGGCTGCGGGAAGGGCTAGTGGCGGACGAGCCAGCCGCCGGCGGGCGGGTTGGGCGTGCTGCGCAGGGCGAACCGCGCCGGGGCGGGGCCGGCATCCGTCGCCAGGTCGGCGAGGATCCGCCCCACCGACGGCACGAACTTGAAGCCGTGCCCGCTGAACCCGGCGCCGACGGCGACCGGGCCCACGCGGTCGAGCACGAAGTCCTCGTCCTCGGTGCTGGTGTACGTGCAGCTCACGGGCTCGACGGCGTCGGGGTCGGCGCCGGGCAGCCAGTCGCGCACGTAGCGCTGCAGCGCCGCAAGCTGCGCCGGCTCCGGCGTGAAGCTGCGCGCGTCGGGGTCGGTGACCGGGCCGGACCCGTGCCAGCCGGCCTTCACGCCCTCACCGGGCGTGTACATGCCGTAGACCGGCGCGTACCAGTAGCCGTACGCCGAGTCGGCGGGGTCGAAGGCGTGGTTGAAGCCGGGCCAGTCCGTGGCGGCGCGGGCGGCGGCCTCGGCGCTGCCGTCGCGGAGCGCGAAGTGCGCCGGCTGCTCCTGGGTGACCACGAGCCGGGGCAGCGTGACGAGCCCGTGCAGCAGCTTCGCGGTCCAGGCGCCCACGGTCACCACCACCCGGCGCGCGTGGATGGCGCCGCCCTCGGTCGCCACCCGCACGTGGTCGTCGCCGAGCACGTCGAGTCGGAGAGCGGCGATGCCGTGGCGGATGTCCGCACCCGCGGCTGCCGCGGCGGTCTGCAGGGCCGTCACCGAGGCATCCGCGTTCAGCCGACCGGCGTCGGGCGTGTGCAACACGCGCCCGTCGAAGCGGATGCCGGGCCAGCGTTCGCCCGCCGCCTCCGCACCGAGGAACGCGGCCTGGAGCCCGGCGCCGGTGAGCGCCGCGGCGACGGCGTCGAAGTCGGGGTTCGGACCGTGGTTGACGATACCGACCTGGTCGAGCAGGCGCGTCCGGGACTCCGCCTCGAGCTCCCGCCAGAGCGGCAGCGACTCCGCCAGCATCGCGACATACGTGGGGTCGGAGTACGCGGTGTTGAAGTTGCGGGAGGCCCCGTGCGACGCACCCTGCACATGCCCGGCCCCGAACCGTTCCAGCAGCACGACCTCCCGGCCGCGCCGGGCGAGCTGCCACGCCGTCGCCGAGCCCATCGCCCCGCCCCCGATGACGAGCGTGTCGACCGTCTCCGTGTGCTGCCCCATACGCTCCATCCTGCCGCACCCGCACCCGCGGGCCGCGCTCACCCCGCCGCGCTCACGCCCGCCGGCCCTGTGAGGGGACAGCTTTACCCAGTTCGCGGCGTCTAAGACTAGGAAAAGCTGTCCCCTCACGGAAAGGTGGGGCGCGCGAGTCGACGTTGCGCCGTGTTACGCCGGTGTACGCCCCGCCCGCCCGGCGCCGCTAGCGTTGCCGCATGGCAGATCGGGAATACGGCTTCACCACGCGCGCGATCCATGCGGGGAACATCCCGGACCCCGTCAGCGGCGCCCGGGCGCTGCCGATCTACCAGACCAGCGGGTTCGTCTTCGACGACACAGCGGATGCCGCCGCCCGCTTCGCCCTGCAGAAATACGGCAACGTCTACTCCCGCCTGGCCAACCCCACCGTCGCAGCGTTCGAAGAGCGCATCGCGAGCCTCGAGGGCGGCCTGGGCGCCGTCGCGACCGCCAGCGGACTCGCGGCGCAGTACATCACCTTCGCGAGCCTCGCCGGCGCGGGCGACCACATCGTGGCGTCGGCGAACCTCTACGGCGGCTCGATCACGCAGCTCGACGTAACACTGCGCCGCTTCGGCGTGGAGACCACGTTCGTGCAGAGCGCCGAGCCGGCCGACTACGCGGCCGCCGTCACCGACAAGACCAAGTTCATCTTCGCCGAGAGCGTCGCCAACCCCTCCGGGGAAGTGGCCGACATCGAGGGCCTCGCCGACGTCGCCCACGCGGCCGGCGTTCCGCTCATCATCGACGCGACCCTCGCCACGCCGTACCTCAGCCGCCCGTTCGAGTGGGGCGCCGACATCGTCATCCACTCCGCCACCAAGTTCCTCGGCGGCCACGGCACCACCCTCGGCGGCGTCGTCGTCGAGAGCGGCCGGTTCGACTGGGACACCGACCGCTTCCCGCTGTTCACCGAGCCGGTGCCCAGCTACGGCGGCCTGCAGTGGTCGGGCAACTTCGGCGAGTACGCGTTCCTCACGCGGCTCCGCGCCGAGCAGCTGCGCGACATGGGCCCCGCGCTCGCGCCGCACTCCGCCTTCCTCCTCGCCCAGGGCGTCGAGACCCTGCCGTACCGCATGCAGGCGCACATCGACAACGCCCGCGTGGTCGCCGAGTGGCTGGACGCGGACCCGCGCGTCCAGTTCGTCAACTGGGCCGGGCTGCCCAGCCACCCCCACTTCGAACGCGCCGGGAAGTACCTGCCCAAGGGTCCCGGCTCCGTGTTCAGCTTCGGCGTGAGGGGCGGCCGGGATGCCGGACGCACCTTCATCGAGTCCGTCGACCTCGCCAGCCACCTGGCCAACATCGGCGACGCGAAGACCCTCGTCATCCACCCCGCCTCCACCACGCACGCGCAGCTGAGCGAGCAGCAGCTCGCCGACGCTGGCGTGCTGCCCGGGCTGGTGCGCCTGAGCGTCGGCATCGAAGACGTCGACGACATCATCTACGACCTCGACCAGGCGCTCGCGCAGGCGGTGCCCACGACTGCGGAGCTGATTTCCCGATGACCGTCACCGACTCCGCGACGGATGCCGCCGCATCCGCTGACACCGCCGGCACGGCCAGCGTCCAGCTGGCCAACGGCCTGAACTGCAGCATCCCGGCGTCGTCGCCGCTCGCCCGGCTGCTGAAGTCGCAACGCACCTGGACCGGCCCCGACGCCAAGGAGCGGCTGAAACTCCTGCGCGGCGCGAAGTCCATCGCCATCGTCGGCGCCTCCCCGAACCCGGCCCGCTCGAGCTACTTCGTCGGCACCTACCTGCAACAGTCCACCGACTTCCGCGTGTACTTCGTGAACCCCAACGCCGACACGATCCTGGGCGAGAAGGCCTACCCCGACCTCGCGTCGCTGCCCGAGGTGCCCGACATCGTCGACGTCTTCCGCAAGCCGGCCGACATCCCGGCCGTGATCGACGAGGTCGTCGCCGTCGGCGCGCCGACGATCTGGGTGCAGCTCGGCATCTGGAACCAGGACGCCGCCGAATACGGCGAGTCGAAGGGACTCACCGTGGTCATGGACCGCTGCATCAAGATCGAGCACGCCCGCTTCCACGGCGGCCTGCACCTGCTCGGCTTCGACACCGGGCAGATCACGGCGCGGAAGACCATCCGCTAGCCAGATCGGGCAGGAAAACCGCCCGTAGCGCAACAAAGCTGCGTGAGCGCACCCGTAGCATGTCAGGGTGACAGCGTACGTCTCGGCCCTCGACCTCTTCTCGATCGGGATCGGTCCGTCCAGTTCCCACACGGTCGGCCCGATGCGGGCGGCCCGCGCCTTCGCCGAGCACCTCGCCGCGGCCGGCCTGCTCGACCATGTCAGCCGGGTGACCTGCTCGCTCTACGGCTCCCTCGGCTCAACGGGCCTCGGCCACGGCACCCCGGATGCGGTGCTGGCCGGCCTCGCCGGGCATGAGCCGGAAACGTGCGACCCCGCCGACGTGCGCTCCGCGTGGTCGGGCCTGACGGAGGGCGCCACGCTCCTCCTCGCGGGCCGGCATCCCATCCCGGTGGCCCCGGGCGACGTGAGCTTCGAACCCCGCACGCGCCTCCCCGGTCACCCGAACGCACTCACCCTCACCGCGTGGGGGGCAACGGATGCGCTGCCGCTTTTCGAGGAGACCTGGTACTCGGTGGGCGGCGGCTTCATCCGCCGCGACGGGGACCCGGTGGGCGAGGCCGCTCCCCCGGTCCCGATCCCGTTCCCCTACGCCTCGAGCCGGG
Organism: Cryobacterium tepidiphilum; assembly: GCF_003716325.1. Classification (GTDB taxonomy): domain Bacteria; phylum Actinomycetota; class Actinomycetes; order Actinomycetales; family Microbacteriaceae; genus Cryobacterium; species Cryobacterium tepidiphilum. The sequence continues at coordinate 5,122 of NZ_RDSR01000007.1, read as the reverse complement.
AGCTGCTCGCCGCGTGCGACAGCGCGGGCGCCGGGATCAGCGACATCGCCCGCGCCAACGAGGAGGCCATCCACGGGCCCGACGCGCTGGACGCGGGCCTCGACGCGATCTGGGCCGCCATGCACGCGTGCGTCACGTCCGGTCTCGCCGGCGGCGGGGTGCTCCCCGGCGGGCTGCACGTGAAGCGCCGCGCCGCCGGCATCCGCCAGCAACTGGAGGAGTACGACGGCCTCGCGCAGCGCGAACGCGACACCTCCACCGAATGGCTGCACGCGTTCGCCCTCGCCGTCAACGAGGAGAACGCGGCGGGCGGCCGTGTGGTGACCGCGCCGACGAACGGCGCCGCCGGGATCATTCCCGCCGTGGGGCACTATTACCTGCGCTTCGCCCAGGGGGCCGACGCCGACGGCATCCGTCGGTACCTGCTCACGGCGGCCGCGATCGGGGCGCTCGTGAAGGCGAAGGCGTCGATCTCGGGCGCCGAGGGCGGATGCCAGGCCGAGGTGGGCACGGCCTGCGCGATGGCGGCCGGCGGGCTCTGCGCCGTGCTCGGCGGCACGCCCCGGCAGGTGGAGAACGCCGCCGAGATCGCGATGGAGCACCACCTCGGACTCACCTGCGACCCCGTGGGCGGGCTCGTGCAGGTGCCCTGCATCGAACGGAACGCGATCGCGTCGTCGACTGCCGTGTCGGCGGCCCGGCTGGCGCTGCACGGCGACGGCACGCACCTGGTCTCGCTCGACCAGGTGATCGAGACGATGCGGCAGACCGGCGTCGACATGATGACGAAGTACAAGGAGACCAGCGAGGGGGGCCTCGCCGTCAACGTCGTCGAGTGCTGACGGGCCGCGCACCCCGCCGAGTTTGACAGTTGCGGTCGAGACAGACAGGCGCACCTGGCGGTCTCGACCGGAACTGTCTATGTCGGCGGTGGGAACTCGGGCGCGGCGAACAAACGCGGCCGCTACAGGCGGTTGACGGCGGTGACGCGCGCGACGGCCTCCCCGGCCTCGTCGGAGGCGGCCAGGTCGACCTCGGCACTGATGCCCCAGTCGTGGTCGCCGGCCGGGTCGTCGAAGATCTGCCGCGCCGTCCACACCCCGTCGGTCCCGGCCCCGGCCGGCCCCTCGTCGAGGATGAGCAGCGCCGAGCTGCGGGCATCCGGCCCGGTCAGCAGCTCGTCGTGTTCGGCGTAGTAGCCGTCCATCGCCTCCGCCCACACGTTCTCGGTGAAGCCGCTCGCCCCGTCGAGGGCGCCGAGTTCGTCGTAGTGCTCGAGCGCCGCGAGCTGCACCCGGCGGAACAGCTCGTTGCGCACCAACACCCGGAATGCCCGCACGTTGGTCGTCAGCCGCGGCGGCGCGGGCGGCAGCACGGCGGTGGCCTCCGCCTCGTGGGCGGCGAGGTCCGGATGGGCGAGCTCCTCCCACTCGTCGAGCAGGCTGGAGTCCACCTGCCGCACCAGCGCGCCGAGCCACTCGATCAGGTCGAGCAGGTCCTCGCTCTTCGCGTCGTCGGGGATCGTCTGCCGGGCCGCCCGGTACGCGTCGGAGAGGTAGCGCAGCACCACGCCCTCGCTCCGGGCAAGCTTGTAGAACGCGATATATTCCCCGAAAGACATGGCCCGCTCATACATGTCGCGCACGACCGCCTTCGGCCGCAACTCGAAGTCCCCGATCCACGGCTGGCCCTGCTTGTAGCTCTCGAACGCGTACTCGAGCAGCTCCTGCAGCGGCTTCGGATAGGTCACGTCGTCCAGCAGCGCCATGCGCTCCTCGTACTCGACGCCGTCGCTCTTCATCGCCGCGACCGCCTCGCCGCGCGCCGTGAACTCCTGCGCGCGCAGCACCGGCCGCGGGTCGTCGAGCGTCGCCTCCACGATCGAGACCATGTCGAGCGCGTAGGTGGGCGCCTCCGCGTCGAGCAGCTCGAACGCGGCGAGCGCGAACGGCGACAACGGCTGATTGAGCGCGAAGTTCGGCTGCAGGTCGACGGTCAAGCGGATGTCCCCTCCCGCGCCCTGCTGCACCACACCCGACGCCCGCAGCGTCTTGTAGATCCCGAGCGCACGCCGCGCGAGCGCCAGTTGCCGCTTCCACGGCTCGTGGTTGTCGAACACGAGCGCGCGCACGTTGCCGAAGACGTCGCCGCCGCGGGCGATGACGTTGATGAGCATGGCGCTCGTCATCTGCATGCTCGAGGTGAGGGTCTCGGGTTCGGCCTCGATCAGGCGCTGGAACGACGGCTCACCCCATGACACGAATCCGTCGGGTGCCTTCTTGCGGATGATCTTGCGCTTCCTCTTCGGGTCGTCGCCCGCCTTCTGGATGGCCTTGAGGTTCTCGGTCTCGTGCTCGGGCGCCTGCGCGACGACGGTGCCCGCCGTGTCGTAACCGGCCCGCCCGGCCCGTCCGGCGATCTGGTGGAACTCGCGGGCGTTCAGCTGCCGCATCTTGGTTCCGTCGAACTTGGTGAGCGCCGTGAGCAGCACCGTGCGGATGGGCACGTTGATGCCGACACCGAGCGTGTCCGTGCCCGCGATCACCCGGAGCAGGCCGCGCTGCGCGAGCTGCTCGACGAGGCGCCGATACTTCGGCAGCATGCCGGCGTGGTGCACGCCGATGCCCATGCGGATCAGCCGGGCGAGCGACTTGCCGAAGCTCGTCGTGAACCGGAACTCGCCGATCAGCTCGGCGATCGCATCCCGTTGCTCGCGCGTGGCGACCTTGGCGCTGGCCAGCGCCTGCGCCCGCTCGACGGCCGCGAGCTGGGAGAAGTGCACGACGTACACGGGCGCCTGGCCGGTCTCCAGCAGCTCCTCGATCGTGTCGTGGATCGGGCTGGTCTCGTAGTAGTAGTGCAGCGGCACCGGCCGTTCCACACCCGTGACGACGGCGGTCTCCCGGCCGGTGCGCCGGCTGAGGTCGTCGGCGAGTGCGGTGACGTCGCCGAGCGTGGCCGACATGAGGATGAACTGCACGTGCGGCAGCCCGAGCAGCGGCACCTGCCACGCCCAGCCCCGGTCGGGGTCGGAGTAGAAGTGGAACTCGTCCATGACGACCTGGTGCACGGGCGTGTCGGGGCCGTTCCTCAGCACCAGGTTCGCGAGGATCTCGGCCGTGCAGCAGATGATCGGCGCGTCGGAGTTCACGGAGGAGTCGCCGGTCATCATTCCGACGTTCTCAGCTCCGAACGTCTCGACGAGGGAGAAGAACTTCTCGCTCACCAGCGCCTTGATCGGCGCCGTGTAGAAGCTGCGTCGGCCGGCCGAAAGGGCGGCGAAGTGTGCGCCGACGGCGACGAGCGACTTCCCGGTGCCCGTGGGGGTGCTGAGGATCAGGTTCGCGCCCGACACAACCTCGATGAGCGCCTCCTCCTGCGCCGGGTACAGGCTCAGCTGCTGCCGAGCCGCCCACAGTTCGAACGCCTCGAACAGCACGTCGGGGTCGGTGACGTGCGGGAGCGCTTCAAGAAATGGCATGGTCCTTCGATCCTGCCCTATCCCCTGACAGCCGGACGACCCGGGCGTACTGTCGAAGAGTCGTGAACGAGCAACGGATGCCGCAGCCGGCACCCGCGTCAGGCGAGAGGACGCAGATGGGAACCGAGCAATACCACGAGCCCCCCGAGGAGTTGTCGGAGGAGACCCGCACCTTCGCGCGCATGTGTGCGAACCTCACCGAGGAGGCGGAGGCCATCGGCTGGTACGAGCAGCGCATCTCCCTGGAGAAGGACGAGGTCTCCAAGGCCATCATGATCGACTCGCTCGGCGAGGAGTTCAAGCACTTCAGCATGGAGCTCGAGTACCTGATGCGTCACCGGCCGGTGTGGCGCCAGACGGCGCGCGGCATCCTGTTCCAGGACGGCGACATCGTCGAGAACGGTGAGCGCTCCGAGGCGGCGGCCGGCTCCGGCGGCCAGGGCGCCTCTGCGGCAGGCGGCTCCGCGACCACCGCCGGCCTCGGCATCGGCAGCCTGAAAGGAAAGGGACTCTGATGGACCACCTGCTTCGCGCCCACGCCCCGATCTCCGACGCCGGCTGGGCCCTGCTCGATTCCGAGGCCCGGGAACGCCTCGTCGTCGCGCTCGGCGCCCGCAAGCTCGTCGACTTCGCCGGCCCGCTCGGCTGGGCCCACTCCGCCACGAACCTCGGGCACACCGAGCCGGTCGTCTCGACGCCCGCCGACGCGGTGACCGCGAGGCGCCGCCAGGTGCTGCCGCTCATCGAGCTGCGCGCCGACTTCAGTGTCTCCCGCAGGGAACTCCTCGACCACGACCGCGGCGCGGTCGACACGAACCTCGACGCGCTCGATGACGCCGCCATGGCGATGGCTCGCGCCGAGAACATCGCGGTGTTCCACGGCTGGCCGGCGGCCGGCATCACCGGCATCGCCGAGGCATCCGTTCACCAGACCGTGCCACGGGTCGAGGACTTCAACGACTATCCCCGTCGCGTCGCCAAGGCCGTCGAGGTGCTGCTCGGCAGCGGCGTGAGCGGCCCCTACGGCCTCGCGGTGGGACCGGCGGACTACACGGCCATCATCGAGACGGCTGAGCACGGCGGGTATCCGCTGTTCGACCACCTGCGGCAGATTCTCGGCGGCCCGATCGTGTGGGCCCCTGGCGTGCGCGGCGGCGTCGTGCTGAGCCTGCGCGGCGGCGACTTCCTCTTCGAGTCGGGCGAAGACCTCGCCCTCGGCTACGACTTCCACGACAGCGAAGATGTGCATCTCTACCTGGAGCAGTCGTTCAGCTTCCGGGTCGCAACACCCGAGGCCGCCATCGCCCTCGCCGCCGAGTAGCCGGGCGCAGCGGGAGGCCGCGACTGTAGCGATGGGCGCATCAGTGAAGACGTGAACGGCCACCGGTGCGGCGGAGAAGAACAGTCGCCGGTAGCCGGTCACTGCATTGCCGGTCACTGCCTTGCCGGTCACTGCCTTGCCGGTCACTGCCTTGCCGGTCGCTGCATTGCCGGTGACCGTGGTGCCGGTCACCGTCTGGTCGGTGGTCTGAGTCGGCCGCCGCGGCGTGGTGTTTGGTGGATGTCGACGGTGACCGGGGGGATGAACCAGGGGACGTTGTCGATGACCTGGATCTTCCAGCCGTGGCGGTGGAGCAGGTG
>NZ_RDSR01000006.1 GCF_003716325.1 Cryobacterium tepidiphilum | reverse complement strand
CCCCTCGCCGGCTCGCCCGCCGCCCCGCAGTCCCTCGCGGCCGCTCCCTCCGCCTCCTAGCCCGCGCGCGAGTGCGCGCTTGATGTCGCCCGCCAGCTCCGAAGGCGGCAGTTAGCCCGCACTCGCGGTCAGCCACGCTCGCGAGTGCGCGCTTGATGTCGCCCGCCAGCTCCGAAGGCGGCAGTTAGCCCGCACTCGCGAGCGTAGACGGGCCGCCGAGCGCAGACGGCGAGGGCGAGGGGGCACGGGGCGCGGGGTCCGCGTCCTCCCCAGCCCCGTCGGGTGAGCACTTGTGCACCGGCCGCCCGCTCTCCGGTCGCGGATGCCGCGTGGCGGCCTAGCGTGGCGGCATCCGTTGCGAGGAAAGGAGCGTCATGACCCGGTTCCAGGTGGACAGCGAAGAGGTGTTCAGCGCCGCGTCGGCCGTGCGGCAGTCGGCGGCGCGCATCGAGGGCGAGGTGAGCGGCATGCTCGCGCAGCTCACCAACCTGCAGGGGTCGTGGGTGGGCCAGGCGGCCAGCGCCTTCAACGGCGTCATCGCCGACTGGCGGAGCACCCAGCAGCGCGTGGCGGAGAGCCTCGCGCAGATCAACGAGGCCCTCGGGCAGGCCGGCCAGCAGTACGCCGAGACCGAGCAGGCGAACGCGCACCTGTTCGCCCGTTAGCACGGCCGGAAAAACGCCAGTGGGCGCCTCCCCGGGGGGAGACGCCCACTGTGTGGAATCGCTCTAGCGAATGGTGCTCTCGCTTAGAAGTCCATGCCACCGGTCGGGTCACCGGCGGGAGCCGGGGTCTTCTCCGGCTTGTCGGCGACGACGGCCTCGGTGGTGAGGAACAGGCCGGCGATCGACGCGGCGTTCAGCAGCGCGGAGCGGGTGACCTTCACCGGGTCGTTGATGCCGGCGGCCAGCATGTCGACGTACTCACCGGTCGCGGCGTTGAGGCCGTGTCCGACGGGCAGGTTGCGCACCTTGTCGGCGACAACACCCGGCTCAAGGCCGGCGTTCAGGGCGATCTGCTTCAGCGGGGCGTCGATGGCCACGCGCACGATGTTCGCGCCCGTCGCCTCGTCGCCGACCAGGCCGCTGAGTGCGGAGCCCTCGAAGGCGGTCTTGCCGGCCTGGATCAGGGCCACGCCACCACCGGCGACGATGCCCTCTTCGACGGCAGCCTTCGCGTTGCGGACGGCGTCCTCGATGCGGTGCTTGCGCTCCTTGAGCTCCACCTCGGTCGCGGCGCCGGCCTTGATGACCGCGACACCGCCGGCGAGCTTCGCGAGGCGCTCCTGCAGCTTCTCGCGGTCGTAGTCGCTGTCGGTGTTCTCGATCTCGGCACGGATCTGGGCGACGCGACCGGCGATGGCCTCGGCGTCGCCGGCACCCTCGACGATCGTGGTCTCGTCCTTGGTGATGACGACCTTGCGGGCGCTACCGAGCAGGTCGAGGGTGACGTTCTCGAGCTTGAGGCCGACCTCCTCGGAGATGACCTGGCCACCGGTGAGGATCGCGATGTCCTGCAGCTGGGCCTTGCGGCGGTCGCCGAAGCCGGGGGCCTTGACGGCAACCGACTTGAAGATGCCGCGGATCTTGTTCACGACGAGCGTGGCCAGGGCCTCGCCGTCGACGTCCTCGGCGATGATGAGCAGCTGCTTGCCGGACTGGATCACCTTGTCGACGATCGGCAGCAGGTCCTTGATGTTCGAGACCTTGGAGTTGACGATCAGGATGTACGGGTCTTCGAAGACCGCTTCCTGGCGCTCCGGGTCGGTCACGAAGTACGCCGACAGGAAGCCCTTGTCGAAGCGCATGCCCTCGGTGAGCTCCAGCTCGGTGCCGAACGTGTTCGACTCCTCGACCGTGACGACGCCTTCCTTGCCGACCTTGTCGATGGCCTCGGCGATGATGGCGCCGATGGTCTCGTCACCGGCAGAGATGGATGCGGTGGCGGCGATCTCCTCGCGGGTCTCGATCTCCTTGGCGTTGGCGATGAGTTCCTTGGTGACCGCGTCGACGGCCTTCTCGATGCCGCGCTTCAGGCTGATGGGGTCGGCGCCGGCAGCGACGTTGCGCAGGCCTTCGCGGACCAGGGCCTGGGCGAGCACGGTTGCGGTGGTGGTGCCGTCGCCCGCGACGTCATCCGTCTTCTTGGCGACCTCTTTGACGAGCTCCGCACCGATCTTCTCGTACGGGTCGTCGAGCTCGATCTCCTTGGCGATGGACACACCGTCGTTGGTGATCGTGGGGGCGCCCCACTTCTTCTCCAGAACGACGTTGCGGCCGCGCGGGCCGAGGGTGACCTTGACGGTGTCGGCGAGTGTGTTCAGGCCGCGCTCAAGGCCACGACGGGCCTCTTCATTGAAAGCAATGATCTTTGCCATGTGTGTTTCTCGTCCCTCCCGGACGTAACGAAAAGTGATCGGTTAGCACTCAAATCCCAAGAGTGCTAACCCGATTCTGGCACTCTCGTGCGGAGAGTGCAAGGCGACGAGGAGGGCTGATGCGCGGCGGCGGACGGCGGCGGGAATGACGAACGCCGCCCGTTCCGCGGGCGGCGTTCGCAAGGGTAAGCAGTCCTCGGCGGCGTGTGACGGATCTCGCGCCGGCGGGGAAGCGTGTCAGAGGGGGCGGACCGCCTCGGCCTGGGGTCCCTTGGCCCCACTGCCGACCTCGAAGGCGACCTTCTGGCCTTCCTCGAGCACCTTGTATCCGTTCATGTCGATGGCGGAGTAGTGCACGAACACGTCCTGCCCGCCGTCGACGGTGATGAAGCCGAATCCCTTTTCAGCGTTGAACCATTTGACGGTCCCATTCGCCATGTGTAACTCCCGTTGCTGTGTCTGGCACCCGCCCAGCGCCGGTGCTACGAGCAGATACTAGCGAAGCAGTGTACCCGCAAGACAGAGGGAACGGCAGAAATTTTCGGGCCGGTACTACTGCCGGCACTACTGGGAGAGCGGCGGGTAGTCGTTCCCGACGACCACGGTGATGTCCGCGTCGCTTTCCGCGTAGTCGTCGGAGAGCGCCAGCGTGGCCGTGGGAATGGTGTCGATGATGTCGTCGAGCACACCCCGGGCCGCCCCCTCGAGCTCCGGGTCGGAGTAGTAGACGGTGGTCGACGGGATGTCCTCGGAGTCGGCGTCGCCGGTCGAGGTGATGCTCCAGCCGGCGTCGCCGAGCGTCTCCGAGACGGCACCGGCCACACCGAACCCTTGCGAGCCGTTCAGCACGGTGACCCCGGCGTCGGGGTCGAGGGTCGCCTCGGGCGTGGGCGTGGGCGTGGGCGTCGGCGTGGGGGTCGCAGTCGCAGTCGCCGTCGCGGTGGGCGCCGGCGTCTGGGCTGCCGGCTGTTTGCCGGGCAGGGCGACGTCAAGCCGGTGGTCGAGGATGAACAATCCGACGACACCGATCGCGATCAACAGCACCGTGGCAGCCAGCGCCCACCAGAACGCGATCCACCCCCGACCGCCGCGCGCCGGCGGGCGGTGCGCGCCGACACGGTCGATCTTGCGGGGAAGGTTGTCGAAACGGTCTTTCGGATAGTTACTCGGCATCGTCAGTCTGATTCGGTCCTCGTGGGGCGGGCTGCGCCGGCCGACCGGCCGGGAGCGGGGGTGGAGGGTGTCGGTCCCAGTGAGCGACGCGCGCGTGCCTCGTTCCTGGCGTGGCGCATCCGTTGCAGCCGTTTCACCAACATCGGGTCGGCGGCGAGGGCGTGCGGGGAGTCGATAAGCGCACCCAGCAGTTGATAGTACCGGGCCGCGGAGAGCCCCAGCCGGGTGCGGATGGCCTCTTCTTTGGCGCCGGCATGGCTCCACCACTGCCGCTCGAAGGCGAGGATCGCCTGCTCGCGCGCGGTGAGCCCGTCGGCGTCGGCGCCGGGCTCGGCGTGTGGCTCTGCCTGCTGCGGTTCGGTGTCAGCGGATGCCTCGGGGGCGGCCTCGCGCGCGTCGCTGCCCTGATCACTCAGCATGGCGTCCTCCCCCGACGATCCCCGACTGGGAACGTCACGGTCATCTTATTTGGCAACGTCTGGGAGTCCGTCGAGGCGGGTCGGCGTGGGGCGAGTGGCACCCGGCACGTCGGCGCGAACGGCCGAGGATGGGAATGCGCTGGGCAGTGGCGTAACACGGAATGTGCCGGATACCGGGCGAGTTTAGGCTAAGGGAGGACCGCGATCGGGACGGTCCGCAGAGGAAGGAGCCCGACATGGACTACGAGGTCACGAAGTCTGAAGCGGAATGGCGCGAGGAGCTTGGCGACGAGAAGTACGCCGTGTTGCGGAAGGCCGGAACCGAGCGGGCATGGACGGGTGAGCTGCTCGACGAGAGCCGTGCGGGCGTGTACGCCTGCGCCGCCTGCGGGAACGAGCTGTTCAAGAGCGGAACGAAGTTCGAGTCGCACTGCGGCTGGCCGAGCTTCTACGAGTCGGTTCGGCCGGAAGCGGTCGAGCTCATCGAGGACAACACGCTCGGCATGGTGCGCACCGAGGTGCGCTGTGCGCGTTGCGGGTCTCACCTCGGCCACGTCTTCCCTGACGGATTCGGCACCCCGACCGGTGACCGGTACTGCATGAACTCGCTCTCGCTGGACTTCAAGCCCGCCGAGTAGCACGCGCGAACCTAACGGTTCGGTTTCATTCCGGTTCGGCGGCCGGTCGCGATGCTTGACTGGTTAACGCCTCACAACGGCGTGGGACAGGCGTCGGCCACGGCCGTTCATCCTCTCCCGTTGTGAGGTGCGCGTCTCTCATCCGGGCGCGCGCCCCAGAGCGGGCAACCCGAACGACCGTGGCCGGCGGTATCACCGGCCCCCACCCTGTACCGCGGTGCTTCGCCAACGGATGCGCCCGATCGGGCGAGTCCGGGCGCAGGGGGCTCCCGCTCAGGACGCCGACGGAACCGGGCTGACCGCCGGCACGAGGTCTTCGTGTTCGCGTGCGTAGGCTCGCGCGCGTCGGATGTAACGCACACTGAATGGCACGACAACGACCAGGAGCAGCACCAAAAGCGCCAACATCGGGATGACAAGTTGCCTCGCCACCGGGTTCGCGAGCAATTGCACCTGCTGGAGAATGATGCCGGCGTAGAGCAGCATCATGTACGCGAGCTGGAACGGCAGCATGATCGCCGCGACCGCGGCATACTTGGTCGCATCGACCTGCTCCTCCTCGTCAAGGTCGAGACGCTTGCCCTTCAGCACGACCTTCGCGAGCTTCCTCACCTGACCCGCGTCACGCCCCACGATCTCCCGAATCTGCCGAAAGAGCGGCATCGTCACGAGAATGCCCGCCATCGCGGCGGCGAAGAAGGCGACGCCGACCGCGAGACCCAGGGCCTGAACCAGAGACTCTGTGAAGATCTCCCGCGCGAACAGGGCAAGAAGGGCAAGTCCGATAACGAAGGCACCGACGAAGGTCACAACCATCTTGGTGATCTTTCGGAGAATCTCGCGCCGCGTCAGCGGCAGCCAGGGCCGCTCGACGGGCGCTCGTGCTTCCTCCCGCTTGCGCAACCAGGCTCCGACGAACACGGCGACCATGATCAGAGCCGCGCCCACAGCGATGAACAGCACCGGCAGCCAAACGGGGGCGTCGGCCAGCATGGCGAAAATCACGATCCCGATGGCGGCCAGCACCTCGAGGCCCACGACGATTCGGTACCACCAGGCGAAGTACCGTTTGCTCGCATCGGACCTCTTCGCATCCCAGTACGCCAGCATCGAACCGAGCACCAACGGCCCGTAAACAAAGACGGTGAGCGCCATCGTGGCCAGGAAGATCAGCCAACTGCCAGGGTCCGGCGTGGTGACAGCGACAAGGAAGGCGCCGCCACCAATCAGAGCGGTGGCGATGAGCACAGAGAGGATGTAGACGACGACTTTCATGGCGCACCTTTCGGGTCGGGACGCAACGATTACGCTTCATCCCGCAGTAAACACCCGAGTTGCTCATTCAGCAGCAGGTCAGGCCCGAAAAATACCTGGCAGGGTTCAGCCATTGTGGGGCCGGCCACGGGACTTGAACCCGTAACCCCCGCTTTACAAGAGCGGTGCGCTACCAATTGCGCCAGGCCGGCATGAGGCCCGCAGGCCTCGAGCACCCATCCTAAATCACGAGGACGGGCTCAGGTGGTCAGCTCGCTGCCGTCGGCTTCGGCGTGGGCGTCGCGGTCGACGTGGAGTAGGTCTCACCGGCGGCCTGCAGCACGAAGGAGGCGAACTCCTTCGGGTCGTCGAGCGAACCGAGGTACTGCTTGCCGTTCACGAGCACGGTGGGCGTGCCGGTGACCGAGGGGATGCTGGCGTTCGGCAACGGGCCGGTGAGGGCACGATCGGTGGCGTCGAGCACCCACGACTTGAACGTCAGGTCGTCGATGCAGTCGTTGATCTTCGAGACATCCGTTGTCACGCCCGCGGTCTTGACGAGCTTCTTGATCTGGCTGTCGTCGAGGCCGGCGCTGCCTTCCTCGGGCTGGTCCTTGAACAGCTCCTGGTTGAAAGCGTAGAAGTCGTCCGGCGAGTAGTTGGCCACGCACGCCGCGGCGTTGGCCGCCCGGAGCGAGTACTGCGTTCCCGCGGACTTGCTGGTGAGCAGGGAGATCGGGTGGATCTCGACCGTCGCAGCGCCCGACGTGACCCACTGCTTGATCTGCTCGCCGTTGGTCTTCTCGAACTGGCCGCAGTACGGGCAGAGGTAGTCGAGGTAGATACGAATGGATGCGACGGTGCCGGTCTCGTCGGTCTTCGAGGCGACCGGGGTGGCTTTGGGCTGCAGGGCCGGAGTCGACACGGGCTCCATGCCGGCACCGATCAGGATTCCGTCGCTGGCCATGTTCTTCGGGCCGGGACCCGCCGGGTGGATCGAGCTCGTGATGGCGAGCACGACGATGGTCACGATCGCGAGGCTGACGACGATGATGCCGCCCTGCAGCAGCACCCGGTTGCGGCGCTCCTTCTTCTTCTGGTCCTCGCGCAGCTGCCGTGCCTTCAGCCGGGCTGCTTCCCGTCGCTGGTTCTTCGTCGGACGGTCGTCGCGCGGTCCATCAAAGCTCATCGATATCGCTTCCGGTCGGTGGAAAAATTGCGGGCACTGTTATGCAAAGGCCCTCCAGATAGTAGATGCGATGTCTGGGAATCGGCCAAACGGCGCCTGTACCCGGGGCGAGAGCGGGCGGCGGGCATCGGCTCGCCCGTGTCCGGAAGCCGTGACATACTGGCACTGACGACTGCGCGCCCCGGCGTGCCGAAAGTCTACAAATCCCATCACTCGGATCGTCCGGCACGTACCTGCCGGTGAAGGAGAATACAGAAAATGGCTTCCGTCACTTTTGACAAGGCAACCCGGCTGTACCCGGGCTCGACCCGTCCCGCGGTCGACGAACTCGACCTCCAGGTCGCCGACGGCGAATTCCTGGTTCTGGTCGGCCCCTCCGGCTGTGGAAAGTCCACGTCGCTCCGCATGCTCGCCGGCCTCGAAGAGGTCAACGACGGCAACATCTTCATCGGTGAGCGCAACGTGACGGATGTCCCGCCGAAGGACCGCGACATCGCCATGGTCTTCCAGAACTACGCGCTCTACCCGCACATGACGGTCGCCGAGAACATGGGCTTCGCGCTCAAGATCGCCGGAGTGAACAAGGACGAGCGCGCCTCCCGCGTTCTCGAGGCCGCGAAGCTGCTCGACCTGGAGCCCTACCTCGGCCGCAAGCCGAAGGCCCTCTCCGGTGGCCAGCGGCAGCGCGTCGCCATGGGCCGCGCGATCGTGCGCCAGCCGCAGGTCTTCCTCATGGACGAGCCGCTGTCGAACCTCGACGCCAAGCTGCGCGTTCAGACCCGCACCCAGATCGCCTCGCTGCAGCGCCGCCTCGGCGTCACCACCGTCTACGTCACGCACGACCAGACCGAGGCGCTCACCATGGGCGACCGCATCGCCGTGCTGAAGGACGGCGTGCTGCAGCAGGTCGGAACCCCGCGCGACCTGTATGCCAAGCCCAACAACGTGTTCGTCGCCGGCTTCATCGGCAGCCCCGCCATGAACCTGCTGCTGGCCGACGTGGTCGAAGGCGGCATCAAGTTCGGCACGTCCACCGTCCCCGTCCAGCGCGACACGCTCGCCGCCGCGTCCGGCACCCAGGTCACCATCGGCATCCGGCCCGAGGACATCATCCTCTCCCCCGTCGCCGGTGAGGGCCTCGCGGTGAACGTCGACCTCGTCGAAGAACTCGGCGCCGACGGCTACCTCTACGGACACTCCGAGAGCAATGGACGCCGCACCGATATCGTCGCGCGCGTCGACGGCCGTTCGCACCCGAACGCCGGCGACACCGTCTACCTGACGACTACGCCCAACCACCTCCACATCTTCGACGAGGAGAGCGGCCAGCGCGTCGGCGGGGCGACCACCGACTAAGCAGGGTCCGTCATCGAATCGGCCGGCCGGGGCACACGCCCCAGCCGGCCGATTTCGTTGTCGCGCACCCTCGCATCCGTTTCGCTCACAACCGGCAGCACAGACGGCGAAGGTAGGCTCGGACCATGAGCGGTTCCCTCAACATCACCTCGGCCACGGTCGACCCGGCCCTGCTCGACCTGCCCTGGCACCTGCCGCTGGACGCCTGGCCGAACGAGAACATCGCCTCGCTGCCCAAGGGCATCTCGCGCCACCTTGTGCGGTTCGCGCATTTGAGCGGGCGGGTGATCGCCATCAAGGAGACCACGAGCGAGATGGCGCGGTCGGAGTACGAGATGCTCCGCACCCTGCAGGGCCTGGAGATCCCCTGCGTCGAACCCGTCGCGGTCATCACCAACCGCACCACCGAAGACGGGGACCCGTTGAACTCGGTGCTCGTGACGCGGCACCTGCGGTTCTCACTCCCCTACCGCGCGTTGTACTCGCAGGCGCTCCGCCCCGAGACGGCCACCAGGCTCGTCGATGCCCTCGCGCTGCTGCTGGTGCGCGTGCACATGGCCGGGCTGTTCTGGGGTGACGTGTCGCTCTCCAACACGCTGTTTCGGCGCGACGCCGGTGCCTTCGCCGCCTATCTCGTCGACGCCGAGACCGGACAGCTCTACCCGGGCGGCCTGTCCAACGGGCAGCGGGAGAATGACCTCGAGATCGCGCGGGTGAACATCGCCGGGGAGCTGATGGACCTCGAGGCCGGCGGCCGGGTCGCCGACGAGCTCGACCCGATCCGGGTGAGCAACGGCATCGTCGCGGCGTACCGCCTGCTGTGGAAGGAGCTCACCGGTTCGGAGTCGTTCGCGAGCGCGGAGCGGTGGCGGATCACGGAACGCGTGGAACGCCTCAACAACCTCGGTTTCGACATCGAGGAGCTCGCCATCAAGACCGACAGCTCCGGCACCACCGTGCGCATCCAGCCGAAGGTTGTCGACGCCGGGCACCACCAGCGGCGCCTGCTGCGCTTGACCGGCCTCGACACCCAGGAGAACCAGGCGCGGCGCCTGCTCAACGACCTCGACTCCTACCGCGCCACGCACGGCGGCGAGGCCGCCGACGAGGAGATGATGGCCCACGAATGGCTGGTGCGCGTCTTCGAGCCCGTGGTGCGGGCCATTCCCGCCGACCTCAAGGGAAAGCTCGAGCCCGCGGAGGTGTTCCACCAGCTGCTCGACCACCGCTGGTACATGGCGCAGAACGAGTCCCGCGCCATCCCACTCGCCGAGGCCGTCAGTTCCTATGTTCAGGACGTGCTGCGCCACCGCCGCGACGAGGCCACCATGCTGGGGCCGGCCACCGGCGCCATCACCGTGCCGATCTCCATCGCGGAGGCCGACGAAGAGGAAGCCGACTGGCGCCTGAACGTGTAGCCGCGCCCCGGCATCCGCTCGACACACCGAGGGCGGCAGAAGGCAGAGCCCGGAATACCGGCCTACTTGGCGGCGGCCTCGGCGCGCAGGCGTGACACCTCGTAGAGGGTGACGGATGCCGCGATGCCGGCGTTCAGCGACTCGGTCCCCGCGCTGATCGGGATCGAGACGATCGCGTCGCAGGTCTCGGTCACCAGGCGCGACAGGCCCTTCCCCTCGCTGCCGACCACGATCACGACCGGGCGGTCGGCCAGGGCGAGCCCGGGCAGCGACACGTCACCGCCGCCGTCGAGGCCGAGCACGAAGACGCCGCGCTCCTTGAGCGCCTTGAGCGTCTGGGTGAGGTTCGCGGCCATCGCCACGGGCGTGCGGGCAGCGGCACCGGCCGACGTCTTCCACGCCGACGCGGTCACCCCCACCGAGCGGCGCTGCGGCACGATGACCCCGTGCCCGCCGAACGCGGCGGTCGAGCGGATGATCGCGCCCAGGTTGCGCGGGTCGGTGATGCCGTCGAGGGCCACGAAGAGCGGCTTCTGCCCGCGGCTGATCGTGAGGTCGAGCAGCTCCATCGGGTGGGCGTACACGTAGGCCGGCACCTTGAGCGCGAGGCCTTGGTGCACGGCGTCGCGTCCGGCGAGGCGGTCGAGCTCGGGCCGCATCACTTCGAGGATCGGGATGCCGCGACTGGTCGCGAGGTTCAGCACCTCCTTCACGCGCTCGTCCACCTCGATGCGCGCGGCAACGTAGAGGGTACTGGCGGGGATGCGGGCGCGGAGCGCTTCGACGACCGAGTTGCGACCCGTCACGATCTCATGCTCGTCGGCCTGCTTCGCACGTCGCGTCGAGGATCCCCCGCCGCCCGTGTTGCCGGTGCCGCGGGAGCCGCCGCGCGCGTCGGCATCCGTCGGCCGGCCCTGGCGGCCACGACCACCGGCGGCGACGAATCGCTCCTGCGCCGCCTTGCGCTTGCCGGCGGGGTGGTACGGCCGGTCTTCGGCCTTCGGGGTGGGCTTCTTGCCCTCGAGGGCCTGTCGGCCCTGCCCGCCGGAGCCGACCTGCGGCCCCTTGCGTCCCTTGCGCACGGCCCCGGCGCGGGGCTTTCCGCCTGCGTTCTTCATCAGTCAAAACTCCAATGGGCACCCGTGGGGGTGTCTTCGATGGTGATTCCGGCGGCGACGAGGTCGTCGCGGATACGGTCTGCGGCTTGGTAGTCGCGATTCTGCCTCGCGGTCTCGCGGTCGTCGAGCAGCCGGTCGACGAGGGTCGCGAGAGCGACCATCGCCGGCTGGTCGGTGGCGACGGCCCACTCCGGTGACAGCGGGTTGATGCCGAGCACCTCGCTCATCGCGAGCACCTGGCCGCGAGCGGATGCCGCCTGGTGCAGGTCTTCCGCGTCGAGCGCGGCGTTGCCGGCGCGCACGGTGTCGTGCAGCACGGCGAGCGCCTGCGGCACGGCGAGGTCGTCGTCCATGGCCTCGGCGAACTCCGCCGGCACCACTTCGGCCCCGCTGCCGGCGAACCGGGTGTCGGCCAGGCGCCGGTCGGCGCGGTCGAGGAAGCTCTCGATGCGCTCGAGGGCCGCCTCCGCCTCGGTGAGCGAGCCGTCGTGGAAGTCGATGGTTGAGCGGTAGTGGGCGGCACCGAGGTAGTAGCGCACGACGATGGGCCGGGCCTTCGCGAGCAGCTCGGCGGCGTAAACGGAGTTGCCGAGTGACTTCGACATCTTCTGCCCGTTGACGTTCACCAGCCCGTTGTGCACCCAGTAGTTGGCGAAGCCGTGGCCCGCGGCGGTGGACTGCGCCAGCTCGTTCTCGTGGTGCGGGAAGCGGAGGTCGAGCCCGCCGCCGTGAATGTCGAACGACGTGCCGAGGTAGCGGGAGGCCATGGCCGAGCATTCGATGTGCCAGCCGGGGCGGCCCTCGCCCCAGGGCGACGGCCACGCGGCCGACGCGGGCTCGGTCGGCTTGTGGCCCTTCCACAGCGCGAAGTCACGCGGGTCGCGCTTGCCGCGCGGGTCGGCGTCCGCCGCCGCTTCCATGTTCGCCGGGCTCTGCCGGGTCAGCTCGCCGTACGCGGGCCAGCTGCTGGTGTCGAAGTAGACGTCGCCCGAGGCGTCCGGTGCGGGGTAGGCGTGGCCGCGTTCGATCAGCGCCTGAATGATCTCCTGCATCTGCTGGATGCTGGCCGTCGCGCGCGGTTCGTAGGTGGGGGCGAGGATGCCGAGTCGCTGGTACCCGGCGGTGAACTCGAGCTCGTAGCGGTACGCGAGCGCCCACCACTGCTCGGTCGTGCCTTCGGCGTTGACCAGGATCTTGTCGTCGATGTCGGTGACATTGCGCACGAAGGTGACGTCGTTGCCGCGGTAGGTGAGCCAGCGCCGCAGCTGGTCATAGACCAGGGCGCTGCGCAGGTGCCCGATGTGCGGCGAGGACTGGACGGTCGGGCCGCACACGTAGATGCCGACCTTGCCGGGCTCGAGGGGGGTGAAATCGACCAGGCTCTGCGCCCGGGAGTCGTACAGTCGCACCGTCACGCTCCCCAGCTTAGGTCAGGGCCACCGGCCGGCATCAGCAGCGCCGTGGCGATCGCGGCGAGGCCCTCACCCCGCCCGGTGAAGCCGAGCGCGTCGGTGGTGGTGGCCGCCACCGAGACCGGGGCGCCGAGGACCGCGCCGAGCAGCTGCTCGGCCTCGGCCCGGCGCGGCGCGAGCTTCGGGCGGTTGCCCGCGATGAGCACCGTGACGTTGCCGATCCGGAAGCCGGCCTCGTGCACGCGCCGCGCGGTCTCGCTGAGGAACACGTCGCCGTGGGCGCCGTGCAGGCGGGGGTCGTCGGTGCCGAAGATGACGCCGACGTCGCCGAGGCCCGCCGCCGACAGCAGGGCGTCGCAGATGGCGTGCGCGGCGACGTCACCGTCGCTGTGCCCGGCCAGGCCCCGCTCCCCGGGCCAGTGCAGGCCGGCCAGCCACAGCGGGGCGTCGTCGTCGGCGAACGCGTGCACGTCGAGGCCGGTCCCGACCCGGGGCGCCGAGGGCGCCGCGGATGCGGTGTCGCCGAGCAGCAGTTCAGCGCGGCGCAGATCCCACGGGGTGGTGATCTTGAAGGCGAGCGGGTCCCCGGCGATGACGGAGACCGGGTGACCCGCGGCGGCGACGATGGCCGCGTCATCCGTTGTGTCGCCGGGGCCGCTGTAGGCGCGGTTTGCGGCGTCGAGCACCTCACGCGGGAAGCCCTGCGGGGTCTGCACCGCCGAGAGCTCCGAGCGGTCGACGGTGCCGAGCACCGCGCCGTCGCCCGTGACGCGCTTGATCGTGTCGACGACGGTCAGGCCGGGCACGATCCCGTTCCCGCTCTCCGTCACGGCCGCCGCGACGGCATCGAGCAGGGCGGGCGGAGTCAGCGCGCGTGCGGCGTCGTGCACGAGCACGGTACGGATGCCGTCGGCCAGCGCCGCGAGACCGCCCACGACCGACTCCTGCCGGGTGGCGCCGCCGGGGACCACACTGACGAGTCCGGCGAGCGGCCCCGCCACGCGCCGGGCGATCGCCTGCGCCTCGTCTGCGTGGGCTTTCGGCGCGACGACGACGACCTGGGCGGGCTGTCGCATGCGGAACACCGCGGTGAGGGCGTGCTCGAGGAGCGGGCGGCCGGCCAGCGGCACGAAAGCCTTCGGCGTCGGGCTTCCCAGGCGGGTGCCGCTGCCGGCTGCGACGACGATCACCGCGAGGTCGGGCGTTGGCGTGTGGGTCATGAGAGGCAATCTAGTGGGGACGGACGCCGCGGGCAGGAATCCGCCGACAGAAACGCGAAAGGCGGCACCCTGCGGCGCCGCCTTCAACGAGATCGGAGAGCTAGGAAGCGAGCACCTCGTCGAGGACGCTCGAGGCCTTCTCCTCGTCGGTCTTCTCGGCCAGGGCCAGCTCGGAGATGAGGATCTGGCGCGCCTTGGCGAGCATCCGCTTCTCGCCGGCCGACAGGCCGCGGTCCTGGTCGCGGCGCCATAGGTCGCGAACGACCTCCGACACCTTGATCACATCGCCGGAGGCGAGCTTCTCCAGGTTCGCCTTGTACCGGCGGGACCAGTTGGTGGGCTCTTCGGTGAACGGCGCGCGCAGCACTTCGAAGACCTTGTCGAGGCCTTCCTTGCCGATCACGTCACGCACGCCGACGAGGTCGACGTTCTCAGCGGGAACCTCGATCGTGAGGTCACCCTGCGTGACATTGAGCTTCAGGTAGAGTTTCTCTTCACCCTTGATGATCCGCTTCTTCACCTCGGTGATCGTTGCGGCTCCGTGATGGGGATAAACGACGGTTTCGCCAACCTCAAAAAGCATGTATAAATATCCCTTCAGCAACCTCTATGATACCACAGCGCCGGGTGGTAGGGTTCGCCGCGGTCGCCCGGCCCGCGGGGCGTGCGTGCGCTAAACTCAAAGCGAATCAGCAGCGCATTCGCCACTTCGGGCCCGCGCTGAATCGGCATGGAGGTCTTGTGAGGGCGCGCACCGCAGCATCCGTTGTTCTGGCGGCTGGAATTCTGATGGGAACCAGCGCGTGCAATCTGGTCGCGCCCCAGGCAACGCTGATCCGTTACGACGCCAGCGACGGCGTGAGTGGCAAGGTCGGCACGATCGCCATCCGCAACACCCTCCTGATCACCCAGGGCAAGGGCGCCGCCAACCTCGTCACGAACCTCGTCAACGAGGGCGACGACCCGGTGACCATGACCATCCAGTACACCAGCGACGGCAGCAAGGTCAACGAGACGGTGCGCATCAAGGGGCACGAGACCCTCGCGGTCGGCACCGACGGCCCCACGATCACCATGCGGAACGTCGACGCCGAGCCGGGCTCCCTGTTCCCGGTGTTCTTCCAGTACGGCGACCAGACCGGCGAACAGCTGCTGACGCCGGTGCTCACCGGCGCCATGGCCGAGTACTCCACGCTGACCCCGACGCCGCTGCCGCCGACGCCGACCGAGACGCCGACCCCGACGATCACCGTGGAGCCGACCGAGCCGGCGACCCCAGACACGGAGGGCGCACCGGACAACGACGCCGCGCCCACCGACGAGACGACCGTTCCCGACGAGGACACCGGCTCGACCGAGACCCCCGCGCCGTAACCCCCGCGCGCCGTAGAACCCGCGCGGCGACGCCCGCGACGTCGAATCAGCCCGTTCCGGTTGACGATCGGCGCGCCTGGAGCTCGCTGCCGGATTGTGCGCGCTGCAGCAGTACCAGGGCGAGCACCGCCACCACCGCGATGACGAGCGCGAGCGCGCCCAGACCGAGGCCGACGCCGACCGCCGCCGCGATCCCCCCGACGAGCAGCGGGCCGCCCGCGTCTCCCACTTCCCGGCCGAGCTCCGCGCTGCCCATGGTGCGGCCGAGGCGCTCCGGCGGGGTCGTCGCGGCCAGGTGCGCGAAACCGAGCGGCGTGACCGTGCCGATGCCGAGCCCGATGATCGCGGCGGTCAGGTACACGACCGCCGTGACGGGAACCGCCGCGAGGAGCGCCACGCCGAGCGCGATGAGGCCCAGGCCGCCGGCGACACCGGCGCGTGTCGTCACGCGGCCGCTGTCTCGCAGGCGGCCCACGATCGGCTGAGTGACGGTGGATGCGACGGCGAGCACGGTGACGGCGGCCATGCTGGCCAGGAGCGGGAGCTGCAGCGAGGTTGCCAGGAGTGGCAGGAAGCCGACCGCGACGCCGAGGGCGCCGGTGGCGGCGGCAAGGGCCAGGGTCGGTACCAGGAAGCTGCGGTGCGTGGTCTGGCGCACCAGGTCGGCCAGGGTGTACCGGGGCCGTGGAAGCACCGGCAGTCGCGGAACGGCGAGCATCGCCCAGCCGGCGGTAATCGCGGCCACCGCGGTGAGCGCACCGAAGAGCAGGGGGAACCCGCCCACGCCGATCAGTGCCGCCCCGATGAGCGGCCCGAGCGCATAGCCGAGCCCCTTGTAGGAGCCGTACCGGCCGAAATACCGGCCCACCGTCGCCGGGCCGGCAAGGCGCGCCACGGCAGCCGAGGAGGCGGGTGAGAACGCGGAGGCTGCGGCGCCCTGGCCGAGCCGTGCGGCGCCGAGGAGCAGCGCGTTCCCGGCGAACACGCCGGCGAACGAGGCCAGCGCGAACACCACGAGACCGCCCACGATGACCGGCTTGACGCCGATCCGGTCGCTGAGCGTGCCGAAGACCGGTTTCAGCACCACCTCGGCGAGGTCGTAGACGGCCAGGAGAAGGCCGAATGCCAACAGGCCGACGCCGAGGTCGCCGCTCTCGGCGCCCAGGCCCGCGGCAATGGCGTGCGCGCCGAACGCGGTGGTGAAGCCGGCGGCGTAGAGCGGGGCGAGGACGGGCCCCGGCGGGCGTGCACCATGAGCATCCTGAGCCACAGAACGTAATCTAACAGGAGCCATCGGAACGCCTGGCTCACCGGTCGCGGGTGCGGCATCCGTCGCGGGCGACGCGTCGACCGTCGCACCGCGCAAATGAGCGACTTCTGCGAACGCGCGCCCTAGTCTGATCGGGACGAGCGAGAAACAGGAGCCCATGAGCGTCGCACCGCCTTCCGAGCCATCCCCCGCATCGCTCACACTGCCGCCCGTGCGCCACCTCGCCCTGGAATGGTGGATTCCCGACGACTTCGGCGGGATGACGACGGCCCTGCTGCGGCGCTCACGCGCCTTCGTCACGCTGGGCGGCGCGACCGTCGACGTGCTGACGCTCGACCCCGGCCGCGACTACGGCGTCATCGTCGAACGTCTGCGGGAACGCGGCGGGGTCATCCCCGGCATCCGCATTCTCAATCTGTGGGACGACCTTGCCGCTCGGCACGACCTACCGGGTTCCCCGGCAGAGCAGGCAGCGGATGACGACGGCCCGGTCGCCGGGGACGAGCTCGTCCCCCAGCTGGTTGCGGGCGCCGTGCGCACCCTCACCCGCTTCGCGAGTGACTGCCGGACGGTCCTCCAGGTCGACCACCTGCGCCCGGACGGCAGCCTCCTGGTGCGCGACCGCCGCGACACGGCTGCCCGCGGCACGCTCGGCGGCCGCCGGGTCACGCTCTTCGACCACGACGGGCACCCGGTGATGTCGTGGAAGAAGATCTGGAGCCTCTACGCGTATTGGCTCGACCTCCTGGTCGGCGACGAACCCGCCATCGCCGTCATCGACAGCAAGGTCACGGCGCGGTTCGCCGCGACCTACCGCCGTCCGAACGTGGCCACGGTGCACGTCATCCACAGTTCGCACCTGGCCGGCACCGAGCGGCCGTACGGACCGCTGCTCCACCACCGCGAGAACACGGTGCGGCGACTGCACGACTTCGACGCCGTCGTCGTGCTCACCGACCGGCAGCGTGACGACCTGCAGACCCTGCTCGGCCCGGCGCCCAACCTGGCGACCATCCCCAACAGCATCGCGCTGGCCGAAGCGCCCGCGGACTCCGCACCCCGCGCCGCGACCGCCGGCATCATGCTGGCCTCCCTCGAGGAGATGAAGCGGATCGAGCATGCCATCCGTGCGGTCGCCGCGGCGTCCCGCCAGACACCCGGGCTCAGCCTGCGCATCTTCGGGCACGGCCCGCGGCGGGCCCTGCTGCAGGCCGAGATCGACGCGTGCGGCGCCGCCGGCAGCATCGAGCTCAGCGGCTACGACCCGCACGCCCGGGACCGGTTCGCCGAGGCGTCGTTCACGCTTCTCACGAGCGAGTTCGAGGGCTTCGGCCTCGTGCTCGTCGAGGCGATGGCGGCGGGATGCATCCCCATCGCCTACGACGTGCCATACGGCCCGGCCGACATCATCGAGCACGGCGTGAACGGATTCCTCGTGCCCGCCGGCGACGAGGCGGCGCTGGCCGATGCCATCGCCCGGTTCGTCGAAACGGATGCGGAAACGGTCGCCGCCATGCGCGCTCGGGCGATCGAGACGGCACGCCGGTACTCCGACGCGCGGGTGACCGGCCTGTGGGCGGCGCTCGAGACCCATGTGCTCGAGGGCAAAATGGTTCGTCCGGTGGCATTCGGGCTTGCCGGTGTGCAGCGCACCGTCGTGCCGCGACGCGGCGGCCTCCGGGTCACAATGACCTTCGAGGTGCAGCGTTCCACCGTCGCCCCCTCGGCCGTGTCCATCGCGGTCGGCCGCGCCCAGCCACCGATGGAGGTGCGCCAGCCGGCATCGTTCCACCGGCGGCTGCTGAAGCGGGACTTCGAGGCTCGCGTCGACTTCACCCCCGAGCAGGTCGGGTGGATGGGCGACCCGGCGACGCTTGACGTCGCGCTCACCGTGACGATCGGTGGCACGACGAAGCGTGCCGAGATATCAGCGCCCTGACCGGGCGCTGAGCCCCGTTACTTCTTGGCGCCCTGCGCGGCGACGGCCGCCGCACCGGCGGCCGCGGCTTCGGGGTCGAGGTAGCGCCCCGGCGCGGTGGGCATGAGGTCCTCGCCCAGCTCGTAGACGAGCGGGATGCCGGTGGGGATGTTGAGCTCGGCGATGTCCTCGTCGGAGATCTGGTCGAGGTGCTTCACGAGCGCACGCAGCGAGTTGCCGTGCGCGGTGACGAGCACCTGCTTGCCGGCGCGCAGGTCGCTGGAGATCTCCGATTCCCAGTAGGGCAGCATCCGCTCGATCACGTCTTTGAGGCATTCGGTGCGTGGCAACAGGTCGCCGAGGTCCGCGTAACGGGGGTCGCCGGCCTGCGACCACTTCGAGTCGTCGGGCAGCGGCGGCGGCGGCACGTCGAACGAGCGGCGCCAGAGCTGGAACTGCTCCGGCCCGTACTTCTCGAGCGTGTCGGCCTTGTTGAGGCCCTGCAGCGCGCCATAGTGCCGCTCGTTGAGGCGCCACGAGCGCTCGACGGGAATCCACAGCCGGTCGGCCTGCTCGAGGGCGAGGTCGGCGGTCTGGATCGCGCGCGTCAGCACCGAGGTGTGCACGACGTCGGGGGTGAGCCCGGACTCGGCGATGAGCTCACCGGCCCGCTTCGCCTCCGTGATGCCCTGCTCGCTCAGCCGAACGTCCACCCACCCGGTGAAGAGGTTCTGCTGGTTCCAGAGGCTGTTGCCGTGGCGAAGAAGAATAAGCGTGTAGGGCATGCCCCCACTCTATCGACCACCCGTCCTCCCTCTCGCGCCTCTCGCGTACTGGGACGGCGGGTCAGCGGGGCGGGCGGATGCCGAGGCGCGGCAGGCGGGGGATCTCGGCAACCGACCCGGCCGAGGGCGGCACGATGACCTCCTGGCTCGCGGCGATGCTGAGACCCTGCGCCTGCACGTACAGGGTGACGTCGGCGGGCACGCTGCGCTTGATCACGGCGAGCGCGATCGGCCCGAGCTCGTGGTGGATCGCGCTCGAGGTGATCGTTCCGACGCCGCGGTGCTCGGTCTGGCCGTCGGCGAGCGCGCGCAGCCCCTGCACCTCGTCGCCGTGGGCGGGCAGCACGCCTTCCGACCCGTCGAGGTGCAGCAGCACCAGCCGGCGCGGCGGGTGGCCGAGGTTGTGCACCTTCGCGACCGTCTCCTGGCCCCGGTAGCAGCCCTTGTTCAGGTGCACGGCGGTGCGCAGCCAGTCCAGCTCGTGCGGGATCGTCTTCGCGTCGGCGTCCATGGCGGCGCGGGGTCGCCACGCGGCGATGCGGAGCGCCTCGGCGGCGATCAGCCCGGCGACACCGCCCGGGGCAACGGATGCCGCCAGCTCCGCCAGTGCGGCCCGCGGCACGAGCGCCTCCCACCACGTCCACTCGGGCTCCGGCCGCGACTCGGCGTACTGGTGCCCGCCACCGGTGACCCCGGCCCACGGGTCGCGCCAGATCAGGGGAACGCCGTTGGGCGCGGCCGGCTCCACCCCGACATCCGCCGGCGACGCGGCCATCCCGCCGATCGTGGCGAACTCCGCCGTGTGGTCGGTGATCTCCACCCGCAGCATGAACCGCATCTTCTCGAGCCACGCCTTCAGGCCCGGCGCCTCGGCCGCCTCGACGAGCAGCCACAGCTCAACGCCGTCGTCGAGCACGCGGATGGCGTACTCCAGGTGCCCGGTCGGGTCGAGCAGCAGCGTCTCGGTGGACTCGCCCGGCGGCAGCGCGGTGAGCGCCTGGCTCGACACGGAGTTCAGCCAGCTGAGCCGGTCGGGCCCGCTGATGCCGAGCACGGCGTGGTGGGACAGGTCGACGATGGCCGCGCCGGAGGCGAGGCGGCGCTGCTCGACGACCGGGTTGCCGTAGTGGGCGGCGACGCCCGCGTCGATGCCGTCCGCTTCGACGGCGGCGTCGAGGTCGATGAGCGGCGAGCGGTACGCCACCGGCAGGGTGTCGGTCATCAGACCGGCTCCACCCGGGCGAGCCGGGCGGAGGCGTGCGTGCGCAGATCCTGCCCGAGGGCGGCCATGTCCCACGCCCAGAGCAGGTGGTTGTCGACGAGGCCATACATGCGGGTGGCGGCGGCATACGGCTTGGCACCCTTGGTGCGGAGCACGGCATCCGTTGTCAGGTCGATGCGGGGGCCCTTGACCTGGCCCAGGTAGAGCTCGGCGACGCCGCCGGGGTGCACGAGGCTCACCTCGATGTCGAAGCCGCCGTCGGCGTTGCGGAGCGTCTCAACCGCCTCGGCGTTGGTGAACGGCCGCTCCCCGACGCCCGGCAGCAGGCCGGGACCCGGGTCGGCGTCGCCCTGGGCACGGCTGAGGCGCCAGTACCCGGTCTCGGTCACGAGCGGGGTGCGCTCGCCATCCGGCGTCTCGGGCTCCAGCCAGGTGTACGAGCTGTAACCCAGGTGCGGGAGCTCATCGTGGCTGAACTCCACCCGCTGCCCGAACTCGCGCAGCACCCGCTCCTCGCCGACGGCGTAGTCGAGCACACCGGTGCCCTCCCATTCCCCCACCAGCCAGGAGAGCGGAACGAGTTCAGACGGAATCCCGACCGGCAGCTCGATCATGGCCGGTTACCGCTGCCCCCGGAACAGCCGGTACAGCACCACGACGGAGACGTAGGCGATCGAGAGGCTGGCCAGCGCGAGCAGGCCCAGGAAGAGGAGTTCGAGCGACATGGTTCGATTCTAGCTTCTAGGCCAGGTCGACCAGCGAGAGGATGCCGGTGGCGACCGCCAGGATGACGACCGACCCGACGATGCTGGCCGTCACGCGGCCCACGTACCCCACCACCTGCCGGGTTCCCAGCTGCACGACGAGCGTGACGATGACGGAGCCGCCGAGCGCGAGGCTGATCCACGCGAACCGGTGTTCGGCGCTCGAGAAGATGCCGATGAGCACGGCAAAGACGACGGCCACGACCCAGACGGTCGTAATGCTCCTCCACTGCCAGCTCACCCTCCCATTCTGCCCTGCCGGCGGGGCGGGGGCCGCACGGTAGTATTGCGGCACGATATTTGGAGGATGCGCGTGGCGCAGTTGTTGATCGTTACCTCTGCAGTCGACAATGACGTTCTTCCCGCCCTGGCCCTGCTCTCGCACAACGCCCGGGTCATTCCGGCACGCCCTGACCAGCTGGTCGACGCCCCGGAATCCGACGCGGTGCTCATCGACGCCCGCACGAACCTCCTCGCGGCCAAGTCGCTCTGCCAGATCCTCCGCACCACCGGCCTGTCGGTGCCGCTGCTCGTGGTCATCACCGAGGGCGGGTTCAGTGCGATCAGCCCGGACTGGGGCGCCGACGACGTGATCCTCGACACGGCCGGCCCGGCCGAGATCGACGCCCGCATCCGCCTCGCCACCGGCCGGGTGCACGGCGACGAGCCGGCACCGGTGATCCGGGCCGCCGGCATCCTCATCGACGAGGCCAACTACTCGGTGAAGATCCACGGCACGCCGCTCGACCTGACCTTCAAGGAGTTCGAGCTGCTGCGGTTCCTCGCCGCGCACCCGTCACGCGTCTTCACCCGTGAGCAGCTTCTCAGCGAAGTGTGGGGGTACGACTACTTCGGCGGCACGCGCACGGTCGACGTTCACGTGCGGCGGTTGCGCGCGAAGCTCGGCGACCACGAGTCGCTGATCGGCACGGTGCGCAACGTCGGGTACCGGTTCAACCTGCAGGAGGACGACGATGAAAAACTCCCTGTCAGTCCATAGCGCAACGGATGCCGCGGCGCAGGCCGCCGTCCGAGAGGTCGCCGAGCAGGCGGCATCCGTCGACGGCTACCGGCCCTTCAACGAGCAGGCGATGCTCGACATCGCCTCCGGCCGCCGGGAGCCGTTCCTGCTCACGCAGGCTGGCGGCGAGGCGGTCGGCGCCGCGATCCTCGGCGCCGGGGAGCTCGACCTCGTCGTCGTGCCGGGGAGCCGGCGCCGCGGGGTCGCGACCGCCGCCCTGCCCTCGCTCCTCGACCGGGTGCCCGCCGGCGAGCAGCTCTTCGCGTGGGCGCACGGCGACCACCCCGGGGCCGCCGCGCTCGCCGTTCGCTTCGGCTTCGCATCCGTGCGCACGCTGCTGCAGCTGCGCGTGTCGCCGATCCCCGAGCCGGCCGCCGCAGCGCTCTCCCAGGGTTTGCGCATCGAGGCGTTCCGCCCGGGCGTCGACGCCGACGACTGGGTGGCGCTGAACGCTCTGGTCTTCGCCCACCATCCCGAGCAGGGCGCGCTCACCGCCACCGACCTCGCCGCCCGGCAGGCGGAGCCGTGGTTCGACGCCGGCGACCTCCTGGTGGCCCGCGACGCGGGCGGGCGCATGATCGGCTACAACTGGCTGAAGATCGAGCCCGGCGACGCCGACCGAGTCGGCGAGATCTACGTGATCGGCGTGCACCCGGATGCCGCCGGCCAGGGCCTCGGTCGGGCGCTCATGAACGCGGGGCTGGCGCGGCTGCTCGAGCGCGGATGCCAGGCCGCCGCGCTCTACGTGGAGGCCGACAACGAGCCGGCGGTGCGGCTGTACCGCTCCCTCGGGTTCACCGACTTCACCGTCGACGTGCAGTACCGCCGCGACGCTCGCTGACAGAACCGCCGCCGCCGTGCCGCGCCACACCGTCGCGCGCACTCCGCCGCGCCCCGCGCCCGCGCCCGCCCCGCGCCGCCTCGCGCCGCCCCCCCCCGCCTCTGTCCACGTTTCGGCGATCCGCTAGCGCTGGAGCGGCCGCGGTGCGCCGATCGGGTAGCGGCGGGCGGGTCGGGTAGCGGCGGGCAGATCGGGTAGCGGCGGCGGCGGCGCGTATGTGACGAAATAATGCGGGCGCTCTGGCCTGCCGGGAGCCGCTCCGGCAGCATCGATGCATGACCAGGCAGATCCGATTCAACGCTTTCGACATGAACTGCGTCGCCCACCAGTCCTCCGGCATGTGGCGCCACCCGGAAGACCAGTCCTGGCGGTACAAGGACCTCTCCTACTGGACCGACCTCGCCAAGCTCCTCGAACGCGGCACCTTCGACGGCATCTTCATCGCCGACGTGCTCGGCACGTACGACGTGTACGGCGGCTCCAACGAGGCCGCCATCCGGCACGGCGCCCAGGTGCCGGTGAACGACCCCATCCTGCTGATTTCGGCGATGGCCGCCGCGACCGAGCACCTCGGCTTCGGCGTCACGGCCGGCACCGCCTACGAGCACCCGTATCCGTTCGCCCGGCGGATGTCGACCCTCGACCACCTGACGAACGGTCGCGTTGGCTGGAACGTCGTGACCGGCTACCTCCCCTCCGCCGCCCGCAACATGGGGCACGAGGACCAGCTCGAGCACGACGACCGCTACGACGTCGCCGACGAATACCTCGAGGTGCTCTACAAGCTCTGGGAGGGCTCCTGGGAGGATGACGCCGTCGTGCGCGACCGGGAGACCGGCGTGTTCACCGACCCGGCGAAGGTGCACGAGATCGGCCACTACGGCAAGAACTTCACCGTTCCCGGCATCCACCTGTCTGAGCCGTCGACCCAGCGCACCCCCGTCATCTACCAGGCCGGCGCCTCGCCGCGCGGCATCGCCTTCGCCGCGGGCAACGCCGAAGCCATCTTCGTGGCCTCGTCGACGAAGGCCGGCCTGAAGGCCACGGTGTCGCGCATCCGTGACGCCCTGGAGGCCGCCGGCCGTGACCGGTATTCGGCGAAGATCTACACGCTGCTCACGATCATCACCGATGAGACGAGCGAGAAGGCGAACGCGAAGTACCACGACTACCTGACCTACGCCAGCGAAGAGGGCGCCCTCGTGTTCATGTCGGGCTGGATGGGCATCGACTTGTCGACGTACGACCTCGATGAGCCGATCGGAAACGTCAAGAGCAACGCCATCCAGTCGACCGTCGCCAACTATCAGGAGGCGAACGAGGACGGCAGCGAGTGGAAGGTGCGCGACATCGCGAGGCTCGGCGCGATCGGCGGCCTCGGCCCGTTCATCGTCGGCTCGCCCTCGGAGGTCGCCGACCACCTGCAGGAGTGGGTGGAGGACACCGACGTGGACGGCTTCAACCTCGCCTACGCGATCACCCCCGGCACCTTCGAGGATGTCGTCACCTACGTGATCCCGGAGCTCCGCCGCCGGGGCGCATACCCGGAGGAGTACACGCCGGGAAGCCTGCGCCACAAGCTGCACGGCCGGGGTGACCGTCTCCCGGAGGAGCACCAGGGCTCGCAGTATCGCGTGCGGCAGCCGGTGGGATCGCAGCAGTAGCCGCGCCGGGCCGCGCCGCGCCCCTCCCCCATCCGGGCGCGCGGTGCCAAGATGGACAGATGGACGCCGACAACGTGCAGCTGGAGACGGGACTCTCGAGCGACTTCGACGACGATTTCGACCCGTTGTTCGTCCTCGAAGACTCCGAGCTGCCCGCTGATCGGTACCTGGACCGCGAGCTCAGCTGGCTCGCGTTCAACCAGCGCGTCCTCGAGCTGGCCGAAGACCCGAACATTCCCGTGCTCGAGCGGGCGAACTTCCTGGCCATTTTCGCGAGCAACCTCGACGAGTTCTTCATGGTGCGCGTCGCCGGCCTCAAGCGGCGCATCCTCACCGGCCTCGCCGTGCCCACCAACGTGGGCCGCGCGCCCGCCGACGTGCTCTCCGACATCTCGAAGGCCGCGCACGTGCTGCAGGAGCGGCATGCCCGCGACTACCAGGAGCTCGTGCGCCCGGCCCTCGCCGAGGCGGGCATCGAGGTCGTCACCTGGGACTCGCTGAGCGACGGCGAGCGGGAGGCCCTGCGGGACTACTTCTCGAAGCAGATCTTCCCGGTGCTGATGCCGCTCGCGGTCGACCCGGCGCATCCGTTCCCCTATATCTCCGGCCTGTCGCTGAACCTCGCCGTGCGGGTGCGCAACTCCAAGACCGGCCGGCAGGAGTTCGCCCGGCTCAAGGTGCCGCAGATGCTGCCGCGCGTGGTGCGGGTCGGCCCGCTCGAGTCGATGGAGCACCTGCGCTACGTCACCCTCGAAGACCTGATCGCGAACCACTTGGGCGACCTGTTCCCAGGCATGGAGATCCTCGAGCACCACACCTTCCGCATCACCCGCAACGAAGACGTGGAGGTCGAGGAGGACGAGACCGAGAACCTGATCAAGGCGCTCGAGAAGGAGCTGCTGCGGCGGCGGTTCGGGCCGCCCATCCGCCTCGAGATCACCGAGGACATGGACGACGTCACCCTCGGCCTGCTGGTGCGCGAGCTCGACATCACCGCGCAGGAGGTGTACCGGCTGCCGCCGCCGCTCGACCTGCGCGCCATGTTCGACATCAGTCGCATCGACCGCCCCGACCTGCACTACCCCAAGCACGTGCCGACGACGGCCGTGCAGCTGATGCCGCCGGAGCCCAACAGCGAACCCGACGTGTTCCGGGCGATCGCCAAGCGCGACATCCTGCTGCACCACCCGTACGAGTCGTTCGCCACCAGCGTCCAGGCGTTCCTGGAGCAGGCGGCCTCCGACCCCGACGTGCTGGCCATCAAGCAGACGCTGTACCGCACCTCCGGTGACAGCCCCATCGTCGAGGCGCTGATCGCCGCCGCCGAGTCGGGCAAGCAGGTGCTGGCCCTGGTGGAGATCAAGGCCCGGTTCGACGAGCAGGCCAACATCTCCTGGGCGCGCAAGCTCGAGAAGGCCGGCGTGCACGTCGTGTACGGCCTCGTCGGCCTGAAGACGCACTGCAAGCTCGCGCTCGTGGTGCGGAACGAGAAGGGCGTACTCCGGCACTACAGCCACATCGGCACCGGCAACTACAACCCCAAGACCAGCCGCATCTACGAAGACCTGGGGCTCTTGACAGCGGATGACCAGGTCGGCAAAGACCTCACCCGCCTGTTCAACGAGTTGTCGGGTTACGCCATCGAGAAGAAGTTCAAGCGGCTGCTGGTGGCCCCGCTGCACCTGCGCAAGGGCCTGCTCAAGCGCATCGCCGACGAGACCGCCGCCGCGCTTGCCGGCGAGCCGGCGGGCATCCGCATGAAGGTCAACTCGATCGTCGACGAGGCGATCATCGACGCGCTCTACCGGGCCAGCATGGCGGGCGTTCCCGTCGACGTCTGGGTGCGCGGCATTTGCAGCCTGAAGCCCGGCGTGCCGGGGCTGAGCGAGAACATCCGGGTGCGCTCGATCCTCGGCCGGTACCTGGAGCATTCCCGCATCTTCTCGTTCCACAAGAGCGGCGACGCCGACGTCTTCATCGGCAGCGCCGACATGATGCACCGCAACCTCGACCGCCGTGTGGAGACGCTGGTGCGGCTGACCGACCCGGGACACCTGCAGGAGATCGACGGACTGTTCGACCGGGCCATGGCCGACACCACGTCATCGTGGTGGCTGGAGAGCGACGGCGAGTGGACCCGCCACTCGCGGGACGAGGACGGCAAGCCGCTGGAGGACATGCAGAACGTGCTGATGCAGAAGATCGGGAACCGCAAGCGGACGGTGGGTCGCCGGTGAGCGAGAAGGCAGTGTACGCAGCCGGCGCCGTCTGCTGGCGCTACATCGACGGCAAGCTCCACGTCCTCCTCATCCATCGCACCGTGCATGGCGACGTCACCATCCCCAAGGGCAAGGTCGACCCGGGCGAGACCCTGGCCGCGACCGCCGCGCGCGAGGTGGAGGAGGAGACCGGACTCACCGTGCCGCTCGGCGTGCCGCTCGGGGTCTCGAAGTACGAGATGCCGAACGGGCGCACCAAGATCGTGCACTACTGGGCCGCAGAGGTCACCGCCGACGCCATCCGCACGTCGACGTTCCTGCCGAACGGGGAGGTCGCGGCGCTCGAGTGGGTGACGATCAAGAAGGCCAGGAGCTACCTCAGCTACGCGCCGGATGTCGAGATCATCGACGCGTTTGCGAAGCTCGTCGAAAACCGGGTCACCAGCACGTTCGCGCTCATCGCGCTGCGGCACGCGAAGGCGACGCCGGCCTCAGACTGGGACGGCCCGGACGCCTCCCGACCGCTGACGCCGCGTGGGGTGACGCAGGCAGCGGATGCCGTGCAGTCGCTCGCGGCGTGGCATCCGTTGCGCATCATCACCAGCTCGGCAACCCGGTGCGTGACGACCGTGGCGCCGCTGTCGGCGGCGATCGGTGTGGAGATCAAGCGCACCGACAAGATCAGCCAGGACGCGTTCGAAGACGGCTCAGCGGATGTGCGCGCGGTGATCGGCAAGCGGGTGCGGGCCGGCAAGACGGCGGTGCTGTGCAGCCACGGGCCGGTGCTGCCCGAGATCCTGCGGGAGATGGCGCTGGCGACGGGCACTCCACTCGGCGCGTACGTCGATGACGCGGCGCACCTGGAGACCGGCGGGTTCTCGGTCGTGCACCTGTCGAAGACCAACCCGAGCTCGGGCATCATCGCGATCGAGACGCACGGGCCGCGGCACTAGCCGCGTCGCGTCGGCGCGCGGCGGTAGGAGCGGCGCGTCGCGAAAACAGGACGCGATCGCGCCAGGGCGCCGTTTCTTCCTGTTTTCGCGCACAGCGGCGCAAAGCGTCCTGCTTTCGTTGCAGGTGCGAGGCGGTACGGCTGACTCGACGCGCGGCCGGATCAGGCGGTGCGGGCGAGCAGGAACGCGTTGACGTCGTCGGTGAGCGGCTGGTCGGCGGGCAACGGTTCACCGTCGAGCGCCGTGATGGCCACAGCCAGACGCACGCTGGAGACCAGCCACGCGGCATCCGCTCGCCGGAGCTCGTCGACCGGCACGTCGCGGTAGACGACCCGCTCGCCGCGGCTGGACAGGTACTCGAACACCGCCTGCTGCGTGGTGCCGTGCAGGATGGCGCCGCTCGGTGCCGGTGTGACGTACTCGCGGCCGGTGCGGATGATGACGCTGGAGGTCGGGCCCTCCATGACGAAGCCGTCGGTGGTGAGGAAGAGGGCGTCGTCGGCGCCGCGCCGGGCGGCCTCGCGGAGCGCGGCCATGTTCACCGCGTAACTGAGGGTCTTGGCGCCCATCAGCAGCCAGGGGGCGCGTTCGGCGACGCCGCGCGGGTAGCCGCGGTCGAGGGTGACCACGCGCACGCCGTGCGCACGCATGCCGCTGAAGTCGGCGGCGGCCGTCGCGTGCAGCCAAGCGGTGGGCGCCGGCCCGTGCTCCACGCCGCGGCTGAGCACGAACTTGAGCGCGAGCTGGCCCTCGGCGGGCAGGTGACGGAGGGCGTCGTCGACGGCGGCGCGCCACTGCGCGGCGTTCGGGGTGGGCAGGTCGCAGATCTGCGCGGAGTTGGCCAGGCGGGCCAGGTGCGGCTCGACCTCCTGCGCGTGCCCGTTCACCACGCTCAGGGTCTCGAACACGCCGTCGCCGCGCTGGGTGCTGAGCTCGGCGACGCGCAGGGCCGGAGCATCCGAGTCGACGGCCTGGAAGGTGCCCGCGAAGTCGGTGCGCGGGGAATCGGCCGGAAGCGGGTCGATCAGCAGCGTGTACGGCAAGGGCATGAACCGAGCCTACGCTGGGGCGTGCCATCCGCGGGGGCAGTCCCACCGCAACCGCTCCGTCACCTGCCCTTCCTTCCGTCCCCTTCCGCGGGTGCGGCCCAACTGCCGCCTCCCGAGCCTGAAGGCGGCAGAAAGCCCGCACCCGCGGTGCCTTCCTTTCACCCCCAACACGTTCATCGCGACCAGATGCGGTGCGCCTCGATCCGCGGGTGCGACCCAACTGCCGCCTCCCGAGCCCGAAGGCGGCAGAAAGCCCGCACCCGCGGTCAGTCGTGATGCTGACCGCTCGGGTCGATGCGCTTGAGGTGCACGTCGCGCACGATCTGGATCACCGGGCGGATGAGGAGTTCGATGCTCCCGATAATGAAGAAGATGGTGCCGAGCAACTTGGTGGAGTCGGACAGGAACAGGAAGCTGCCGGCGACGAACCAGAGTCCGGTGAGGATGTCGTTGATCCGCGCGAGCAGCAGGTAGCGATTCTTGACGACGAGAACGTGGTGGCCGGTGTCGATTGTGAGCTTCGAGTCGGGCATGAGGCCAGCCTAGGCTCGGTCGTGCGGACGCGCACCGGAGCCCAAGAAAGAGTAGGGGCCAGGCCGCAGAACGCCTCTCGGCGCGAGGCCGCTCGTAGCGGCGAATTTTGGAGCCCGGGGTTACTGCGGCCCGACCTCGTCCAGTCTAAGGGATGGTTCTCGCCCGTTCACTCTGAGCAAAGTCTTCCCAGCGGCCTCGGAGACTCGGCCGCCCGGGTGCGTTCCGCGCGGCGAACGGATGCGCCGGCTACTCGAGGGAGTCGTGGCGCCAGAGCCGCGCGCAGGAGGCGAACTCCTGCGCGGTGGTCGAGAAGCGGAGCGCCTGGGTGGTGAGTGTCGATGAGCGTTCCGGCTCGGTGTGGTCGAGGTCGTCGGCGAGCGACGCGCATCCGCTGGCCGTCACCCGGCAGAACGCAGCCGCACGGTCGAGCGCGACGGCGAAGTCGCCCGTGTAGAGGCCACGGAGGATCTGGTCGGCGAGCTCGATGATCTCGGCCGGGCCGGTGGGGGCGGTGGCGCCCGCCACCAGCGGGTCGATGCTGACCGCCACCTCGCTGCCGCGCTGGTAGAGGTAGGCGATGCCCTCCGGGTCCTGGCGGATGAGCACGCGCACCAGGTAGATGCGCCAGAGGGCACCGGGGAGGCTGCGCGGCGTCGACCTGGCCCAGAGCTCGGCCATGGCGTCGATGCCGTGCTCGTCGGTGAAGGCGACGAGCCGGTCGACGACGCCGGGGTCTGGATCGGTGCGTACCCGGGCCAGCAGGGCGTGCGCGGTCTCGTGGGCGGTGCGGGAGATCGTGGCGGGATCCTCGCCGCCCTTGAAGGCGTCGAAGCGATCGCCCGCGAAGTGGGTGGGCTTGTGGAATTCGTCAGCCATGGCATCCACGCTAGATTATTAACCGGGCCTCTAGCTCAGTTGGTAGAGCAAAGGACTTTTAATCCTTGGGTCGTCGGTTCGAGCCCGACGGGGCCCACCATTGGGCCCGTGCCCGCTATCGCGGGCTTCACGTGCGTGCGTTCTGTCGCCGGACCATCTCGGCGATCCAGACCGGCGCGAATGGCGAGGTGCAGTTCGGCGGCGTCGGGTAGTCCTTGAGCACCTCGAGGCGCTCGCCGATCTCGATGGCGCGAGCGCGCTGCTCCGGGTGCGCGATGCCGATCTGGGCCAGGCAGGTGTTCATCGCCCACTGCAGGCGGTCCGGGGCATCCGCCATGTATGCCTCGATGATGTCGAGCAGCGCGTCGAGATCGAGTCCTTCGGGCTGCTTCGTCACGCGTTCGCTGGTCAGCGCCCAGCCGGCAGCCGCGACCACGGGGTCGGAGTCGGCGAACCAGGCCTGGCGGAGCTCCTCGGTATGCGGGCTCTTCTTCACCACGTAGTTCACCAGCCAGTCGAGCACCTTGGGCGCGCGCGCCTCGCGCACCATGGCGTCGAGCTCGTCACGGTCGAAGGCCTTCGGCCGGCAGATGAGCAGCGCGAGCAGCCGCGCGGCGGTGTCGCCGGTCTCCCAGAGCCCGATGGCGAGGTCCTGCTCGGTCTTCAGGCGCTTGGCGATCGCGCGCAGCGCACTGAGGTTCACCCCGTGATCGTCGCCGTGCCGCTCGTTGACCGCGCGCGCCCTCGGGTCGTCAAGCGCAGCCAGCTCGGCCATCACCTCGAGCAACGTCGTATCGGCTGTCGTTTCGGCCATTTCGCCTTCCCTTCCTAGAACAGCACGAGCAGGCCCTGCGCGATCACGAAGATCGCCAGGCCCGCGAGCGCACCCACGACGGTGCCGTTGATGCGGATGAATTGCAGGTCCTTGCCCACCTGCAGCTCGATCTTCTCGGCGGTCTCCGCGGCATCCCACCGCTCGACCGTCTCGGTGATGACGCCGGCGATCTCGTGCCGGTACTGCCGCACGGCGTACCCCACCGACTCGGCCACCCAGCCGTCGATCTTCGCTCCGAGCGCCTTGTCGCGCACCAGGCGGCCGCCCACCTCGGCGAACGTCGAGCGGATGCCCGCCCGCAGCGGGCTGCCCGGGTCGGCCAGGGCCTCCCCCAGCGCCGCCTTCACGGCATCCCAGGTCTCGCTCGTGAACTCGCGCAGGCGCGGGCTGTCGAGCAGCTCAAGCTTCAGCTCCTCCGCACGGCGGATCGTCTCCCGGTCGTACTGCAGGTCGACGCTGAGTTCGGCGAGGTAGCGGTCGACGGCCAGGCGCAGCGGATGCCGCGCGTCGGCCCGGGCGCCGGCGACGAATCCCAGCACCTCCCGGTACGCCTTGTCGTCCACCATCCGGTCGACGAAGCGCGGCAGCCAGCCGGGGAGCCGCTCGGACACGGCCGTCTCGAACGCCTCGGGGTGATCGGCCAGCCACAGGTACGCCCGGTCGAGCAGCAGGTCGACGGCAGCGTGCTGCTGCCCGGAGGCGACGAGGCGCTCCCCGACCCGGCCGATGCTCGGCCCCCACTCCGGCTTCGCCAGGTGCTCCCGGGCTAGGGTCTCGATGAGGCCCTTGACGTCCTCGTCGTCGAGGAGCTCGAGCGTGCCGCCCGCGGCCACGACGAACTCATCCGTCAGCCGGCCGGCGTTCTCGGGCTTCGCCAGCCACCCGCCGACCCGGTCGGAGATGCCGATGGACTCGAGCTTCTGTTGCACGACCTGGTCGGAGAGGAAGTTCTCCTCGACGAACTCGCCCAGGCTCGCGCCGATCTCGTTCTTGCGGTTGGCGATGATGTTGGTGTGCGGAATCCGGAGGCCCAGCGGGTACCGGAACAGGGCCGTGACGGCGAACCAGTCGGCGAGCGCACCGACCATGCCGCCCTCGGCCGCGGCGCGCACGAACTGCAGCGCCGGGTAGCGCTCCTGCAGGGCGAAGGAGATCGCGAAGACGAGCGCCATCAGCACGAGCAGCCACGTGGCGAAGCGCTTCATGGTGCGAAGCGCGGCGAGCCGGTCGGCGTCGGCGCCGAGCGTGAAGGGCAGCGCCTCGGGCTCAGAATCCGTCGGCACGGATTCCCCAGCGCACGGTCCACGTCTCCCCCGGCGCCAGCCAGCGGATGCCGATCCCCGAGTTCAACGCGTCGGCGGGCGCCGTCATCGGCTCGATCGCCACGGCCTGCTTGGTCTCCCCGTCGATGCCGGGGAAACTGTGCGGCGTGAACACCTGCACGAAGCGCATGTTCTCGTCGCCCCACAGGGTGACGCGACGACCGTCATCCGCTGCCACCGAATGCTCGACGCGCCCGTCACGCATGGTGACGTCGGCGAAACCGTCGTCGAGGTCGAGCTCGCCCACGCGGCGGCCGCCGCGCAGGTCGTAGCCGGTGCCCTCGACGGGCGTCTCGCCCACCGGGTTGCTGCGGTCGTCGACGTCGACGTGGGTGGCGGCCGCCGCCGTGAGCGTGAGGTCGCCGCTCGGAACGTCACCGACGCGAAGGTAAGGGTGGGCGCCGATGGCGACCGGGGCATCCGTTGCGCCGACGTTGCGCATGTGGTGGGTCACCTGCAGCCCGTCGTCGCTGAGGTCGTACGTCACGCTGCTGTCGAGGTGGAACGGGTAGCCGAGCTGCGGGAAGACGGTGGCCGCCAGCGTGATGGAGGAGGTGGTGTGCGCGGTCTCACGGTACGGCGCGTACCGCAGCAGGCCGTGGATGGCGTTGCCCTTCGCTGGCTCGGTGAGCGCCAGCTGCAGAGTCTCGCCCTGGTACTGCCAGCGGCCGTCGCGCACCCGGTTGGGCCAGGGAACGAGGATGGCACCGCACCCTTTCGGGCGCTGGGCGGTCTCGGGGTACGGCTCGGTGACATCCTGCCCGTTCACCGTGTACACCCGCAGGCCCGCGGCGACCTCGGTCACCACGACGCGCGCCGGTCCGGCCTTCGTCTCTGCGGTCAGCTCGTATTGGATTCCCGTGACAGCGTCCATTTCGCCAGCCTATTCCGGCACCAGCACGCTCAAACCGGCTTCTTTCAACCGGTCCAGCGCATTCCCAGCGGCGGCGGCATCCGTCACCAGGGTGTCGAACGCCGCCAGCGGCCCCACCTGGCCGAGATGCGACCGGCCGAGCTTGGAGCTGTCGGCGATGACAACGGCGCGCTCGGCGGCGGCGAGCATGAGCGACTTCACGCCGGCCTCGGGCAGGTTGATATTGGTGACGCCCCGCAGCGGATGCACGCCGTTGCAGCCGATGAAGGCGATGTCGGCGTGCACCTGGCTGAGCACCGTGCCGGCCAGGGGCTCCACGAGCGAGTGCTGCAACGGGCGCAGCGACCCGCCGGTGACGATCACCGTGAACCGCGGAATGGCGGGCTCCAACTCGAGTGCGATGTTGAGCCCGTTGGTGATCACCACCACGTCGACGAGGTCGGTGCGGGCCACGAGCGCCCGGGCCACGGCGAGCGCGGTGCTGCCCACGTCGAGAATGACGCTCTGCCCGCTCGCGACGAGCGACGCGGCGAGTTCGCCGATCTGCTGTTTGGGCACAACGGATGCCGCGAGCGACTCCTCGAACGACGGCTCGCGTTCCCGGGCTGGTCCCCCCGGCGCCCGCACCGGAACGGCGCCGCCGTGCACGCGCCGCGCCGCGCCCTCCGCGACGAGCGCATCGAGGTCGGCGCGGGCGGTCACGCCGGACACGCCGAACGTGTCGCGCAGATCGCCCACGCGCACGAAGCCGCGCTCGTCGATCAGTCGGCGGATCTGCTCGCGCCGAAGCGGAGCGGGCAACGGCGTCTCCATGGGCGCGCGGGCGGCGGAACCGGTGCTTTGAGGGGGCAGGGAGGGCACGCATCCATCTTCGCTTGCTTTCGCTTCGTATTCAAGACGCAAGCGCTGGTTTCGCATGCGCAAAGGGGATATTCTGGCGATGTGACGGACACCACATCCTCCGGCTTCATCGCCGACCCGAGAATCGCCAGGCAGCGCCAGAGCCTCGCCGACGGCCGGGAGCTGATCTACTTCGACGACCCGGACACCCGGCTGTCGCCGCACCGCGCGCCCGACCTGCGCGAGCTCGACCCGCGCCCGGTCACCGCGACCATGCGTCAGGACCCGCTGACCGGGGAATGGGTTTCCATCGCCTCCGCCCGGCAGAACCGCGCCTTCCTGCCGCCGGCGCACCTCGACCCGCTGGCGCCCGCAACGCCCGAGAACCCCTCCGAGATCCCCGACAACTACGACGTGGCCGTCTTCGAGAATAAGTCCCCGTCGTTCGGTCCGCTGCTCGAGGACGAGAACGCACCGCGCGGCCTCGACGACCTCGCCGAGATCGGCATCGGCCGCACCCGGCGGTCCATCGGGCGCTGCGAAGTGGTGTGCTTCAGCCCGGAGCACGAAGGCTCGTTCGCCAGCCTCTCGGTCACCCGCGCCCGCACGGTGATCGAGGCCTGGGCCGAGCGCACGTATGAACTCTCGCGCATGCCCGGCATCCAGCAGGTGTTCCCGTTCGAGAACCGCGGCGAGGCGATCGGGGTGACCCTGCGGCATCCGCACGGCCAGATCTATTCGTACCCGTACATCACGCCCCGCACGCAGCGCCTGATCGCGTCGGTCGAGGAGTACGGCCCGGGCCTGTTCCCGGACATCCTGGCGAGCGAGCAAGACGGCGAGCGGATGATCCTGCGCGGCGAGCATTGGAGCGCCTTCGTGCCGTTCGCGGCGCGCTGGCCGATCGAGGTGCACATGCTGCCGCACCGGCAGGTCGCCGATTTCGCCGGGACCACGCTCGAGGAGCGCGACGAGCTCGCGGTGCTGTACCGGCGGCTGCTGCGCGGCATCGACGAGGTCTATGAGACGCCGACGCCCTACATCGCCGCCTGGCACCAGGCGCCCGTCGCGGTGCATCAGGGCGACATCCGCCTGATGCTGCAGCTGACTAGCCCGCGCCGGGCCGAGAACAAGCTGAAGTACCTGGCCGGGTCGGAAGCCGCGATGGGCGCCTGGATCGGCGACGTGACGCCGGAGCAGGCGGCCGCAAGCATCCGGGACGCCGTGGAGCGTGCCGCAGGAAAGGACGACGCATGACCGCACCGACCGAGCTCCTCGAGGCCGCCGCCGCCGGGTTCCGCAGCCGGTTCAACCAGGAGCCCGACGGCATCTGGTCGGCGCCCGGCCGGGTCAACCTGATCGGCGAACACACCGACTACAACGGCGGGTTCGTGCTGCCGTTCGCGATCGACCGCCGCACGGTCGTCGCCCTGCGGCTGCGCGACGACCGGATCGTGCGCGTCGCCAGCTCGTTCGCCAAGGAGGCCGTCGAAATCTCCCTCGACGAGCTGATTCCCGAGAACCTGCACGGCTGGTCGGCGTATCCGCTCGGTGTGGCGTGGGCGCTCGGGCAGTTCGGGGCCGACCTCGGCACGCCCCCTGTCGCTAACTCCGGAAAAGCGGACGGGCCCAGTGCCCCAGGCCGCGAACCGGTGGGCGCGTTGGACGGCCAGACGGCCGAGTTTCCGGAGTTAGCGACGGGGAGCGGGCGAGGCTTCGAGGCCTACATCGAATCGGATGTCCCGGTGGGAGCCGGGCTGTCGTCATCCGCTGCGATCGAGAGCGCCGTCGGCGTCGCCCTCAACGACTGCTGGGAACTGGGGTTCGACCGGCGCACACTTGCCCGCGTGGGGCAGCTGGCCGAGAACCGGGTGGTGGGGGCGCCCACCGGCATCATGGACCAGTCCGCGTCGCTCCTCGGCGAGCGCGACGCGGCCGTGTTCCTCGACTGCCGCGACCTCGCCTCGGAGGTCGTGCCGCTCGGCTTCGACGAGGCCGGGCTCGAGCTGCTCATCATCGACACGAAGGTCGACCACGCCCACGCCACGGGCGGCTACGGCGACCGGCGGCGCTCCTGCGAGGCCGGGGCTGCGGCCCTCGGCGTGGAGTTGCTGCGCGACGTGAGCGTCGACGACCTACCGCGGGCCGCCGAGCTGCTCGACGAGGAGACCTTCCGCCGGGTGCGGCACGTCGTCACGGAGGACCAGCGGGTGCTCGACACCGTGCACACGCTTCGCGAGGGCGGGCCGCGCGCCATCGGTCCCCTGCTCGACGCCTCGCACGTGTCGATGCGCGACGACTTCGAGATCTCGGTTCCCGAGCTCGACGTGGCGGTCGATGCGGCGCGTGCCGGGGGTGCGATCGGCGCACGGATGACAGGTGGCGGGTTCGGCGGGTCGGCCATCGCCCTCACGCCCCACGCGCAGATACCGGCCGTGACGAACGCGGTGCTCACCGCCTTCGCCGAGCGCGGCTTCCGCGCGCCGGAGCTCTTCGTGGTGCACGCCGCGGACGGCGCCCGCCGGGAGAAGTAGGCTCGACCGCATGATCATCACGCTGCCGGACGTCCCGACCCCGAGCGTCGCCGAGAGCGCGTTCGTGGCGCCGGGCGCGATCCTCGTGGGCGATGTGACCCTCGGCGACGACGCAAGCGTCTGGTACAACGCGGTGCTCCGCGCCGAGCACGAGCCGATCCACATCGGCCCCGGCTCGAACCTGCAGGACAACGTCTCGTGCCACGTCGACCGCGGCTTCCCCCTCACGGTGGGCCGGGGCGTCTCGGCAGGGCACGGCGCCGTGCTGCACGGCTGCACCGTCGAGGACGACGTGCTCATCGGCATGTCGGCGACGGTGCTGAACGGGGCGGTCATCGGCGCGGGCTCGCTCGTCGCCGCCGGCGCCGTGGTGCTCGAGGGCACCGTCGTGCCACCCGGCTCACTCGTGGCGGGCGTGCCGGGCAAGGTCAGACGCGAGCTAACGGATGACGAGGTGGCCGGCATCCGTCGCAACGCCCAGAATTACCTGGGCCACGCCGCCGCCCACCGCCTCGCGCTCGACCCGCAGGCCTGACCACTCACAGGCCTGACTACGTCGCCGAGACGGACAGATCCGGTCGAGACGCACAGGGGCACCTGGCCACCTCGACCGGACAGGTCAGTCTCGGCGGGAGGGCGCGCGACTACGCCGCCGCGTTCCGCTCCGCGGCCTTCACCACGTTGGCCAGCAGCATGGCGCGGGTCATCGGGCCGACGCCCTTCGGGTTCGGCGACAGGAACCCGGCGACGGATGCGACATCCGGGTGCACGTCGCCGGTGAGCTTCCCCTTGCCGGTCGCGAGGTCCTCCACGCGGGTGATGCCCACGTCGAGCACGGCCGCACCGGGCTTGATCCACTCCGGCAGCACCAGGTGCGGCACGCCCACGGCCGCCACGACGATGTCCGCGCGGCGCACCTCGTCGGGGAGGTCGAGCGTGCGGGAGTGCGTGAGCGTGACGGTGGCGTCGAGGCCCTTGCGGGTGAAGAGCAGGCCGAGCGGGCGTCCCACAGTGAGGCCGCGGCCGATCACGGTCACGTGCCGCCCGGCGATCGGAACGTCGTAGCGCTGCAGCAGCTCGACGATGCCGGCAGGCGTGCAGGGCAGCGGCGAGTGCAGCTCGCCCTCGATGCCGAGCACCAGGCGCCCCAGGTTGGTGGGGTGCAGGCCGTCGGCGTCCTTCGCCGGGTCGATGAGCTCGAGCATGGCGTTCTCGTCGTGCCCGCCGGGCAGCGGCAACTGCACGATGTAGCCGGTGACCTCCGGGCTGTCGTTCAGCTCGGCGATCGCGGCGCGCACGTCGGCCGGGGTCGCTGTCGCCGGCAGGTCGACGCGGATCGACTCGATGCCGACCTCGGCGCAGTCGCGGTGCTTGCCCGCGACATACGAGCGCGAGCCGGGGTCGTCGCCGACGAGCAGGGTGCCGAGTCCGGGCGTGATGCCCTTCGCCTTGAGCGCGCCGATACGGCCGGCGAGTTCCGCCTTCACAGCGGATGCCGTGGCCACGCCGTCGAGAGTGACGGCGGTCACTGCACGAGGCCCGGGTACAGCGGGAACGCGTCGGTGAGGGCCTTCACCCGGGTGCGAAGCGCCGCGGTGTCGGCGCCGGGCTTCAGCGCCTCGGCGATGACGTCGGACACCTCGGTGAACTCGGCGTCGCCGAAGCCGCGCGTGGCGAGCGCCGGGGTACCGATGCGCAGGCCCGAGGTCACCATGGGCGGACGCGGGTCGAACGGGACGGCATTGCGGTTCACGGTGATGCCCACGTCGTGCAGCAGGTCTTCAGCCTGCTGGCCGTTGATGTCCGAGTGACGGAGGTCGGCGAGCACGAGGTGCACATCGGTGCCGCCGGTGAGCACGTCGACGCCGCCGGCCTTGGAGTCCTCGGCGGTCAGGCGCGACGCGAGGATGCTGGCGCCGCGCACCGTGCGCTCCTGGCGGTCCTTGAATTCCTCCGTCGCCGCCAGCTTGAACGCGGTGGCCTTCGCGGCGATCACGTGCATGAGCGGGCCGCCCTGCTGCCCCGGGAATACGTTGGAGTTCAGCTTCTTCGCCAGCTCCATGTCGCGGGAGAGGATGAAGCCCGAGCGCGGGCCGGCGAGGGTCTTGTGCACGGTGCTCGACACGACGTCGGCGTACGGCACCGGCGACGGGTGCAGGCCGGCGGCGACGAGCCCGGCGAAGTGCGCCATGTCCACCCAGAGCTTGGCGCCCACCTCGTCGGCGATCTCCCGGAACGCGGCGAAGTCGAGCTGGCGCGGGTAGGCCGACCAGCCGGCGATGATGACGGTCGGCTTGTGCTCGCGGGCCTTCTCGCGCACCACGTTCATGTCGACCAGGAAGCTCTCCGGGTCGACGCCGTAGGTGACCGGGTTGTACAGCTTGCCGGAGAAGT
Source organism: Cryobacterium tepidiphilum (assembly GCF_003716325.1). Taxonomy (GTDB): domain Bacteria; phylum Actinomycetota; class Actinomycetes; order Actinomycetales; family Microbacteriaceae; genus Cryobacterium; species Cryobacterium tepidiphilum. Next base: position 106,408 of record NZ_RDSR01000006.1, on the reverse strand, counting down.
TCAGCTTCATGCCGTGCGTGAGGTGCCCGCCGTGGGCGAGCTCGAGACCGAGGATGGTGTCGCCGGGCGTCGCGAGCGCGGAGAGCACCGCGGCGTTCGCGGAGGCACCCGAGTGCGGCTGCACGTTGGCGTATGCGGCGCCGAAGAGGCTCTTGGCGCGGTCGATCGCGAGCTGCTCGGCGATGTCGACGAACTCGCATCCGCCGTAATACCGACGACCGGGATACCCCTCGGCGTACTTATTGGTGAGCACCGAGCCCTGGGACTGCAGCACCGCGCGCGGAACGAAGTTCTCGCTCGCGATCATCTCCAGGTAGTCGCGCTGGCGGCCGAGCTCCTGCTCGAGAACGGCGGCGATCTCGGGGTCGACGACCTCAAGGGGCTCATTGAACGTGGAAGTCTGTTGCGTGGACACGGGCGTCTCCTCAAACATGATCAGGTAGTGGAGTGGCCCAGGCGCGCGGCCACCAACCGTGTCGGTCGCTCCCCGATGGTGACCCATCTACGAACTACGCCAGTCGCGACCGGTCCAGCTTATCAGCGGCGCCGAGCGGCCTTCCAGACGGCCACCGCACCCCCGCCGAGCAGCGCCCAGCCCAGCAGGGTGCGTAGGCGCATCCGTTGCGTGCCCGCCCAGCCGCCGGTGATCGTGGCGACGTCGTCGGGCGGCGCATACAGGTTACCGCTCGTGTCAGGCGCCGGCGTGTGCGGCGAGAGCTGGGCCTTGTCGGTGAGGGCCGCCAATTCCCATTCGACGGATGCCGGGTGCCGGCGATGCTCACGCACGGTCGCCTTGCTGAACGCCCCGACCGCCACCTCGTCCCGCGGATCCTTCGCCAGGCCGACGATCGTGCGCGCCACCTTGCCCGGCCCGTACACCGGCGGCATGGCGAGCACCTTGCGGCCCGTGTAGTTCGCCGCGTGCCGGAAGAACGGGGTGTCGATGGTGGCCGGCAGCACGGTGGAGACGTGCACGTGCTTCAGGCCCCGCAGCTGGAGTTCGGAGCGCAGCGTGACGCCGAGAGCGCGCACGGCGGCCTTCGACATTCCATAGGCCGCGGTGTACGGCTGCGGCACCTCACCGAGCACGGACGCGACGTTCACCAGCACGCCCCTCCCCTGCAGCCCCATGTGGATGAGCGCCGCCCGCGAGCCGTACACGTAGCCCATCAGGTTGACGTCGATCACCCGCCGGAAGTCGTCGAGCGGCACCTGCACGAACTCGGCGAAGACCGAGACGCCCGCCGCGTTCACCCACACGTCGATGCGGCCGAACCGCGCGACGGCGGCGGCCGCCAGCGCGTCGACGGCGTCCGCGTCGGTGACGTCCGTGGGCACGACCAGGGCGGGGACGCCGAGCTCCTCACACTGGCCGGCGACCTCCTCGAGGGCGTCGCGGCGACGGCTGGCCAGCACCACGCAGTCGCCGTCGGCGGCGAAATGCAGCGCCGTCGCGCGACCGATGCCGCTGGAGGCCCCGGTGATCACGACGACTCGGTTCTTTCTGGACATGTGCACTCCCACCATCGACGTCACTACCCGGTCTACCCGCAAAGCCGGGCGGAAGGCAGCCCTGCGGCAGGAACCGCGGCGGTTATGCGCTCAGGCGGGGGTAATCGACGTAGCCCTCGGGTCCGGAGCCGTAGAACGTCGCCGCGTTCGGCTCGTTCTCCGGGTGCTGCTCCTGCCAGCGCTCCACCAGGTCGGGATTGGCGATGGCGAGCCGGCCCACCGCCACGGCGTCGGCGTGCGCGTCTTCGACGAGCGCGAGGGCCTCCTCCCGCGTGGTCACCTGGCCGAAACCGCTGTTGACGATGATCTTGCCGTCGAAGCGCGAGCGGATGTCCTGCACGAGCTCACCGGCCGGCTCGCTGTGCAGCACGCTGAGGTACGCGAGGCCGAGCGGAGCGATGCCGTCGATGAGCGCGTCGTAAGTCGCGGTGACGTCGCCCCGGTCGAGCTCCAGCACGTCCTGGATGTTGTGCATGGGCGACAGACGGATGCCGACGCGGCCCGCGCCCACAGCATCCGCGATCGCCGTTGTCACCTCGATCACGAACCGGGCGCGGTTCTCGGGCGATCCGCCGTACTCGTCGTCGCGCTGGTTCGAGACCGGCGACAGGAACTCGTGCAGCAGGTAGCCGTTGGCCCCGTGCACCTCCACGCCGTCGAGCCCGGCGGCCACGGCGCGCTTCGCTGCGGCCACGAACTCGTCGCGCACGTCGGCGAGTTCGGCGGATGTCAGGGCGTGCGGCACCGGGAACGGCGCCTTGCCGTTCGGGGTGTGCGCCTCGCCGTTGATGGCGATCGCGCTGGGTGCGACGATGCGGTCGGTTCCCGTGATCTCGGTGTGCGAGACGCGCCCGCCGTGCATCAGCTGCATGACGATGAGGCCGCCCTTGGCGTGCACGGCGTCCGTCACGCGCTGCCACCCGTCGGCCTGCGCCTTCGTCGCGATCCCGGGCTGGCCGGGGTACGCCCGCGACTCGGCGCTGGGGTAGGTGCCCTCGGTCACGATCATGCCGATGCTCGCCCGCTGCGCGTAGTGCTCCACAATGAGGTCGCCGGGAACACCGGATGCGTCGGCGCGCAGCCGGGTCAGCGGCGCCATGACGACGCGGTTGGCGAGCTGGAGGTCTCCGAGGGTGACGGGCGTGAACAGGTTCAAAAGGTGCCTTCCGTTGGGATTTCGCGGCCGGGTCGCGGGCGACCGGCGCCCTCGCTCCAACGTGGGCCCCGTCCCGGGTATTCCGGGACGGCACGTCGGTCGGCGAGCCCGGGCTTCTGGCCGCCGTCGCCAAACCAGTCGGCAGGCGGCTCCGAACTACTCTCAGACCGGATCCCTGGCCGGTCCAGAGCGAACCCGGAGCACGAGACCATGACCCAGACGCAGACACGTGCCGGCAACCACGTCAAGACCGGGCGGGCGGCGGACGAACCGGCGATCGCATCCGTTCTGACCTGGCCGCTTGCCGGACGGCCCGCGCATTCCGCCTGGCGGCTTGTGGCCGCAGCGGGCGCGATCACCGAAGCCGTCGCCCACATCCCCGTGATCGAGGACCATTTCAGCGAGGCTCCGTATGTCGGCGTGCTGTTCGCCCTGGTCACCGTCGCGGGCTTCCTGCTCGCGATCCTGCTGCTCACCGCCGATTCCCGCGCCGTGTGGGTGTCGACGCTGGTCGTCTCGGCCCTCGCGCTGGCGGCCTACGTGCTGAGCCGCACCGTGGGCCTGCCCCAGATCGACGACGACATCGGCCACTGGGCCGACGCGCTTGGAACCATGGCGATCGTGGGTGAGGCGGTCATGCTGGTCAGCGCCGTCGCCCACATCCTCAGTCCACGCTGGCGCTCCCGGCCCGCTGGGGCAAGAGTGGAGGAATGACTGCTGCCACCGACCTGCTCACCGATGCCTTCCAGCGAATCCAGGGCGCCGTGCGCCGGGCCGTCGACGGGCTCGACGAGAACGCCCTGACGTTCCGCCCGGATCCGGCTGCGAACTCCATCGCCTGGCTGGTCTGGCACCTCACCCGCGTGCAAGACGACCACATTGCGGATGTCGCGGGCACCGAGCAGCTGTGGGCGTCGGCCGGGTGGGCCGAGCGCTTCGGCCTGGCCTTCGACGCGGATGCCACGGGGTACGGCCACTCGTCGTCGCAGGTCGGCGAGGTGCGCGGCGTCTCCGCCGCCGACCTCATCGGCTACCACGACGCAGTCTGCGCGAGCACGGTCGCGTACCTGGCGACGCTCGGCGACGAGGACCTCGAACGCGTCGTCGACACCTCCTGGGACCCGCCCGTGACCCTCGGCGTGCGCCTCGTGAGCGTCATCACCGACGACCTGCAGCACGCCGGGCAGGCCGCGTTCGTGCGGGGGATCGCCCAGCGGGCCCGCTGATCGGGCCCACTCATCGGGCCCGCTGACACGCGCGCCGCGCCAGCTGGCAAGGTCCTCCATCCCCGACCACGCCCGCAGAGGCCGGGTATAGCGTCGAATGACAGTCGAAATGTGAGAAACGATCCGTCACCGGAGGTACGAAGACATGGCAGACACCAGCAAGCTCATCAAGCTCAGCGACAGCGACGAGGCCATCGCGCACGCGAGTGAAGACATCCGCGGCCGCACCATGAAAGACAGCGCGGGCGAGGACATCGGGAAGGTCGACGACCTCCTCCTCGACCCCAGCGAGAATAAGGTGCGTTTCCTCGTCGTCGCCTCGGGCGGTTTCCTCGGCATCGGCAAGGACAAGACGTTCATTCCCGTCGACGCCATCACGCGCATCACCGATGACGCGGTGCACATCGACCAGACGCGCGAGCACGTCGCCGGCGCGCCGGGCTACGACCCCGAGCTCATCGACGTGCCGGACGACGCCGACTACTACGGCAGCGTCTACGGCTACTACGGCTTCGTGCCGTACTGGACGCCCGGATACGCCTACCCGAGCTACCCCGTCTACTGACGCCCGCTCAGAACCCTTCGGGCGCCCGCGGCACGTACGGCGCCGACAGCGACGCGAGTTCGTCGGTGGTGAGCTGCAGGTCGACGGATGCGACGGCATCCGTCAGATGACCGAGCCTGGTCACCCCGACGATCGGTGACGTGACCGCGGGCTGCTGCCGCACCCAGGCGAGGGCGACCTGCGCGCGCGAAACGCCGCGCTGCGCCGCGATGGCGGCCACGGCATCCACGACGGCGCGGTCGGCGGACTCGGCCTGTGTGTAGAGCGTGTGCGCGAAATTGTCGGTCTCGGCCCTCGTCGTCGACGCGTCCCAGTCGCGGGTGAGCCGGCCGCGGGCGAGGGGGCTCCACGGCAGCACGCCGACGCCCTGGTCGAGGCAGAACGGGTGCATCTCGCGCTCCTCCTCCCGGCTGATCAGGTTGTACTGGTCCTGCATGGAGATGAAGCGGGTCCACCCGCCGAGGTCGGCGGTGTACTGCGCCTTGGCGAACTGCCACGCGTACATGGAGGACGCCCCGATGTAGCGCGCCTTGCCGGCCTTCACGACGTCGTGCAGCGCCTCCATGGTCTCTTCGACGGGCGTCCGCGGGTCGAAGCGGTGGATCTGGTAGAGGTCGACGTAGTCGGTGCCGAGGCGCCGCAGGCTGTTGTCGATCTCCGTCATGATGTGGCCGCGCGAGAGGCCGGCGCCGTTCGGGCCGGGGCGCATGCGCCCGTGCACCTTCGTCGCGATGACGATGTCCTCCCGGCGGGCGAAGTCCTTCAGGGCGCGGCCGACGATCTCCTCGCTGGTGCCGTCGGAGTAGACGTTCGCCGTGTCGAAAGTGGTGATGCCGAGCTCCAGCGCCTTCTGCAGGAAGGGGCGGCTCTCGTCTTCGGTGAGCGTCCACTCGTGGTTGCCGCGGTGCGGGTCGCCGAAACTCATGGTGCCGAGGGTGATCGCCGAGACCTCCAGGCCGCTGCTGCCGACGCGAACGTATTCCATGTGCACTCCTCGGTTTCGACGCGTATCCGTTCGTTCCATTATGGGCGTGGGCGGAACGCTGCCGATGGGCATCCGGGTGGGCTTGTAATCTGAACGGATGAACAGTCTTGCCGCGGTGCCGCACCACCACTGGGTCATCTCCCTCGTCTGCCCCGACCAGCCGGGAATCGTGCACGCCGTCAGCGGGGCGATCGTGGCCGCCCGCGGGAACATCACCGAGAGCCAGCAGTTCTCCAGCGCCGACACCGGTCGGTTCTTCATCCGGCTGCAGGTCGAGTCGCCGGCGGACCGCGCCGAACTCGAGGCCGCCCTCGCGCCCGTGATCGCGTGCTACGACATGCACGCCACCATCGACGTGGTCGGCCGCCCGGTGCGCACGCTGGTTCTCGCTTCCAGCGCCGGGCACTGCGTCAACGACCTGCTCTTCCGCCAGCATGCCGGAGCGCTGCCGGTCGAGATCCCCCTGGTGCTCAGCAACCACAGTTCGCTGCGCGACCTCGTCGGCTTCTACGGGGTGCCGTTCGAGTCGTATCCCATCACGGATGCCGCGAGCAAGGCCGCGTTCGAGGCCCGGGTCATCGAGGCGGTCGAGGAGCACGACATCGAGCTGGTCGTGCTCGCCCGCTACATGCGCATCCTCTCGCCGGAGCTCTGCGAGCGCCTCGAGGGCAGGGCGATCAACATCCACCACTCGTTCCTGCCCGGCTTCAAAGGCGCGAACCCGTACAAGCAGGCGCACGCGCGCGGCGTGAAGCTCATCGGCGCGACGGCGCATTTCGTGACGAGCGACCTCGACGAGGGTCCGATCATCGAGCAGAACGTGGTGCGCGTGGACCACTCGCGGAACCCCGCCGAGCTCGTCGCGATCGGCCAGGACGAGGAGAGCCGCACGCTCAGCCAGGCGGTGAAGTGGTTCGCCGAGAACCGCATCCTCCTCGACGGCGCCCGCACCATCATCTTCCAGTAGCTGTCGGCCCATCCGCCCCGCCCCTCCGCTTCCTCCCCCGTGCGTGACTTGCGGAGAAGGCACCTTCGCGGGCGGGTCGCGTCAGCGGGTGCCGGCGGCGATGCCGGCCCGGGTGTCGGCGACCAGCGCAACGGCCTCACCGATCGAGCGGTTCAGCTCAGCGGATGCCTGCCCAAGGTCGCCCGTGATGCGCGCCGCCCGCTCGGCGAAGCGGGCGGGCGCGGTCGGAAGGGACGCGGCGAGCAGCACCGCGCCCTTCTCGTTGGTCACCCAGCCTCCGGGGTCGGCAATGATGCGCCCGAGCCCGACCTCCGCGGCATACCCGTATTCCGGCACGCCGAACGGATGCCCGAGCTGGTAGTGCCGGGTGATGTCCCCCTGCTGTGCGGCCGCGATGCTCGCCTCCACCCGCCCATGAGTTGCGGAAAATGCACGTTGCCGACCGCGAGGAAGGTGCAAGCCCGCACGTCATGCGGCCGTGCCCCTTCGAATGGGCGCCGCGCGTCGTCAGTACGGGGCGGACAAGTCAGGAAACATGGGGAAGTGCTTGATGTTCCTGGTGAGCAGTTGAGCGTCCAGCGCGATGGCGGTCGCGGCGATGGCGAGATCGGCTGAGTCGATGCCGCGACTACCGGGGAGCCAGTGCCGTCCGAGTTCACCGGCGATCTCCGCCAGTTCCTCGCCGACCGGATGCCAGGTGAAGGCCCCGAAAAGCACTCGCGTGGCGTCCTCCTCCCGAGCGCGCATCCCGGCCAGCACTTCCAGACGGGTCACCTCGCTCGCATGCAACGAACCGGCCTGGCGCGCTACCCGGAGGACCGAGGCCGCCGCGGGTTCCCCTCTGAGCACGTCGATGAGGATCGAGGTGTCGACAACGACTGTCACCGCGCGCCTGCTTCGTCCAGCCGCGTGCCGGGCCGAAGGCGCTCGACATAGCCCTCGCCGTCGACGTCGCGCTCGCCCCAGGCTCCGAGCGCGGCGTCGATCGCCCGCAGGTCGTCGTCGGCCTCTCGCCGCGAACCGTACACCTGGGAGACAGCGTCCCGGATGAGCGCGGAGATCGATCGTCCGGTTCGCGCCGACTCCACGTCGAGCAGTCGCCGCTCCTCTGAGGTCAACGAAATCTGCGTCCGAAGCATGATGTAAGATTACATCACTCGCATTTCAGCTGGCATCGGCCCGGTGAGCGCTCGACCGGCCCCGCCGCATCCGCTCACTAGGATGGCGGGGTGACAGACACGCGCACACAGATTTCGCTCGGACCCAACGACGTCCTCCGGTTCCTGCTGGAACTCTTCACCTTCGTGAGCCTCGGCATCTGGGGCTTCGCTGCCTGGCCGCTGCCCTGGCCCGGCGTACTCATCGGCATCGGAGCCCCGGCACTCGCCATCCTGCTCTGGGCGCTGTTCCGCTCACCACGGGCCGTGTTCGCCATGGACCCCTTCGGCAAGGCCGTCATCGAGATCTTCATCATGGGGGCCGCCGCCCTCGCCTGGTGGGACCTCGGCCACCCCATCGTGGCCGTCGTGTTCGCGGTGGTCGCCACGGCCAGCGGCGTTATCGCGGGGCGCAAGGAATTCCCGGCCTAGCCCGCCGCAGGCCGTCCCCGAACCTGAAGCGCATCGGGGAGCGGCGAGGGCTTCTCGGCGCTTTGGCGGCGGTCGTCGTCCTCACGACATTCCTGCTCGTGGGCATGACGGGATTCCTGGACGATGCCGCCACCACCGGAACGCGCGCGATCATCGCCTCGGCCCCCGCGCGCGACCGGGCGATGCAGGTGCAGCTGCGGTCGGCCGACCAGGCGACAACGGATGCCGTCGGCGCGGCTCTCGAGGCCGGCCTGGCCTGCACCCGCGCGGCGCTCCTCCCCAGCACGCGCAGCCGCCCAATCCCCCTCCTCGCGCCCGCAGAATCCCAACCCGCCGCCGTCATCGTCGGCGCCGACCCGGGCCTGGCGGAGCACGCGACCCTCGTGGACGGCAGCTGGCCGGAGCCGCTCATCGGCTCCGATTCCGGCACCGGCGCCCCCGTGCCGGCTGCCCTGCAGGCCGACGCAGCGGATGCCCTCGGCGTCGCGGTCGGCGACACAATCGGCGCCGGCTGGCCAGGGAAGACCGCCCGTTTCCGCATCACCGCCACCTGGCGGCCCACCGACCCCAGCGCGGCTTCCTGGTTCGGAGACCCGGCGGCGGCGACCGGGTTCGATCACGACGCGGTCGGTCCCCTCCTCGTCGGCGGCGCCTGGCCGCACCAACTGAGCTCCGTGCTCGGCGCCCCGACGGCCCGCTGGACGCTCACGCCCTCCGCCGCGATCACGCCCGACGCTCTCCCCGTCCTGGCCAAAGCGATCGGCGGCCTGCAGGAGACCGGCGTCCCCGGCGTCGACGCCGTGAGCGTGACCGGCGACCTCGACCAGACGCTTGCCCGGGTGCAGCATGGGCTCGTCATCGCCCGGGCGATCGCGGCCATCCCTGCCCTGCTGGTCGTGCTGCTCGCCCTGATCACGCTGGGCAGGCTTGCGGGACTGGTCGCCTCGGCGCGCCGCAGCGAGACGTCCCTGCGCGCCGCGCGTGGTGCATCCGTTGCCGCGCTCGCCGCGTTCCACACGGGCGAAGCCGCCCTCGTGGCCGTGCCGGCCGCCGCCATCGGGTCGCTGGCCGCTGCACTCGCCCTCGGCGCGGCGGGCGTCACAGCGTCGCCCTCGGTACTCCCGATCGCCGCCGGAGTCGCAACGGGCGCGGTGGCCACCGCCGCTGTCGTGGCCTGGCGTGGAATCCGCGGTGCGGTGCGGGTGACCCGCGGCACCGAGTCCGGCCGGGCCCGCGCCGCTGCAACCGCCGGCATGACGCTGCTCGTCGCGGGAGCCGCCGCGCTGTCGCTCCGGCAGTTCCTGCTCTACCGGTCGCCGCTCACGGCCGGCCCCGACGGATCCGTGCACCTCGACCCGCTCGCGGCGCTGGCCCCCGCACTGTGCCTCGTGGCGCTCGCGCTGGTCGGCCTGCTGTGCTTCGGCCCGCTGCTGCGGAGCCTGCAGTCCGTGACGACCCGCAGCCGCGGCCTTGCCGTGGTGCTCCCCGCCCGGCAAGTGGCACGGCGCCCGGGTGTCTTCGCCGTCGCCCTGCTCCTCGTCACCCTCGCCGCAGGCGCCGCCACCGTGGCCGCGGGCTTCACCGCCACCTGGGCGGCGCTCGACCAGGGTGCCGGCCTCACCCGGAACGGCAGCGACGTGCGGGTGCAGCTAGACGCGGACCGCACGGCCGGGGGCCCGGGCACGCTCGTCACCGCGGTTCCCTACGCCTCGCTGCCGCAGGTCGACGCCGCTCTTCCCGTGCTCGCCGCGCCGGGCCGCATCGCCACCGACGCCGTCTCCGTGCTCGCACTGCGCAGCGATGCGCTGGCGTCGATCGCGCCCGCCCTCCCACCGGCGCTCCGCGACGCATCCGTTGCGGGGCGGCTCATGCCGGCGAGCGTGGGCAGTGAGCTCGCCGGCACCCGGCTCAGCACGACCCTCACGGTCGACCCCGTGGCGGGAGCGGGACCCGGCGCACGCGTGGACGTCTTCAGCTGGGTCGTCGACGCCGATGGGGCGCTCACCCGCCTCCCGCTTGGCCGCGTCGCCCTCGATTCCGGCGCGCCCGTGGAGCTCAGCACGATGCTTCCCACCGGCCGCGCCCCGTGGCGGCTGCTCGCTTTCGAGGCGACGCGAGCGGATGTCGGCACCTCCGCCCCCGTGCAGGTTCACTTCCGCACCGCGAAAGTCGGTCCAGCCGCTCTCCACACCGCCACGGCCACGTGGAACCATCCCACCGGGCGGGTCATGACGGGCGCGGGCGAAGCCGAACCGCTTCCCGTCGTGCTGACCGATGAGCTCGCCCGGCGGCTGGGCGCGCAGCCGGGCGCGACACTGTCCTTCCTCCTGCCGGGGAGTGGCGCGACGGTCGACGCGGTCGTCGCCGGAACCGCCCCGTACCTGCCCGGAACCGTCGACGACGATGCCATCCTCGCCGACCTGCGGATGCTCGACGACCACCTCCTGCGCGCCGGCGACATCCCGCCGCCGGCCGCCGACATCTGGCTGAGCACCGACGCTCCCGCCGACGTCGCCGGGGAGGCGGCGCTCCTCCCCCACGTCGCCGCCGCGGTGTCGACCGCCGACACCGGTTCGACGCGTGCGCTCCTGGCCCCCGTCGTCACGGCGCTCTGGTGGGGAGTGGCCGGCATCCTCGTGCTCGCTGTCGTCGCCGTGGTCTCGACGACCGTCTCGCTCGCCGACTCGAGGCGCGGAGAGGTGGTCCTGCTCCGCACCCTGGGCCTGACCGCCGGGGCGCAGGTGCGGTCGCGCCTGGCCGAACTCGGGGTGGTCGTCGCCGGCGCGTTCGTGCTCGGCGGCGCCGCCGGTGCCGTCGTCACCCTGCTCACCGTGCCCGACCTCGCGCGCACCGCCGTCGGCGATCCGGGCGCCGCGATCCCCGTTCCCCTGCTCGTCGCGTGGCCGGCGTGGGGCGCGAGCCTGGGCGCCCTGGCGGTCCTCCTGGCCGCCGCCGGGCTCGGCTACGCCGCCCGCATCCGCCGGCAGGCCGCCGACACCGCCTGGCGGGAGGAGACCCGATGAGCGTGAGGTCCTCCCGCCGCAGCCTCCCCGGCCTCGTCGCCCGCCAGGCCGCGACCGGCGTCGGCACGACGCTCACCGTCGCCGTCATCGTGTTCGCGATCGCGCTCCTGGCCAGTGGGGCGCCACGGGCCGTCGCCGCTCTCTTCACCGACAGCCTGCGCGCGGCCGTCGCCGGCACCGCCCCGGGTGAACGCAACCTCACCGTCACCGCCCGCGGACTCCCCGCGCCCGGGCCCGGCACCCCCGAGGCGAGCGCCCTGCCCGGGCCCCTCGAGGCGGTGTGGGGCCGGCACGAGGCGGGCCTCGCATCCGTTCGCGCCGACATGCCCGCCGCGCTCCGGCGCGTCACCGGGCCGGCGCAGTACGTGGTCACCGTCGATCCGGCACCCGCGCTCCCGGTGGCGCCGATCGGAGCCCCGCACACCCAGCTGTCGCTCGCCTTCGACCCGCACCTCGCCGAACGGGTCACGATCGTCGAGGGGCCTGCCCCGGGCGCCATCACCGGCGACCTGCCCTCCGACGCGCCCATCGGCATCCTGCTGTCGCGGGCGTCGGCCGAGCGGATGCAGCTGGCCGTCGGCGACGAGCGGATGCTGACGCTTCCGGGCGGTTCCCGCCAGCTCGTGGCGCTCCGCGGCATCTTCGAGGCGACCGACCCGGACGCCGACTACTGGGAGCAGGTGGCGTCCTCCCTGCATCCCACGGTGCTGAGCGCCGGCATGGAGCCGGTGGTCTTCGGTCTCGCCTACGCCGACCCGGCATCGTGGCCGAAACTGCAGCCGTTCGCGATGTACGCAAAGACGCAGGTCTGGTACCCGGTGCTCCCCGAACGGATGACGGCGGCCGGCGCGCCGGCGTTCGCCGAGGGACTGCGAGCGTTCACGCGCCTGCCGCACGCCATCGGGGCTGCTGACGCCGCTTCCGTCGGCGGCTCCTTTCCCCCGGTCTCGTCGGTCGCATTCGCGAGCAAGCTGGGGCGCGTCGTGCAGGAGGTCGCCGTGCGCACCGCAGCCACGAGCGCGGTGCTCGCGATGACCGCGGCCGGACCCATCGGCGTGGCGCTCGGCGCCCTGCTCCTCGGCGCGCGCCTCATCGTCGACCGGCGAACGACCGCACTGCGGCTCGCGGCGGCTCGCGGCGCGAGTCCCGGGCAGCTGCGTGCGGTTCTCGCCGCCGAGGGAGCCGTCGTCGGGCTTCCGGCCGCCGCCGCAGGCACGCTCGTCGCGGCCCTGCTGGTTCCCGGCCCGCCGAGCCTCGCCGGCCTGCTGCTGCCGGCGCTGGTCGGGCTGGTGCCGGTGGCGCTGCTGGCCGGAAGTCTTCCCCGCGACGGCCGACGGCGGCGCACCGACCTGCAACGGAACCGGCACCGGGTCATTCTCGAAGTCCTCATCGTCGGACTCGCGGCGGCCTCGGTGCTGCTCCTCACCCAGCGCGGGTTGACGACGGCCACCGCCCACCTCGGGGTCGACCCGCTCCTCGCAGCCGCGCCGTTGCTGCTCTCCCTCGCCGCCTGCGTGCTCGTGCTGCGCCTGTACCCGATCCCGCTGCAGCTGCTCATCACCCGCATGAAGGCGGGCCGGGGCCTCGTCGGCTTTCTCGGGGCGGTGCGTGCCGTGCGCGATCCGCTCGCCGGATTCGCGCCCGTGCTGGCCATGGTCGTCGGGGTGTCGGTCGCCGTCTTCTCCGTCGGCGTGCTGGCCACCGTGAACGCGGGCGTGGATGCCGCCGCCCGCGCGGCCACGGGCGCCGACGTGCGCATCAGCGCCCCCTACTTGTCGGCCGAGCAGCTGGCGGCCGTGGGCGACCTGCCCGGCGTCGCCTCCGTCGCCCCCGTCGACGAGGTCGGCACCACGCTCACCATCGACGGCGGCCGCGAGCCCGCCGCGGTGCTGTCGGCGCCGGTGGCCGACCTGGCGGCCGTGCAAGGGGGCGTGCCGGCCGCCCTCAACGTTCCGGCGCGGCTCGGCCAGGCAGCGGATGACCATATGCCGGTGGTCGTGTCGGCCGACCTGGCCGCCGGCCTCGGGCCGGACTCGCACCTCGAACTGGCCGGGATCACCCTCGACGTCGTCGGCACCGCGCCCAGCGTGAGCCCGCTCACCAACCGCCGGGACTGGCTGTTCGTGGACCGGGCGAACGCCGAGGCCCTCACCGGGTACGCCCCGGCACCGGGCCTTGCCCTCGTCGACCTCACAGCCGATTCCGACGTGCGGGCGGCGACCGACGGCATCCGTCGCGTGCTGGGGCCCGACGCGGTCATCGACACACCCGCGGACGCCGCCCAGGCCGCCGGTGCCGACCCGGCCGTGCGCGGGCTGCAGGCGGCCCTGTTGCTCGCGGTGCTCGTGGCGTGGCTGCTGACCGCGCTCACCGTCATCCTGACCCTTGTGCTCGGAACGCCCGCCCGGGCCCGGCTGCTCGCGCTGCTTCGCGCCCTCGGGGCTCCGCCGCGGGCGGCGGGGTCGCTGGTGGCGTGGGAGATCGGGCCGGTCGCAGTCAATGCGCTCGTGGTCGGGACGGTCCTCGGCTGCGCGCTGCCCCTGGTGGTGCTGGCCGGCGTGGACCTCCGGCCCTTCACCCACGGCCAGGTGCAGCCGGCGTTCCGGCTCGACCCCGGCCTGCTCGCCGTGGTGCTCGGCGGCTTCGCGGTCGTCGTGATCGCGGCGTCCGCGTTCGCCCTCCGGCTCGCCCGGCGGGCCGACCAGGCCGGCCAGCTCCGCAGCAGTGAGGAAGGATGACCCTGTGACCGACACCACCTCGCGCTCAGCGCAGCCGCACATCGAGTGCGTCGACCTGGTGCGCATCTTCACCGCGCAGGGCGTGGAAGTTCAGGCGCTGCAGGGCCTGAACCTCCGCGTCGACGAGGGCGACCTCGTGGCGCTGGTCGGCGCATCCGGGTCGGGCAAGTCGACCCTCATGACGATCCTCTCCGGTCTCGACACCCCCACCGCCGGCATCGCCCGCGTCGCCGGCCACGACCTGCTCAGCATGAAGGGCCGCGAGCGCCTGGAGTTTCGGCGCCGGAGCGTCGGCTTCGTGTGGCAGCAGACCTCCCGCAACCTCCTGCCGTACCTGACCGCGGCCGAGAACGTGTCGCTCGCGATGGCCATCGGCCGCGCCGAGCCCGCGGCGAAGCGACCGGCGCGCGTACGCGAGCTCCTCGACCTACTCGAGGTGGGCGGCATCAGCGACCGGCGACCCGCCGAGATGTCAGGCGGCCAGCAGCAACGCGTGGCCATCGCGGTCGCCATCGCCAACTCCCCGCGGGTGCTGCTCGCCGACGAGCCCACCGGTGAGCTCGACGAGGCGACGAGCGCCAACGTGCTGGGGGCGCTGGAGGCGGTGAACCGGGACCGCGGCGTGACGGTGCTGATCGTCACCCACGACCCCACCGTGTCGGAGCATGTGCGGCGCACCGTGCAGATCCGCGACGGGCGCACGTCGACGGAGGTGCTGCGGAGCACGCACCGCGACGAGCACGGCCGGGAACACCGGGTCGCGGAGGAGTTCGCGGTGCTCGACCGGTCGGGCCGACTGCAGCTGCCCGAGGAGTTCACGACGAGCCTGCAGTTGCGGGAGCGCGTGCGGCTGGCACTCGAACCCGACCACGTCGGGGTGTGGCCGGGGCAGCGAGGCCGGGGGCCCGGGCCGGGCAACGCAGAGACCAAGCAGGGGGAATCATGACCGCCACCGGTGCAAGCGTCGCGCGTGCGGCATCCGTCAGTCGTTCATTCCGCATGCCGGGCGGTGACGTGCACGCCCTGCGCGATGTGAGCCTGGCGGTGGGGGCGGGCGAGCTGCTCGTCGTGCGTGGGCCGAGCGGCTCGGGCAAGACCACGCTGCTGAACATCCTCGGCGGCCTCGACCGGCCGGACTCGGGACAGGTGTGGCTCGACGGGCAGGACCTCGGCGGCATGGGCGAACGCGCGCTCGCGGAGCTGCGCCGCACGCGGCTGGGTTACGTCTTCCAGGCGTTCGGGCTGATCCCGGTCTTCTCGGCGAGCGAGAACGTCGAGGTGCCGCTGCGCATCCAGGCGACGGATGCCGCCGAGCGCGACGAGCGCGTGGCCGCCATGCTCGAGCTGGTGGGCCTCGGCGAGCACGGCGCCCAGCGTCCCTACGAACTCTCCGGGGGCCAGCAGCAGCGGGTGGGACTGGCGCGCGCGCTCATCGCGCGGCCGAGCATCCTGATCGCCGACGAACCGACGGGCCAGCTCGACAGCGCGACCGCGGCATCCGTCATGGATCTCATCGCGGACCTCGTGCACTCGGAGGGCGTCGCGGCCATCGTGGCGACGCACGACCCGCTGCTCATCCGCCGCGCCGACCGGGTGGTGGAGTTGCACGACGGCCGGGTCGTTTCCGCGAGTTAGGCCGGCGCCCGCGGTCAGTCGCGGCTGGCCTGCCACTCATCCCAGGCGTAGCCGCCGATGTAGTAGTGCGCCATGCTGTCGAGATTGAGCACCAGCGGCCGTGCCGACTCCCAGTCGGCGTCGTCGCAGTGCTCGAGCGCGTCGGGCAGCGCCTGGGTGATCAGGTTGAAGATCTTCTGCTGTTGCACGTCGTAGAAGGTGGCCAGGTAGACGGCGCCTGCGGCATCACGCAACTCGTCGCAGGCGCCCGGGTACCGCCCCTCGTTGAGCATGCGCTCGGTGACGTGGGCGAGGGCCACCGTGTTCGCCGTCACGGATGCCTCGTCGAGCGCCGGCAACGGACCCTCGTGTCCGTCTTCTTCCCACATCTGCTGCTTCGCCTGGGCGAGGTCCTCGGCGTGCTGCGCGCCGCCGCCGAGTGAGCAACCGGTGAGCAGCACCGCCGTCAGCGCGAGCAGTGGCACGAGTGGCCAGGCCTTCCGCATTACAGATCCCCCGATCAGTTGAGCGATCCTATCGCCTGGCCGTCCTCTGCCGCCATGCTATTCAGCGCCCTGAGAGGGCGCCTCGTCCGTCATCCCTGCCTGCTCCCGGTCGAAGGCCAGTGTCTTCTTGCCCTCGCGGAGCCACAAAATGCCGGCGAGCAGCGGTACGAGGCTGCCCCCGATGAGCCCGCCCCCGACCCCGACCCAACTTCCCAGGAAAGACACGATCGTGCTCCCGATGAGCAATACTGCACCGACGCCGATGAGGCTCCAGCCGATCCGTCGTTCGTTCCTGCCGTGCCGTTCAAGAATGAGCCGGTCCTCCACGAGGCGCCCACGCGCATCCTTGTTCGCATCGTCGCCCATGCCCGCACCCTATCCCTGCACCCGCACCCGCACCCGCGGCATCCGCTGCCCCGCTGTTGCTAACTCCGGGAATCCGCACCCGAGCGCGGGTGCCCCGCCGAACCAGTGCGGAAATTTCCAGAGCGCCGGAAAAATCGCCGGAGTTAGCAACAGGGACATTCGGACGGCACAGTACGCGCTTGCGCCGGTGGAGGCGGCATCCCGCTGCAGCCCGGGGTTGCTAACTCCGGAAGAACGACCGCGGCCGCAGCGGCAGGGCGCGGATAAGTGCGGCACTTCCGCCTCAGCCGCACGGATCTCCGGAGTTGGCGACGGCGAGGAGACGAGAACGGCTGCACCGGGCGCGGCGGGAATCCAGCAGCAGGCACCGGGCCGGCTGCGGCTGCCTAGGCCAGGCGGGCCTGCAGGTTCTCGGCGAGCGCGGCCAGGAACTCCTCGGTGGTGAGGTAGCCCTGGTCGGGTCCGACGAGGAGCGCGAGGTCCTTCGTCATCTTGCCGCTCTCGACGGTCTTCACGACGACGTCTTCGAGCGTGTGCGAGAAGTCGATGAGCTCTTGGTTGCCGTCGAGCGTGCCGCGATGGGCAAGGCCCCGCGTCCAGGCGTAGATCGAGGCGATCGGGTTCGTCGAGGTGGGCTTGCCGGCCTGGTGCTGCCGGAAGTGCCGCGTCACGGTGCCGTGCGCGGCCTCCGCCTCCACGATCGAGCCGTCAGGCGTGGTGAGCACGCTGGTCATGAGGCCCAGCGAACCGAAGCCCTGCGCGACTGTGTCGGACTGCACGTCGCCGTCGTAGTTCTTGCAGGCCCAGACGTAGCCGCCCTCCCACTTGAGGGATGACGCGACCATGTCGTCGATGAGACGGTGCTCGTAGGTGAGGCCCGCGGCGTCGAACCGGTCCTGGAACTCGGCGTCGAAGACCTCCTGGAACAGGTCCTTGAACCGGCCGTCGTACGCCTTGAGGATCGTGTTCTTGGTGGAGAGGTACACGGGGTAGCTGCGCTGCAGGCCGTAGGTGAGCGAGGCGCGGGCGAAGTCGCGGATGGGCTCGTCGAGATTGTACATGCCCATGGCCACCCCGCTGCCCGGAGCCTGGAAGACCTCGAACTGCTGCGGCTCGCCGCCATCGGTCGGCGTGAAGGTCATGGTGAGGGTGCCGGGGCCGTCGAAGCGGAAGTCGGTGGCGCGGTACTGGTCGCCGAACGCGTGCCGGCCGATGATGATCGGCTTGTTCCAGCCCGGCACCAGCCGCGGGATGTTCGAGATGATGATCGGCTCACGGAAGATCGTGCCGCCCAGGATGTTGCGGATGGTGCCGTTCGGCGACCGCCACATCTTCTTCAGGCCGAACTCCTCGACGCGGGCCTCATCCGGCGTGATCGTGGCGCACTTGACGCCGACGCCGTGTTTCTGGATCGCGTGCGCCGCGTCGACGGTGATCTGGTCATCCGTTTCGTCACGCTTCTGAATCGAGAGGTCGTAGTACTCGAGGTTCACGTCGACGTACGGGAGGATGAGCGACTCTTTGATCGCCTGCCAGATGATGCGGGTCATCTCGTCGCCGTCGACTTCGACGACCGTGCCTTCAACTGTGATCTTCGCCATTGGGATCGCCTTACGTGGTCGGGGGCCGAGTGGCCATGGCCCATGCTACGGGAAAGTATCTCGACATCAAGACAGTTTTACCGTGGAACGCCGCCATCGCACGCCCGGACTACCCGCCGCGGCCCGTCGCACGATAGCGTGATGGGCATGGGTGAGCTCAGACTTGAAGAACTGTCCGCTGGCAACGTCGTCGCCGCGAACGGCCTGAGCCTCAAACCCGGGCAGGAACAGTTCATCGCCCCGGTCACCTACTCGGTGGCCGCCGCGACGGTGAACCCGGCCACGGCCTGGCAGCGCGTCGTGCTGCAGGACGACCGCGTCGTGGGATTCATCCACGGCAATTTCGACCCCGACTCCGACCACGAGGAGCTGCGCGCCTGCATCTGGCGCATCAACGTCGACGCCGACGTGCAGGGCCAGGGCGTCGGCACCTTCGCCGCACACGCCCTCGCCGACGAGGCCAAGAAGCGCGGCTTCGACCACATCACCGTCATCTGGGAGCCGGGCGAGGCAGGCCCGGAGGCGTTCTTCCACCGCATCGGCTTCCGCGACGTCGGCGAGACGCAGTACGGCGAGGTAATCGGCGCGCTGCAGCTGTAGCGCGCGGCCATGGCACTCAGCCCCGAGAGCGAGTTCGTCGCGCACGTGCTCGACATCGTCGACGCGATCCCGCCGGGGCGCGTCATGACGTACGGCGACATCGCCGCCACGCTCGGCTCCCGCGGGGCCCGCGTGGTCGGCCAGGTGATGGCGCGCTACGGCTCCGACGTGCCGTGGTGGCGCGTCATCCGCGCCGGCGGGCATCCGCCCGTGTGCCACGAGAACCGCGCCCTCGAGCACTACCGGGCCGAGGGCACGCCGCTGGTGCCGGCATCCGTTGCGACAACGGATGCCTACCGCGTCGACTACGCGTCGGCCCGCTGGTCGCCGGGCGAGTGACGCGTGAGGGGCCAACTCTTCCTAGTGTGACCGCTCTGCCACTAGGAAATGTTGACCCCTCACAAGCCGGAGCTACACCAGCGAGTCGCGCCAGGCCGCGTGCAGCTGCGCGAACCGGCCCGTCCCGCCGATGAGGTCGTCCGGCGAACCGTCCTCCACCACGACCCCGCGCTCCATCACGAGCACGCGGTCGGCGATCGCCACGGTCGACAGCCGGTGCGCGATGATCACGGCCGTGCGGTCGGCCAGCAGTGTCTGCAGCCCCTCCTGCACCAGCCGCTCGCTCGGGATGTCGAGCGACGAGGTGGCCTCGTCGAGGATCAGCACCGCCGGGTCGGCCAGGAACGCCCGCGCGAACGAGATCAGCTGGCGCTGCCCCGCCGACACCCGGCCGCCGCGCTTGTTCACATCGGTGTCATACCCGTCGGGCAGCGCCTCGATGAACTCGTGCGCCCCCACCGCCCGGGCCGCGCGCTGGATCTCCTCGAGACTCGCATCCGGTTTGCCGATGGCGATGTTGTCGGCCACCGACCCGCTGAACAGGTACGCCTCCTGCGTCACCATGACGATCGCGCGGCGGAGGTCCTTCGGGTGCAGGTCGCGCAGGTCCACCCCGTCGAGCAGCACGCGCCCCTCGGTGGGGTCGTAGAACCGCGAGATGAGCTTCGCGAGCGTCGACTTGCCGGCGCCCGTCGACCCGACGAGCGCGATCGTCTGCCCGGCCGGCATCACCAGGTCGAACTGCGGAAGGATGACGCGGTCCGTCTTGTAGGCGAACTGCACGTTCTCGAAGCGCACCTCTCCGCGCGCGGTCCAGAGGTCCACCGGCTGCACCGGGTCGGGCACGCCGGGTCGCTCCTCGAGCACGCCCGAGATCTTCTCCAGCGCCGCCGCCGCCGACTGGTAGGAGTTGTAGAACATCGCCATCTCCTCCATCGGGTCGAAGAAGCGACGCGTGTAGAGCAACGCCGCCAGCAGTGCGCCGATGGTGAGCTGGTCATCCGCTACCCGGAACCCGCCAACGAGCAGCACGATCGCCACCGTGACGTTGCCGATGAGCACCAGGCCCGGGTCGAAGATGCCGAACAGCTGGATGACGCGCCCGTTCACGTCGCGGTACTCCTCGACGAGCCGGCCGAACTCGGCCTCGTTGCGCTTCTCCTTGCGGAACGCCTTCACCGCACGGATGCCGGTCATGGTCTCGACGAAGTGCACGATCATGCGGGCCGACGCGACGCGCGACTGCCGGAACAGCTTCTGCGAGCGCACCTGGAACCAGCGGGTGAGCACCGCGAGCGGCACGAGCGAGACGAACAGCACGAGCCCGCTCACCCCGTCGACCGCGAACAGCGCGACGGCCGTGAACACCATGTAGAGCACGCCCTGCACGAGCTGGTTGATGCCGTCGTCGAGGAGCTCCCGGATCGCGTCGATATCGCTGGTCTGCCGGGAGATGATGCGGCCCGACGTGTACGACTCGTGGAACTCGAGGCTCAGCTTCTGCGTGTGCAGGAAGACCCGCTTGCGCAGGTCGATGAGGATCGCCTGGCTGATGCGCGCGGAGAGCACCGTGTACCAGGCGATGAGGAGCGCCCCGACGACGCCGGTGACGATGTAGACGGCCCCGGTGGCCGCGAGCGGCACCCAGTCCTGGTCGAGCAGCGCCGGCAGCCCGCGGTCGATCCCGATCGCGATCAGCGCCGGGCCCGCCACCTGCGCGCCCGTCGACACGACGACGACCAGCATGGCCAGGCCCACCCGCCAGCGCAGCGGATGCAGCAGCGAACCGAGCAGGCGCAGCGAGCGCCCGCGCATCTGGGCGCTCTCCCTCTTGGTGAAGTCGTCGCGCTCCTCACCCTGAACTCCGGTCACACTCACAGCGAGTCCTCCAATCGGCGCGACTCTCGTCGTTCTTCGTCCTCGAGGCTCGAGATCACGAAGGCGTAGTGCTCGTTCGTGGCGAGCAGCTCGGAATGGGTGCCCACCGCGGTGATCCTGCCGTTCTCCAGCAGCGCCACCCGGTCGGCCAGCATCACCGTCGACGGGCGGTGCGCCACGATCAGCGCGGTCGTCGACGCCAGCACGCGCCGCAGCGCCTCCTCCACGAGCGCCTCGGTGTCGACGTCGAGGGCCGACAGCGGGTCGTCCAGCACGAGCACCGCGGGGGCGGCCGCGACGGCGCGAGCCAGGGCGAGGCGCTGTCGCTGCCCGCCGGAGAGACTCATGCCCTCTTCGCCCACCTTCGTGTCGGCGCCCTCGGGCAGGTCGTGCACGAACCCGGCCTGCGCCACCTGCAGCGCCTCGGCGAGCACCGCATCCGCTTCTGGGCTGCGCTCGGCGAGCTCGGGCCGGCCGAGCAGCACGTTGTCGCGAACGGATGCCGAGAACAACGTCGCGTCCTCGAACGCCATCGCCAGGTGCGTGCGCAGCTCCTCACGGCTGAAGTCGCGCACATCCACGCCATCGAGCGTGATCGACCCGCCCGTCACGTCGTAGAGCCGGGTGGTGAGCGAGGTGAGCGTTGACTTGCCGGAGCCGGTCAGCCCCACGAGCGCCATGGTCTCCCCCGGCTGGAGCACGAGGTCCACGCCGTCGAGGAGGTCGGGGAAGCGCTCCGGGGAGTCGTGGTACCGGAAGTGCACGTCGTTGAACGCGAGCTCACCGCGCGGCTCCGCCAGCGTCAGCGGATGCGCCGGGTCGGTGATCGTGTTCGGCGCGTCGAGGATGTCGAAGAAGCGATCCGTCGCGGTGCGCGTGTCGAACGTCATCGAGAGCAGGAACCCGATCGACTCGATCGGGAACCGCAGCACCGTGGCCGTCGCGAAGAACGCGACGAGTTCTCCCACCGAGAGGTCGCCCTGCCCGGCGAGCCACACGCCGGCGACGAGCGACAGGGCGAATGCCACATCGGGAACCAGCAGCAGCCACAGCCAGATTCCGGCGATCGCCCGCGCCTTCTCGATCTCGGTGCCGCGCAGGCTCTCCGCCTGCGACTCGAAGTTCGCCAGCGCGTACTTGCCGCGCCCGAACGCCTTCAGCACGCGGATGCCGTGCACCGACTCCTCGACGGCCGTCGCCAGGTCGCCGGCCTGGTCCTGGCTGCGCCGGGCGACCACGGAGTACTTCTTCTCGAACACGTAGCCGTAGACCCACAGCGGGACCGAGCAGACGAGGAAGATCAGGCCGAGCATCCAGTTCATGGCGACGAGGATCGCGAAGCCGACGACGATGGTGAGGAAGTTCACGACGAAGAGCACCAGGCCGAAGGAGATCCAGCGCCGGATCAGGTTCAGGTCGCTGACCGCCCGGGAGAGCAGCTGCCCGCTCGGCCAGCGGTCGTGGAACGTCACGGGAAGGTCCTGCAGGCGCGTGTACAGGCTGTTGCGCAGGCGCGCCTCGACGTGCGTGCCCGGGGTCAGCACGAACCAGCGCCGCAGCGCGATCATCACGGCCTCGAGCACGCCGAGCACGAGCACGAGGGCCACGGCCGGCCAGATGTCGCGGGCGTCGCGGTGCGACAGCGGGCCGTCGACCAGGCGCTGCAGCACCTGCGGGATGGCGAGGGCGACGAGGCCGGCCAGGAGCGCGGCCACCATTCCGAGGTAGATGCGCGGCAGGGCCGGCTTGGCATAGGGGTAGAGGCGCAGGAGCGTCTGGAAGGTGTTCCGACGCGGCGCGTGTGGGGGGTGGGCTGAGGTGGCCGTCATTGTCCAGTCCTGAAAATGTGCGTGCGGAGGCCGGGGATGTTCACGGGCTCGTTGAAAGAGGTCGCCGATGGTCGCGCCGAAAACGGCGGCCGAGGCGGATGCGGTGGTGCGGTGGTGCGGCGCTTTGGGCGCTGAAGGCTCTGGGCTAGCTCGCCTGCCGACGAGCCGCGGAGGCGCCGAGCACTGTGCCGGCGGTCGCGAACGGGGCGATCGTGAGCAGTGGTGTCGATGTCATCGTGGCCTCCTGAGCGCTTCTGTGGTCTTCCGTGCCCCCGGGTCAGGCAGCCTTACAGCATATGGCTGAACGGATGCTCCGCGCAACACCCCCGCGCGGCATCCGCTCTCCCCACCGCGCCGACCCGCCGCCGCTACCCCTTCGGCGGCGCGCTACCGCTGGAGCGGGTGCGACCCGCGGACGAGGGCGCGGTTCGCCGAAATGAGGTCGGCGCAGGCAACGGATGCCGCCCGCAACACCCAGCACAGCATCCGCTCGCCACCGCGCAGACCCGCCGCCGCCCACGCGCGGCACCACGCACCCGCCGCCGCTACCCCTTCGGCGGCGCGCTACCGCTGGAGCGGGCGCGACCCGCGGAAGCGGGCGCGACTCGCCGAAACGTGGTCGACGGAGGCCGAGCGCGCGCAGCGAGAACGGCTCGAGGCTAGTGGTAGAAGTGGCGCTCGCCGGTGAAGTACATGGTGACGCCGGCGGCCGTCGCCGCGGCGACGACCTCCTCGTCGCGCACCGAACCGCCGGGCTGCACGACCGCCCGCACGCCCGCGTCCAGCAGCACCTGCAGGCCGTCGGCGAACGGGAAGAACGCGTCCGAGGCGGCGACGGCGCCGGAGGCGCGCTCCCCGGCCCGGTTCACGGCGAGGTGGCAGGAGTCGACGCGGTTGACCTGGCCCATGCCAACGCCGACGGATGCCCCGGCATCCGCGAGCAGGATGGCGTTCGACTTCACGGCCCGGCACGCCTTCCACGCGAACTCGAGGTCGGCGCGCGTGGCGGCATCCGCTTCGTCACCGGAGACGAGCCGCCATTCCTGGGAGCTGAACCCCGCGAAGGTGTCGGGCTCCTGCACCAGCAGACCGCCGGAGATCTGGCGGAGCTCGAGGTCGGAGCGTCGGTACTCCGCGGGCAGTTCCAGCAGGCGGATGTTCTTCTTCGCCGTCAGCAGCTCAAGCGCCTCGGGTTCGAAGCCGGGGGCGACGAGCACCTCGGTGAAGATGCCGCTCACGGTCTGGGCCATCGCCACACTGACCGTGCGGTTCGCGGCGATCACACCGCCGTAGGCCGACACCGGGTCGCAGGCATGAGCGCGGGCGTGGGCGGAGGCGATCGCGTCGCCGGCGCCCGCCTCGGCCACGGCGATGCCGCAGGGGTTGGCGTGCTTGATGATCGCCACGGCGGGCTCGGTGAAGTCGAAGGCGGCCCGAACGGCGGCATCGGCGTCGACGTAGTTGTTGTACGACATCTCCTTGCCGTGCAGCTGGGTGGCCTGGGCGATGCCCTGCCCGCCGTCGCCCACGTAGAGCGCGGCGGCCTGGTGGGAGTTCTCGCCATAGCGCAGCACGGCCGCGCGGGAGGCCTCCACCACGAGGGTCTCCGGGAACGGCAGGCCGGCGTCGTCGCCGAGGGAGCCGACCACGGCGTCGAACTGGTCCAGGATCTCGTCGTCGGTCGCCAGTGCCGCGGTGTCGTCCTGCCAGGGGTCGGCGATGTTCTGCGCGAACCACGCCGAGACGCTGAGGTCGTAGCCGGCGGTGTGCTCGAAGGCCAGGGACGCGAGCTTCTG
Source organism: Cryobacterium tepidiphilum (assembly GCF_003716325.1). Taxonomy (GTDB): domain Bacteria; phylum Actinomycetota; class Actinomycetes; order Actinomycetales; family Microbacteriaceae; genus Cryobacterium; species Cryobacterium tepidiphilum. The sequence continues at coordinate 82,118 of NZ_RDSR01000006.1, read as the reverse complement.
CCGAAGGCGCAGGGTGGTGCCGCCGGCGGCGACGGCGTCGATGATCTCGCCGTAGTTGCCCGGATCGACGACGATCGCGACATTGGCGTGGTTCTTCGCGGATGCGCGCACCAGGGTCGGTCCGCCGATGTCGATCTGCTCGATCACCTCTGCCGCTGCCGCACCCGAGTCGACCGTCTCGACGAACGGGTAGAGGTTCACGACGACGAGCTCGAACGGGGCGATGCCGAGGTCTGCGAGCTGCTTCTCGTGCGATTCGAGGCGGAGGTCGGCGAGGATGCCCGCGTGCACGGCCGGGTGCAAGGTCTTCACGCGACCGTCGAGGGATTCCGGGAACCCGGTGATCGACGAGACATCCGTCACGGCGAAGCCGGCGTCACGGATGCGCGCGGCCGTCGAGCCGGTCGAGACGATCTCGACGCCTGCCGCGCTGAGCGCCTGGGCGAGCTCGGGCAGTCCGGTCTTGTCGCTCACCGAGAGGAGCGCACGCCGGACGGGAACGACGTCCCGCTCGCGAACGACCTGGTCGGGGCCCTGGTGGCTGCTCATGCGCGTGACTGCTCCTTGAGTTCGAGGTTTCCGTTGGCGATGTCGAGCACGGCCTGCACGAGCAGCCGGCGTTCGACGGTCTTGATGCGCTCGTGCAGCGAGTGCTCGGTGTCGCCGGGCAACACCGCCACCCGCTCCTGGGCGAGGATCGGACCGGCATCGACGCCTTCGTCGACCACGATGATGCTGGCACCCGACTCCTGCACCCCGGCGGCCAGGGCATCGCGCACGCCGTGCGCGCCGGGGAACTCCGGCAGGTAGGCGGGGTGGGTGTTGAGCAGCCGGGGCGACAGCGCCTGCACCACACGTGCGGGCAGCAGGCGCATCAGGCCGCTCAGGATGACCAGGTCGGGCTCCCACTGCTGCACCTGCGCCAGCAGCTCGTCGCCCCAGGCCTCCCGGTCGGGGAACGACGAGAAGGGAACGGTGAAGGTGGGGATGCCGTACTCTTCGCCGAGGTCGAGGCCGTCGGCGTCGCGGTCGGCGCCGATCGCGACGACCCGGGCCGGGAACTCGGCGTCTTCGGCTGCTTCAAGCAGGGCACGGAGGTTGGAGCCGCCTCCGGAGATCAGCACGACGAGTGAGAGCACCCTTCGAGCCTACCGTCCGGCCGCGTCAGCGACGGTCACGGCGGCGGGCGGCGATGGCGCCGAGGCTCGCGGCGATGCCGACCTCCACGAACGCGAGCCCCGCCACGAGGAACGGGTTCGGGCCCACCACGGAGAGGCGACCCGGCCCGAGCGCGCCGCCGGACCACCAGGCGAGAAGCCCGAGCAGCACGGCGGCGACGAGGCCGATCCCGAAGCCGGTCGCCAGCTGCAGGCCGAGGCCGGGCTCGGGGCTGGACCGCGGCATCCGTTGGCCGGCCAGCCAGGCACACACGAACCCGGCGAGCACCGGCACCAGCAGGCCGAGGAAGCCGTAGCCGAGGGTGCCGTGGGGCAGGATGCCGAGGATCGGCACGCCGGGGACCGGCCCGAGCGCGGTGCCGAGGGGCGACACGCTCGACCCCTCCCCGAGGGCGAATCCCGGGCCGACGAACCAGGCTGCGGCCCAGACGACGAGATTGGGGAGGAAGGCGAGCTGCGCCACGGTCAGGGCGATGCCCCCGGCCACGCCGGCCTGCACGGTCTCGTAGAGGCCGATGACGGTGCCGTACTGGGCGAGCACGAGCACGGTCACGGCGAGCGCCGACACCGCGATGACGGCGGCGCACACGGCGGCCCCGCCGCGCAGGGCGGCCTGGATCGCATGCCGGGTGTTCTCGTCGAGAGCCTCGAACCGCGAGCGGATGCGCCCGGCCGGCTGGTCGTCGCGGGGTGCAGGCTCGCCCGTGGCGGTGCGGGGCCGGAGCGCCCACGCGCCGAAGACCACGCCGGCGCCGAACACGAGCGTCGGCAGCACGATGCCCTGCAGCGGCGCGGGCTGCACCACACCCCCGCCGTCGGCGCTCAGCGTGAGGAGCGCGGCCACGACCGCGTAGGTGGCGATGGACGCGGTGACCCCGACCGGTCGGTGGTGGCTCTCGGCGGCACGGCGGCCGGTGCGCACCCCGAGCGCCGCGGCGAGCGCGGCGAAGCCGAGCAGCGCGATGGTGATGGGGAACGGAGCGCCCGCGGCGGGCAGTCCCAGCGTGCCGACCACGGGGTCGCCCAGGTGCACCGTGAGGTCGGCGCCGTTGCCCAGCAGCCAGACGTCGACCGCGGCGCGCCAGAACACGAACCAGTCGATGGCGAGGTTGAACTGCGCCGCCCAGAGGATGGTGAGGGGCACGAGCGCCACGCCGAGGCCGATGGCGGCGACGATGAGCCCCTCGAGGGCGGCGAGCAGGACGGTGGTTATGCGGTTCATCGGCCTCCGAGCCTACCGGTGCACCCGCACCATGAACCGGAGCCGCCCCGCGCGGCCGGGAACTACTTGCCGTCGCGGTAGGGGCCCCTGACGAGCGAGACCGCCGCGGCCCCGCCGAGGATCAGGCCGATCACCCCGAACGTGACGAGGAACGCGTGGAAGAAGAAGTTGAGGTCCATGACTCCAGTATGCCGCCTCATCCATGCCGCCTTGGAAGCCTCCGAATCGACGAAGGGCCCGCCAGTTCGCGGCGGGCCCTTCGAACGGATGCGTCTGCTACAGCCCGGCGATGACCTCGCGGAGCAGGCTGGCCGTCTCGCTCGGTGTCTTGCCGACCTTGACACCGGCGGCCTCAAGGGCCTCCTTCTTGGCCTGCGCCGTTCCGGCCGAGCCGGAGACGATGGCGCCGGCGTGGCCCATGGTCTTGCCCTCGGGCGCCGTGAAGCCGGCGACGTAGCCCACGACGGGCTTGGTGATGTTGGCCTTGATGAAGTCCGCGGCACGCTCCTCGGCGTCGCCGCCGATCTCGCCGATCATCACGATCGCCTTGGTCTCCGGGTCGGCTTCGAACGCGGCCAGCGCGTCGATGTGCGTCGTGCCGATGATCGGGTCGCCGCCGATGCCGATGGCGGTCGAGAAACCGAGGTCGCGCAGCTCGTACATCATCTGATAGGTCAGGGTGCCGCTCTTGGAGACGAGGCCGACCGGGCCCTTGCCGGTGATGTTGGCGGGGGTGATGCCCACCAGCGACTCACCGGGCGTGATGATGCCGGGGCAGTTCGGCCCGATGATGCGGGTCTTGTTGCCCTTCTCCTGGGCGTACGCCCAGAACACGGCGGAGTCCTGCACGGGAACGCCCTCGGTGATGATGACGAGCAGCGGGATCTCGGCGTCGATGGCCTCGATCACGGCGTCCTTGGTGAACGCCGGAGGCACGAACGCGATGGAGACATCCGCGCCGGTCTTCTCGATCGCCTCGGCGACCGTTCCGAACACGGGCAGTTCGACGTCGCCGTGTGTCACGGTGGTGCCGGCCTTGCGGGCGTTGACGCCGCCCACGACCTGGGTGCCGGCCTTCAGCATGAGGGCGGTGTGCTTGGTGCCCTCACCGCCGGTGATGCCCTGCACGATGACCTTGGAGTCCTTGTTGAGGAAGATTGACATTCTCGGATTCCCTTACTTCGCTGCGTTGGCGAGCTCGGCGGCCTTCGCGGCGCCCTCGTCCATGGTGGCGGCCAGGGTCACCAGCGGGTGATTGGCCTCGGTCAGGATGCGGCGGCCCTCGTCGACCTTGTTGCCGTCGAGGCGCACGACCAGCGGCTTGTTGGCGGAGTCGCCGAGCGACTCGAGCGCTCCGACGATGCCGTTCGCGACCGCGTCGCAGGCGGTGATGCCGCCGAAGACGTTGACGAACACCGACTTCACCTGCTCGTCGCCGAGAATGACGTCGAGGCCGGCGGCCATGACCGCAGCGGATGCTCCGCCGCCGATGTCGAGGAAGTTGGCCGGCTTGACGCCGCCGTGGTTCTCACCCGCGTAGGCGACGACGTCGAGCGTCGACATGACGAGGCCCGCGCCGTTGCCGATGACGCCGACGGAGCCGTCGAGCTTGACGTAGTTGAGGTCGTTCTCCTTGGCCTTCGCCTCGAGCGGGTCGGCGGCAGCGGCGTCTTCCAGCTCGGCGTGGTTCGGGTGGCGGAAGCCGGCGTTCTCGTCGAGGGTGACCTTGCCGTCGAGGGCGATGATGTCGCCTTCTTCGGTGAGAACGAGCGGGTTGACCTCGACCAGGGTGGCGTCTTCACCGGTGTAGACCGCGTAAAGCTTGACGAAGACATCCGCTACCTTGTCGACGAGCTCGGCCGGGAAGCCGGCCGCGGTCGCGATCTCGCGTGCCTTGTCGTTGTCGATGCCCGTGATGGGGTCGACCTCGATGCGGGCGAGGGCCTCGGGCTTCTCCACCGCGAGCTGCTCGATCTCCATGCCGCCCTCGACGCTCGTGAGCGAGAGGTACGAGCGGTTGGCGCGGTCGAGCAGCACCGAGAAGTAGAACTCCTGCGCGATGCGTGCGCCGCCGGCGACCATGACTCGGCCCACGGTGTGGCCCTTGATGTCGAGGCCGAGGATGGCCTTGGCGGCTTCTTCCGCCTCATCGGGCGTCTTCGCGACCTTCACGCCGCCGGCCTTGCCGCGCCCGCCGACCTTGACCTGGGCTTTGACCACGACGACGCCACCGATCTTCTCGGCAGCCGCACGCACCTCCTCCGGTGTGTCGGCGATGATGCCCGGGAGGACCGGTACTCCATACTGTTCAAACAGGTCTCTGGCCTGGTACTCGTAGAGATCCACGCTGCTCTTCCAATCCGCGTCTATGGCGTTCGTGCATGGGGGGTGAAGGGCACAGCCGCCGGTGCCGGATTTAGCTCGACGTCAAGACAACTGGCCGTCTAAACTCTACCGCGAGACGCTTGGGGCCGCGTGCGGATGCGACGGGGCCGCGTAATGTAGGACAGCCAAACCTTGCTGGCAGAGCCGTCGCGCGCGTGGTTGGCTCATCACATGAGCGAACTGGTCCACGCTGCGGAGCCGCACGCCACCGGCCTCAACGCGCGGTTGAATTGGCTGCGCGCCGGGGTTCTGGGCGCGAACGACGGCATCGTCTCGGTCGCAGCCCTTGTCGTCGGCGTTGCGGCCGCCACCTCCGATACGGCCACGATCCTGATCGCCGGCATCGCGAGCCTCCTCGCGGGTGCCATCTCGATGGCCCTCGGGGAGTACGTTTCGGTGTCGAGTCAGCGCGACACCGAGCGCGCCCTGATCGCACGGGAGCGCGAGGAGCTCGCGAGCATGCCCGAGCAGGAGCTCGCCGAGCTCGCGGGCTTCTACGAGGCGAAGGGCTTGACCCCGCAGACGGCGAAGCAGGTCGCCCTCGAACTCACCGAGCACGACGCCCTTGCCGCACACCTCGAGGCGGAACTGCACATCGACGCGGACGACGTGTCGAATCCCTGGCATGCGGCACTGGCATCCGCTCTGTCGTTCACGATCGGGGCGCTACTGCCGCTGCTCGCGGTGCTGCTGCCGCCGCCGGCGTGGCGTCTCCCCGCGACGTTCCTCGCGGTTCTGGCGGCCCTGGTGATCACCGGGTGGCTGAGCGCCCACCTCGGCGGTAGCGGCAAGGCGCGTGCGATCACCCGTGTCGTCAGCGGCGGCGTGCTCGCGCTCGCGGTGACCTACGCGATCGGCGCGCTCATCGGCGTCTCGGTGTAGCCCGCCCTCACCGCGAGTCGTGACTTGTGGTCGTTATCCGCGCCATTGCGACCACAACTCCGGTTTCGCGGGGCCGCGTCAGACCACCTCGTCGCCGAGGTCGATCTCTCCGGTGCGCTCGTCCTCGTCGACGCGCTCGTCGGCGTCGTCGTCACGGTCGCCGATGTCCACCGGCCGGTCGTCGGCGTCGATGCGCGGGTGCTCGTCGAGGTCCACGACCGCTTCCTCGTCGACGGGCGCGTCCACGTCATCCACCTCGCGCTCCTCGTCGGGGGCGTCGATGTCTTCGTCGGCCAGCCTGGGCCACAGTCCATCAGGGTCACTCGCCATGGTGCAGCCTCCTCATGTCGATGTCTTGCCCGCCACGGTACGCCGGGCGCCGGGTGCCGACAACCCTGCCGGGCGAACGCTCACGCGGGCATGCCGGCGGCGCCTCGCTCCCGGCGGTCGGCGCGCGCGCGGGCGAACAGCACGATGAGGATCGCGATGCCGCCGCCGAGCGCGGTCTCCACGGCCCGGTCGAAGAGCAGTGTGGACACCGGCACCGGGCTGGCGAGCCGCGACACCGTGAGCGCCAGCGGCGTGATGAACAGCAGGGCGGCGCCGTAGTGCCGGCCCACGAGAATCTCGGCGCCGAACTGGCCGATCCCGATGACCACGATGAGCACGGCCAACGGCGGAGCAGGGAGGAGGATCAGCCCGGTCACGACGACCCCGAGCAGGGTGCCGATGATGCGGTGCCAGGCCCGCGACGTGGAGTGCCGGGCGCCGGGCGGCGGCAGCACGGCCACGACGCTCACGACCGCCCAGTAGGAGTGGCCGATCCCCACGAGCGTCGCCAGAGCCCCCGCGATGAGCACGCCCACGACGTTCTGCGCGATGGTGCGCCACACCTCGGCGTCACGGTAGGCGACCGGGTTCACGACGCCCCGCCGCGGCAGGCCCTTGAACCAGTCCGCCGACCGCTCCCCCACCACGCGCCGCACCGCCCAGCCCGACATGGTCAGCAGCCAGGCGAAGGCAGCGGATGCCGCGGCGACGGCGAGCAACAGGCCGACGTCGGCGGCCCGGGTCGGCACCTGCGCGCATACGGTGTAGGCGAAGACGAAGAAGATCGGTGTCGGCGGGAACAGGCCCGCGGTCGCAGACAGCAGGATGCCGGCCACGATGACGACGATGAGCCCGGCAGCCAGCACGATGAGCGACGGCGACGCGAGCGCCGTCGCGATGCCGAGCGCGATGCTGGCCACCAGCGCGACGGCCGCGACCGTGACCGTGCGCGCCCGGATCCGGTACGGCTCGCTGCGCCCGTAGAGCGCGGTCATCGCGCCGAACGACGCGTAGGGCGCCCACTCGATGTGCCCGATCGCGATCAGCACCACGAGCGGGACGACGGCCGCCAGCGCAGCCCTCGACGCGACTTCGATGTCGAGGGCGCGCAGGGAGCGGATGCGGTCCAGCAGGCTTTCCGGCGACGTGCGCTCGTCGTCCTGCCGGCTACTCATCAGAGTTTCTCGATGGGAGCGATCTTGATCAGGAGCTTCTTCGCGCCCGCCGAGTCGAACAGCACGTGGGCGATGCGCTTGGTGCCCTCACCGGTGACCTGGTTCACGCGGCCGTCGCCGAAGTCGACGTGACGGATGCGGTCGCCGGGTTCCAGGGTGAGGTCACCGTTATCGCGCACCTGCGCGGTGACCCGGTTGGCCCACTCGGTCTTCGGCTTCGGGGCTGGCGGCAGGCCCTGCTGCTCGCGCTTGCCGTACCCGTCGCGGCGGGCGTTCAGCGCGCGCGACTGCGTGCCGCCGCGAGAGTTCGCCATGCCCGGCGACTGCCGCCAGTCGATGAGGTCGGCGGGGATCTCCTGCAGGTACCGGCTCGGCATGGCCACGTTGATGTCACCGAACTGGGCCCGTGTCATCGCCAGGGAGAGGTAGAGCCGCTTTTTCGCACGGGTGATTCCCACGTAGAACAGGCGCCGCTCCTCGGCCGGGCCGCCGGGCTCGTGTGCCGACATCTGGTGCGGCAGCAGTCCCTCTTCCACGCCGGTGAGGAACACGGCGTTGTACTCCAGTCCCTTCGCGGTGTGCAGGGTCATGAGCGACACGGTTCCGGAGGCGTCGTCGAGGTCGTCGGCGGCGGCCACGAGTGAGACCTGGGTGAGGAAGTCGACAAGACCCGCGTCGGGGTTCTCCCGCGTGAAGTCCTTGGTCTGCGCCACGAGCTCCTCGATGTTCTCGGCGCGCGCTTCGTCTTGTGGGTCGCGGCTGCTGCGCAGCACGCTCAGCAGGGTGCTCCCCTCGAGCAGGAAGGTGAGCACGTCGGAGACGCTCGCCGCGCCGGCCGGGCTCGCCGGGTCGAGCATGAGCGCCGCCTCGTCGAGGAGTCGGGCCAGCTGCAGAATCGCGTTGGTCACCTTCGGGCCGAGCCCGAGCGCGGCGGCATCCCGCATCGCCTGCCGGTAGCTGATGCCGTTGTCGGCCGCGAAGCTTCCGAGCTGGGTCTCGGTGGCAGGGCCGATGCCGCGCTTGGGGGTGTTCAGGATGCGCCGGAGCGCCAGCTCGTCGTCGGGGTTGGCGACGGCGATCAGGTAGGCCATCGCATCCTTGATCTCGGCGCGCTCGTAGAACTTGGTGCCGCCGACCACCCGGTACGGCACAGCCGCCCGCACGAGGATCTCCTCCAGGGCACGCGTCTGAGCGTTGGTGCGGTAGAACACGGCGATGTCGCGGTAGTCGGTGCCGGCCTGGTGCAGTGCCTCGATCTCATCGGCGACGAACTGGGCCTCATCGTGGCCGGAGTAGCCGGTGAAGCCGACGATCTTCTCGCCGTCGCCGCCGGCGGTCCACAGCTTCTTCTCCTTGCGGTCGAAGTTGTTGCCGATCACGGCGTTCGCGGCGGAGAGGATGTTCTGCGTGGAGCGGTAGTTCTGCTCGAGCAGCACCACCTTCGCGCCCGGGAAGTCGCGTTCGAACTCGCTGATATTGCGGATGTCGGCGCCACGGAACGCGTAGATCGACTGGTCGGAGTCGCCGACGACCGTGAGCGATGCCCCGGGGATCGCCCCGGTGGAGTCCTGCACGTTCCGCACATGCAGCCCCTGCGCCTCGAGTTCGTCGGCGAGCTCCGCGTCGACGGGCCGGGTGAGCTCCCGCACCAACGCGTACTGGGCGTGGTTGGTGTCCTGGTATTCGTCGACGAGGACGTGCCGGAACCGGCGCCGGTACAGCGCGGCCACGCGGGGGAAGGCGCGGAAAAGATAGACCGTCTCGCCGATGAGATCGTCGAAGTCGAGGGCGCTGGCCGCGCGCAGCCGCTGCGTGTACTGCCGGAAGATCTCGACGAACATGACCTCCTGCGGGTCGCTCATGTTCGCATTGCGGGCGTAACTGTCGACATCCGCCAGCTCGTTCTTGAGCTTGGAGATCTTGGCCGACACGTTCGCCGGGGTGAAGCCGAGGGTGTCGGCGTCGAGGCCCTTGATGATGCGCTTCAGGGTGACGCGGGTGTCGGAGGAGTCGTAGATGCTGAAGGTGCTGCTGAGGCCGGCCCGCTCGGCCTCAGCGCGGAGGATGCGCACGCACGCGGAGTGGAAGGTGGAGATCCACATGCCCCTGGCATGGTCGCCGACGAGCGCGACCACGCGCTCGCGCATCTCGGCGGCGGCCTTGTTGGTGAACGTGATGGCGAGGATCTGGCTCGGCCAGGCCTCGCGGCTTTCGAGCAGGCTGGCGACGCGGCGGGTGAGCACGCTGGTCTTGCCTGAGCCGGCGCCGGCGATGATGAGCAGCGCCTGACCGCGGTATTCCACCGCTTCGAGCTGCTGCGGGTTGAGCCCGTCGAGCAGCGAGCTGCGCGAGTAACCGGATCCGCGTTCGCGCCCGGATTCCTGCACGATCACGGGCGCTCCGGAGACTCCGTTCGCGGTGGTCTGGTCCGGGCCGAAGAGCGTCGTCATATCGCTCTCAAGTGTAATCGCTGCCCCTGACATCGCCCTCCGAGGCGCCGACCGCCTCGGCCCCGTCCCAGGCCCTCGCCAGTCGAAGGTCGGTCGTCAGCAGTGGCGCACCCAAGCGAACGGCGAGCGAGACGTAGAGGGCGTCGACAAGCCGGATGTCGCCACGGCGCTCCCAGGCCCCCGCCAGTAGGTCCATCACCAGGTGGCGGGTCATGGGGAGTTTTCGCAGGCGCTCGAGCGCCTCGTCCACTGCTTCGACCGAGAGGAGACCCGCACGATGAAGCCGGCCGAGTGCGGAGAGAACCTCGGCATCGCAGTGAGCCGGGGCGTGGAGTTCCATGCCGCGCAATCGGGCTGCGGCCGCGGCCGCATGCGTGGTGTCGGCGAGCAGGTCCACAAGCACCGAGGCGTCGACCACGACGACATCAGCCATGTGTGGCGCTCTCCCCGAACTCGTCTCGCGCCGCATGCAAGGCGTCCAGTGCCGCTTCGTGCGAGATGCGTGGCGTGTGCCTAGGCAGGTCGTCGAGCCATGCGTCGACCGCGTGGCGCTCCAACTCGCTCCGGATGGCCTCCTGCGTCAGCGCAGAAACATTAAGACCTCGCTCCCGTGCCCGCTTGGCGAGCTCATCGGGCACATGAACGTTCAGCCGAGCCATACACACACTATACACAACCCGCGGATGTTCAGTCAGCCCTATGGACCCCGAAGATGCGCCAGAACCAGAAGCCCTCTCGTCTCGCCTCGCCGTGCACCTGCGCGCAACTCCTTCAGAACGAGCTCGGCGATGTGCACCAGCGGCGAAAACATCCAGATGCGGGACGCGACGATTCGCCGATCGAAGGAGTTATGCACGTGCACGTGCCGGCCGGCCGGCCGGCCAAGGCTCGTGAGTGAGGGGCCTGACAAGGTCGTGCGAGTCGCGGCGAGCGGATTGAGGAATGCGAAAGGCTCGACGTAGGGTCGGAGGGTGACCGTGAATCCCGATGCACCCCGAGGCAAGGCCAGCCTCGAGGTGCTGCGTGCCGAAGCCCATCAGGAGCTCGACACGGTCATCCACGAGCGCCTGCTCGCCGGCGAAGACCCGTGGGCGTTCATGGAGGAGCTCCCGACGGTCGACGAACTGGTGGTCTACCTGCTTCGCGCCGACGCCATCAACGCCAATGGCGGCCAGCATCCCTCGCCCACGCGCGAGTACCGGGTGCTTCGGCAGATCGCCCTCGAGCACCCCGCGCTCACGACCACGGTGTGGCGGATGCTGGGGCACGACGAGCTGCTCGCCCCGCGCACGATCGACGCCCAGCGCTGAACCCCGCCCCAACCCGGCGCGGGCGGCGCCGACAGGCCGCCGACGGCATCCGTAACCAGCATTTTTATAGCCGGATGCCCAGCCAATCGTTATGCGATCTCCGCTAGATTGAGTGTGTACCGACAACCCGGTGCCCGCCTACCAAGCTGACTGTGAGACAACCATGGCAAGCACGAATCCCGCATTCTCCCGAAACCCCGCGTTCGCCGCTCCCGGCAGCGCTGCCGCCACCCGCACGCTGTCCGACTCTGAGCTGAACGACCTCTACAACGCGCCGGCCGCCGGGTCGCAGGACACCGGCCGGATGAGCTACGAGGACACCATCGCGAAGACGGCGCTGAGCTTCGGCATTCTCGTCGTCGCGGCGGTCGCCTCGTGGATCCTCACGCCCACGTTCGGTTTCCTCCCGATCCTGGCCGCCATCGTCGGCTTCGTGCTGGCCATGGTGAACATCTTCAAGAAGCAGCCGTCGCCGGGCCTGGTGCTCGCGTACGCCGCCGTGGAAGGCCTGTTCATCGGCGGCATCTCGATGATCTTCGAGCGGATCTACCCCGGCGTCGTGCTGCAGGCCACACTGGCCACGGTCGTGGTCGTGGGCGTCACGCTCGCCCTGTTCGCGAGCGGAAAGATCCGCGCCTCGAAGCGGGCCACCAAGGTGTTCATGATCGCCATGATCGGCTACGTGGTGTTCTCGCTCGTGAACGTGGGCATGATGGCCTTCGGCGTGACAGACAACGCCTTCGGCCTGCGCAGCGCTGACTTCTTCGGAACCGGCATCCCGTTCGGCGTCGTCATCGGCGTTCTGGCCGTGATCATGGCGGCCTACTCGCTGGTGCTCGACTTCGACTCCATCCAGCGCGGTGTGCAGAACCGGGCCCCGCGTGTCTACGGCTGGTCGGGCGCCTTCGGCATCATGGTGACGGTCATTTGGCTGTACGTGGAACTGCTGCGCCTCTTCGCCCTGTCCCGCCGGTAGACAACCCTCGCGTGAAGAAGGCCGGCCCCTCGGGGCCGGCCTTCTTTTTGCCTCCGAACTCGGGATGCGCCGCTATCGACGCCCGACTACGGCGCGTATCGGCGTATGACCAATGCCATCGTGATCGCGAAGAGCGCCATGGCAACGGCGAGTGACACAAGAAGCGGGAAAACCCACGGCGACGTCGACAGGGTCAACAAACTCACGACTACGAGGATCGCTGCGATGGTGAACAAGAGGCCGGCTTTCCGTGAGTGGGAATTGCTTTCCAGATGAAGCCGCCCGGGTTCGCCAGTTCATCAGTGCCCACTCGTTAGCGCTCCGGCACCCCTCAAGGCGACAGAGACTCATGTTCAGGATCACATCCTATTCGCGCGCCGCGGTCCGGGACGTGAGCGAACGCAGCGACTCAGCCGAAGCGGCCGCTCACGTAGTCCTCGGTGGCCTGCACGCGGGGGTTGGAGAACATGGTGCGGGTGTCGTCGTACTCGATGAGCTTGCCGGGCTTTCCGGTGCCGGCGATGTTGAAGAACGCGGTGCGGTCGGAGACGCGGGATGCCTGCTGCATGTTGTGGGTCACGATCACGATCGTGTAGTCCTGCTTGAGCTCCTCGATGAGGTCTTCGATCGCGAGCGTGGAGATCGGGTCGAGCGCCGAGCACGGCTCGTCCATCAGCAGCACGTCGGGCGAGACTGCGATGGCGCGGGCGATGCACAGGCGCTGCTGCTGGCCGCCGGAGAGGCCCGATCCCGGCTCGCCGAGGCGGTCCTTCACCTCGTTCCACAGATTCGCGTGGCCGAGCGATCGCTCCACGAGCGCGTCGGCGTCGCCCTTGGGCATCCGCCGGTTGTTGAGCTTCACCCCGGCCAGCACGTTGTCGCGGATCGACATGGTCGGGAACGGGTTCGGGCGCTGGAAGACCATGCCCACCTGCCGGCGCACCAGCACCGGGTCCACCCCGGCGGCGTAGAGGTTGTCGCCGTCGACCAGCACCTCACCCTCGACGCGGGCGCCGGGGATCACCTCGTGCATGCGGTTGAGCGTGCGGAGGAAGGTCGACTTCCCGCATCCGCTCGGCCCGATCAGGGCGGTCACGGTGCGCGGCTCGATGGCGAGCGAGACGTCCTCGACGGCCAGGAACGACCGGTAATAGACGTTCAGGTCACGGACTTCGATGCGTTTCGACACGGGGCTCCTCGGGTCAGCGGTGGGTTTTCGGGGCGAAAGCGGATGCGATGACTCGGCCGGCGAGGTTCAGCAGCATCACGATCGCAATGAGCGCGAGAGCGGATGCCCAGGCGCGACCGAGGAACGACGCCGGGTCAGGTCCCTGGTTCGCGTACTGGGTGTAGGCGAAGACGGGCAGGGTCATCATCCGACCGTCGAACAGGTTGTAGTTCATGCTGGCGGTGAAGCCGGCGACGATGAGAAGCGGCGCCGTCTCGCCGATCACGCGCGCGACGGCGAGCATGACGCCGGTGGTGAGGCCGGCGAGCGACGTGGGCAGCACGACTTTCACCACGGTGAGCCACTTCGGCACGCCGAGGGCCAGCGACGCCTCACGCAGTTCGTTCGGCACCAGGCGGAGGATCTCCTCGCTGGAGCGCACGACCACCGGGATCATCAGCACCGAGAGGGCGATCGAGCCGATGAACCCGCTGCGGATGCCCGGGTCCTGGAACAGCAGGGCGAAGAGGGCGTACGCGAAGAGGCCGGCGACGATGGAGGGGATGCCCATCATGACATCGACGAAGAAGGTGATGCTGCGCGCCAGCGCGCCACGGCCGTACTCGACGAGGTAGATCGAGGTGAGCAGTCCGATCGGCACGGAGATGAGCGCGGCCATCCCGGTGATCTCCAACGTGCCGACGAGCGCGTGCAGCCCTCCCCCGCCGGGTCCGATGATGTTGCGCATCGACTCGGTGAAGAAGCTGGGTGCGATCATGCGCGCGCCGCCGTTCTGCAGCACGGTCCAGACCAGCGACACCAGCGGCAGCAGCGCGATGATGAACGCGGTCGCCACGAGCGACGTGATCAGCCGGTCGACCGCGCGCCGCCTGCCCTCCACGAGCAGGGAGAGCACGAACAGCAGCAGGTCGAAGAGAACGGTGCCGAAAAAGACCGCGCCGACCGGGTTGAACCCGGCCGCCGGGTCGGCGACGGCGAGCAGCGCGAACACCGCCGAGACGACCAGCCAGGATGCCACGAGCAGCCACCAGGCGCTGCCGCGCGGCAGGCGCCCGGCGCTGAACGAGTTGGCAGTGGATGCGGTGAGTGCGGTCATCAGTTCGCTCCCGAGAAGGCCCGGCGGCGGCCGACGATGAACCGGGCGAGCATGTTGACGAGGAGCGTGACCACGAACAGCACGAGGCCGGAGGCGATCAGCGCGTTGACCCCGACACCGGATGCCTCGGGGAACTGGAGCGCGATGTTCGCCGCGATCGTGTTCGGGTTCTGGGAGTGGAGAAGGAAGAAGTTGACGACCAGCGCCGGGGACAGCACCATGGCGACGGCCATGGTCTCACCGAGCGCCCGCCCGAGCCCGAGCATGAGCGCCGAGACGATCCCGGCGCGGGCGAACGGGAGCACCGACATCCGGATCATCTCCCACCGGGTGGCGCCGAGGGCGAGGGCGGCCTCCTCGTGGAGGCGGGGGGTCTGCAGGAACAGTTCCCGGCAGATGGCCGTCATGATCGGGAGGACCATGACCGCGAGCACGATCGCCACAGTGAGGATGGTGCGGCCGGTGCCCGACACCGGGCCGGCGAAGAGCGGGATCCATCCGAGGTTCTCGGACAGGCCGCGGTAGAACGGCTGCACGAACGGTGCGAGAACGACGATGCCCCAGAGCCCGAAGACCACCGACGGCACCGCGGCGAGCAGGTCGATGACGTATCCGAGCGATTGCGCAACCCGGCGCGGCGCGTAGTGCGAGATGAAGAGGGCGATGCCGATGGCGAGCGGAGTCGCGATGACCAGGGCGATCAGGGCCGCCCAGATCGTCCCGAACGCGAGCGGCCAGACGTAGGCCCAGAAGTTCGCCGCTTCACCGGGAAGCTGTGCCGAACCGGCGACGAGCGCGGGGATGCTCTGGACCACGAGGAAGAGCGCCACCGCGCCCAGGATGACGAGGATCGTCGTCCCGGCGATGAGGGCCAGGGAGGAGAAGGCCCGGTCGCCTCGGCTTTGCATGATGGGCGTCCTGGCTGCTGTGTTCGTCGTCACTACTGCTCTTTCCGCTGATCAGGAGCCGGGCCGTGGGCGGGTGCGCCACGGCCCGTCCGTGGGCTACTTGATGCTGTCGATGGCGGTGCGCACGGTGTTTGCCAGGTCCGCCGCGAGCGGCGCCGAACCGGCCTCCTTGGCCGCCGCGGCCTGGCTCTCGTCGCTCACGATGTGACCGGCGTAAGCCTTCACGAGCTCGGCCTTCGCGGCATCCTCGTAGTCGGCGCAGGTGATCAGGTAGCTGACCAGCACGAGCGGCCAGGCGCCCTTCTCGGTGTTGGTGCGGTCGATCGCGACCGCGAGGTCGTTCGCCTCGCGGCCTTCGACCAGCGGCGACGCCGCGACGACCGCTGCGGCGCCTTCCGGGCTCAGCGTGACGTACTCGTCACCGACCTTCACCTGGGCGATCGACAGGCCCGATGCGCCGGACTCGTCGATATAGGTGATCGAGTTGCTGCCGTTGCGCGTCGCGTCGGCGACCCCGGAGGTTCCCTTCGCGGCGTCTCCGACCTTGTAGGGGTAGGTCTGGGAAGGCGCGGCGTCCCAGACGGCCGGGGCGGTGGCGCTCAGGTATTCGGTGAAGTTCTGCGTGGTGCCGGAGTCGTCCGACCGGTGGACGACGGTAATCCGCGCGTCCGGGAGGGCGGCGTCCGGGTTCTGCGCCGTGATGGCGGGGTCGTTCCAGGTGGTGATGGTGCCCTTGAAGATCCCGGCGATGGTCGGTGCGTCGAGCTTCAGCTCGTCGACGCCGTCGACGTTGTAGGCGATGGCGATCGGCGAGATGTAGACCGGCAGGTCGAGCGCGCCGCTGTCGGCCGCGCAGCCGGCGAAGGTCTTCGCCAGTTCCTCGTCGGAGAGTGCCGCGTCCGAGCCGGCGAAGTCCGCGGCCCCGGAGATGAAGCTCGTGCGACCGGCGCCCGATCCCTGGGGGTCGTAGTTGACGGTGACGTCGGGGTTCGCGGTCTGGAATCCTGCCGCCCACACCGTCTGCGCCGTCCCCTGCGCGGAGGAACCGATGCCGTTGAGCGTGCCGGACAGGCCGGCCGTGGTGGAGTCGCCGGCGGGCGTTCCGCTCTCGTTGGCCGCGCATCCGGTGAGCGCGATGGCACCGAGGGCGAGGATGGCGAGCGGGGCACTGTAACGCTTGTGATTCACAAGTCTCCCTTTCAGGGATCGTGGGCAAGTGATGCGGTGGTGTCCGTGGGGACCTCCACCGGCAACGACGCTATTCACGGTGTCTGGCCGGCATCCCACGTCGGGGTGAACGGACGGTGAACAGCGCACGACAATCACGCTCCGTCGGAGGATGACCAATCGCCGGTGGCCAGGTAGCGCACCTTCTTCGCGATGGAGACGGCGTGGTCGGCGAAGCGCTCGTGGTAGCGGCTGGCGAGGGTGGCGTCGACGGTGTCGGATGCCTCGCCCTTCCAGCTCGCGCCGAGTACCTCGGCGAAGACCCCGGCGTGCAACTCGTCGACGCGGTCGTCCTCGGTGCGGATGGCCTCGGCCAGGTCCACGTCCTGGGTGCGGAGCAGGTCCGCCAGCTTGCGGGCGATCTCGACGTCGAGCCGGCCCATCTCGGTGAACGTCGGGCGCAGGCTCGCCGGCACGACCTTCTCGGGGAACCGGTAGCGGGCCAGCTGGGCGATGTGCTCGGCGAGGTCGCCCATCCGCTCGAGGGAGGCGCTGATGCGCAGGGTGCTGACAACGATCCTCAGGTCGCGAGCCACCGGCTGCTGCCGGGCCAGGATCTCGATGGCGAGTTCGTCGAGCGCGAGTGCGAGCGTGTCGATGCGGTCGTCGTCGGCAATGACCTCGTCGGCCAGTCGCACGTCGGATTCGTTGAACGCCGTCGTGGCGTTCTCGATCGAGATGACCACGAGTTCGGCGATCTCGACGAGCCGGTCCTGCACCTCGCGCAGCTCCTGCTGAAATACGTCACGCATGGCGTGGTCCTTCCTGGTGGGGGCAGAGCGGATGTGAACCGCCGTGTGCCTCATGATTCCGGGCGAAGGTTAACGGCTGGTGTCGTGGGCCTGAACTCTGGGCGAAACCGCGACCAGCGGTGCGAGCGCCTGCCGCATGCTCAGTACTCTGGGGCTATGGATTCCCTGTGGTTGGTGCTGCTGCCGCTGGCGCTGGGGCTCTTCGTCGGCGCGGTGGTCGTCGTCCTCGTGCACGTTGCCGCCGAGCGCGGGTCGGAAGCGGCCCGGCTCGCGGGAAATGTCCTCCCTCCCGGCGTCGCGCAGGTGCTGGAGGCGCTGGCATCCGCTGCCGTGGTGATCGACCCGTCGAACACCGTGCGGAAGGCGTCTCCCGCGGCGCTGTCGATGGGGTTGGTGCGGAACGACGCCCTCGTGCACGCACAGCTGCGGGACCTCGTCGACGGCGTGCGCGGGAGCGGGGAACCGGTGACGACGGACCTCGACTTGGCCCGGGGGCCGTTCGGTGACACGCAGCTCCACCTGCGCGTCACGGTGTCCCGCGTCGGGCGGCGCGACATCCTGCTCGTCGCGGAGGACCACACCGAGTCGCACCGGCTGGAAGAGGTGCGCCGGGACTTCCTGGCCAACGTCAGCCATGAGCTGAAGACGCCGATCAGCGCCATCGGCCTCCTCGCCGAGGCCCTGGAGAGCGCCTCGGACGAACCGGAGCAGGTGCGACGTTTCGCGGAACAGCTCACGGCGGAGTCGGAACGGCTGAGCCGCATCACACGCGACATCATCGAGCTCTCCCGGCTGCAGGCGACCGGCTCGGTCACGACGGCACGGCTCGTCGGGGTGCGCGATGTGGTGGCCGCGGCGGTCGAGCGCAACCAGGTGCTCGCCGACGCAAACCGGATCGAGATCGTCGCGCGCGGCGGCAAGAAGGCCTTCGTCTACGGCGACGAGCGGCTGCTGGTCGCCGCCGTGGACAACCTCGTCTCCAACGCGGTGCGTTACTCGCCGGGCGGGTCGCAGGTCGGCATCGGGGTGCGCCGCGTGGAGGGCGTGGTGGAGATCACGGTGACCGACCAGGGTGAGGGCATCCCCGCGGCCGACCTGGACCGCGTCTTCGAACGGTTCTTCCGCGTCGACGACGCCCGGTCACGGAGCACGGGTGGAACAGGCCTCGGGCTCTCCATTGTCAAGCACGCCGTGCAGAACCACGGCGGCGACGTGCGGGCGTGGTCGAGCCCCGGCCACGGGTCCACGTTCACCATCAGGCTGCCCGAAGCCGAACCAGCCACGGCAGGGAGCGACGCATGAGCACCATCCTGTTGATCGAGGACGAGGCCGCGATCAGCGACCCCCTCGCCTTCCTCCTCGGCCGCGAAGGGTACGACGTGACCGTCGCCGCCGACGGCGCCCGCGGCCTGGCCGAATTCGACCGGATGCGCCCGGACCTCGTGCTGCTCGACCTCATGCTGCCCGGCATCCCCGGCACCGAGGTGTGCCGTGAGCTCCGCACGCGCACGTCCACGCCGATCATCATGCTCACCGCGAAGGACTCGGAGATCGACATCGTGGTCGGGCTGGAACTCGGCGCCGACGACTATGTGACCAAGCCGTACTCGAGCCGGGAACTGCTGGCACGCATCCGGGCGGTGCTGCGCCGGCGGGGCGATGCCGAGTCCGTCGACGCGGGGATCCTTGAGGTCGGCCCGGTGCGCATGGATGTCGAGAGCCATACGGTGACCGTGCGCGGCACGGAGGTCAGCATGCCGCTCAAGGAGTTCGAGCTTCTCGAGTTCCTGCTGCGCAACCCCGGGCGGGTGCTCACGCGCGCACAGCTGATCGACCGGGTCTGGGGAAGCGACTACGTCGGCGACACCAAGACGCTTGACGTGCACATCAAGCGCATCCGCTCACGCATCGAAGCCGACCCGGCCCGGCCGGCCCTGCTGGTGACCGTGCGCGGCGTCGGCTACCGGCTCAACCAGTGAGCCCGGGCGTCACTCCCACTCGATGGTTCCCGGCGGCTTCGACGTGACGTCGAGCACCACACGGTTGACCTCGGCGACCTCGTTGGTGATGCGGTTCGAGATCTTCGCCAGCAGGTCGTAGGGCAGCCGCGTCCAGTCCGCCGTCATGGCGTCTTCGGACGAGACCGGGCGCAGCACGATGGGGTGGCCGTAGGTGCGGCTGTCGCCCTGCACGCCCACCGAACGTACGTCGGCCAGGAGCACCACCGGGCACTGCCAGATGTCGCGGTCGAGGCCCGCGGCGGAGAGCTCCTCGCGCACGATCGCGTCGGCCTGGCGCAGCAGGTCGAGGCGGTCCTGCGTGATCTCGCCGACGATGCGGATGCCGAGGCCGGGTCCGGGGAACGGCTGTCGCTGCACGATCTCCTCGGGAAGGCCCAGCTGGGAGCCGATGGCGCGCACCTCGTCTTTGAACAGGGTGCGTAGCGGCTCGACGAGTTCGAACTGCAGGTCTTCGGGCAGGCCGCCGACGTTGTGGTGGCTCTTGATGTTGGCGGTGCCGCTGCCGCCGCCGGACTCGACGACGTCGGGGTAGAGGGTGCCCTGCACGAGGAAGCGGATCTCTCCGCCCTCGGACTTCGCCTCGAGCACCAGGTCGGCGGCCGCCTGCTCGAAGCTGCGGATGAACTCCCGCCCGATGATCTTGCGCTTCTGCTCCGGGTCGCTGACACCGGCGAGCGCGTCGAGGAACTGCGCGCGGGCGTCGATCGTGACCAGGCGCACACCCGTGGCCTTCACGTAGTCCTCTTCGACCTGCCTGCGCTCGTCCTGGCGGAGCAGGCCGTGGTCGACGAAGACGCAGACGAGCTGGTCGCCGACGGCCTTGTGCACGAGCGCGGCCGCCACGGCGGAGTCGACACCGCCGGACAGCCCGCAGATGACCCTGCCGTCGCCCACCTGGGCGCGGATGCGCTCCACCTGGTCGGCGATCACGTTGCCGCTGTTCCAGTCGGCGGGGATGCCGGCGGCGCGGTGCAGGAAGTTCTCCAGCACGTGCTGGCCGTGCTCGGAGTGCTTGACCTCCGGGTGCCACTGCACGCCGTAGAGGCGGCGCTCGTCGTTGGCGAAGGCGGCCACGGGGGTGGAGGAGGTGGAGGCCAGGACGGTGAAGCCGTCCGGCGCCTGCGCCACCGAGTCGCCGTGGCTCATCCACACCGTCTGGTCGGCCGGCTGGCCGGAGAGCAGCGCGTTGCCGGCATCCGTCACCGACACCGGGGTCGAGCCGTACTCGCGGGCGCCCGTGCGGGCCACCTGCCCGCCGAGGGTGCTGGCCATCACCTGGAAGCCGTAGCAGATGCCGAGAACGGGCACGCCGAGGTCGAAGATGCCGGCGTCGAGCTGCGGGGCGCCCTCCTCGTAGACGCTGGACGGTCCGCCGGAGAGCACGATGCCGACGGGGTTCTTCGCGGCGATCTCGGCGGCCGTGACCGAGAACGGCACGATCTCCGAGTAGACGGATGCCTCGCGCACCCGCCGGGCGATCAGCTGCGCGTATTGCGCGCCGAAGTCCACCACCAGCACCGGGCGCTGCGTGAGCTCGTCACCCGCGGGCTGGGCGGCCGGGTCGCCGGTGGTCTGGTCGACGCCGAGTGAGTCCGTTCCGGTGACCGCGTCGGTGCTCATCGCAGTGCTCCCGTCGCCGGGGCATCCGCTGCCGATTCTGTCTGCTCGCGGGCGGCCAGGTAAGCCCTGACCTCGCGGGCGATACGCGCCTCGACGAAGAACGACAGGGTCGGGATCACGCCGCCCAGCGCGATGAGAATGAAGCGGGAGAACGGCCAGCGCATCAGGCTCCACAGCCGGAAGTCACTGAACAGGTAGAGCACGTAGAACCAGCCGTGGGCGATCAGGATGCCGGTGCTGAGGTTGACCGCCGTGACGGTGTCGTTCGGCACGAACGCCAGGAAGCCGGCGGGTCCACCGAGCTCGAGTTCGTGGTGGAAGCCGTACTTGATCACCATCTCCGCGCAGAGCAGCAGCAGGAGCACACCGGTGATGATCGACGCGACCTGGTACAGCCGGAGCGCGCCGGGGATGCGCGGAAGATCGGCGGATTTGGGTTCGAGGGGCATGCCTCAAGTTTACGTGCCCGGCGGGGGTGCCGAAGCCGGGGAGCGTTGTCCCTCGCGCAGTGCCACTTCCTCTTCCTCGCGCTCGAGTGCGTCCTTCACGAGCCGGTACCAGAGGAAGACGGCGAACCCGGCGAACACCGCCCACTCGGCCGCGTAGAAGATGTTCAGCCAGTTGAGCGTGAACGGTTCCTCGGGCGGCGGGGAAGAAATCGTCTCGAGGCCCGCCGGGGCGGAATCGGCGACGACATAGCCGAGGTAGACGTCGGGGCTGCCGGTGGGCGTCCACAGGTTGATGAGCGCGGCGACCGAGAGGGTGCTCATGCTGTGCGGGTCCGCGCCGTCGGCCGGCACGACGGGTGCTTCGCTGGGGAGGAAGCGGCCGGTCACGGTGACGGATGCCGCGGCATCCGCCTCGAGGGTCGCCATGGCGGCCTCGGCGTCGGCCCGCTCCTTGGCCCAGCCACGGGCGACGGGGATGCTCGCGGTGTCGGTCACGAGGTGACTGACCACCCAGAAGCCCTCGTCGCCGTGGTTGACGCGGCCCTGCACGAGCTGCTCATCGCCCGGAACATACCGGCCGGTCACGGTCACCTTCTGCCCGATGGCCGTGTCGTGGACATCGTTGCCGGGGGCGAGCACAGTCGAGAGCGGCACGACGTGCTCCGTCTGGCGCTCGACCACGGCACCGGAGGCGAGGGCGCGCTCGAGCTGCCACTGGCCGAGCAGGGCGAACCCGGCCGCGATGGCCAGGGCGAGGAGGAGCGCGAGCACCCAGCGCGGGCGCAACATCATGCGGATCACGAGTAGTCGCTGGTCCGTTCTTCGGGCTCAGCGGGACGTGAGCCCGCTTGCTCGGTCATGCGCCGCATGGCCACGCGAGTGGCCTCCTCGCGCGAGGGCGTGGCCGACGGTGTCGTGTCGATCGCGTCGACGAGGTTGATCTCCTCGTCGAGCATCGGGTCGCGAGGTGCGCGCGGGGTGGCCGCGGGGCGCTTGCGCCTGCGGAGCGAGGCGCCGATCCGCTCGGAGTTTGCCGCGAAGAGGGGCCCGAGGATGGCCATCACGAGCACGTAGAGGCCGGCGAACGGCTGGAGCCGGTGGTCGAGGCCGGCGCCGACCGACAGCGTGGCGAGGATCAGGGTGAACTCGCCGCGGTTCACCAGGATGCCGGCGGCGTTGATGCCGCCGACGACGCCCATCTTGTTGATCAGGGCCAGGAGGATGCCGGAGAGGAGGTTGAGCGCGAAGGTCATCACCACGGCGATCAGCACGATGACGCCGACCGAGCCGAACTCCCCCGCATTCAGGGCGAGGCCGAAGTTGAGGAAGAAGAAGGCCGCGAAGATGTCGCGCAACGGCACGGCGACGCGTTCGATCCGCCCGCGGTAGGTGCTCGCTCCGAGGACCACTCCGACGAGGAACGCTCCGATGGCGTCGGTGACCCCGATGATCTCGCCCACGCCCGCGAACAGCACGGCGAGGCCGAAGAAGAGGATGGTGAAGAGCTCGTCGTCCTTGGTGCGCATGACACGGGACACCCAGCGGGCGCCCCAGCGCGCGACGGCGAACATGACGACGAGAAAGAGGAACGCGATCGACAACTGCAGCACGATCGGCCAGACCTCGGTCTTTCCGCTCAGCACCACCGACACGATGGCGAGGTAGATCGCGATGAAGATGTCGCCGACGACCGTGACTCCCAGGATCATGGGGGTCTCGGTGTTGGCGAGGCGGCGCAGCTCGATGAGCAGCTTGGTGATGATCGCGCTGGAGGACGTTCCCGTCATGCCGGCGATGACGAGGGCTTCCCGGGTTCCCCAGCCCACCATGATGCCGAAAGCGAATCCGATGCCCATGTTGAGCAACACATAGGAGCCGCCCGAGACCAGGAGCTTCGTGGCGTCGCCGAAGAAGGCCTCCTGGTCGAACTCGAGACCGAGGCTGAACAGCAGCAGGATGAGGCCGAAGATCGCGATTAGCTCGATGTCGGCTGCTTCGAAGTTGAGCGGGAACCAGCCGGTGTGCGGGCTCGCGAGTAGCCCGACGATCATGTAGATCGGGATGGACGGGAGCCCGATGAGCTTGCCGATTCGGCCGCCGACGTAGGCGACGACCAGCAGGATTCCTAGGGTGATGAGGTCTTCGCCGGGCTGCATTGTTATCCCCCGGGCGGCGCGTCGACCGGCTTCGCCTTCACTTCACCGGTTCGGAAGAACGAGAAGGCCTTCGCCACCTTCTCCGGGGAGCCGGCGACGACGAGTGTGTCGCCGGGGAACACCTTGAAGTCGGGTGCGGGGGCGGGGTTCGCGGACTCCCCGCGCACGACCGCGACGACCGTGAGGCCGGCGATGCCGCGCTCGGCGGGGTTGCCGAGCGGCTGGCCGGCGATGTGGTCCTCGTAGTCCACGCTGAACCAGTCGATGGAGAGGCCCGGGATCTGGTCGAGGGCGGTGAGCGACTCGGTGATCTGGGTGCCGCCGAGCAGCTCGGCCAGCGTGTGCGCCTCGTCTTCGTTCAGCCGCAGCGACACCTTGTTGGCGTCGGGGCCGCCCTCGTCGTCGGCGAAGGTGATGAGGTCGCTGTGCCCGGAGCGGTGGGCGATCACGCCAACTTTGCCGCCGTCATCCGTCACGAACGTGTGGAGAACCCCCACACCGGGGAGTTTGACCCGCCGAACGTCAACCATTGCTAAGACTCCTGGGTGCTGAGGGAAGTCTCCCCAGTCTACCGGAGCCGTCTGAGCGCGCCCGTTTCGGCGGACCGCACCCGCTCGAGCGGTAGCGCCAGGCCGCTCAGGTAGCGTGGGCCACGGATTCTGTCCTCCACAGGGCGCTCGTCGCCCGATTCACGCACGTTTTCCGTCCGCTTGCGCTGGAAGCCCGACCCCAGGGGGAACCTCGTGGGCATGCAGACGACCACAGCACTCGATGTTCTCCGCACCCTTGCCGGCGCAAGCGGCTTGATCCTCGCCAGGGAGGCGCGACGGGTCTGCCTCGAACGCGAATTGAGGACCGAGATGGAGCGCGGGAATGTCATCCGCTTGCGACGCGGCGCGTACGTGGCGGCCGCCGAGTGGCAGCTGCTCTCGCCGGGTGCCAGGCGGTTGCTGGCGGTGCGCGCGCATGCGGCGGCCGCCGACGAGCAGCCCGTCTTCTCCCACTTCTCGGCGGCGGCGGTGTGGGGTTTGCCGTCCTTCAACACCTGGCCGACCAACATCCATGTGGCGACGGAAGCGGCCCTCGGTGGTCGCTCCAGTTCCGGAGTGAGCCGCCACCCGCAGCAGGCGCCCCTGGACGTGGTGCAACGTGACGGGGTGCTCGTGGCCTCCGTGGCGGCCACAGCGGTCGCGCTCGCCCGCGTCCTCCCGTTTGCCGAAGCCGTTGCCGTGCTCGATGCGGCCATGCACGTGCCGAGGGTCGGTCAGCCCCTCACCGCCCGACCTCAGCTGGAGGGTGAGCTCGCGCGGCTGGGACGCCGACCTGGCTGCGCCGCGGCTCGGCGAGCGGTGGAGTTCGCGACACATCTGGCCGGCTCACCGGGCGAATCGGTCAGCCGGGCGAACATGTTCCTGCTGGGCTTCCAGCTGCCGGAACTGCAGGTGCCTTTCTTCGACGCACGCGGCCTCATCGGCTACGTCGATTTCTTCTGGCGGAGCATCAATCGGATCGGCGAATTCGACGGCTTCGGCAAGTACGTGCGTGAGGAGTTCACCCAGGGGCGCACCACGGCACAGGTGATGATGGATGAAAAGGAGCGCGAGGACCGGCTGCGCGCGTGCGGGCCGATGGTCTGCCGCTGGGGATGGAGTACAGCGATCGCGCTGCCGATCCTCGGCGGCTTCCTGGCGCGAAACGGCGTTCCGAGGGCCGCGTGACGACGGCACCCACTGCGCCGTGACCACGTTTCAGCGAAACGCTGCCGCTGGAGCGGGCGCGGCTCGCCGAAACGTGGTCAGAGCCGGGAAATGTGGTCAGGGGCGGCGCCGGCTAGGAGGACGTGACGATGTCGGGGGCCTCCAGGCGCACCCGATCGGCCGACTCGTCGTCGGGCTCCTGCTGCGACGCGCGTTCCGCGGCGACACGCTTGAGGTACACCGCCACCTCGTGCTCCTCACGCTCGGCGTCCCAGCCGAGCACCCGGGCCATAAGCTTCGCGGCGACGGGAGCCGCGGAGACGCCGCGGTCCCAGGCCTCGATCGAGATGCGGGTGCGACGCGCGAGCACGTCCTCGAGGTGCATGGCGCCCTCGTGGCTGGCGGCGTACACCACTTCTGCCCCCAGGTAGTCGTCCGCGCCCGGCAGCGGCTCGGCCAGCGACCGGTCCTCGCGGATCAGCTCCAGCAGGTCGTCGGTCATGGTGCCGTACCGGTTCAGCAGGTGTTCGATGCGCACCCGGTGCAGGCCGACCATCGCCGCGGTCTTGCTGCGCTTGTTCCAGGCCGCCTGGTATCCCTCGGCGCCGAGGATCGGGATGTCCTCGGTGGTCGACGCGGGGATCTTGCCGTCGAGGGCGTCGACGGCCGCGTCGATCGCATCCTTCGCCATCACGCGGTACGTGGTCCACTTGCCACCGGCGATCACCACGAGACCCGGCACGGAGTGGCCGACCAAGTGCTCCCGCGACAGCTTGGAGGTCTGCTCCGACTCGCCGGCGAGCAGCGGGCGGAGCCCCGCGTACACGCCCTCGACGTCTTCCCGGGTGAGCGGCACGGCGAGCACCGAGTTGACGTGCTCGAGCAGGTAGTCGATGTCGGCAGCGGTCGCCGCGGGGTGCGCCTTGTCCAGGTGCCAGTCGGTGTCGGTGGTGCCGACCAGCCAGTGCCGGCCCCACGGGATCACGAACAGCACGCTCTTTTCGGTGCGGAGCAGCAGCCCCATCGCCGACTGGAACCGGTCGCGCGGCACCACCAGGTGGATGCCCTTAGAGGCGCGCACCTTGAAGGTGCCGCGCTCCCCCACCATCCGCTGGGTGTCGTCGGTCCACACGCCGGTCGCGTTCACGACCTGCTTGGCACGCACCTCGAAGTGCTCGTCGGTTTGCAGGTCGTGCGCCTTGACGCCCACGACCCGCTCCCCCACCTTGATGAACCCCTCGACGCGCACCCGGCTCGCGGCGTAGGCGCCGTACGAGGCGGCGGTGCGCACGAGGGAGGCGACGTAGCGCGCGTCGTCGACCTGCGCGTCGTAGTAGGTGATGCCACCCACGAACGCATCGTTCGCGAGGCTGGGGATGAGCCGCTGCACCTGGTGCTTGGATAGATGCCGGTGGTGCGGCACCCCGGGCGGGCGGCCGCCGGTGTAGGAGAAGATGTCGTACAGCAGCATGCCGGCGCCGATGTAGAACCGTTCGAAGATGCGCTTCTTCAGCGGGTAGAGGAACCGCACGGGCTTCACGAGGTGCGGGGCGAGGCGCTGCAGCAGCAGGCCGCGTTCGATGAGGGCCTCGCGCACCAGGCGGAAATCGAGTTGTTCCAGGTAGCGGATGCCGCCGTGCACGAGTTTCGAGGAGCGGCTGGAGGTTCCGGAGGCCCAGTCCCGGGCCTCCAGGATCCCGACGTTCAGCCCGCGGGTGACGGCGTCGAGCGCGGCGCCCGCGCCGACGATGCCGCCGCCGACGACGAGGATGTCGAGTTCCTGCTCCTTGAGCTGGGAGATGGCCGCCTTGCGCTCCTCCGGCCCCAGCTTGCCGGACCGTACGTCTGCGTTGATGCTGCTCATGCCCACTCCCATCTCGAGGATGTGATGTCCTGATATGAAGCTAACTAGTTGGTCCGGTACGGCGCAACAACCACTTCCACCCGCTGGAATTCCTTCAGATCCGAGTAGCCGGTGGTCGCCATCGACCGGCGGAGGGCGCCGACCAGGTTGGCGGTCCCGTCGGCGACCGGGGACGGGCCGTAGAGGATCTCCTCAAGCGGGGCGACGCTGCCGACCTCGACGCGCGCGCCGCGCGGCAGCTGCGAGTGGTGCGCCTCGGCACCCCAGTGGTACCCGCCGCCCGGGGCATCCGTTGCGCGGGCCAGCGTCGTGCCGAGCATCACGGCGTCGGCGCCGCAGGCGATCGCCTTCACGATGTCGCCGGAGCTGCCGAGGCCGCCGTCGGCGATGACATGCACGTACCGACCGCCGGACTCGTCCATGTAGTCCCGGCGCGCGCCCGCGACATCCGCCACCGCGGTGGCCATGGGGGCGTGGATGCCGAGCGACTTGCGGGTCGTCGACGCGGCGCCGCCGCCGAAGCCCACGAGCACGCCGGCCGCGCCGGTGCGCATGAGGTGCAGGGCGGCGGTGTACGTGGCCGCGCCGCCGACGATCACCGGAACGTCGAGCTCGTAGATGAACTTCTTGAGGTTCAGCGGCTCCTGGTTCTTGGAGACGTGCTCGGCCGACACGGTGGTGCCGCGGATGACGAACAGGTCGACGCCGGCCGCGACGACCGTCTCGTAGAGCTCCTGGGTGCGCTGCGGCGACAGCGCGCCGGCGACGGTGACGCCGGCGGCGCGGATCTCGGCCAGGCGCGCGGTGACGAGCTCGGGCTGGATCGGGGCGGCGTAGAGCTCTTGCATGCGGGCCGTCGCCTGGGCGTCGGGCAGCCCGCGGATCTCGGCGAGCTGCGGCTCCGGGTTCTCGTAGCGCGTCCACAGGCCTTCGAGGTCGAGCACCCCGAGCCCGCCGAGCTTGCCCATCATGATGGCTGTCGTCGGCGAGACGACCGAGTCCATGGGTGCGGCGAGGAACGGGACCTCGAACTGGTAGGCGTCGATGGTCCAGGAGACCGACACGTCCTCCGGGTCCCGGGTGCGACGGCTGGGGACGATCGCGATGTCGTCGAAGGCGTACACGCGGCGGGCGCGCTTGGAGCGGCCGATCTCAATCTCCATGCCCACCAGTCTAGGTGCAGGCGCCGACGCCCCTTCAGCGCGCCCTCCGCCTCCCTCTCCTAGCCCGTCAGCGGCATCCGTTCGCCACCTTCCCCCCTGGCACCCGAGCGTTATTCAGGAACGGAGTGTGTCGCTGCCCCACCCGCGGCACTGCCCCCGCCGACACGCCGAGCGGCGCTGAATTCGGAGCAGGGCCTGGGGCGATCGGGCGCCGGGGCGGGGGCACTCGACCCGCCGCGGCGGATGCGGCACGATGAAAGGCATGGACACGCAGCCGCTCGACCGTCTCCGCACCCGCACCAGCATCAAGTGGCGCGCCTACCCCGACGACGTCCTGCCGTTGTTCATCGCCGAGCTCGACTTCCCGCTCGCCGAGCCGATCGCGCGCGCCCTGCATGACGCGATCGACCGCTCCGACACCGGCTACGCCTTCCCGTCCCGGCGCCTCGGCGAGGCGTTCGCGGCCTTCGCGTCGGCGCGGTGGGGCTGGAGCGTCGATCCGGGCCAGGTGGCAAGCACCACGGATGTAAGCGTGGCGATCGTCGAGAGCCTGCGGCAGGTCATCTCCCCCGGCGACGGCGTCGTGATCAATCCGCCCATCTACCCGCCGTTCTTCGACCTGGTTCCCGAGGCCGGCGGCGTCGTCGTCGAGGTGCCCCTTGTCCGCTCAGAAACCACCGGGCACACAACGGATGCCGGTGGCTGGTCGCTCGACCTGCCCGGGCTGGAGGCCGCGTTCGCCGCCGGGGCACGCGCCTACCTGCTCTGCAACCCGCACAACCCGCTCGGGCATCCGCACAGCGCGGAAGACCTCACGGCCGTCGTCGAGCTCGCCGCCCGCTACGACGTGACAGTCGTGAGCGACGAGGTGCACGCGCCGCTCACCCACAGCGACGGGCACTTCACGCCCTACCTGTCGGTTCCCGGGGCGGCGGAGCGCGGCATCTGCGTCACCTCGGCGAGCAAGGGCTGGAACCTCGCCGGGCTCAAGTGCGCGCTCATGGTCACGGCGTCCGAGCGGATGCGCGAGCGCATCACGACACTGCCGGAGGAGGTCGCCCTCCGCAGCAGCCAGTTCGGCCTCATCGCGAACATCGCCGCGTACGAGCAGGGCGCGCCATGGCTCGACGAGGTCGTCGCCGCGCTGCAGCGCAACCGGGCGTTCCTTTCCGAGCTGCTGCGGGATCGGCTCCCCGACGTGGGCTACGCGCAACCGCACGCGAGCTACCTGGCCTGGCTCGACCTCCGGGCCCTGGGCTGGGGCGACGACCCGTCCGTTGTGGCCGAGGCGCGTGCAAAGGTCGCCTTGAGTCCCGGTCCCGCCTTCGGCAGCGTCGGCCGCGGCTTCGCCCGCCTCAACTTCGGCTGCTCGCCCGAGGTGCTCACCGAGGCGGTCACCCGCCTCGCCGCCGCCCGCTGACGCCTCCGCCCGCGAGTGCGCGCTTTTCGTCGCCTCAACCGCGCAGCACGCGGCAGAAACTCCGCACCCGCGGTAGGGGGTAGGGGCCAGGGGGCAGCGGGGTGGGGGTCAGCGCTTGTAGTTGGGCGCCTCGACCACGATCTGCACGTCGTGCGGGTGCGATTCCTTGAGCCCGGCGGGCGTGATGCGCACGAACTTGCCGTTCTGCTTGAGGTCCTTCATGGTGCGCGCGCCCACGTAGAACATGGACTGCCGGAGGCCGCCGATGAGCTGGTAGACGACCGCCGCGACGGGGCCGCGGTACGGAACCTGGCCCTCGATGCCCTCGGGGATGAGCTTGTCGTCGGACGGCACGTCCGACTGGAAGTAGCGGTCCTTCGAGTACGACGTCTTGCTGCCGCGGGTCTGCAGCGCGCCGAGCGAGCCCATGCCGCGGTAGGTCTTGAACTGCTTGCCGTTGACGAACACGAGCTCTCCCGGGCTCTCGTCGCATCCGGCCAGGAGCGACCCGAGCATGACGGTGTCGGCACCGGCGACGATCGCCTTGGCGATGTCACCCGAGTACTGCAGACCGCCGTCGGCGATGACCGGGATGCCGGCCTCGCGCGCGGCAAGGGACGCCTCGTAGACGGCGGTGATCTGAGGCACGCCGACCCCGGCGACGATGCGGGTCGTGCAGATCGAGCCCGGGCCAACGCCCACCTTGATCGCGTCGGCCCCGGCCTCGACGAGCGCCTGGGCGCCGGAGCGGGTGGCCACGTTGCCGCCGATGACGTCGACGCCGGCGAACGCCGGGTCTTTCTTCAGGCGGCGGATGATGTCGAGCACGCCGGCGCTGTCGCCGTTCGCGGTGTCGACCACGAGCACGTCCACGCCCGCCTCGAGCAGCGCGGTGGCGCGCTGCCACGCGTCACCGAAGAAGCCGATCGCAGCGCCGACACGGAGCCGGCCGCCGTCGTCCTTGGTCGCGTTGGGGTGTTCCTCGGACTTGTCGAAGTCCTTCACGGTGATGAGTCCCGTGAGGCGCCCGGCATCGTCGACGAGCGGGAGCTTCTCGATCTTGTGCTTCGCGAAGATGGCCACGGCATCCGTCGGCGCCATGCCGACTTTGCCGGTGATCAGCGGCGCCTTCGTCATGGCCTCCCGCACCCGCATGGTGTGCTTGTCGGTCTCGGAGACGAAGCGCATGTCACGGTTGGTGATGATGCCCACGAGGATGCCGTCGTTGTCGACGACAGGCAGCCCGCTGACGCGGAACTGGCGGCAGAGAGCATCGACTTCACCGACCGTGGCGTCGGGAGAGATCGTCACCGGGTTCGTGATCATCCCGGACTCGCTGCGCTTGACGATGTCGACCTGCTCGGCCTGGTCGCCGATGGAGAGGTTGCGGTGCAGCACCCCGAGGCCGCCCTGGCGGGCCATGGCGATGGCCATGCGGGTCTCGGTCACGGTGTCCATCGCGCTGGAGAGCAGCGGGGTGGCGACGCTGATGCGGCGGGTGAGGCGCGAGACGGTGTCCGCTTCGCTCGGGATGACGTCGGTGTGGCCCGGGAGGAGCAGCACATCGTCATAGGTGAGTCCGGTGAAGCCGAACGGATCTGGCTGATCCATGTCTCCCCTTCATGCGCCGGCCGGCGCTCAAGATCGCGGTGCGAGGAAAATCGCTGGGATACCCAATGTTAAGCGATCGAACCTGTGCCTCATTCCCACGGGCCGCGCCCCGATCGGCGGCCTTTCGTCGACCGCGCACCGCGCGTAGCGTGAAGGCATGGCTGACGGCACAGAAACACTGGGTTCCCGGGGCGACGACCCCGACAACAGCGCGTCGAAGGACCCCGAGCAGTGGACGACCGGCGATGAGCCGATGACGGGCGCCCAGCGAAGCTACCTCGACACCCTCGCGCGCGAGGCCGGGGAGGAGATCTCCGCCGACCTCACGAAGGCGCAGGCGTCGGAGGAGATCGATCGCCTGCAGAAGAAGACCGGCCGGGGCGAGTGACTCAGCGGGTGGTCGCGGCCACCTCGTCGAGAAACTGCGCGAGATTGCCGGTTGCGTACCGGTAGACCGGGAGGCGCCCGGCCGTGATGTCGCCGTTGGCGTCGAAGTCCACGGGGCCGGAAACGCCCTGGTAGTCGATGTCCGCGCCGTCTTTCACGAGGGCGGCACACGAGGCGAAGCCGGTGCAGGCGGTGCCGCCTTGCGAGACGCCGCGGAGGTTGTCGCGGATGGTGGTGCCATCGGTGGCGCCACCCTGCAGGGCGGCGAGCGCTACGAGCGTGGTCGCATCGTATGCTTCGGCCGCGTAGCTGAAGATCGTCAGCTCGGTTGATCCCTGCGAGGCGGCCAGGTCCTGCAGCCGCGCCTGGAACGTCTCGTCGGGGATGACGCCCGGGTAGGTGAACCGGGCGCCGGCGATGTCGACGTCGTGTTCGTGCTTGTCGACCACCCCGTAGTTCCCATCCACCCCGTAGAGGGTGTTGAAGTCGAAGCCTGACGCGGCCAGTTGCTTCGCGATCGGCTCGATCTCGGTGAACGACACCACGACGAGCGCGTCGGGCTTCGGCGCCAGGGCGGCGCGCACCAGTTCGGTGACGTCTTTCACTCCCGGTTTGAACGCCTGTTCGCCGACCACGTCCACGCCGCGGGCCCGAAGGCCCGTCGTGATGGCCGAGTCGAGGAGGAGCCCGTACTCGCCCTTCATGTACAGGATCGATACGCGTGTGCCCCCGTCGGCTGCGATCTGGTTGGCGAGCGCGCGGCCCTGTAGCAGGTTGGACGGAGCGGTGCGCCAGTAGTAGCCGTGGTCGGGGACGGTGGAGAAGTCCGTGGCCGTGTTCGACGCCGAGACCTGCACGACTCCGGCGGCGGCGAGCGGTTCGACGATCGCCCGGGACACGTCGTTCGAGACCGCGCCGATGACGGCGGAGACGTGGTCGGCGATCAGGGCGCTGGCCGATTCGGCGGCGACCCCGTCGCCCGCGTCCCCGGAGTCGGTGTGCTCCACTGTGGTGAACAGGCCAGCGGCGGCGTTGTTGATGTCCTGCACGGCGAGGTCGACGCCCGCGACCTGTGGGGGCCCGAGGGCGGCGAGCGTCCCGGTCTCGGGAAGGATGGTGCCGATGTTCAGCAGGAGGTCGCCGGGGGCCGGAGACGTGACCGGGGCCGTTGCGGCGTCACCGCGGGAGCATCCGCTGAGCCCCGCAGCCAGCGCCACGACCAGCAGCACGCCGCACACGGGCCGGG
Organism: Cryobacterium tepidiphilum; assembly: GCF_003716325.1. Lineage (GTDB taxonomy): Bacteria > Actinomycetota > Actinomycetes > Actinomycetales > Microbacteriaceae > Cryobacterium > Cryobacterium tepidiphilum. The sequence goes on along the minus strand of NZ_RDSR01000006.1, from coordinate 49,404 downwards.
AGCGCCCGCTCACGGGCCCCCTGCTGTGCCCCCTCATGGCGCCCCTTCCGCTGGGATCCGCTTCGATCCGCCGCGATCCGGGAGAGAGCCGTGCCGCCCGGGTCATAGCGACGCGCAGGATCGTAGCACGATGCGGGGTGAGCCTGCTGGGGTTCGGGGCGGCGGAGGCGCGCCGGGCGCGGCGCATGCGTTCAGATGATCGGCAGGCCCAGCCCCCGCTCGCGCGCCCGCGACATCAGCAGCGCCCCGCAGACGACGTCCTGCAGGGCGAGCCCCTGCGACTCGAACACCGTGATGTCCTCCGCCGAGCCGCGACCGGGGATCCGCCCGGTCAGCAGCTGGCCGACCGTCCCGGCCGAGTCGACGTCCCAGTCGTTGGCGGCGAAGTCGCCGCAGTCCGCGCGGGCGACCTCCCGGTCGTCGACGAGGATGAGCGAGGCGCGCTCGAGCACGTCCCGGTCGATCTCGCGCTTGGTGAGCACGTTCGAGCCCACCGCGTTCACATGGGTGCCGGGGCGCAGCCAGGCGCCGTGCAGCACCGGCTCAGACGAACCGGTCGCGGTGACGATGATGTCGGCAACGGATGCCGCGGCCTCCGGCTCGCCCGCGACGACCTCCAGGTCGAGCTCGGCGCTCATCCTCTCGATGAACGCGTCGCGCTTCGCCACGCTCCGCCCGACGACCCGCACCGTTCGAAGGTGCGGCATGGCGCCTACGAGCGAGCGCACCTGGCTCTCGGCCTGGTAGCCGGTGCCGAAGATCGTCAGGGCCTCCGACTCGGGCCTTGCCATCGCGACCGTGGCGACGGCCGTCGCCGCGCCGGTGCGGATCTGGCCGAGCCGGTCCGCCTTCATCATCGACAGGAGCTCTCCGGTCTCCATCGAGTACAGCAGCAGGGTCAGCACGGCGCCCTGGGTGACGTCGGTGCGCACGACCGGATAGGACTTCACGCCCATCACGCCCTCGGTCGGGGCGAGGGCCCACATCACGTTCAGGATCGCCGTGCCGGATTGGGACCGGCGACGGGGAGCGTTCGTCGCCGAGCCGTCGGCCAGGAGCCGGAACGAGCGTTCGACGCAGTCGAAAGCGTCCGCCGTGGTGAGGTGTGTGCCGACGAATTCGTCGTCGAGGTAGACGGTCACCGTGCCACCTCAGACCGACGCGCCCGCGTCGATGGCGCGGAACGCGTCGACGACGACGTCCACCGCCTGAGCGAGGTGTTCGGGCTCGGCGTGCTCCTCGGGGGCGTGGCTGATCCCCTCCCGGCACGGCACGAACACCATCCCCGTGGGCACCTGCTTGGCGATGTGGGCCGAGTCGTGGCTGGCCCCGCTCGCCATGCTGATGAACGAGAGTTCCTGCCGTGTCGCCGCGGCCGCGAGGACGTTCTGCACGCTGCCGTGCAGCACGACGGGCGATTGGTCCGACAGCTGCCGGGCGGTCACCTGGATTTCCCGGCCCGACGCGATCCGCAGCGCGTCGTCGAGGAGGGTCTCGGTCAGCTCGCGTTGACGCTCGGAGTCGATGTCGCGCACGTCGAGGCCGAGCACGACGCGGCCGGGCACCGTCGTGAGCGACCCCGGCTGCACCTCGAGGGTGCCGACGGTGGCGACGGTCGTCGCGTGGCGCTGCGCCCGGCGCTCGACCGCGCCGATGAACTCGCCGGCCGCGGCGAGCGCGTCGCGCCGCAGCCACATGGGGGTCGCGCCGGAATGGTCCGCGCGCCCCTCGAAGGTCAGCTCGACGCGCGTGCTGCCGCCGATCGTGTGCACCACACCGAGCTGGCGGTCCCTGGCCTCGAGAACGCGACCCTGCTCGATATGGATCTCAACGAAGCAGGCCACGGCGGCCGGGTCCCACCGGGCTAGGTGCGTGGCCTCCGGTTTCAGGCCGACGCTGCGGGCGGCATCCCACGCCGTTACGTCGTCCCTGTCGGTCAGTTGCCTGAGCGTGTCCTCGGAGAACGCGCCTGTCATCAGCCGGCTGCCGATGCACGGGGCGCCGAAGCGGGCCCCCTCCTCGCCGGCGAACGCGACGACCCGGAACGGATGCCGCAGGCCCCCGTCCTCGGCGAGGATGCGGGCGATCTCGACGGCGGCGACGACGCCGGCTGCGCCGTCGAAGTTGCCGCCCTGGTAGACGGAGTCGAGGTGCGAGCCGCTCATCAGGTACGGCAGGTCCTCACTTCCGGGCAGCACCCCGAACGAGTTCCCCACCGAGTCGGTCGAGGTCTGCAGCCCGTATCCGTCGAGCCAGCCTCGGAATGCGGCGTGCGCCCGTCGTTCGGGCTCGGTGTAGACCAGCCGCGAGAAGCCGCCGCGTGGGTCGTCGCCGATCCGCGACAGTTCCTCCAGGTGGGCGGCGATTCGGCCGGCATCGGCGCGGGTCATGAGACTCCCTCTGGTAGCAGCACTGATGAGCGGAACAGCGGATCGTAGTCGAGGCCCGCCTTGGCGAACTCGGCTGCGGCGCCACGGTCGCAGTCGACGACGCTGACGACGAGGCCCACCTCCACGCCGGCGGCGCGGAGCTCCTCGACGGCACGCAGGGCGCGTTGTCCCGTGACGACGACGTCTTCGATCAGGACGACGATCTCACCCGGATGCAGTCCGCCCTCGACCGCTCGGCCGCGCCGTTTGTCGCCCTGTCCGCTGCGCACGATGGCGAGCGGCAACCCACTCTCGAGCGACACGGCGGTGCCGATCGCGACGGCGCCGAGCGTCGGCGCGGCCACCCGGTCGGTGCCGGCCGGAATGCGGGCCGCGAGGAATCGCGCGATGCGCCGCAGGATCGTCGGCCGGGCGACCATGAGGTACTTCTCGAAGAAATAGGGCTGCTCGACGCCGCTCTCGAGCTGTACGGCACCGCGTTGGAAGGAGGCACGGAGGATGTCCTGCTGCAGTTCGGCGAGCGTCTCGACGTCGCTCAGCCGCACCCGGTTCTCGTCGTAGAACTTGAGTTCCTTGCTCACCGACACCTCGTTGGCTGGATCGGCCATGTGTTCACCCTCTCGAAAACAACTCGGCGGCGGGAATTCCCGCGGCCAGACCGAACGCCAGCCGGAGCCTGGCCTTGACCGCCGACAACGTGCCTGCACTGTGCAGCCCGGCGGCGAGCAGGTGCACCTCGGAGCCGACACCGCCGTAGGTGTGGTCGAGCACCTGTGGGTCCGCGCACCGGCTGGCCAGCACGACCGGCAGGCCACCGTCGGCCGCCCGGACGAGCGACTCGGCCAGGGGCGGGGCGACGTGGCCGCCGCCCGTGCCTGCGACCACGAGTCCGTCGATGCGATCGGTGATCGCATCGACGACCATGCCGTCCGCACCCGCGACTCCCCAGAGCAGCTCGACGCGCTTGTCGGGCGCGGCGATGCGGCTCAGCCGCTCGCCGGCAGGGGGCGGACCGACGAACGGCACCGCGCGATCCTCGACCACATGGCCGACGGGACCGGTCGCGGGCGACGTGAAGGCGGCGACCCGCGCGCTGTGCGTCTTGGTCACCCACCGGGCGAGGTGGATCTCGTCCTGGAAGACGGCGACGGGGCCGTAGGCCGCGAACTCCGGGTTGCGTGCGACCGCGATCGCGCCGGCCAGATTCGCCGGCCCGTCGGCACCGGGAGAACCGGGAACGCGCATGGCACCGGTCACGACGACCGGCACCGGGGTGTCGAGGAGGAGGGCGAGGGCGTAGACGGTCTCCTCGAGGGTGTCGGTGCCGTGGGTGACGACCACGCCCTGCGCTCCGCCTTCGATCTCCTCGCGCACGGCCGTTGCCAGGTCCCACATGTTCTGCAGGGTGACCGCGCGACTGGATACCTTCAGCACGTCACGCGAGCTGATCTCGAGGTTCCCGCCGTCGTGGGCGACGCCGCCGGCGAGCTGGTCCGCGCCGAGGGTCGGCAGGGCGCCCTGCGGCCCCGCGTTCGTCGAGATGGTGCCGCCCATCGCGAGCAGGCTGATGCGCATCGGCGTCACCTCGCCGAGCCGAACAGCGTGGAGCAGTCCTCGACCTCGCCGAGGCCCGTGAGCCGTTCCCACCACGCGGCGGCATGGTGCCGGTCGTCCAGCAGCGCCTCGAACTTCGCCCGAAGCTCCGTCTCGGTCACGGGTTCCGCGTGGTGGCCGTGCGGGTTCTGCACCTGCGCGGTCTCAACGCCCGCGGCCGTGAGCACGGTGACCCGTGCCGGGGAGGATTCCGGCCAGCTCGCCTCGAGGTCGTCGGCGGTCCGCACCTCGACGCGCCTGGCGAGCTCGGCGACGTCGGGCCGGTAGTGGAAGGCCTCCGGGTCGGTCCGCCCCACGACCGCCGCGGTGGCGACGGCGTACGGGAGCGAGAACCGGGCCGACAGGTCGTTGGGTTGCGCCTGGCGGTCGAGCTTCATGTTGTTGCTCACGGTCTCCACGACGATGCTCTCGATCTCGCCCGCTGCGGGCAGGCGCAGCTGCTGCATGGCGTCGAGCGCCGCGTGCGAGAGCGCGCAGGCGCTGTGCAGCTTGAAGTAGTTGTTCCGGATGCCCAGCCGGCCGTAATCCAGGGGACTCTCGAGCGCCTCCCGGTCCACGAGCTCGCCGGCGATCTGGCCGAACGCGACCTCCAGGGCCGTCGCCGAGCCCGCGAAACCGGCACGGTCGAGCATCGATGCCCGCACGGCGGACTGCGCGGCCAGTCCCATCCACGTATTGCGGGCGGTCGCTCCCTCGTAGCACGCGTCCCACACGGACAGGATCGGCGTGGTGCCGGCGATACGCGCCGCGCGCACCGGGTCGGTGCCCTCGAGCAGCGCGACGGCGACGGCGCCGCCGATCGCTCCGAGGTGACCGTGCGGATGCACCGGGTAGCGGAGGCGGAACGCCCGGAACAAGCGGCTCGTCGCCTCGTATCCGGCGAGCACCGCGCGGAGCAGCTCGGTGCCGCTCGCGCCCGTGCTCTCGGCCACGGCGAGCGCCGCCGGCACGATCTGCATCGCGGGGTGCCCGGTGGGCCGCATGCCCTCGTCGAGCTCGAGGAAGCTCCCCGCGGTCGCGTTCAGGAAGGCCGCCTGCGCCGGCGTCGACGCGGATGTCGGCGTCGAGAGCACGGTGGCCGTACGCTGCGGGCCGGAAGCGACGCCGCCCGCAGCATCCGCGGCGCGCTCGCCGATCGTGCCCTCGGCGCGTGACAGCTCGAGGAGCTGCCGCATCTCCGGCTGCCTGGCGCCCGCGCGGCTCACCCCGACGGTGTCTGCGATGACGTAACCGGCCTGCCGCAGCGCCTCAGGCGGGACCTTGTCCAGCTCGAGGCCGGCGGAAACGGTGACCGCGTGGTCGAGGAGGCTCCCTGGCATGACGCTACTCGGAGTCGTGCCGGGCGGCGACGAAACGGCCGCGGCGTTCCCCGACCGGCTTGCGGTCCTTCATGGCCACCTCGCCGCGAAGGATCACCGTGGTCGGCATGCCCTTCAGCTCGAAGCCGTTCCAGGCGCTCGTCGGCTGCTTCGCGACCAGCTCCTCGTTACGCACCGTCCACGTCGCCTCCGGATCGACGATGGTGAGGTCAGCGTCGCTGCCCGGCAGGATCGCGCCCTTGCGCGGGTAGAGTCCGTACAGTTTGGCCGTCGAGGTCGACATCACCTCGGCGAACCGCTCCGGGGTCGTGCCGCCCTTGAACATCTGGTCGAGCATGACCGGGCCGAAGGTCTCGCAGCCCACCCCACCGGCAGGCTGGGTGGCAAGCGGCTGCGATTTCTCCTCGACGGTGTGCGGTGCGTGGTCAGAGCCGATCGACACGATCGTGCCGTCGTTCACCGCCTCCCACAGCGACTCCTGATTCTCCACGCCACGAATGGGCGGGTACACCTTCATCATCGGACCGATCCGCTCGTAGTCCTCGGCGCTCAGCGACAGGTATTGCGGGCAGGTCTCCGCGGTGACGGGCAGGCCCTCGTCCTGCGCCGCGCGCACCACGTCGGCGCCGGCTTCAGACGCCATGTGCACGACATGGAAGCGGCAGCCGGTCGCTTTCGAGAACTGCGCGCCGACCGCGATGGAGGTCGCCTCGGCGATCGCGGGGCGTGCGGCGAGCAGGTCATCGTACGATTCGATCGGATGACCGAGCTCCTCCTCGCTGGCCGCGAGGATGTCGCGGTCCTCGCAGTGCACGCCGAGCAGGCCGCCCGCGGCGGCGACTGCCTTGAAGATCCGCAGGACCCCGCCGTTCTCGGGCGGAAGGATCAGGTTCTCCGGTGGCTCGTCACCCATGTTGTAGACGAGCTGCTTCGTGTCCTTGCGCAGCGCGTATCCCCAGAACAGCTTGACCGCCGCCGCACCCTCCGCGAACATCGGGCCGATCTCGTCGAGGTTGCTGTCCCCGATCGCGATGCCCCAGAGGCCGAAGTCGACCCAGGCCACCTGCTCATGGTGCTCGCGGCGCTGGCGGAACATGTCCGCCGAGTCGACCGGCGGGATCGCGTTGGGCATCTCGAGGATCGTCGTGACCCCGCCGGTGAGCGCGCCGAGGGTGGAGTGCGCGAAGTCCTCCTTCTCGGTGAGGCCGGGGTCGCGCGAGTGCACGTGCGGGTCGATGAAGCCGGGGAAGACGAGCTGGCCGGTGACGTCGACCACTTCGTCGGCGTCGACCTCGAAGCCACGCTCGAGCAAGGCCGCGATCGTGCCGTTCTCGCAGAGAACGTCGACCTCCTGCACGCCATCCGGGGTGACGACGGAACCATTCTTGACCAGTAGTCTCATTTTTCTATATCCCTAGATATGCTTTGCGGATCTCTTCGCTGCCGCGCAGTTCCTCGGACGACCCGCTCATCGTGATGCGGCCCTGCTCCATGACGTACGCCCGCTTGGCGTACTTGAGGGCCGCGGTGGTGTTCTGCTCGACCAGGAGCACGCTCGTACCGAGCCCGTGCACCTCGGCGAGCTGTTGGTACATCTCGGTGACCAGCTTGGGCGCGAGGCCCTGGGAGGGCTCGTCGAGCATGATCAGCTTGGGCCGCAGCATCAGCGCGCGGCCCACCGCGACCATTTGCTGCTCGCCGCCGGAGAGGGTGCCGGCCATCTGGCCGCTGCGCTCCTTGAGACGGGGGAAGAGGTCGTACACCTCGCCGAGGGTCTGCGCGCGCTGGTCCTTGTCCTTCACGAGCCAGGCGCCGGCCATGAGGTTGTCGTAGACGCTCAGCTCGGGGAAGATCTGCCGGCCTTCGGGGACGTGGGCGATCAGCAGCTGCGGCACCTTGTGCGCGGGCCTGGCGAGCAGGTCGTTGCCGTTGAACACGATCGACCCGCCCTTGGCGCGAACCGTTCCCGAGATGGACTTCAGGAGGGTCGTCTTTCCGGCCCCGTTCGCCCCCACCACGGCGACGTAGTCGCCGTCATCCACTGCGAGGGAGATCTTGTGCAGCACCTCGATGTTGCCGTAACCGGACTGCAGGTCGGTGATCTCGAGACCCATTACTCCACCCCCAGGTAGGCGTCCACGACGCGCTGGTTCTTGCTGACCTCGGCGGGTTCGCCGAGGGCGATGACCGCGCCGTAGTCGAGGGCCAGGATGCGGTGTGAGATGCGCATCAGCGCCCTCATGTTGTGTTCGATGACGATGAGGGTCACGCCGCGTTCCCGGTTGGCCTGCATCATGCGGTCGAGCATCTGGTCGACCTCGACCTCGTTGAGGCCCGCCATCACCTCGTCCACGAGCAGCACGGCCGGATGCAGCATCATCGCGCGGGCCAGCTCGAGCGTGGAGCGCTGCGCCAGGGTGAGGTCCTGGGCGATCACGTCGGCGAAGGACTGCAATCCCCAGAACTCGAGCTCACCACGCGCCGCCTCCCGGGCGGACTTGATCGAGTCGTTCTTCAACAGGGCCGCCACGGCGACGTTGTCGAGCACGCTCATCTCGTCGAAGACCTGCACGCTCTGCGAGGTCTTCGCGACGCCCTTGGCCATGACCTCGTGCGGCGGCACCCCGACGAGGTCTTCGTCCTTGAACCAAACGTGCCCGGAGATGGGCGGGACGACCCCGACGATCGCATTGAACAAGGTGGACTTGCCGGCACCGTTCGGGCCGATGATTCCGAGGATCTCACCGTCGATGATGTCGAAGCTCACATCTTTCAATGCGTGCAGTCCGCCGAAGCGTTGCGAGAGGTCCTGAACCCTCAGTATCGCGCTCACAGTTTCCTCCCGGTCGCCTTCTGCCACACAATCGAGAACAGTCCGCCGATGCCGCGCGGCTGGAACAGCACGAGCAGGATCAGCAGCACGCCGTACGCCAGCTGGCCGAGGGCCGCGAGGTTGCCGGTGAGCTGGGCCGACGCGAACTCCCCGAACGGAATGAGGATCAGGGCGCCGAGGGCCGGGCCCCACCAGAAGCGCACCCCGCCGACCATCGCGAACAGGACGAGGTTCAGCGTCGTGTTCCAGGAGAAGGCGGTGTCGGGGTCCATGAACTGCAGGAAGGCTCCGTAGAGCGAACCGGCCACGGCGACCACCGCGGCGCTCATGACGAGCGCCTTCATCTTCGCCCGGAACTGGTTGACCCCCGCGAGGGTCGACGCCTGCGGGTTGAGCCGGATCGCGTCGAGCTGCAGGCCCAGCACCGACTGGCGCACCCACCGGGCGAGGATCATGACGAGCACCAGCAGCACCGCCGCGATGTAGAAGAACGGCGTGGGGGTGTCGAACTGCAGCGTGTCGAGCCCGGACGGCAGGATCGGCACGGAGATGCCGACCGACCCGCCCGTGAGATCCTCCCAGTACGTTGCGATGATGTGGAACACGGGCAGCAGCGCCAGGGTGGCCAGGGCGAAGTAGTGCCCAGACAGCTGGAACGTCGGCCAGCCGATCAGGAGCGCCACGATCACGGCGAGCACGATGCCCGTCGGGATCGCCAGCCACGGGCTCAACCCGAGCGTGCCCTGGAAGATCACCGTCGCGTATGCGCCGATCCCGAAGAAGACCGTGTGGCCCAGCGAGATCTGGTTGGCATAGCCGCCGATGAGGTTCCACCCCGTGGATGCCGCGCCGAACAGGCAGACGAGCACGAGGATCCGCACGCTGTAACTGCTCTGCAGGTACACCGGGGCGAGGAAGAGCGCGGCGAGCGCCACGAGGTAGAAGGCGATCCGCCAGGGGCGGGACGTGGGCAGCGACCTCACGAAACTAGCTGCGCTTGAGCTTGACGGACGCGTTACGGACACGACTGAGCACCCCCCCGGAGATCAAAACGAGCGCGATGAAGAAGACGATGAACACGGGCAGATTCTGAAGCTCGCTCGGCAGCAGGAGTGTGGAGAGCGACTGGATGACGCCTACCACGAGCCCCGCGATGATCGCCCCGCGGATGGAGCCGAGCCCGCCGAGCACGACGACCGTGAACATGATCAGCACGTATTGCTGGCCGATGAACGGGTAGACGAGCGTGTACGGGAGGATGACCGAGCCGGCCAGCGTGACGAGCGCCACGCCGAGGCCGAACGCGACCATGTACATCCGTTTGGGGTCGATCCCGAGCAGCTGGGCCGCACCGCGGTTCTGCGCGGTCGCCCGCATCGCCTTGCCGAAGCGGGTCTTGTTCAGGAACAGTGCGAGCAACACCGCCATGACGACCGCGTACGCGGCGGCGTACACGAAGGTCGCGGCGAAGTGCAGGCCGAAGAGCGAGAACGTCTCGCCCTGGTAGGGCGTCTTCACACTCAGGAAGTTGTTGCCGAATATCGCCGCCGCCCCGTTGGCCAGGATGATGCCGAGGCCCACGGTGGCGATGATCTGTGCCGACTGGGGCGCCTTGATTATCGGTTCGATGATCGTCCGTTCCACCAAGGCGCCCAGCAGGAATCCCGCGATGCCGATCAGCGGCGCGATCCACAGCGGATCGAGGCCGAACGCCGTGCTGGCGAAGTAGGCGCCGAACATGCCCACCATCAGGAACTCGCCGTGGGCGAAGTTCACGATGTTCATGACACCGAAGATCAGTGTCAGTCCCACCGAGATCAGCGCATACACGCTTCCGATGAGCAGGCCGTTCGCGACCGATTGCGCAACGTGATTCAGGATGTCCATGGATTGATATCCGACTCCGCCGCGCCTACTGGCCGGGCCAGACTGGCTTGCCCTTGACGATGTCGGCGGGCCAGACTCCGATCAGGCTCTTGTTCTGCCACTGCACCATCACGGGCTTGGCGTTCACGTTCACGCCGGTCTCGTCGAAGTCGACGAAACCGCCGGGCATCGAAGCCGCCGCGCCCTGGTCGAACTTGCCCTCGTGCAGGTACTTCGCGAGATCCGTCGAGTCCGTCGTCGGGTGCTCCTCGAGCGCCTGGGCGAAGACGTAGACGGCAGCAGCGTTGTCGTGTGCCTCCTGCGGCATGAACTCGCCGTACTTCTTGAGGTACGCCGCACCGATGTCGCCGTAGCCGTCGGGGTTGCTCGTCGTGATGCTGAACACGTCGTTCACCTGGTCGCCGAGGGCCTTGACGAAGTCGGGGGTGATGTACCCGCCGGTGCCGCCGAAGATCGGCACGTCACTGCCCTGCGCCTTGAGCGCGCGCATCAGCAGCACCGAGTCCGGCACGTAGGCGATCGAGTAGATGGCGTCGGGCTTGGACGCGACGATCTTCGAGACGATCGGGCCGGCGTCGGTGATGTTCGGGGAATAGCCCTCGTTGAGCACGACCGTCTTGCCGGCCTTGTCAGCCTGCGCCTTGAGCGCCTTCGCCTGCGATTCGCCGTACGCGTTGTTCGCGTAGACGATGGCGACCTTGTCGATGCTCTTGCCGGCGTCCTTGGCGATGTCGATCGCGTAGTTGAACTGCGCGGCACCCATGAGCGACGAGGCCGGCGGCAGCTGGAAGAAGTACTTGTAGCCCTGGTGGGTGAGCTCGTCGGCGAAGCCGGTGCTCAGCAGCGGCACCTTGGCGCGCTCGGTGACGCGCGCCACCGTGATGGTCAGGCCGCTCGCGTACGCACCCACGATGGCGAGGGGCGGTTCGCCCTTCGACAGGAACTGGGTGGCCGCGCTTGCCGCCTTGGCCGCGTCGCTCGTCGCATCCGCCGTGGACAGCTTGATCTTCGCGCCGCCCATCGACTTGATGCCGCCGGCCGCGTTGATCTGCTCGACGGCAAGCTCGATGCCGTGCAAGGAGTTGTTGCCGTTCTGTGCCGTGGAACCGGTCAGCGGAAGAATCGTGCCAAGCCGAACCTCGTCGACCTTGACGTTCTTGGAACCATTGCCGCTGCTGTTGTCTCCGCCGCCTGACGAGCAACCCGTGAGGGTCAGGGCGAGGGCTGTGCCCACCGCCGCGACCCGCCAAGCCACGCGCCTGGCCGAGTGCTGCTTGGAAGTCGTAAGTGCATCGTTGAACATACCTTCACCTCTCCATCGTGGTGCCAGGGGCATCCCTGCGTTAAATGTATACAACGGTACGCGATGGGCAGTCAAGGTATTCGGGAAGATTCCCGCAGGGCTATTTCGGCTGGCTCTCCCTCACCATCCGAAGCCTGAGATCGCGGGCGATCGCCATGTGTTCGCGGCCCAGCCGGGCGGCCTCCTCCTCGTTCTGGCTGCGCACCGCCTCGATGATCGCGGCGTGCTCCTCGAGCACGTGCGTCCACCGCCCCGGGCGGCTGACGGTCGGTTCCGGGTAGCGGCGGATGTGCACCTCGAGGCGGGAGAGCAGGTCGACAAGAGTGGCGTTGTGGCTCGCCCGCCAGAGGCGATCGTGGAAGGCGTGGTTCACCGAGGCCTGCTCATACGGCGACGAGTCCGCCGCCTTGACCATCTCGTTCAGTGCCAGCTCGAGCAGCACCAGGTCGTTGTCGGTCCGCGCCCGAGCCGCCCAGCCCGCGGCGGTGCCTTCCAGCACGATGCGGCAGTCATAGATCTCCATGACCTCCTCGAGCGTCGTGACGCGCACCATCAGGTGGCGCCCGCGGTACTGGAGGATGCCGTCCTTCTCGAGCGCCCTCAATGCCTCCCGCACGGGCGTACGACTCACGCCGTACGACTCCGCGACCGCGGCTTCGACGAGAATGGTGCCCGGGCGGAACTCGCCGTTGAAGACCGCTGTGCGCAGCTGGGCGTAGAGCGACTCCTTCCCCGGAGTGTGCCGCAGTAGATCTGTCATAGCACCAGACTCTAGCCGCCCTCCGCAAGAGCGCGAACGCGAGTCGGCACCGCCTCGGCAACCTGGGCCGGATGGTCAGGCCTGCCCGTCGGCTCCGCCCGCCGCCGCCGGGGACAGGTCGGCGCCCCGCTGCCAGGAGAAGACGGGGCCGTCCTGGCAGATCAGCGGGCTCTCGTCGCCCTCGCTGCGCGCGCCGGACGCGCATCCGTGGCAGTAGCCGAGCCCGCACGCCATGTGCGCCTCGACCGACACCTGCAGATCGGCGCCCCACCTGGCGCCGAGCCGCTCGCAGAGCCTGGTGAGCCGGTCGGAACCGCACGTCATGATCGCGTCGGGCGGCGCGTGGTCCCAGTCGCGCGTGAGGACGTCGAAGAGGGAGTCGGGCGCGCTGCTGCCGTCCTCGTCGGTCACGGCGTAGACCACGCTCGCCCCGCGGTCGCGGTAGAAGTCGGCCCCGATCACGGCGCCCGGCGTGCGGGCGCTCGTGACGGCGATCGTCTGCAGGCCACGGCGTGCCCTCTCCTCCGCCACGGTGGTCAGCGAGCAGGTGCCGATGCCGCGGCCGACGAGCAGCACGCTTGGTGAGTCGCCCATCTCGAAGCACCGTCCGAGCGGCCCGACGACGTACATCTGTTCACCCGGCGCGAAGCCGGCCAGCTGCCGGGTCCCCTCGCCGATGACCCCGTAGAGGATCTCGATCGTGCCACCCGCGGGGTCGCGGGAGTACACGGCCATGGGTCGTGGCAGGGCGGGCGCGTTCTCGTGGGCGCGGGCGGCCGTCAGCATGACGAACTGTCCCGGCTGGGCGGATGCCGCGATCGCGGGCGCCTCGAGGGTGAGGGCCATGTAGCGGTCGCCGAGGCGCTCGTGGGCGAGTACGCGCACCGGCCCCGCGGTGGGTGCGGGCCGTTGGTTGCGCGGCAGCTTTACGAGCCGCCACGTCTCGCGCGGGTTCGCGGCGGCCGGCTGCGCGGTCATCGCGTCGGAGGTTCCTGGTCGAGGGTGCCGATGAGCTCGGCCACTCGGCTCACGCCGAGTCGGCCGCAGAGTGGGCCGAGGTCACGAATGATGTCCGCCATCGACGTGGGCCGCGTGAACGTCGCCGTACCCACCTGCACGGCGGTGGCCCCGGCGATCAGGAACTCCGCGACATCCTCTGCCGTCGAGATGCCGCCGCAGCCGATCACGGGGATGTCGACCGCCGCGGCCGCGTCGCGCACGAGCTTGAGCGCGAGGGGCTTGATCCCTGGGCCGGTATAGCCGCCGGCCCCGGTGCCGAGGGTGCTCGCCCGCGAGTGGATGTTGACCGACATGCCCGAGAAGCTGTTGGCGACCGTGACCGCCGCCGCTCCCGCGTCTTCCGCCGCCCGCGCGACCGCACCGATCGCGCTGACGGTGGGCGTGAGTTTCACGAACACCGGCCTGCTGACGCGCTCCAGCACGCCCGCCACGACCTCGGCCACCCGCTCGGGCGACGTGCCGATCGCGAGGCCGCCGCGCTCCAGGTTCGGGCACGACACGTTCACCTCGAAGGCGGCGATGTCTTCCTCGGCCAGGTCCTCGGCCACGGTGTAGTACTCGGGCGTGAGCAGACCTCCGATGCTCACGACGACATGCGTGCCGCTCTCCTGGTAGCGTCGCAGCAATCCGTTTCGGAAGCTCTCGCTGCCGGGGCTCGGGATGCCGACGCTGTTGAGCATGCCGTACGACGTTTCGGTGAGCCGATGCGCGGGATTCCCCGCCCGGTGCTCGGCGAAGACGGTCTTGGTGACGACCGCACCGAGGGCCGCGAGAGGGAACAGCGGGGCGAGTTCGGGCCCGAAGCAGCCCGAGGCCGGCATGACGGGGTTCGTGAGCAGGAGCCCGCCGAGTTCGATCGAGAGATCGGCGGCGCCGGGACCCGGCGGGGTGTCCGCCAGCGCGCCGGCGTCCTTGTCGACAACGAGTCCGGTTTCCATGTGGCGAACGCTCCGCTTCCGTGGGGAGGTACTCGTCTAGGATGAGCCTCTCGCGTCATCGTGTCAATGCCCGGCTTCGGCAGACGCAAGGGGACGGAGCGGGGCCTACGAAACGGCGGCAGCGCCGGCCCATCCGAGGTCCGCGGACATGGCAGCGGCGGCGGACCGGATGACCGCCACGGCCGCCGTGCGGTTCTTCTCGGAATGAAGCCGCTGTGCCGGGGCCGCAAGGGTGACGGATGCCACGACCTGGTCGGTCGAGGTCCGCACCGGGGCCGACACGGCCCAGACGTCCTCGTCCAGCTCCGACTCGCAGATGTCGAAACCGCGCGAGCGCACGATCCTGAGGTGGTCGAGAACCTCGTCGGTCGACGCGGGCGTCTTCGAGGTGAACGTCCGGAGCGGCTGCTCCCCGAGCATCCGCCGCACCTCGCCTTGATCGCGCCAGGCCAGGAGCACGCGCGCGGAGGCCGCCGCGTGCAGCGGCATATCCTGGCCGACGCGCACGAAGAGCCGGAGCGGGTGCGGGGACTCGGTGAGCGCCGAACAGACGGCGCGCCCGTGGGTGAGCTCGCACAGGAACACGGTCTCGCCGCTCTCCCGGCTCGCATCGGCGATCGCGCGGTGCGCGGTGACGAGCGGCGACTGCCGAGGCTGGGCGGCCTCGGCGAGTTCACGCGACGCCGGGCCGAGGAAGTACCGGCGATTGACGGAGGAGCGCGTGACGAAACCCTCGCCCTCCAGCACGGCGAGCAGGCGGTGGGCGGACGCTCCGGGGAGTTCGAGTCTCTCGGCGATCTCGCCGAGGCTCAGGCCCCGCGACGTCCGGGCGAGCAGGCGGAGCACGTTGAGCGACCGGATGACGACCTGCACACGTCCTCCTCGGCAGTGGCGGAAGCCCCGCTTCCGCGGGGCGGATCCAAGCGCGGCCAGTCTACTGCGCGCTCCGGGCCACCATGCGGGCGACGCTCAGGTGGCGGGCTCGAGCGAGACCTTGCGGGGCGCGCGGCCCGACGCGAGCATGTCGACCGTGAGGATCACGAGCGCGAACCAGACGAGGCCGAACCCGATCCAGCGCTCGGGCGGCATCGGCTCGTCGAGGATGAACGCCCCGAACACGAATTGCAGCACGGGCGCGAGGTACTGCAGCAGGCCGATGTAGGTGAGCGGGAGGCGCCGTGCCGCGGCCGCGAAGAACAGCAGCGGGACAGCGGTGATGACACCGGAGCACAGCAGCAGCACGGTGTGCCAGCCGCTGATGTGGCCGAAGGTCAGGCCGCTCGTTGCCCCCACGACGATGAGCTGGACGACGGCGATCGGCGTGAGCCACGCCGTCTCGATCGTCAGTCCGCCGACCGCGTCGACGCGCCCGCCCACCTGCTTCTTGATGAGTCCGTAGATCCCGAAGGTGAATGCCAGCGCGAGCGAGATCCAGGGCAGCGTTCCGTAACCGACGGCCAGGATCACGACCGCCACGGCGCTGATCGCGATCGCGATCCACTGGACGAGGCGCAACCGCTCGCGGAGGAAGATCACGCCGAGGAGGACGGTCACGATCGGGTTGATGAAGTAGCCGAGCGCCGCTTCGAGGACCCGGTCGCTCAGGATGCCGTAGGCGTACACCTGCCAGTTGAGGTAGATGATCAGGCCCGCGAGGCCCATCGCGAGCACGACGCGGCGCTGCCGCAGGAGCGCGACCAGACCGGACAAGGTGCGCGTGGCCGCCACGAGGATCACGCAGAACACGAGCGAGCACACGACGCGCAGTGCGACGATCTCGAAGGCGCCGGTGGGCGCGACGGCGATGAAGTAGACGGGGATGAATCCCCAGAGCCCGTAGGCCAGGAGTCCGTAGACAAGACCCGACCGCGACACCGCTGCGTGGTGTGCACCCGACGCCGGCTGTGATGGGCGGGACGGGTCTGGCACTAGTCGATCGTACCCCTGACTGAAGGCCGCCGATCACGCGGCGCCGGCCTGGCCGCCCGGTTAAACACGAAACCCGGGCAGCGCTCGGCTGCCCGGGTTGTGAGCCAGGTTCTGGCGTGAGCTCGTGTCAGCGAACGACCACGGCGAGCACGTCGCGCGCCGAGAGCACCAGGTAGTCCTCGCCGCTGAACTTGACCTCGGTTCCGCCGTACTTCGAGTAGATCACCTTGTCGCCGACGGCAACGTCGAGCGGAACGCGGTTGCCGTTGTCGTCGATGCGGCCGGGGCCGACGGCGACGACTTCACCCTCCTGGGGCTTCTCCTTGGCGGTGTCAGGAATGACGAGACCGGAAGCAGTCGTCTGCTCTGCCTCGACCTGCTTGATGACGATGCGATCCTCGAGCGGCTTGATGGAGACCGACACGTTTGACCTCTTTCTTGACTAAGACTTGGTTAGCAGACTCACGTCGAGAGTGCTAACACGAGTTTAGGGCCCTTCTGGCACTCACGCAACGTGAGTGCCAGAAGGCGCAGGTGTTAGCGTGGCGGAATGGATCGCGCCGAGCTCGTGGAGCTCCTGTCCCCCGACGGCCTGCGACTGCTGGACTCGTTGCCGCCCTACGAGTCGTCGGTGGATGTCGTGCGCCTGGTCGCGGATCTCCGCAAGGCGGGCCATGGCCCCGGCCTCGTCGCCGCCGTGCTCACGCAGTCAAAGCTGCGCGCGAAGGCTCGTACCAAGTTCGGTGAGTTCGCCGATCGAATGCTGTTCACGGAAGCGGGACTGGAGCAGGCGACCCGGCTGCGGGTGGCGGCGCTGCACGCCGGCCGGTTCACCGGGGCGGGGCTGCACAGCATCGCCGACCTCGGCAGCGGAATCGGCGGCGACGCGATGGCGATGGCGGCGATGGATCTCGCGGTCACGGCGGTGGATGCCGACGAGGTGACGGCGACGATCGCGAGCTTCAACCTGGCGCCGTTCCCGGGCGCCCAGGTGCTGCACGCCGACGCCGAGAGCGTGGATCTCGCCGGTTTCGACGGCGTCTGGCTCGATCCGGCACGGCGCACCGCGGGCCACGCGAACACGTCCCGGCTGTCGGATCCGGGCGACTACTCCCCCTCGCTGGACTTCGCCTTCGGGCTGGGCGCACGCCTGCCGACCGGCATCAAGCTCGGTCCGGGACACGACCGTGGGCAGATCCCCGCGGAGGCCGAAGCACAGTGGGTATCGGTCGACGGCCAGCTCGTCGAGATGGCGCTGTGGTTCGGCCCGCTCGCGCGCAGCGGCATCCGTCGTTCTGCCCTCGTGCTCTCGTCGGCGGGCAGCAGCGAACTCACCGGCCCCGACGACAGCGACGACGTGGCGGTCGGGCCGCTCGGCGAATACCTCTACGAGCCCGACGGCTCGGTCATTCGGGCGCGGCTGATCGGCGATCTGGCCCGGTCGCAGGGTGCGCGGATGCTGAGCGAGGGCATCGCCTACCTGACCTCGGATGAGCTCACGCAGACCCCGTTCGCGACGGCGTTCCGGGTGCTCGAGGTGCTGCCGGCGGATGAGAAGAAGCTGCGCCAGGCACTGCAGGCCCGCAGGATCGGCACGCTGGAGATCAAGAAGCGCGGCGTGGACGTGGACCCCGCCGCGCTCCGCACCCGGCTCCGTCCCAAGGGCGATCAGTCGGGCACCATCGTGCTCACCCGCGTCGCCGGCGCGCGCGCCGCGCTCCTGGTCGAGCGCCTCCGCCCCTGACGCCCCCTTCCCGGTGCGCGAGTGACTAGGGGACCCAGAGGCGGGGGACGACGGCGGTGGTGAAGTAGACCCACCCGGCCGCGAGGAGGAGGCCGGTGACACCGGTCGCGAGGCCGGCGCCCCAGCGCAACCAGGCCCAGCGCTGCGTCGCACGCGCGATGAGTGCCAGCACGACCGCGATCGCCGACAGGGGCGCACCCCAGACGCCGAACACCGATCCGGCCAGACCGAGCAGGCCGAAGACCACGGATGCCGTCGCCAGCGCGCGCCGGTTCGTCACCGCCCGCAGTTCCCCCTCGGTGTACACGTGGGGCACCCAGCGGGTGGGCGCGGTGACCGTCGACTCGTACGGCAACTCCCCCGGCACCCCCGACTCCTTCGGATTGCTCATGACGCTCCCCCCGGGCGTTGACGGACGTTCCCGGCGGTCAGCCGGCTCTCAGGTGCCCCCGCACCCGGTTCAATAGGTGGAATACGGCAGGTTTGCCAGGACCACACTCCACAGGACGATGTCGAGGATCGCCAGCGCGAGGCCGACGAAGCCCGTGATGAGGCCGGTCAGCCAGAACCCCTTGGCCCGCGGCTCCTTGCTCTTGCCGAGGAAGCCGAGCACCACGGCGGCGGCCGGGATGAAGAGGCCGAGCACGCCGCCGACGATCGGAATGAACGCGACGACGGGGAAGCCGACGATCCCGAGGATGCCGGCGACCATGGAGATGATGCTGAGCACCGGCTGCTTGGCCGGCGCGCCGGGGTACTGGCCGGGCTGGCCGGGGTACGGCCCGGGCTGACCCTGGTATGGGCCGGGCTGGCCCTGGTATGGGCCCGGGTTGGAGTAGGCGGTGGCACCGGAATAGGTCGGTGCTGCGTACGGGTTCGGTTCCCCGTATGGTCCGGGCTGCGCGGGCTGGCCGGGGGCGGCCGGAGGCGGGAAGCCGGGGGCCGAGCCGTCTGGATTCTGCGGCTGGTTATGCGGCTGGTCTTGGTTCGGGTCGCGGGGAGGGGTCTGCGGATCGCTCATGGCTGTGCTTCCTTTCGCGCTCTGTTCTAGTAGCTGCCGATCGAGCCGGGATGCGCGGCGATCGCGGCAATGACGATGATCGCGACGATGATCCCTGCGAGCAGCCCGAGGTAGCCGAGGACGAGGCCCGTGATGGCGAGGGCACGACCCTGTTCACCGGTTCGCTTGATCTGGTGCAGCGCGATGTGCCCGGTGATGACGGCGACCAGCGAGATGAAGAACGCCGACACCAGCGACACGATGGCGAGGACGTTGTACTTGTCCGACCGGCCCGGCTGCCCGTACGGCTGCTGCCCATAGGGCTGGTGGCCGTACTGCGGCGCCTGCCCGTACTGCTGTCCGTAGGCACCGGGCTGCCCTGCCCCGGGCTGGTACTGCGGAGCGGACGACGGTGTGCGAGGCTGCTCGTTGGGGTCTGTCATGCCGCCACGATATCGCGCCGCCGCATGGTTCGGCATCTTATGCCTGAATATCGGTCACCGGAAGGGTCGAATCCGCGCCGAACGAGAGCGTGGACGGGGCGTGGCCGGCCATGACCAGCTGGGCGCCGAGCGCCGCGATCATGGCCCCGTTGTCGGTGCAGAGCGACAGCGGCGGGATGCGCAGGGCGATGCCCGCGGCATCCGTTCGTTCGATCGCCACGGCCCGCAGCCGGGCGTTGGCGACCACCCCGCCGCCGAGCAGCAGCCGGGGAACCCCGTAGTCGCGGCAGGCGGCGACGGCCTTGGTGAGCAGCACGTCGACGACGGCCTCCCTGAAGCTGGCCGCGACGTCGGCGACGGGAACCGGCTCGCCGGCATCCGCTCGCTGCTCGACCCAGCGGGCGACCGCGGTCTTGAGCCCCGAGAAGGAGAAGTCGTAGCGGTGCTTCGCCATGTCCTTGGGGAGGCTGAGGCCGCGGGGAAAGCGGATGGCGCGCGGGTCGCCGTCTGCCGCGGCCCTGTCGATCTCGGGCCCGCCCGGGTAGGGCAGGCCGAGCACGCGGGCGACCTTGTCGAACGCCTCCCCCGCGGCGTCGTCGATGGTCTCGCCGAGCAGTTCGACGTCGGAGACGAGGTCGCGCACCAGCAGCAGGGAGGTGTGGCCGCCGGAGACGAGCAGGGCGATGGTCGGATACTCCAGCGGGCCGCCGGAGCCGGTGGTGTCGAGGAGGTCGGCGCCGACGTGACCGACCAGGTGGTTGACCGCGTAGATGGGCGTGTCGAGCGCGAGGGCGAGCGCCTTCGCGGCGCCGACGCCCACCATCAGGGCTCCGGCGAGGCCCGGTCCGCTGGTGACGGCGACGGCGTCGACGTCGGCCAGGCGGATGCCGGCGGTCGCGACCGCCTGGTTGATCACCGGGACGATTTCCTCGAGGTGCGCTCGCGCGGCGACTTCGGGTACGACGCCGCCGAACCGGGCGTGCTCCGCCATGGACGAGGCGATGGTGTTGGCCAGGAGCGTGGTCCCCCGCACGATGCCGACCCCGGTCTCGTCGCAGGACGTCTCGATGCCGAGCACAAGCGGTTCGTGGTGGTTCATGCCGGGTCCTCCTCGGCGGTGGCGGGCGCGGCCGGAGCGGTGACGGGGGCCGGGATGGTCAGCCGCATCACGACGGCGTCGACGCCGTCGGGCTGGTAGTAGCCGCGGCGCACGCCGATCTCGTCGAACCCGAGCCGCTGGTACAGGCGCTGGGCGCCGGGATTGTCCGCGCGCACCTCGAGGAACACCGTGCGGGCGCCCCGCTTGCGGGCTTCGCTGATGAGGCTCTGCATGAGCGTGCGGCCGAGGCCGTGTCCCCGCGCCTCCTCGGCGACGGCGATGGTCTGGATGTCGCTCTCGGCGCCGCCGGGGGCCAGGACGCCCGCGTAGGCGACGATGGTATCGGGATCGTCGGGCGGGAACGCCACCAGGTAGTAGCAGGAGGGATCGGCCAGGTCGCGGGCCATCATGCCCGGCGACCAGGCGTCGCTCTCGAAGGTGCCGTTCTCCAAGCGCATGATGGCATCGAGGTCGCCCGGCGTGGCGTGCCGCAGCTGCCAGCTCGCTGGCCCCTGGGATCTCACTGTCCCACCCGCTTCGGGCCGGCGGAAACGGTGACGTCGGGCGAGCGGAGGTAGAGGGGCTCGTTCGCGGCGAACGGGCGGCCGGCCAGGTGCCCCAGCTCGGCGAGCATTCCGAGGTCGCCGGCCGAGACGGTGTGCGCGTCCAGCCGCTTACGGGCGACGTGCGGGAACGCGGCGTCATCGAGCGCGGCCGGCTTGGCCAGCCCGGGGCCGTCGATCCGCACGGGGAGGCCGGCGGGGTCGCATCCGCTGTAGGCCGACCAGAACAGCTCACGCCGCCTGGCGTCCGTCACCACGAGCAGCTCTCCGGCCCCGCCGGAGCGGTAGTGCCCGAAGGCGACGGCGTCGTGGCTCACAAGCGGCAGGAGCGGCTTGCCACAGCCGAGGGCGAAGACGCGCGCGGCGGCGATGCCGACGCGGAGGCCGGTGAACGGGCCCGGACCCATGCCCGCGACGACGCCGGAGAGGTCGCGCGGCGTGACGCCGGCCTCGTCGAGCGCCTCGCGGATGCCGTCGCCGATGATCTCGGCGTGCCGCATGGTGTCGGCGGTGCTGCGTTCGGCGATCACGCCCCGGTCGCGGTCGACCACGGCGACGCTCGTTCCGGCGGAGGTGTCGATGGCGAGGAGCACGCTTCAGCCTATTCCGTCGGCCACGGGGTCATCCGCGAGCAGACGCCGCAGGCCCGGGTCGCCCGCCCAGCGCGGGCCGTTGGCGATGATGGTCACCGTGCGCGGCTCGTCGAGGTCGAGGTCGGCGTCGCCGACAGCGGATAACGTGGGCGTCACGGCGCCCACCGGCCTGCTGATCTCGATGTCGAGCCAGCTGTCGGTGAGGCCGTCGAGCATGCCGCGGCCCCACTCGACCACGACGATGGACGTGGCGTAGTCGATGTCGAGGTCGTCGAGCTCGGCCGCGCTGCCCAGTCGGTAGGCGTCGACGTGAACGAGCGGCGGGCGGCCGGTGGTCGAGGGGTGCGTGCGCGCCAGCACGAAGGTGGGACTGGTCACGGTTCCGCGCACCTGGAGGCCCTCCCCGAGCCCGCGCGTGAGCGTGGTCTTCCCGGCGCCGAGCGGCCCGGTGAGCACGACGAGGTCGCCGGCGCCCAGCACACCGGCGAGCGCCACGCCCAACCGGTGCATGGCGTCGCGGTCGGCGATCAGCATCCGGCGGCCCCTCCCGTGTAGCGGCGCGTGACCCGGTTGCCGATGCCGGTGACGATGTCGTAGTTGATGGTGCTGGCGGCGTTCGCCCAGTCGGTCGCGCTCGGCACGCCCGTCGCGGGGTCGCCGAACACGACGACCCGGTCGCCGACCGCGGCCGGGGTGCCGCCCAGGTTCACCACGAACTGGTCCATGGCGATGCGGCCGACGGCGGGGTGGCATCCGCTGTCGAGGGCGACCTCGGCGCGGCCCGACGCCTGGCGCGGGATGCCGTCGGCGTACCCGAACGGCACGAGCGCGAGGCTGGTGTCGGAGTCGGCCCGCCAGGTGTAGTCGTACGAGACGCCGGTGCCCTCGGGCACCCGGCGCACCGACGCCAGCTGTCCCTGCAGGGTCATCGCGGGCACGAGTCCGAGGTCGGCAGAGGTGGCGTCGTCGAAGGGCGAGAGGCCGTAGGCGCCGATTCCGAGGCGCACCATCGTGTAGCGGGCCTCCGGCACGCGCAGCGCCGCGGCCGTCGCAGCGAGGTGGGTGAGCTCGGGGGCGAGCCCGGCGTCGGCGGCGGCGGCCAGCCCGCGCTCGAAGCGGGCGATGGCCTCGGCGTCGTCGGCCGGGGAGGCGTTGGAGAGGTGGCTGAAGATGCCGCACACCCGGAGGCGGCCGTCGCGCTCGGCCTCGGCCGCGAGTGCAAACACGGTCGCCCAGTCCGGCTCGGGCACACCGTTGCGGCTGAGGCCCGTGTCGAGCTTCAGGTGAACGGATGCGACGCGGCCGGCCGAGCGCGCGGCATCCGTTGCCTGGCGCAGCTGGCGTGTCGACGACAGGCCGAGGTCGACGTTCGCGGCGACGGCAGCGGCGAAGTCGGGCTCGGGGGCGTGCAGCCAGGCGAGGATGGGGGCGTCGATGCCCGCGGCGCGGAGCTCCAGGGCCTCGGCGATGTCGGCGACGCCGAGCCAGTCGGCGCCCCCGACGAGGGCGGCGGTGGCGGCCGGAACGGCGCCGTGTCCGTAGCCGTTGGCCTTGACGACGACCATGGTGTGCGGTGTGCCGACCTGGGCGCGCAGGTGGCGCACGTTCGCGGCGATGGCGTCGAGGTCGACGACGGCCTCGCGGAAGCCGGTCACGAGCGGTTCTCCGCCACGACGAAGGCGCAGGCGACCCCCGCGTCGTGGGTCATGCTGAGGTGCACGTCGGTGATGCCGCGGTCGGCGACGGCCTTCGCCGCCTGGCCGTGCAGGAGGAACTCGGGGTTCCGCCCGTCGCCTGAGACCACTTCCATCTCCTGCCAGGACACCCCGGCGCTGTCGCCGAGCGCCTTGATCAGGGCCTCCTTGGCGGCGAACCGGGCGGCGAGCGAGTGCGCCGGCAGGGAGCGCTCCCCCTCGGTGAACAGGCGCGGAACCAGGCGGGGGGTGCGCAGGATCTGCCGCTCGAAGCGGGCGAGGTCGACCACGTCGACCCCGATTCCGGTGATCACGCGCCCGGCGCTTATTCGACCGTGACCGATTTGGCCAGGTTGCGGGGCTGGTCCACGTCGAGTCCCTTCGCGGAGGCGAGCGCCATGGCGAAGATCTGCAGCGGGACGACCGCCAGCAGCGGCTCGAAGAGCGCGTCGGCCAGCGGGATCGGGATGACCGTGTCGGCGTAGGGCAGCACGGCGGCGTCGCCCTGCTCGGCGATCGCGATGATGCGGGCACCGCGGGCGCGGATCTCCTGGATGTTGGAGATGACCTTCGGGTGGATCTGCGCGGAGCCGCGCGGGCTCGGCACGACGACGAACACGGGCTGACCGGGCTCGATGAGTGCGATCGGGCCGTGCTTGAGCTCGCCGGCGGCGAAGCCCTCGGCGTGGATGTACGCCAGCTCCTTGAGCTTCAGCGCCCCCTCCATGGCGATGGGGAAGCCGACGTTGCGGCCGAGGAAGAGCACCGCACGGGTGTCGGCCATCCATCCGGCCAGCTCGGTCACCGCCTTGCCGTTCTCGAGCGTCACGGCGATCTTGGCCGGAACGTCCTGCAGCTGCTGGGCGAAGTGCACCAGCTCGTCGTGGCTCACGGTTCCCTTCACGCGGGCCAGGTGCAGCCCGAAGAGGTACAGCGCGGAGATCTGCGCGACGAACGCCTTGGTCGAGGCCACCGCGACCTCGGGCCCGGCGTGCGTGTAGACGACGGCGTCGGACTCACGCGGGATGGTGGCGCCCTGGGTGTTGCACACCGAGATGGTCTTCGCACCGGCCTCGCGGGCGTACTTGACGGCCATGAGGGTGTCCATGGTCTCCCCGGACTGGCTGATCGAGATGATCAGGGTGTCGTCGGTGATCACGGGGTCGCGGTAGCGGAATTCGTGGCTGAGCTCCACGTCCACGGGGATGCGCGTCCACTTCTCGATCGCGTACTTCGCGGTCTGGCCGGCGTAGGCGGCGGTGCCGCAGGCGAGGATGACGATGCGACGGATGCGCGCGAGAGCGTCGTCGCCGAACTCGGTGAGCTCGGGCACCTCCACCACGCCGTCGGTGATGCGACCGAGCAGTGTGTTGGCGACGGCTTCGGGTTGCTCGGCGACCTCCTTGGCCATGAAGCTCGACCAGCCGCCCTTCTCCGAGGCGGATGCGTCCCAGGCGACGTCGAACTCGGTGGTCTCGACGGGGTTCCCGTCGAAGTCGGTGACGGCCACGGCATCCGGCGTGATGGTGACGATCTGGTCCTGGCCAACGGCCACCGCGCGGCGCGTGTGCTCGACGAACGCGGCGACGTCGGAGCCCATGAAGTTCTCCCCCTCGCCGAGGCCGATGACCAGCGGCGAGTTGCGGCGGGCGCCGACCACGACGCCCGGGGCGTCCTCGTGCACGGCCAGGAGCGTGAAGGCGCCCTCCAGGCGGGCGACGACGGCGGCGAAGGAGGCGCCCAGGTCCTGGGTGCGCTGGTACTCGCGGCCGAGCAGCACGGCGGCGACCTCGCTGTCGGTCTCGCTCGTGAAGCTGAAACCCTCGGCCAGGAGCTCGTCCTTCAGCGGCGCGAAGTTCTCGATGATGCCGTTGTGTATGAGGGCCAGCTTGCCCTCGTCGCCGAGGTGCGGGTGCGCGTTGCAGTCGTTGGGGCTGCCGTGGGTCGCCCAGCGGGTGTGGCCGATACCGGTGTGACCGTCTGGGATCGGGTGCTTGGCGAGCTCGTCGGCGAGCATCGCGAGCTTGCCGGCGCGCTTGGCGGTGTTCAGCTGGCCGTCATCGTCGATCACGGCGATCCCGGCGGAGTCGTAACCGCGGTATTCCAGTCGACGAAGGCCGCCCATCAGGACACCGATGCTGCTGCTCTTGCCGACGTAACCCACGATTCCACACATGGGATCGATGATAGTCGGACTAAGCTTGGGGAAATGTCAGAGCCGGTGGGGAGCCGGGCGCTCACCGCCCACAGCACGCCGTTCATCGAACTCTCCCGCTCCGACTGGGCTGCTCTCGCTCCCACCATGCCGCTTCCGCTCCAGGAGGCGGAGCTTGCGCAGCTGCGCGGACTCGGCGAGCCGCTTGAGCCGGCCGAGGTGACGGATGTCTACCTGCCGCTGTCGAGACTGCTGAACCTGTACGCCGCCGGCGCCCGGCAGCTGCACGAGGCAACGAGCGGATTCCTCGGTGTGCGCCCGACGCGGACTCCCTTCGTGATCGGCGTCGCCGGATCCGTCGCCGTTGGCAAGTCGACCATCGCCCGGCTGCTGCGCGAGCTCCTGGGCCGCTGGGAGGGCACCCCCCGGGTGGAGCTCGTGACGACCGACGGCTTCCTGTTCCCCAACGCGGAGCTCGCCCGCCGCGGGCTCATGGAGCGCAAGGGCTTCCCTGAGTCGTACGACCGCCGGGCGCTGCTGCGCTTCGTGAGCGAGGTGAAGAGCGGGGCCGCCGAGGTGCGCGCGCCGTTCTATTCGCACCTGCGCTACGACATCGTGCCCGACGCGCAGGTCGTGGTTCGCCAGCCCGACGTGCTGATCGTCGAGGGGCTGAACGTGCTACAGCCGCCGGCACCGGGGCACGGCCTCTCCATCAGCGACCTGTTCGACTTCACGATTTACGTCGACGCTCGCGCCTCCGACATCGGCCGCTGGTACGAGGAACGCTTCCTCAAGCTGCAGCGCGGCGCGTTCAGCAACCCGGAGTCGTACTTCCACCGCTACGCCGACCTCAGCGAGGAGGAGGCGCGGGCGCGGGCGTCGGGGATCTGGCGCGCCATCAACGAGCCGAACCTCCTGGAGAACATCCTGCCGACCCGCTCGCGGGCGACGCTGGTGCTCCGCAAGGGCCCGAGCCACGCCGTGTCGACCGTCCTGATCCGCAAGGTCTGACCCGACGCATCCGCCCGCGCCCCATCCGCGAAACCGAACTCGTGGTGGTTAACATGCGCCGATCACGACCACAAGTCCCGTTTCGGCGGGAGCGAGGCGAGCGGATGCCGCGCCGCGGCTTCGGTGGGAGCGGCTAGCGGGTGAGGCGAGTGCGCACGACGTCGGCGAGCTGGTGCGCCAGGCGGTCGGCGGTCGGCTGATCGGCGGCCTCCACCATCACGCGCACCATGGGCTCGGTGCCCGACGGGCGCAACAGCACCCGGCCCGAGTCGCCGAGCTCGGCTTCGGCGTCGCGGATCGCGGCGGCGATCTCGTCGTCGGAGTGCAGGGCGTTGTGGTCGATGTCGCGCACGTTCACGAGCACCTGCGGGTACACGGTCATCACCTGGGCGAGCTCGGCGAGGCTCTTGCCGGTGCGCGCCATCTCGGCCACGAGCTGCAGGCCGGTGAGGATGCCGTCGCCCGTCGTGGCGTAGTCCGTCATGATCACGTGGCCGGACTGCTCGCCGCCGAGCGAGAGCCCCTTCGCGGTGAGCTCCTCGAGCACGTAGCGGTCGCCGACGCGGGTCTGCAGCACCTCGATGTCGTGCTCGGCCATGGCCTTGCGCAGTCCGAGGTTGCTCATGACGGTGGCCACCAGGGTCCGGTCCTTCAGGAGGCCCCGCTCGGCCATCGACACGGCGAGGATCGCCATGATCTGGTCGCCGTCGACGACGTTGCCGTCGTGGTCGACCGCGAGGCAGCGGTCCGCGTCGCCGTCGTGGGCGATGCCGAGGTCCGCGCCGTGCAGGACGACGGCCTTCGCCAGGTTGTCGAGGTGGGTCGACCCCACCCCGT
The DNA here is from genome assembly GCF_003716325.1 of Cryobacterium tepidiphilum. Lineage (GTDB taxonomy): Bacteria > Actinomycetota > Actinomycetes > Actinomycetales > Microbacteriaceae > Cryobacterium > Cryobacterium tepidiphilum. The sequence continues at coordinate 22,272 of NZ_RDSR01000006.1, read as the reverse complement.
CGTTGATGTTGATGCCGTCGGGGTCGGCGCCGATGAGCGTGACGCGGGCACCGGCATCCGTGAACACCTGCGGCGACACGCCCGACGCGGCGCCGTGGGCGCAGTCGAGCACCAGGTGGATGCCGTCGAGCCGGTTCGAGAGCGAGCCGAGCAGGTGCACGACGTAACGATCTTCCGCGTCGGCGAAGCGACGGATGCGTCCCACGTCGCCGCCGGTCGGCGTCAGCTTGTCGAGGTCGAGGTGCGCCTCGATGCGGTCTTCCACCTCGTCGGGAAGTTTCGTGCCCCCGAACGCGAAGAACTTGATGCCGTTGTCGGGGGCGGCGTTGTGCGAGGCCGAGATCATGACGCCGAAGTCGGCGTGGATGTCAGCGATGAGGAACGCGGTCGCGGGCGTGGGGATGACGCCGGCGTCGAGCACGTCGACGCCGGAGCTGGCCAGGCCGGCGGCGACGGCGGACGTGAGGAACTCACCGGAGATGCGGGGGTCGCGCGCGACGACGGCCACCGGCCGGCGGCCCTGGGCGCGACGTTCTGCGGCGCGGCGGCCCTGGGTCAGGACAGCGGCGCTCGCCTGGGCGAGGCCCAGGGCCAGGCCAGCCGTGAGGTCACGGTTGGCCAGGCCCCGGACACCGTCCGTACCGAAGAGTCGAGGCATACGATGCGTGCCTGGATCCAGCGTCGGTTAGCGCTTGGAGAACTGGGGCGCCTTACGGGCCTTCTTGAGACCGGCCTTCTTGCGCTCCTTGACGCGCGCGTCGCGGCTGAGGAAGCCCGCCTTCTTCAGCGTCGGGCGGTTGTTCTCGGCGTCGATCTCGTTGAGGGCACGGGCGATGCCGAGGCGCAAGGCGCCGGCCTGGCCGGAGGGGCCGCCACCGGTGATGCGGGCGATCACGTCGTAGCCGCCGAGGAGGTCGAGGACCTTGAACGGGTCGTTGATCAGCTGCTGGTGCAGCTTGTTCGGGAAGTAGTCCGCGATGTCGCGGCCGTTCACGGTGATGGTGCCGGAGCCGGGAACGAGGCGCACGCGGGCGATGGCCTGCTTGCGACGGCCCACGGCAGCGCCGGGGACGTTGAGGACGGCGCGGGGCGCCTTGGTTGCGGTTTCCGCGGGAGTCTCTGTCGAGTAGCTCTCCGGAGCCGCGTCAATCTGGTCTGCGATCTTCGCCACGATGGTGTGAATCCTTGTCTTAGGTCTGTTGGAGTCGAGAAGTGGGGGCAGCCGCTACTGGGCGACCTGGCCGAGGGTGTACGGCTTGGGCTGCTGGGCCGCGTGCGGGTGCTCCGGTCCGGTGTAGACCTTGAGCTTGGTGAGCTGGGCGCGGCCGAGGGAGTTCTTCGGCAGCATGCCCCGGATCGCCTTCTCGACGGCGCGCGTCGGGTGCTTCTCGAGGAGCTCGGCGTACGACGTGGCGGTCAGGCCGCCCGGGTAGCCGGAGTGGCGGTACGCCTTCTTCTGGTCGAGCTTCGCGCCGGTGAGGGCGATCTTCTCGGCGTTGATGATGATGACGAAGTCTCCCATGTCCATGTGGGGAGAGAACGTGGCCTTGTGCTTGCCGCGGAGGAGCACGGCGGCGTGGCTGGCGAGCCGGCCGAGGACGATGTCTGTGGCGTCGATGACGACCCAGTCGTGCTGGACTTCACTTGCCTTGGGGGTGTATGTGCGCGTCACTGTTGTGCTGCTTTCTTATTCGAACGGAGGTGTTCGTGAATCCCACTCCGGGCGCGTTCCTGTGATAGGAACCCAAACGATGGAGGGCTCACGTTCGTGTGCCTGGCTGCAACGCGCAGACACCAAGGGTCAATGCTAATCCATCCGGCCGCGAGATCAAAACGGATGCCGCGGCTCACTCCGTGGGAAGCTCCCGTCGTGCGCGGGTCTGCACGGCCCGCAGCGCCAGTTCGGCGTCTTCGGGGTAGCCGACCTGCGTGAGGGTGAGGCCGCGCGCCGCCATCACCTTGAACTCGCTGGTCCGCGCCTTGTCGACGCGGAGGTCCACGAGCCGTTCGGGAGCGAGCTTGCCCTCCCCCACGGCGACGGTCGCGCCGACGAGCGCGCGCACCATGCTGTGGCAGAACGCGTCGGCCCGCAGCGAGGCGATGAGCACGCCGTCGGCGTCGCGTTCCCAGCGGAAGTCCTGCAGGGTGCGGATGGTCGTGGCCCCGGGGCGCGACTTGCAGTAGGCGGCGAAGTCGTGCAGCCCCACCAGGGTTGCGGCCGCCTCGTCCATGGCCGCCTCGTCGAGTGCCGTCTCATGCCAGGTGGTGTGCCGGCGCTGCAGCGGGTCGCGTTCGGCGCGCTGGTCGGCGAGGCGGTAGCGGTACCGGCGCCACATGGCCGAGAACCGGGCGTCGAACCCGTCAGGCGCCACGGAGGCGTCTCGCACCATGACGTCGGGCTGACTGCCGAGGATGCCCCGCAGCCGCTGCGCGATGGCGGCGCCGGCCTCAGGCCGGGCCTTGGGCTTGCCCTTGCCCCGCTTGCGGTGCACGAACGCCTCGATCTGCTCGTCGGTGAGGTCGAGGTGCGCGACCTGCCCGCTCGCGTGCACCCCGGCATCCGTTCGACCGGCGACGACCAGGCTCGGCGCGGGCGGGTGCCGGCGGAGGATCGTCGCCAGGGCCTCTTCGATGGCGCCCTGCACGGTGCGCTGCCCGGGCTGTCGGGCCCAGCCGTTGAAGCCCGTGCCGTCATAGGCGATGTCGAGGCGGATGCGGGTGGTCGCCTCGCTCGGGGACGCTTCGGCACTCACCCGGCCAGTTTACTGGCACGACCCCGGTGCCCGACCCGTCGTACGGACGGGCGGCGCGTGACGGGGCTCGATGACGCAAAGAGGGGCCCGGCCGAAAGCCGGGCCCCTCAGACAGTCACGCTGCCGGTGCGACTACTTGGTGTCCGCAGCCGGAGCGTCGGTGGAGGCAGACGCCTCGTCCGCTTCGGCGTCATCCGCCGCGGTGACCGTGCCGGTCTCGTCAGCGGCGTCGTCGACGACCTCGTTCGTGTCGGTGGCCAGCTCGCTCTCGGAGGCGCCTTCCGTCGCGTCGGTGGTGGCGTCATCCGCGGGCGTCTTGTCGGCAGCCGGGGCCGCAGCGGCCGGGGCTGACGACGCAGCCGAAGCCGACTTCTTCACCTTCGGCGTGACGGGCTCGAGCACGAGCTCGATCTGCACCATCGAGGCGTTGTCGCCCTTGCGGAACCCGAGCTTGGTGATGCGGGTGTAGCCGCCCTCACGCTCGGCGACCTGCGGCGCGATCTGCGTGAACAGCTCGTGCACGACGGTCTTGTCGCTGATGGTGGCGAGCACGCGACGGCGGGCGTGCAGGTCGCCGCGCTTGGCGAACGTGATCAGTCGCTCGGCGACGGGACGCAGGCGCTTGGCCTTGGTCTCGGTCGTCTTGATCGACTTGTGGGTGAACAGGGCCGCAGCCAGGTTCGCGAGCATGAGGCGCTCGTGGGCCGGGCCGCCTCCGAGACGGGGTCCCTTAGTGGGTGTAGGCATTTTCGGTATTCTCCAGTATCAAAAATCGAAAGGCAGTCGGGCTCGACGCGCCTTAGACCGTCTCTTCGTCGTAGCCGCTGTAGAAGTGCGCGCCGTCGAAGCCGGGCACGGAGTCCTTCAGCGACAGGCCGAGCTCGACCAGCTTGTCCTTGACCTCATCCACCGACTTCTGACCGAAGTTGCGGATGTTCATCAGCTGCGTCTCCGAGAGGGCGACGAGTTCGCTGACGTTGTTGATGCCCTCGCGCTTGAGGCAGTTGTACGAGCGCACGGACAGGTCGAGGTCTTCGATCGGCACAGCCAGCTCGCTCGAGAGAACGGCGTCGACCGGCGCCGGGCCGATCTCGATGCCCTCGGCGGCCGTGTTGAGCTCGCGGGCGAGGCCGAACAGCTCGGTCAGGGTGCGCCCAGCGGATGCCATGGCGTCGCGCGGCGTGATCGCGGACTTCGTCTCGACGTCGACCACGAGGCGGTCGAAGTCGGTACGCTCGCCGGCGCGGGTGGCCTCGACGCGGTAGGTGACCTTGAGCACGGGCGAGTAGATCGAGTCGACCGGGATCTGGCCGGCCTCGGCGTACTCGGCGCGGTTCTGCGTGGCCGAGACGTAGCCGCGGCCGCGCTCGATGGTGAGCTCGAGCTCGAACTTCGCCGTGTCGTTCAGCGTGGCGATGACGAGCTCGGGGTTGTGCACCTCGACACCGGCCGGGGCCGAGATGTCGGCGGCGGTGACCTGGCCGCTGCCCTGCTTGCGCAGGTACGCCGTGATCGGCTCGTCGTGCTCGCTGGAGACGACGAGACCCTTGATGTTCAGGATGATCTCGGTGACGTCTTCCTTGACACCGGGAACCGTGGTGAACTCGTGCAGGACGCCGTCGATGCGGATGCTGGTGACAGCCGCGCCGGGAATCGAGGAGAGCAGGGTGCGGCGAAGCGAGTTACCGAGCGTGTACCCGAAGCCGGGCTCGAGGGGCTCGATGACGAAGCGGGAACGGAACTCCGAGATGTTGTCTTCGGTGAGCGTTGGGCGCTGTGCAATAAGCACTATTGATTCCTTTCGGCAAAGTGTCCGCTATATGACACTCATGTGGCGAGGTATTGAGTTGTAGTCGCGTGCGAACGGCGACGGCCGCGAAACGCCCGTCGCCGCTCGCAGAGCGGAAAGTGACTTCTTAGACGCGGCGGCGCTTCGGCGGGCGGCATCCGTTGTGGGCCTGCGGCGTCACGTCGTTGATGGAACCAACCTCGAGGCCGGCGGCCTGCAGCGAACGGATCGCGGTCTCGCGTCCCGAGCCGGGGCCCTTCACGAAGACGTCGACCTTCTTCATGCCGTGCTCCTGCGCCTGGCGGGCCGCCGACTCGGCAGCCAGCTGCGCGGCGAACGGGGTCGACTTGCGCGAACCCTTGAAGCCGACGCCGCCTGAGGACGCCCAGCTGATGACGGCGCCGGTCGTGTCGGTGATCGAGACGATGGTGTTGTTGAACGTCGACTTGATGTGGGCCTGGCCCACGGCGACGTTCTTCTTCTCTTTCTTGCGCGGCTTCCGAACAGCCGACTTTGGTGTTGCCATGATTTCTCCTGAATCCTAAAGGCGAGGCTGCCAGGCGGGGCCTAGCGGGCCTTCTTCTTGCCGGCTACGGTGCGCTTCGGGCCCTTGCGGGTGCGAGCGTTGGTCTTGGTGCGCTGGCCGCGGACCGGGAGGCCCTTGCGGTGGCGGATACCCTCGTAGCTACCGATCTCGACCTTGCGGCGGATGTCGGCGGCAACCTCACGGCGGAGGTCACCCTCAACCTTGAAGGATCCTTCGATGTAGTCACGGAGTGCGACGAGCTGGTCGTCGGTGAGGTCCTTGACGCGGATGTTTCCGTCGATTGCGGTGTCGGCGAGGGTCTTGAGTGCCCTCGTGCGGCCAACACCGTAGATGTAAGTCAGTGCAACTTCCACGCGCTTGTCGCGGGGAATGTCAACGCCGGCTAGACGTGCCATTGTGGCTTCTCCTGTTGATGAGTGGAGGTCTGTAGCAATCCCGGTGCATCGGCCTCCAACCGATGGTGTCGCCCCGCAGGGTTCTTCGGATTGCTATTTTTCGTGAATCAGATTCGGGTCGGGCTCGGCGAGGCCGGCCGCGCCCTAGCCCTGGCGCTGCTTGTGACGCGGGTTCTCGCAGATGACCATCACATTGCCATTGCGGCGGATGACCTTGCACTTGTCACAGATCTTCTTGACGCTGGGGTTGACCTTCATTGTGTGTTTCCTTGTACTCGCTGTCTTCGTACCCCCGGAATGCCGGGGGCCGTTACTTACAGCAACCGTTACTTGTAGCGGTAGACGATCCGGCCGCGGGTCAGATCGTAGGGGCTCAGCTCGACGATCACGCGGTCCTCAGGAAGGATCCGGATGTAGTGCTGACGCATCTTGCCCGAGATGTGGGCAAGCACTTTGTGGCCGTTGCTCAACTCCACGCGAAACATCGCGTTGGGAAGAGCTTCGACTACCGCGCCCTCGATTTCGATGACACCGTCTTTTTTGGCCATACACTCACTGTCGCTATAGGTAATTGGTTGCTGGTCATGCGGGATTGCGGCGAAACCGGCAGGCGTTTAACGCACGTGCCAGACACCAAGGGTCAATCCTATGCTATGTCGTTGCCTTTTGGCAATGTGCCCCTATAATCCGTCGTCGGGCACGTTCCAGGCCTTCACGATCGCCCAGCTCACGGCCGCGATCGGCACGGCGAGCACGGCTCCGGCGATGCCGCCGAGGATGGTTCCCGCGGTGAGCGCCACCAGGATGACGAGCGGATGCAGCTTGAGCGACTGCGACATCACGATCGGCTGCAGGAAGTCGCCCTCGAGCTGGTTGACGACGACGACGATGCCGACCACGATGAGCGCTGTCAGCGGGCCTCCCGTGACGAGTGCGACCAGCGCGGCGAGGACCCCGGCGAGGGTCGCCCCGATCAACGGGATGAAGGCGCTCAGGAACACGAACACCGTGAGCGGGAGGGCGAGGGGAATCTGCAGGAAGAACAGGGATCCGCCGATCACGACCGCATCGGCCAACGCGACGATCGCTGTGCCGCGCACATATCCGCCGAGCACGGCGAGTGAGGTGTGCCCGATGCGCACGCCGCGCTCGCGCCCCGCCCCGTGGAACGGACGCAGGAAGAACGCCCAGATGTCGCCGCCGTCCTTGAGGAAGAAGAACAGGATGACGACCGTCAGCAGGATGCCCGTGATGAGCTGCGTGGCGATCGACAGCCCCGCCAGGGCTCCGGTGCCGAACTGGGTGCTCGTGATGAAGTCGCCGATGCTCTGCTGCACCTGTTTGATCTGTTGCTCGTCGATCGGGATGTTCGCCTGCACGAGGTAGTCCTGCAGCTGCTGGAGTCCGTCGCCTGCGGCCTTGGCGAGGGCGGCCCACTGGTTCTGCACGGTGAGCACCATGAGCGTGATCACGCCCCCGAGAATGATGATGCCGGCCAGGAGCGTGATCCAGGTCGCGAGGACGGCCGGCAAGCCGCGCCGGCGCAGCCAGTTCACGGCGGGTGACAGCGCGGCGGCGAGGATGAGCGCGATCAGGAGCGGGATCACCACGAGTTTCAGCTGCACGAGCCCGTACACCAGCGCCGAGACGAGGATGACGACGAGCAGAATCTGCCCGCTGCGGATTCCGAGTCGCCCGAGCCGGTCGGTCATCATCGCCGTGATGGACGGCCGTTCGTCGTCTGTCATTCCCCCACCGTAGCCAGATTCGCGCCGGCCAAGAAGGCGGCCGTCACACCGGCGTGGCAGCCACCACTTTGACGAGGTCGGCGAACAGCGGATGCGCGGGGCCCAGCCCGCAGACCGTCGTGACGAAATCCCCGGCCGGGAGGCTCCCCCGCAACTGCTGCAGCGTGACGCTCTCCTCGTCGGCCGGCACGTCGAACTGCAGGAGCGCCGCCACCGCGGCGAGCAACGCGACCGGGCGCGTTCCGGCCTCTGCCAGCTCCGCCGCGGGTTTGATGAAGCGTTCCTGCCGCCCCAGCTTCCGAAGTGGGGCGCGTCCCACCCGTTCGACCGTGTCGGGCAGGGCGGGGTTGGCGAATCGGCCCAGGATCTTCTCGCGATATACGCGCTGGGCGTCTTCGTCGAGCCCGTGCTTGGCGACGAGGAGGGCCGAGGTCTCCTCGAGCACGTTCCGCGCAGCCTCCGCCACCGCCGGCACCGATAATGCCTCCGCGATGGTCGTCGCACCGGCGAGGAACCCGAAGTAGGCGATGGTGGCATGCCCGGTATTGACGGTGAAGAGCTTGCGCTCGATGTACGGCTCGAGGTCGTCCACGAACGTGGCCCCGGGGATCCGGGGCCCCTCCCCCGGAAACGCGGACTTCTCGATGACCCACTCGTAGAAGGGCTCCACGGTCACGTCGATGCCGCCGGCCGCCGGTTGCCCGGGAACGATGCGGTCCACCGCGGTGTTCGCGAAGACGACACGGCCCGCGAGCGCCGCCCGCTCCGCATCCGGAATGTGCGCAAACACGAAGTCGGCCAGCCGGTCGGTGGCGTTGATGGCGTTCTCGCACGCCATCACCACCAGGGGCGGCAGTGCCGCGTCGCGACGACGGATGCCGTCGGCGATGGCAGGAGCGACGAAGGCCAGCACGGTGGGCCCGACGGCCGTGGTGACGACGTCTGCCGAGGCGATCTCCGCGACCAGCGCCTCAGGGTCATCCGCGCTGTTCACCGCGCGGAAACGGTCCACTACCGTGGTGGTGAATTCCTCCCCCACCTCGTGCACGCTGTAGGTGTCTGCAGCGTTCAGCGCGTCGATGAGCGCGGCGTTCACATCGGCGAAGACCACCTCGTACCCAGCCTCGTGCAGCAGGAGCCCGACGAATCCGCGGCCGATGTTGCCGGCGCCGAAGTGAACGGCTTTCATTCCGCGTTGACCTCCTCGAGGAGGGTGAAGATCGCGTCGGCGTCGCCGGCCTCGATGAGCTTCTGCACCTCGTCCTCGTCGGAGAAAACGATGGCGATCTTGGAGAGGATCTCGAGGTGTTCGTTGTTCAGCCCGGCGATCCCGACGGCGAACCGCACCGGCTCGCCGTTCCAGTCGATCGGGTCGGTGTAGCGCACGAGCGAGAGCGCCGACCGTTTGATCGCATCCTTCGCCTCATTGGTGCCATGCGGGATGGCCAGGAAGTTGCCCATGTAGGTGGACACCGAGCCCTCCCGCTCCAGCATCGAGGCGATGTAGTCCTCGCTCACCGCACCGGAGCCGACCAGGAGCCGGCCGGCTTCGCGGATGGCGTCGTCGCGCGTGGTCGCGGCGCCGCGGGCGACGACGTTCTCACGCCGCAGAATCTCCTCGCTCACCGGTCGGCTCCTTCCGTCGCCTGGTTCTGCAGCAGCTGCACCACTTCGTCGTACTTGGGGCTGTTCATGAAGTTCTCCACCGAGACGTGCAGCGAGTTCGGCGACATGCCCTCAGCCCGGGCGGTGAGGTCGCGGTGGGTGATCACCAGGTCGGCGGTGCCGTCGAGGTTGGCGATGGACTTGTTGGTCACGGTGACACCCTCGATGCCGGCCTTCTTGATCTTGTTGCGGAGCACGGATGCCCCCATGGCGCTGGAGCCCATGCCGGCGTCGCAGGCGAACACGATGTCGCTGAAGCGCCGCCCGTCTGCCAGGGCGCCGTCCGTCGCGCCGCGAGCCGCGGCATCCGTTACCCCGGCAGCCGTGCCGGCGCCGGTCAGGCCACCGAGCACGGAGCTGGACTTGCCCTTGTTGGCCTCGGTCGCGGCAACGGCGGCGGAGAGGTCGCCGGCGTTCTCGTTGGCCAGGTCGCGCTTGCGACTGGCCCGCAAGATGACGGCGGAGATCAGGAACGACACGAGGGCGGCGCCGATGACCGAAAGGATGACGCCCACGTAGCTGTCGGGCGCAGTCTGGATCAGCACCGCGAAGATGCTGCCCGGGGAGGCCGGGGCGCGGAGTCCGGTCTGGAAGGCGACGTTGATGGCGACGCCCGTCATGCCGCCGCCGATCGCGGCGAGCACCAGCATCGGCTTCATCAGCACGTACGGGAAGTAGATCTCGTGGATGCCGCCGAGGAACTGGATGATGATGGCACCGGGGGCGCTGGCCTTGGCGATGCCGACACCGAAGAACGTGAACGCCAGCAGGATGCCGAGACCGGGGCCGGGGTTCGCCTCGAGCAGGAACAGCAGCGACTTGCCGTTCTCCTCCACCTGCTGCACGCCGAGCGGGGTGAGCACACCGTGGTTGATGGCGTTGTTGAGGAACAGGATCTTGCCCGGTTCGATGAAGATGCTCGCCAGCGGCAGTAGCCCGTTTGCGATCAGCCAGTCGACGACCGTCTCGAGGAAGCTGCTGAGTGCCGTGACGACCGGGGCGATTCCGAAGAACGCACCGAGGGCCAGCAGGGCGCCGAGGATGCCGGAGGAGAAGTTGTCGACGAGCATTTCGAAGCCCGGCCGGATCTTTCCTGCCCACAGGCTGTCGAGCTTCTTCAGCAGCCACGCCGAAATGGGGCCCACGATCATGGCGCCGATGAACATCGGGATGGTACTGCCGACGATCACGCCCATGGTCGCGATGGTGGCGATGACGCCGCCGCGGGTGTCGTAGACCATTCGGCCGCCGGTGTTGGCGATCAGGAGCGGCAGCAGGTAGGTGATCATCGGCCCGACCAGGCCCACGTACTGCGGGAACGTGGTGCCGTCCGCGGTCTGGGCGAGCGTGGTGGCGGCGCCGGTCCAGCCGATCTGGTCGGCGTTGCCGAACCCGCCGAGGATGCCGTTGGGCAGCCATCCGGTGGCGATGAAGAAGGCCGTGATCAGTCCCCACGCGATGAACGCCGCGATGTTCGGCATGACCATGCCGCTGAGGAAGGTGCCGAACCGTTGCACGTGCACGCGTGCCCCGGTGCGAGTGGGCCGGGCTGACGTCGTCGTCATTTCAGTGCCTTTCATTCTGTGGTGGTGGAGGCTGCGGCTGCCTCTGCGGCCGCAGCCCTGGCGGATGCCGCGCCGTCGGCCGCGAGCGCGGCGGCGGCGAGGTCCCTGGCCTGGGGCAGGGTGAATCGAGACAGGCTTTCGCGCACGTCCGCGAGCGCGGACGGCGACATGGACAAGGTGGTGGCACCGAGACCGACGAGCACCACGGCGAGCAAGGGGTCGGCCGCCGCCTCCCCGCAGATCCCCACGGGCTTTCCGTGCTGCTGCCCGGCGGTGCCCACCTCCTGCACCAGACGGAGCACCGCAGGGTGCCAGGGGTCCTGGAAGGAGGCGACGGAGCCGAGCATGCGGTCGGCGGCGAGGGTGTACTGGGTGAGATCGTTGGTGCCGATGGAGGCGAAGTCGGCGGCCTGCAGCGCCTTGTCGGCGAGGAGGGCGAGGGCCGGCACCTCAACCATCACCCCAGCGGTTCTCAGCCCCAGCTCATGCGCCAGGGTCACGAAGTAGCGGGTCTCTTCGACGGTGGAGACCATCGGCGCCATCACCCACACCTCGGCGTCCGTCTCAGCCTCGGCCCGGGCGAGCGCGGTGAGCTGTTCGCGCAGGATATCTTCGGAGGCGCGCAGCGAGCGGAGTCCGCGAAGGCCCAGGGCGGGGTTCTCCTCCTCGGCGTCGTTCAAGAACGCCAGCGGCTTGTCGGCACCCGCGTCGAGCGCGCGCACCACGACCTTTTTGCCGGGGAATTCGCGCAGCATCCGGGCGTACTCGCGCTGCTGGCGTTGGACGGTGGGCGCTGAGCCCGAGCCGAGGAACAGGAACTCGGTGCGGAACAGCCCCACGCCTTCGGCTCCCAGTTGCACCGCCTGCGCGGCGCCGTCGGCGTTGCCGAGGTTCGCGAGCAGCGGCACCCTCGTGCCGTCAGCGAGCGCACCGGGCGCGAGGGGTGCGGCGGCGCGGGCCGCGCGAGCCGTGATGCGCTCCTCGGCGGCCCGTTTGTCGGCATCCGTCGGCGCACTGATCACCACGCTGCCCGCAGCATCGACGACCACCTCGTCCCCGTCAACCAGATCGGCGGCTCCCGCGACGCCGACCACGGCGACGATGGACTTCTCCCGTGCGAGGATCGCCGTGTGCGATGTGGGCCCGCCCTCGGTGGTGATCAGGCCGAGCACCTGGCCGAGGTCGAGAAGGGCGGTGTCGGCGGGCGCGAGGTCACGGGCGACCAGAACGAACGGATGCCCCGGGTTCGGCACGCCGGGCGCCGGCAGCCCCTGCAGCTGGGCGACGACCCGCTGCGAGACGTCGTCGAGGTCCGCGGCGCGTTCGGCCATGTAGCCGCCGAGTTCACGGAGCATGTCCCGGAACGCTGCGAAGGCCTCGTGGGTGGCGCGTTCCGCCGTCTTCCCCTCCGCCAGTCGCGCGGAGAGGTCGTCGCGCAGGGTGGGATCCTCGGCCATCATCGCCTGCGCTTCGAGAACGTCCTTGGCGTCGCCGCCGGCGGCCGCGCCCCGGCTGTTGAGTTCGGCGGCGACGGCGGCCAAGGCCTCGTCGAGCCTGGCGCCCTCCTGGTCGGGGCTCAGCGCGCTGAGGGTCGACGCCGGCTCCCGCAGCGGTTCCTCCATTCGCACGACCGTGCCCACGGCAACGCCCTGGCCGATTCCGATTCCACGCAGTTCCATCACAACTCCTCCGCACTGACAGGGGCGAGTGAGGGACGGTTCCGGTTGGTCCTGCCGCTACGCGTCGTGGTCGGCGGCGAGGAACGCCTCGAGCTCGTCGAGCACCGCTTCGGCGTTGTCGCCGTCGACGGACAGCGTGACATCATCGCCGTGGTCGATGCCCAGCGAGATGACGCCGAGGATGCTGGCCGCGTTGACGGCCTTGCCCCCGGCCTTGGCGATGCGCACTGTCGCGCCTGATGCAGCGGCGGCCTGTGTGAACAATTTCGCCGGCCGCGCGTGCAACCCGTGGGTCGACCCGATGCGTACCGTTCGTTCAACCATTGCCTGGCCTTCCATTCCGGACGTCCAATCTCAGTCACACCATAGCGGGATGCGTGCATGCCGCCTACGATCGCGCTTCGCCCCGCCGCGCGCCCGGTCATGACCGTGTCCCCGCCGCGTCGAGGGCGAGGCCGAGCGCGACCTGGCCGTCCCGCTCCCGGAAGATCGTTTCCGGCAGCAGCGCGACCGCGACGTCTGCGGCGCTCGCGCTCGCACGGATCTCGTCGAAGCGGCCGGCCAGGTGCGGTCCGATCAGCAGCACGTCGAGGCCCGCGAGCCGGGCTGGGAGGTCGGATTCGCTTCCCGCAGAGATCTCGGCGGCAACACCCTGCTCGGCCGCGGAGCGCCGAAGTCGGTGGGCGACGAAGGTGCTCGACGCGCCGGCGCCGCAGATGATGAGGATCTTCATCGACACGCCCTTCGTGATTCGCTCGCGGAATGCTCTCACCAGCATCCTGACGCGGCCCTACCGGCGCGACCACCAGAGACTCTTCCGCACCCCCGGAAACGCGGGCGGGACTTCCCCTGCGAGCCGCGGAGGCCGAGAGTGGTGGCATGAGTGAACTACTGGGCGCCGATGACACGGCGACGCAGCTGGCCGGCACAGCCTTCGTCCACGGCGACGGCGTGCTGCAGGCCGCCTACACGACCGGCGACTTCAGCAGCGCCGTGCGGCTGCTCGACCAGGTCGCCCATGCGGCGGATGCGATGAACCACCATCCCGACGTGACCGTCGGTTACGGTTCGATCGGCTTCACCCTCAGTTCCCACGACGCGGGCGGCGTGACCGCCCGCGACGTCGAGCTGGCTCGGCGCATTCAGGATCTTGCCGACGTCGCCGGAGCGACAAAGAAGTAGGAGGCGTGTGTCGGTAGCGTTGTCGAAGCGAGGGAGGTGTCATGGTCGGATCTATCGAATGGTTGCTGCTCGAGTTGCTCATGCCGGCAGACACCTGGCTGCGTATGGAAGTGGACGCCTTACCGCAGGCCGTGCTCCTGGCGCTGGTGCTCGCCATAATCGGCGGCCTGGCGATAGCGATCACCTCCGTCGGGCGTCGTCTGCTGGTCGTGCTCGTCACGCTCCTGCGAACATGGCCCGAGAAGTCCTCGGCAATCCCCGATCTCCTCCTGCTGGCCGTCGGCCGGATCGCCCCCGCCGGGGGCCGCGGGCCACGAGCTCCGACGTATCGGTAACGCCTGCACTTGGCAGGCCTGCCGATCCGTCATTGCTCGCCGCCACCAGGAGTTCTTTTGCCTTCTTCGCACGCATCAATGCCCGTTCCGTCCTCTCGTTTTCCGTCCCGGCGCTCACCGTCCCACCACGCTGGGCGGCTCTTCCTTCTCCGCGTCCGCCATCAGCCGCCCCCGCAGCCGCCGACTGCCGCTGGGCCTCAGCTGCGAAGCTCCGGCGTCAGTCATGAGTCCTGCTGAATCCCGGCCCGCCCGAACACCGCCGCGTGATTCCGCGGGGATCGCAAACCGTCCGCGGCATTCTGCAGGAGTTATGCGCGCTGCCACGGGTCAACGCGTTCCATCGCTGAGGCGGTAGCGAGAGGCGCTGCCGCTTCCCAGACGTCCGAATCGTTGTCCAGCGATCGTCCCCGAATGGTTTACTACTGGGGAGATGGCGGACACCGATGAGCGATAACCAGACACGGATGCTGGACTACCTTCAGCACGCCACCGGCTGGGTGACCGCGGCCGAGCTGTCCGGCCACCTCGGAGTCAGCCCGCGCAGTGTGCGCAGTTACGTCACCCGGGCCAAGCAGGCGGCGCATCCGCTCGACATCATCGACTCGGGACCGGACGGCTACCAGCTCAAGCGGGAGGCGTATGCGGAGTACCGGGGACGGACCGGGACCGCCTCCATGGATGGCGGCACGCCGCAGGACCGGTTGTACCAGCTGGTGCGCCGGCTCACCGACGCACCGGACGGGCTCGACGTCTACAGCCTGGCCGCGGCGCTGTTCGTGAGCGACTCCACCCTGGAGGCCGACCTCACGAAGGTGCGTTCGCTGCTGCCCGCGACCGAGCTCACGCTCACGCGGCAGGGCGCCACCGTGACGCTCGACGGGCCGGAGGCCGGGCGCCGCCGGCTGCTGAGTCGGATGTTCCGCGACGAGAGCGCCCGGGGCATCCTGCAACTGGAGGCGATCCAGCGCGAGTTCGCGTCGGAGAGCCTCGGCGAGTTCAAGACCGACCTGATCGCCATGCTCGACGCGCAGGGCTACTTCGTGAACGAGTACGGCACCGACGCCGTTCTGCTGCACCTGGCGATCGCCGTCGACCGCACGCGCAAACGACTTCCGGCAACACTCTCGCCCGCGGGCGTCACCATCCCGACGCAGCCGGACCGGCTGTCGACGGCCCTCGCCGGCCTCATCCGCTCGCATTTCGACGTGGAGCTCTCGGCCGACGATGTGGAATACCTGGCCCTGCTGCTCACCACGCGGGTGATCACGCCCGGGCACGACCAGCCCGCCGCGCTGGTGGGCGAATACGTGCGGGAGGATGACCTGGAGATCGTGCGGCGCATCGTCGCGCGGGCAAGCGAGGAATACCTGGTCGACCTCTCTGACGAGGGGTTCATGACCCGGCTCACCCTGCACGTGCGCAACCTCATCAACCGCGCGAACGAGTCCTCGTACTCCCGCAATCCGCTGGCCCGCTCGATCAAGACCTCCTACCCGATGATCTACGAGCTCGCCGTCTACATCGCCAGCGAACTGCAGCGGCAGGAGCACATCCGGGTCAACGACGACGAGATCGCCTACATCGCCATGCACGTCGGCGCTCACCTGGAACAGCAGTCGCTGCGCACCGAGCTCGTCACCTGCGCCATCGTCTGCCCGAACTACTACGACATGCACGTGCTCCTGCGTGAACGCATCGAGCGCACGCTGGGCGACGACCTCGAGATCGTGGCGGTGATCACCCGGAGCGACGTCGACTGGAGCAGCCTCCACGCCGACCTGGTGCTGACGACAATCGACCCGCGCCTGCACGCCGACGGCGTGATCGTCATCCAGCCGTTCCTCACCGAGGGCGACGTCGACCGCGTGCGGCGGGCGGCCAGCCGGGTGCGCCGGCTGCGTCGCCGCGCCCAGATCAAGGACGAGCTGCTGCAGTACTTCGACGCATCGCTGTTCCTGCGCAACTTCTACGCCCGTGATGAGGTGGCGATGATCCGGGCGCTCGGCGAGCGGATGACGGCCCAGGGCATCATCGATGAGGCCTATGTGGCGGGTGCGATCGAACGCGAGCGGATGTCCTCGACGGCGTTCACCGACAACCTGGCGGTTCCGCACGCCATGGCGATGAACGCGCGCCGCACCTCGATCGCGATCGTCATCAACGATGCACCCATGGACTGGGGCGAGAACCGGGTGAACGTCGTCGCCCTGATCGCGTTCAGCGCCTCGGGCCGGGCGACGTTCCAGGCGGTGTTCGACCAGTTCGTCGAGGTCTTCGCCGAGCGCGCCGATGTGCAGCGGCTCATCAAGCGCTCCGTCGATTTCTCTTCCTTCATCGAGGAGCTCGTGCACATGATGGACCAGTGAGGTAGCAGGGAGGCGCGATGAAGCGGATGCCGTACGCGGACCGCCGCGACGCGGGCCGCGTCCTCGCCGGGTTGCTGCAGGACTACGCGGGCGCCCCGGGCCTTCTGGTGCTGGCCCTCCCCCGTGGCGGCGTGCCCGTCGCCGGGGAAGTCGCGCGCGTGCTCGGCGGCGACCTCGACATCCTCGTTGTGAGAAAGATCGGCGTGCCCGACCAGCCCGAGGTGGCGATGGGGGCGATGGCTGCGGTGGCCGACGCGATCGAGACGGTGCAGAACGACGATGTGATGCGTCAGCTGCGCATGCTCGGCTGGGACGCCGCGGGATTCGGCGAGGTCGCCGCGCGGGAGGAGATCGAGATGCGGCGACGCCAGCAGGCGTATCGCGCGGGTCGACCGGCGCCCCACCTCGAGGGCCGCACGGTCATCCTCGTCGACGACGGCCTGGCGACCGGGGCCACCATGCGGGCCGCCGTGCTCGCCGTCCGTCGGCACCACCCGCTCCGCATCATCGTCGCGGTGCCGGTGGCCCTGGGCGACACGGAATCCGAGATGCGCCAGCTGGCCGACGACGTCGTGTGCGCCTGGTCGGCCACCCGGTTGCACGCGGTCGGGCAGGCCTATGAGGTTTTCGACCAGACAACGGATGACGAGGTGCGTGCGATCCTCGACGTCGCCTGGACCGAGCGGTAACCGGCGTTGCGGGTCAGAGCGCCGGCGCCACGAGCTGGTAGCCGGCTTCCTCCACTGCGGCACGGATGGCGTCGGCGGGAATCGGCCGCTCGCTCGTCACGCTCACCCGCGACGGTGCCCCCTTCGCCAGGTCGACCGTCACGCTCTCCACGCCGTCGATCGCGCTGATCTCTTCGGTGACGCTCGCGACGCAGTGGCCGCAGGTCATCCCAGCCACGAAATACTGCTCAGAATCGGTGTCCATGGTGAATCCTCTCGTCATTCTCGGTCAGGACCGCACGAGGCGGGCGATGGCTTCGGATGCTTCGCGCACCTTCTCTTCCGCCACCACGCCGCCTTCTGCCGCGGCCTGCGCGACGCAATGGCCGAGGTGGTCGTCGAGGAGGGCGAGGGCGACCGTCTCGAGTGCTTTCGTGGCCGCAGAGACCTGGGTCAGCACGTCGATGCAGTAGGTGTCTTCTTCGACCATCCGTTGGATACCGCGCACCTGGCCCTCCGCACGACGCAGGCGCTTGAGGATGGCTTCCTTGTTGTCGATGTAGCCGACCATGTCGTTTCCCTTTCCCAGGGCAACCCTTGACGATTACCCCCCTGGGGTATACCTTAGCGGCCATGAGCCAGACGCACAAGGATCATGCACCCCGCCTCCCCGAGGCTCGGGGGGAAGAAGCGATGGACCATGACGCCATGGACGACGGCACGCACGGTCACGCGGGGCACGGCGACCACGTCGCCCAGTTCCGCCGGCTGTTCTGGATCATGCTGGCACTCGCGGTGCCGCTGGTCGGCTTCAGCCACATGTTCGCGATGATCGTCGGCTACGGGCTGCCGGACGGCCCCGTCATCCGCTGGATCTCGCCGGCGCTGGGCACCGTCGCCTATTTCTGGGGTGGCAGGCCGTTCCTCTCCGGTGCCATGGCCGAGTTACGCGAGCGCAAGCCCGGAATGATGCTCCTGATCGCGCTCGCGATCACCGTCGCCTTCCTCGCCTCGTGGGGCGCGAGTGTTCGAGTCCTGGACGCCCGCCTCGATTTCTGGTGGGAGCTGGCGTTCCTGATCGTGATCATGCTGCTCGGGCACTGGATCGAGATGCGTTCCCTGGCTCAGACATCCAACGCCCTGGAGTCGCTCGCCGCGCTCCTGCCCGATGAAGCCGAGCGCCTGGACGGCGAGGACGTGGTCCGCGTCTCCCCCGCCGACCTTCACGTGGGCGACATCGTCATCGTCCGGCCCGGAGGCAGGATCCCGGCCGATGGAACCGTGATCGACGGCACCGCCGACGTCGACGAATCGATGATCACCGGCGAGTCTCGCCCCGTGAGCCGGGGGCCGGGTTCCCCGGTGGTCGCCGGCACCGTCGCGACGGACACGGCACTCCGCGTGCGGGTCGGGGCAGTGGGCACCGACACGGCGCTGGCCGGCATCCAGCGTCTCGTCACCGACGCTCAGAACTCGAGCTCCCGAGCTCAGCGCATCGCCGACACGGCGGCCGGCTGGCTGTTCTGGTTCGCCGTCGGGGCAGGAGTGATCACAGCCGCGGTGTGGACCCTGGTGGGCAGCGCGGACGACGCCATCGTCCGGACCATCACGGTGCTGGTCATCGCGTGCCCGCACGCGCTCGGCCTGGCTATTCCGCTCGTGGTGTCGATCTCAACAGAACGTGCCGCAAAGTCCGGCGTGCTCGTGAAGGACCGGCTGGCGCTCGAAACCATGCGGAGCGTCAACACCGTGTTGTTCGACAAGACGGGAACACTGACGAAGGGCGAGCCTTCCGTCATGGGGGTGGCCGTAGCGGGCACCTCGAGCGAGGAGCGGGTCGTCGCACTGGCGGCTGCGGTCGAGGCCGACAGCGAGCATCCGCTGGCCAGGGCCATCGTGCGCGCGGCGGCAGACAGCGGCGTCGCCGTGCCACGCGCGACGGCATTCGAATCGTCGCCCGGCGTGGGCGTCACGGCCACTGTTGACGGGCGACGCGTGAGCGTCGGAGGCCCCGCGATGCTGGCGCGCGTCGGGGCTGACGGCCTCACCGGGACCGCCCACTGGACGCAGGAGGGACGAACGGTCCTGCACGTTCTCGAGGACGGCGCGGTGGTGGGTGCGATCGGCCTGGCCGACGACGTTCGCGAGGAGTCCCGCGAGGCGGTCGCCGCCCTCACCGCCCGGAACATCGAGGTGGTCATGCTCACCGGCGACGCCGAGGCGGTCGCGGCTTCGGTCGCGGCCGACCTTGGTATCCCGCGCTATTTCGCCGGAGTACGCCCGGAGGACAAGGCCAACGCGGTGGCACAGCTGCAGGGCGAGGGACGCACGGTGGCGATGGTGGGCGACGGAGTGAACGACGCCCCGGCGCTCGCCACAGCAGATGTCGGCATAGCGATCGGCGCGGGCACCGACGTGGCCATCGCGTCGGCAGGGGTGATCCTGGCGCGGGACGACCCCCGCCAGGTGCTGTCCGTCATTCGGTTGTCGAAGGCGAGCTACCGCAAGATGACGCAGAATCTGTGGTGGGCGGCGGGTTACAACCTCGTATCCGTTCCCCTCGCCGCTGGCGTGCTCGCTCCGATCGGATTCACCCTTCCGATGGAGGTCGGGGCGCTGCTGATGTCGGCATCCACGCTCATCGTGGCCGCCAACGCGCAACTCCTCCGCCGGCTCGATCTCGAGCCCGAGATGGCGACAGCGCCGGAGGAGCGGACGCGGGTCAGGGAATCGGAACGGGTGTGATCCCGAGGGGTGCGAGACCGGCGGCTCCGCCGTCCTCGGCGGTGAGCACCCAGATGCCGTCCTTGTGCACCGCGACGCTGTGCTCCCAGTGGGCGGCCGACCGGCCGTCGCTGGTCGCCACGGTCCAGCCGTCGTCGCGCACGTAGGTCTCGATGTCGCCGAGCACCACCATCGGCTCGATCGCCACCACGAGGCCGGGCTTGATCTCCGGCCCCTTCTGGCGCACCCGGTAGTTGAACACGGGCGGATCCTCGTGCATGGAGCGGCCGATGCCGTGGCCTACGTAGTCGGTCAGGATGCCGTAGTCGCCCTGGTCCTCGATGTAGCCCTCGATCGCCTCGCCCACCTCGTTGAGGTGCCGGGCGGTGGCCAGCCGCGCGATGCCGTGCCACAGCGACTGCTCGGTGACATCGGAGAGCGCCTGCCGCTCGGCGACGAGGTCAGGCCGGGACGGGTCGGGGAGCACCACGGAGAACGCGGCGTCACCGTTCCAGCCGCCCAGGATCGCGCCGCTGTCGATGGAGACGATGTCACCGGCCTCCAGCACGCGACCCGACGGGATGCCGTGCACGACGTCGTCGTTCACCGACGAGCACACGGTGTGGTTGTAGCCCTGTTCGAGCTTGAAGTTCGGGGAACCGCCCAGCTGGACGATGGCCCTCTCCGCGGCCGCATCGACGTCGAGGGTCGTGGCGCCCACGCGCGCCGCCTGCCGCGCGGCCACGAGGGAGGCTGCGGTGGCCAGCCCCGGTGCGACCATCAGGCGCAGCTGGGCGGGCGACTTGTAGATCGAGCGCCGCAGACTCATCAGGACGCCGCGATTCCCCGCTCGACGAGGGCGGCACGGATGCGCTCGCTCACGCCGTCGACGCTGCCGAGCCCGTCGACGGAGACCACGAGCCCCCGCTCCTGGTAGGCGGCGACCACAGGGGCGGTCTGCTCCTCGTACACCTCGAGGCGGTGACGGATGACGTCTTCCGTGTCGTCAGCGCGGCCCTGTTCGGCTGCGCGGAGCAGGAGCCGCTTCACGACCTCGTCGTGGTCGGCGGTCAGTTGCACGACCGCGTCGAGTTCTTCACCGGTCTCGGCGAGGATCCGGTCGAGTTCGGCGACCTGTTCGCCGGTGCGCGGGTACCCGTCGAGGAGGAATCCCGCTGACGCGTCCTCCTGCTGCAGCCGGTCGCGCACGATGGCGTTGGTCAGCGCGTCGGGCACGTACGATCCCTGGGAGACGATGGCCTGCACCTGGCGGCCGAGCTCGGTTCCCTCCGCAATGTTGGCCCGGAACATGTCGCCCGTGGAGATCGCGGGAATGCCGAGGCGTTCGGCAAGCACCGCAGCCTGGGTTCCCTTGCCGGCACCCGGAGCACCGACGATGAGCAGTCGTACGCCGCGGCCCGAGGGGACCTCGAGCCGTCCTTCTGCCGCCGCCGTCATCGCAGGAGGCCCTCGTAGTGACGCTGCTGCAGCTGCGAGTCGATCTGCTTCACGGTCTCGAGGCCGACACCCACGACGATCAGGATGCTCGCGCCGCCGAACGGGAAGTTCTGGTTCGCGCCGATCGCCACGAAGGCGATGAGCGGAATCAGCGCGATCAGGCCGAGGTAGATCGAGCCCGGGAGCGTCACGCGGGTCAGCACGAAGTCCAGGTACTCGGCGGTCGGCCGGCCGGCACGGATGCCCGGGATGAACCCGCCGTACTTCTTCATGTTGTCGGCGACCTCTTCGGGGTTGAAGGTGATCGCCACATAGAAGTAGGTGAAGCCCACGATGAGCAGGAAGTACAGGAGCATGTAGAGCGGGTGGTCGCCCTTCGTCAGGTAGTTGGTGATCCACACCACCCACGCGGCGGGCTGCTGGCCGGCCGCCGGCTGGTTGAACTGCGCGATCAGGGCGGGCAGGTACAGCAGCGACGACGCGAAGATGATCGGGATGACGCCGGCCATGTTGACCTTGATCGGAATGTAGGTGTTGTTGCCGCCGTACGTGCGGCGACCCACCATCCGTTTGGCGTACTGCACGGGCACCCGGCGCTGCGACTGCTCCACGAAGACGACCGCGGCGACGATGAGCAACCCGATGACGAGCACGATCAGCAGGACGTCGAAGCCCTTCTGCTGCGCGATCGCGAAGAGCGAGTCGGGGAAGCGCGCCGCGATGGACGCGAAGATCAGCAGCGACATGCCATTTCCGATGCCGCGCTCGGTGACCATCTCACCCATCCACATGATGACGCCGGTGCCGGCGGTCATTGTGATGACCATGAGCATGATCGCGTACCAGGCGTCGTTGGTGATCAGCTGCGAGCACTCGGAGCCGCCGGACGTGCCGAAGAGCGCACCACTGCGCGCGACGGTGATCAGGGTGGTCGACTGCAGCACGCCCAGCGCGATGGTCAGGTAACGCGTGTACTGGGTGAGCTTGCCCTGGCCGGCCTGGCCCTCCTTGTAGAGGGTCTCGAAGTGCGGGATGACCACGCGCAGCAACTGCACGATGATCGAGGCCGTGATGTACGGCATGATCCCGAGCGCGAAGATCGACAGCTGGAGCAACGCTCCACCGCTGAACAGGTTGACCAGCTGGTAGAGGCCGCTCGCGTCCTGGTTCGCCGCAAGACACGCCTGCACGTTCCCGAAGTCCACGAAGGGGGTGGGGATGAACGAGCCGAGGCGGTACAGGGCGATCACGCCCAGCGTGAACCCGATCTTCCGGCGAAGGTCAGGCGTGCGGAAAATCCGCGCAATGGCGCTAAACAAAAGGCCTCCAGTTAAATGACGTCGGTCGAGCTTGTCGGGATCTCACCAACGATTCCTCGATTGGTGGTCCCGCAAGCTC
>NZ_RDSR01000005.1 GCF_003716325.1 Cryobacterium tepidiphilum | reverse complement strand
AGCGCCTCGCCTTCCCGAGGTCGAGCACCTCGCTGTCGCCGCCGAGGACCATCGGGATGATCTCCGCCTCTACCGCCAGACGCCTGGCCGTTCCGGCGGAGATCGGCTGCTCGATACCGTCGATCTGGGCTTCCCCCAGGCCCGTCATGAGTTCGTCGAGGCCGATCCGCACGATCATCGTCGTCGTCACCCCCGGCCCGAGGCCCGGGACGGTGCGGTCCGTGCAGGAGAGTCCGTGCCGGACGAGGTCAACGATCGCGTCGGCGCGAAGCTGCGGGAACGTGCGCGGGTCAGGCAGCTCATGGTTCTCCCCGCACTGGTCAGGGTCGTGCGCCGCGGTGTCGTGACCGGTGTCGGTCGTGTCGGGCACGGCCTCCGCCTCCCGCATCCGCACCCCGCGGATCGCGTTGCCGACGTGCGCGTCGACCCAGGCGTCGACGAACCCGGCCGAGAGCGGGTCGGCGTCGAACACGTAACGCACCATCCCGTCGCGCCGGTTGATCCGATGCCAGCCCCGCTTGGCGACGAGCTGCTCCTCCCTTGGCTCGATACCATCCGTGTCGAGCCGGTCCCGGGTGCGGATCGCAAGCTTCCGCACCAGATCCGCCGGATTCTCGGTGGCGAACTCCACCAGAGCCTCCTCCGCGAACGCCAGATCCTCCGGGTTAGCGTTCGCCCTAGCCTGCTCCAGGTTCGACATGATCGCCTCGGCCGCGTCCACCGGGATCCGGCCCGCAGAGAGCGCCTCGGCCACCGCCGGGAACGCGACCGGCAGCCGTTCCCCCAGCAGGGTCACCGGCGTCGCCGTCGCCGACCCGACCCGACACAGGCGGCTCGCCTCCGCCACCGTGATGCGGCCGATATCGGCCAACAGCATCGCCGCCGTCGCATTCCCGGTGCGCTTGGCCAAACCCTCCTGCCCGAGCGACGGGCGCGACCGCTCCACGACCTGCCCGGCCAGTCTGGTAAGCAGCGCGTCATTCTCACGCTTGACCGCGAAACCCGCCCTAAGCGCCTCCAGCAGACCCGCATCGCTCATCCCGATCGCGTCGTTCTCCGCATCGGATGCGCCCCCGACCGGCTGGGCGAAGTTCAACGCACCCGCCCACGCATCGGCGAGCGCGCCGACCAAGGCGACCACCGCATCCGTTGAACCTGACATACCCTCACAGTAAAGGTGACCACTGACATTCCGACCCTCTACCGATTCCCCACCCCACCAGCGGATACACCCTGTGGACAACTCCGCTCGGAGCGCCCCTGTGGAGGAAGCGACACAGGGTGCAGGTGCTGTCGCCGATACCACCCCGGAGGCTCCCCTGTGCAGCCAAAGCGACGGGCGACGGATGCCTGGGCGGAACGCGTGGGACCGCTCGCCCCGCAATCCCCGTCTCAGCGCGTGCCGATTAGCGCAGCGCGGTTCCGCTCGTACTTCCCCTTGCCGATGACGCGCCAGATGACACGCACCGGCGCCGGCAGGTGTGCACGCAGCCAGGCGTCGCCGCCATCCGGTTGGGCCGCGAGGATCGCGCCCAGCTGCATGAAGGTCTTGCCCTTGGGCGTCGCCTTGCGACCGTGCTCAGACAACCCGTCGACCTCCGGTTGCGTGAGGGTGGTCTCCATCACCGGCACGATATGCGTCTCCTCGTCGGGCAGGTGCACGGCGAGCGCCGCGTTGATCCCGTCAAGCGCTGAGACAACGGATGCCGCATCCGCCGCCCGGCCGCTCGCCCGCCAGGTCGGCAGGCTCGCGTCGAGCTCCTTGAGGTGCGCGAGCATCGCCGCGTGCTGCGCCTTCATCCGTTCGACGTGCGTCGCGCACGACGGGGCACGGGTTTCGAGGCGGTCCCACACCATCGTGTCCTCGCCCTCGTGATGCGCGTGCAGCGCGGTGGAGAGCATCGCAAGGTGGTCGCCGACGACGTCAGCATGGGCGGCGTCGCTGTCGGCGACGCCGTCGACCAGCGTCGGGCCTTCGCGAAACCCGGCCCGGAACATCCGGTGGATCTCGGCCATGCCGCGCGCGTCGCAGGTCTTCGTAGTGGCCGATCCGTCGTCGGGTGTGCCGCCGCTGGAGGGCAGCCGAGTTGCAGCCATGATGCTCCGATCGTCATCGATCATTCGCCGGAACTGTACTGCGTCTGCCCACCGGCAAGCAAGAGCCCTACGCGATGGCGAGCACCAGAAATAGCGCGGCCAGCACAAGTGACACCGGCGTCATCGTGAACCGCTCGGGCTTGCTGCGGGAGATGCCGTTCATGACCACGCCGAGCGCGAAGTAGCCGGCGAGTACCCAGGTCGCCACGGCGATGAACGTCGCGCTCGGAACGAGCGCGATGAGCTGCGCGCGTTCGAGCGCGACGCCCGAGAACGCTGCGTAGAGCACGACCGACACGGCGCTGCCGATGCGGAGCCGCGGCGGCAGCACGACGTGCTGACCTCCCCAGGCGAACCGGCCGAAGGGAAGCCCGGCGACGAGGCCGAGCTGGAAGACGGCGAGGAGGCCGAGAACGGCACAGACCAGCACCGCGGCAACGCTAGGTGTCATGAGCGAAATCATAGGGACCGGGGCCGAAAACGGGCAACAGACAGGGAAAACACGCCGGCCCGCTAACGCTGTCGCATCAACTACGCTCGCATCATGGCTCCCAGACCCGCGCAGACCCGGGCGCGGGAACCGCTCCGGGCGAGAACCCGTCGAGAACGCGGAGCCGCGAGCTACCTCGTGATATTCGCCCTCCTCGTCGGATACGCGACTGTCAGCGTCCGCTGGCCCCTGCCCCCTTGGGTAGCCGCGATCTACGTCGTGGCGAGCGTCGCCTGCTTCTGCGCGTACGCCGCCGACAAGCGCGCGGCGCAGGCCGGGCGGTGGCGGGTGTCAGAGAACACGCTGCTATTTCTGAGCGCCATCGGCGGATGGCCGGGCGCCATCGTCGCGCAGCAGACCCTGCGCCACAAGACCAAGAAGGCCAGTTTTCGCTTCGAATTCTGGGTAACGGTGGTGGTGAACGTCGTCGCCTTCATCGTGTTCTGCACGCCGGTGTTCGCGCTCCTGACGCGAGCACTGTCGCACCTGGCGACGTGAGCCTCTCACTTCGTCCGTAGACATGCGGAATCAGGGAAGCTGCCATCATCTTCAGCCCATCCGATCGACACCTCTCCTATGCTCCCGGTCAACCGCCACAGCGCCAACCGCACCTCGAAGGTAGATCCTGAGGACTTCCGTGGCTGACGTACAATCCAGTGTTCGGCCCGAGGTGCCCTAGGCGGTTGCCTCGGCGATCGGCACGCGCAGGTGCCGCGCCGCGTACAGCGCCGCCACCGACGGTGTGCGGCTCTGCGCCTGAACGCAATGCAGCAACACCGTGCGGCCTTCCGCCCGAAGCGCTGCGATCGCATCCGCTGCGTCCAGCAGCACGTCGTCGAGGTTCGGATTGTGCGCAGCGTCGTCGTTGTCGATCAGCCACTCCTCCACCCGGTTCGACTCCTCGATCACCGCGGGAACCTGCGCCGCCCCCACCCGGCAAAGCGACACGACCGCGTCGACGTCATCGGGAAGCGTGTCGAGGGCGCCCACGGCTCCCAGCCACACGCCCGGGTCATGCGGATGCTGCACCAGCGTCGACAGATCCCCGTAGCCCGTGTAATCCACGCGTTCGCCGCCCGTGCCATGGTCGGGCGCGACCGCCTGCAGCGCCAGCCGCACCAAGTCTCTGCCACGCAGTCCTGGCCAGCCGTGGATGATCCGCCGCCACTCCGCAGGCACAGCGGATGCGCCCAAAACCCTGTCCAGATTACGAGTAATGGGCGTTCGCTCTACGGCAAGGGGTACGCAGATCGCGGGGATTGTGGCGTTGGCATTCAACTGGTTGGCGGTGCACCCATGGAGCACATAACGTCTGCGTGAGCCCATGATTGGGGCTACCTACCCGCGAACCACACATCTATGGTGTGCTGGGGGTTGAAATGACACGGTTTTTTGGAACGCCAGCAGACGTGCATGTGGGGCAGCAATTCATCGATCGTAGAGAGCTTCACGATGCTTACGTCCACAGGCCTCTCCAGGCAGGAATCTCAGGCACAGCAGCAGAAGGAGCCGACTCCATCGTCGTTTCCGGTGGATACATCGATGACCAAGATAATGGTGACTACATTCTCTATACCGGCCACGGCGGAAATGATCGTGGTACCCGGCGGCAGATCGCGGATCAGAGCCCAACGGCAACTGGAAATGCGGCGCTCATCACCAGCATGGTCAACGGCTTTCCTGTGCGCGTCGTCCGCGGCGCGCACAAGAAGTCGGCCTACGCGCCGCTCGCCGGATACCAATATGCAGGGCTTTTTACGGTCAGCAATTACCTGACCCACCCGGGCAGGGACGGCTTCCTAATAATCCAATTCAGACTCGACCGGCTGGCAGAGCAGCCTCCTCTGGTTACTCGCGGACCGGCTGAGAGCGATCCAGCCTTCGCCACAACAACCGTGTCGAGACGGGTACGCGACTCCGCGCTCTCCCGCGAGATCAAAGCGCAATACGGGCATTCGTGCCAAGTGTGTGGAACCGCCGTTCCCGCATCTGGCGATCGACTCTATGCAGAGGGCGCTCACGTGCGCCCCCTCGGACGCCCCCATTTGGGCTCCGACAGTATTCTGAACATCCTCTGCCTATGCCCGAATCACCACACTCAACTTGACTTTGGAGGCATGGTTATCCTCGACGACATGTCGGTGGCACCCACCAAGACCCTAAAGCCGTTCGCAGAGCTCACGTGGCGGCGGGGGCACCGCATCGACGCGGAGAACGCTGCGTATCATCGGGCGCTTTGGGTTCAGGCCGTGCAGGAATCACTGGAGACTTCAGCGGCGTGACGCCGTTTAGAGTCCAGTGTTGACCATGCCAACGCCCTAGGCAGCACACTCGTGAGCACCAGCCAACGTTCCGAGCTGCATGGGTGCTAACGAATGCGCTCTAACTCAGCGACGCCGGTTCCATAGGCCGCGGCTCAGACGGCGCGAAGGCCGACCGAGGGCTAGACGCCATTTCGCTTTGCGCGCGTGCCGCTCGGCCAACAATGCCTGCTTCTAAGTTGGTGCCGAAGTGTCCGTTCCACTCAGACTGCACGCGCCCTATCCGAACCTCACCGCTCGGAAGTATGCACCGAGAAGCGCGGTGAGCAGGGGCGGCCCCGCGAGGACCGCGCCTGCGATCAAAAGGAGACCGCAGGTGAACGACCAGACGCGGCGCCGGAACTGGGCGCGCTGCACCTCATGGTGGAGCTCCGCGAAACGTTCGCTTGAATCGCTAAAGCTTGGGAGCGCGGTCGACGGCCATGTGGCCGGGTCATCCATGACCGTCGTAATTTCTCTGAGTTTGGTCTCTGAGAAAACGGAGGTGCGTTCTGTCAGCCACCTTCGAAGTCGAGTGGCTCTGATCACTGTCACGCGTTCGGGTTTCGTCTTGATCGTCAGCGACTTGGGGTTGACTAGAACCAGCACGGGCTGCACAGCAGGGATTTGCGGCATCCGCTGTCTCAGCAGCTTTGTGACTCGCTTAGCCTCGAATTCCGCGTTGCGGATGTGGCCCTGCTTCTGGCCGGAGACCATCAGTGTCGACCCTGCGACCCACACCGCCTTCTTGTTGTGGTGCTTCGTGTTGATCGAGAACACGCCACCGGGCCCGACCACCATGTGATCGATGTCGGAGCCCTTTGTGCCGATCGGAAGGGAATGGAACGCCTTCCATCCATCGGGCAGGGTCGCGAGTATCTGCCCGACGATCAGCTCGCCGCGGGCGCCTTCGTACCAACTGACGCTGCCAGCTGCGAGCGGGGAGGCACCGAAGAAGCGAGCCAGCGTCGAGCGCGGCTTCCTTCCTAACTGCTGCCGCAACAATTCCTCGATCACCGCTTGCCCGGGTGCGCGGTCCCCCATTGTCGCTTTGTGAACTGGCATTGATTTCCTAACCCCGGGATCGAACCTAGCGGAGACGACGCACCACAAGGCATCCCCGCTACGGGCGCAACCAGCGAGTGGCGTTCAAAACGTGGGCGAAGATGGAGGTCCAAGCGTCAGTTGGGAGGAGCCGCCCATATGGGACTGCGAGACCGAGGAATGCGAGCAAGAATGAGGCAAGTCGATCCTGCGACCGCACGAATCGAGGTTGTCGCTGCCGTGATCGTCTCCGGGGGGAGGATTTTCTGTTGCCGGCGAGCAGCCGACCGCTCTGCGGGCCTGAAGTGGGAATTCCCGGGCGGCAAAGTCGAGCGCGGCGAGAGTCCACGTGATGCTCTCGTTCGCGAACTGAGGGAAGAACTGGATGTCGTCGTCAATGTAGGCGAACTCATCCACCGTGGAATGACGACCATCGGAGAAACTCTTATCGAATTGAGCTGCTTTGCGGCCACCCTCGCCGGCGCCGCACCCGAACGTAGCACCGACCACGACCAGCTCGGCTGGTTCCTTCCCCAAGACCTGATCTCGCTCGACTGGGCAGCACCAGACATTCCCGCTGTACACGAAGTGGTGCAACAGTTCGCCGCGGATTGACGACTCGATCTCCCCCACCCCCGAAGTAGCGTCTATCGCCGTTTCTCGCCGCGCCAGTACCGTTGTCCGGAAGACCTTCGGTCTGCCTAAAGGAATGACTTTGACGCAGCCAGACGCTGGATGGTACAACGATCCCGACGACACGACGAGTCTTCGGTGGTGGAACGGCGTCTCCTGGTCCGAGCAAACAAAAGAGCGGGTGAAGCAGGCCGGCCCCACCATCGCCGAGCCTGCCGCCATGGCTAGCGGCGGCAACTTCCCTTCGGTGGCGCCGTACGTTCCCGGAAGCAGCTATGCGGCCACGGCCCCGAGAGACCATCGCCCCAACCGTAAAGAGAAGGACAGGCAAACGCGCAAGAACAACCCGATGGCGTACACCGGGCTGTTTCTCTCGGTCCTCGCCTTGCTGATCAATCCTCTGGCTCTGCTCAGCGTCCTTGGGATCATCTTCTCGGCCATCGGGCTGGCCAAGTCGCATGAATTGGATGGCTTGAGAGTCCGTGTGACAGGCAAGGGCACCGCCATTGGCGGCCTGATCGTCGGAAGCATCGGAGTCGTTCTGTTCGGCTGGTTCTTGACGCACTGACCGAGGGTGGATACCACCCAGTAGTGGGAAGGCACGAAGCCGCGTCATCCGCCCGACTGAAGAGGGGCAGAGGTAAGCTCTCCTCCCGAGGTTGGGGCACGCGGCCTTAGGCTCTGAGCATGACGCGTCGAATGGCAGATCCGACATTCCTAGCTCAGCAGCGCGGGATGATCTATGCGCCTCAGGTCAAGGCGATCAACGAACTTTGCGATCAGCTGATGAAGGAACTGACTCGCTTCAAAGTTCCCTACGTCGCGCCGCACTACAACGCGGAGACAGCACGGATTCTCGCGCTCTCATCCAATCCAGGGCCGCAAGCGGGCGGTGAAAAGGGTTCGGGATTCCTTTCGATTGAGAATAACGACGGCTCGGCCGAACGCATGGGAGACATTTGGAACTCAGTGGGTCTCTCCGACGCGGACGTGCTGCCTTGGAATGCCTACCCGTGGCACGTTCATGAGAGTCATCCCAACGGGCTGACAACGGAACTCATTGACGCCGGCTTAGAGCCTCTCAAGCGAGTGCTTGAGCTCTACCCCAGAATCAGTGCAGTGATCGCGCACGGCGGCGATGCTCACCGAAGCATGAGGCGCTTTGTGCGAAAAAATGATTTCGCAAGTTTCGTCCACGAGCGTGGTATCAGGGTGTGGGAAACCCGTCATACGAGCAATCGCGCGTACATTCTCAGTACGCATGACAAAGCGGCCGCCCTTGACGCCGTTCGGAAGGCATACCGCGAGGCCATGCGGTTCGTCGGACTCACCCCGATACGTGCGTCTCCCCCAGCGCGAGTCACGAGCGTCGAGAGCCGGGGGTGGGCGTCCGGAGAACTGTCAGAGATGGCGAAGGTCGTCGATGTCCTCTCGCGCGAAGAAAGCGGACGATTGATCGCTACCTTCGTGGAAGAACTATCACCAGCAAAGCGCAACGCCCTGCTGACCGAACTGATTGTTGAGCATTTCTTGGGCGCCAGCTAGAAATGGAGTGCGATTCCCTGCGTTTGGGCGGTCCGGCAGGCAATTGAACAGACTTGGAGGAGCGCACTTAGCCCTTGATCAACTGCACCAAGCCGTGCTCGCCGACGACCGGAATGCCGTAGTCATGAGCCTTCCTGGCTTCCCGGACAAGGGATCGGTGTCCGCGGCTACCACGAACTTGACCTTCTTAGTCACGGCTTCGCACGGCATGAACCCCGCTGCTTGCAAGTCTCCGTGCCAAGTGTTGCCAGGCCGCCGCATATAGCCGTCAGGCACGGAAAGAATCAGGATAGTAATGACTGTTGAGATGAGGTAGACAAAAGCGGGCATTGGCGTCTGATCGTTTGGGCGTCGAAACCGTTGGAGTTTGGCCTACCACGAGGACGCGCGAATGCTGTCGATCTAACGCCCGCAGGTTCATGAGAAGAGCGGAGCGTTCCTCTTTAGAGGAGGATCGGAGCAATTCGACAGTAGAACTTGCAACGGGCCCTTTTCAGCAATTACAGACCCCCGTGCTGGTGGCATCCCGATCTGCGAACTGCCGTTGGTCGCTTCGGAGGCCAGCTTGGGGCGTCCGGGGACAGCACCTGGTTCCCTGACCTACCATGGGTCGAAACGCTCGATCGTTCACGGGGAGTCACCATGGTTCAGGTCCGAGTTCTCGGCATAGCACTGGACGCCGCCGGGCAGCACGTCGTTCTTTTGAATCCCGTTCTCGAGCATTCCGATGCCCATCGCGTCCTGCCGATCTGGATCGGTCCGCAGGAAGCAACCTCCATCCTCGTCGCCATCGAGGGCCAGGAAGTGCCGCGCCCGCTGTCGCACGATCTCATGAAAACATTGCTCGACACCCTCGGTGCTCAAGTCGAGCGCGTGGAGGTGACTCGCATCGACGAGGGCACCTTCTATGCCGAGATCACCCTCCTCACCCCGAACGGCCGGCGAACAGTAGACGCTCGGCCCTCCGATGCCATTGCGCTCGCCGTGCGCACGGCGGCGGAGATCTGGGTCGCCGACGACGTGCTGAACGATGCAGGAATCCCGGCCGAGTTCGCTGATCCGCGCCCCGACGAGGAGAAGCTCGAGGAGTTCAAGGAGTTTCTCGAAGACGTCGATCCGGAGGACTTTCGCGGCTGAGCCTGCCTCGACTCGCATCATTGCCCGGCGCTCAATGCGGCGACGGCGGGTGCCAGGCATGCCATGATTGACCCAGCCAAGGTGTTGCACCTCGCGCCATACCGGGATGCGCGGGCTCGGTGCGATGTGGGAGGAGATCCGTGCCCAGACATAAGGGTGCGACGACGTGGGACATCGTCTTCGGAGCGCCTTTTGTCGTCTTCGCCCTCGGCCTCATGGCCTACGGCATCTATCAATTGCTCGGTTCGACGCCGACCTCGTGGGCGCTCGCGCTGACCTTGATCGCTAGCGTGATAATTTGCGGTCCGTTCCGGATGCACGTGGGTCGCGTTCCCGGCCTTCCGCTCCTGGGCGTGGCCATCACGATGCTGGCGATCCAACCCGAGGAAGGGTCCCCCGGGCTGGGTGTACCCATCTGGGCGGTCGGCCTGGTCATCTCTCAGACGATCGCGGGACGCAACCTCCCGCAAGCCCTGTACTGGGCGGGACTGAGCTCCGCGGTCGCCTTCGTTTTCGTGGCGGTGCAGTCGGGCCTGGCGACCCTGGGCGTCCCGCTGCTGCTGAGCTTCCTCATCGCGACCGCCGTCTTCTACACACTGTTCCTGTTGGGCGAGTTCACCCGCCAGCGGGGCCGCTGGGGGCTGGACCGTCGATTCGGACTCTCCGCACTCAGCCCCTACCGCGTCGGGTTCGTCGTTCTCGTGGCCACCGTCGCGGCCACGCTCGTCACATACGTCGGCTCGTCGGTCATCCCCGGGCTCGATCCGGATGCGCGCCTCACACCGCTCGTGCTGCTGCTGACGGCGCTGCTGTTCTACGCGGTCGCCCAGCGCACGCGGTTCATGAGCATGGAGCGCCGGCTGAGCGCGATCGTGGATGCGGCCATCGACCTGCCACGCGACGACACCGGCGGCGGCCTCGCCGCCGCACTCACGAGCCGGGCGCTGTCCATCGTGGAGGCCAACGACGTGGAGCTCCGTGGTCGAGCGCCCGAGCAGAACGAGATCGGCGCGGCGGTGAGCCTCACGCCCGGCGTCGAACAGTACGTGATCGCGTCCCGCAAGCGGGGCAAGGCGCCCTTCGCTCCGGGCGACGAGCGCGCGCTCGTCGCCCTCGCTCATATTGCGAGCGAGGCCGCACGCATCCGGCACAACGTCGACACCCTCGAGCAGCGGGCGAACACCGACCCCCTCACGAACCTGCCCAACTACAGGGCCTTCCAAGAAGCACTCGTCGAGGCCAACGAGAACCGCCCGTACCACGAGGGCATCGCGGTGCTGTTCATCGACCTCGACGATTTCAAGAAGATCAACGACAACCGCGGGCACCATGCGGGAGACGAGCTGCTGCGGACCGTCGCCGACCGGTTGCAGGCGGCGTCGGGCGGCGGAGACTTCGTGTCGCGGATCGGCGGCGACGAATTCGTCGTCATCCTCGCTGACCTGGTGTCGCTCGCGCACGCGAAGGAATCCGCCGAACGCATCGTCGCGGAGGTGAGCCAGCCGCTCGTTATCGATGGCCATGACCTGCGCCCGGCCGTGAGCGCGGGCCTCGCGTTCTCGAGCCATCGCGAGCTCGATGCGCAGACCCTCGTAGTGGATGCCGACCGCGCCATGCTGCAGGTCAAGCGTTCGCGTCACCACGGCGGCCGCGGCGAGCGCAGCAGCGTGAGCATCGCCGCGCACCGCTCCACCCGCACGAACGACATCGTGGCGAGGGCGATCCGCGACAACAGGCTCGGTCTCGCGTTCCAACCGATCGTGAACATCGACGAGGGCACGATCTGGGCGTTCGAGGCGCTCGTGCGCTACGTCGACCCGGAGCTCGGTCCCATCTCGCCGCCATCGCTCGTAGCGCGGGCCAAGAGTCTCGGCCTGATGAACGAGCTCACGAGGCAGGTGGTCACGAAGGCACTCCACGCGGCCGAGGAATTCCACCGGCTGGAGCCGGGCATCCGCTGTATCACCGTGAACATCGAATTGGGCCAGATCAGCGAGACTGAGCTCGGGCCGTTCATCCGCGACGCCGCCCGCGCGCATCCCGATCTCTCGCTCTGCATCGAGCTCAACGAGCACTCGCTTCGCTCTGTCACCGCCGACCTGCGGCGTGAGGCCGAGCTCATGCAGCAAGCGGGCGTCACCATCGCCCTCGACGACTACGGCTCCGACGACTCATCGGTGGGCGCCCTCGTGCGCATTCCGATGGACATCCTCAAGATCGACAAGGGGCTTATCGACGACCTCGACGATGTGCGTCAACGCGAGGTCATCAAGGCCCTGCAGGGCTTCGGCGACAACCTGGGCTTCACGACGGTCGTCGAAGGCATCGAGACCCACAGCATGGTCGATGTCATCGTCGAGCTCGGCGTGCGCAGCGCGCAGGGCTACTACTACGGCAGGCCGCTCTCGTTCGCTCGCACGGTGGACCGCCTCCGGCGGTGGGGCACCCGCGCTGAGCTCGACTGAGGATTCAGTCGGACTGCGACTGCGGCGTCACGTCGATGCCGCCACTGAGCCGTTCGATGCCTTCCTCGGGCACGAACGCCGGGTCGGGCTCGATGAAGGCATCGACAACGCCCATGAACGCGAGGGACGCAACCGACCAGGCTTCGACGCCGTTCTCGACGGGTAGGTCGAAATGAGCCTCCACGAGGGCGGGAACGGTGGTGCGGACGATGCCCAGTCCCTCGATGACGGATGCTGCGGCCACCACAAACGGCTGGTAGTCGTTCTTGAACACAGGCTTGAGTCGGTAACCGATCGTCGGCAGCACGTTGCGGTAGAAGCTCTCCATCGTCTCGACGAAGGACAGCTCGCTGGCTCGAAGCGCATCGAGCACCCGCGTCCTCGCATCGCCTTCCGGCCACGACAAGATCGTCACGGAAAGCGCGGCATAGGTTCGCCACTTGCTTGAAGCGGTGACCGCGTCGAAGTTGTACTCCGCGGCGGAACGGGTGACGTCGATCAGAACCCTGCGGCGCCCCTCGATCGAGTGGAAGTCGTCGACGCGCATGCTGAGGTACTGCCAGGTAGACAGCAGCGTCTCGGAGTCTGCCCGGTCGATCTGCGCCTGGTTGGCCAGTTCGCACAACAGATCGGTGAGGAAGGCGTCGCGCGTTGGCCAGATCTGGGCGAATTGTGCGGTGGTGACCCCCGCATCCGTTGTGAGCTTCTCGATGAGCGCCTCGTCAACGCCAAGCGAGAGACCGACCGACTCCACGTGCTCGGTCGCGCTGTGCAGAACCTTGGCGCGCACGCCGTCGAGACCCGGTCGGGGCCGCAGGCTCGCCGTCAGGTTCCACTTGCCTCCCGGCATCGTCGCCCCAATCGCCAGGTCGTCGTCGGTACATGGTACATGCTAGCAATTCGCGTCGGCCGGGCGGAGGCGCAGGTCGCTGCCAAGGCGCCATGACTCGGTAGGGCAGAATGGGGCGTCGGGGAGCGTTCAAGCTCACGACCCGCGCGGATGCATGAGCCATCTGTAGGAGCGGTGGTATCTGCGGAATCCAGGAGGATCACGGCGTTGTCTCACGTTGATCGCACGGTCTCAAACCACGAGGTGATTCCTGTCATCGACTCTGCCCTCTTCTCTGAGGAGCCAGGGGCGCGGATGGCCTGCGGCGTTCTCGCCGTCAACGGTGTGCCGATCACCGGCCTCGCGGCGGAGTACGCGGCCCACTTTCAGTTGCGCAGAAAGGTCTACGTCGATCAAACCGGCCAGTTGTCTGCGAGCGAGATCCACGAGGATGGCACCGATCGCGATGCCGACGACGCACGCTCGGTCACCTTCGGTGTGTTCGAGAACCACGAATCGGGGGTGCGGGTGGTCGGCGTGGCCCGACTCATCCTGCGGCGAGGCGAACGGCCCCTTCCGATTGAGAGCTTCTGCCCCGACGCCTTCGCCCACGGCGACCTCACGGGCACGAGCGTCGAAGTCTCGCGCGTGATCGCGCGCCACGAGAGGGCCGCCCTGCAAGATCTGGTGCAGTGGCATCTCTTTGCGCTCATGCTTGCGTACATCGCGAACCACGACCTGGAACGCACGTTCGCCATCATCGAGCCCTGGCTCGAGCGCCATCTGAAGGCCGCCATCGCCATCGACCGCATCGGCGAGGTGCGATACGTCGAGCATTACCTCGACTACAACGTGCCGGTCGAGATCGACATCCCCACATCCATGGAGCGGGTGAACGCTCGAAACGGCGGATTCATTGATCGCTACCGCGCTGCGGAGCCGGACATGACCTACGTCGGACGCGTGCCCGAGCGTTCCCGCGTCTCGAGCGTCGTCTGATGGCGAGAACCGCATCCTCGCCGGAATTCTCGCGCAATTACGGATTCTGGAACGAGGACGAACAGCGCGCACTCATGGCGGCGCGCGTCGCGATCGCCGGTGTCGGCGGAGATGGCTTTCAGTTGGGGCTGAAGCTCGCCAGGATGGGCGTCGCGCGGTTCAGCATCGCCGATCCGGAGGTCTTCGAGCCGGAGAACGTCAATCGCGTCGCGGGAGCGACCACGTCGTCGATCGGCCGGGACAAGGCGGAGGTGTTCCGCGAGCGCGTTCTCGACATCAATCCCCACGCCGAGGTCGAGACCTTCCACTCCGGTGTCACCGAGGACAACATCGAGTCGTTCATGGACGGGGCATCACTCGTGCTCGACGAGTCGGAACTGACGAGGCCGGAGATCGGAACCCTCATCGCGCGCCAGGCGAGGAGGCAGGGAATTCCCGACCTCCTCGTGATGAATGTGGGATTCGCCGCCCAGGTCACGTCGTTCGCCCCCGCGTCGACGTGGACCTTTGAACGGTTCATGGGTTTCACCCCTGCGACACCGCTCGCGGAGATCGCCGCAGCCGGAGTCGATCTCTCCCGCTGCCTTCCCTACATTCCCGCGTACACGGACCTCCGCTCGCTGACGGCCGTGCAGGGCGAGAACGGTGCGCCGCCGGCGTCGCTGCCATCGATCTCGATCGGCGTCGACCTCGCCTCCGCGATCGGCAGCGCCCAGGCGTTCCTGCACCTGACCGCGAAGGTGTCGAACCGCCGCCGCTCGCCCGTCTGGGCACCTCGCGTGGCCTACACCGACGCATACACGCTGCGCACGCGCACTCTGCGGGCCGGCCCGTTCTCCCACTGGCGCCACTTGCTGCTGACCGCAGGCCGGCAGCAGCTCGGGATGAATCCGCTCGGCAGTTACACGGTCGCCGACATCGCCCGCCGCAGTTCCTGAAGCTCGCACTCGCTCGCTGCACCACGATGAGGAGAAGACCGACCTGTCGTGACGTACGACAAGATCGTGCCCGGAAGCCGGCAGAACCCGTCAGTTCGACTCAAACGGGTTCACGATAGTCACTCCTGTGTCGGCGAAATCGCGGACGTTTCGCGTGGCGATCATGGCGCGATGGACGAGTGCAATGCTCGCGACCTGTGCGTCGGGAACGGAAATGGGCCGACCCGCTCGTTCGCGGCTCGCAACAAGAACTCCATACCGGTCGGCAGCTGCCGAGTCGAAGACCAGGATGCGCTCGTCGATCTCGCTGAAGAGCAGGTCAGCCCGTTCACGCAAACCAACCTGACGACGGCCGCGCGGCAACCGCTCGATTCCATACCTGATCTCAGCGCGGGTGATCGCCGTGGTGAAGAGTTCGGGGCCGGATACCGTGGCGAGCCATGGTTCCAACCGCTTCGCGTCGTCGGACATCAGCGCGGAGAACACGTTGGTGTCGACGATGATCATTCGGCTAGCTCAATGGGTCGCTGAAGCGCGGTGCGGTCAGGAAGGTCAAGTTCAACATGCGCCTCCGCGAAATGCTTGCGAACAGCGGCAGCCAGGTTGACCGGCTCTGCATCCCCTAGAACGGATTCTGCCAGCACAGCCCGTGCTTCTGCCTCCATGGAGCGGCCGTGCAAGGCAGCGCGCTCGCGCAACCTGGCGTGAACTTCTGGATCAAGATTCCGGACCGTCAGCATGGGCATGTGGCTCACCTCTATCCACCATTGTAGCCAATGCATGCATTGCATGCACGCCGCCCGGGCCAGCAACCGCGCTCCCGGAGCATCGAGCGACGGCCTACGGCACGTACTCAGCCGGGCACCACGGAGTCCGCCCCCGCGACGGGAAGCCACACCCGCATCGTCGACGGGCCGCGGTTCGCCCAGGAGTAGTAGGGAACAAGCGTGACTCGCTCGGCATCCGCCGCGAGCGTCGCCCCCGTTGCCCCGAACGGCCACGATTCGTCGACCGGAGCGAGCGGCCGCACGCCGACGGTGACGTGTCCGTTGTCGTCGTCGAGCTCGGGGACGACCCGGGCGTCATTGACGGAAGCGATGGTCGGCGCGTCCGTCGATTCGAGGCAGAGCACGACTGGACCGCGTTCCACCGCCAGCTGACCGCGGAGCGCGTCGATGCGGGGGTCGGGAGCCGTCCACCGTGCGGCGACGGGCAGCGACAGTGTGACGACGTCGCCGACTTCGAAGGCGCGGTGCACCGTCACGGTGCCGGGCGACACAG
The DNA here is from genome assembly GCF_003716325.1 of Cryobacterium tepidiphilum. GTDB lineage: Bacteria > Actinomycetota > Actinomycetes > Actinomycetales > Microbacteriaceae > Cryobacterium > Cryobacterium tepidiphilum. The sequence continues at coordinate 140,389 of NZ_RDSR01000005.1, read as the reverse complement.
CCTGCGTCTCCCCGGCCACGGTCAGCTCGGCGCCTGAAGCGGCCCAGCCCGGAACGCGCAGTGAGAGGGTCCACTCCTTCCCCACGGTCTCGGTGACTTCGACGGTGATGAGCCCGTCAGCCGGGTACCGCGTCGCCACTCGCACGGCGACGGTTCCCGCGTCAATGGCGGCGCGCACCGTGCCCTCCGCGTACTGGTGCAGTTGCAATCCCTGCGCATCAGAGGTGGCGACGTAGGCGTCGAGGGAGGCGAAGGTGCGTGCAACGTTCGGCGGGCAGCACGACACCTCGAACCAGGGCGCGCGCAGGCTCGACGAGGCCCGCGGGCTGGCCTCGTCGTCGGAGGGCACCGTGCCCGGCTCCCGCTGGTGGAGCGTATTCGTGTAGAAGAATGCCTCGCCGTCGGCGGCGGGCGAGGCGGCCACGACGTTGAAGAGGGTGCGCTCGATCAGGTCGGCGTACTTTGCCTCCCCCGTCGCCAGCAGGAGCCGGTAGTTGAGCATGATCGAGCCGACGCCGGCGCAGGTCTCGGAGTAGGCCCGGTCGCTCGGCAGCTCGAAGTCCGACCCGAAAGACTCCCCCTCGTGGTGCGCTCCCATGCCGCCGGTGATGTAGGTGCGGCGGGCGACGGTGGTGGCCAGCTGGCGGATGACGGCGTCCAGCAGCTGCGAGTCATCCGTTTCGACGGCCACGTCGACGGCACCGGCCGCCAGGTACATGGCCCGCACGGCGTGGCCTTCCATGACGGATGCCTCGCGCACCGGCACGTCGTCCTGGAAGTAGCTGCGACCGAATTCGATGTCGCCGAGCACGCCGTGCCCGCGCCGCTCGACGAACAGGCGCGCCTGCTCGAGGTATCGCTGCTCCCCCGTGTACCGGGCGAACTCCACGAGCGCCGTCTCGATTTCAGGGTGCCCGTCGACCGACTCGATACCACCCGGCCCGAACACGTCACAGACGTGGTCGGCCGCGCGACGGGCGGTCTCCACCAACAGGTCGTCACCTTTCGTGCGCCCGCGGGCGATGGCGGCCTGTAACAGGTGGCCGTAGCAGTACAGTTCGTGCCCCCACTGCAGGTCCGTGTACCGGGGCTCTTGGCCAGGGCGGCCGAACTTGGTGTTGAGGTATCCGTCGGCCTCCTGCACGGGGGCGATCCGAGTGACCAAGGCCTGCAGGCGGGCATCCATCTCCCGGTTGCCCGTGCGGCCGATCTCCCACGCCATGGCTTCCATGACCTTGTAGACGTCCGCGTCGGAGAACTCACGGCCGCGACGGTCGGCGGCCAGCCGGCCCTCGACGGCGGCGTCGAAGTTCGCGACCCAGCCCATCCGCTCGACCCAGTGCTCGCTGTGCTCGATGATGGCGGTGGCGTTCAGCTCTTGGCGATCGCCCCAGAAGCCGCCCTCGATGCTCACGTCGTCGAGGCCCAGCGGGCGGAGCGCGCCGTGGCTGGGGGCGACGGGACGGCCGTGTGCGGCGGTGACGGGTTCGGTGGTCGAAGTCATGGGTGCCTCGGTTTCTGACGAAGGTTCTGAGGAGAAGGAAGGAGTGCGAGGAAGACCGGTCACTTGACGGCGCCGAGGGTGAGCCCCTCGCGCAGCAGCCGGTAGGTACAGACGAAGAGGATCAGGATCGGCACCGAGGTGATGACGGCGAGCGCCATCAGGCCGGGCCAGTTGATGCCGAACGCCGACACCTGCTGCGCCAGGAGCGCTGACAGCGGGTAATTGCCGGGCGAGAGGAAGAAGTTCACGGCATAGAGGAATTCGCCCCACGACAGGAGGAAGATCAGCGTTCCGGTCGTGGCCACGCCGTTGCGGGCCACGGGCAGCATCACCGAGAAGAAGGTACGAAGCGTGGAAGCGCCGTCGATCGAGGCGGCCTCCTCGAGCGCATCGGGGACGGCCCGGAAGAACGGCCGCAGCAGCAGCACCGCGAACGGGATCAGCAGCGCCGTGTCGGCGATGATGACGCCGAGGTTCTGGTTCAGCAGCCCCCAGGCGCCGAAGATCTGGAACAGCGGGATGACGTTGGCCGTTTGCGGCACCATCTGTAAGACGATGAGCAGGCCGAGTCCGATCGTCGTGACGCGGCTATCGACGCGGGCGAGCCCGTAGCCGGCCGGGATCGCGATGGCGAGCGTGAGCGCGGTCGTTCCTGCCGCAATCACGATCGACTGCTGGAGCGCGGTGAACAGCCCTGCGTTGCCGAGCGCCTCGATGTAGGCGTTGAGGGTGGGCGTGAACACAACGGATGCCTGCGACGAGATCACATCGCCGGGGCTCTTCAGCGAGGTGAGGATGATCCAGAAGATCGGCACGGCGTAGATGAGAAACAGCACGAGACGAAGCGGCCCGGCGACGGGTTCGAACCGGCGACGGCGGCGGCGCGCGGGCCGGCCTGCGGCATCCGTTGCGTCGTCATGCGTAATCGTGGGCGCAATGGCGGGGATGCTCATCAGTGGGCCTCCTCACTGCGGATGCTGCGGGCGTAGATGAAGGCGAGCACCAGCACCAGGAGCACGGAGATGACCGCAGTCGCGGCTCCGAGCCCGAAGTCGTAGCGCACGAATGCCTGCAGGTAGCTCAGGAACGGGAGGGTGTTCGTGGCGGTGCCGGGGCCGCCGTAGGTCATCACGTAGATGAAGTCGAAGGAGCGGAACGCGTAGACGACCGTGAGCACGGTCAGCACCAGCGTGGTGGGCCGCACGGCCGGCACGATCATGTGCCGGATCTCCTGCCACCGATTGGCGCCGTCGATGCGGGCAGCCTCGAACGTCTCGGCCGGGATGCCGAGGATCGCGGCGCGGAAGACCAGCGCGTTGAACGGGATGACGGCCCAGGAGTTCACGATTGCCACAGACATGAGCGCGAAATGCTCGTCATAGAGGAAGGGGACGGCGTGCTGAGTGAGGCCGACACCGCCGAGCATGGCGTTGATCAGCCCGGTGTCGCCGAGGAGGAACTTCCACACGCTGCCGTTGACGACCGGCGGGAGCGCCCAGATGAACACCATCAGCCCCAGCACGAACGCCGACATGCGGGTGGATGCCGCGAGGAGGATCGCGGCCACCAGCCCGCCGAGCAGGCCGAGCACGGTGACGACGACCACGAAGATGGCCGTGTTGCCGAAGGCGATGCCGAGATCGCCCTGCTGCACGCCCTTCGCGAAGTTCGCCAGGCCCACGAAGTCCCACGCGCTGTTCAGCGTCGAGGAATTGACGGTGCTGACACTCATGCGCAGCAGCTGCACCATCGGGTAGAACGAGAACAGGGCCAGGAAGATCGCGGCGGGCAGGATGAACGCCAGCTTCTTGCGGTTGCCCGAGGGCGAGCGGCGCTTGCGCGTGCCTGCGGGCCAGGCGGGCCGGGTTGCGGCCCGCCTGGTCGCCGGCGACAGGGTCGACGACGTCTCAACGGTCATGGTTCACCTCACTCAGATTCGTCATCGACCGGATGCGGTTACTTCTTCTCGAGGAGCGGCTGCAGCTGGGTGACCAGCTTCGTGGCCGCATCGGCCGGAGCGGTCTGCCCACCGATGACCGCGCTCCACACCTGCCCGACCGCGAGCTGCTGGTCGGCGACGCTCGCCGGAGGCACGGCGTCAGCGGGGTAGCTGGCGCCGTTTTCGGCGATCGTGGTGGCGAAGGCGGCCAGCAGCGGGTCGCTGCTGATCGACGTGTCACTTGCGGCGTCGGTGCGGGCCGGGAGGCTTCCCACGTCGTTCAGGGCGATGAGCTGGCCCTCGGGGCTGTAGTAGGTCTCCTCAAGGTACTTCCAGGCTAGGTCGGGGTTCTTGCTGAACGCGCCGATCCCCTCACCCTCGCCGCCGAGGTACACCTTGCCCTCGGATCCGACGGGAAGCGGCACGACGCCATAGTTGAACTTCGCCGTCGACTTGGCGGTGCCGATCTGCCAGTTGCCGTTCTCAGCGAACGCCACATCACCGGCCGCGAAGGTCTGGAACGGCACGGTCTGGTCCCAGGTGACGGCCTGGCGGGTGAGTGCGCCGCTGTCGGTCCACGATTTGATCATGTCGAACGCCTGCTCGAGCTTGCCGGCATCCGGGTTGTCGTAGCTGAAGCCGGTGCTGGACAGCCACGGGTACGCCTGCCACTCGCCCTGGGACTGCGGCAGCCCGGAGAGGGTGATGCCGCCGTGACCGGCGTCGACGGCCTTCTTGAGTGCGGCGTTCAGCTCATCCATTGTCTTCGGCGGGGTGACGCCGATCTCGTCGAGGATGTCGGCGTTGTACCAGAGGCCGAGCAGGTTCACGTAACCCTGCACGGCATAGGTCTTGCCGTCGAGCTTGTGTACCACCGAGTCGGGGAACTGGCCCTTGTCAGCGAAGGAGTTCCACTGGTCGTCCATCGGGGCGAGGGCGCCGCCGAGGGCGAGTGTGCTGGCATCCGCACCATTGAACACGACAACGTCGGGTCCGGTTTTCGCTCCGACGGCGGAGATGAGCTTGGAGTTCAGCTGGTCGTACGGCACGTAGACGTTCTCGACCGTTACGCCGTCGTTGTTCTTCTCGAAGAGGTCTTTGTAGTCGGTCATGACCTTGACCTGGTTCGGGTCACTGAAGTAGTGCCAGACCGTGATGGTCTTGTCTCCCCCGGAGTCCGACGAGCTGTTGTTCGACGAGCCACTGGAGGTGGGAGTGCAGCCGGTCAGCGCCAGGGCACTGGCCGCGAGGACTGCACCCGCGGCCAATATCGCACCTCGTCTGCCGCCCCGGTTCGAGGAGCGGTGGCCGATGAGTTTCATGTCAGTTCCTGTCTCTAATCGTCGTTGATTGCAGAGCACGGTCATCGTGGTGCCCGCCGCGCTTCACCATTCCGAAAGAATCCGAAAAGGTTTTCCTGAATGTAGCACCACCTATTTTGGAGCGTCAAGCACCTATGCTGGGACGAAACCGAAACGTGATAGGAGACGGAAGTGACGGAGCTGCAAGAGCGCGGGGGCCGGGTGAAGAACCCCACCCTGCGCGACGTCGCCCGCCTGGCGGACGTCTCGGTCGCGACAGCGTCGAAAGCTCTCAACGGCCGCAACCACGTGCATCCCGAGACCCGAACCCGCGTTCTCGAGGCCGCGCGCCTGCTCTCCTTCACGCCCAACACGCTCGCGCAGGGGCTCCTGGCCGGGCAGACCGGAACCGTGGGCCTGATCACCGGCGACCTCGACGGACGCTTCAGCATCCCGATCCTCATGGGTGCGGAGGACGCGTTCGGCACCGGCAAGATGTCGGTGTTCCTCTGCGATGCCCGGGGCGACTCCATCCGGGAGCAGTACCACCTGCAGGCCCTGCTCGGGCGCCGGGTCGACGGTCTCATCGTCGTGGGCAGCACCACCAATTCCCGCCCCTCGCTCGGTGACCTCCCCGTGCCGGTCGTGTACGCCTACGGCCCCTCCACCGACCCGAACGACATCTCCCTGGTTCCCGACAACGTACAGGCCGGGGCGGATGCCGCGCGGCACCTGGTCAGCCGGGGTCGCCGGCACATCGCGCACATCACCGGCGACGTCGATTACGCCGCGGCGCAGGACCGAACGCGGGGCATCACATCCGTTCTCGACGATGCCGGCATCGAGCTCGTGGGCGGGGAGGCCCGGTACGGGACCTGGTCGGAGGAGTGGGGACGGACAGCGACCGCCCGGCTGCTGGAGGAGCATCCGGAGACCGACGGCATCCTGTGCGGCAACGACCAGATCGCCCGGGGTGCCCTCGACACGTTGCGCGACGCCGGCTGGGATGTGCCGACCCGGGTGGCCGTCATGGGATTCGACAACTGGGAGGTTTTCACCTCCGGTGCCCGCCCGCACCTCTCGAGCGTCGACATGAACCTCGAGGTGCTCGGCCGCACCGCGGCCCGGCGGCTGTTCGAGGCGATCGAGGGCACGGCGACGCCGGGCACGGAAGAACTCCCCTGTCGCGTGGTCGTGCGCGAGACGACCTGAGCTCCGCAGCGAGAACAGGACGAATCGACGCTGCTGCACTGAAAACAGGACGGATTTCGTCGAACCCGATGCGGGTCCCTGCATTCACAACGCGGTTCCCTGGAGCGTGAGCCCCTACGGGAACAGCAACGGCGCGGCAGCCGTCGCGGCGCCCTTGTGGGAGTGGCCGACGCCGGGGATCACCCCGAGCTTCCAGTTGAAGGGCCGGCTGAGGCCGGCGTACGTGCGGGCGGCCGCGTAGAACTTCAGGCCACGCGCCAGCCGGGTGATGCCCTGCGTGTCGGTCTTGCTGTCACGCTGCAGGTCCGCCGCATTCGGGTCGATGTCGTCCGCCCCGAGCAGGAGGGTGAAGTTGCGCGTGAACGCGACGTTGAGGTCGGCCCGGCCGGTCGGCAGGTTCTTCAGCCCGTACGGGTAAGCCGCGGCGGGATCGGGCATGGTGTGCCAGCCCGGGTTCGCCGCCACGGCCTGACGCACGCGCGCCTTCGGCATCAGCTCCACGAATCGCTCCACGAACTGGCCCCCGGCGGAATGCCCGAAGATCGTGTAGTTCTTCTGCGTGCTGTGCACGCGCTTCACCACGTCGTCGAAGACCGCCTCGATCATGCTGAAGCTCCACGCCGCTCGCGGCTGCAGCCGGCCGTGGCTGTCGAGCACCGAACCCTGGTTGTAGGTGCGCGAGCCGGGAAACTGGCTGGCGGAGAACTCCGGAGTGATCAGCAGCACGTTCTTCTTCGCCAGCAACGGGATCCAGGTGTTGCGGTAGCTCTCCGCGGTGCGGCTCATGCCGTGCATCACGAAGTGGATCTTCGCGTTCTTCAGGGCACCGAGACTTCTCGACGGAACGTTGTACCAGACCTTGACGCTGTGACCGGCGAGCGCGCCCGTTCCCCGGTAGGTGTAGCTGCCCGGTCCGGGCGCCGTGCCGGCGGTGAGGTTCGTCGTGGCCGCGTGGGCCGCGGCCGGCGCGACCAGCGGCGTCAGCACGAGCGAGACAGCGAGCGCCGCCCCGAGCAGAATCCTGCGCATCGACACGGCGCCTCCCCCAGATCATCGGCAACGGATGCCGTCGGCGCAGTCGCCGCTGCCCCTCACTGTCGGCCGGAGCGTTCCTCAGGTTAGGATCGCGTCGGTTGCGCGCCACCGACGACGCATTTGCCCGAACTACTGCCGTCGCTCGAGCTCGGCGGAGAGCGCGCTGAGTTCGGCGGCGAGAGCCCGAGCGCGCGCGGCCAAGTCGTTGTGACCCTCGGAGCAGGACGCGTGCGACGGCGTTGCGTCCGGCCCCGACGGATAGGTCTCCCCCGAAGCCGCAACGGGCAGGCTTCCGGCTGCGCCGTCATCGACCACGTCGATGTCGAAGATCACCCGGTCGGCTCGGTGCCACGTGGAGAACACCTCGACCGGGCGCCCGTCGGCGTCGACGCTCGTGCCCTCGAGAAGCAGCACGGGAGCGCCCTCGGCGGTTCCGAGGGCGCGGGCCACGACCGGCATCGCCGCGACGGCACGCACCTGGCGGCGGCCCGACGTGACCACGACGCCGAGCTTCTCCCTCATGACGGCGTGGAGCGACGCATCCGTCAGCTCATCCGCGGTCAGAGCCGCCGCCAGTGGCAGCGGCAGCCAGGTGTGGATGAGCGCGATGGGCTCGCCCGCGACCGAGCGGATGCGTCGCAGCGCGAGCACCCGGCTCACCCCGAGTTGGGCTTCCGCTCGCGAATTGCGCTCCGGGCCGAGGTCGACGATTTCGGTCGTCGAGACCTCGCCCTCGGTGGCGATCTGGGCGGAGAGCCCGGCAGTGCGTTGCACCAGGCGGTGGTGTTCGCCGCGTGGCGCGACGACACTTCCGCGACCCCGGCCGCGGGTGATCAGACCCTCGGCGGTGAGGGCCAGCAGCGCCTGCCGCACGACGGAGCGGGAAATGCCGAACTGCTCCTGGAGCTCGGCCTCGGTGGGAAGCGCGGAGCCGGGCGGCAGGGAGGTGTCGGCGATGCGACCGCGCAGGATCGCGGCGAGCTGCGCGTGCAGGGGCGTGCGGCTGGATCCGTCGAGGGCGCCGTCCGCCACGTCATTCAGCCACACGGGCTCATCCTAACCATCGCACGGGCCTCCTCAGGTGCGGCGCCGGTGTGCGCTCACATCTCCTGGGCGGTGCGCCAGACGTGTTCCCACCCGGGGGCGAGTTGGGCGGCCCGCTCGAGCGACAGCACCAGGCTCGCCTCGCGGGCGATGCCCTTGCCGGCGATGTCGAAGGCGGTGCCGTGGTCGACCGACACCCGCACCACGGGCAGCCCGACGGTGATGTTCACGCCGTCGTCGCCGTAGACGGCCTTGAACGGCGCGTGTCCCTGGTCGTGGTAGCACACGACGACCAGCTTGTACTTGCCGCGCACCGCGGCGGGGATCAGGGCATCACCGGGCAGCGGACCCACGACGTTGAGGCCCTGCTCCTGCGCGGCCTTCACGGCCGGCGCGAGGATGTCGGCGTCTTCGTTGCCGAAAAGCCGGTTCTCCCCCGCGTGCGGATTGAGGCCGGCGAGTCCGATGCGCTCGTTCGGCGTGCCCATCGACCGGGCGAACGCGCCGGCGAGGTTCAACACGTTGAGGGTGCGCTCGAAGGTGATGTTCTCGATCGCCTGGCGCATCGACACGTGCGTGGTGAGGTGGAAGAAGTAGAGGTCGCCGGCGGAGAGCACCAGCGAGAAGTTCTTCACGCCGAATTCGTGGGCCAGAAGCTCGGTGTGGCCGGGCCAGTTGTGGCCGCCGGCGTGCATGGCGGCCTTGTTCAGCGGCGCGGTGACGATGCCGTCGACCTCACCCTCGCGGGCAAGCCGGCACGCCTCGACGACGAACCGGTAGGCGCCGTCGCCGGCCTCGGGGCTCAGCTGACCGAGCGCCACGTTCGCGAGGGACGGCCCGGTCTGCAGCAGCTCGATCGTGCCCCGGATGTTCTGGGCGTCGGCAGGCTTCTCGATCACGCGCACCTGGTCGGGGTCGCCGCCCACGTTGCTGACACCGCGGCGCATCGCCGCCTCGTCTCCGACGACGATGGGGATGCAGCGGGTGCGAACGTCATCGTGCCCGAGCAACGACTTGGCGGTGATCTCCGGGCCGATGCCGGCCACGTCACCGAGGGTGAGCGCGAGTCTGGGAAGCGTCATGGTCAGTTCTCTCCTGGTTTGGCGTTCGGGAAGTCGGGTGTCTCAAGGAGTTCGGGCACGATCTCGGCCAGCGAATCGGGTGTGCCGAAACCGCCGGCCTTCGTCACGACGGTGAGCCGGTCGGCGCGCCCGCCTTCGACCAGGCCGATGGGAATGCCCTCGCGGATCGCGGACGTCACGCGGATCGACTGGGCACCGAAGCGGTCGAGTACGGCGCGTGCGCCTTCGCCGCCCATGAGCACCAGCGCATCGACCTGCGCGTGGTCGAAGACGGCTTCGGTGATGACGGCGAGCGAGCTGGCGATGGCCACCGCCGCCCTCTCCCGGTCTGAATCGTCGATCGCCGGGGCGGGACGGACATCCGGCGACCGAATCACCACGACCTCGGGCAGCCGGGCGGGCGCCGCCAGCTGCTGCGCAGCCCAGCCGGCGATGGTGCGCGGGTCGAGCGCCGCCTCGAGTGGCGGTTCGAGAAGACGGATGCCGTCGGCCGGCAGCGACGACCGCAGGCGGGCGAACTGCTCCCGCGACATGTCGTGCAGGGAGCTGACCACGACGGCCACCCGGCGTGCGGCAGCCGGCCGGAAGGCGGAGGCCACGGAGTCACCGCTTCCGCCCCAGACCGTGGACATGGCGACGGCGAGGCCGGCCGACCCGACAGGCACGCAGCGCGGGCCGAAGCGGTCCGCGGCATCCGCTATCGACGCCAGGTCTGCCGCGGTCGAGGCGTTCACGACGATCACGCGGCTGCCGCCCGCCACCGCGTCGGCGATGCGGTGGACGAGGCTGTCGACCCCGTCGGTGCCGATCACGATGCCGGTGCTGCCGGGCAGCAGGAGCGCCATGTCGCTGGTGGGCACCGGCGTGACCGGGTCGCGCCCGAAGGCGGTGGTTTCGACGCCGGCGCCGTTGACGAGCAGGCGGCCGGCTTCCACCGTGCGTCCCATCGCCGGATAGGCGGGGCAGACGAGAGCGAAAGCGTCGGGGTGAGCCCTGCGCCAGGCGTCGAGGGCGCCGCCAACCTGCTCGGCGACCGAACCGCGCATGGTGGAGTCGATCTTGAGGAACAGCCGGGCCGCGCCGGCGTCCCGCAGGCGGGCGACGCACTCGGTCGTGCTCGCCGTCGCAGCCCGGGCACCCTGGGCGCGCGCGTCGCTCACGAGCGCGAGCACCGACCCCGGCGTGCGGGCGTCGAGGGGACCGTCGACGAGGACGAGACTCGTGGCCCATCCCCTGGTGGCGAACTGGACAGCGGAGTCGTTCGCCCCGGTGAGGTCGTCGGCGACGATTCCGACGCTCACGCCGGGCGCCGCATCCGCTGCCCCGTTCGCCATTCTCAGCGGCCTACGGGCGCGTCGGTCACAACAGGGTCGCCCGCTTCGATCCGGCCGGAGCGGCGGGTGGGTGCCGGCTCTGCCGCCTCGCGGTCGGGGTCGTCGGAGAGTCCGCCCTGGCGCTTGAGCACCCAGGCGGCCAGCAGCGGGGCGAACACGGCGGTGACGAGCACGGCCGAGGCGACCTGGGCGGTGGCGATCTCCACGTACGGGGCGAAGGAGGGGTCGGCCGCACCGATGATGGCGGGCGTGGCGATGGCGTTGCCGGCCGTGGTGGCCGAAGCGATGCCGATGCCGGACTCCTTGCCGCGGCGCAGCAGGAAGCGGTAGCCGAGGTAGGCGAGAACGCCGGTGAACAGCGTCGCGACCACGCCGACGAGGAGCCCGGAAAGGCCGCCCGTGATGACGTTCTGCAGGTTGATGCCGGTGCCGAGCGCGAAGGCGAAGAACGGGATGACCATGTTCGGGACCGGGCGCATGACCTCGGTCCACTTCGCGTCGAGGTTGCCGACGATCACACCGGCCAGCAGCGGGATGACCGCCGCGAGCAGGAGGGTGAAGGGGATGTCGGCGAGGCCGGCGGCGCCGAGGAAGAGCATGGAGAAGAACGGGCCGTCGTTGACAGCGGATGCGATGTACGCGCCGCGGTCACGGGCGTCGCCGTAGCGACCGGTGAAGGCCAGCCACAGGCCGCCGTTGCTGTTGTCCATCGTGGCGATGAGGGCGAGGATCGAGACGCCCAGGATGCCGTCCAGGCCGGTCAGCTGGCCGATCAGCACGACGACACCGGCCGGGATCAGCGACTTGCAGAGAAGCAGCACACCCGACGTGGCCAGGACCGGCCCCGACGTGCGGAGGGTGATCTGCATGCCGGTGGCGAAGATCAGGAGCCCGATGAGCGGAAGCGCGCTGTCCTTGAACAGCGCGGTGGTGAAGTTCCCGAGCTCGAGGAACCCGGGGAAGAAGGTGCCGATGATGGAGCCCAGAATCAGCGGGATCAGCATCAGTCCGCCCGGGATGCGGTTCATACCGTCGAACAGGGGAACCTTGCTCTTGACCTGCAACTCAGCTGTCACTTCGAATCTCCTTTGATTGAAGGGCATCACTGCCCGCTCTATGTACGTACTCAATGTACTGACAATAAGACGAGCGGTGCCCCGAGGTCAAACCGTGTCGCGCTCCTGGCGCGGGCACGCGCGCGCGTGCCCCTGTTCCCCGGGTTATATTTGCGATGGGTGCACAACCAGCCCGGAGAGCGGTGGCGAGGGTGTCTGACACGGTTGGCGTTGCCGCCAGGGTGCTTGGCGGTCGCTATGCCCTTGAGGAGCCGATCGGATACGGCGGCATGTCCACCGTGTACCGCGCCCGGGACGAAGCCCTCGGCCGGCCGGTCGCCGTGAAGCTCTTCCACCCGGCCAAGGCCGACCTCCCCCGCCAGGAGAGCGAGCTCGCCGTGCTGGCAAGCCTCGACCACCACAGCCTCGTGCACCTCTTCGACGCCGGCACCGACACCGACCGCCGCGGCCGCGAGTCCCGCTACCTCGTCATGGCCCTCGTGAACGGCCCGACGATTCAGCAACGCCTGGCGCAGGGGCCGCTCGGTGCCCGCCACGTCGGCGAGATCGGCTATGCCATGGCCGAGGCGCTGGACTACATCCACGCGCACAATGTGATCCACCGCGACGTCAAGCCGTCCAACATCCTGCTCGTGGACTACGGCCACGACACGCAGCGCGCCCACGCCAAGCTCACCGACTTCGGCATCGCCCTCTCCGAAGACATCGAGCGGATGACGGCGCAGGGCCTGACGACGGGCACCGCCGCGTACCTCAGCCCTGAGCAGGCCATGGGCGATGAGGTGGGGCCGGCCACCGATGTCTACGCGCTGGGGCTGGTGCTCCTGGAATGCTTCACCCGCAGCGTCGAGTTTCCCGGCCAGGTGATCGCATCCGCCATGGCCCGACTCACCCGCGACCCCGTCATCCCCGAGGATCTGCCCGGCCACTGGCGCCGACTCCTCACCGCGATGACCGCCCGCAACCCCGCGGAGCGGCCGGTGCGGAGCGAACTCGTCGGCGCGCTACGGCAGATCGTGGTGAGCGACAGCGCCCGGCACCGCGAGCCGACCGAACCGCTGTTCATCAAGGACGGCGTGCTACAGCCGGCCCCGCCCGCACCGGACATCCTGGAGGCCATCCCCGACCAGGCACTGCAGCGCGCCACGGCGCTGGCCGCTCGGCTGTTCTCTGCGCCCATCGCCGTGGTGAGCGTGGTGGACAACGACCGGCTCTGGCTCAAGTCGTACTACGGGCACGAGGTGGAGGACATCGCCCGGCAGGTGGACGTCTCCTCCTCGATCGTTCCCCTCGACGACGTCATCGTGATCGAGGACGGCCGCACCGACCCGCGCGCGAAGGACAGCCCCCTCGTGACCGGGCCCCTCGGCATCCGTTTCTATGTCGGCGTGCCCCTGAAGCACTCGGACGGGCGCACGATCGGCACCCTCAGCGTGCTCGGCATCGTGCCGGGAACCGCGAGCGAGGACGACATCGCCAACCTGGAGGACATCGCGGCGCTGGTCGTCGCGCAGCTGGAGCTGCGCCGGGAAGGCATCCGCATCACGGAGGCCTGAGGCGTCACTTGTTCAGTGCGGCCACGCGCGCGGAGAGCACGGTCGCGAACGCGCACCAGGCGGCGTACGGCGCGAGCAGCCAACCGAGGGCCGGCTTCACGCGTCCGGCCCGCCGCGCGAGGCCGACGCTGCTGAGCGCGAGGCCGCCCGCGACGCCGACAGACAGCGGCAGATTGCGCATGCGGAAGAAGCACCACGACCAGGCGGCGTTGAGGGCAAGGTTCACCGCCAGCGCCCCGAGATAGCCGCGCGCCGGGTTCTCGGCTGGTGTCGGAGCATCCGTCGCCAGCTTCGCGCCGTCGGCCAGAACGGATGCCGATGCCAAGGCGATATCGGCATAGAGCGTCGACCAGACCACGGGGAACGCCGCGGGCGGGGGCTGGATCGCTGGCTTGCGGAGCGTCTGATACCAGCGGCTCTTCACGGCGCCGGTTGTCGCGAGCGAGCCGGCAGTGGCGGCCGCGGCAGTGAGGGTGCCGGTGACGACGAGGGACTTCAGGAACATGGTGTCTGCCTCCGGTCTAAGCGTTTCGTGGCACACAGTACGCCTTCCGCATCTGGCAACCTGCAATGTGCATGCACCGCTGCTAAAATAGCGTCATGTCCGTTTCCATTACTATCCGCGCGGTTCCCGCCGATGTCCGTGATGAGCTCGCCGCGCGAGCCGCTCGAGCTGGTCAGTCGTTGCAGGAGTATCTGAGCGGCGAGCTTCGCGCTATCGCTGCCCGACCCAGTGTCCCTGAGGCGCTGGCGCGAATCCGCGCTCGCGCCGCTCATTATCCGCCAGTCGACCAACCCGACCTCATGGCGGACCTCGATGCGGACCGCCGATAGTCCGCGCGCCGACGAGCTGATCGTCGTCGACGCATCCGCTGCTGTCTCGCTCATCATCGATCCCAGCCAGATCGGCGATGCCATTGCCACACGGCTGCGACACGCCACCTTGCTGGCGCCCGCCGTCCTTCCATTCGAGGTGGCCAACGTACTTCGACGGCGGCGCAACGCCGGCTTGCTGTCAGACGCCGAGGCGGTGCTGGCGCACAGCGCGTTCCTGGAACTGCCGATCCAGTTGTGGCCCTGGGAAGTTCTTGCCGAACGCGCCTGGCACCTGGGAAGCAATCTGTCCAGCTACGACGCCGCCTACGTCGCTCTCGCCGAACAGACCCAGGCAACCCTGCTCACCCGGGACAGGCGGATCGCCGGCGCGCCAGGCCCCTTGTGCGCCATCGAGGTCCTCTGAACCCGCTGGTGCCGAGCTCAGCTCCTACCCGTGAGTGCTGGCTGGCCAGGTCGCGGACAGGAAGCAGCGGACGAACCTGCTTCTCCCGGTCTCCCACCGCGGTGCTCGTCACACCTCGCGGTCGCGATGTCGGTGGGTGCGTTTATCCTGCGTGCTGTGCCGGTCTCATCTCAACTGAGGAGGACCGAATGAAAGTATTGGTGGCAACGAGGAAGACGCAGGGCTCGCGTGAGGGTGACTTCTCGCGAACGATCGAAGGCGAGCTCGTCTTCGACGCCGGACCCTGCACGGGCGTGGCCGATGACGGCGAGTGGGACTGCGAGTGCTCGATCGCCTTCCGCGGCGTCGCAACCGGCGAACTCACGACGACCGCGGTGGTGGCCGACCTGCCGATGCGACTGAAGGAGTACCAGGAGGCCGTCTGCGACGGCCTCGCCCTCAAGGGCGTCTGCAGTGACTGCGCCCTCGAATGCGCACGCGCAGCCTGGAAGTTGGCGATGCGCTGGCCGACGGGCACGGTCATCGAGCGGCACCAGACGCGCTTCGCACCGCGCCAGAGGCAGCAATCGTGACGAGGCAAACACGAGACCTCCCCTGACCGCTCCGCCGCATCCCGACTAGGGTTTTGCACATGAGCCAGCACGCCGTGCACCGCCTCAAGCATCTCTTGTTCACGCTCGTCAAGCGCGGCATCCTCGCGTTCTTCGCCGTGCAGGCGACCGTGATCGCGACCCTGGTCACCATCGATACCGTCACCCGTCATCGGCGCGTCAAGCGCACGCGCTTCCCGCACCCGGGAACGTTCCAGAGCCAGGTCGCTCGGGCGGACATGCGGCTGTACACCTTCGGGGAAGACCTCTACCGCGACATGCTGCACGAGATCGAGACAGCCGAACATCTCGTGCTGCTTGAGACCTACATCTGGAAGAACGACGAGGTCGGGCAGAAGTTCCTCGACGCGGTGAACGGCGCCGCCCGGCGCGGCGTCGACGTCTACGTGATCTACGACGGCTTCGCCAACCTCGTCGTGCCGCCGGCGTTCTACGACTTCCACCCGTCGGTGCACGTGCTGCGCTTCCCGGTGTTCCGGGCGTCGATCCTGTTCACCAATGTGCGCGGCACCGGTTTCGACCACCGCAAGGTGCTCGTCGTCGACGACCGCGTCGGCTTCGTCGGCGGCTACAACATCGGTTCGCTCTACGCGACGCAGTGGCGCGACACGCACCTGAAGATCATGGGCCCCTCGGTGTGGGACCTTCGGCAGGCCTTCGCGAACATGTGGAACAGCAACCGCAAGACCGGATGGGGGCGGGCGACCCGGGCGATCCTGCCGGAGATTTCCGCAAACTTCTGGGAGCCGCGAATCCGAGCGGTCAACAACATCCCTTCCAATCTGGTCTTTCCCACGCGCGGCGTCTACCTCGACGCCATCAATCGCGCCAGCCGGCACATCTTCATCACCACGCCGTACTTCATCCCCGACCAGCAGATCCTCGACGCCATCCTCGCCGCCGCCAGGCGCGGTGTCGACGTGCGCGTGCTCATCCCCGAGACGTCCAACCACGTGCTCGCCGACTGGCTATCGCGCGGCTTCTACACCGACCTGCTGAAAGCGGATGTCTCGCTCCTGCTTTACGAGAACGCCATGATCCATGCCAAGACGGCCACCATCGACGGTGAATGGTCGATCGTGGGAACGGCGAACCTCGACCGGCTGAGCCTCACCGGAAACTACGAGATCGGCATGGAGATCTACGACACCGACCTCGCCGGTGATTTGGAGCGGATCTTCGAGATCGACAGCTCCAACTGCCGCGAGCTCACACTGAAGGAATGGGGATCACGCCATGTGGCGGCGCGGTTCAGCGAGGCCGTGCTCGCGCCGCTGCGACCGCTGCTGTAGGCCGCAGCCGGCCACTCGCTAGGCCTTTCGGCGTCCCCGGGGCTTGGCCGCAGCATCCGTCGCCGTGCCGCGCTTGACCGGCTCTGAGCGCTTGGACGTCGCCGGGCGCTTCGCTGTCGCCGGGCGTTTCGCCGGGCGCTTGGCAGGCGCGGCACCGCGGAGCAGGCGGACGCCGAGCAGCACATACCAGACCGGCCAGACGGCCCACACCCCGCCGGCGAGGAAGATGCCGGGCGCGAGGAACAACAGCTGCGGGATCGACAGTTGCGGCAAGGTCAGGCCGATGCCGGCCAGCAGCAGGCCCACGACGAGGCCGGCGCCGATGAGCCAGCCCCAGGTGGCGAGGAGCCGCCCGAACACGCCCTCCTGCGCCAGGCGCCGGTTGACCCAGAACATCCAGACGCCCTGCAGCAGGAGCACGACCGCGGAGCCGAGGATCGAGAGGCCCGGGTCGATGCCGTGCCAGACGAAGAGCAGCGCGGAGATGGCGTTGAGGATGAGCGCCGCGGCCAGCAGGATGACCAGGCCCCAGGCCACAGGCGAACGGGAGGCCGTGCGGCTGAGCTCCACGACCAGCACGGCGCCGAGCACACTCCCGATCGCGGCGACCACCTCGTAGGCGCTGCCGAGCCGGTATGGGCCGTTGTTGGGCACCTCGAGGAGGAACATGAGGACGAACAGCACGCTGCCCGCGAGGCTGACCACCGCCAGGGTGAACGGCAGCCACGACATCCGTGCGTCTTGCGTGTTTCTCGACATTCTGCTCCTGGCCGGCCTCGCGGCCCGCCGGTCAGCGAGCCCCTCCCCATTATTCCAAGCTCCCGGGCCGTGCGGCGCCCTCCCCGAGCGCTTCTCGGCCCGCGCCCGGTCGCCAACTCCGGAAATTCTTACCCGGGGCGGCCTCGGGCCGCGTCGTTCTGGCGGTGGGCCTCGCACCCGCGGGCGCTTTTCCGGAGTTAGCGGCGGGGAAAGGCGCTGAGAGCCCGGGAGTGCCGGACTGTCGGCTGGCTAGATGAGGCCCTGGGCGAGCATCGCGTCGGCGACCTGCACGAATCCGCTGATGTTCGCGCCCACCACGTAGTTGCCGGGCTGGCCGTACTCCTCGGCGGTCGCCGCGCACCGGTCGTGGATGCCGACCATGATCTCTGTGAGTCGCTTCTCGGTGTAGTCGAAGCTCCAGGCGTCGCGCGAGGCGTTCTGCTGCATCTCGAGCGCCGACGTCGCGACGCCGCCGGCGTTCGCCGCCTTGCCCGGGCCGAACAGCACGCCGGCGTCTTGGAACACCGCCACCGCTCCGCTCGTGCTCGGCATGTTGGCGCCCTCGGCCACCGCGACGAGCCCGTTCTTCACCAGGCGGATGGCGGCGTCCTCGTCGAGCTCGTTCTGCGTGGCGCAGGGCAGGGCGACCGCTCCGTCGACGTCCCAGACCGATCCGCCGTCGACGTAGCTCACCGAGGAGCCGCGGCGCTGGGCGTAGTCGGCGACGCGCCCGCGCTCCACTTCCTTGATCTGGCGCAGCAGCTCCACGTCGATTCCGGCCTCGTCGACGATGTACCCCGACGAGTCGGAGGCGGTCAGCACCGTCGCACCGAACGACTGGGCCTTCTCGATCGCGTTGATGGCCACATTGCCGGCGCCGGAGACGATGACGCGCTGCCCCTCGAACGTCTGCCCGCGGGTCTTCAGCATCTCCTGCGCGAAGAGCACGGTGCCGTACCCGGTGGCTTCCGGCCGCACCAGCGAACCGCCCCAGCCGATCCCCTTGCCGGTGAGCACGCCGGATTCGTAGCGGTTGGTGATGCGCTTGTACTGGCCGAACAGGTAGCCGATCTCCCGGCCACCGACCCCGATGTCGCCGGCGGGAACGTCGGTGTACTCGCCGATGTGCCGATAGAGCTCCGTCATGAACGACTGGCAGAAGCGCATCACCTCGCCGTCGGACTTGCCGCGCGGGTCGAAGTCGCTCCCGCCCTTGCCGCCGCCGATCGGCATGCCGGTGAGCGCGTTCTTGAAGATCTGCTCGAAGCCGAGGAACTTGACGATGCCGAGGTACACCGACGGGTGGAACCGCAGGCCGCCCTTGAACGGGCCGAGCGCCGAGTTGAACTCGACGCGGAAGCCGCGGTTGATCTGGATCTCGCCGGCATCGTTCACCCACGGCACCCGGAAGATGATCTGCCGTTCCGGCTCGCAGATGCGCTGCAGGATCGCCGCCTCGGCATAGTGCGGATGCTTCTGGGTCACCAACTCCAGGCTCTCGAAGACCTCGGTCACCGCCTGGTGGAACTCGACTTCGCCCGGATTGCGGCGGAACACGTCATCCCTGATCGAGAGCAGGCCAGCTTCCATACGTGTTCGTCCTCGCAGTCATCCGTTGGTGGGGTCCGTCCTCACTATACGGAGTGGCGCGCGACCCTCGATCCGCAAGCTGAGGCGGCGTTAGGTTTGAGACAGGCAGGAACGGAGGGCGCCCGGTGACGACTGTTCGCGTGCGCCGCGCCTACGATCCGGCCGAGACGGCCGACGGATGCCGCGTGCTGGTCGACCGCATCTGGCCGCGGGGCGTCAGCAAGAACACGCTGGCGCTCGACGAGTGGTGCAAACAGGTGGCGCCGTCGACGGAGCTGAGGAAGTGGTACGGCCACGACCCGGAGCGGTTCGAGGAGTTCGCGGCCCGCTACGAGACGGAGCTGGGCGATGCCGAGCGCGCCGCAGCGCTGCAGCACCTGCGCGAGCTGGCCGCTGCTGGGCCGGTGACGCTCCTCACCGCGACCAAGCGCGCCGACATCAGCGAGGCCGCCGTGCTGGCCCGCCTCCTCGACTCCTGACCTGCGCCCGCTGCGCCTCCCGCCCCGAGCGCGCCGCCCCGCGCGCGTAGCGGAGGGCGTGTCGCGCATCCGCCGCCGCGTGTTTCCGGCGTGCGGTTCGCGACACACCGCACCATCTCCTGAAGACGGAACCGGGCCCCGGGTGTGGTGGGGAAAGCGGGGGGGCCGGGAGGCGGCGCGGGCTCAGTCGCCGGGGATGTGCGCGAACGGATGCGAGAACTCGTGCGCAAGGGCGTCGGCAGGCGCGGCAGCCCCGGCAACCGTGGCCGGACGCGACAGCCCGGCCAGGGTGAGGGCCTCGTGGGCGTGCTCCGACGCATCCGCCGGCGTCGCCGGCCCCAGCAGGCCGAGCAGCCGCTTGCGGTGCCCCTGCCCGAGCAGCAGGGAGAACAGTTGTGGGGCCCGGTCGGCGTAGGCCTCACCGAACTCGGCGCGGATGTGCTCGGCCAGGCGGCCGATGTGCCGGGCGTCACCGTTCTGGTGCAGGGTGCGCGCGAGCTCCGGGAACCGGGTGGACTCCGCGATGACGAGCCGGTGCAGGCCGATGAGCTCGGCCGAGTTCAGGCGGAAGACGATGCGGGTGGCCAGCGTCTCCAGGGTGTCGTCGTCGGGGGCGCTGCTGGAGACCGTGACGGCCAGGCTCTGCACCATCTCGCTGAAGACCCCGGCCTTGTCGGTGAAGTAGCTGTAGATGGTGCGCTTGGTAACGTGGGAGGCGGCCGCCAGCTGGTCGACCGTTGCATTGCCGAAGCCGTTCTCGAGGAACACGCCAAGCGCGGCATCGAGGATCTGCGCCCGCCGTTCCACGCGCTCCGCGGCGGTCGGACGGCCGCGTTTGCGGGCGGGAGAAGATGTCACCCCACTCGTCACCATGCGTCGGCCTCCGATCGGACGTAGGATGCGTTGCATCTCATCCCCACATATACAATGATACTAACGAGTGTCATTCAATCAATACTTGGACACGTGCGACCCCACAAGAGTCGACGAAGGGAGTCCCCGATGACCGCACAGACGCGGGCGCCACGCAAAAAGACGGGGCAAAAGACCGCCGCTGCACAAGACTCGACGTCAGGTGCCAACACTGTCCAGGACAGTGCCAAGCTCCTTGACTTCTACCGGGAGATGGTTCTCATCCGCCGGTTCGAGGAACGGACAGCACGCGCCTACACCCAGGCGCTGATCGGCGGCTATTGCCACCTCAACCTCGGAGAGGAGGCGGCCGTCGTCGGCCTCACGTCGGCCATGCGCGACTCCGACTACCTCTTCACCAACTACCGCGAGCACGGCTACGCGCTTGCCCGCGGCATCGACCCCAACGAGGTCATGGCCGAGCTCTACGGTCGCGCCGACGGCGTCTCCAAGGGCTGGGGCGGCTCGATGCACATGTTCGACGTCGACAAGCGGATGCTGGGTGGCTACGGCATCGTCGGAGGCCAGATCCCCCTGGCGACCGGCGCCGCCCTCGCCATCGACTATCGCGGCGAAGACGACGTCGTGGTCTGCACCATGGGTGACGGCACCACAAACATCGGCGCCTTCCACGAGTCGCTGAACATCGCGGCGCTCTGGAACCTCCCCTGCGTGTTCGTGATCATCAACAACAAGCTGGGCATGGGAACGACGGTCGACAAGGCATCCGCTGAGCCCGACCTCTACAAGCGCGCCAGCGCCTACCGCATGCCGTCGGAGCGCGTCGATGGGCTCGACCCGATCGCCGTGGCCGAGGCGTCGCAGCGGGCCATGGACTCGGCCCGGGCCGGAAAGCCGTTCCTCCTCGAGATCATGACGGAGCGCCTGCGCGGCCACTCGGTCGTCGACCCGGCCAAGTACCGCCCGGCCGACGAGGTCGCCGCCCTCAAGGACCTCGACCCGGTGCACATGTTCGCCGACCGTCTCAAGAAGGACGGCGTGCTCGACGACGAGAAGATCGCGAAGATCGACGAGGAGGTCATGGCGGTCGTCGCCGAGGCCGCCGAGTTCGCCGAGAAGAGCCCCTTCCCCGACGTGTCGACGCTGTTCGACTACACCTACGCGACGCCCGTTCCCAACGACTCGCGCCGACTGCCCGGCCAGCCGCTCTTCGATCCGGCGCCGGCCCTCAACGAAGGAGCCGCCAAATGAGCATCATGACCTACCGGCAGGCGCTGCACGACACCCTGCGCGCCGAGATGCTCCGGGACGAGAACGTCTTCCTGATGGGCGAGGAGATCGGCGTCTTCGAAGGCTCCTACAAGATCACCGCCGGCATGCTGGCGGAGTTCGGCGAGAAGCGCGTGCGTGACACGCCCATCGCCGAGGAGGGCTTCACGGGTGCCGCGATCGGTGCCGCGATGCTGGGCCTGCGCCCCGTCGTCGAGCTGATGACCATCAACTTCTCGCTGATCGCCCTCGACCAGATCGTGAACCACGCCGCGAAGATCTACGGCATGTTCGGCGGCCAGTCGAAGGTGCCGATGGTCATCCGCACCCCGGGCGGCGGCGGCCAGCAGCTCGGCGCGACGCACTCGCAGAACATCGAGCTGTACTACGCGTTCGTTCCCGGCATGAAGGTGGTCGCCCCGAGCACCCCCGCCGACGCGAAGGCGCTGCTGCTGGCGTCGATCCGCGACGACGACCCGGTGCTGTTCCTCGAGAACCTCGCGCTCTACAACACCAAGGGCGAGGTTCCGGATGACGACACCCCGGCCGTGATCGGCAAGGCCAAGGTCGCCCGCGAGGGCAAGGACCTAACCCTCATCGGCTACTCCCGCATGGCGTACGTCGCCCGGCAGGTGGCCGAGCAGCTCGCCGAGTCCGACGGCCTCGACATCGAGGTAGTCGACCTGATGAGCCTGCGCCCGCTCGACCGCGACACCGTGATCGAGTCCGTGAAGAAGACGCACGCCGCCGTCATCCTCGAAGACGACTGGCTCACTTACGGAATCGGTGCGGAGATCGCCGCATCGATCTCCGACGGCGCCTTCGACTACCTTGACGCGCCGGTGCGGCGCGTGGCCATGGCCGAAGTGCCGATGCCGTACTCGAAACCACTGGAGACGGCCGCGTTGCCGTCTGCGGACGACGTGAAGAACGCCATCCGTCAGACTCTCGACGCCGTTGGCCGCCGCCGCTAGACGATGGGTGAAGAATCATGATCGAAATCACCATGCCGCGCCTGTCGGACACGATGGAAGAGGGTGCGATCGCGACCTGGCACAAGAAAGAGGGTGACCAGGTAAACGTCGGCGACATCCTCGTCGAGATCGAGACCGACAAGGCGACGATGGAGTACGAGGCCTACGAGGCCGGCACGCTCGCCAAGATCCTGGTGCAGGAGGGCGAGCTCGTTCCGATCGGGCGCCCGATCGCGCAGCTCGACGACGGCAAGGGCGGCGCGCCGGCAACGGATGCGCCCTCCTCGGCCGCCGGGAACGTGCAGGACACCGACGAGGCCGGCTCCGTGCAGGCCGCTGAAGACGCCGCACGTCAGCCCGAGGCACGCGCCGGCGCGACCGGCGGTGCCGCTGAGCAGTCCTCGGTTCCGACCGACGAGGCGAAGCAAGCCCAGATGGGTGGCAGCGCCACCGGGGGCGAGCAGCCCGCGAACGCCGAGCTGTCGGCGGCGGAAGCGCCGGCCGCCGGCGAAGCGGCCCCCGCCGCCCCGAGCGGTGAGCGCCAGTTCGCCTCGCCCTACGCCCGCAAGCTCGCCCGCGAGAACCAGCTGGACCTCAGCCAGGTGCAGGGCAGCGGCCCCGGCGGGCGCATCGTGCGCACCGACATCGACGCCCTCCTCGCGAAGAAGGGCACCGCGGCTCCCGCCCCGGCCGCCGCTCCGCAGCAGCAGGCGGCCCCTGCCGCCGCGCAGGCGCCGACCTCCGCCGACCAGAAGCGTGGTTCGGAGCAGGTCGAGGTCAGCAAGGTGCGCCGCGTCATCGCGCGCCGTCTCGGCGAGAGCGCCCGCAGCATCCCGCACTTCTACGTGACGGCCAAGGCCGACGCCGAAGCGCTGGTGCAGCTGCGCACCGCGCTGAACACCCAGCTGGTCGCGGCCGGGCGCCCGAAGGTCAGCATCAACGACCTCGTCGTGCGGGCCGTCTCGCTGGCGCTCCGCGAGCATCCGCTGGTGAACGCCTCGTATGTGAGCGACGAGAGCGCCCACATGCTGGTGCACAAGCGCATCAACGTGGGCATCGCCGTCGCCGGCGACAACGGACTCGTCGTGCCGGTGATCACGGACGCCGACCAGAAGACGGCGAGCCAGCTCGGCGTCGAGACGAAGCAGCTCGTGGCGCTGGCCAACTCGAAGAAGCTCACCACCGAGCAGATGTCGGGCGGCACGTTCACCATCAGCAACCTGGGCATGTTCGGGGTGGAGGAGTTCACCGCCATCATCAACCCGCCGGAGGGCGCGATTCTCGCGGTCGGCGGAACGAAGCCCGAGGCGGTCGTGGTGGACGGCGAGATCGTCGCGCGCAACCAGATGCGCTACACGCTCTCGGCCGACCACCGGATCATCGACGGGGCCCTGGCTGCGCAGTTCCTGCAGACGCTCACGCGCCTGATCGAGAACCCCTGGACGATCATCGCCTGACGCTCGCTGAGTGCCGTAGCGGCCGAGAACCCCCGTTTCGCGGGCGGTTCCCGGCCGCTTCGGCGTCCCCCCGGTCGTTTGGATGGGTTGCCGAATGTGCGCCGCCGAGGTTGCATCGCCTCCGCCGCTCAGGTAGTCGGTTCCGGACGAGGTCGAACGGCACGCTGATCAACCTCGTCCGGAACAGTCATCCTCGGGGAAGGTGGGGTGGCGGCACGGGCGCGTCGGCGCGAAGGGAGCAGCGGAGCGACCGGCTACGAGGCGGGGATCGGGGTCGGGAGGCGGCGCCGCGCCTGCCCGGCGGGGTGCGCGTCGGGCGCGAGCGGGCCCTTGTCGAACAGGCGCTCGCGGAGCGTCTCGCCGTCACGGTACGCGGTGCGGTACCGGCCGCGCTTCTGCAGCTCCGGCACGACGAGGTCGATGAAGTCCTCGAACGTGCCCGGCGACAGGTACTGCACGAGGTTGAACCCGTCGAGGTCCGCCGCCTCCGCGATCTCCTCGATGCGGTCGGCGACCTGCTCCGGCGTGCCCGAGACGAAGAACGGGTTCTCGGTGGGGTTCTCGTAGTAGTCGATGATGTCGCGCACCTGCTTGTTCGCGAACGCGGCCTCGCTCGACTGGATGTGGTCGCGCCCCTTGTACTCGATGTACTCCTCGGCGCCCATCGCCGCCAAGTCGATGCCGCTGCCGCCGCCCAGGTGCACGAGGTAGCCGATGAGGTCGCGGTACTGCAGCAGGTCGGCGACCTTCGCCTTCGCCTCGGCCTCCGTGCGCCCGACGATCACGTCGAGCCCGATCAGAAAACGGATGCTGTCCCGACCGCGCCCGTTCTCCTCCGCGAGATCCTTGATCTGACCGACGACCTTCTTCGCCTGTTCGATGGTGCGGGCGCCCACGAAGATGGCCTCGGCGTGCCGGGCCGCGAACTCGCGGCCGCGGTCGGAGGCGCCGGCCTGGTAGATCACGGGCGTGCGCTGCGGCGACGGCTCGGAGAGGTGCGGCCCGTCGACCGTGAAGAACCGGCCCTCGTGGTTGACCTCGTGCACCTTGCTCGGCTCGCTGTAGAGCTTGCGGCCACGGTCGCGCACGACGGCGTCCGGCTCCCACGAGCTCTCCCACAGCTTGTACGAGACCTCGAGGAACTCCTCGGCGAGGTCATACCGGTCGTCGTGCTTCACCTGGGCGCTCAGTCCGTAATTGCGCGCGGCATCCGGCAGATACCCGGTCACGACGTTCCAGGCGACCCGGCCGTTGGTGAGGTGGTCGAGCGTGCTGAACCGGCGCGCGTTGCCGAACGGCGGCTCGTAGGTGGTGGTGAACGTCACCGCGAAGCCGAGGTGCTCGGTGACGGCGGCCATGGCCGGCACGAGTAGGAAGGGGTCGTTGTTGGGCGACTGGATGCCGCGGGCGATCGCCGGGTCGCGGCTGCCCCCGTAGACGTTGTAGGTTCCGACCACGTCGGCGAGGAAGATCGCGTCGAAGAGGCCGCGCTCGAGGAGCTTCGCCGTGTCGGTCCAGTAGCGGAGGTCGGTGTACTCGTGCCGCCGGTTGTCGGGGTGCGTCCACAGGCCGTGGTTGATGTGGCTCGGCGTGTTCATCTCGAAGCCGTTGAAGTGGAGGATCTGGGACATGGTTTCCTAACGGGTGACGGGGATCGGGGCCGCGGGGTGCGGCAGCTCGGGGACGGCCGCGAGGAGCGCCCGGGTGTAGTCATGCTGCGGGTCGAAAAAGATGTCGTCGGCCGTGCCCGACTCGACGATGCGCCCGTCTTTCAGCACGATGACATCGTCGCTCACATGGTAGACAACGCCGAGGTCATGGCTGATGAAGAGGTAGGAGAGTCCGAACCGCTCCTGCAGGTCGGCGAGCAGGTCGAGCACCTGCGCCTGGATCGACACGTCGAGCGCGGAGACCGGCTCGTCGAGCACGATGACCTCCGGTTTCGGCGCGAGCGCCCGGGCGATGGCCACGCGCTGCCGCTGCCCGCCCGACAGCGTGAGCGGCCGGCGGTCGGCGACGCTGCGGGGCAGCCCCACCGCGTCGAGAAGCTCGCCAACGCGCACCTGCCGTTCCGCCGTCGGCAGCGACTCCCCCGACCGCACGGCGTCGTCGAGGATGCCGGCGACGGAGAGCCGGGGGTCGAACGAGCTCAGCGGATCCTGGTAGACCACCTGGATCCGTTGCCTGCGTCCCCTCCGGTCGCGCTCCGGGAGCGCCGACCACGGTTCGCCGTCCAGCAGCACCTCCCCCGCGTCGGCGTCGGTGAGGCCGAGGGCGAGCCACGCGGTCGTGCTCTTTCCCGACCCCGACTCCCCCACGATGCCGAGGGTGGTGCCGGCGCGGAGAGTGAACGACACGTCGCGCACGACCGGGCGGGTGACCCGGTCCGGTCCGCGGTAGCTCTTGCACAGCCCGCGGGCCTCGAGCGCCGGCGCGACGCGACCCGCGGCATCCGCGTGTCGACGCGCCGGTCGCGGCTCGTCGTCAGCCCCTCCGCAGAGCCGCTGGCCCTTGGCGGCGGCGGTCGGCACGGCATCGATGAGCTGGCGGGTGTACGGATGCTGCGGGTCGGTCAGCACGTCGCGGGCCGGCCCGTACTCCACGACCTCGCCGTGCCGCAGCACGAGCACATCGTCGGCGAGGGAGGACACCACGGCGAGGTCATGCGAGATGACGATGAGGCCCTGGCCGCGGCCCTTCAGTTCGCCGAGCAGCGCGATGATCTGCGCCTGTACGGTCGCGTCGAGGGCCGTGGTGGGTTCG
Source organism: Cryobacterium tepidiphilum (assembly GCF_003716325.1). Classification (GTDB taxonomy): domain Bacteria; phylum Actinomycetota; class Actinomycetes; order Actinomycetales; family Microbacteriaceae; genus Cryobacterium; species Cryobacterium tepidiphilum. The sequence goes on along the minus strand of NZ_RDSR01000005.1, from coordinate 113,999 downwards.
TCGGCGATGATGATGCGGGGTTCGAGCACGAGCGCCTGGGCGATGAGGGCGCGCTGCCGCAGGCCGCCGGAGAGCTCCCCGGCGCGTTGCCGCATCCGCAGCTGCGGCTCGGGCACGCCGGCGGCGGTGAGGGCTTCGATCACCCGCGCGCGCCGCTCGGCGCGGCCGCGCACGCCGTGCACGATGAGGGCCTCCTCGAGCTCGTCGCCCACGCGGCGGAGCGGGTCGAGCGAGACCAGGGCGTCCTGCAGCACGAAGCCGATGTCCTTGCCGCGGAGCGCCCGCCAGTCGCGCTGGGTGTGGGCGCGTGCGTCGCGGCCGAGCACCTCGAGCCGGTCGGCCGAGACGGCGGCGGTGTCGCCGGAGAGCCCCACGAGGCTGCGGGCGATGACGCTCTTGCCCGAGCCGGACTCCCCGACGATGGCCAGCGCCCGGCCGGACTCGAGGCTGAACGACACGTCACGCACGACGGGTGCCGTCGGTGTGCCGCCGCGCGGGAACGAGATGGAGAGGTTCTCCACGTGGAGCAGTGTGGACATCAGCGGTCGCCCTTCGGTTCGAATCGGGTCTGCAGGTGCCGGCCGATGGCCGTCGCGCTGAGCGCGGTGAGGGTGATGACGAGGCCCGGGAAGAACGCGATCCACCAGGCGACCTGGATGTAGCTGCGACCGTCTGCCAGCATGGTGCCCCACTCGGCCGTCGGGGGCTCCGCGCCGAGGCCGAGAAAACCGAGAGCGGATGCCCACACCACGGCCTGCCCGATGCCGAGCGTGACCATCGCCAGGAGCGGCCGCATCGTGTTGGGGATGACGGTGGCGACGAGGCGTCGGGCCGGTGACCAGCCGAGCGCGCGGGATGCCTCCACGTACCCGGACTGCTGCACCTGCAGCACCTGTCCGCGCAGAATGCGGGCGTAGCCGGGGATGGAGCCGATGCCGACGGCCACCGCGGTCGGGCCGATGCCGCGGCCCAGCACGACGATGAGCACCAGGGCGAGCAGCAAGCCGGGGAAGGCGAACAGCACGTCGATGAACCGGCTGGTGACGGCATCCGCGATCTTGCCGCCGAGCCCGGCGACCAGGCCGAGCACGAGGCCGCCCAGCACGCCGATGGCCGTGGCGAGCACGCCCACCCAGAGCGACTGACGGGCGCCCCAGAGGATGCGGCTGAACTCGTCGCGGCCGGACTGGTCGGTGCCGAACAGGTGCGCCGGCCCGGGCGGCTGGAAGGCGTTCGCCGGGTCGACGGCGTACGGGTCGGCCGGCGCGATGAGGCCCGGCGCGACGAGGGCCGCGAGCAGGAGGAGCGCGAAGGCCGCGGCGAGGACGATGCCGGGCTGGAGCGCGGGCACGCGGAGCCGTGCCGGGCGCGCGACGGCGGTGGCTTCGCGCGTGTCGGTGTTCGACGGCGGCGTGACAAGGAGGGCGTTCATCGGGATGCCAATCGGGGATCGATGATCGGGTAGAGGATGTCCACGATCGCGTTGACGACGACGTAGACGGCCGCGATGACGACGACGACGCCGAGCACCACCGGGATGTCTCGGGAGAGCACCGCCGACAGCAGCACGCGGCCGATGCCGGGGCGGGCGAAAATGACCTCCACCACGACCGCCCCGCTGAACAGGGAGCCGACCGCCCAGCCGGTGAGGGTGACGCCCGGCAGCAGCGCGTGCCGGAGGGCGTGCCCGAGGCGCACGCGCGCCTCCCCGGCGCCGCGGGCCCGCGCGGAGGTGACGAACGGCTGTTTCAGGGCGGTCTCGAACGATTCGCGCATCACCTGGGAGAGGAACCCGGCGATCGGGATGGCGAGGGTGAGGGCGGGCAGGAACAGGCCGGCGAGGCCGTCGCCGCCGGCCACCGGGAACCAGCCGAGCCCGATGGCCAACACCACGAGGAGCATGATGCCGATCCAGAACTGCGGGAGCGACGCCAGCACGATCTCCACCGTGCGGGCCGTGCGCTCCACGAGCGGCCGCCGCCCCGCCGTGGGCACGGTGATGGCGAGCGAGAGCGCCCAGGCGAGCACGACGGCCAGGATCACAAGCTGCACGGTGGCGAGGAGCTGCTCGCCGATCACCTGGGTGACCGGCACCTTCAGCTGGTAGGAGATGCCGAAGTCACCGTGCGCGGCGCCGGCGAGGAAGTGCAGGTACTGCACGAGCACCGGCTGGTCGAGGCCGAACGCGGCGCGGGTCGCGGCGACCACCGCGGCCGAGGGGCTGCCGGAGGTGCCGAGGATGAGCAGCACCGGGTCGCCCGGGATCAGCCGGAGCAGGAAGAAGGTGAGGGTCGCGACCGCCCAGAGCACGACGAGCGCGCCGGCGAGGGCGCCGAGCACCCGACCGGCGACGCCCGCGGCCGGCCGGGGCGCGGAATCCGTTGTCTCAGCCCGTACCGCGGCCGGCGCCGGGGCCGTCGCCTGGAGCGTCATTTCGTCTTCACCCAGGTGTCGTAGAACGAGACCTGGTTGATCGACGGGTCGACGTCGACCCCGCCGAGGCGGGTGTTGTCGAACGCGTACTGGCTCGGGTAGAGGTAGACCGGGAGGGCGACCGCCGCGTCGGAGACGATCTGCTGCGCCTGCCGGTAGAGCCCGGTGCGCTCGGTGGCGTCGGAGGAACGCAGTGCGGTGTCGACCAGCCTGTCGAGCTTCGGGTCGCTGAAGCCCGACCCGTTCGAGTGGTACCCGCCGGTGGAGGGGATGAACGCCGACGAGTACTGGTAGCGCAGCACGTCGGGAGTGTTCGTCACCCAGTACTGGCGGTCGAGGTCGTAGTCCCAGGAGTTGTAGCGGGCAGACTCGGTGCCGGAGTCGAGCTTGTTGATCTGCACGTCGAAGCCGACCTGCTTCTCGATGGCCTGCAGCTGCTCGAGCAGCGAGATCTCCGACGGCTGCACGGAGTCGGCGACGTTCAGCTGCAGGGTGAGGCGCGTGCCGGCCTTGGTGCGGTAGCCGTCGGCGTCGCGGCCGGTCCAGCCCGCGGCATCCAGCAGGCCGTTGGCCTTGGCCGGGTCGTGGGCGTAAACGTCGTCGAAGGCCTTGTCGTAGTCGACGGTGGTCGGGCTGAGCGGGCCGCCGACGGCCTTGTAGGCGCCGAAGTACACGCTGGCGAGGCCCGAGTCGATGTCGGCGCCGAAGCGGAACGCCTGCCGCACCTTCACGTCGTCGAACGGCGCCCGCGTCGTGTTGAACACGTACTGCACCGGGCCGCCGGGGCGCACCTTGTCGATGATCGTGATGTTCGGGTCGGCCTTCGCGACAGCGAAGCTCTCGGGCGGGATCGTCTCGATCACGTCGGCCTCGTGGGTCTGCAGCGCCCCGAAACGGGTCGACGGTTCGGCGATGAAGGCCCAACGGATGCCGTCGGCGTACGCCGGCCCGTCGTGCTCGGCGCTCGCGGGAGCCCAGTCGTAGTCGGGGTTGCGCACGAGCGTCACGTCCTGCTGCTTGTTCCAGCCGGTGACGATGAACGGGCCGCTTCCCACCGGGGAGGAGCAGTTCTCGGCCGCGCCGCGCTTCAAGGCGGTCGGCGACTGGATGCCGAGGAACGACTGCGACAGCACCTGGATGAACGCGGAGTACGGCTTCTTCAGATGCACGACGGCGGTGTGCGGGTCAGGGATGTCGGTGCCCGCGTAGTCGCTCACATAGAGGCTGTCGACGCTCGACTGCGTCGCCGGATCGAGCCAGTACTCGAAGTTCGCCTTCACGGCGGCGGCGTCGAACGGGGTGCCGTCGGAGAAGGTCACGTCGTCGCGCAGGTGGAACGTGTAGGTGAGGCCATCGGGCGAGATGTCCCAGGATTCCGCGAGCCACGGCTCGATGGAGCCGTCGGCCTTCTGGTGCGTGAGGGAGTCGAGGAACGCGCGGGCGATGAGGGACTGCGGCTGGTCGCCGCCGACCGCCGGGTCGAGGCATGTCGGCTCCCGGTCGGTGGCGAACTGGATGGTGCCGCCCGGTGCCGCGGTCGCCGAAGCTGCGGAGGGGCCGGTGCCGTTGGCGCACCCGGTGAGCAGGACGCCGGCCATGGCCACCGAGGCGACTGCGAGAAGACGTCTGCGGAGTGTTGGGGCCATGAGGGTGTCCTTTGCTTGGGGTGACGGTTCGGCCGCTCCCCGGCCAGGAAGAGCCCGGCGGGGAGGGGTGCCTCAACAGAACCAGCGCTGGGCGCGGGGCGCCACGGCCGAGGTAACGGAGCGTCACGGTGGGCGTCACGCGGCGTAACCGAACACCAGCACGACCGCGCGGGGGCGGCGTCATCCGCTCGACAATAAATTTTTATTTTTCGGCGCCGACGCGACATGCCTGCACCGAGGTTGACTGTTCCGGACGAGATTGACCGCCGCGCCGTGCACTCTCGTCCCGAACGGTATATCTCGTGGCAGATGGTGCGGCGCCTGGGCTGGGGCGAGCGGCGCGGGTCAGGCGGGCGCGGGCTCGGGCTCGGCGACAACGGATGCGCGCGGGCTCGCCCCGCCGGAGAGGGCCCAGAGCGCGGCGGAGAGCGCGAAGCACCCGACGAAGGGCCACACTCCCCCGAGGGGAACGAGCGCTGCGAACACGATGGCCGTCAGCGCGATCGACATGGCCGAGCCGATGGCATCCGCTATGGAGATCGCCGAACTCGTGAACCCCTGGTTCGCCGGCGACGACGACTGCAGCGCCATCACCGACGTGCGCGGGTACATGAGTCCCATGCCGCCGCCCGCGAATCCCCAGCCGATGATGAGCAGCGGGGCGGGCAGGCCGGCCGCGGCCGTGATGATCGCCGTGGCGAGCGAGACGCCGAGCAGGGCCAGGCCGATGCGGATGCAGGCGCGGTTGTCGAGCCGGTCTGCGTACCGGCCCTGCACCTGCGAGGCGCTTGCCCAGGCGACGCCGCCGAGGGTGAGCGCGAGCCCAGCCATCGACGCCGAGAGGCCGTACTGGGCGGTCAGCAGGTAGGGCACGTAGATCTCGGCGCCGAAGAACGAGCCGGCAATGAGTCCGCGCAGGAGCACCACGCTCGGCAGCCCGGAGGCCGCCCGCAGCGTGCCGGCGGGCAGCAGCGGGCGCAGCGCGAGCGCGAGCACCGCCAGCGCGGCGAGCGGGAGGACCCAGCGGAGCGCGCCGGCGGCGGTGGTCGAGAGGTTCAGCACGAGCACCGCGACTGCGGCGAGCGCGGACCAGCCGATGCGCACGAGGCTCCAGGGCGGCGCATCCGTTGCCCGCGGCTCGCCGAGCCCGCGCATGCCGGGCACGACCATGGCGAGCGCCGGAACGACGAGGGCGACAACGCCGAGGAACACCCAGCGCCAGCCGAACGCGTCGGCGACGACCCCGGCGAGGAACGGGCCGACCAGCGACGGCACGACCCACGCGGCGGCGAACCCGGCGAAGATGCGCGGCTGCAGCAGCGGCGGGTAGACGCGCGCCACGATCACGTAGAGCGCCACGGTGAGGCCGCCGCTGCCGAAGCCGTGCACGAGCCGGCCGGCGACCAGCACCTCCATGGTCGGCGCGAGGCCCGCCGTGGTGAGCCCGATGACGAACAAGAAAACGGATGCGTACAGCGCCGACCGGGGTCCCCGCCGGTCGGACCACGTGCCGGCGAGCACCATGCCCACGACGCTGACCGCGAGGGGCCCGGCGAACGCGAGCGCGTAGAGGTGCCTGCCGTGCAGGAGGGCGCTGACGCCGGGCATCACGGTGGTCACCGCGAGGGACTCGAAGGCGGCGAGCAGGATGAGCACGCACATGCCGATGCTGATCCAGCGGTAGCGCTCACTCAGCACGCCCGGCATCGCCCACCCCCTCCTGCTCGTACCGTGCCGCGGCCGTGTTCAGCCCTCTGCTCGTCTCAGGCACCGTGTGCCGCGCCAGGAAGCCCTCGACGACGGACGCGAACTCGTCGGGCTTCTCGATCTGCGGCATGTGCCCGGAGTCGCGGAACACGTGGGTCTCGGCGTTCGGGAGCGCGTCCGCGGCCGCGTCGAGGTGCAGGGCCGGCAGGATGCGGTCCCGGTCGCCCCACGCGACGAGGGTGGGGATGCCGAGCACCGCGACCGCCTCGACCAGCTCGGTGCGCCACTCCTCCCGCACGCCGCGGAAGGTGCCCAGGTCGCGAGCGACCTCGAGCATCGTCTGGGCGTGCGCCGGGCGCTGGGCGAGGGTGAACGCGATCGCGACCCGGGCATCTGTTGCCATGGCCTTGTCGTGGAAGATGCCCTGCACGATGCGCCGGGACCCCTTGAGGCCGGGGTGCAGGAGCAGGGCGCTGAGCGGCTTGATGGCGAGGAGCCGCAGCCCGAGAGTCACCTCCTGGCCGAAGCCGGCGCTGTCGGCGAGCACGAGCGCCGCGACCCGGTCGGGGTGCGCGGCGGCGAAGGTCATCGCGACGGCACCGCCGAGGGAGTTGCCGACGACGGGGATCGGCCCGGCGACCCCGACCGCGTCGAGGAAGCCCGGGAGCACACCAGCGAGGGTGGCAAGGGTGGCCGGCCCCGGCATCCGTTCGGAGTAGCCGAACCCGGGCAGGTCGACGCTGTACACGGTGTGGCGGTCGGCGAGCCTGTCGTGCTGCTCGTCCCAGTCCTCGAGGCTCTGGCCGATGCCGTGCAGGAGGAGGACCGGGGCGCCGTCGCCGGTGCGCCGGTAGCGGATGCGCCGCCCCGCCACGCAAACGATGGCCGTCCCCGGCAGCGCGAGTGCGGCATCCGGCACGCCGTCGGCGGCCTCACGCGCGTGACCGAAGCGCACGTCGTCGGTCAGCCGCCCGAAACGAAGCAACAGCGCGTCGCGCACGTAGTTCTGGTGCAACCGCCACGGGGCCTTCGCGCCCTGCTTCGGCAGCTGTGCGGCGCTCCGGCGGATGTAGCCGGACTGCAGGTCGATGAGGGGCACGAGCCCTGTCGCGGCCGCCGACGGGGGCGGCTCGGGCGAGACCGAGTCGTAGCCGTGCCGTTGCATGTGCCGCAGCAGCCGCCCGACATACCGGGCCACGAGGTCGGCCTTCAGCGTCCAGGACGCGTTCGTGTACCCGATCGTGAGGGCGAGGTTCGGCACCCCGGAGAGCATCATGCTCTTGTAGGCGAGGGTCAGGGCGGGGTCGACCGGCCGCCCGTCGACCGTGAGGGTGATGCCGCCGATCACCAGCAGGTTGAGGCCGGTGGCGGTGACGATGATGTCGGCGTCGACGGTTTCACCGGATGCGAGGCGCACGCCCCCAGGGGTCAGCCGGTCGATGCCGCCGGTCACGATGTCGGCCGCGCCCCGGCTGATCGCGCGGTAGAGGTCGGCGTCGGGGATGGCGCAGAGCCGCTGGTCCCACGGGTCGTAGGCCGGGGCGAGGTGGGTGTCGACGTCGAATCCGGCCGGAAGCTTCGCGACCGCCGCGCGGCGGAGGATCGCCTTCATGGCCGCCGGCCACCGCCGGCTGAGCCGGTAGGTGAACATCGAGTAGCCGATGTTCTTCGCCCGCACCAGCCGGTAGGCGAGCCGGGCGGGCAGGCGCTTGCGCAGCCGGTCGGCGAGCGGGTCGCGCGAGGGCACCGGCGCGATGTACGTGGGCGAGCGCTGCAGCATGGTGACGTGCGCCGCGGTCTCGGCCATCGCCGGAACGAGGGTCACAGCCGTGGCGCCGCTGCCGATGATGACGACGCGCTTGCCCGCGTGGTCGAGGTCGGCGGGCCAGTGCTGCGCGTGCACGATCGGGCCGCGGAACGAGCCGGCACCCGGGAGCGCGGGGCGGTAGCCCTCGTCGTAGCGGTAGTAGCCGGAGCAGACCCAGAGAAACGAGCAGGTGAGCGCCACGGTGTCAGCGGATGCGGCATCCGTCGCGGTGGTGACCTCGCCGCCGGTCGTGCGCTGCACGCTGACCGTCCACCGCGCGGTGTCGCTCGACCAGGCGGCGCTCACGACCCGGTGGTTCAGCCGGATGCGCGGTTCGAGGCCTTCGTCGGCGATCGTGCCGGTGATGTAGTCGCGGATGGCGGCGCCGTCGGCGATGGCTTTCGGGTCGGTCCACGGCCGGAACGAGTAGCCGAGGGTGTACATGTCGGAGTCCGACCGCACGCCGGGGTAGCGGAAGAGGTCCCAGGTGCCGCCGACGGCGCCGCGCGACTCGAGGATCAGGAAGGAGCTGCCGGGGCGCTCACGTTTCAGGTGCGCGGCGGCGCCGACGCCGCTGAGGCCCGCACCGACGATCAGCACGTCGACGTGTTCGGTCACGCGGCCACCTCGGCGCCGCAGCGCCAGCACAGGGTCGGCAGCGGCGCCTCCACGAACGCGCCGCACTCGGCGCACACCTGCGGAAGCCAGCAGGCGGGGTCGCCGCTCGGCATGTCGTCGGGTGCGTCGTCGTCGCGACCCGCGTCATCCGTCATGCTGAACCTCCTCGTTCATTATCGTCCGCACGCCGGCCGCGCATCAGCCCTCCCGCGAACGCGACCGGGCGTGAGGAGGAGGACACTGGAGGGGTGAGTACTGACACGAACACCGATTCGTCCTGGCAGCAGACCGACGTCACCCGCCTCCTCGGCCTCGACCTCCCCATCGTGCTGGCGCCGTTCGGCGGCGTCTCCTCGGTCGAGCTCGCGGCCACGGTGAGCAACCGGGGCGGGCTCGGCTCCTACGGCCTCTACGGCTACGGCGCCGACCGCATCGCCGCCACCGCGCGCGAGCTGGCGGCCGCCACCGCGAAGCCGTTCGCGCTGAACCTCTGGCTTCCCCTCGGCGACAGCGAGAACATCCACCCCAGCCAGGAGGAGTTCGACCACTACCTCGCGCCGCTCACGCGCTACTTCGAGGAGCTCGGCCTGCCGCTGCCCGAGCGCCCCGCGGCCTACCTGCCGGCGTTCGAGGAGCAGTTCGAGGCCGTGCTCGAGGCGCGGCCGGCGGTGCTGAGCCTCGTCTTCGGCGCCCCCACAACGGATGTCGTCGAGCGGGCCCATGAACGCGGCATCCGCCTGCTCGGCACCGCCACCACCGTGGAGGAGGCGGTGGCGCTCGACCAGGCGGGCGTCGACGCGATCGTCGCCACCGGGGCGGAGGCGGGCGGCCACCGGGTGTCGTTCCTGCGCTCCGCCGAGGACTCGCTCGTCGGAACGTTCGCGCTCGTTCCCCAGGTCGTCGACGCCGTGTCGGTGCCCGTGATCGCCGCCGGCGGCATCGCCGACGGGCGCGGCCTCGCTGCCGCGCTCGTACTGGGCGCGGGGGCGGCGCAGATCGGGTCGGCGTTCCTGGCGACGCGGCAGTCGGCCGCGGCATCCGTTTACCGCGACGCACTGCGCGGTGACGGCGCGGCGCACACCGTGCTCACGCGCGCCCTCAGCGGGCGGCTCGCGCGCGGCATCCCGAACCGGGTGACCACCGAGGTCGACGAGGTCGCGCCGTTCCCGGTGCAGAACTGGCTCACCGGGCGGTTCCGTCCCACGGCCGGGGAGCGCGGCATCGCCGACCTGATGTCGCTCTGGGCGGGCCAGGGCACGCCGCTCGTGCGCCACGACGACGCGAACGCGCTGATCGACGCCCTCCTCGCCGACGCCGGCGCCCGCCTGGCGTGAACCCGCTCCCCCGCCCTCCGCGTACTCCTCGCGCCCGCCACGCGCCCTCCCCGCCGAGACGTCCCGTTCCGGTCGAAACCGACCGGCGCGCCTGTCGGTCTCGTCCGCAACTGTCTACCTCGGCGGCCGGGCCGCTCAACGCCCCGAAAACGAACAGGGTTGGCTGTTAGATTTGAACATGCAATTGTTTGAAAGTCACAACGGATGAACGGAACGGAGCGCGCCATGCCCCTGCCGACGAGCGGCGCCGACCTCTTCCTCGGTATCGACATCGGCACCTTCGAGACCAAGGGCGTGCTCGTGAACGGCGAGGGCCAGGTGGTCGCGGACGCCCGCCGCCCGCACTCCATGTCCACACCGGCTCCCGGCCACGCGGAGCACGACGCCGACGAGGTGTGGTGGAAGGGCCTCGTCACCGTGGCCCGCGAGCTGATGGCGCAGGTCCCGGCGGACGGCGACGCGCCACGCCTGCGCGCCGTGGGGGTCAGCGCCATCGGGCCCTGCGTGCTGCCGACCGACGCCGACCTCACGCCGCTGCGCCCCGGCATCCTCTATGGCGTCGATACCCGAGCCAGCGAGCAGATAACCGAACTCACCGACCGCCTCGGCGAAGGCGCCATCTTCGCCCGCGGCGGCAACCACCTCACCAGCCAGTCGGCCGGTCCCAAGATCCTCTGGATCAAGCAGAACGAACCCGACGTCTACGACCGCGCCGCCTGGTTCATGACCAGCCAGTCCTACCTGGTCGCCCGGCTCACCGGCGAGGTCGTCATGGATCACGGCACCGCCGGCTACTTCCACCCGCTCTACGACCTCGCGGGCACCCGCTGGGACACGAGCGGCTGCGACGACTTCATCGACACCGCGCGGCTCCCCCGACTCGGCTGGGCAACGGATGTCGCCGGCCCGGTCACCGACGCGGCCGCCGCCGAGACCCTCATCCCGGCCGGCACGCCCGTCATCATCGGCACTGCAGACTCCCCCGCCGAGGCCGTGAGCTCCTCCGTCGTCAACGCCGGCGACATGATGCTTCAGTACGGGTCGTCGACGTACATGATCGAGATGCTCGACGCGCCCGTGCCCCACCCGGTGCTGTGGTCGGCACCCTACGTATTCCCGCAGAGCTATGTGCTCGCCGCGGGCACATCGACGGCGGGCACGCTCACCCACTGGCTGGCCGACATCCTCGACCTGCGGGAGCGGAGCGGGAGCACCGCCGAGATGTTCGGCGCGCTCGTCGCCCTCGCCGAGGAGTCCCCGCCCGGTGCCAACGGCCTCCTCGTGCTGCCGTACTTCAGCGGCGAACGCACGCCCCTGCACGACCCCGACAGCCGCGGCGTCATCGCCGGGCTCACCCTGGGCCACACCCGCGGCGACATCGCCCGCGCCATGATGGAGGCCGTCGGGCACTCCGTCGCCCACGCGCTGGACGTGTACGCGAGCGTCGGACGCCGCCCCCGGCGCATCTTCGCCGTCGGCGGCGGCACGAAGAACACTGTCTTCCTGCACAGCGTCAGCGACATCGCCGACCTCGACCAGACCGTGGCCGACACCGCCGGGGCCGCGTTCGGCGACGCCGCCCTCGCCGCCTACGCTGTCGGGTACCTCCCCACCCGCGAGAACATCCTCGACTGGTGCCGCACCGGGCGCACCGTGCGCCCCGACCCGGCCACCGCCCCGCGACTCCGCGCCGACCACGCGGACTACGTGCGGCTCTACGAGGACACCCGAGACCTGATCCACGCCCGCGCCACCCGAAACCGAGGTTAGACATGCCCGAAGCCGCATACGCACCCGCGACATCGCAGCCCGCCGGTCCCGGCACCCCTGCCGACGACCCGCGCTGGGCGGCCCTCGCCACCCAGATCGCCGACGGCACCCGGGTCGGGAACGGCTCGAAGGTCGGCATCTTCCTCACCGACCCGGAGGGCATGCCCGCCGTCGAGGCCTTCGTCGACGAGGTGTACCGCCGTGGTGGCATCCCGCAGGTCGTCCTCAGCGACGAGCGCTTCGACCGCTCGGCGGTGGCGCACGCATCCACTGAGATGCTCGCCGTCCCCGCCCCGCTGGAGGCCTGGTCGATGGAGTGGGCGGACGTGCACGTGTCGTTCCGGGCGATGGCCGTGCCCGTCGCCGGCCCGGTCGACGAGGAGCGACTCGCCCTGCAGCGAAAGGGCAAGGGCGTCGTCTCGACCCTGCGCTGGCGTGAGACCCGCTGGTGCCTCGTGCGCGTGCCCACGCGGGCGTGGGCCGACCTCATCGGCTGCGACTACGACACGCTGCTCACGCAGTTCTTCGACGGATGCCTCGGCGACTGGGCCGCCCGCCGCGCCGCCTGGGAACGGCTCGCCGCGGAGTTCAACGCCGCAGACACCGTGCGCATCCTCTCCCCCGACACCGACCTCACCCTCGGTGTGGCCGGCCGCACCTGGGTCGCCTTCGCCGGCGAGGCGAACCTCCCCGACGGCGAACTGGCCACCGCCCCCGTCGACGACGCGGTCAACGGCCACATCACCTTCCCCGGCAGGTTCTGGTTCGCGGGCGCCCCCATCGACGACCTGCGGCTCGAATTCCTGAACGGCCTGGTCACCGGCATCAGTGCCGCCACCGGCGAAGGCCTGGCCCGCAAACTGCTCACCACGGATGCCGGTGCCGGCCGGGTGGGCGAGCTCGGCATCGGCACCAACGCGGCCTTCCAGCTCTACACGGGCGACCTGCTGCTCGACGAGAAGATCCTCGGCACGGTGCACATCGCGCTCGGCCGCGCCTACCCGGAGTGCGGCGGCGTGAACCAGTCGTCGCTGCACTGGGACATCGTCAAGGACCTGCGCGACCCGGGCGGCTTTCTCTACGTGGGCGACCGGGCGGTCATCGACGACGGGGTCGCCGACCCGGCGCTGGCCGGCGGCACAGCCCCGGCCGCGACGGGAGCGGCGTCATGACCGTCATCGGACTCGTACGGCACGGGCAGACCGACTGGAACCTCGGGAACCGCATGCAGGGCTCGTCAGATATCCCGCTGAACGACACCGGCCGGGCGCAGGCCGCCGAGGCGGGCGAGCTGCTCGCCAGCGCCGACTGGGCGTTCCCGTGGACCGGCGTGCTCACCTCCCCGCTCGTTCGCGCCGTCGAGACCGGGCAGATCATCGCCGCCCACCTGGGGCTCCCCATGCTCGGCGAGCTGCCGGGCATCGTCGAGCGGCACTACGGCATCGCCGAGGGCATGCCCGTCGACGAGGCGTACGGGCGCTACCCCGACCGCGCCTTCCCCGAGTCCGAGACCGAAGAGCAGGTGACCGAGCGTGCCCTCGCCACCCTCGCCGGGTTGCACGCCGACTACCCGGGCCAGCACCTCCTCGTGGTGGCGCACGGCGGGCTGATACGCAACGTGCTGACCGAGCTGCACGACGAGCCCGTCCCCGGCATCATCAACAGCGCGGCGGCCCTCGTGCGCTGGCGGGGCGACGCCTGGCTCGTCGAGGCCATCAACAACGAGTTGCTCACCCCCGCCCGCTGACCGCCTCGCGCTGTGCGAACATCCGTTGCGCGGGTTGAACGCCAGTACGCGGGTTGAATTCAGCCCGCGGAGCGGCGTTCAACCCGCGCGACGCGATTTGGGGCAGCGGATGCTGCGGGGCGAGGTGTGCGGGGGCGCGGTGCGCGGGTCAGGGGGCCGGCCAGGACTGGAGGAACCGCAGGAACGCGGTCGCGCCCGGGTCCTGCAGGCCGACGCTCCGCTCCTGCAGCCACGAGGCGCGACCCCGCTTCGACTGCAGCTCCCGGGTCTCCCGCACGCCACGCTCGGCGGCCGCGATCGCCGCGCTCAGGCCGGCCGCGGCATCCGGTGCGTCACGCAGCGCCGACACGGCGGGCACCAGCGCGTCGAGGATCGTCTTGTCGCCGACCTCCGACTTGCCGCGCTTGCCGATGCTGTCGGCCGCCGCCTGCATGAAGTCCGCAGCGGATGCCTGGTCCACGTCGGCGCTGTCGGCCCACGTCTTCGACCCGGCCAGCAGCGCCCCGGCCACGAGCGCCGCCATCGTCGACGGGTTCGCGTTCGCGAACGCCTTCGCGCACGCCTTGGCGATGTCCGCCGGCGTCACCTCGTCGCCCAGCTTCCCGATCGCCTCGACGACGGCCTTCGACCCCGACGACACGGTGATGCCGAGGTCGCCGTCGCCGAGCGCCGCGTCGAGGTCGCGCAGTTCGTCGGCGTGCCCGGCCACGGCGGTCATCGCCGCGGTGATCGCCGCCTTCAGTTCAGCCGCGTTCACCTCACACCTCCCGGAAGAACGGCGAGTCCGCCGGGGCGTTCAGAAGGGCGAGCCGCTCGTCGTCGAGCTTCAGCACCGAGATCGACGCGCCCGCCATCTCCAGGCTGGTGGCGTACTCCCCCACGTAGTTCTTCTCGATCGTGACACCCGCGTCGGCGGCGATCTGCGCCACCCGGCGGTACAGCACGTACAGCTCCTCGAGCGGCGTTGCGCCCAGCCCGTTCACGAGCACCGCGACGCGGTCACCGGATGCGAGGCCCAGGTCCTCGAAGATCGGCCCGGTCAGCCGGTCGGCGATCTCGTCGGCGCTCTCCAGGGCCCCGCGGTGGATGCCGGGCTCCCCGTGGATGCCGATGCCGATCTCCATCTCGCCGTCCGGCAGCTCGAAGGTGGGCTTGCCGGCCGCCGGGAGGATCGTCGGCGACAGGCCGATGCCCATCGTGCCGGTGTTGTCGACGGCGGCCTGCGCGATCGCGGCTACCTCGTCGAGGCTGTCGCCGCGTTCCGCGGCGGCCCCGGCGCACTTGTAGGCGAAGAAGATGCCGGCGACACCGCGCCGGTCGGACTTGCGCTCCTTCGGCTGGCTGGCGACGTCGTCGGTGCCGAGCACCGTCTTCGTCTCGATGTCCTCGAGCTCGGCCATGTCGGCGGCGAGGTCGAAGTTCAGCACGTCGCCGCCGTAGTTGCCGTACAGGTAGAGCACGCCCGCGCCGCCGTTCACGGCCTTGGTCGCCTCGAACACCTGCTCCGACGACGGCGACGAGAACACGTTGCCGATCGCGACGCCCGAGCAGAGCCCGGTGCCCACGTAGCCCTTGAAGAGCGGAAGGTGGCCGGAGCCGCCGCCCGTGACGATGCCGACGCGGCCCGCGACCGGGGCATCCGCTCGCACCAGGATTCGGTTGTCGTCGCCCGGCGCCTTCAGCTTGTCGGGATGGGCCAGCAGGATCCCCTCGATGAACTCGTCGACGAACCGGTCGGGATCATTGATGATCTTCTTCATGCTTTTCCTCAGCTCTCAGTGGGGGTGGCCAGCGCATCGCTGATCTTCGGGACGGTCCGTCGCCGGCGCCCGCTGGTGACCTGGTCGATCACCATGATGATGATCAGGATCGCACCCTGGGCGATGGCGTAATCGTATGAGCTCAAGCGGATGATGTTGAAACCGCTCGAGACGATCTGCAGTGTCAGCGTGGCCAGGATCACCCCGAGGACCGTGCCGAACCCGCCGTTGGGGTTCGTGCCGCCGAGCACGGCGATCACGATCACGAGCAGCACGTACGACGACCCGTAGTCGGCGCTGGCGGTGGGGTTGCGGCTGACGAAGAGGATGCCGGCGAGCCCCGCGAGCAGGCCGCTCATGACGTAGGTGCTGGTGAGGGTGCGGTCGGTGCGGATGCCGGAGAACCGGGCTGCGACCGGGTTTGCGCCCTGCAGGCGGATGGTGGCCCCCAGCGCCGTCTTGTTGATCACGACGGCGAGCACGATCGCCGCCGCCACGAGCACAAGGAACAGTGCGGGGATGCCGGCGATCACGGTGCGGCCGAACGTCGTGAGCATCGCCGGGGCGCCGTAGAGCGTCTTGCCGCCGGTCCAGGTGATGGCGATGCCGTTGAAGATCTGCATCGTGCCGAGGGTGGCGAGGATCGGCGTGATCCCGACCCGGCTCACGAGCAGCCCGTTGACGTAGCCGCCCACGGCGCCGACAGCGAGGCCGACCAGCACGATCACGGGGGCCAGCGACTCGGCGAGGCCGGCATCCGTCGCCCCGATCGCCGTGTACAGCGACGAGATGGTGATCGCGGTGAGGTTCGCGATGGCGACGATCGACAGGTCGATACCGCCGGTGAGCATGGTGAGCATGATCGCGAGGGCCAGCAGGCCGATCTCGGGGGCGGCGATGGCGATGTTCTGCAGGTTCAGCGGGTTGAGGAACACCCGCGGCTTGACGGCCGTGAAGATGGCGAAGGCGAGGAGGGTGAGCACCAGCATCCGCACGACGCCGTGCTGGAGGTGGAAGCGGCTGATCGCCCCCATGACGGCGGAGTCGACGCGCCGGTTGGACTCGCGCACCGTGCTGCGGGTGACGGACTCGTCGGTCTTCTGGTCGGTCATGCCGGGGCCACCACTTCTCTGTGTGCGAATACTCGTCGGGACGACCGTCTCGCGCTGATCGCCTGCACGCCCACGCCGATCACGAGCAGGAGTCCGACGGCCGTGCGCTGCCAGGCCGATGGGATGCCCATGAGGATCAGGCTGTTGTTGATCACCTGGATGAGCAGCACGCCGAGCATGGTGCCGAGCACGGAGCCGCGGCCGCCGAAGATGGACGCGCCGCCGAGGACCACGGCCGCGATGGTGTCGAGTTCGGTGCCGAGGAGGTCCTGCGGGTTGGCGCTGCGGGTGAGCGTGACGTGGAGCACCCCGCCGAAGGCCGCGAGCACGCCGGCGACCACGTAGAGGATGACCTGGATGCGCATCACCGAGAACCCGACGCGGCGGGCCGCCTCGGTGTCGTTGCCGATCGCGTAGACGCCACGGCCGAACATGGTGTTGCGAAGCAGGAAGTTCACCAGCAGGCAGAGCACGATCGCCGGGACCACGAGCACGTGCAGCGAGGTGTTCTCGCCGCCCGCGGGCACCGTGAGAAGGCTCTGGGTGGAGAACATCCGCATGCCGAGCGGCAGTTCGGCGATATAGCGCGACCCGACGTAGGCGATCAGGATACCCTTGAAGATGCCCTGGGTGCCAAGGGTGACGATGAGTGTCGGGAGTTTGAACCGGGCGATCAGGCCGCCGTTGACGAGGCCGAGGAGCGCGCCGATGACGAGCGAGACGACCAGCACGAGCACGACGCCCGCGTCGATGCCGCTGCCGCGCATGAGCACGACCGTCGTGTAGGCCGAGAAGATCGCGATCGCCGGGAACGACACGTCGATGCCGCCCGAGATGATCACGATGAGCACGCCGAGGGCGAGCACGGTCGGGACGATCGAGGAGCGGAGGATCGCGAACAGGGTGCCGGCGCTCAGGAAGTCGGAGTTGACGATCGTCATCGCGATGACGAGCACGACGAGGATCAGCGCGAGGACGCCCTCGTTGTTGGAGCCGCGGAGGGCGGCGAGGCGCGAGGTTCCGGTGGCGCTCATGCGGCCATCCCTTCCTGGATCGCTTCGGGGGTGATGTCGTCGCCGGAGTAGGTGGCGCTGATGCGGCCCTGTTGCACCACGAGCACCCGGTTGCACACCGAGACGAGCTCGGGCACGTCGTCGGAGATGACGATGATGCCCATCCCGGCAGCGGCCTGCGCGCGAAGGATGGTGAGGATCTCCTCCTTCGAGCCGACGTCGACGCCGACGGTCGGCCCGTTCAGCATGAGGATCTTCGGGCCGTTGGCGAGCCACTTGGCCAGCACCACCCGTTGCGCGTTGCCGCCGGAGAGGCTGCGCACCGGCGCCTCGACGTTCGGGGCCTTGATGCGCAGCCGCTGGAACTGCTCGGTGATGGTCGCCGCGATCGTGCGTGCGTCGAGCAGCCCGCGGCGGCGGTGCCGCTCGAGTGAGCTCGCGATGACGTTGTCGGCGATGGACTTGTCGAGGAAGAGCCCCTGCGTGAGCCGGTCCTCGGGCACGTAGCCGATGCCGGCGTCGATGGCGTCGCGGATGCCGTGGATGGTCGTCGCCTTCCCGTCCACGATGGTGCGGCCGGACTCGGCGCGCAGCACCCCGAAGAGGGCTTCCGCAATTTCAGACCGGCCGGAGCCGAGCAGGCCCGTGAGTCCGAGGATCTCGCCGGCGTGCAGGTCGAAGCTGATGTTCTCGAAGGCGCCCGGCAGGGTGAGGTCCTGCACGCTGAGCACCGGGTCCCGGTCGTACCGGGGCGGGTTGACGAGGCGTGACTCGTCAACGTCGCGGCCGGTCATGTAGTGCGAGATCGAGCGACGGTCGAAGTCGGTCGCGGGACCGGAGATGATGAGCTCGCCATTGCGCAGGATCGTGACGTCCTGCGCCACCTGCAGCGCCTCCTCCAGTTTGTGGCTGACGAAGACCAGGGCGACACCGCGCGCACGGAGCGTGCTCACGAGCGCGAACAGGCGCTGCACCTCGGAGTGGGTGAGCGCGGTGGTCGGCTCATCCATGATGATGACGCGGGCGTCGTTGATGAGCGCGCGGCAGATCGCGGTGAGCTGCTTGTCGGCGACCGACAGCCGCTCGACCTCCTGGTCGAGGTCGAGCGAGAGTCCGAGGTCGTCGACGATCTGCTGGGCGGCGGGGCGGCTCTGCCGGCGCGAGTAGAGCGTGCGCTTCTCGGCGACCGCCGAGGTGAGCACAATGTTCTCGGCGACCGTGAGGCCGGGGAACAGCGAGAAGTCCTGGTAGATCACCTGGATGCCCTGCTGGATCGCGCCCTTCGGGGTCATGTGCGCGTGGGAAACCCCGTTGATCACGATCTCACCGGAATCGGGGCGCTCGGCACCGCTGATGATCTTGATCAGGGTGGACTTCCCGCATCCGTTTTCACCGGCCAGCGCGTGCACGTGACCCGCGGTGAGCCGCAGGGTGACGCCGTGCAGGGCGGTGACGCCGCCGTAGGTCTTGACGATGTTGCGGGCCTCGAGGATGGGGACGGCGTCACCGGTGCCGCTCGATCCGCTCGCTTCTTCCGAGCTCATGGTGCTCCCTCGCTGAAGGGGGCCCATCGCGTGTCGGCAATGGGCCCCCGATCGACAACGTGCTTAGAAGTTGAAATCGTTGACGTTGTCTTTGTCAACGATCAGGGTGGCTTCACCGCTGAAGGCGTTGGTGGTGCCCTCGATCGGGTTCAGGGACTCGTAGCCCTTCACGCCGAGGTCGGTGCCTTCCTTGATGCTGCCACCCTCGGCGATGATCTTCGCTGCCGAGAGCTGGGCCTCACCGGCGAGGGCCGGGTCCCAGAGGAACGCCTTGTCGATGGAGCCGTCTTCGAGGTACTTCTTCGCGACGGACGGGATGGAGGTTCCCATCACGCAGATGCTGTCCTGCTTGCCGGCCTCCTGCACGGCACGGGCGATACCGGCGACGTCGGTTCCGGCCGAGCCCTGGAACCCCTTGATGTCGGGGTACTTGGCGAGGATCTCCTTGGCGCGGTCGTAGGCCACGCCCTCGTCTTCCTTGGACTCGATCGGGTCGGAGACGCGGGTGATTCCCGGCGCCTTCTCCTTCATGTAGTCGAGGGCCGCGCCGACCCAGTCCATGTGGGTCTTGGCGGTGAGTCCGCCGACGAACGCGGCGTAGGTGCCCTTGCCGCCCATGCACTCGGCGAGGTTCTCACCGATGAGCCGGCCGTAGGAGGCGTTGTCGAACGCTTCGATGTCGGCATCCACATTCTTCATGCCGGCGGCCTCGTGCGAGACGACCACGATGCCCTGGTCGCGCGCCTTGCCGAGCACGTTCTCGAGCGATTCGGGCGAGTTCGGCACCACGGTGATCGCGGTGGGGTTCTGCGGGAGCAGGTCCTGGATGATCTGGATCTGCTTCTCGGGGCTGGCGTCGTCGGCGCCGACCTGGCGGGCGTCGATGCTCGTGCGGTCGGCGAAGTTCTTCACGCCCTCTTCCATGCGGTCGAACCAGCCGACGCCGGTGAGCTTGACCACGGTGACCATGGTCATGTCCTCGGGCTTCACGTCGCCGGGCTTGGCCGAGCCGGCCGAACCGCCGCCGCCCGTGGTGCTGCACGCCGACAGGGCCAGGACAGCCGCACCGGCCAGGGCCAGCGCTTGGTATCCCCTACGTTTCATCTGTGTTCACTCCTTTGTGTGTGCTGCGCCCCGCCCAGTGCCCCTGCAGCGGCCGCAAAATGGGTGCTCCAAATATGTTCCCGTTCTTGCCCGACTGTCAAGTTTTCGTGCAGCGCGGCGCGCACTCGTGCAGAAACGTGCAGTTTTGGCTGATAACTCCCTATACTTGCCAGTGATGCACGGGGAGGTGCCGATGGGGAAGCCGCGACAATCGCAGATCATGACCATGGTGCGCGAGTCGGGGTATCTCGATGTGAGCACGCTGGCCGACAGCTTCGGGGTCGACCAGTCCACCATCCGTCGTGACCTGATGAAGATGGAACGGGCCGGCCTCGTCGCCCGCAACCACGGCGGCGTCTCCGTGCCCGAGCCCGACCTCGCCGGCGACACCGCGTTCAGCGTGAAGGAGCGCCGGTACCACCGGGAGAAGGAGGCGATCGGCGCCGCAATGGCCGAGCGCATCGGCCCCGGGCAGACGGTGCTCCTCGACAGCGGCTCGACCACGCTCGAGGTCGCCCGGCACCTCGCCGGCCACCACGGGTTGACGCTCATCACCAACGACCTCAGAATCGGTGTGGAGATCGCCGGCCACCCGAACGCGCACGTCGTCGTCCTCGGCGGCGAGCTGCTCCCCAACGTCTACACGCTGTGGGGCAACAACGCCATCGCGCAGCTGGGGAAGCTCAAAGTGGATGTCGCGGTGTTCGGCTGCGACGCGGTCAACGCCGACGGCATCACCAACACCAACGGATACGAGGTGGAGTTGAAGCGCACGATGCACGAGGTCGCCGCCGCGTCGTTCCTCGTCGCCGACAGCTCCAAGTTCGAGCGGCAGGCGCTGTTCCCCGTCATTCCCCTCGAAGACATGACGGCGGGAATCACCGACGAGCTGTTCGACCCGATCGTCGCCGCGAGCTACCCCATCCCGATCATCCGGGTGGCCGTGGGCTGACGCGCCCCACCCGATTTTGCCTGACACGTTTCGCCGTTTTTCACACCTTGAGGAGCACTGTATGAGCAGCATCGCCTTTATCGGACTCGGAACCATGGGACGCGGGATGGTGTCGAACCTCCTCGCCGCCGGCCACGAGGTCACCGTCTGGAATCGCACGAAGCCGGCGGCTGACGACCCGCTGCTCGCGGGCGCCGACCACGCCGACACCGCCCAGGCGGCCGTGCAGGGCGCCGACATCGTCATGTACTGCCTGGCCGACGACGTTGCGGTGCAGGAGGTCGTGCTCGCGCCCGGTGGCCTTGCCGAAACCGTGGAGAGCCCGTCGATCGTGATCGACCTGTCGACGATCGACCCGGAGACCAGCGCGGCCGAGGCTGCGGCGTATGCCGGCCGCGGCATCCGTTTTCTCGACGCACCCGTGTTCGGGTCTAAGGGCGAGGCGGAGGGCGGCGGCCTCTGGGTGGTCGCCGGCGGTGACCGGGAGACGTTCGATGCGGTGCGCGACGTGCTCGACGCGCTCAGCGAGACCGTGCACTACATGGGCGGCTCCGGCAACGGCGCGAAGATGAAGCTCGTGGGCAACCTCGCCGTCGCCGCGCAGCTGGAGGCGCTCGGCGAGTCGCTGACGCTCGCGAAGAAGGCCGGGCTCGACCTGGAGGACGTGCTCGGTGTGTTCGCTGTCACGGACTTCAAGTCGCCGATCTTCGACGGCGTGGGCTCCTCGGTGATTCGAGGCGACTACTCCCCCAGCTTCGCACTCAAGCTGATGCGCAAGGACGGCCGCCTGGTGAAGGCCTTCGCCGAGCGCCTCGGCGTGCCGGTGCCGGGAACGGCTGCCACGGTGGCCACCATCGAGCGGGCCGTCGAGGCCGGGTGGGGCGAGGAGAACGCCTCCGCGCTGATCAAGGTACTCGCCGGCGACGCGGGCGTCGACCTGGCCGAGTAGTCCGCAGCCCGCGCCCGTCCCCCTGCGTCGCTGTTCCGTTTGCAGGAGGCGCCCGGCGTGTCGCCGCGGGGGGTGCGGCAGAGTTGGGCACGACACATCTCCGCTCCTGCAAACGGTAGGGGCTGGGGCGGGGTCGAGAGAGGGGCAGCGGATGTCGGTGACCGGTCCGGCGCTCAGCCGCCGGCTGGGCACGGTGGATGCCGTCGCGCTCGGCCTGGGGTCGATGATCGGCGCGGGCATCTTCGCCGCGTTCGCGCCCGCCGCTGCGGCCGCGGGTGCCGGCCTGCTCGTGGGACTCGTGATCGCGGCGGTCATCGCGTTCTGCAACGCCACCTCGTCGGCCCAGCTGGCCGCGCAGTACCCCACCTCCGGCGGCACCTACATCTACGGGCGCGAACAGCTGGGCGAGTGGCCGGGGTTTCTGGCCGGCTGGTGCTTCGTGATCGGCAAGACGGCGAGCTGCGCGGCGATGGCGCTCACGGCGGCCGCCTACGCGGTCCCGGAGGAGTGGGCGAAACCGGTCGGCGTGGCCGCGGTGCTCGTGCTGGCCACGGTCAACTGCTTCGGCGTGACCCGCACGGCCGCGCTCACCAAGCTGATCGTCGTCTTCGTGCTCGCCGTGCTGGTCATCGTGATCGCCGTGGGTCTGCCCACCCCCGCCGGCACCGTGGCGATCGGGAACGTGCTCTCCGGCGGCTGGTACGGCATCCTGCAGTCGGCCGGCCTGCTGTTCTTCGCGTTCGCCGGGTACGCCCGCATCGCGACGATGGGTGAGGAGGTGCGCGACCCCGGCCGCACGATCCCCCGCGCCATCATCATCGCGCTCAGCATCGTCCTGGTGCTCTACGCCCTCGTCGCCGTCGCCCTCGTGTTCACGCTCGGGCCCGTCCCGCTCGCGAGTTCCCGCGCGCCGCTCACCGATCTGCTGGCAGCCCAGGGGGTCACCGCGCCGATTCCCCTCGTGCGCGCCGGGGCAGCCGTCGCCGCGCTCGGCGCCCTGCTCGCACTCGTGGCCGGCATCGGGCGCACGACGCTGGCCATGGCGCGACACAGCGACCTTCCCGCCTGGCTGGGGGCCGTGCATCCGCGCTACCGGGTGCCGCACCACGCCGAAATCGCGCTCGCGCTCGTGGTGAGCGTGCTCGTGCTCACGATCGACCTGCGCGGAGCGATCGGCTTCTCGTCGTTCGGGGTGCTGCTGTACTACTTCGTTGCCAATGTGTCGGCGTTCACGCAGCAGCCGGGCAATCGCCGCTATCCGAAGGCGCTGCAGGTGCTGGGTGCCAGCGGATGCCTCGTGCTCGTCGCGACGCTGCCGCCGGTGTCGATCGTGGCCGGCCTCGTCGTGGTCGCCGCGGGTGTTTTCTACCGGCTCGCGCGCCTGCGCCGACGCCCCGCCCGCCGGAGGGACTGACAGTTCGACCGCGAGAGTGAGCCGTCCGGACGAGAGCGAGCGGCGTGCCGGTCACGCTCGTCCGGAACCGGCACCCTCGGCGAGCGGATGACCGTGGCGGGCTCGCGGACGTCGCCCGACGGCCGCGACTGCCCCGCGTTCTGGGTCTGGCCCCACCCCCGACGCTTCCTTAGCGTTGCAGTGAGCAACATTCAAGGAGCCCCGTGAACCACCCCGTATCCACCGGCGGCTCCCGCAGCCACTTCCGCACCATGATCGCCTGGGTGCTCGCCGCAATTGCCGTCCTGTCCGTCATCGTTGGCACATCCGCCGATGGCGTTCCCGGCTTCCTCCTCGCAGCCGGCCTGATCGGCATGGTCACCGCCGTGTACACGTTGCTGACGGGCCGCCGGTCGTGGGCGAGACTCGCCTCCCGCCGGATCGCGGCCGGAGCGATGGCCATCGGTCTCGTCGCCACCCTCGTTGGCGGATCCCTCGCCGGCTCGGCACGCGCCGCTCAATCCGACGCCGCATTCGCACCGCCCGCGCCCACCGCGAGCGCCACCAGCACGCCAACCCCAGCCACGACGCCGACGACGTCACCGACGCCATCCGTTGCGTTCACCGATGAAGCACCGGTCGACCCGGCCAGTGTCACCGAGCCGGAGCGCCGGCCCGAAGTGGCCGTCGCCGACTCCTCCGTCACCGACCGTACCGCGCTCGCGCTGCTCGCGACGATCCCGGTCAAGGGCAAGGCGCCGAAAACGGGCTATGACCGCACGGGTGACTTCGGCACCGCCTGGCTCGACGTCGACCGCAACGGATGCGACACCCGCAACGACATCCTCGCTCGCGACCTGCACGACATCGTGCGCTCCGGCCCGTGCAGGGTGCTCACCGGCAGCTTCACCGAGCCATACACCGGCAAGGCCGTCCACTTCCTCCGCGGCAACGACACGTCGGCGCTCGTTCAGATCGACCATGTCGTCGCCTTGTCGAACGCCTGGCAGACGGGCGCGCAGAAGCTCTCCGAAGCCCAGCGGATCTCGCTGGCGAACGATCCCCTCAACCTCCTCGCCGCGGACGGGCGGGCGAACATGCAGAAGGGAGACGGCGACGCGGCGACCTGGCTGCCCGCCGCGAAGTCGTTCCGTTGCGCCTATGTGGCTCGGCAGGTCTCGGTCAAGGCCACGTACGGCCTGTGGGTCGCACCGGCCGAGCACGATGCGATCGCCCGCGTGCTCTCGTCGTGCCCGAAGCAGCCGGCGCTGACCTCGGCCTTCGCGCCTGCGGTCGTCGCGCCGGCACCGGCCCCCGCGCCTGCCCCTGCCCCTGCTCCTGCTCCGAAACCGGCACCGGCACCCGCACCGGCACCCGCACCCGCACCGGCACCGGCACCGGCACCGGCACCGGCACCGAAGACGGTGCACCCGGGCTCGTTCTGCGCGCCGTCCGGGGCGACCGGCGTCACCACCAAGGGCACCGCGATGGTCTGCGGCACGACGGCCAACAGCCCCGACCGCGCCCGCTGGCACAAGCAGTAGCGACCCGGCTCAGATGAACGGCCGGTACACCTCAAGGCCGCCGGGAACCACCGTCACCCGGTACGTGTACGCGGTGCCGTGGCTGTGCACCTCCCCATCGTGGGCGAGCGGTTGCGCCTCGCGGGAATGAACACGGATCTCGGTGGCCTCCTGGGTCCGCTCCTCCAGGCCCGTCGAGCCGGGCAGGAGATCCGAGACGACGGAGCCCAGACGCCCTCCGAACGACAGCGACCACACCGCCCGAGCCCGCGACCGGACGCGCAGCACCCGCAGGTCGAGGCTGCCGCCGCCGAGTCGACGGCGGCGTAACGGCGCGGCCCCCGGGGCGTTCCGGCCCACACCGACGAACAGCGACCACACCTCGGTGTCCCGCCCATCGATCGTGACGGCGGCCGGATGCGCGTTCGTCATCACCCGCACGGCCGCGACCACCGAGCCCACCCACTTTCCGACGCGGGCCTCGACCTTCTCGCGCTCCGCGACGAAGTCCGAGTAGACGCCGAGGGATGCCTCGTTGAGCACCGTCTTCGGGTCGCCGTCACCGACGGTCAGCTCCGCAACATCCACGCGCACGCCCTCGCCGGCCAGGAGCCCATCGATGGCGGCGTCGACCGACTCGATGCCGGCGGCTCCCGCGAAGTGATTGAAGGTGCCGCTCGGCAGCACCAGGAGCGGCAGACCCGCGTCGCGCGCCACCTGCGCAATGGCCCCGACGCTGCCATCGCCCCCGGCGACCCCGAGCACCTGCGGCCTGTCGCCGGACTCCAGCGCCCGGCGGGCGACAGCGACGAGGTCCTCGCCGTCGTCGAGCCGGTGCACGGCCGCGCGCGGCAGCCGCGCGCTGAGGGCCTTCATGGGGTCCGGTCGCAGCGTGCTGTTGCCCGAGGCGGGATTCACGACGATGAACGCCCCCTCGCCGTCCGGCAGGGCGGGAAGCCCGACCGGAGTGCCGCCCTGACCGCGGTGGCGCGAGGACGACGACCGCGCAGGCACGATGGCTTTGCCAAGCGCAGCGGTGGCGACGCCGATGACCGAGCCGCCCACGACATCCGAGAACCAGTGCGCGCCGGTGTGCAGGCGCGAGTACGCGACGGCCGCGGCGACCGGCGCCACCGCGAGCCCGAGCCGGGGCGACTCGAGGGCGACACCGGTGGCGAAGGCGGCGGCGCTCGCCGAGTGGCCCGACGGGAACGAGGCCGAGGCCGGCTGCTTCTTCAGCCGCCGCCCCACCGGAATGTCCTTGAGGAGCGGGCGGTCGCCGCCGAACAGCTTCTTGCCCACGAGGTTGGCGAGAATGCTCGCGACGACCAGCGACCCGACGCCGCGCAGCGCCGGCCGGGGTCGGCCGAACAACGCCAGTCCTGCCGCGATGGACACCCAGAGCCGGCTGCGATTGGCCGCGTTCGAGAGGCGCACGTAGCCGCGATCGACCAGCGGATGCACCCGGCGGGCGTTGATTCGCCGGCCGACCACGGCATCCACTTGTCGAACCCAGGCGGGAAGGAGCCGCAGGCGTCGCGCGGCGACCACCGGCCCGGCAGTCCGCCGGTTCACAACAGCACGGCGCGCGCTCACGCGGCGGGAGGGGTGCCCGGCTCGCGCTCCGACTCGGTGATCTTCTGCAGGGGATCAACCTCGCCGGTGGCCGCCGGGTCGTCGTCGGTGCCGTGCTCGCCGTCGGTGGGGCCGTAGTCCGGCAGCGGCGGCAGTTGCTCGTTGTCGGAAGTGGATGCGTCGCTCATGGTGCCTCCTCGTCTGGCCCCACCCTAGGCACGATGCCGACGAGCGGCAAGGAGTCGCGCGGGGCTACTGCGCCCAGGGCTGCGGCTCCGACCGCACCGCTTCGCCGGTGGCGGCCGCCTGTTTCATGAGCAGCGCGAGGTAGTGGTCCTGCGCGGCCTCCGCGAGGCTGTACACCGGTGGGCCGCCTGCGACGTGCGCGTGCATGCGCACCAGGCACTCGGCGATCGCGATCTCGTCGTCGCTCAGCCGCGCCGGCAGGAACGGGTTGAGGTACACCCAGTCGCTGCCGCTGATGAGGCCCCGCAGGAACTTGCCCTCCAGGTTGCCGCCGACGCCCGTCTCGATTCGCGTGATGGTCTCGAACATCGGCGTGCGCACGTCCTTCAGGTATCGCACCCCCAGGTCGACGATCTCGCCGCGGTCGCCGCGCACCACGAGGCGGTTCGCGCGGATCCAGGAGAAATACTGTTCATCGGCGAAATCGTAGACGCCGAGCCGGTCGCCGAAGTCGAAATGCGCGATCGCCTGGTGGGCGGTCACCACCTCCTCGCGCACCGGGTCGCCGTCCCGCGACGGCCCGCGGGTGAGCGGCGACTCGAAGGCGCTCGCCGTGATCCGGGCGTCTTCGAACCCGATCCCCAGCGCACGGCGCATGATGCTCACCCCGTGGTAATCGTGGCACTGGGCCACCTGCACCTGGCTGATCTGGCCGAGCCGCCCCGACCCGGCGATCGACAGCTGCGCGTTCAGCAGCGGCGAGAGGTGGTACTGCTCCGCCACCTGAATGACAGCACCCTGCTCAACAAGCCGGTGCAGCGGCAGCATCGCCGCCACGTCCAGCCCGGGCGGGGTCTCCGTGAGCACCGGCACGCCGTGCTCCACCAGGCGCGCAACGGATGCCGGCGCCGCCTCCCGGGGAACGGACACGACCGCGAACTCCGGCCGGGTCGCCGCCACGACCGCGTCGATGTCCCGATACGTCGGGATTCCCCACTCGGCTTCGATGGCGCGACCGGTGTCGGCGCTCCGGGTGACCAGGCCCACGACCTCGAAGCGCTCCGGCAGGGCCCGGGCGACGCGCAGGAAGAAGGCGCTGCGCCATCCGCTGCCCACGACCGCGAAGCGGATGGGCGTGTCCGAGCGGCTGCGCATGGCCGGCTCAGGCGTCCCGGCGACGGAGTGCGACGGCCCCGAGGGCGAGCGCGACGAGCGCCCAGGCCAGCACGACGAGGCTCGCGACGCCGGGAGGCAGGGCCGCCCCGGGCCCGGCATCGACGCCCGGCGGCAGCTCGACCGGGACGGCGTACATGGCCTGGCCGGCGTTCGAGAGCAGGTTCGGCGTGATCCCGCGCGCCCATTCCGCCACGCTGCCGAGCATCTGCACGAGCACCGGCAGCACGAGCATCACGCCCAAGGCGACAGCGATGCCGCCCGCGCTGCTGCGCACGACCGTGCCGACACCGAGCGCGAAAACGGCGACGAGCCCGAGGTAGACGGCGCCCCCGACCAGGGCGAGCAGCAGCGCTGGGTCGCCGAGGCTGGCGTCGATGCCCCGGCCCGTGCGCACGGGCGCGGTGACCGCGAACACGAGGAACACGGTGACGAGGCCCACGAGCGTTGTGCTGACGAAGAGCACGATCGCCTTCGCCCACAGAACGGGCAGGCGCGTGGGAACGGCAGCGAGGGTCGACTTGATCATGCCTGTCGAGTACTCACCGCTCATCACCAGCACGCCGAGAACGGCGGCGATGAGCTGGCCGACCATGAGCCCGGCCGTGCAGATCGTCACCGTGATGTCCCGAGCGGATGACGCGTCCATTTGCACGGGCTGGCCGGTCGGGTCGAGGCGGCTGAACGTTGATGCCAAGAGCAGCCCGAAGCCGAGCGACAGCAGCACGATGAGCGCGAACGACCACACGGTCGAGCGCAGGCTGGTGAGCTTGATCCACTCGGAGCGCAGAATGCCCCCGAAGGTGAGCTGCGATGCCGCGCGGCGGGTCGGCGTCAGGGTGGTGGCGGTCATCGGCCGGCTCCTTCGATCGCGGGTTCGGCATCCGAACGGTATTCGACCTCGTCCTGGGTCAACGAGAGGTAGGCGTCTTCGAGCGACCCGGTCACCGGGGTCAGTTCGTGCACGGCGACGCCGAGGCTCGCGGCGGCCTCGCCGATGTCCTCGGCGGTGCGCCCGGTGACGAGCACTGACCCGTCGGCGGCCGGCGTGGCCGACACCTCGGGAGCGGCCAGCGCACCCAGCAACCGGTCCATGTCGGCGCTGCGCACCCGCACCGAGCCCGCTCCGCTCATCGCGACGATTTCAGCAACGGATGCGTCGGCCACCACGCGTCCGCGCCCCAGCACGATGATGTGGTCGGCCGTCTGCGCCATCTCGCTCATCAGGTGCGAGGAGAGCAGCACGGTGCGGCCCTCCGCCGCGAGGTGCCGCACGAGGGTGCGCACCCAGCGCACGCCCTCGGGGTCCAGACCGTTGACCGGTTCGTCGAGGATCAGGGTGGCCGGGTCGCCGAGCAGGGCGGCCGCGATGCCGAGCCGCTGCCCCATGCCGAGGGAGAACCCACCGACGCGCTTGCGCGCGACGGACTCGAGGCCGGTCATCGCGATGACCTCGTCGACGCGCTTTCGACCAATGCGGTGCGTGGCGGCCATCGCCCGCAGATGCTTCTCGGCGGTGCGCCCCGTGTGCACGGCCTTGGCGTCGAGAAGCACACCCACCTCCCGAAGCGGCGCAGCGTGGTCGCGGTAGGCGGCGCCGTTCACGGTGACAGTGCCCGCCGTCGGCCGGTCAAGGCCCACGATCATCCGCATGGTGGTGGATTTACCGGCCCCGTTGGGTCCGAGGAACCCGGTCACGAGGCCCGGTTCCACGGTGAAATCGACCCCGTCGACCGCCGTCTTCGAGCCGTACTGTTTCGTCAATGAGCGTGCTTCGATCACGTTTCCCCCGTTCTTCCGCCGGCTGCGGGGCGTTCGCCTCGTCGCAGCACCAGAGTCAGGCTAGGGCATGCGCGGGCGTTTCCGCTGGCTCTGCAGCACACATTGCCACGCGTGCAGGCCCAGGTGCGCACTTACCGATCCGTGGCCGCGCCCACCTCTCGGGCATCGAGCTGGCGCCGCAGATCCCTCAGCTTCGTGATTTGGCGATGGGCCGAGATCGGCGAGAGGACGGCGCACGCCGCGCGAAGTCCGCAGGTGAGCGGGCGTGACGCGGAATCCAGCCGCGCGCATCCGTTTTCCCTGCGTCGAAAGCCGGGCGTAACGTGAAACGCATGGAATTTCGATACCTCGGACACAGCGGACTCAAGATCTCGGAGATCACCTACGGAAACTGGCTGACCCACGGGTCACAGGTGGAGAACGACACGGCAACGAAGTGCGTGCGCGCCGCCCTCGACGCCGGCATCACCACATTCGACACAGCGGATGCCTACGCCAACACCGCGGCGGAGTCGGTGCTCGGCGAGGCACTCAAGAGTGAGCGTCGCGCCTCGCTGGAGATCTTCACCAAGGTGTACTGGCCGACCGGCCCGAAGGGCCACAACGACGTGGGGTTGTCGCGCAAGCACATCCTCGAGTCGATCGACGGGTCGCTCGAGCGGCTGCAGACCGACTACGTCGACCTGTACCAGGCGCACCGCTACGACCACGAGACCCCGCTCGAAGAGACCATGCAAGCGTTCGCCGATGTCGTGCGCTCGGGGAAGGCCCTCTATATCGGTGTGTCTGAGTGGACGGCGGACCAGCTGCGCGACGCCTCCAAGCTCGCGAAGGAGCTCGGGTTCCAGCTGATCTCCAACCAGCCGCAGTACTCCATGCTGTGGCGGGTCATCGAGCAGGAGGTGGTGCCCGCCTCGGAGGAGCTCGGCATCTCGCAGATCGTGTGGTCGCCGGTGGCGCAGGGCGTGCTCACCGGCAAGTACAAGCCGGGGGCGGAAGCACCCGAGGGATCCCGCGCCCGCGACGCGAAGGGCGGCGCCGACACGGTGAAGCGCTTCATGACCGACGGCGTGCTCTCCGCCGTGCAGAAGCTGGCCCCCGTCGCCGACGGCCTCGGACTCACCATGGCGCAACTCGCGATCGCGTGGGTGCTGCAGAACCCGAACGTGGCATCCGCCATCATGGGCGCCTCGCGCCCGGAACAGGTGGCCGACAACGTGAAGGCCAGCGGCGTCGCCCTCGATGCCGCGACCCTCTCCCGCATCGACGACGCCATCGGCGGGATCGCCGAGCGTGACCCCGCGAAGACGGTCTCACCCGAGAAGCGCCCCGCCTGAGCGGTCGCTCCTGCCCGTACGCGAGTGTGCACTTTTTGCGGTTATGACGTCGGACGTCATTCCCGCAGAAACTGCTCACTCGCGTGAGTGGGTGGGTGGGTGAGTGATTGATTGATTGGGTGAGTGACTGCGGGGCAGAGCGCGCTTAGGGGAGCAGGCCACCGGCCATCGACTGCAGCAGCAGCGGCAGCACGCTGACGGATGCCCCCACCAGCGCGAGCATGCCGGCCAGCGTCCACCCTGCGCGCAGGAACCGCGCCGACCGCACCTCGTGGTCGAGCACGGCGAACTTGTCCCACACCTCGGGGTGCACGACGACCGGCGCCGCCTGCCACGTCGACGGCTCGTCGAGGATGTCGACCAGCAGATCGAGCTCGGACTCGTTCATCACCACGACCAGGTTGGTGAGCCAGCTCACGAGGTCACCGGCCTCGATCACCCGCACCTTGCGGGGCCGGGCACGTACGATGACGTGCTTGGCTCCGACGAGGGCGATGACGGGCTGCACCGGCGGAAGCATGGGCATCCGTTCGCGGAGCATGGCGCCCACCCGGGACGCCTCCAATTCGGCGTTGCGGATGTCGTTCGTGCCTCGGCCGGAAATCAGCATGGTGTGCCCGGCGACCCAGACCTCCTGGCCGCTGTAGTGCCTGGTGTTGATCGTGAACACGCCGCCTGGCCCCACGACGAGGTGGTTGATGCCGTACCCGCCGCTGCCGACGGGGAGCGCGTGGAAAACGGTCCACTCGTGCGGCAACCCGGTGAGCAACGACGCGACAGCGAGCTCCCCCTTGGCGCCGCGGTACCACGGCTCGCTCTCGGGGCACAACGGCGAGGCGCCGAACAGCCGACCCAGGAAGGAGCGGGGCGGCCGGGATTCCTGGCAGTGCAAGAGCTCCTCGATGACCGACTGCGCCGCGAATCGTTCGCGCATGGTGATGCTGTCGGTCACGGAGCTCCTCATTGGTCCGATTGAATCTACGGCCGATCCGCCAGCCGGCGGTACTCCCCCAAACGGGTCGCTTTCGCGTGTCGCTGCCACGGATGCCGCGGCCGACACGCTAGGCGGCCCCGCGTCAGGCGATAGCGCCGTCCGAGACCTCGTCCGGCCCGCTCCCGGACTCCTCCTGTGCCATCGCCCGGGCGGATGCCTCGGGCACCCACATGACGTCGCCGTGCTCCTCGTTCGCTTCCCGCGCGAGCACGAACAGGAGGGTCGACAGCCGGTTCAGGTACGTCGCCGTCAACGGGTTGACGAGTCCCGGATACGCCTCGATCACCGCCCACACCGAGATCTCCGCGCGGCGCACGATGCAACGCGCCTGGTAGAGCAGGGAGGCTCCGATGGTTCCCCCGGGCAGCACGAGACCGCCAAGGTCGGTCGCCTCGGCGCCGTAGTGGTCGATCGCCCGCTCCAGGCGTTCGATGTGGGAGGGGTGGATGCGAGCCGGGGACGGCTCCGGATCATCCAGCGGAACGGTCAGATCCGTCACGAGGTCGAACAGGTCGTTCTGCACGCTGGCGAGCGTTGTCGTGACGTGAAGCGGCAGGCCGCCGACCGACATCGCCACGCTCACGCCGGAGTTCGCCTCGTCGCAGGTGCAGTACGCGGCCACCCGGAGATCGGTCTTTGGAACGACACCGTGCCGGCCGAAACGGGTCTCTCCCTCGTCGCCCTCACGGGTGTACCAGGTCACTCCGGCCGGTTGGGACTCCTCAAGCTCTGCCATAGGCGCAACTATAGTAATGAGCCCTGCCCCCGCGTAACGTGTGAAAAAGTCGGGAGTGAGGATCACCGACCGTATGACCCACGTGTGCGAACTAGTCACGGCTCGAACCGCAAGGAGCGATATGACGATCGACCGGCCGACCGAACCGACCGAGACGGAACCCACCGCCGCAGAGACGGGCGCGGCGGAGAACATGTCTTTCAAGGACGGCTGGTCCACCGTCGACAAGACGGTCTTCGGCGTCGCGGCCGGCATCATCATCGTCATCTGCGTGCTCGGCGTGGTCTTCACCGACGCGGTGGGAACCAGCGCCACGGCGGCACTCGGCTGGGTCACCGACAACCTCGGCTGGCTGTTCATCCTCGGCGCGTCGGGCTTCGTCGTCTTCTCGCTGGTGCTCGCCTTCGGGCGGTACGGCAGCATCCCCCTCTCCCGCGAGGGTGAGGGAACCGAGTTCTCCACCCTGTCTTGGGTGTCGATGATGTTCAGCGCCGGCATGGGCATCGGCCTGATGTTCTACGGCGTCTACGAACCCGTCACCCACCTCGCCGATCCGCCGCCGTTCGTCGAGGCCGCCGCCGGCAGCCCGGACGCCGCCCGCGCAGCCATGGCGTACACGTTCTTCCACTGGGGGCTGCACCCGTGGGCCATCTACTCAGTCGTGGGCTTGGCGCTGGCCTACTCCACCTACCGGATGGGCCGCGGCAACCTGATGAGCTCCCCGTTCCAGGCGCTGTTCGGCAAGGAACGCATCGAGGGCAAGGGCTGGGGCAAGCCCATCGACATCCTCGCGATCATCTGCACCAAGTTCGGCTCGGCGACATCCCTGGGCCTCGGCGCCCTGCAGATCGCCGCGGGCATCTCGCTGCTGCGCACCGGAAAATTCGACGAGAACCCCGGCGCCGCGCTGCCGATCATCATCATCTGCGTGCTCACCGTGGGCGTCGTCTTCTCGGCCGCCAGCGGGGTCTCCAAGGGCATCAAGTGGCTGAGCAACACCAACATGGTGCTGTCGGCGTTGCTCGTCGTCTTCGTGTTCGTGGTCGGGCCGACGGTGTTCATCCTCAACCTGCTGCCGTCGTCGATCGGCGCGTACCTCACCGACATCGTGCCGATGAGCTTCCACTCCGGCGTCTTCGGCGGCAGCGACTGGCTGGCCAGCTGGACGATCTTCTACTGGGCCTGGTGGATCTCGTGGACCCCGTTCGTCGGCACCTTCATCGCCCGCATCTCGCGGGGCCGCACCATCCGCGAGTTCGTGCTCGGCGTGCTGCTGGTGCCCACCGGTGTCAGCATTCTCTGGTTCATCGTCTTCGGCGGCGCGGGGCTCAACCTGCAGCTGAACGGCGTCGACATCGCCGGCACCGGCAGCGAGGCGGCGGGCTTCTTCGCCGCCCTGCAGCAGTACCCGTTCTTCATCGGGTCGGCCCTCGTGGTGATGGTGCTGACGGCGGTGTTCTTCATCAGCGGCGCCGACGCCGGCGCCCTCGTGCTCGGCACACTCTCCAGCAGGGGCCGCAAGGAACCCTGGAAGCCGCTCGTCGTCATGTGGGCGGTGCTCACCGGCGCCGTCGCGGCGGTGCTGCTCTACGTCGGCGGTCTCGGCGCGTTGCAGACGTTCACGATCCTCGCGGCGAGCCCGTTCGTGCTCATCATCATCGGGTTGTGCGTGTCGCTCTACGTCGACCTGCGGCGCGACCCGCTGCGACAACGCACGCTCGGCCCGGTGCGCATGGCGACGTCGTCCATCCGCACCGTGCCGTTCACGAATCCGTCGACCGACTCCGCCGACGAGGCGGTCGACGTGACGGATGCGGGTTCCCGCGCCGCTGAAGACCGCTAGCGTGGGGGCGCTGGGCCGGTTCTTCGCCGGCGTCGGCTACCTCGGGCAGGGCTTCCGCCTCTGGGCCCGCTCCCCCCGGCTGATGCTGCTCGGCGCGCTGCCCGCGCTCGTGGTGGGCGCGGTGTACACGGCGGCCCTGGTCGTGTTCGCCCTGAACCTGCCGGCGATCAGCGCGTGGCTGACGCCGTTCGCCTCCGGCTGGGACGACACCTTCCGCGTGACGACGCGGATCATCGCGGGCATCGCCGTGTCGGGGCTCGTGCTCATCGTCGCGCTGTTCACCTACACGGCGATCACCCTCATCGTGGGCGACCCGTTCTACGAGCGCATCTGGCGCCGCGTGGAGGAACGGGTCGGCGACGAGCCCGCCGGCGACCAGCCGTTCTGGGGGTCGCTGGCCCGCGGCATCCGCGACGGCCTTCGCCTGCTCGCAGCGAGCCTGGTCATCGGCCTCGTGCTGTTCGCGCTGGGGTTCATCCCCGTGGTCGGGCAGACGATCGTGCCGGTGCTCGGCGCTTTCGTGGGCGGCTGGTTCCTCGCCGTCGAGCTCACGGGCTTCGCGTTCGACGCGCGCGGGCTCGCGCTGGCCGACCGGCGACGGATGCTGGGCGCCGACCGGGCGGCCACGCTCGGTTTCGGGGTCGCGACCTACTTACTGTTCCTCGTGCCGCTCGGTGCGGTGGTGGTCATGCCGGCGGCGGTCGCGGGCGCGACGCTGCTCAGCCGGGCGGCGCTCACCCGGTCCGGGCACGGCACCGCCGCGGGCTAGAAGAGCGTGAACCCGCCGTCGACCGTGACGATGGAGCCGGTCATGAAGCTCGAGGCGTCGCTCGCGAGGAAGATCGCCACCGGGCCCAGCTCCGCCGGCATCCCGTAACGCCTCATGGCGGCCGGTTCCACGCACCACTCCTGGTACTCCGGCTGGTCAACCGGCGACATCTCGGTGAGGAAGTAGCCCGGGGCCATCGCGTTCACGCGGATGCCGTGCGGCGCCCACTCCGCGGCCAGCGCCTTCGTCAGCTGGTGCACCGCCGCCTTCGACGCCAGGTACGACGCCTGCCAGCGGGGGCGGTTCACGATCTCCGCCGACATCGACCCCACGTTCACGATCACGCCGCCGCCGCGCTCGGCCATGCGCCGGCCGACGGCGCGGCTGCAGTACCAGAGCCCGTCGACGTTGGTGGCGAAGACGTCGTGCCAGGCAGCGTCCGGGGTGTCGAACGCGGCGCCGCCGACGCCGATCCCGGCGTTGTTCAGCAGGATGTCGATGGGCCCGAACTCGGCGCTCACCGCGTCGACCGCCCGTTCGACGTCGTCGACGTCGGTGACCTCGAGCTGCACCGCGTAGGAGCGGATGCCGCGTTCGCGAAGCGCGGCGGCGGCGGCCTGCGCCGCGTCCAGCGTGCGGGCCGTCACCGCGACGGATGCGCCGGCGTCACCGAGCGCTTCCGCCATGGCGCGGCCGAGTCCCCGGCTTCCGCCGGTGACCAGGGCGACCTTGCCGTCGAGGGAGAACCTTGCGAGGGCGTTCATGCGATCCGCACCGTCCCGCCGGTCCGCAACGATTCCCGGGCGGCGAGCGACACGTCCAGGGCCGCGATGGCGGCCTCGGTCGGACAGAAGTCTGGCGGGGTCCCGGCCTGTCTGCAACGGAGGAAGTAGGCGGCCTGGGCGGCGTAGGGCGAGTCGGTCGTGTCGGCGGCCGAGGCCCGGTCGGGCGAGTAGCGGTACTCCTCACGGAGAACGTCGCCACCCTGCACCCCCTCGATCTCGAGGGAGCTCGAGAAGGGAGACCCGGCGGGCATCTCGGAACAGCACACCACCCGCCCGACACCGCCGCCGGCGTACTCGACGGTCGTCTCGATCTCGCCACGCGTGCCGCCGGACCGCGCGGCCGTAACGGCGGTCGGGGTGCCGAGGAACAGGTTCACCTGGTCGAAGTCGTGGATGGCGAAGTCGACGAGAACGCCTCCCGAGGCCGACTCATCATCGAGCCACGACCCCGACGCGCGAGCGACAGAGCGCCGCGATGCCCGGACGGCGCGCACCGAGCCGAGGTGACCGGCCTCGACACTTGCCCGGAGCATCCGGTAGCCGGCGAAGAAGCGCACAACCTGCGCGACCATGAACGTCGCGCCGCTGTCGGCGGCGGCGCGAGCGACGGCGAGGGCGTCCTCACGGGTGAGGGCGATCGGCTTTTCGAGCAGCACGCTCTTGCCCGCGGCGAGCGCGCGGATGGCGATGCCCGCGTGAGAGGGCGTGGGCGTGCAGACGGAGAGGATGTCGACCTCGTCGTCGGCCAGCACGTCGTCGAGCTCGGAGACGAACCGGGCGGCGGGCGCGCCGGCCAGCGGCGGCCGCGGGTGCGGCGTGCAGACGTAACGGATCCGCTCCCCCAATCCGAGCTCCGACCACGCCGCGGCGTGCGCTGCGGACATGGTGCCCTGACCGATAACGGCGATGGTAGGTCGGGTCACCGGAGGCTCCCGTTGACCACGCTCGCGTGGAACAGGTGGTCGAGGATCATGCGGCCCGCCCCGATCACCCCGCCCCGGGTCTTCGTCTGGCTCACCGTGATCTCGAGCTGGTCGGTCGCCAGCGGCAGGCACTCGGTGTATATGGCCGAACGCACGCCGGCCACGAAGGCCTCCGCCTCGCTGAGCGTGCCACCGAGCACGAGTCGTTGCGGGTTGAAGAAGTTGACGATGGTCGCCATGACCCCGCCGGTGCGGGTGCCGGCCTCGCGCAGCGTCTGCGTGGCCAGCGGATGCCCGTCTTCGGCCAGGCCCAACACCTCCCGGGCATCCGCCACGGGCACCCCGGCCGCCCGGAGACTCGCGAGGATGGCAGCGCCTCCGGCCACCGCGTCCAGGCACCCCCAGCGCCCGCAGGAGCAGAGTGTCTGCGGGGCGTTCGGCACCGGAACATGGCTGATGTCGCCGGCCATGCCGCGATGCCCGTGGTACAGCGAGCCGGAGGCGATCACCCCGCAGCCGATGCCGGAGCCGGCCTTGACGAACACCATGTGATCCACGTCATCGCCGAGGCTCACGTGTTCGCCGAGGGCCATCAGGTTGGCGTCGTTGTCGGCCAGAGCGGGAACGCCGCTCAGGCTCTCCAGCAGGGCGCCCGCGTCGACACCGTTCCAGCCGGGCATGCGCGAGGGGGAAACGAGCCGGCCGCCGGGCCTGTCGACAGGCCCCGGGAGGCCCATGCCGATGCCGCGGAGGCGGCGGTCCGGACTGTCGGAGGCGGCCACCATCGCGTTCGCGACCTCGACGACCCAGCCGAGTATGCGATCCGGGCCGTCGGCGATGTCCATCTCGAGCCGGCGTTCGGCGAGCAGGCCGCCGGCCATGTCGAAGAGGGCGAACGAGGCGTGCCGAGCGCCGAGGTCGACGCCGCACACGGCACCGGTGCTCGGGTTGACCTCCAGCTGCCGGGGCCGGCGGCCGCCGTTGGAGCTGCCCCGGCCGGCTTCGCGCAGATAGCCGTTGCTGATCAGCGCCTCCACCCGTGCTGCGACGGTCGACGGTGCCAGGCCGGCCACGCGGGCGATGTCGGCCCGCGACGCGGAGGCTCCGGAGCGGACGAGGTTCAGGATGCCACCCGGCGACGAGTCGTGGCTGGATACGGAAGCGGGGGGCAGGGTCATCGTCGTTGAGCCAATCCACGAGGCGGGTGTTGTGTGACTTTCACCCTACACGCTTTGTGCGAAATTGGACTAAGTAAATCCACTATTGCATGTAAGCGGGAGAACTTAGTACTATGTCGGGATCGGCTGGCCGATGATTCAACTGATCGATGATGATGTGAGGACGACATGGGCACCCGAGCCACTGACGAAGCGACGGACGCGACTCAGGAACGCGACCACACGGCTGCCGCCCGCACGGGAACGGCCATGGTCGGGCTGGAGAGCGTCAACAAGCACTTCGGCGACCTGCACGTTCTGAAGGACATCAGCCTCGAGGTGCAGCCGCGGGAGGTCGTGGTCGTGGTCGGCCCGTCGGGATCGGGCAAGTCGACGCTCTGCCGGGCCATCAACCGCCTGGAGACCATCGACTCCGGTGAGATCCGGATCGACGGCAAGAAACTGCCGGAGGAGGGCGCGGCCCTCGCCGACCTGCGGGCTGACGTCGGCATGGTGTTCCAGTCCTTCAACCTGTTCGCCCACCGCACCGTGCTCGACAACCTGACCCTCGCCCCCACCCGCGTGCGCAAGACGAAGCGGGCCGTCGCCGAAGCCGAGGCCATGGCCCTGCTCGACCGGGTGGGCATCGCCGGGAAGGCGCACCACCTGCCCGCGCAGCTCTCCGGTGGACAGCAGCAGCGCGCGGCGATCGCCCGGGCCCTTGCCATGCACCCGAAGGTCATGCTCTTCGATGAGCCGACGTCGGCGCTCGACCCCGAGATGGTGGGCGAGGTGCTCGAGGTCATGGTCTCCCTCGCGAGCGAGGGCATGACGATGATCGTCGTCACCCACGAGATGGGCTTCGCGCGACGTGCCGCGGACCGCGTCGTCTTCATGGACGCCGGGCAGATCGTCGAGCAGAACACGCCCGCCGAATTCTTCGACTCCCCCCAGACCGAGCGAGCCCGCTCGTTCCTGGCATCCGTCTTGCCCCATTGACCCACCGCACACCCCACACCAGGAAGATAGGAAGAACCATGTCAGTCTCCACATCCATGCGCAGGAAGCTGCCGGTAGCGGGAGCCGTTCTCGCAGCGGTCGCGCTCACCCTCACCGCCTGCTCCAGCGGCTCGGGCAGCGTTCCCGGCGAAACGAGCGGTTCCGGCAGCACCGACGCTGCGACCAGCTCGCTCTTCGACGGCGCCCCTGTCGCCGACGACACGCTGATCCTGCCCGACTCCACCATGGCGAAGATCAAGGAGCGCGGAAAGCTCATCGTCGGCGAAGCCCTCGACGCGCCCCTGCTCTCGCAGCAGGACCCCGCGAACCCCGAGAACGTCACGGGCTTCGATGCCGCGCTGGCCAAGCTGCTGGCGATCTACATCCTCGGCAAGCCCAACGTCGAGATCGTGCCGCCGGCATCCGAGACCCGCGAAGCCCTGCTCGCCAACGGAACCGTCGACGTGGTCTTCAACACGTACACGATCACCGAGGAGCGCGCCAAGCAGATCTCCTTCGCCGGCCCGTACTTCAGCTCGGGCCTGGCCGTCGCCGTCAAGGCGGACAACACCGACATCAAGGGCATCGACGACCTCGGCGGCAAGACCGTGATCGTGGGCGCCAACACCCCGGCCGTGACCGAGGTGCCCAAGCAGCAGCCGACCGCCAAGCTCGTGGACTTCGCCACCGACCCGCAGGCCGTGCAGGCGCTGCTGCAGGGACGCGGCGACGCCTACGTGCAGGACTACACGCTGCTGGCCAGCGATGCCGCCGCGAACGACAAGCTCAAGGTCGTCGGCCAGCCGTTCACCAAGGAGCCGTACGGCATCGGCCTCAAGCACGGTGACGATGACTTCAAGGAGTTCATCAACACCTGGCTGACCACCATCCAGGACAAGGGCCAGTGGGGCCAGGCGTGGAAGACGACCCTCGGCACCGTCGTCGACTCCGAGATCCCGACCCCGCCGGCCATCGGCTCGGTTCCCGGTTCCTGACCGTCGACCACTGACCACCAGGCGGCAGCGCCAGCGAACGGCACGTGATGAATATTCTGAGTGAGAACCTCGGGCTCCTGCTTCAGGCGCTCGGTACGACGGTCATGATGACCGTGGTGGCCGGAATCGGCTCCCTGATTCTCGGGGTGCTGGTGACGGTGGCCCGGGTGAGCCCGATCCCGATCCTGCGGGCGGCCGCCTTCTGCTACGTGCAGTTCTTCATCAACGTGCCCTTGCTGGCGCTGCTGCTGCTGGCGGTGTTCGCCCTCCCCGACGCGGGCCTCATCATGCCGCTGACGCCGACGGCGATCATCGTGCTCACCGTGTACGAGGCGGCCTACGTCGCCGAGGCGGTGCGCAGCGGCGTCAACACCGTCGCGGTCGGCCAGGTGGAGGCCGGGCGCGCGCTCGGCCTCTCCCTCGGCCAGTCCATGCGGCTGGTCGTGATCCCGCAGGCCCTGCGGGCCGTCGTGCAGCCACTCGGCAACGTCATGATCGCCCTCGCGATGAACACGGCACTGGCCGCCGTCGTCGGCGTGGTCGAGCTCACCTCCCGGGTCAACAAGGTCAACCTCGTCTACGCGCAGCCGATCGAGATCTTCACCGCCGCCGGACTCGTCTACATGGCCATCGCCCTGGCCATCGGCCTGGCCGCCGGCCGGGTCGAACGAAAGGTGGCGATCGTCCGATGAGCCGCTCCCCCCACTACGCCGCCAGCTTCCTCTACGAGAAGCCGGGCCCCCGCGGCCGACGCAACATCCTGATCGGCTCGGTCATCAGCGCCCTGGTCCTCGCCGCGATCGTCGGCCTCGGACTCTGGCAGTTCGGCTCCCACGGCCAGCTCGACGCCGACAAGTGGCTGCCGTTCACCGAATGGGCCATCTGGCAGTACCTCTTCGTCGGCCTCGGCGGAACGCTTCTCGCGGCCGCGATCGTCGCCGTGCTCGGCTCACTGTTCGGCGCGGTACTCGCCCTCGGCCGGCTCAGCCGGCTGCGCGTGCTCCGTTGGCTGAGCACCGGCTACATCGAGGTCGCCCGCACCGTCCCGGTGCTGCTTCTGATCTACCTGATGCTGTTCGGCCTGCCGCAGCTCGGCATCAACTTCCCGACACTGTGGAAGCTCGTGATCCCGCTGACCATCGCCAACGCCGCCGTCTTCGCCGAGATCGTGCGCGCCGGCATCCTGAGCCTGCCCGCCGGCCAGTCGGAGGCGGCACTCAGCCTGGGCCTCCGCGGCGGCCAGGCCATGCGACTCGTGGTGCTGCCGCAGGCGCTCCGCAATGTCACCCCGTCGCTCGTGAGCCAGCTGGTCAGCCTGCTGAAAGACACGTCGCTGGGCTACATCGTCGCCTACACGGAGCTGCTCTACCGCGGCCAGGTGCTCTCCGCGTTCAACCACCTGCTGATCCAGACGTTCCTCGTGGTCACCCTGATCTACCTGGTCTTCAACGGCAGCCTCTCCGCCCTGGCCTCCCGCCTGCAGCGCCCCGGCCGCCGTCGGGCGCCCATCGCGGTGCCGCTGCCCGTGCCCGGAGCGTCTGTGCCCCATACCGAGAAAGAAACCCATGCCTGATTCGTCGTCCTCCACCACCGACACCGGCCCCATTCCCGGCTACGCCGAGCTGGCGGAGGTGTGGCGCTCCGGCATGATCGAGAGCCGCCACTTCGGCTCCCTCGTCGCGCTCGACGCCGCCGGGCATGCCGTGCTCGACGTGGGTGCGACGGATGCCGAGATCCTGCCGCGCTCGACCGTCAAGCCCCTGCAGGCCCTCGCCTGCCTCACGGCCGGAGCGCCGCTCGCGGGCGTGGAGCTCGCGATCGCGGCCGGCAGCCACACCGGTGAAGACGAGCACGTGCGAGTGGTCCGAGCGATCCTCGCCCGAGCGGGCCTTGACGAGTCGGCTCTCGGCTGCCCGGCCGACCGGCCCGAGGACGAGGCCACGTTCGAGGCGATGATCCGCGCCGGCGAGGGGCGCTCCCCCATCCGCATGAACTGCTCCGGCAAGCATGCGGCGATGCTGCTGGCCTGCGCCGTGAACGGCTGGTCGACCCACGATTACCTCGACCCGGGGCATCCGCTGCAGCAGCACGTTCGCACCACGATGGCCGAGCTCACCGGCGTGCCGGTGACGCACACGGCGGTCGACGGATGCGGGTTGCCGCTGTTCACGACGACGGTGCGCGGCATCGCGGCCGCGTTCCGCGCGCTCGTGCTGGCCGCGCCCGACGAACCGGCCGGCGCCGTCGCCGCCGCGATGCGCGAGCACCCCTTCTACGTGGGCGGCAGCGGACACCAGAACTCCGAACTGATGTCGGCGCTCCCCGGCGTGCTGGCCAAGGGCGGCGCCGAGGGCGTGATCGGCGTGGCCGGGCCCGACGGCTCGGCCGTGTCGATGAAGATCATCGACGGGAGTCCGCGGGCCACGACCCTCATCGCGCTGCGGGTGCTGGAATTCCTCGGCATCCCGACGGCCGGTGCCGCGTCGCTCAGCGTGCTCCCCGTGCTCGGCGGCGGCGTGCCGGTGGGCGAGGTCGTGCCCGGCAGCGACCTGGTGGCGGCGATCGACGGCGCACGCGCGTGACCGTGCTCGAGGTGTGCCTGGACGACATCCAGGGCGCGGTGATCGCGGAGCGCTGCGGCGCCGACCGCATCGAACTGTGCGCGAACCTGGGCGCCGGCGGCACGACCCCGAGCATCGGCACGGTGAGCACGGTGCTCGGCAACGTGCAGCGGATCGGCGTGCAGGTGCTCGTTCGGCAGCGGGAGGGCGACTTCGTGTACTCGGCCATGGAGGTGGACGCCATGTGCGCCGACATCGAGGCCATCCGCGCGCTCGGGGCCCCGCACGGGGTCGAGGTGGGATTCGTCATCGGCGCGCTCACGCCGGAGGGCACCATCGACCGGGATGCCGTCTCGCGGCTGATGCGGGCGGCCGGCGCGGCATCCGTCACGTTTCACCGGGCGTTCGACCAGGCCCAGCACACGGGCGAGGCCCTCGAGACGCTCATCGACCTCGGCGTGGCGCGCGTGCTCACCTCGGGCGGCGCCCCCACCGCCGAAGCGGGCGTCGGCGCGCTCGCCAGTCTGGTCGAACAGTCCGCGGGCCGGATCACGATTCTCGCCGCAAGCGGCATCCGACCGCACAACGCCGCGTCGATCGTCGCCCGGAGCGGTGTGACCGAGGTGCACCTGCGTGCGGGAGCCGCCACCGCGAGTGCCGGCGCTCCGAACGAGTACGATCCCGGGTCCCGGATGACGACCTCCCCGGAGATGATCGAGGCGATGCTGCGTGCACTCGGCCGGAGGACTGCGCTGTGACCGGGTCGGTCGTGCTGGCCGTCGACCTCGGCGGGTCAGCCATGAAGGGCGCGGTCATCGGCGAGAACGGCGAGGTGATCGCTTCGGAGACGCGCGCCACTCCCCGGCTGCAGCTCATCGACGCTCTCGTCGAGCTGCTCGAGGCGCTCCGGCGCGCGGCCGGCGACCGCGGCTACCGCGTGGTCGCCGCCGGCGTCGTCACGCCGGGAATCGTGGACGAGGACACCGGCGTGGTGCTCTACGCCTCGAACCTGCACTGGCGCGATGTTCCGCTGCGGGGCCTCCTGGCCGAGCGGATGCCGTTCCCGGTCGCGATCGGACACGACGTGCGAGCCGCGGGGCTCGCGGAGCAGCTGCTCGGAGCGGCCCGCGGGAGCGACGACTTCGTGCTCGTGACCATCGGCACGGGAGTGGCGGCCGCGCTCATCACGGCCGGTCACACCATCACCGGGGCGGCCGGCGCGGCGGGCGAGTTCGGCCATATCCCCGTTGTCCCCGGCGGGGAGGTGTGCGCCTGCGGGCAGATCGGCTGCCTCGAGGTGTACGCGTCGGCGGCCGGCGTGACCCGGCGCTATGCGGCGCTCGGCGGCGCCGCACGGTCTTCACGCGAGATCGTCTCGCGCCTCGGATCCGATCCCCTCGCCGACGCGGTCTGGGCCGACGCGACACGGGTGCTGGCACAGGGGCTGGCGATCATGACGCTCCTGCTCGACCCGGCTGTGGTCGTGCTCGGCGGCGGGTTCTCCCAGGCCGGCAGCGCGTTGCTCACCCCGGTCACGGCGGGCCTGGCCGCCGGGCTGGCGTGGCGTGAGGCGCCCGAAGTGCGGCTGTCGCACCTCGGCGGGAACGCCGGGCGCACGGGTGCCGCGATCCTGGCCTTCCGGGCCGCTGGCCGGGGCGCCGTCGTCGACGGATGGCCCCCGGCGGATTAGCAGGCCGTTGGCGCCGGCGACTACAGGCTCCGGCCGTCCTCCCAGAGGCGGTCGGAGGTGCCGCTGACCAGCGCCGCGGCCGACAGGGCCTGCGCGTCGGTGAACGAGGCGATGTAGTCGACGACGGCACGCGCGCGACCGAGCCGGAGCAGGTCGGGCTGCCGGGCACGGCCGCCGAGACCGGGCACGTCCCGGCCCAGCTGCAGGTACTCCTCTGTCGTCGCGGCGACGAAATCGGTGAGCCGGCGCGGCGCGCGGGCGGCGTCATCGGAATCGTTCAGCCACGCCCAGAGCCCATCGACGAGCGACTCGATCACGCGCGCCTGGCCGCGCTGGTAGATGGCGAGGTCGGGGCGGTCGAGCACGAAGCGGGAGTGCACGAACTTCAGCACGACCACGTCATGCCAGGCGTCCTGCGCCAGCCGCACGTGGCCGCTGCGCACATCGGGGTGCCGCTCCAGGCAGATGGAGCCCTTGAGCCGGTTGATCCAGTGCCGGGTGAAGGCGGCGATCGCGTGGTCGGCGGCCATCCCGCCGTCGTAGGGCACCGACAGCAGACCTTCGACGAGGCCTTCCTGCACCCGGATGACGGCGTCCCGGAACGCATCCTGGTGGGCGAGCCAGGCATCCTTCTCCTCCGCCCGCCGCCAGGCGAGCTCGAGGGAGTAGCCGGGTGAGCGGAACGAGGCCTCGAGGTCGTCGATGGAGACCTCGGCCAGGCTCACCTGGTTGGCGAGCCAGCCGTCGAGCTCGGCGGCCACGGTGGTGTGCTGCAGCACCCCGGCCCGGTAGAAGTCGTCGAGGTCGTGCACGGCGTAGGCGATGTCGTCGGCGAGGTCCATCACCGAGCACTCCACCGTCTGCTGGTCGGGAGCGATTGCGGGGTACGCGCGCTTCACGGCGGCCATCTCGGCGGCGTTCAGCGCGTACGCCGAGAACTTCTGGGCGCCCTCGTCGGGGTCGGTCCCCACGCCGCGCGGCAGCAGGCGGGCGGGGCCGGTCAGCTTGCCCTGCCACTGGTCGCGCGTCCACGGGTATTTCAGCACCGCGGCCCGCACCGC
Source organism: Cryobacterium tepidiphilum (assembly GCF_003716325.1). Lineage (GTDB taxonomy): Bacteria > Actinomycetota > Actinomycetes > Actinomycetales > Microbacteriaceae > Cryobacterium > Cryobacterium tepidiphilum. Next base: position 69,021 of record NZ_RDSR01000005.1, on the reverse strand, counting down.
GGCCGTGAGGTTCAGCCCGCGCACGGTGGCGTCGCAGGTGTCGAGCGTGGTGAGAATGCGGAAGGTCTGCGCGTTGCCCTCGAAGCCGTCGGGCAGGCCCAGGCGCCCCCGCGCCAGCCGGTCGAGGGTCTGTTCGCCCAAGTGCCCGAACGGCGGGTGCCCGAGGTCGTGCGCGCTCGCCGCGGCCTGCACCACCACGGGATCGCAGCCGCCGAGCTCGGCGAGCAGCGCGCGGGTCTCGCCGGTTCCGGTCTCGAGATCGACGGCGATCGACCGGGCCACGGCCGAAACCTTGAGCGAGTGGGTCAGCCGGTTGTGGATCACCGTGCCGGAGCCGGCCTGCGGGATCACCTGCGTGACGGCGGAGAGCCGGGAGAGATAGGGCGAGAAGCGGATGCGCTCCAGGTCGACCCGGAACTCGTCCTCACCCAGCGTGGCCGCGTCATCCGCCGGCTCGGGCACGAGCCGCTGCCGGGTGGCGTCAACGGGGCTGTGGGACGTGCGGTTCTCCATCCCACCGATTCTGCCCCACGCCGGGCTAGGCACCGTCACGCCCCAGCGTGCGTTGCAGGATCTGCACGGTGCGCGCGAGGTAGTCGGTGATCGCGGCCTGCTCCGCGTCGGTGTAGCGCGACAGGAGCGCGTCGGTCTCCCCGATCATCGGCAGCAGCCGCGCCATCGCCCGCCGCACGGACTCCTCCCGGGGTACGACGAGCAGGCGGCGGCGATCGCTGGGGTGCGGCTGCCGGGTCACGTGGCCCACCTTCACCAGGCGGTCGACGGCCATGGTGGCCGCCGCGGTGGTGATGCCGAGGCGCGCGGCGATCTCGCTCGGGCTGAGCGGCCCCGACTGGATGAGATGCTGCATCGCATCGAAATCGGTCGGGTTCACGTCGAGCTCCTCGGCCAGCTGCTTCTCCACCTCGTCGTTGAGCGTGAGGATGCGGCGCAGCAGCAGCGACGCCTCGTGCATCTCCCGGCGGTCCGCCCGCCCCGCGTCATCCATTGCCCCAGAGTATCGCTTCCCTAACCCACTTGATAGCTAAGGAACTTAACAATATGCTGGCCGCGAGGCGTGACGGGGCGGAGGAGGAACGGATGCGCGGACGACGGATGCGATGGATGCGGGCGGTGGTGCCAGCGCTGCTCATCGTGGTGTGGATCGGGATCGCGGGCGTCGGCGGCCCCTACTTCGGCCGAGTCGCCGAGGTGTCGAGCAACGACCAGACCAGCTACCTGCCGGCGAGTGCGGATGCGACACAGGTGCAGCAGTTGCTGCCCGCGTTCGCGGGGTCGAACCGCATTCCGGCCATCGTGCTCTTCGTGCGCGACGGCGGGCTGACCGGCGACGACCTCGCCGCCATCGCCGCGGCGGCAGGGGACTTCCCGGCGATCGACGGGGTCGGCTCCGATGTGTCGCCGCCCGTGCCATCCGAGGACGGCGAGGCAGCGGAGGTCTTCGTCCCCCTCGACCCCGGCGACACGCTCACCGACACGGTCGAGGAGCTGCGCGCATCCGTCGCCGACGCCGCGCCCGCCGGTGTTACCGCGTACGTCACCGGGCCGGGCGGCTTCACCGCCGACCTGGTGGATGCCTTCAGCGGCATCGACGGCATCCTGCTGCTGGTGGCCCTGGTCGCCGTGTTCGTGATCCTCATCGTCGTGTACCGGTCGCCGCTGCTGCCGCTGATCGTCCTGGCGAGCGCGATGTTCGCGCTGTGCGCGAGCATCCTCACGGTGTGGTGGCTCGCGAAGGCCGGCGCGGTGCAGCTGAACGGGCAGGTGCAGGGCATCCTGTTCATCCTCGTCATCGGAGCCGCCACCGACTACGCCCTGCTCTACGTATCGCGCTACCGCGAGGCGCTCCGCGACCACGAGCACCACTGGGATGCGACCGTCGCCGCGCTCCGCGGGGCCCGCGCTCCGATCCTCGCGTCGGCGGGCACCGTGATCGCCGGCCTGCTCTGCCTGCTGTTCAGCGACCTCAACAGCAACAAGGCACTGGGCCCGGTCGCGTCGATCGGCATCGTCTTCGCCCTGCTGGCGTCCCTCACGTTCCTGCCGGCGGTGATGATGCTGGCCGGTCGGGTGGCGTTCTGGCCGGTGCGGCCCCGCTTCGGCTCCGCCCATCCCGTGCTCACCGGCGCGAACGCCACCGGCCTCTGGCCGCGCCTCGGGCGCGCCGTCGCCCGCCGGCCGCGCACGATCTGGGTCACTTGCACGCTCGTGCTGCTCGCGGCATCAGCCGGCCTGTTGCAGCTGAAAGCCGACGGCGTGCCGCAGAGCGACCTGATTCTCAGCTCCTCCGAGGCGCGGGCCGGGCAGGACGCGCTGGGCCGGCACTTCCCCGGCGGGTCGGGCAGCCCGGCGCTCGTCGTCGGGCCCGCGTCGGACCTCGCCGATATGGCGGCCACCGCGCTCGGCACCGACGGGGTCAGCAGCGCCTCAGTGCTCTCGGAGGGCTCCCCCAGCGGCACCCTGCCGGTGACCGCCGACGGCGTGCAGCCGATTCGACCCGGCGCACCTGCGGGTGAGCCGACGGTCGTCGACGGCCGGGTGATGCTGCAGGTGACGCTGGCGGATGCTGCCGACTCGGCCGCCGCGGAGCACACGGTGGGCGAGCTGCGTGCCGCCTACGGCGACTCATCCGTTCTGCTCGGCGGGGTGACGGCCACCGCCGTCGACTCGAACGCGGCGTCCATTCACGACCGCACCCTGATCATTCCCCTCGTGCTCGTGGTGATCCTGCTGATCCTGATGCTGCTGCTGCGCGCGGTGGTCGCCCCGGTGCTGCTGGTGCTGAGCGTGGTGGTCTCGTTCGCGGCGTCGCTCGGGGTGTCGGCGCTCGTCTTCGACCACCTGTTCCACTTCGCCGGCGCCGACCCGGCCGTGCCGCTGTACGGGTTCGTGTTCCTCGTGGCGCTCGGCATCGACTACAACATCTTCCTTATGACGCGGGTGCGCGAGGAGTCGCTGCAGCACGGCACCCGCACGGGCGTGCTGCGGGGACTCGCCGTCACCGGGTCGGTGATCACGTCGGCGGGTGTCGTGCTGGCGGCGACCTTCGCGGCGCTCGGCGTGATCCCGATCCTGTTCCTCGCACAGATCGCCTTCATCGTCGCCTTTGGCGTGCTGCTCGACGCCCTGCTCGTGCGCTCCCTGCTGGTTCCCGCGCTCTGCTATGACCTCGGCCGCGCGGTCTGGTGGCCGTCGCGGCTCGCCCATCGCTGATTCAGGAGATTCGACTCCGCCGCGCCGCGGACCGCGCAGCTCCTCCTGTTCCTCCTGAACCAGTTGCCCTGGAAAATGTGTCTAGCGCCAGCCGAGCGCGGGGGCGACGTGGGTGAGGATGGCCTCCAGCACGTGCGCGTTGTAGTCCACGCCGAGCTGGTTGGGCACCGTGAGCAGGAGGGTGTCCGCAGCGGCGATCGCCTCGTCGCCACGGAGCTGCTCCACGAGGGCGTCGGGCTCGTCGGCGTAGGAGCGGCCGAAGACCGAGCGGGTGTTGTCGATGAAGCCGACCTGGTCCTCCCGCTCGCCGCTGCCGAGGAAGTACCGGCGGTCCCGGTCGTCGACGATGGCGAAGATCGACCGCGACACCGAGACGCGGGGCGTGAAGCCGTGGTCGTGCTTCGCCCACTCGTCGCGGAACGCCTCGATCTGCTTGCGCTGCTGAACGTGGAAGGGCTCACCGGACTCGTCGTCCTTGAGTGTCGACGACATGAGGTTCATGCCTTTCTCGGCCGCCCAGCGTGCGGTGGCGTCCGAGCCGGCGCCCCACCAGATGCGTTCCCGCAGGCCCTCGGAGTACGGCTCGATCCGGAGCAGGCCCGGCGGGTTCGGGAACATGGGTCGCGGGTTCGGCTGCGCGAACTGCGCACCGGAGAGCACCTCCAGTGCGACGTCGGTGTGCCTGCGCGCCATGTCGGCCTCGGACTCGCCCTCCGCGGGCTCGAAGCCGAAGTACCGCCAGCCGTCGATCACCTGCTCGGGTGACCCCCGGGAGATGCCGAGCTGGAGCCGGCCGCCCGCGATGAGGTCCGCGGCGGCGGCATCCTCGGCGAACGCCAGCGGGTTGGCGTAGCGCATGTTCGTGTTATGGCTCTCGTTTTCTCGGTCCGCGTCCCTCTACAGGTACCGGCAGACCTGGTCTGGGCTGCATGTGTCGGGGTCCGGGTGCGCGGCGTCGTGCCGGAGGTCGGCGATGGTGCCGTGCAGGGCGGTGAGCTGGGCGATCTGCTGCTCGATCTCGGCCAGGCGCGCGTCGAGGAGGTCTCGCACGTGCTCGCAGGGCGCGTGGCCGCTGTCGCGGATGTCGAGGATTTGGCGGATCTGGGCGAGGGTGAGGCCTGCGGCCTGGCCACGGTGAACGAAGTCGATCCGGGCGACGGCGTCGGGCGCGTAGTCGCGGTACCCGGATGGCGTCCGGTCGGCCGGGGGCAGCAGTCCCTGCTCTTCGTAGAACCGGAGCGTCTTCGAGGTGGTGCCCGCGCGTTCGGCGAGTTCTCCGATGCGCATTGCGGCCTCCGATCATTCGGCAGGGGCCACGCTTGACCTTCCCCTGCACTGGAAGGTCCAGTATGGCTGAAACGGAACAGAAGTCCAAGCCTTGACGGGAGCAGCGATGCCTACGAAGTACGATCTCGCCATCATCGGATCGGGCGGCGGAGCGTTCGCCGCCGCGATTCGCGCGACCATGCTCGGGAAGTCGGTGGTGATGATCGAGCGTGGCACGCTCGGCGGCACCTGCGTGAACACGGGCTGCGTGCCGTCGAAGGCCCTCATCGCCGCCGCCGATGCACGGCACGTCGCCGCCGACGCCGCCGACCGGTTCCCGGGGATCGCGACGACGGCAGGCCCAGTGGACATGCCCGCGCTGATCGCCGGGAAGCAGGCGTTGGTCGAGACGATGCGGGGCGAGAAGTACGCCGACGTCGCCGATTCATACGGGTGGCACGTCCGGCGGGGAGACGCCGGGTTCGCGGGCACCCCGGACGCGCCGGTGTTGGAGGTCACCGCCGCAGACGGAGCGGTCGAGACAATCGAGGCCGAGCACTACCTGGTCGCCACCGGTGCGCGGCCGTGGGCTCCGCCGATCGACGGCCTGGACGAGGCCGGGTACCTGACCTCGACCACGGCGATGGACCTGACCGAGGTCCCCGAGTCGATGCTGGTGCTCGGCGGCGGCTACGTCGCCCTGGAGCAGGCGCAGCTGTTCGCCCGCCTCGGCTCCCAGGTCACCGTGCTGGTGCGGTCCCGGCTCGCGTCGAAGGAGGAGCCGGAGGTGTCCCGGACACTGCAGGAGGTGTTCGCCGACGAGGGCATCCGGGTGGTCCGCCGCGCGGTGCCGACCCGGGTGTCCCGGGACGCGGCGACCGGGCAGGTCGTGGTTACCGCGGACGTGTCCGGCGGCTCGCAGGAGTTCCGCGCCGACCAGGTGCTCGTCGCCCTCGGACGCCGTCCCGTCACCGACGGCTTGAACCTCGATGCGGTCGGGGTGAAGACCGGGGACTCCGGCGAGGTGGTCGTCTCCGACCATCTGCAGTCGTCGAACCCGCGGATCTGGGCCGCGGGCGACGTGACCGGGCACCCGGAGTTCGTCTACGTCGCGGCCCACCACGGCACCCTCGTCGCCGAGAACGCGTTCGCCGACGCCGACCGGTCCGTCGACTACTCCCATCTGCCGCGGGTGACGTTCACCGGACCGGCGATCGGCGCGGTCGGGATGACCGAGAAGGAGGTCGTCGCCGCGGGGATCCGCTGCGACTGCCGCGTGCTGCCCCTGGAGTATGTGCCCCGGGCGGTGATCAACCGCGACACCCGCGGGTTCATCAAGATCGTCGTGAACGCCGATACGAGCGAGATCCTCGGCCTCACCGCCGTCGCCAAGGACGCCGGGGAACTCGCCGCCGCAGGCGTCCACGTGCTCGGCAAGACCATCGCCGAAGTCGCCGACGCCTGGGCCCCCTACCTGACCATGACCGAAGGCATCCGGATCGCCGCGAAGTCCTTCACCACCGACCCGTCACTGCTCTCGTGCTGCGCATGAACGGCAACGCATGCAATCGGGGAGATCTCATCCGGAAGAGGTGCAGACGATGAGCGCCGATCACGACCGCGACGAACGGCGCGCCGGTCCCATCGTCGCCGCAGGGACCGGGCTGCTCCTACTGGCATGCTGCGCGCTTCCGTTGCTGCTCTGCTGCGGCCTGCCGCTCATCGCGGCGGGCGGAGCACTCGCAGGCGTCGGAGGGCTCCTCGGCAATCCCTGGATCATCGGTGCCGGGATCGCCGTCGCGATGGCCGTCACGGCCGGGATGCTCGTCAGGCTACGGCGGCGGCACCGAGGCCGCAGGACTGGCTGCTGCGAAAATCCTTCGACTGCTGATCGGAACCGGTAGCTCGATCGGATCCAGCCATCACCGCCAACGGGGCCACTTCGGCATCCCGCGGCCCCTCCAGGTCTCGACGAGGCACGCGACCCAACGGACGGACGCGAAGAGCCCGTAGCCGGCCCCGGTGAGGCCCACGGCAACCACGAGCCAGCGCCCGATGCCGAGCCACAGGCTCCCGTCCACGTCGAGGGCCCACTGAGCGCCTGTGATGAGCCCAGCGATCCCCATCCAGAGCCCAGCGACGACCACGACCACCGGCAAGAGGGCGAGGCACATCGCAGCGGCAGCCGACCAGAGCTGTCGAGCCTCCAGCTTCGCCGTCGCGGCGATGATCCGCTCGGCGCGCTCGTTGGACGCGTCGAGGTTCGCCGTCATCGTGGCCGAGGCCTCCCCGGCGACCTGCTCGACGGCCTTCTCAACCCGTTCTTCGGAGCGCTTCTCGATCCGCTGCACGGCCCCGCCGACCTGGCTCACGAGCTTCTGGTTCGCCGCGGCCTGTGCCTTGAGTCCCTCAATCGCCGAGGCCGTAGCCGCGTGGTTCTTCTGCGCCTCGGCGACCAAACTCTGCGAGGCGGCGCTCAGCCGCTTCCCGTCGAGACTCTGCACGAACTCGCTGAGCGTGCTCTCGATCTCGCTCAGCCTGCTCTCGACGCTCTCGATCTGCGGTGACGTGCTGACGGACGGCTGCGAGGTCGACGCCCGGTCGATGCGCTTGCTCATCTCCTCGTCCATGACCTTCACGAGCCCCGCGAGCTTCTTCTGCTGCTCGGCCAGCCGGTCGAGCCGCGCGTTCTGTGCCTCGACGGCGGCGAGGATCGAGGTCAACGTCTCCATCGTCTCCGGACTGCCGAGCTGCTGCCGCTGCTCGTCCTGCGCGTTCTGCTGCTTCAGCCTGTCGAGCGCTGCGCTCATGGTCCTGCTCCTTCTGCTGCTGGTGATAGTCGAAGAACGCCTGCGCGCCCTCTGGGGTGAAGTCCGCCGAGAGGGCGCTGGTGCGCTTACGGCGCTCGGCGCGCCCGGACTCACCTCGGCGGTCCTCGATGTAGAGCGTCCACGTCTCCTTGCCGACGTTCTTGCCCCGCTTGCTCACGGCGGTGTGCAGGCGCATCCGCGGCACCTGCTTCCCGTCGTCGCCAAGCTGCTGGTTCTGCTCCGCGATCACCGATTCGAGACCGGCCTTGTCCATCGACCGGGGATTGGCCAGAGCGGCGCTCATCCGGTCGCCCATCTCCCGGTCGAGCGACCCCTCGGCGAAGTCCTCGCGGCGCAGCTCCCAGTCCTTCGGCGGGTGCTCCAGCCGCTTTACGACCGAGAGGCCGTGCTCGCGCATCAGCTCGTCGTTTGCCGACTGCACGCCCCGCTGGTTCCCTGCCTTGCGGTCGTGGAACGTGCGGTAGTCCGAGAGCGCCTTCCCGGTGCGGTTGTTGTGGTTGACGACCAAGATGTGGTTGTGCGGCTTGCGGCCACGTCCATCCACATGCGTCACCACGAGGCAGTCCGAGTCCGGGTGCATCCGCTTCGCCAGCAGGTAGCCCAGATCATTCACCCGCTGCACGTCCTCCGGGCTGTTCGGGTCGAACTCCTCGTCGCTGAACGACTGCCGGTAGTGCAGCGCCTCGACGCCGCGCTTCGTGTTTTGCGTGAGCGCGCGGGCGCGGGCCGAGAATGCGCCGGGGCCTCCCGGCACGTCGCACGTGACCGCGGCCCCGCGCTCGTCCTCCTTGCCTCGGATGTAGCGCTCCGTGTCTCCGACGCTCGTGCTCGGGCTGTAGTGCGTGGTGCTCATCACGCCGTCCGGTCCCCGAGCAGCGCCCGGACCTCGCGTAGCAACTCGATCAGCTCGGGCACCTCCGCCGACAGCGCCACCGCCTCACCGGCCCGCGCGCGGCGGTCCAGGTCGTTGACGTTGATCGCCAGCGGGCGCACCTGGGCGGCCAGCTCGCGGGCGTCCGCCGAGGCCTGCACGCGCAACTCGGCTCCGAGCAGGTGCGCGGCCACGGCGGCGTCCAGCTCCTCGCTCCGAGAGGCGTGGAGCGCATCGCGCACGACGGTCCGCACCCACGTGCTCGGAGCCAGCCCGAGCCGCGTCGCACGAGTGCGAAGCGCCCCGAGTGTGGCGTCATCGAAGCGGGTATCGAGCCGCCCGCCGCTGCCACGACGACGCTTCGCGCCGCCGTGACTCTGACGCACAGCCTCCGCATCAGCCCGACCGGTGTTCACCTGGGAGTCGGTCTGCTGCTCCACCTGTACGCCAGAGTGGCAAGCAGTAGGTATGTCGGACACATCGCTGACGCTCGTGTCCTCCATGCCTGCTTGCGAGGGGCCTCCGGCCCCCTCGACCCCCTGGAAGAGCGCGTCCAGTTCGGTGCTCATGCGGCACCTCCGATCAGTGCCAGCGGCACGTCCGGACTCCGCACGGCGAGCCCGCTCAGCAGCTCCGCGACCGCGCCGTCCGCGTCGTGGTCGGCCGAGGTCTCCGGACCGTAGGTCAGTTCCCGCGACCCGGCGTTCCGGTGGTACGCGTTCCCGTACATGCCGGGCGTGTGCGCGGCGGCCGGAACGCTGCACTGATGCCACTCGTAGGGCTCGATCCTTCCGATGTGCTGCACGAGGTAGCGGTTGATCTCGTCGGCACGGTAGACCTTCACGACCGAGGCCAGTCGGCGGATGAACTGGTCCAGCGCCTCGTCCACGTTGCCCTTCTGACGGGCGTAGTAGAAGAACTCGACGGGCTCGATCGTCGCCGTGATGACGATGAGACGCGGGGCCACCTCGCCCTTGTTCTTATAGCGCGCCTTCGCCGGGGAGGCGTTGTACGGATCGAGCAGCAGCAGCCAGTCGTTCGCGTCCATCGCCGAGGCGCGCAGATCGTCGAGCAGCAGCACTTCCTCCCCGCGCCAGTCATCGAGGGGGTTCCCCGTGGCGGCCCGGTAGACCTGCCACCGCTCGCCGTGGGCGTTCGCCGCGTTGATCGCCTCGGTGATGAAGTCCGTGGCGAACCGGGTCTTGCCGATACCGGCATCCCCGTGCACGAATACCACGTGCGTCGAGAACTCACCGGCGCGGAGCTTCGCCGCCGCCCGGTACGCACGGCGTTGACCGTAGGCGGACAGGGCATCGTCGATCTCCCGCTGATGCCGCGAGTAGATGTCGAACAGTTCATCGGTAAGCATGATCTGATCGCGCGTGATCTCGCCCTGGAGCACGCGCTCGCGCATGTCCTCGAAGTTCTCGGCGACGACCTTCTTCTTCACGTGGGCGCGACCCTTGAGCCACGTCTCCCGGCGCTGGGCGTCGATGCCGAGGTAGTCCGGCCCGCGCACCGTGGCGACCTCCGAAGACGCGTACTGGTGCTTGTCCGCGTACTTCACGTGCGTCAGGTACGAGAGCATGTTGTCGAAGGCGTACCGCCCGCGACCGGGCTTCTCGACGTACTGCGGTTCGACGCCGATGCCAAACGCGAGCCGATCCAGAGGCGCGCTCTTCGCGCGGCTGGCGAACTTGATCACCGCGTGCAGGTGATCCGGCTTCGGCTCGACCACGAGGGTCTTCTCGGTGTCGCTCCAGACCTCGCGCTCGTCCTTGTCGTGCACGATGCCGTAGGCCTCGACGACCTCACAGCCGATCGCCTCGAGCCGCTGCACCACGTAGGCGAGGATCGCCCCGGCTCCCTGCTGGAGCAGCGCGGCCCCGTTCGCGTCCTCGGCGGCCCAGGTCCAGTACGACGGATCGAGGTACTGCGTGAGCCCGATGCTCGTCGGGTTGTTCTCCTGCTTAGCCACGGCGACCACCGCCCAGGACGTCGGAAGGAGCGTGCGGCGCCTTAAATGACCCCCTATTGACCCCCAAATGATCCTGCGGGGTCACGCGGTGGAGCGAAGGCGAAACCGGCAGCTGACCAGGCATGTTGTTGCATGGCGCGGCAATCGACAAGCCCTTGCCGCGCCCGTAGGAACGGATGAGGCTTCCAGAACTCTTGGAGTGCGGAGCACGGATGAGGACGGGCATCACGACGACGGGCAGCCCGCCTCCGGCGGATGCCAGGCCAGGCCCATCGGTCGGGCTGGTCAGGTCAGCGGGAGCGGTGGCGCTGGTGCGTTCGGCGGCGTTCATCGGGCACCACCCTTGCGGTAACGCTTGATGACGGCCTGGTGCGTGACGCCGAGGGCGTCGCCGATCTTCGCCCAGGTCACCCCATCGGCGCGGGCGTCGGCGACGGCGATCTCGACGGACTCCTCCAGCACGGAGCGGAGCACGCCGAGGTCGTAGAGACGTGCCTCGGACTCGGCGAGGGAGGGGTCGCCCTGTCGCCAGCGGAAGCCGTTCACGTGGTCGAAGGCGGAGGAGTTGGCGCTCATCAGTGACCACCGCCCATCACGGCGGCGACCGCGGCGCGCTGTCGCGGGGTCAGGGGCGTGCGAGCCAGGCGTTCACCGGCCAGACGACCAGCAGCACGAGCGGCGGCGATGACGGGATCGAGGCCGTCTGCCTGCGGAGAAGGAGTGGAGCCCTGATCGAGGCCAGGGCGGTCGAGCGCGGATGCGCGGGGAACGTCGATAACGACAGACATCGGAAGTCCTCAGACATGAGTATCTTCCGGTTCCCCGCCACGGTAATTGGGCTGTTTGACCGGCTACTCATCCGGGAGCAGAACCCCGCGCTTCTAAGTCGCGGCCCCGGTGGGATCTTCTTGTCTGCAACCATTCTCCCACGAGTCGACTCACCATTGCAATGACGAGTCGACTCATGAGTCAGTCGCGACGCGGCTCTATACGAATGAGGTCGGGGTCGAACTTCACGTGACCGGGCGCGATGGGCTCGATGGTCACCGTCACCAGCTCGTCCACGAGCATCCGGCGGCGGTCCACGTCCAACGTCTTCCACTTCGCCTCGACCACCTCGCGGCGCTCCGCGGTGCCGACCGGCTCGTCCACGTCCGCGAGCAACTTCGCCGCCACCGACACCGAACGGTCGAGCAGCTCCGCGTCGATCTCATCGATGCGGGCCTTCACGTCGTTGATCGCCGCCGTGATCTCCAGGACCGGCTGATGGATGTCACGCAGCAGCGGGCTCAGCTCCTTCACCCGCTCGACCAGGGCGTTCCGCTCCGTCAGCAACTCCTCGTGATCTGGCCCATCGTCCTCCTGCGGCATCACGAGGTTGTGCACATCCACCGAGGACAAGCGGGTGAGCACCGCCTCGGTCACCATCGCATCGACGGGCTCGCGCTGGCGGGTGAGATGGAACTGCTCGCCGCAGCGATACGTCGGCTGCTTGCGGCTGTTCGTCCCAGAGACGAGCGTCGCCCCGCACTTGCCGCACAGGCCGATCGTGGACAGGAGGTACTTCGGCTGGTTACCCTGCCTCGCCGATCTCCGCACGTTGTCCTCCAGCTTCGACACCGCAGCCCGCCACGTCTGCTCACCGACGATGGGCGGGAACGCGTCGCCCTGCACCGGGTACAGCTCGCCCGACGCGTAGTGCTTGATGTAGCCAGCGTAGAGCGGGTTCGCCAGGAGGTAGCGCACGGCATCGACGGAGAACTCCGACCCGCGGGCGGTGAGATGACCGGCACCGTTCAGATCCTCGCGGATTCGCCGGATCGACAGCGACGGCTCGCCGAGGAACGCGGCGAAGGCCCGCCGGACGGCGTCGGCCTCCTCCGGGATCAGCTCGCCCTCTCGCGTCCACCCGAACGCCTTCCAGGCGCTCGTCGGGATGCCCTCGAAGCGTCGGCGCTCGTTCGACCTGATCTGACGCTCCGCCTTACGCCTGGCCTCGAACCGGGCCAGTGCCGCGAGCATCGTCGCTCGGAACTCACCGTCGGCCGTCGAGAGGTCGATCTCGCCGTCCACGGTGACGACCCGCAGCCCCAGGTCAATCAAGGTGTTGAGGTCCTTCGTGCTGCGCAGCAGCCGGTCCATGTCCACGGCGACCACCATCGAGAAGCGGCCCGCGCGGGCGTCGTCCAGCATCTCGGCCCAGCGGGTGCCAGCGCGGCGCTTCTTCGTCGCCGACACGGCGTTGTCCTCGTAGACCTCGACGACGTTCCAGTCCTTGGCCTCGGCCAGCGCCCTGATCTTCCTCAGCTGCGTATCGACCGTCCAGCGGTCGCCCTTGCGGTCCATGGAGGCGCGGACGTACGCGGCCACCTCGTTCGTCTTCCTCAGCGCTACCAGTTCGACCATGCAACCAAGCTTACGGAACGAGTGTCACAACCGCGACATGCTCTAGCGCATGTCGATGACGCCCGTGCCGATGTCGATGCGACTCGTCTTCGCACCCGCCGCAGCCAGCAGCGGGAACGGCGAGCCGAGCTGCCGCGCGAAGTGGTGCACGCGGAAGTAGGCGCCGTCAGCGCCCAGCTCCTCCGCTGCGACGGCGAGGTCGATGCTCTGCAGCAGGGCGTCGCCCGCGGTCTGTGTTTCGGAGTCGGGGTGAGGCGTCCAGTGCCCGAACGACAGGAAGCCGATGTTCTTGCGTGTACTCACTTGGTACTCCCTCGTGCAGCGACCGAACCGTCAGATGGTGAAGTCGTCGGCCGACGACGGGCCTGGCCCCATCGCATCCGTTGCCGAGTAGCCGACACCGACCGAGCTGTACGACGCGGTCACCAGGATCGGCATGTGGTCGGAGGTGCCCCGCGGCAGCGTCTCGACGTTGCCGATGCTGAGGCCCACCGACGTGGCCAGGTCGAAGTGGCCGCGGAAGAACTTGTACCGCGTGTAGGTGCGGCTGTCGCTGAGGCTCAGGTCGTAGCCCGACTCCTTGACGTGCTCGCTCAGGTGCCCCTTGAAGATCGGGTAGTTGTAGTCGCCCACCATGAGGGTGGGCAGGTTCGGGCCCAGCCGGTGCAACGCCTCATGCGCCGAGCTGATCTGGTTGCGGCGCAGCGAGTTCAGGGCCGTGAGCGGGGCGGCGTGGAACGACGCCACCACCAGCTCGCGGTCGTTGGCGAGGTCGACCAGGCGCGTGCCGATCAGCCGTTCATGCGCCGGCCGCAGCAGTCGGTCGTGCATCGACTTCTTCAGCGCGAAGGACTGCGTCTTCACGGCGGTGAAGCGGTCCTTGCGGTAGTAGACGGCCAGGCCCAGTCGGTTGCGGCTGGTGGAGTCGGCGAGGTGCAGCAGCCCCACCTCGGCGGGCAGCGCCTCGGTGTCGCACTCCTGCAGGCACAGAACGTCGGGCTCGAAGCCGTCCGCCAGCTCGACGAGTTCGCCGCTCGCCCGGTTCTTGCGGAGGTTGTAACTGATGACTTTCACGAGCACCCCTGTCCCAGATTCAACACCGACGCATCCACCCTACGTTCGGTTGGCGATTCCGGCAGCGGATGCGACGGGGCAGGTGCGGGCTCGGCCGAACCGGCGCAGACTGGGACCATGCCACGAGACGAGGACAAGTCCACCATCGACGAGCGGCTCACCGGGCAGCGCGACCCGAAGGATCCCGACGGCCTGCTCACCCTCGACGAGGCCGCCCAGCCCCACGACGAGATCCTCGCCGACATGCAGCGGTACGGGCACGCGGAGAGCGACACGCTCGAGCGGGAACGCGAACGGGAGTGGCGGGAGTCGTCCGACTCCTGATGTCACTCCTTGATGCCCTCGGGGACGGCGTCCTCCTTCTGCCACGGCCAGCGACCGGTAATCTCCAGCTCGAGGGAGAAGCTGAGGAACGTCCGGATCAGCACGATGCCGGCCAGGACGCCCACACTTTCGATGGTGGGCGTGATCGCCACCGTGCGGATGATGTCGGCGGCGACGAGGAGCTCCAGCCCGAGCAGGATGGAGCGGCCGAGGAGCCGCCGGTAGGGGCGATAGACGGCGCCCTTCTTGCCCAGCAGCCGAACGAGCGCGTAGACGCTGGCGACAACCACGCCGATCAGCACCGCGGCAACGCCCGACCCGTCGATGATGCGGCCAACGATTTCGATGATCTCCTGGAACGTCACCACCTCGTTATACGCCCGGAGTGCGAGCCTCGGGAGGCCCGAACCGGGGTCGCCCGACAGCGCCGCCCGGGCGCCGACACCTGAGAGAAAGGCAAGACATGACCGACACCGAGTACGACGTCATCATCATCGGAGCGGGCGCCGTGGGCGAGAACGTCGCCGACAATGTGGTACAGGGCGGATTGTCCGCGCTGCTCATCGAATCGGAGCTGGTCGGGGGTGCCTGCTCGTACTGGGCCTGCATGCCGTCCAAGGCGTTGCTGCGCAGCGGGGCCGCCGTGCGGGCGGCTCAGCGGGTCGAGGGCGCGAAAGAGGCGGTGACGGGGTCGACGGATGTCGACGCCACCTTGGCGCGGCGCGACACCTTCACGCACGACTGGGACGACGAGTCGCAGGTGAAGTGGGTGGCGGGCGCCGGCATCGACCTCCTGCGCGGCACGGCGCGCATCACCGGGGTCAAGCAGGTGACGGTGGACGGCACGGTCTACACCGCCCGCCATGCCGTCGCCGTGAGCACGGGGTCCGACCCGAGCCTCCCCGGCATCCCGGGCCTGGCCGACGTGAATCCGTGGCAGACGACCGACGCCACCAGTGCGCACGAGGTCCCGGCCAGCCTCGCCATCATCGGCGGCGGCGTCGCCGGCTGTGAGCTGGCCACCGCGTACGCGGGCTTCGGCACCAAGGTCACCGTCATCGCCCGCAGCGCGCTGTTGGAGAAGGACGAGCCGTTCGCCGGCGAGCTCGTGGCCGACGGGCTGCGCGCCCTCGGTGCCACGATCCTCCTCGGCGTCTCAGCCACGAAGGTGTCGCGTCCCGACACCGCGGTGGTGCTCGACCTCGACGACGGATCCACCGTCACCGCCGATGAGGTGCTGGTGGCCACCGGCCGCAAGCCCGGCACCGACGACCTGGGCCTCGAGAACATCGGCCTCAAGCCGGGCTCCTGGCTCGACGTCGACGACACGCTTCTGGTGAAGGGGTTCGATTGGCTGTACGGCGTGGGTGACGTGAACCACCGCGTGCTGCTCACCCACCAGGGCAAGTACCAGGCCCGCGCCGCGGGGGACGTCATCGTGGCCAGGGCGCTCGGCAAGCCCGTCGACGACGCCCCCTGGGGCACGCATGTGGCCACCGCCGACCACCAGGCGGTGCCGCAGGTGACGTTCACCGACCCGGAAGTGGCATCCATTGGCTTGACCGCCGATGCGGCGAAGAAGGCCGGCTACGAGACCCGCGTCGTCGACTTCGACCTTGGCTCGGTGGCCGGGGCGAGCCTGCAGGCCGACGGGTACACCGGCAAGGCGCGCATGGTCGTCGACGAGAAGCGGAAGGTGCTGCTCGGGGTGACGTTCGTCGGGCAGGACGTGGCCGAGATGTTGCAGGCGGCCACCATCGCCGTCGTCGGCGAGGTGCCCATCGACCGGCTGTGGCATGCCGTGCCCGCCTACCCCACGATGAGCGAGATCTGGCTGCGGCTGCTGGAGGGTTACGGGCGGCCGACGCCCGACGCGGCATGATGCATTTCGAACAGCACGGCATGGGCCGGCCGGTGCTGCTGCTCCACGGGCTGGGCTCGAGCCTGCGCACGTGGGACCTCGTGGTGCCGCACCTCGCGGCCGAGCGCGAGGTGATCGCGGTAGACCTGCCCGGGTTCGGGGCGACGCCGCCGCTGCAAGGCGCGGTGACGATCGCCGCGTTGACGGATGCCGTGGCCGCGTTCATCGCGGACCGCGCCCTCGGGGACGTCGACGTGGTCGGCAGCTCGCTCGGCGCCCGGGTCGCGCTGGAGCTTGCCGCGCGCGGTCATGGCGGAAACGTCGTGGCACTCGCCCCGCTGGGCTTCTGGAGCGACCGGCAGGCGAAGATCTTCAATGCCACCGTGGGCAACTCGATGAAGGCGATGCGGGCCGCGCATTCGCTGTTGTCACTGCTCGGCAACAACCCGATCGGGCGCAGCACGCTGCTCGCGCAGTTCTCGGCACGGCCGTGGGCGCTCGGTGAGGACTTCGTGCTCACCGAACTGCGCGGCTTTAAGACCTCGCCCAGCCTGAACGCGGCCCTCGATGCGCTCGTGAAGGGGCCGAAGCCGGAGGCCGGCACCGCGGCATCCGCTCGCCCGCCGGCCCGCATCACGCTCGGCTGGGGGCGGCAGGACAAGGTGGCGGTGCCGTCTGAGGCGGAGCGGGTCACCGATGTGTTCCCGCAGGCGCGCGTGCGCTGGTTCGAGGACTGCGGGCACTACCCGCAGTGGGACCAGCCGGAGGAGACGGTGAAGCTGATCCTCGACGCGTCCGGTTAGATCGCGCCGGCTGCGTGTGCGGGTTGAGGCCGGGTCGCGCAGGCGAGGAGTTCGAGGATGTGCTGGTATTCCTTGCCGGTCGCGCGAGTCATGCCAAGCTCGCAGGTGCGGTTGGTCGACGCGTACGCGGTGAATTCGCGCTCCCCGATCTCGGCCGCCTCTCGCGCGGTGGCCGAAGCCGTCAATTCCGGATGCAGCAGGCCCCGGTCGCCGGCGAACGCGCAACAGCCCCAATCGACGGGGACGTAGACCTCCTCCGCGATGGTCTCGGCGATAGACGTCATGCTCGCGTTCGTGCCCAACTGGGTGGACGAGCAGGTGTGGTGCAGCGCGATGGACGCGACCGGCGCGGTGACCGTCAGGTCGGCGAGCATCCGCTCGTGCACGAATTCGACCGCGTCGACGAATCGCAGTGCGGAATACTCCCCGGTGGTCGCGGCCTCGGCCAGGCGATGCATCGTGTCGAGGCCTTCTGTGCACGACGCCGCATCGCACACGATCGGCAGCGCTCCCTCGTTGCTCGCCTGCCAGAGCGCCGGCAAGACCCTCTCGGTCATCTCCCGGTAGCCGTTCGCGTATCCCTTTGATTTCCACGGCGTTCCGCAGCACATCGAACCGATGCCCTCGGGGACGACCACCGTCGTGCCGGCCCGCTCGCACAACTCGAGGAACGCATTCGTCACCCCGGAACCGCCGGCAGCCGGCCCGAACATCGTGCCGATGCACGCCGGGAAATACACGGCTTCCGGCGCGGCGTTCTCCACCCCCGTCGTCTGCGCGCGGCGCTTCGTCCCGCCCTTGGGCAGTCCGCCGTCGTACAGGGGCACGTCATCCGTCCCGATCACGGCTCGCGCGAACCCGGTCGCCGTGGTCACCAGCCGCTCCGGCATCGCATCCGCCAGGCTGAGCGCCGTCCCTCCGGCCCGGGTCACGGCATCCCAGTGCCGGCCCGCCAACGTCCAGCCGGCCTGCGCGAGCATGCCCGCGTTCTCCGTGCGCAGCCGCCGGGTGAGGTCGCCGGTGTTGATGTTCACCGGGCACGCGACCTGGCACATGCCGTCGACAGCGCACGTGTCGGTGCCGCCGTAGTCGTAGTCCTCGCGCAGCTCCTCGAGCAGCGCGGTATCGCCGGCCGCCTCTGCCGTGCGCATCTCGCGCCGGATCACGATCCGCTGCCGGGGAGTCGTCGTGACGTCCTTCGACGGACACGCCGGCTCGCAGTACCCGCACTCGACGCAGCGATCGACCTCCGCTTCCACCGTCGGCACCGCCTTGATGTCGCGCAGGTACGAGGTCGGGTCGTCCGAGAGCACTGTTCCGGGGTTCAGGATGCCGGCAGGGTCGAACAGCCGCTTGATCTCCCTCATCACCGCATACAGTTCGTCACCGTACTGCCGGCGCACGAACGGCGCCATGATCCGCCCGGTGCCGTGCTCGGCCTTGAGCGACCCGCCATGGGACAGCACGAGCGCGACCATGTCTTCGGTGAAGCGCTGGTAACGGTCAAGACCGCCCTCGCCGGATGCCGTCGGGTCACCGGCCTGCTCGAACCGCTCGTTCAGCATGAAGTGGATGTTGCCGTCCTTGGCATGGCCGAAGATGACGCTCTCCTCGTAGCCGTGCTTCTCGAACAGCTCGATCAACGTCTCACAGGTGCCCAGCAGGGCGGGCACCGGCACGACGATGTCTTCCAGCAGGGCCGTCGTGCCCGACGGTCGTGCTTCCGCGACGGCGGTGTACAGGCCCTTGCGGATGCGCCACAGGTCGGCGCGTCGTACCGGCTCGGTCGTCATCACGACCGGCGCCACCAGGTTGAGCGTGCCGAAAACCGCCTCACCCTCCGCCTGCTTCTGCCGGAGGTCCGCCGCCGAGCCGGCCTGGTATTCGACGAGCAACGCGGCGTGCGTCGAGACCTGGAGCGCGGCAAGCTCCGGGGGCACCCCGGCTTGTGCGTGCGCGACCTTCAGCGACGCGGCGTCCATCAGCTCGATCGTGGCGAAGCCGGCGGCGACAAGCGAGGGAAGGGCCGCGGCCGCGCTGCTCAAGTCGGGGAAGATGGCGAGCCCGGTCGCCGCGAACGGCAGCACCGGGACGGTCCGGAACACCGTGTCCGCCACGAATCCGAGCGTGCCTTCGCTGCCGATGACGAGGTGCGCGAGGAGGTCCACCGGCCGCTCGAAGTCAAGGAACGCGTTGACGCCGTACCCCATCGTGTTCTTCATCGAGAACTGGCGCCGGATGACATCGACCGAATCCGGGTTGCCCCGAACCCGGTCGCGCAGCGCCTCCAGCCCGGCATACAGTTCTGGCTCACGCTCGAGGAGCCGGTCATCCGCGTCGTCGGACCCCGTGTCGACAACGGTGCCGCTGGCCAGCACGACCACCATCGACTCGATGGTGCGATAGGTGTTCTGCTCCGTGCCGCACGCCATGCCGCTGGAGTTGTTGGCGACCACTCCCCCGATCGTGCAGGCGATCTCGCTCGCCGGGTCCGGGCCGAGCTTGCGCGCATGGCGAGCGAGCCTGGCGTTCACCTGGCGCACCGTCGCGCCCGGCTGCACCTGCACCCGCGCACCGTCGTCCAGCACACGGATGCCACGGAACGAGCGCCGGGTGTCCACCAGCATCCCGTTCGTCACCCCCTGACCGCTCAGGCTCGTGCCCCCGGACCGGAAGGTCAACGGCAGACCCCCGTCGCGGCTCGCTTGGAACAACTGCGCGATCTCATCGACGCCCCGAGGCGCCGCGACCGACTGCGGCACGAGAAGGTAGTGCGACGCGTCATGCGCCATGGCGAACCGGTCGAACGCCCGCTCGCTCACGGCGGGCCCGCCCGGCGTTGCTCCCTGGCCGCTCGGGAACGCTGACGCCGGGACGGCCGCACGGGCGGCGGCGTCCGCGGGCGACGGCCCGATGCGTCGGGCGCTCACGACCTCGCGCCCAATCCTCGGTGCACGGCGGTGTAGGTGCTGCGCAGCGCCGCCATCGACACCTCGTACGACGCCTGCGCCACCCCGATGAACAGGCAGTCGACGACCATGAGTTGCGCAATACGGCTGCCGAGCGCGCCGGAACGGAACCGGGTCTCGCGCGCGGCTGTGGTCAATACGACATCAGCGGTGTCCGCCAGTGCTGACTCGCTGAAGTTCGTGATGGCGATCGTCGCCGCACCGGCCCCGCCGGCGATGGCGAGGAATTCCCCCGTGTCGATCGTCGATCCCGAGTGCGAGATGGCGATCGCGACGCAGGACTCGTCGAGCGTCGCTGCCGAGGTCCACGCCGAGTGCGAGTCCGGCCAGTTCAGCGCCGTGCGACCGATCCGGGAGAGCTTCTGCTGCAGGTCCAATCCCACGAAGGAACTCGCCCCCACTCCGAAGATGTCCACGCGCCGCGCCGAGAGCACGAGCCCGATCGCGCGAGCGAGCTCTTTCGTGTCGAGCATCTTGGCGGTATCGGCGATCGACAGGGTCTCGTTGAGCGCGACTTTCGCAACGATGTCGTCGACCGTGTCATCGCGATTCACGTCGCCGGAAAGCGATGGAAGGTTGGGGTTCTCCAGCTTCTCCCGCATGGCTTCCCGGGTGAGGTCGGTGCGCAGGTCCTGGTAGCGCGCGTAGCCGATGCGCTTGTAGAACCGCACCACCGAGGTGGTGGACGTGCCGCATTCGGTGGCGATCTCCGCGATGGAGAGGCCGGCAGCACCGGCCGGGTCGTCGAGGAAGACCCGGGCGATCCGCTTCTCGGACGGCCGCAGGGCCGGCAGCGCGGCGCGGATGCGCACCAGGACCGTCCGGGAGTCCGGCCGTCCCTCAGATTCGTCGCTCACGCTCATCCTTCCTCAAGATAACGATACGGGAAACAAAGTTACCTGCGATCGATGTTTAGTGTACTTTTGTGACCTAACCGGTCTGGATCAAAGATGCTCGTCGCACCCCGGCACCACGCATCGCTTGCATCCTCGTCACAGAATCGCCCGTTACAAAGGAGAAACGCATGTCACAAGGATCTCGCACCACGCGTGGTGCGCTCGCGGCGATGGGAGTGCTCGCAGCCGTCTCACTGGCCCTCACGGGCTGCTCCCCGTCTGGCACCCCCGCACCGTCGGGCAGCGCGGCCGCCGACGGCGGAAAGCTCGTCATCGGCGTCACGTCCGACCCCGACACCCTCTTCCCCTGGAAGGCCACGCAGTTCCAGGCGGTGCACGTGCTCGAGAACGTGTACGGCACCCTCACGGAGTTCGACAAGGACCTGAACGTCGTGCCCGGCCTCGCCGAATCGTGGGAGGTCTCCGATGACGGGCTGACCGTCACGTTCAAGCTCCGCTCGGGCGTCACCTTCGAAGACGGCAGCAGCTTCGGTTCGGAGGACGTGAAGTCGTCGTTCGACAAGATCATGGACGAGGCCACCGCCGCCGTCTCCGCCGCGTCGCTCGCGTCGGTCACCAAGGTGGAGGCCCCGGATGAGCACACCGTCGTGCTGACCCTCTCCGCGCCGGATGCCGCATTGCCGGCGAATCTCGCGGTGCTCGGTACGGCGATCCTGTCCTCGGACGACACCGAGCAGGCGCTGAACACCGAGCCCAACGGCACCGGGCCGTTCTCGTTCAAGGACCGGGTGGCGAGCCAGTCCCTGACGCTGGTCAAGAACGAGAACTACTGGGGCGACGGCCCGAAGCTCGACAGCATTGAGTTCCGCGTGATCCCGGACGAGTCCTCCATCGTCGCGGCCATGCAGTCCGGCAACGTGCAGTTCGCGGTCTTCGATGACCCGCTGGTGGCGAAGACCGCGGCCGGTGGGAACATCACGGTCTCGAACACACCCCAGCTGAGCTACCACGCCCTGCAGCTGAACGCCCGCAAGGGGGCCCTGACCGATGTGAACGTGCGGCTGGCCATCCAGTGCGCGATCGACCGCCAGCAGGTCCTCGACACCGCGGCCCTCGGCGAGGGCGAGGTCACCGGCCCGATCACGTCGCCCGCGTTCAAGTCCGACCCGAGTGCACGACCGTGCCCCGACCGGGATCTCGACAAGGCGAAGGAATACCTGGCCAAGGCCGGAAAGAGCGACGGCGTCACCGTGCACGCCATCGTCTCCCAGGGCGAGTACGCCACGAGTGTGAACGAGGCCCAGAACGTCAAGTCGCAGCTCGCGGAAGCCGGCATCAACCTCGACATCGAGGTCCTGGAGTCGGGAGCCTACGTGGACCGCTGGATCGCGGCCGACTTCGAAGCGGCCATCGCCCTGAACGGCGGCCGGCCCGACCCCGACGGCATGTACGGCCGCTACTTCACCAGCACCGGCAACCTGAACAAGGTCGCCGGGTACAGCTCCCCCGAGCTGGACAAACTGTTCGCGGAGGGCAAGGCCACGTCCGACCCCGCCGCGCGCAAGGCGATCTACGACAAGGTCTCCCTGGAGCTGGAGAACAACGCCGCCTGGATCTGGATGTTCACCAGCTACACCTACACGGCGACCACCTCGTCAGTGCAGGGCTTCACCCCGATGGCGAACGGTTCGCTGCAGTACCTCCGCACCACGACCGTCAAATAACGAACGAACGGTGGGATGCCGGTCGCGCCAGCGCCGGCATCCCCCTGTTCGCAGGGAACTGCTATGACCTTTCGAACCATCGCGCACAACGCCGTCGTGCGGCGGATCGCCGGAGCGCTGGTGACCCTCCTCGGCGTCGCCGTATTCGTCTTCATCATGCTTCGCGCCATCCCCGGCAACCAGATCACCGCGGGCCTCGGCACGGAGGCCGCTGCCCTCACGCCCGCACAGCAGGCGGCACTGGAGAGGTACTACGGCCTGGACCAGCCGCTGTTCATCCAGTTCTTCTCCTGGCTCGGCAACATCTTCACCGGCAACCTGGGCTTCTCCTCCCGCGCCCAGGAGAGCGTGCTCAACCTCACGGCGCACTCCCTGCCGGTCACCTTCGAACTCGCGGTCCTCTCGATCGTGCTCGCCCTGGTGATCGGCATTCCTCTCGGAATGCTGTCCGCGTCCCGTCCGGACTCTCCCCGGGATGCGTTCGGCCAGTTCGTCGGGCTCGCCGGTCTCTCGATACCCGCCTTCCTCCTCGCCACGACCCTCCTGTCGGTGCTCGCCTCCTCCATCGGCTTCAACCCCAACGGCCAGGGCCACGCGTCGCTGTTCGAGAATCCCGCGCTGAACCTGCAGCAGATGCTCCTGCCCGCGCTCGTGCTCGGCTTCGGCATCGCAGCGCCGATCATGCGCACGACCAGGACCGCGGTGCTTGAGGTGCGCTCCGACGACTTCATCCGAACCGCCCGGGCGAAGGGCGTCCCTCCGCGGAGGTTGCAGGCGCGGCACGTCCTCCGCAATGCGCTCGTGCCGATCGTCACCATGACGGGCCTGCAGTTCGGCTACCTGCTCGGCGGCGCTGTCGTGGTCGAGCAGATCTTCTCCATCCCGGGAATCGGCCGGCAGGTGCTGCTCGGGCTGCAACAGAAGGAGTACGCGCTCGTGCAGAGCACCGTCCTGGTGATCGCGTTGTCGTTCGTGATCGTCAACCTTCTCACCGACCTGCTCTACCGCGTCATCGACCCGAGAGTCCGAGCCTCATGAGCGAAGTCACCCAGGCCGTCAGCCTGCCGCCGAGCACCGGCAAGATCGGTCACCGTTTCCGGGCGCTGCTGCGCAGCCCGAGTGGCCTGACCGGCGCCATCCTCATCGCGGTCCTGCTGGTCCTCACCGTCCTGTCGTTCCTCGACCTACTGCCGTACGGCCCGCTGCACCAGGACCCGCCGTCCCGGCTGCTCGCCCCGAGCGCGGACCACCTGTTCGGCACCGACCAGTTCGGCCGGGACGTGTTCTCCCGCGTGGCCGCCGGCGTCGCCAACTCAGCGTTGATCTCCATCGTCGCCGTGGCTTTCGCGACAGTGATCGGCACCTTCGCCGGCCTCGTCGCCGGGTTCTTCCGCGGGGTGTCCGACGGGGTGATCGGCGGCGTGACGAACGTTCTGTTCGCCTTCCCGCCGCTGCTGCTCGCGCTGGCCCTCGTCTCGGTCTTCGACCGGAACTGGCTGACGATCGCCATCGCGATCGCCATCGTCTACATCCCGATCTTCATCCGCGTCACCCGCGGGCCGGTGCTTTCGCTTCGCGAGATCGAGTACGTCAAGGCGGCCACGAGCACCGGGCAGAGCCGCATGATGGTCATGTTCAAGCATGTACTGCCGAACATCACCTCGATCATCATCATCCAGGTCACCCTGTCGCTGTCCTGGGCGGTTCTCACCGAAGCCTCACTGAGCTTCCTCGGCCTCGGCACGCCGCCGCCTGCCCCGTCGCTCGGCTCGATGATCTTCGAAGCCCGCTCACTCGTCCACGTCGCCCCATGGACCATGGTCTTCCCCGGCCTCGTGGTCGTGGCCCTCGTGGTCGGGTTGAACCTGCTCGGCGACGGCCTGCGCGACGTCCTTGATCCACGAAACCGAGGCAAACGATGAGCCTGACCGACAACGACGCCGAGCGTCTGACCGAACTCTCCACCGAGGCCGCCGACCCGCGGTTCGCCGAGATCGACCGGATGCCAGTGGCCGACCTGGCCGCGATGATGAACGAGGTCGATGCCAGTGTGCCGGCCGCGGTCGCCCGGGAACTCCCCCGCATCACCGCCGCCATCGAGGCGGCCACCGCACGCATGAAGTCCGGCGGCCGGCTCGTCTACGTGGGCGCGGGCACGCCCGGGCGAATCGGCGTCCTCGACGCCTCCGAATGCCCGCCCACCTTCAGCACCCCGCCGGAGCAGGTGTTCGCGATCATCGCCGGTGGGCCCGGAGCCGTCGTCTCTCCCATCGAAGGCGCCGAGGACGACCCGCAAGCCGGCGCATCCGCCATCGACGACGCTGCCATCGGACCACTCGACACGGTCATCGGAATCGCCTCCAGCGGCCGGACGCCGTACGTCGTCGCGGCGGTCCGACGGGCTCGCGAACGCGGCGCCCTCACCGTCGGGCTCTCCTGCAACCCGGACACCCTGCTCAGCGCCGCCGCGGAATACGGCATCGAAGTGCTGGTCGGTCCCGAGCTGATCAGCGGCTCCACCCGTCTCAAGGCGGGCACGGCGCAAAAACTCGTCCTCAACATGTTCTCGACCATCATCATGGTGCAGCTCGGCAAGACCTACGGCAACCTGATGGTCGACGTGAAGGCCACCAACGTGAAACTCCGCGAACGGGCGATCCGCATCGTGCGCAGCATCACCAACACCGACCGGGAGGGCGCGCTCACCGCCCTGCGGTCGGCCGGGTTCAACGTCAAGCGCGCCGTCCTGGCGCTCCGCCTGGGGCTCAGCGACGCGGACGCCCGCGCCGCACTCGACGAAGCCGACGGCAGCCTGCGCGCCGCACTGGAGGAACAACGATGAAGGTCCTCGGCATGATCTCCGGCACCTCGCACGATGGGATCGACACCGCGGTCGTCGACTTCCGCCTCGAGGACGGAGCCCTGTTCGGCACCGTCGAACACGGCGGCAGCATCCCTTACCCGCCCGAGCTGCGCTCCCGGCTGGTCGCCGCGCTCCCGCCGTCGCAGACGACGCTCGCCGAGGTCTGCGAGCTGGACACCCTGATCGGCCAGGCTTTCGCCGAGGCGGCCGCCGCCGCGATCGCACAGACCGGAGGCGTGGACCTGGTCGCCTCGCACGGCCAGACCGTGTTCCACTGGGTCGACGGCGGTCACGCCCTGGGCACCCTGCAGATCGGCCAGCCGGCGTGGATCGCAGAACGCACGGGTGCCCCGGTGGTCTCCGACATCCGCATCCGCGACATCACAGCCGGCGGGCACGGCGCCCCACTGGTCTCCTACCTCGACGTGCTCCTGCTCGCCGGCCTGCCCGGAGTCCCTGCCGCGCTCAACCTCGGCGGCATCGCGAACATGACCGTCGTCCGGGCCGCGACCGACACCTACGCGTACGACATCGGTCCGGCCAATGCGCTCATCGACTCGGTGGTGGTGCAGTCCGGCGCCAACGAACTCGGCTATGACCGCGACGGCGCGATCGCCGCATCCGGACGCGTCGACCGGAAGCTGCTCGACGACCTGCTCGACGACCCGTACTACCGGCTCCCCGCTCCCAAGAGCACGGGCAAGGAACACTTCCACGGCACGTACATCGCCGACGCGATCGCCCGGTGCGGCACCGCGCCCACCACGGCGGACCTCATCGCGACCCTCACCGAGCTCACCGTGCAGACCGTCGCCCGGGACGTCCGGTCCGCCGGCATCGACCGTCTCGTCGTCTCCGGTGGCGGATGCCGCAACCCGGTGATCCTCGGCGGCCTGCGTTCCGCGCTGCCGGGCGTGCGACTGCTGCCGTCGGACGATTTCGGCGCCCCCGCAGATGACAAGGAAGCCATCGCCTTCGCCCTGATTGGCTGGTGCACGGCGCACGGCGTCCCCGCCACCATCCCGTCCGCGACGGGCGCACGCGAGGCACGGGTGCTCGGCACCCTCACGCCCGGCGCCGCGCCTCTCGTGCTGCCGGAGCCGGTGGCCGAACCGCTGACATCGCTCACCCTGACATCCGCCATGGCGCTGAACCGCCCGGCCTCGGGAAGCTGACGATCGCCGTGTCCGTCGCCATCCGCCCCGCCACCGACAGCGATCGGGATGCCATCGTGCGCGTCTTCCTGGCCTGCTGGCGGGAAAGCTACGCCGCGGTCCTGCCGGCGCCACTGGTTGACGGCATGGACGAGCACCGGGCGACCACGCTCTGGGACCGGGTGCTCTCCGAGTCGCAGCCCGGCGAGGTCCTCGTCGCCGAGGATGGAGCGGCCGCGACCGGCCCGGCGGCGGCCGGAGAACTCCTCGGGGTGACCCGGTTCGCGGCGCCGGCCGACGGCGAGGGGATCGTCCATTCGCTGTATGTCGCCCCAGCCGCGCAGGGCCGCGGCGTCGGTTCGCGGCTACTCGGGGCCGCGGCCCGGGCTCTCGCCGACGCCGGCTGCACCCGGGCGACGTTGTGGGTGTTCCGCGCGAACGAACCCTCCATCGGGTTCTACCGGCGACAGGGATGGCTCCCCGACGGCAGGGAGCGGGTGCAGCCCGAGTTCGGCGAACCGGAGCTCCGTCTCGCCCGCGACCTGGTCCCCGGCGTCGGTCAGGCGGCCGGATCATGACGGCGACCCGGCAGGTCCGCTCGCTCGCCGTGGCGTTCGCCGCCCTGGGCGGCACCGCTGCGGTCATCCCCGCCGTGATCCCCGCGATGGCCGACACCCTCGGCACAGCGAGCGTCGCCCTTCTTCCCGCTGTTCCCGTGCTGTTCTTCGGCCTGCTCGCCGGAGTGCTGGCGACACCGCTCATCACGATCAGGCTGCCCCTCGGCACCGTCCTGATCGTCGGCGCCCTCGGCCAGGCGGGAGGCCTCGCAATCGCGGCGGCCGCCGCGACGCCGACCTGGTTCATGGTGGGAGCCGGCATGGCGGGGATCGGCTTCGGCTTCGTCGAAGCCGGCGGAACGGCGGCCGTCCGGATGCACAGCGCCCATGGCGCACCACGCCTGCTCACGAGGCTCACCGTCTTCATTGCGATCGTCGCGACCCTGACCCCGGTCATCGTCCTGGCTGCCGCCGCAGCGGGCCACGCGCGGCTGGTGCCGACCGCCGTGGCGGTCGTGCATGTCGTGGCGGCGGTGGCGCTGCGCGGCACACACCGCGAACCGAGCGACGCCGATGCGATTGCACCGTCGCCGAAGCCGAACACCCTCCGCCACACCGGTTTCCTGGCCGGCGCGCTGTTCTGCTACGTGGGTCTCGAGACCACCATCTCCGGCTGGTCGGCGACGACCGTCGAACAACAGCTCGGCACCACCGCCGCACTGGCCGCGCTCGGCACGAGCGCGTTCTGGCTGCTGATGGGCCTCGGTCGTATCGCCGGCACCGTGCTGATCGACGCCCAGGGAGCCGGCCGCACCGCACTCGCCTGCACCACCGGCATCGCCCTGGCGCTCGTGACGGCCGCCGCGACCGCGGCACTGGATCCACTCGTGCCACTGGTGCTCCTGGCTGCCGCGGTGATCCTGTCCGGGCCCTGCTACGCGCTGCTGCTTGGTGTCGCGGTCAGCCGCATCCGCCCGGCGTACGCCGTGAGCGCCAGCTCATCGCTTGTCGCCGTCGGCGCTGCGGGCGGAGCGCTGATCCCGCTCGCGGCCACGGGTGCGGCCCCCACCCTCGGCCATGTCGCTCCGACGACGATCGCCGCCCTCGCCGCCACGCTCATGCTGCTGTTCTTCCTCGCCGCTCGCGGCTGGCGTCACCGTTCCGTCGACCTCGCGGTGTCCCCACCGGTGGTCGGCCGGGCCGGCGAGGGCGCCTCATGACCGCCACCGTTCGGCGCCTGATCGTCCACACCGTCGACGTTCCCCTGGTTCGCCCGTTCATCACGGCGGTCCGCCGCACCGATGCCATCACCGCCGTGCTCGTCGAGGCGGTCGACAGCGACGGCCGCAGCGGCTGGGGTGAGGCCGCCGCCAGCTGGCGGGTCACCGGGGAAAGCCCCGCGAGCATCCGCGCCGCCGTCATGGGGCCGCTCTCCGATGCGGTGCTCGGCAGCGAACTGGACGACGTCGACCGGCTCGCCGACCACCTCGCCGCCGCCGTCATCCAGAATGCCGCCGCCAGGTGCGCCGTCGAGTGCGCCCTGCACGACCTTGCCGCCGCGGCGTCCGGCGTGCCGCTCTGGGCGCACCTGGGCGGGAGGACCAACAGCGTGACGACCGACATGACGCTTTCCGCCGCGAGCACCAGCGAGCTGATCGAGCTCGCGATCGGGCATCGGGATGCGGGCTTCCGCACACTCAAGCTCAAGGTCGGCGCCGGCCGCGACGACGTGCACTCCGTCGCGGCCGTGCGTGACGCCGTGGGCGCCGATGTCTCGCTCCGGGTGGACGCCAACCAGGGCTGGACGGCCAGGCAGGCGATCGACATCATCCGCGACTGGGAGGACGCATCCGTCGGCATCGAGCTCGTCGAACAGCCCGTGTCGGCGCGAAACCGCGACGACCTCGCCTTCGTCACCGCCCGGGTGCAGACGCCCATCCTCGCCGACGAAGCGGTCTGGACCAGCCACGACCTGTCTGCGATCATCGCCGGCCGCATGGCGGACGCGGTCAACATCAAGCTGGCCAAGAGCGGCGGGCTGACCGAGGCACGACGGATGATCGCCCTTGCGGCGGCGAACGACATCGGCGTGCTGATCGGCTGCATGATGGAGAGCCACGTCGGCATCGCGGCCGCGGCGAGCCTGGCCGCGAGCCTGGGTGACCCCGCACGCGCCCACGACCTCGACGCCGGCCTCTGGCTGGCCGCATCCCCGGTCGATTCCGGGCCGCACTACACCGCCGACTCTGTCGTTCTCTCCCGCGCTGCCGGAACCGGCATCACGGGGCTGTGCGCGAGCGGGGGCCGGCCGTGACCGCCGCCACCCTGCAGCGGACCGCCGATGACCTGGCCGGGCGCGTCCCCGCTGACCTTCCCCCCGGAACCATGCCACCGCCGGGCGTGTCCCTCGCCGTTCGCACACGACGCCTGGCCGACAGCGCCGTTGCCGGCTACCGTGTCGTCCGCCCCGAGACGCGCTCCCCCGATGGCGCCCTGCCGATGACGCCAGGCACCGCGCACGACCTCGCGTCCGTCACCAAGGTCCTCGCCACCACGACCTGCCTGATCCGGCTCGTCTCCGACGGCGCGCTGTCGCTGGAAGACACCGTCGGTCGATTCATCCCGTCCTTCGCCCACGGCGACAAGGCCGACGTCAGCGTGCGCGACCTGCTGCGTCACCGCGGCGGCCTGTGGGAATGGCATCCGTTGTATCTCGCGGCAGGCGACCGGGAGGCGGCGCTCCGCTTCGCCGCGGAAATGCCGCTGCGCTACCGCCCGAACACGGGCAGGCATTACTCCGACCTCGGCTTCATGCTTCTCGGTGAGATCGTCGCCGAGGCCGCCGGGCAGGCGCTCGATGACGCGGTTCGCACCCTCGTGACGGAACCCCTCGGCCTGGCCAGCACCCGGTACCGGCATCCGGCCGGCCCGGATGTCGCGGCGAGCGCCTGCGGCGACCGGGCGGAGATGAGGATGATCGACTCCGGCGACCCGTACCCGGTCCCGTACCGCAGCGGTGACTTCCCGCACTGGCGCACAGGCATCGTGAGCGGGGACGTCAACGACGGCAACGCCTTCCACGCCCTGCGCGGTGTCTCGGGGCATGCGGGCCTGTTCTCGACCGTTCCGGACTTGATCCGTTTCGCCACCGTCCTCGCCGAGTACGCCGACCACGACGCGCTCTGGAAGCCCGCCGTCGCCGAGGAGTTCTTCGCGGAGGGTCCGGACCAGGGCCAGTCGCTGGGATTCCGGCGCTACCCGTTCCGGCTGGGCGCCGAACGGGTGCACCTGCTGGGGCATCCCGGATTCGTCGGCTGCGCCGTCGGGTTCGTCCCGGGCGCCGGGATCGCCGTCGCCATGGCCACCAACCGCCTGCTCACCCCCGGCACGCCGGTGCCGACCGAACAGCTGTGGCGGGCCGTGCTCGCCACGACCGAAGACCTGCTCGAGGAGCACCGATGAACCACACCAGCGAGGAACCCATGAACGACTCCTTCCCCATCCTCTCCATCCGCGACCTGTCCGTCGCGTTCCGCTCCGGCGGCACCGACATCCACGCGGTGCGCAACATCTCGGTCGACGTGCTGCCGGGCCAGACCGTGGCCGTGGTGGGCGAGTCGGGCTCGGGCAAGTCCACGACGGCTGCCGCCATCAACCGGCTGCTCCCGGAGAACGGCCGGATCACCGGCGGACAGGTGTTGTTCGAGGGGCGGGACCTGGCGCGCGCCCACGAGCGGGAGATGCTGACCATCCGCGGTGCCGGCATCGGCCTGGTTCCGCAGGACCCGATGTCCAACCTCAACCCGCTCATGCGGATCGGCGACCAGGTCGCGGAGGCGCTGGAGGTGCACGGCCGGGCGACCGGTTCGGCGGCGAAGGCGGCCGTCATCGAGCTGCTCGAGATGGTCGGCATCCCCGACGCGGAACGCCGGGTCAACCAGTACCCGCATGAATTCTCCGGCGGGATGCGCCAGCGGGTGCTGATCGCGATGGGCCTGGCCTGCCGGCCGAAACTGCTGATCGCCGATGAACCGACATCCGCCCTCGACGTGACCGTGCAACGACGGATCCTCGATCAGCTCGACAAGCTCACCGCGGAGATGGGCACCTCGGTGTTCCTGATCACCCACGACCTCGGTCTGGCCGCCGAGCGAGCCGACACGATAGCCGTGATGAACAAGGGCGAGATCGTCGAGTCCGGCGATGCGGCGCGCATCCTCGGCGATCCGCAGCACGAATACACCAAGCAGTTGCTGCACGCGGCACCCAGCCTGTCGTCGCGGAGCATCGTGCCCACCGCGAAGGCGCGCACCTTCCCGGCCACAGCGGCCTCGGTGCCGGAGATCGGCAACCTGGTGGAGATCGAGGACCTGACGAAGGTCTTCACCATCCGTGCCGCCGGAACCGGCGTCGCCAGCCGCTTCACGGCGGTGGACAGCGTGAGCTTCCGTATTCCCCGCGGTGAGACGGTCTCGATCGTCGGGGAGTCGGGGTCGGGCAAGTCGACCACGGCCAACCTGCTCCTCGGCCTCGACGACATCACGAGTGGCCGCATCCGCTTCGACGGCACCGACCTGGCGTCGCTCGATCGCAGGTCGCTGTTTGCCTTCCGCCGCCGCGTGCAGCCCGTGTTCCAGAACCCGTATGCGTCGCTCGACCCCCGTTACACCGTCGAGCGGTCCATCACCGAGCCGCTCCGGGTGCACCGGATCGGCGACAGCTCGAGCCGGCGGAGGCGGGTGGCCGAGTTGCTCGACCAGGTGGCCCTGCCGGTCGCGATGGCCGGGCGCCTTCCGCACGAACTCTCCGGTGGCCAGCGCCAGCGCGTCGCCATCGCGCGCGCCCTCGCCCTCTCGCCCGAACTCGTCGTGCTCGACGAGGCGGTCTCCGCGCTCGATGTGCTCGTGCAGGCGCAGATCCTCGAACTCCTCGCGTCGCTGCAGAGCGAGCTCGGCCTGAGTTACCTCTTCATCAGCCACGACCTCGCCGTCGTCCGGATGATCTCGCACCAGGTGCACGTCATGCAGGCCGGCCGCATCGTGGAGAGCGGAACACCGGAGCAGATCTTCGACCGGCCCCAGTCCGAGTACACGCAGGAACTGCTCGCTGCCATCCCCGGAGCCAAACTCGCCAGCTGACCCGCCAGGTCCCCCCGGGACGAGCCCGAGCGCCTGAGCCGCAAACAAAGCACCTTCGCCGCGACGACGAAGGTGCTTTGTCCGCAAGCGAGCGATCAGAACGTGAACGGCAGCGACCGCCTACTTTCCAGGGTGTGCGGGCTTGCGCTCTGTGCGGTCGTCCGGCGCGAACGCGGTCACGCTGTCCAGCACGGCGCCGTCATACCCGAACATCGCCTGGTTCTCCCACGCGTTGCCGCTGGAGGCATCCGCGGGGTCCCAGCCGTTGCCGGCAACAGACGTCCACGCCGGCTCCCAGTAGACAGCGCCCAGGCCCCGGCCGCCGGGAGCGGAGGCGACGACATCCTGCACCGCGCGGAAGTTCGCCTGCTGCCCGGCAATCGTCGCCGGGTAACCCCGGGTCAGCTGCGACGAGCGCGCGATGGTGTTCTCCCAGGGGGCATTCTGGTTGTCCTCGAGCGTGAACGGATACGCCGTCTCGACGACGAGCACGTCCCGGTCATACCGCGCCGACAACGTCGACACCGCGTTCTGCAGGTCGGCAAAGGTGCCGTGCCAGTAGCTGTAGTACGAGAGCCCGATGATGTCGAACGGCACGTTCCGGTTGGTCACCTCGTCGAACCACCAAGTGAGGCTGCCGATCCCGTTGTTGATGTTCGTCAGGTGCAGGATGACCTTGGTCGAGGGATCGACGGCCTTGACCGCGTTGGATCCCGCGGTCAGGAACGCCGCGAGGTTGTCCCACTGTGCGCCGGTGACGCCGTCCGCCGGGTGCACATCCCAGGTCTGGCCGAGCGGCCAGAGCATGCCCGGGTTGATCTCGTTGCCCACCTGCACGAAGTCCGCCGTGATCCCGGCCTCCTTCAGCGCTGTCAGCACCGACGTGGTGTGCGCGGCGACGTCCTTCGCCACCTGCTCGGGCGTGTGCCCGGCCCACGCGGCCGGCATGCCCTGGGCACCCGGGTCGGTCCAGCGGTCGGAGTAGTGGAAGTCCACCAGCAGCTTCATTCCCGCCGCTTTGATGCGCTCCGCCATCGCGACGACGTGCTGCTGGTCGTTGTAGCCGTCGACCGGGTCGACCCAGACCTTGAGTCGGCCGATGTTGGCACCGGCGTCGGCGAGGATCGTGACCGGGTCGGAGACCGTGCCATCCTTGGTGAGATAGGCCGCACCGAAGTCCTCGTTCTTCGGCACCTGCGAGAAGTCAGCGCCGCGGTAGGTGCGGTCGACTGTCCCGGTGCGAAGCGACACGGCGTCGATGCTGGCCCAGGAGCCCTGCGCCCCCTCGGTGACGAAGCCGACCCGGCAGTCCTTGCCGCCCGACGCGTAGCCGGAGACCGAGAGCTGCAGCCACGCGTCATCCGTCTCGGTCGAGGGGATGGTAACGGCACCGGCGGAACCGCAGCCTTCGAAGACGAGGTGCGATGCGTCGACGGCGCCGCCGGCTTTGACGGCGGCGGAGAAGGTCCACCAGCCCTTGTGCACGTGCCGGAGGGTCTGCGTGGTCTCCATCCGCCCGGCGGCCGGCAGCCACTGGGTGAGGCGGCTCGCCCCGTCGAAGCCGTGGGTCTCGACGGATGCGACGGTGCCCGTCGAACTGTCGGTCACCCACCCCTCGGCTCCGCTTTCGAACCCGGGGTTCACGATTGTGGGCACCTGCGGATCGGCGTGGGCGCCGGCCGGGATGAGGGCGAGCGGAACCGCGAGGGCCGCTCCGGTCGCCAGGACGGCGGCCCTCCGGAATGACTGGCTGAGTGTCATGCATCCTCCTTGATGTGTTGGTCGAGCGGGGTGTTACAGGATCGGGGTGGTCACCACCCGCACACCGGACGCCGGCACGGTCGAACCCGGTGTGACAGGTTCCCCGGTGAGCGTGTCGGTGCCACCGAGGGAGACCGGCAATGCGGCACCCGTGTGGTTGATGAAGAACGTGAAGCGCTGGGTGTCCGACGCGCGCGACACGACCTCGAGGCCCGCGACCGGCGCCTCGACGTCCACCCCGGCATCCGTCAGCACGGTCTCGACGAGCGAGCCGAGGTCGTCGCCGTCGAGCTTCGTCGAGATGTACCAGGCCCGGCCGGCGCCGTGGCTGTTCCGGGTGACGGCGGGCTTGCCGGCCGCCGGGCCGTCGACATAGGAGACCACCGCTTCGGCACCCGTGAGGACGATGTCGTCGCTCCACGCGCTGCCGGTGCTCCCGTCGGAGAGCTGGGCGGTCTCCCCGGCGTGGAGCGGCAGGAATTCGTGGATCTCCAGGCCGAGCACCTCGCGCAGCGCCCCCGGCGAGGCGCCCGCGGGCACCTCGTCGTTGTCGCCGACGATGCCGGAGAAGTACGAGACCACGAGATTCCCGCCGTCGGCGACGTAGGCGGCGATGTTCGCTGCGTCGCTCTCGGCGAGCAGGTAGAGGCTCGGCGCGAAGACCACGTCGAACCCGGAGAGGTCGTGGCCGGGGTGCACGAAGTCGACGGTCACCCCGAGTTCCCACAGGGCGCCGTAGAAGGCCTCAATGCGCTCACGGTGCGCCAGCTCCACCGACGGCCGCCATTCCAGATCGAGCGCCCAGAACGATTCGATGCTCCAGACGATGGCAACGGATGCGCGCACCCACGACCCGCGCACGGCCTCCAGACCGGCCAGCTCCTGGCCGAGTTGCACGACTTCCCGCCACAGCCGCGTGCCCGTCCCGGCGTGTGGCAGCATCGCGGAGTGGAACTTCTCCGCCCCGTACCGGCTCGCCCGGAACTGGAAGAACATCACCGCGTCCGCGCCGCGCGCGACGTGGGAGAGGCTGTTACGGGCGAGTTCGCCCGCGCGCTTGGCGATGTTGCGCGGCTGCCAGTTGACCGCGGAGGTGGAGTGCTCCATGAGGATCCAGGGCCGCGAACCCGACAGCGACCGCGTGAGGTCCGCATCCATCGCCAGCAGGATGTGGTTGTCGGCGCGCTCGGCGGCCAGGTAGTGGTCGTTGGCGACGATGTCGACCTCGCGGGCCCACGCCCAGTAGTCCACCGCCAGGCAGTTGGTGGCCATGAAGTTCGTGGTCACCGGCGCGGACCTGGTGAAGCGACGGATGGCGTCGCGTTCTGCGATGAAGCACTGCAGCAGGGCATCGGACGTGAAGCGCTGGAAGTCGAGCCGCTGCGACTGGTTGCTGACGCTCGCCGAAACGCGGGGCGCGTCGATCTCGTCCCACTCCGAATACCGCTGGCCCCAGAACATGGTGCCCCACGCCCGGTTGAGCTCGTCGAGCGTGCCGTACCGGGCCTGAAGCCAGCTGCGGAACGCGGCGACGGAGTACTCGTCGTAGCTGTCGCTGATGGGGGCGCCGTACTCGTTGTGCACGTGCCACATGACCACGGCAGGGTGATCGGCGTAGCGGCCGGCGAGCTGCTCGGTGACCGCGACGGCTGCCCTGCGGTATTCCGGCGAGCTCGGGCTCACCATACCGCGTGAGCCGAAGCCGAGGGTGATTCCGTCGCGGGTGACCGGGTGTGCCGCTGGGTACTTCTTCCAGAACCACGCGGGCGGCGCTGCGGTGGGGGTACCGAGGTCGATGTCGATGCCGGCGCCGGTGAGGAGGCCGATGATGTCATCGAGGAACGTGAAGTCGTACTCGCCTTCCCGGGGCTCGATGAGCACCCAGGAAAAGATTCCGATGCTGACCAGGTTCACCCCGGCTTCCTTCATGAGCGCAATGTCTTCCAGCCAGGTCTCGCGGCTCCACTGTTCGGGGTTGTAGTCACCGCCGTAACGAATGGCCTTCGAACCGGGAATCCACGTGGGGCCGTGCTCCGACATGTACTGATCTCCTTCGACTGTGTGCGGTCACAGTTCTATCACAGCATTATCGGGTTAAAGAAGCGGAAAAGTCCGTGTTGACATGGGTTGGATTGTGTGAATTACTAATACCGCTCACAGGTACATCGTCGTTCTCAGTTCGAAAGCCGGCGGTGGACCTACCCTTCACCACAGAGAATTCTGCTTTCGACAAGGAGGACGAATGCGTACATCACTTCGTATGCGAGCGCTGGCGAGCGTTGCCGCGGCAGCACTGCTGCTGAGCGGATGCTCGGCCGGCGCCGGCGGCGACGGCGGCGGCGACAACGGGGGTGACTCCTCCGGCCCCGTCGACCTGAACTACTGGGCGTGGGCGCCGAACCTCGACAAGGTCGTGGACATCTGGAACACGAAGAACCCCGACATCCACGTCACGGTCAACAAGCAGGACGGCGGCGACCCGGCCATCACCAAGCTGCTCACCGCCATCAAGGCCGGCAGCGGCGCCCCCGATATGATCCAGGCGGAATACCAGAAGATCCCGACCCTCGTCGCATCCGATGCCCTCGCCGATCTGTCGGCCGTCGGCGCCAACGACATCAAGGACAAGTTCCCCGACGCCGTCTGGAACTCCGTCACGCTCGGCGGGGACGCCGTGTACTCCATCCCGCAGGACACCGGCCCGATGATGGCCTACTACCGCGAAGACATCCTCAAGGCCAACAACCTGACGGTCCCCACCACCTGGGACGAGTACGCGGAGACCGCGCGCGCCCTGCACAAGGCCGACCCGAAGGTGTACCTCGGCACCTTCTCGGCCAACGACGCAGGTTGGTTCACCGGCCTCTCCCAGCAGGCGGGTGCCTCCTGGTGGTCCATCGACGGTGACGCCTGGGGCGTCGACATCGACGCGGAGGCCACCAACAAGGTCGCGGACTACTGGGGCGGGCTCGTCGAGGAAGGCGTCATCGACAACAAGCCGATGTACACCCCGGCGTGGAACAAGGGACTGAACGACGGCACGCAGGCCGGCTGGGTCAGCTCCGTCTGGGCACCGGGCGTGCTCTCGGGCAACGCCGCCGACACCGCCGGCAAGTGGATCGCCGCTCCCCTCCCGCAGTGGGACGCCTCGAACCCGTCCGACGGCAACTGGGGCGGGTCATCGACCGGCGTCACCACCCAGTCGAAGCATCCGAAGCAGGCCATGGAGTTCATCACCTGGCTGAACACCGACCCGGAAGCGATCCAGGCCCTGATCGACACCTCGGGCATCTACCCGGCCGCCACCGAGGCCGCCGCGGGTGCCCTCACCGAACCGCCGGCGTTCTTCAGCAACCAGCCCGACTTCTATGACGTCGCCGCCAAGGTCGCCCAGACGGTCGCGCCGTTCACCTACGGACCGAACGTCAATGTCGCCTACAGTGCGTACAACGACGAGTTCGCCAAGGCTGCCCAGGCCAAGAAGAAGTCCGCCTTCCTCGACGCTGTCGGCGCCATGCAGGAGATCACGACGGCCGACCTCAAGAAGAGTGGCTTCACCGTCAAGTAATCACCCTGTCGCAGGGAGCACCGCCCGGTGCTCCCTGCGACCTGAACAGCGGAGCACCCCGTGACCCTCCTGGCCCCACCCAAAGCCCCCGCCGACACGGCCGGCTCGCCCCTCGGCACCCGCTCCGGTCGCAGACGCCGCTACGACGTGCGCACCCGCATCATCACCCCCTACCTGATGCTGGCACCCGGCATCATCCTGTTTGCGGCGTTCATGCTCGCGCCCATCCTGTACACCATCTACCTCAGCTTCCAGCGCACGCAGGTGGTCGGCCTCGGGCTCGGTTCCGGCGCACGCAAGCAGGTGTTCGCCGGCGTCGCCAACTACGTCTCCGCACTCACCAACCCGGAGTTCGCCGCCAGTGTCGGCCGCGTGCTCCTGTATGGCCTGATCCTCATCCCCACCATGCTCGGGCTGGCCCTGCTGTTCGCCCTGCTGCTGGACTCCCGGCGCACCCGGGCCGCCGGCTTCTCCCGCATCTCGATCTTCCTGCCCTACGCCGTTCCGGCCGTGATCAGCTCGCTGCTCTGGGGCTTCCTCTACCTGCCGGCCGTCAGCCCGTTCTACTTCGTCTTCGACAAGCTCGGCTGGGACGTGCCCTCGGTGCTCTCCTCGAAGCTCGTTCTCTTCGGCATCGCCAACATCGCGCTCTGGGGTGGCGTCGGCTTCAACATGATCGTCATGTACACGTCGCTGAAGGCCGTGCCGACCGAGATCTACGAGGCGGCCCGGATCGACGGCGCCTCCGAGGTGCAGACCGCCCTGCGCATCAAGATCCCGATCATCGCGCCGGCCCTCGTGATGACTGCCCTGTTCTCGATGATCGCCACACTGCAGGTCTTCGCGGAGCCGACGCTGCTGCGGCCGCTCACCAACAGCCTCTCCACGAGCTGGTCTCCCCTCATGCTCGTGTACCGGGACGCGTTCACCCGCGACAATATCTACTCGGCGGCCGCGACATCCGTTGTCATCGCTGTCGCCACGTTCGCCGTCTCGTTCCTATTCCTTCGCATCGTCCAGAAGCGCGCCTTCGGACAGGAAGACTGACATGACCTCGATGGCCACTCCCCTCCGCACGGCAGGCGGCATCCGCCGCGGCGACAGGTCGAAGCGTGAACGCGTCAGTGTCGCCTCGACCACAATCCTGCTCCTCGGCGCGCTCTACTGCCTCTTCCCGGTGTTCTGGGTGCTCACGGCATCGACGAAGGACGGTTCGGAGCTCTTCTCCACCTTCACGCTCGCCCCCAGCACCCACCTCTGGGACAACATCGTGCAGCTGACCCAGTATCGCGACGGCCTGTTCTGGCGCTGGATGCTGAACACCGCCCTCTACGCCGGCCTCGGCGCCCTGGTCTCCACGTACGTGTCTGCCCTGTCGGGATACGTGCTCGCGAAGTTCACCTTCCCGGGCAAGTCCACCGTCTTCAAGGTGCTGCTCATGGGTGTGCTGGTGCCGGGCGTGATCCTGGCCATCCCGCAGTACTTCCTGATGGCGCAGGTCGGTCTCACGAACACCTACTGGGCCGTCTTCCTGCCGCAGATCATCAGCCCATACGGCATCTACCTGGCCCGCATCTACACGGCGGCGTCGGTTCCGACGGATGTCATCGAAGCGGCCCGCACGGAGGGCGCCGGCGAAATGCACATCTTCTCCCGCATCGCGATGCCGATGATGCTGCCCGGGCTGGTGACGATCTTCCTGTTCCAGTTCGTGGCCGTGTGGAACAACTTCATGCTGCCCTACATCATGCTCGGCGACGACAACCTGTTCCCGATCACGGTGGGCCTGAACGGTCTCCTGAACCAGGGCGCCACGGCACCGGCGCTGTACACGCTCGTCATCACCGGCGCGCTCCTCTCGGTCATCCCGCTCATCGTCCTCTTCCTCCTCCTGCAGCGCTTCTGGCGGGTGGACCTCGCCGCCGGCGCGGTGAAGGCGTGACCCGGCCCGTCCCATATGCTGGGGCCGTGTCCAGCACCATTCCCCGCCGTCGCCCCACCATCGACGACGTCGCCCGCGAGGCGGGCGTCTCCCGGGGCACCGTCTCCCGGGTGCTCAACGGCGGGCACTGGGTCAGCCCTGACTCGCTCACGGCGGTCAACGCGGCGATCAAGAAGACCGGGTACCGCATCAACCCGCATGCCCGGAACCTCGCCACCAGCCGGGCGAATTCGGTGGCGTTCCTGCTCACCGAGTCGCACGACCGCCTGTTCGAGGACCCCAACTTCTCGATCCTGATGCGCGGCGCTGCCCAGGCCCTCGAGGAGCACGACATCCCGCTCGTGCTCCTGATGGCCGGGTCGGAGGCCGAGCAGAAGCGGGTCACCGACTTCATCATCGCCGGGCACGTCGACGGCGTGCTCCTGGTGTCTTCGCACAGCCGCCAGCACGACTTCCTGGCAGACCTCGTGCGGTCGAAGGTGCCGGCGATCGCCTGTGGCATCCCGCTCGGCTTCGAGCGCAAGATCGGGTTCGTCGCCGCCGACGACCGCGACGGCGCGTGCGAGGTCGTCGACTTCCTCCGCGACCAGGGTCGCACCCGCATCGCGACGATCGCCGGCCCGCAGGACACCTCCGGCGGCACCGGCAGACTCGAGGGCTACCGCGAGCGGCTCGGGGAACTCTATGACGAGACGATCGTGGAGATCGGCGACTACAGCCGGGCCAGCGGCGCGAGCGGCATGCGCGCCCTGCTGAAGCGGGACCCGTCCATCGACGCCGTGTTCGCGGCCAACGACCTGATGGCGGCCGGCGCGCTCGACGTGCTTCAGGCATCCGGGCGCCGCGTGCCGGAGGAAATCGCCCTCGTCGGCTTCGACGACTCCCCCGTCGCGACCACGACCACCCCGGAGCTGACCACGATGCGCCAGCCGTTCGACCGGATCAGCCACGAGATGGTGCGGCTGCTGCTGCAGGTCATCGAGGGGCAACCGGCTGCGGCAATGACCCTGCCGACCGAACTGGTGCGGCGCGGCTCCGCGTGAGCGTCGGCTAGCCTCGAGAGGGAACACGGTCGAGGGGATGCCGCATGAAGAGCTGGACGTTCAACACCTGTGCGCTCACCGGCTTCGCCTGCAGCTCGTTCGCCGTGCTGCTGCTCGTGCTCAACGCGATCACCGGCAGCGCGATGATCTCGGTGCTGCTGCCGGCCGCGATCGTCGCCCTCGTCGTCGGCGGTGCGTTCTCGGTGCGGGCGCACCTCTTGTGGATCCGCGGGCGCGGCACGAGCCTCCGCTGAACCGCCCGTCACCCGGCCCGGAGCACAATGGAGGGGTGATTCGGAGGCGAGTGGTCGTGCACGGCGACGTTCAGGGCGTCGGATTCCGCTTCAGCGCCCGGTCCGCCGCCGAACGGCTCGGCGTCGCCGGCTACGCCCGCAACCGTGCCGACGGCACCGTCGAGGTCGAGGTCGAGGGCTCCGAAACCCAGGTGCAGCGGATGCTCGACTGGCTCTCTGAGGGACCGCGCCACGCGCATGTCACCGCGCTGGACATCGTCGAGCTGAGCCCGACCGGCCAAGCGGGTTTCGACATCCGTCGCTGAGCACTCATCACCGCCAAGCCGCCACCCTGGCCCCGGCACGACGCCGACGTGAAGACGAAACGCCCTCGCTCGTGCCGTCAGGAGAGACCCGGCGGCCGCAGGAAGCCGTCGGTCACGAGGTCGCGCACCGCCGGCAGGAGCGCCGCCGTGAGATCGGCGACGGAGGCGTCGAGCAGCTGCGCAAGCGCGGCGATGATCGCGCCCACGGAGAGTTCGCCGTCAGAGGCGCCGACGAGCGCCGCGAGCGCGGTGTCGAGCTGCACCGACCGGCCGAACCCGCCGCCCTGGTGCAGGGTCATCAGAGTGGGGTCGCTCGCCCCCGGCCAGTAGTGGCGTTCCTCCGTCACGTCGGGCGCGACGGTGAGGTGCGCCGCCAGCAGGGAGGCGTCATCCGTTGCCGCCTGCCAGTCCCAGGCACCGAGCGAGTCGGCCAGGTGGCTGCCGAGCCCGGCGTTGTTCTGGCCGAGGGAACCGTGCAGGCGCTCGAACCGGCGAAGCGGCGGCGTCGTGGCGTGCGCGGGGCGCCGGCGCAGCAGCATATAGCCGAATCCCACCCGGTTCACGCCGCGCGCGGCGAAGTCGTCGAGCCACGACGCGTACAGCCGGTCGAACTCCGGCGTGCCGGGGCGGGTGCCGCCGTCGCGAATCCACGTCTCCGCGTACTCCGACGGCTGCTGAACCTCGCGCTCGATGATCCACGCGTCGAGCGAGTCATCGAGCCAGGAGCGCATGCGGTCGAAGGCGTCGCCGTCGCCGCGGTACTCCCAGTTGCCGAGCAGTTGTGCGACCCCGTCGGCGGTGAGATGCTCCGGGATACCGCGGATCACCGCCTCGACCAGGCCGTCGCCCACCATGCCGCCGTCGCGGTACTCATACGCCGGCACGCCCTCGGCGCGCGGCGTGATGACGAACGGCGGGTTCGAGATGATGTGGTCGAAGCGCTCCCCCGCGACCGGTTCGAACAGGCTGCCGAGACGGAATTCGATGCTGCGGATGCCGTTCAACTCGGCGTTGAGCGCGGCCAGCTCGAGCGCCCGCTCCGAGATGTCGGTGGCGACCACGCGGCGGCCGTTGCGGGCGGCGTGCATGGCCTGGATCCCGCATCCGGTGCCGAGGTCGAGCGCCCGCTCGACCTCGATCGGCATGAGCAGGCCGCTGAGCGTGACCGACGCGCCACCGACGCCCAGCACGTGGCTTTCGCCCAGCGGATGCCCCAGCGCGAGTTCGCCGAGGTCAGACGCGATCCACCAGCTGCTGGCGCCGTGCGCGTCGATGAAGCTGTACGGGCGAAGGTCGAGCAGCGGGCGCACCTGGGCGGCCGTCGCGTCGGCGGCGACGAGCCCCAGCTGTCCGGCCCCGTCGACGCCGAGGGTCGGCAGCGCCTCGGCGAGCTCCTCGCGTGCCACGGGCAGGCCGAGCACGAAGAGCCGGGCGAGCGTCGCCGACGGCACAGCGCGACCGAGCGACTCCCGCAGCGCCGCGAGCGCCCGCAGCGCCGGAACCCGCTGGTTGCGGTGCAGCGCGGCATCCGCGTCGACGCCCCACAGCCCGGTGAGCGCGGCGACCGAGAATCCGGCGGCGGTGAGGTCGGAGCGAAGTCGGCCGATCAGTTCAGAGTCCACCCCTCCATTCTCCACAATCGATTCCGGCACCCGGCGTCCACGATCCCCGCGCACGACGTCCGTTCGGCGGAGCGCTACCGCTCCGGCG
Organism: Cryobacterium tepidiphilum; assembly: GCF_003716325.1. Taxonomy (GTDB): domain Bacteria; phylum Actinomycetota; class Actinomycetes; order Actinomycetales; family Microbacteriaceae; genus Cryobacterium; species Cryobacterium tepidiphilum. Next base: position 26,531 of record NZ_RDSR01000005.1, on the reverse strand, counting down.
GGCGCGATCCGCCGATGCGTGGTCAGGCGGCCGAACAGAGCGCGGATGCGAGCGTGCGCGGCAGCTACTGCAGCCAGCGCATGGTGAAGGCGCGGGCGAGCAGCGGCCGGGTCAGCGGGCCGGCCAGCACACGCACCAATCCGTTGCGAACGGCCAGTGACACGCCCGACACCGACCGGCCCATCCACATGTTGAACCCCGCCTGCGCGGCCGCCACCCGGGCGGCACGCCGCCGTCGCACGTCGAACGCGGCGAGCGCCGCCTCCGCGCCGAGCGGATCGCGCACCGCTTCCTCCAGTACCGGCGCGAGCGCCAGCGCGTCGAGCCAGCCGAGGTTCATGCCCTGTCCGCCGATCGGGCTGATCTCGTGCGCCGCGTCTCCCACCAGCACCACGCTCCCGACGGCCATCCGTTCGACCAGGTGCTGCCGGGCCACGAACGGGCTCGGCGCATCGACCGACTCCCCCAGCTCGACACCGGTGCGCGAACGGATGATGCGGGCCAGGTCGGCGGTCGACGCGTCGGTGAGCAGGCGGTCGGTCTTCGCCACCCACCTCCGCCGTCCGCCGGGCAGCGGGAACGACTCGACGACGCCCCCGCGCTCGAAGTAGAGCAGCGCGCTCGCGGCGCCGCCCTCGGCATCTGCCGGGTCGGGGAAGTCCGCCATCAGGTAGCTGCCGGCCGCCCCACGCCGGCGCCCCACCAGACCGGCCGCGGCGCGCACCACGCTCCGGGTGCCGTCTGCGCCCACTACCCACCGGGCGCGCACGGGCGCCTGGCCCGTCATCGTGATCTCGGCGCCGTCCCCCGTCTCACGCACGCCGGTCACGTCGCATCCGCTGTGGAAGGCGCCCGGCCGCAGCTCGTCGAACCGGGCGCGCAGCAGCGCCTCCGTCTCGTACTGCGGCAGCGCGGCCACGAACGGGTAGCGCGGAAACACCTCCTCGAACGACAGCCCGCCAAGCCGCGCGCCGTCGCAGAACACGGCGCCGTCCACGATGCGCACGGCGCCGGCGATCACGGCGTCGGCGACCCCGGCCTCGGCCAGCGCCGCGAGCGACGGCGGGTGGATGCCGATGGCCCGCGCCCGCATCGACGGCTCCGTGCGCCGTTCGTACACCTCCACGTCCACGTTCCGCGCGGCGAGCAGGCAGGCCAGGAACACGCCGACCGGTCCCCCGCCGACGATCGCGACGTCAGGCATCCGTCACCGTCGTGTCGGCACCGGCTCCGGCAGCGGCACCGGCGTCGGCACCAGCGGCAGCGGCAGCGCCGACCGCCGGCGCATCCCAGCGCAGCACCAGCCGCGAGGGCGACCCCGCCTCCACCCACCAGCCAGGCGGCAGCACGGCGCGCAGCTCCTCCGGCGCGTAGCTGCGGCGGATGGAGATGAGCCCGTCGTCCCGAATGAAGGAGCCGCGGAAGAACGGCGCCGTCGCCAGCCCGAACCCGAGGTACGCGAACCGGCTGCGCGCGATGTCGGCGTGCAGCACCCGGGCGGTGCAGAGCCGCTCCGAGTCGTACAGCAGCCCGCCGAGCTCCTGGGGTGTGAGGTGGTGCAGCACGTGGTTCGACACGACGAAGTCGAAGCGGGCGCCCTCCGCGACGAGGTCGGAGCTGAGCGCCCGCCGGAACGACAGCCCCGGCATCGGCGGCAGGCTCGACGCGAAGGCGTGCGCCCGCGCGTCCGGGTCGATGCCGGTCACCTCGAGGCGCAGGCCGTCCCGCGCCGCCCACGCGGCAAGCGAGCGGGAGACGTCGCCGCCGCCGGAACCGACGTCGAGCAGGGTCAGCGGATGCCGCGGCGAGAGCAATGGGCGGATCTCGCGCCGGTACATCCCCCGCCACCCCGAAACGAACGGATTCACGTACCGGAACTGCGCGTAGGTGCGGGCGAGCATCGCCGGGTCGCAGTCGGCCGCGTCCATCGCCTCGCGGGCGTCGTCCGCGCGCTCCCCGAGCGATGCGAGCGCGCGCCGGAGCGGCACCCGGCCGGCCGGCCGGTGCCCCGCCGCCTTCGCGTCCGTGCCCATCCGCTTAGCCGCGGGTCACGCTCATGAGCCCCGACTCGACGGTGAGCCCGGGGCCGAACGCCATCGCGCACACCCGCTCGGCGTCCTGCGCCGACGGATTCTCGAGGATCTCCTTGAGCACGAACAGGATCGTGGCGCTCGACATGTTGCCGTACCGGCGTAGCGTCTCGCGCGACGGCCGCAGCTGCTCCTCGCTCAGGCCGAGCTTCGCCTCGGTCTTGTCGAGGATGCTGCGGCCCCCGGGGTGGATCGCCCAGTGCGCGATGGCCCGGTCGAGCGGCGGCGCGAGCACCGCAACGGATGCCGCCTCCCGCGCCGGAACCGGGCCGCCCGGCAGCGCCTGCTCTGCGCCGGCCGCCGCACCGGCACCCCGGCGGAGTGCGCCGTCGGGTGACACGAGCTCCTGCAGTTCGGCGTCGGCCGCCAGCAGCGGGGCGAGCGCCGACTCGATGTGCTCGTCGATGATGTGCGGCACGTAGGTGCTGAGGATCATCTCGAACCCCTCGTCGCCGATCTTCCACGCCATGTCGCCCTCGCCCACCGGGGTGATCAGGGTCTGGAACCCGTCGAGGGTGAGGGCGGTCTCACCCGGCTGCGGTGGCCGGGCGCTCACGATCCCCGCGGCGGCGCCGTCGCCGAAGAGCGACGAGGCGACGATCGTTTCCGGGTCGCTCGAGGTGCGCAGGTGCAGCGAGCAGAGCTCAGCGCTCACGACGAGCACGACGGCGTCTGGGTCGGCCTGCACGAACTGCTTGGCCGTGCGGAGGGCCGGCATCGACGCGTAGCAGCCCATGAATCCCAGGTGGTACCGCTGGGTGGAGGGCGCGAGTCCGAGCTCCCGCACGAGCATGTAGTCCGGGCCCGGCGCGTAGAAGCCGGTGCAGGAGACGGTGACGACGTGGGTGATGTCCGCCGCGGTCACACCGGGGCAGGCCTCGAGGGCGCGGCGGCCCGCTTCGACGTAGAGCTTCGTGGCCTCGGTGATGTAGAGCTCGTTGCGCACCCGCGTGCTCGGCGCCAGCAGTTCACCGGTCTTCGCGTCGAAGAACCGCGGGTCAGCGGATGTGTCGTTGAGGTTGAGCTCGTCGATGACCGTGTAACGCGTGTCGATGCCCGACGCGTTGAAGGAGGTGGAGACCAGCCGCTGCGCCAGTCGGCTGAGCCCTGGCTGCCCGGCGAAGACGTCCCGCACCTCGTCTTGCACGAGCACGGTATGCGGGACCGCGGTCTGCAGGGAGCGGAGGGTGACGGGGACTGGCGTGGCGGGCATGGGCACAGTGTTTCATGCCGCTCACCGGCGCAACAGTCCTTCTCGGCCGATCCGCAGCCGGGCGGCGGTCAGGGCAGTCGCGCGAACGTGCGGGTGGCCAGGAGCGCGAGCGCGCAGCCGGCGGTCACGATGGCGGCGGCGCCACCGATGTACGCGATGAGGCCGACGACCGATTGGTCGCTGCGGGCGCCGAGGTAGGTGATCAGGAACGCGATGGTCGTGACCACGAGGAAGGGGACCACGATCCACCAGCGCCCGGTGGTGCGCGGTCCAGGCGCCGCGGCGGTCACGGCGGACGGCCGCATGAGCGTGATCACCGCGCCGGCGAGGCAGCCCCAGAAGGCCACGACCAGCAGCGCCGCGATGGCGTCGCTCGGCCGATGCCATCCGTTGGCCAGCGTGGAGAGGCCGGCCAGGATGGTGAAGAGCGTGCCCCAGCCGGCCACGCGGGCGCGGGTCGATGGGCTGGAGACGAGGAACACGGCAAGCGCCGAGGCGGCCGCGACTGTCGTGTGCCCGGAGGGGAATGAGTTGTCGGCGTAGCCATCGACCTGCAAGTCGGGACGGTCGAGGAACACGAGTTTCAGCAGCTGGGTGGTGAGGGCGGCGGCCCCGGCTGCCCCGATGGCGACGAGCGCGGTCCCCCAGTTGCGCCGCGCGATCGTGATGACGACGGTGAGCACCAGCCCGACGAACCCGGCGACGGCCGGCACCGCGTCGAGCAGCGCATTGGCGACCGGGGCGACGCTCCGCTCCCCCACATCCGCGCCGTTGAAGGCGAGCTGGTCCACCAGCTGTCCGCCGTGGGTGCGCACGAACACGAGGTACAGCACGGCAAAGCCCACCGCCGCGATGGCGGCCGAGCCCACGAACTTGAGCACGGTGAGGGTCAGGGCGAGTCGCACACCGCCACCCTCCCACGGGTACCTTTCAAAAACCCGAACGTCGCAGGAGCGTGCGTCGATGGGGGCGCGGGAATCGACGTTATTCTCGCTTCATGACCTTCTCCGCCGGCGTTGTCCACTCGGCCCGCCTGGTTTCCGGCGGCACGATCACGCAAAACGCCTGGGTCGCCTTCGAGGGCGGCGTGGTTTCGGCCACCGGCGTGGGCGATGGCTGGGCGTCCCGCCCGTCGGCCGGTTCCGCCACGGATGCCCGGCCGGGACAATCCGACGACGGTCTCGTCATCGACGCCGCCGGGCGCTGGCTCACCCCCGGATTCATCGACATCCACTGTCACGGTGCCGGGGGCGCCGCGTTCGACGAAGGCGGCGACGCGATCGCGACCGCCCTCGCGGTGCATCGCCGCCATGGCGCCACCCGCACCGTGCTCTCGCTCGTGACCGCCGGGCAGTCGGACCTCGAGGAACGCCTGGCGGCCGCGGCGGCCGCGGCGACGGCAGACCCGCTGATCCTGGGCGCCCACCTCGAGGGACCGTTCCTCGACCACGCGTTCCGGGGCGCGCACGATCCCACCCTGCTGCGCGCGCCCGATGCCGCGTCGATCGACCGGCTCCTCAGCGCCGGCGGAGGACACCTGCGGCAGGTCACGCTCGCCCCGGAGCTGCCCGGAGCCGGTCAGGCGATCGACACACTCGTGGAGGCCGGGGTCGCGGTGGCCGTCGGGCACAGCGCCGCCGACTACGCGACCGCCCTGGCGGCGTTCGACCGGGGCGCCTCGATCCTGACGCATGCCTTCAACGGCATGCGCGGGATCCACCACCGCGCGCCCGGGCCGGTCGCTGCCGCCATGCACGCCTCCCACGTCACCCTTGAAGTCATCAACGACGGCGTGCACGTCCACCCCGACGTCGTCCGGCTGGCCTTCGCCGGCGCGCCCGGTCGGGTGGCCCTTGTCACCGACGCCATGGCGGCCACCGGTGCGGCGGACGGCCCCTACACGCTGGGCAGCCTGTCGCTGACGGTCGCCGACGGTGTCGCCCGGCTCACCGGCGGCGACACGATCGCCGGCTCCACGCTCACGCTGGATGCCGCACTCCGCCGTGCCGTGACGGAAGCCGGCGTGAGTATCGAGAATGCCGTGACGGCGCTCACCGAGACCCCCGCCCGTGCGGTGGGCCGCGCCGGTGACCTGGGCCGGCTGGATCCGGGGTTCGCCGCCGACCTGGTGCTGCTGGGCCCCGCGCTGACCGTCGAGGCGGTCATCACCGCGGGTCGCCGCCTCCGCTGACCCGAGAGCCGCACGCGCCGGAAGGACGGGCTACAGGCCCTGCCACGCCGGCTTGTTCGCCCACACATGGCGGTAGTACGCCGTGTTCGTGAGCTCGCTGGCGGCGGCCTCGTCGATGACGACCGTCACGTGGGGGTGCAGCTGAATGGCCGACCCCGGCTGGCTGGCGGTGACGGGCCCCTCAACGGCCGCCGCCACCGCGTGGGCCTTTGCCGAGCCGAAGGCCAGCAGCACTAGGTGGCGTGCGCGCAGGATGGTGCCGAGACCCTGGGTGATGCAGTGCATGGGCACGTCGTCGGGCGAGTCGAAGAACCGCGCATTGTCGGCCCGTGTGCTCTCCGTGAGCGTCTTCACCCGGGTGAGGGACGCGAAGGACGACCCGGGCTCGTTGAATCCGATGTGCCCGCTTCGGCCGATTCCGAGGATCTGGAGGTCCACTCCACCCGCAGCGATGATCGCATCCTCATACTCGTCGCTGGCGGTCTGGATGGTTGCGAGGTCGCCGTTCGGCACGTGGATTCGCGACGGGGTGAGGCCCAGCGGCTCGACGACCTCGCGCATGATGACCGACCGATAGCTCTCGGGATGCCCGGCGGGCAGGCCGACATACTCGTCCAGGGCGAAGCCGCGAACCCTCGAGACGTCCAGCTGTTCCTGCGCCACGCGCCGCGCCAGTGCGCGGTAGACCGGCAGCGGAGTCGAGCCGGTCGCGAGGCCGAGCACGGCATCCGGACGACCTTCGATCAACGACAGGATCGAACCGGCGATCAGGTCGCCGGCCTCGGACTCGTCCTGCACGATGACAACTTCAGCCACTTTCGACACATCCCATCGACGCCAACCCGGAAGTGACATGCTATCGAAGTTCGAAAGCCCCGCCTCGACGGTCTAGACCAGGGCGAGCACGATCTTGCCGCGCAGGTGCCCGCGCATGAGATGTTCGTAGGCCTCCCGCACCCGCTCCAGCGGGTACACCGTGTCGATGGGGAGCACGATCTCGCCGTCCGCCAGCAGGTCGGCGACGCGCGCCAGGTCGTCGAGGGTCGCCTCGGCTCCCCCGACACCGGCGATCCCGGCATCGGTGCGGTGCCCGCGCGCGGCGATGGTGTTGATGCGGTTCCCGGGAACGCCGAGCTTCAGGGCCACGTCGATCGTGGCCGGCCCGTGGTTGTCGAGCGCCGCGGTGAGCTTCGGCGCGGCCTCCCGCACCCGGTCCACGAGCCCCTCCCCGTAGGCGACCGGGATCACGCCGAGGCTGCGCAGGAAGTCGGCATTGTCGGGGCTCGCCGTGCCGATCACCGTTGCACCGGTACGGCGGGCGAGTTGCGCCGCAAGCACGCCCACGCCACCGGCGGCGGCACTGACCAGCACGGTGTCGCGCGCGGTCAGCTTCAGCGACGAAACCGTGGCCCAGGCCGTGCGCCCCACGATGTCGAGCGCACCCGCCCGGTCGAAGTCCAGTGCCTCCGGCTTGCGGATCACCCTGTCGGCGTCGACGACGACGTAGTCGGCCTGGGCGAACATCCGCTTGCCGCCCAGCACCGCGTCCTCCACCTGCAGCGTCGTCACACCGTCGCCGACCTGGTCGACGACGCCGGCGAAGTCGTTGCCGTTGCCGCACGGCGGCACCCCGTGGTACTGGGCGGCGGCCGGGCCGCCCTTCATGATCTTCCAGTCGACGGGGTTGAGGCCGGCGGCGTGCACCCGCACCCGCACCTGTCCGGGACCGGCCTGCGGCGGTTCGTCCTCGAGGATGTGCAAGACCTCGGGTCCGCCGAAACGGTCAAAGCGTACGTAGCGTGCCATGCGCCCCAGCCTAGGCATAAGCAGCGGATGTCGCGCCCGTCGGGCGCGGCAAAAATCCTCGCGAAGATGCTTGGCACTCTCGAGCAGTGAGTGCTAAATTAATCGCAGTTGAGCGATGACGACTCAACTTACAAAACCAAAAACCACGAAAGCCGGATTTCCGGCCCACTGAAAGGGAGTTGACAATGGCCATGAACTTCGACCCATTCCGCGACCTCGACCGGGTCGCCGGAGCGCTGCTCGACACCCGCGGTCCGCGGCTCATGCCGATGGACCTCTACCGTGACGGCGACGTCTACATCCTGAGTGCCGACATGCCGGGCATCGACCCCGGTTCGGTTGACGTGGATGTCGACGGCCAGCTGCTCACCATCCGTGCCGAACGCACCCTCGCCAACCACGACGGGGTGAAGTGGCTCACCCGGGAGCGGCAGTCGGGTTCCTTCCTCCGCCAGCTGAACCTGGGCCAGGGCATCGACATCGAGGCGATCAGCGCCAGCTACGACAACGGCGTGCTGAGTGTCACGATCCCGGTGAGCGAGAAGGCCAAGCCGCGCAAGGTGCAGGTCACCACGGGCGGCACGGAGCAGCACGACACCATCACAGTCAACGAGCACGAACAACGGATCACGAAGTAGCAGAACCGAAACGGGCCGGGCCCGCCGGGAACCACCCCGGCGAGCCCGGCGTTTCCTTGCTTGCAGCCGTCACCTCTGCGCGTAGCATCGGGAGTGCGTCGGTCGCCCGGCGCGTTGTGCACGCCAAGGATGGGAGCTCCGTGGACAACCGAACGGCAGAGTACCCGAGGCCGGATCATTTCCTCCTCCACGTCAGCGACACCCACCTTCGGGCGGGCAATGGACGACTCTACGAAACGGTCGACGGCGCGGCTCACCTCGAGCGCCTCTTCGACGACCTCGTGGCCTCGGGCCAGCGGCCCGAGTTGATCGTCTTCACCGGCGACCTCGCCGACCGCGGCGAGCCGGGCGCCTACGAGCGACTGCGCACAATCGTCGAACCGGCGGCCGAGCGGGTGGGCGCGGGCGTGCTGTGGGTGATGGGGAACCACGACGACCGCGGCGCGTTCCGCGCGGGCCTCCTCGGCGAGACGCCCCGGCCGGGCCCGATCGACCGGGTCGTCAGCGTCAACGGGCTGCGCGTGATCGCGCTGGACACCACGGTTCCGGGCCACCACCACGGAGAGGTCTCCCCGGCCCAGCTGGAGTGGCTCGCCGCGGAGCTGTCGCAGCCGGCACCCGACGGCACGATCCTCGCCATGCACCACCCGCCGGTGCCGAGCGTGCTCGACCTCGCCGCGAGCGTGGAGCTGCGCGACCAGGCCGCGCTCGCATCCGTGCTCCGCGGTACGGATGTGCGCAGCGTGCTGGCCGGCCACCTGCACTACTCATCGACGGCCATGTTCGCCGGCATCCCGGTATCCGTCGCCTCGGCCACCTGCTACACGCAAGACCTCACTGTGCCCGTGGGCGGCACGCGCGGGCAGGACGGCGCCCGGTCGTTCAACCTCGTGCACCTCTACCCCGACACGGTGCTGCACTCCGTGGTGCCGTTCGGCGACATTCCCGTGCTTGACTACGTCGACGCCGCCGAGTCCAGCCGGCTGCTGGCCGCGTCGGGCACCGAGATCGCGCCCGCGGGCTCACTGCCGGCCTACCGCCAGCCGCCACGGCCCGTGCCCGCCCACCGCTGATCGCGGTCCCCGCGCGCCGGCCGCAGAGCGAATTCCGGCGGCACGACCGCGTTTCGGCGCGGCGCTACCGCTCCAGCGCACGCGCCCGGCCGATCAGGCCGCGCTCCGCCGATCAGGGAGCGCTGGAACCCGGCGAAACGGATGCCTCGGCCCGCCCCGCCCTCTGCTCCTGGTACTCCCGCTCCCACGGCGCGGGGAACGGGAAGTACCGCTGCAGGAACGTCGTCACCGCTTCGGTGCGCGCGTCGTCGGAGATCTCGGGAAAACTGCCGTCGTTCAGGCAGAACATGTCCTGGTCGCGGCGCTTGCCGAGCCGCTTCATCTGCCGCAGCGCCGCACGCAGCGTGGTCTCGATGTAGCGCACCCGGGCCTGAGTCTGCGCCACCGCGTGGCCGGTCATGAGCGCGTAGTAGTGGTACAACGAGTTCGTCACCGAGATGTCGGTCGACGACCGGAAGCGGCTGCCTGCGGTCCGCGCGAAGTCCTCGGGGAACTCCCGCTCCATGTCGAACAGGATGCTCTTGCGCATGGGCGCAGCCGTGTGCTCCAGGTGCCGCGTGGTCACCTTGCCGAACCGCTCCCGGAGCAGCGCCCGGTTCACCCGCGCCGCGTTCTCGAATCCGCTGCGGGCCGGGTCGTTCTCGCCCAGACCGATGCGGGTGGACGCCTCGATGAACTTGGTGACGCCGCCGGGCGAGAAGAACAGCTCCGGTCCGAGCGGGCGACCGAAGAACATGTCGTCGTTGGAGTAGAGGAAGTGCTCGGCCAGGCCCGGAATGTGGTGCAGCTGGCTCTCCACCGCGTGTGAGTTGTGGGTGGGCAGCGTGCTGGTGTCGGCGAAGAAGTCTTCGCTGCGCATGATGGTGACGCGCGGGTGGTCGACGAGCCACGACGGTGCCGGCGAATCCGTTGCGATGAAGATGCGGCGCACCCAGGGCGCGAACAGGTAGACGCTGCGGAGCGCGTACTTGAGCTCATCGATCTGGCGGTAGCGGGCCTCGGAGTCGTCGCCCTCCCCCACCACATAGCCGGCCATGCGCGCGGCGCGCTCGGCCTGGTACTCCTTCGACGAGCCGTCGACCCAGGAGAAGACCATGTCGATGTCGAAGCTGATGTCGCTCGCGAGGTCGTCGAACATGTTCTGCAGGGTGCGCCAGCTGCGGTTGTACAGCTCGACCGTCGTCTCGCGGGCCTCCGAGCGCGGCAGGCGCCGGCGCATGAGCGCGTTCGGCACCGGGGCGACAATCTCGTCGTCGCCGAATCGCCACAGTTCGAGCTGGAACGCCGTGTCGGCGCCGTAGCGGAGCCGGCCGATCGGCTCGATGCGCGGGCGATAGATGCGGAAGACCGTGTCGTCGTGCGCGGCAAGTGCCCCGTCGGCCAGCAGGGCGGGCAGACCCGGCTTGCCGATCGCGCCGGACTTCTTGATGCGCACCGGTCGCAGGTAGAACGGCTCGTTCCCGAACGATTCGGCGAGCACCTGGCTGAGCTGCTCGCGCCTCGTGTCCTCCACGGCGATCACCGGGCGCCCGGCGTCGCCGCGCACGAGCAGGAAGTCGACGCCGGCGCGCTCCAACGCGTCGCGCACGGCGAGGAGGTCCTTGACCATCGACTCAGCGGGGGTGAAATGGCCGTTGATGAGCGAGATCTCGCCCTTGCGCACGACGACGTCGTCGCGGTCGAACCGCCGTGTCCGCGCCGGGGTCACCAGCACCGGTTCGGGCTCGCGGCTGAGCGAGATGATCGGCATGGCCGCGGTGTTCGTCGTCAGGCTGCTCGCCGCACTGACAGCGGATGCCGCGTCCACCACCGGTCCGTGCAGCTCACGGCTGAGCGCGCGAGCATCCAGCTCAGCGCCGGCAGCGACCTCCGGGGTTCGGAGGACGCCTTCCGGCGCATCGATTCGATCGTTGCCGCCCATGGTCCTCCTGTCTGCTCATTCCGTAGTCTACGGGCGCGCGTGGCGTGGGCACTCAGCAGGCGAAACCGTACTCGTGGTCGTTGTGCGCGCTTTCGGAGCGACAACGACTCACGACTCGCGAAGCGCCCGGACCAGTTCCTCCGCGTCGGTGAGCGGAAGCCGGCACACGAAATCGTGGCAGAGGTAGGCGGTGGGCCGGCCCTCGCGGGAGCGTCGCTCGGCGAACAGGCCGAACCCGGCCGCGGCGAACGCATCCGCCTGCTCGTCGGTGACGGATGCGACGATGCCGGCCTGAGCGCGGCGCGCCTGGTCGAGAACGGATGCCCCCGTCGCGGAGGCGCCGGCATCACCCGCGGGCATGGCGGTCGACACCACCACGAGCTGCTGCACCGGTGAGGCGAGCGCCGCCATCAGCCGCAGGGCGCCGCCGAACGCGATGGGCCGCTCGGGCGCGAGCGACGCCACGGGTCCGAGCGCCCGGGACGCCGCATCCACGTAGCGCCGGTCGCCGGTGAGGAGATAGAGCAGGTGGGCGGCATCCGCTGTGGCCGTCACGCCCGACGGATACGCACCCTCGGACGGGTCGGCGCCGAGGGCGATGCCCTGCGCCGCGAGTACCGGGTCGGCGCCGCCGGGAACCGTGAACGCGGCGTCCTGCCCGGGTGTCATCGTGCTGTCGACCAGCTCGCGCGCGGCAGACGCGTAACGGGGCTCCCCGGCGGAAAGCGAGAGCTCGAGGAGGCCGGCGGCGAACATCCCGTAATCCTCGAGAGTCGCCGGGGCGCTTGAGGTGCGCCCGCCGACCGAGGCCCGCAGCAGGGTGCCGTCGGGGCGGCGGTGGCGCTCGAGGAGGACGTCGGCGGCGGTGCCGGCGGCCGCAATGAACGCGGGAGTGCCGAGGGCGAAGCCCGCCCGGGCGAGGGCGCCGATGGCCAGGCCGTTCCAGCCGGTCAGCACCTTCTCGTCCCGCGCGGGGGGCGTCTCGAGTGCCCGGTCCTCCTCCGAGAGCGCGTAGTAGCCGCCTTCGGTGCGCTGCCCGTCCACGGTGCTCTCCGAGTCCTGGGCGCTGGCGAACCCGCCGCCGACCAGCTGCATCCGTTCGACCAGGAACCGGGCGACGCCCTCGGCGACCGTGCGCGCCCAGCCGTCACCGGTGAGTTGCCACGCTGTCGTGTACAGGTCGAGCAGTTGCGCGTTGTCGTAGAGCATCCGCTCGTAATGCGGTTCGCTCCAGTCGCGGTGCACGGCGTAGCGGAAGAAGCCGCCCTCGACCGGGTCGCGAAGCGGCGATGCGCCCATGCGCTTGAGCGTGCGCAGCGCGAGCGGACGGCTGTCGGCGCTGGCCAGCAGGAAGCCGAGCACGGGTGCAACCGGGAACTTCGGCGCGGTGCCGAAGCCGCCGTAGGTTGTGTCCTCGTAGCCGGCGAGAGTGCCGCGGGCATCGGCGAAGGCTGCCTCGCCCGGCAGGCCGTTCCCGTCGTCGCGTGCCGACACCGCTGCGGCGAGAGCCGCCCCGACCTGGTCGGCGGTCTCGAGCACGGCGTCCCGCCGGGTGGCCCACGCGTCGGAGACGGCGTCGAGCACCTGCCCGAACGACGGATGCCCGGGGATCGGCTGCGGCGGCGAATAGGTGCCCGCGAAGAACGCCTTGCCCTCCGGCGTCACGAACACGTTGAGCGGCCAACCCAGATTCTGGGTGAAGGCGCTGGCGGCGGCCAGGTAGCTGGCGTCGACGTCGGGATGCTCCTCCCGGTCGACCTTGATGCTCACGAACCGCTCGTTGAGCGATGCCGCGAGCCCCGGGTCGCTGAAGCTCTCCCTGGCCATCACATGGCACCAGTGGCAGGTGGCGTACCCGATCGAGACGAGCACCGGCACGTCGCGGGCCTTGGCCTCGGCGAACGCCTCCGGTCCCCACGCGTACCATTCGACGGGATTGTCGGCGTGGGAGCGCAGGTAGGGACTGATGGCGTCCGAGAGGCGGTTCATGCCCCTATTGTGCCCCGGTGCGCCATGCCCCGGGATCGCTAGAGTTGAGCCAGCCCAGACGGAAGGGGTGCAGGTGGACGCCTCGAAGCTCGCGGAGAGTCTCGCCGCAAAGTCCCGCACGGATGCCGGCCTGCTCACCGAGTTGCGTCGCGCCTGGCGGGGAACGCTCGACGTGCGGGATGCGCTGTGGTGGCATGCGCACCCGATGACACCTACGCCCGAGGGCCAGCCCGATCCGGCGAGTGAGCTCGGGCACCTCAAGACTGCCGTCTACTCCCGGGCTGCCGCAGCCGAGCCGGTCCTTGAGACGACAGACCCGTCCACCGGGGAGACCGTCCGTTCCACCGCCCCCGAGCGCGCGCTGCAGGCGGCCCTGCGCCGACAGGCCCAGAACGCGGATGCGATGGCGAACCTCCTCGAGCACTTCCGATCCGGCCATGCACCCGTGCCGGCACCGCCTCCGGAACCGGACATCGAAGCAGCGGAGCCGGCGGGCACGGTGGAACTCCCGGGCCGCTACAAAGGCCGCGGCCTCCCACCTCGACGCGCACGCGACATCCTCCTGCTGACAGCGGGCGTTGCCGCCGGAGTCCTCGGCATCCTGGCGGTGCAGGCACTGGGGCAACGACCCATGGCACCGGATGCCGCACTCATCGCGTCTGCCTCGTCGACGCCGTCCCCGACCCCGACCACTGAGGCCGTGGACGCGCTGATTGGCGACGCTCGTGACGTGGGATTCGACGCAGCATCCGGCTGGGTCATGGTGCCACCCGACGCGGCAGAACCCGACCCGTTCTGGATTTTCGATGAACCCGCCACACTGCGTTCTGCTTCAGAAGCGCAGGACCTCGGGCCGGACATCGTGCCGTCGTCGATCCGGACCCTCGCATCGACCGGGCAGTACGCGGTCTATGTCGCCCAGAACCGCTCCGACGAGTACTGCCTCATCGTGCGAGACGCCGGGCAGACCGGCTGGGTGAGCGGGTGCAGTGACGACGACCACATCCGTTCGTCCGGCCTGTGGATCAGCGTGCCGGTCGCGAACGCGGGCGCCTCGAGCGGAACCACCGACTTCGACGCGACGTGGGGCCCTGACGGCTCATTCAGATTCGAGCCGTCGACGACCGTCCGGTAGTCACCGGCGGCTCAGGCGGTGCCCCTCAACTCCGCCTCGACGAGCCCGCGCCGCCGGCGTTGCACGCGCATCCACACGACGAAGCCGGTCAGCGTGAACACGCCATAGAAGAGGTACAGCACAGCGGATGCGTAGTACCCGGCACTCACGAGCAGCGGCACGCCGACGACGTCGACGGCGACCCAGATGAGCCAGAACTCCGTCCAGCCCTTCGCCATGCCGTAGGTGGCGAGCAGGGAGCCCATGAAGATCCACGCATCCGCCCACACCGGCTCGAACGAGCCCAGCGCGCGGAATATGGGCGTGAGGATCAAGGTGCCGGCGACCATACCGAGCCCGAGGAACACCCGCACCCGGTTCGTCGCCCAGTGCGGGGCGACGGCGACGTGCGCCTGCGAGTTGCGGGCCGCACGCCACTGGTACCAGCCATACACGGAGACCGCGATGAACATCAGCTGCCGGCCGGCCTGGCCGTAGAGGTTGATCGGGTTCGGCGTGTGGAACACCGCCCCGAGGAATACCGTGAACAGTAGGGCGTTGCCGAGGATGCCGACCGGCCACGCCCATACCTTGCGGCGCATACCGCCCAGGGCGCTCGCCAGCCCGAACAGGTTGCCGATCACCTCACGCCACAGGATCACCTGGTCGCCGATGTGCAGCTGGGCGTCGAAGAGCCACTGGATGGGGTTCATCCGCGGTCAGTTCACGTCGTCGGGGTGCGACGCGACGCGCCCCTCGCGCTCCAGCGCGGTGATCGCCTGCTCCTCGGCGCCCGTCAGCGCGAAGTCGAAGACGTCGAAGTTCTCCGCCATCCGCTGCTTGCTGTTGGACTTGGGGAAGACGATGTTGCCGCGCTGCAGGTGCCAGCGGATGACGACCTGCGCCGGGCTCTTGGCGTGCGCATGCGCCGCCCGGGTGACGGCGGGCTCCTCGAACAGTGGGTACTTCCCCTGCCCGAGCGGTCCCCACGCCTCGATCTGGATGCCGCTCTTGTGCGCGAAGGCGGTCGTCTCCGGCTGCTGGTGGGCCGGGTGCAGCTCGATCTGGTCCACCGCCGGCACGATGTCGGTCTCCTCCATCAGCCGGGTGAGGTGCGGCACCAGGAAATTGGACACGCCGATGGAGCGAGCGCGGCCGGATTCGCGGATCTTCTCCAGCGCCTTCCAGCTCTCCACGTAGCGGTCGTTCTTCGCGGCCGGCCAGTGGATGAGGTAGAGGTCGACTTCCTCGAGTCCGAGCTTCTCCAGGCTCTCCTCGAAGGCGTCGAAGGCCGACTGGGTGCCCTGCCGGTCGTTCCAGAGCTTCGTGGTGATGAACAGCTCGTCGCGGGCGATGCCGGAGTCGGCAATGGCGTCGCCGACGCCCTTCTCGTTGCCATAGATCGCGGCCGTGTCGATGTGCCGGTAGCCCACCTTGAGCGCGTCGGTGACGATGCGAGTGGTCTCGGCCGGGTCGACCTTGAAGACGCCGAAACCGAGCTGCGGGATGGTGTGGCCGTCGTTGAGCGCGAGGCGGGGCACGGTATCAGTCATTCCTCCACCCTATTCCGCAGCGGATGCCGACGGTCGCCTCGTTGTCTGAGGTGCGTCGAATACTGGCGCGTGCAGAAAATAAGCTCAGAATTCCTCGAGATTCTCTCGCATTCTTCTCCTATCCTTGCTACACTTGAGGCATGTTCACCAACGTAGGTTTGTTCTCGGACAGGTTCCGGGTGCGATGACGCTCCTGGCCTCGAATCCCGACGTCGATCAGCCCGATGAGGTTGATCCGATCCGGGTGTTGGAGGCCACGACCGCGACGCTGCTGGAGACGGTTCCGGTGGGGACACCCGGCAAGTTGGATGACGAGCGGGCGTTGCGGTGGGCGGCAGCGGCGGAGACGCTCGGCCGTTACGCCGACGCGTTGCGGGTCGCGGCCGCGTCGGATATCAGCCACCGGTCCCGTCCGGAGCTTCTGGAGAAGAAGCTCTCCACGAGGAAGGGCTGCCGCAACGAGGTCGAACTCCTCGAGCGGGTGACGCTGGTCTCCGGGGCGACGGTGCGGCGAAGGCTCCGGCTCGGCAAGAACTTCCGGCGCGGGATGACGCTGACCGGGGAACCGATCCCGGCCGCGTTCCCCGTCATCGCCGCGGCGGTCGCGGCGGGGGCGCTGGGGTTGGATGGGGCGGATGCGATCATCACCGTGCTGACCCCGGCACTGCCGCGCGTGCACCCCGACCAGCTCGGCCTGGCCGAGGCGGCCCTCGTCGCCGCCGCGACCGGCACCAGCGGGGAAGACAGCGGGGTGCCGGTGTCCGCGGACCTCTCCCGCGTCCAGGCGGGCCTCTGGCTAGCGCACCTCAACCCCGACGGCGCAGAGCCCCGCGAAGTACAGGCCATGCAGAACCGGGGCCTGCGCTTCGGACGCGAACAAGGCGGGCTCATCCCGGTGACGGGGATGCTGATGCCTGAGACCGCCGCTGCCGCCAAACGCGTCATCGACGCGTATATGAGCCCGCGCACTGCGCCGGTCGCGTTCATCGACGAAGAACTCGCCGCCCGCGGTGAGACCCACGACCCCAGCGACACGCGCACGCCCGACCAGAAGCGGCACGACATCTTCGCCGTCATCGTCGCCACCGCCGCGAAAGCCGCCGACACCCCCACCATCGCCGGAGACGCCCCGACCGTGTTGGTCAGCGTCCGCCAGGAAGACCTCGAACAGGGCACCGGTGTCGGGCACATCGACGGGGTGGAGACACCCATCTCGATGGACGCGGTGCGGCAGATGATCTGCGCCGGCGGACTCCAAAAAGTCGTCCTCAAGAAAAACGGCAAGATCGTCGAACTCGGCACCAAGGAACGCACCTTCAACCGGGCCCAGCGCCGCGCGATCATGCTCCGCGACGGCGGCTGCATCATCCCCGGCTGTGACATCCCCGCCGCGTGGACCGAAATCCACCACGTCTGGCCCGACCGGGACGGCGGACCCACCCACACGAGCAAAGGCGTGTGTTTGTGCTGGTTCCACCACCGCACCATCGAAACATCCGGGTGGGAAATCCGCATGATCGACGGGTCACCACAGATCAAAGCACCACCCTGGATCGACAGAACCGGACGATGGCGACCCGCCACCAAATCACCCACCCGACTCACCGACCAACTCGAACAGACCCACGGCAAGTAGCTCAGGGGTTCGACCGCGGTCGAGGGTGTGGCGTGTGAGTGCGGCCGCTGCGCGGCATCCGCTGTCATCGATACCGGCGGCCCTCATCGCGACGGAACAGCACGAGCGCCAGGGCGAACGTTGCCGCGATCCAGGCCAGGATGCCGATCCAGGTCCACGGTTCCAGCGTGCCGCCCTGCACCGCCCAGATCACCAGTTCGCGCGCCTCACGCGACGGAAGGAATCTCGACAGCGTGTCCAGCCAGTCCGCGAACAGCATCGGCGGCAGGAACAGGCCGCCGGTGAAGGCGAGGGCGAACATGACGATCTGCACGACCGCGATCGCCGCCTTCGATGACAGCGCGTATCCGATGCCGATGCCGATGAACATGAACGGCAGCGACGAGACGGCGAGCGCGACGAACCCGGCCACAATGCGGAACGGCGACGCCTCCGCCGCGGTGAACAGGCCGCCGATCACGGCCACAGGAATGATCGCGGCGACCCCCATGGTGCCGGTGGAGAGCACCTGCGCCAGCACGCGGGCCGTTCCGGGAGCGGGCAGGGTGCGGAGGTACGGGTCCCACGGCTTCTCCCGGTTCTCGGAGATGGTCAGCCCAAAGCTGAACAGGGAGTTCGACATCACGGCGAACACGCTGAGCGAGATCACCGCCTGGGTCGCGAACAGCGCGTTGTCGGCGACCGTGCGCTGCGGCACCACGAAGAACAGCAGCGCGAGCGACGGGAACACGAGCGAACCGATCAGTGCAACCGGCACGCGGGAGGTCTCGAGCAGGTTGTACTTGGCGTGCAGCAGGGTGAGGCCGGCGGTGCTCATCGGACAACCTCCAACTCGTCGTGGGCGGTGAGGGTGAGGAAGGCCTCCTCGAGGGTGGCCCCGCGCACGGTCAGACCGGCGAAGCGGATGCCGGCGCGCACGAGGTCGACGATCAGGGCATCGGAGTCCTGCACGTAGAAGGTGGTCGTTCCGTCGTCGGACGCTTCCTGGCTCGCCACTCCGGGCAGGGCCGCGATGCGGCCGGGCTCGGGGGTGGACAGCCGCACCTGACGGAGCGCGACGCGGTCGAGCACGGCCGGCAGCGTGTCATCGGCGATCACGCGCCCGTGCCCCATGACGACGACGCGTTGGGCGAGCGCCTCGATCTCCTCGAGGTAGTGGCTCGTGACGACCACGGTCGCGCCGTTCTCGTGCTGGCAGCGCAGCGCGTCCCAGAGTGTGCGGCGCGCATCGACGTCGAGGCCCGTGGTGGGCTCGTCGAGCAGCACCAGCTTCGGCCGGCCGACGAAGGCCAGCGCCACGCTCAACCGGCGCTTCTGGCCACCGGAAAGGGAGCCGGTCTGCCGTTTCAACACGTCGCCCAGCCCGAACTCGCCGGCGACGGCATCCGTTGTCATGGGCGCGTCGAAATGCCGGCCGACGAAGTCGATGACCTCCCCGACCCTGAGAGTGGCCGGCAGAGCGGTCTCCTGCGGGGTGCTGCCGAGGGCCTGGCGTGTGCGGTGGTCGCGGGGCGAACCGCCGAACAGCTCGACGGTGCCGCTGCTCGGGCGCCGGAGCCCCTCGAGCAGGGAGATCAGGGTCGTCTTGCCGGCGCCGTTCGGGCCGAGGAGCCCCAGAATCGTGCCGGAGTCGATGTCGAGGCTGACGTCATCGACGGCCAGAACGTCGCCGAATCGTCGCGAGACGTTCTGCAGCCGGGCGAGGGTGGTCATACGGATTCTCCCAACAGGCCCCGCAGGGCCTCCATATAGTCTTCGAATGCGCGCCGCCCCGTGCGGGTCAGCGCAAGCCAGGTCACCGGAGTGCGTCCCTGGTGGGTCTTCACGGCCTCGACGTAACCGGCATCCTCGAGTTTCCGCAGATGTGTGGAGAGGTTGCCGGCGGTCATGCCGAGCAGTTCCTGCAGCCGGGCGAAGGCGATGCGGTCGCCGGCAGCGAGCGTGGCAAGGCTTGCCGTGATCTTCAGCCGCGCGGCGGCGTGGATGACGGGGTCGAGTTCGTCCACGCGTCACCGGCCCCGCGTGGGGTTCTTCGCGACCACGACAGCGGCGGCAAGGAAGGTTCCGCCGGCGGCCAGTGCCATGAAGAGGTTGTTGCCCGGAGCGCCGAAGTACGGCGCAATAGCCCCGACGGCCAGGAGCGCGATCGCCACGGCAAGCTGTCCGCCGTCGCGCCAGAGCGCCGCCCCGCCGAGGTAGAGGGCCCCGCACATCAGCGCGTATGCGGACGGGAAGTAGATGCTGGCGAGCTCGCTGGACATGCCGTTGGCGATCAGCCCGGTGCCGACGAGGGCGAACGCCGTTCCGCAGAGCGGCCAGGAGAGGCCGTAGACGACGCCGCCGAACGTTGAGGTTCCTCGCACACCGCGGTTGATCCGTGATCCGATGATCGCCGAGGCGACCACGGACGAGGTGATAAGTGCCCCGAACACGCCCGCAGCGAGGGGGCCGGGCACCGTGAACCAGGGGTTCCCAGCCGGGCTCGTCGACCACAGGGCGAGGAAGCCCACAAGCCAGGCGACACCCCACGTGCCGTAGAGCCATGGGACCGGGGCGAGCTGGGCGCGCTCGACATGTCGCTGCTGCTCGCCCAGGAGCTGGAGCATCCGCTGCGGGCTCAGGTCCTCGTGTTCTTCCATGGGAACTTTGTAACACAAACTACTCTGCGGCCGCAACAGATGGTTGCCCTCCCGCAGGTTTGGCCTCACCGCCGGTGATGATCGAGAATCGACGGATGACACATGCTCGCTTGGGGACCCTCGGGACGAAACCCGGTCGACGGGACGAGCTGGTCGCTCTTCTCACGAGACGAGGCGACGAGCTCGCGCAGGCCGGCTGCCTCTTGTATGAGGTCGGCATCCGTGACGACGAAGCCGACACGGTGTTCGTCGCCGAGTTGTGGGAAACCGAGGAGGCGCACCGGGCGTCTCTCGACCTCGAATCGGTGCGAGCCGGCATAGCCGAGGCCATGCCACTGCTCTCCGGGCAGATGACGAGCCACTATTTCGACGTGGTCGGCTCGCCGCTCCGCGATTGAGGCTGCCCGTGCGCGCAAGGCTTTCGCTATGCCGCGCGCAGGTGGGCCAGCACGAGCCCGATCGGAATGCTCACCAGCACGATGACCAGCAGCAGCCGGTACGTCCAGAGCGCCCACCCCGGGCCGGCGGCCTTGCCGTGCACGGTGGCGATCATCATGGCGAGGGCGATGACCAGCAGGAGCCCGCCCGCGTCGACGATGAGCGGGAGGCGCATCAGCGTTCCGCCGATGACAGCTGCGCTCCCGGCGTTCCACGCCACGAGTTCGCCGACGACGGCGGCCCGCGAGGGCTTTGCGGCGAGTGCCGCCTGCGACGCCCCGAGCGCGATCTGCGCCACGCCGTTCACCAGCACGAGGTAGGCGGCCGCCCACGACCCGTGGGCCAGCTGCAGCGGCGAGGTCACCGCTGCGACGAGGCCGCCGACAATGATGGATGCCGTGCCGAAGATCGAGCAGGCGCCCGGCCGGGGTCGGTCGCCGACCGGCGCCGGGGCCGGCACCACCTCGGCGCTCACTGCCGCACGGGAAGCGGGCGCACGAAGAGCAGGCGCCAGGCCTCCGGGACGCGCTCGAGGTAGCTCACGGCGAAGCGGCCCGGCATACGGTCCTCAATCTGGGCGAGGAGCGGCAGCGGGTCGTGCGGCGCCACCAGGATGAGTCCGCCGCCGACGGCGATTGACTCGAGGGCGCCGAAGACGGTCGCGTGCCGGATAGCGTGCGGCACTGGGCGCACGTCGAAGGCGGGATAGTCGGGCTCGTCGAGGATGCCGCACTCGCAGCTATGTCCGGGGCGCGCCGAGGCATCCGTCAACTCAATGGGCTGCTTCATGGATTAAACGTAACATCATCCGTTTTATGTTGGATATCGTTGAGGGCATGGATGCGACGCTCCCCGACCTGCAGAACCGCGACGACGTCTACGGCCTGGTGAAGGAGTTCTACCGGCGCGCATTCGCGGACGAGCTCCTGGGGCCGATCTTCACCGAGATCGCGCACATGGACCTCGACCACCACATGCCGATCATGTGCGACTTCTGGGAGACCGTGCTGTTCCGCGCTGGACTGTACCGCAGGAACACCCTGGCGCTGCATCTCAACCTGAACAAGAAGGTGCTGCTGACCGGCGAGCACTTCGACCGCTGGCTGTCGATCTGGGTTCGGAACGTCGACGAACACTTCGCCGGGGAGAAGGCGGAGCTCGCGAAGCTGCAGGCGCGACGCATCGCCGGGTCGATCCATCGCCGGCTGCAGGGCCAGTCGGGCAGCGAATTCGGTTCGATCCACTCGCGGTCGGCCTACGCTGCCATGGGGACCGGGCCGGTGCGGGCTGCGGATGCGCCCGCGTAGCCGGGCCGGCAGCTAGCGCCAGTCGCCGTTCACGTCGACGACACACAGCTCGGGCTCGACGAACGGGCGGAGTCCGGTGTCGTCCGGGTCGTGGCCGAGCGCGCGGGACGCCCCGCGCAGGAGCCCGAGGTGCACCGAGCATACGACGCCGGGTTTGCGCCGGGCCGCGTCCCGGAACGGGCATGCGTGCAGTTCGATCGAGCGGGTCGCCTCCAGGCTCGCCGCTCGATCCTCGACCGCTGCCTCCTCGACGGTCGAGAGTTGCGGGTCGAAGCCGAGCGTGTCGAGAAGCGCCACAAGGGATGCCGCGGCGCCGCCTTCCGCCGCTGCCTCGGTCAATGTCGGCTCGAACTGCTCCGACCACGCCTCACCCGCCCGGATGGCCCTGCCCCGGCCGCCGTCAGCGTCGTCGCTTAGGGCGCTGACGAGCGCGTCGGTCAAGTCGCGCTGGGCACCCTCCACGCGAGCGGACGGCGCTGGCGCGAACACCACGCGCGGGCGTCCGCGAGATCCGACGCGCTCCACCGACCGCCGGATCAGCACCGCGCGCTCGAGCTGATCCAGGTGGAACCGCACAGTTGTGACATGCAGGCCCAGCTGCGCAGCCACTCCCGCGGCGTCGATCGGGCCGACGGATTGCAGCACCGTATCGAGCACACGCCCGCGCATGCCCGCCACCGGCGTCGCCAGGTTCGCGGCCGGTTCGATGCGCCGCGCTCCCGGCGTCAGCTCAGTGCGCTGCGCCCCCGGTAGCTCTCGATCCATCCTTTGAGCGTAACATTCTCCGCTTAATCGCTGTCGCTCCCACTTTTGACTTCACGATCATCGGGGCAGCGCCGGTCAGCGACAACGAAAACGCGGCACCATCCTCCGGGCGCAGCAGTCGGCGCAGCACGCGGCCGGGAGCAGGGCGAGGCGCAATAGGATGGAGGGCTCATGATTCCCGCGCAGATCACCTTCCCCCCGGAGCTTCCGGTCAGCCAGAAGCGCGCTGACATCGCCGAGGCGATCCGCGACAACCAGGTCGTCATCGTCGCCGGGGCCACGGGCTCGGGCAAGACCACGCAGCTGCCCAAGATCTGCCTCGAGCTCGGCCGCGAGAGCATCGGCCACACCCAACCGCGCCGCCTCGCCGCCCGCACTATCGCCGAGCGCATCGCCGACGAGCTCGGCCAGGAAGTCGGCCAGCTCGTCGGCTACCAGGTGCGCTTCACCGATAAGGTCGGCGCCGACACCCGCATCAAGCTGATGACCGACGGCATCCTGCTCAACGAGATGCACCGCGACAAGCTGCTGCGCAAATACGACACCATCATCATCGACGAGGCCCACGAGCGCACCCTCAACATCGACTTCCTGCTCGGCTACCTCCGTCAGCTCCTCCCCCAGCGCCCCGACCTCAAGGTCATCATCACCTCTGCGACCATCGACCCGCAGAGCTTCGCCGCGCACTTCGCGAAACCCGACGGCACCCCTGCGCCCATCATCGAGGTGTCCGGCCGCACCTACCCGGTCGAGATCCGCTATCGGCCGCTCGTCGCCGAGGCCGAGACCGACGACGACAGCGACGAAACGGATGCCGGTGGCCCGGCCACGGCATCCGTCGACCGCGACTACATCGAGGGCATCAGCGCCGCCCTCGACGAGCTGGAACGCGAATCCACCGGCGACGTGCTCGTGTTCCTCTCCGGTGAGAATGAGATCCGTGACGCCGCCGACGCACTGAACGGCAAGTTCGCCTCCGCCGGCCGCACCGCCCCAACAGAGGTGCTCCCGCTCTACGGCCGCCTCTCCGCCGCCGACCAGCACAAGGTTTTCCAGCCGTCGACGATCGCCGGCGTGCGCCGCCGCATCGTGCTGGCCACGAACGTCGCCGAGACCAGCCTCACCGTGCCCGGCATCAAGTACGTGATCGACGCCGGCACCGCCCGCATCAGCCGCTACAGCGCGCGCTCCAAGGTGCAGCGGCTGCCGATCGAGGCGATCTCACAGGCCTCCGCCAACCAGCGCTCGGGCCGCAGCGGCCGCACCAGCAACGGCATCGCGATCCGCCTGTACTCCGAGGAGGACTTCAACCGCCGCCCGGAGTACACCGAGCCGGAGGTCCTCCGCACCAACCTCGCAGCCGTCATCCTGCAGATGATCTCCCTCGGCCTCGGCGACATCGCCGCCTTTCCGTTCCTCACCCCGCCCGACTCCCGCGGCATCAAAGACGGCCTCGACCTCCTCGCCGAGCTCGGCGCGATCGAGAACCGGGATGCGAAGTCCACGGCGGTCAGCCGCCTCACCCGGGTGGGTCACCAGCTCGCCAAGCTCCCCATCGACCCGCGCTTCGGACGCATGGTCGTCGAGTCGAAGGCGCAGGGCACCAGCCGCGAGGTGCTCGCCATCGTCGCCGGCCTCACCATCCAGGACCCGCGGGAGCGCCCGTTGGAGCGCCGGCAGCAGGCCGACGAACGCCACGCCCGGTTCGTCGACCCCACGAGCGACTTCCTCACCCTGTTGAACCTCTGGAACTACCTTGAGGAGAAGCAGAAGGAGCTCGGCTCCAGCGCCTTCCGCAGGCTGTGCAAGAACGAGTTCCTCAACTACCTGCGCGTGCGCGAATGGCAGGACGTCTACCGGCAGCTCCGCCAGCTCGCCAAGCCGCTCGGCCTGCACCTGGGTGAACCGGCGGTCAACCCCGACGGCATCCACCGGTCACTGCTCGCCGGCCTGCTCTCCCACCTCGGCCTGAAAGACACCGCCAAGCGCGATTACATCGGAGCCCGGCAACAGCGCTTCGTCCTGTTCCCCGGTTCCGCGCTGGCGAAGAAGCAGCCCAACGCGGTCATGAGCGCCGAGCTCGTCGAGACGAGCCGGCTGTTCGCCCGCATGAACGCCGCGATCGACCCCGCCTGGGCCGAACCGCTGGCCGGCTCCCTCTGCAAGCGCAGCTACTCCGAGCCGCACTGGGAGAAGAAGCAGGGCTCCGTCGTCGCCTATGAGCGCGTGACCCTCTACGGCGTGCCGATCATTCCCCGCCGACGGATCCAGTTCTCCCGCGTCGACCCCGAATACGCACGCGACCTGTTCATCCGTCACGCCCTCGTGCAGGGCGAGTGGGACATCGAGCGCCTCGACCGGCGGCTGAGCGCGTTCGACACGGCCAACCGCGCCCTTCGTGAGGAGCTCGCACAGCTCGAGGAGCGCACCCGGCGCCGCGACATCCTCTTCGACGACGAGGCGGTGTTCGAGTTCTACCACCGGCGCATTCCCGCCGACGTCTCCTCCACCCGGTCGTTCGAGACCTGGTGGCGCACGGCGCGCCAGGAGACGCCCGACCTGCTCACGATGACGGCCGAGACGCTCCTCCCCGAGGATGCGCCCGATGTCGACGAGACGCTCTTTCCGCCCGTGTGGCGGCAAGCGGACCAGCAGTTCGCGCTCAGCTACCGCTTCGAACCGGGTTCCGAGGACGACGGCGTCACCGTGCAGGTGCCACTCCCACTCCTGGCCCGGCTCTCCCCCACCGGGTTCGACTGGCAGGTGCCCGGGTTCCGCGCCGACCTCGTCACCGCCCTGATCAAGTCCCTGCCGAAGGCCATCCGCCGCAACGTCGTGCCGGCGGCCGACTGGGCGGCCCGGTTGCTCGCCGAGCTCCCGCCCGAGCCCGACCTCGACGTGCCGTTCACCGATACGATCGCCACGCTCATCCAGCGGCTCACGCACGTGCGCGTGACCTCCGCCGACTTCGACCTCGCCCGCATTCCCGCCCACCTGCGCATGTCGTTCCGCGTGGTCGACGAGCGTGGCCGCTCCGTCGCTGACGGCAAGGACCTCCGCGACCTGCAGCGGCGACTCGGCAGCCTGGCGCGCGAAAGCGTGGCGGCGGCATCCGTTGCCAGCGCCCCGCACGCGATCGAGCGCACCGGCCTCACCACCTGGGACTTCGGCGAGCTCCCCCGCTTCATCGACACCGAACAGGCCGGCGCCGGGCAGGCGAAGAACGTCATCCGCGCCTACCCGACCCTCATCGACGAGGGCGATTCTGTCGCCATCCGGCTGATGAGCACCGAGGCGGAGCAGGCGCGCACCCTCCCGGCCGGTGTTCGCCGGCTGCTGCTCCTGGCCACGCCATCGCCGGTCGCCTACGTGCAGCAGCACCTCACCGGCGCCGAGAAGCTGAGCCTCGCCACCAGCCCCTACCGCTCAACGCAGGCCCTCTTCGACGACTGCCTCGCCGCATGTGTCGACGACGTGCTGCAGCGGGTGAAGCCGGGCGGGCAGGTGTTCATGCGCGCCGAGTTCGAGAGCATCCGCGACCGGGTGTCGGGCGTCGTCATGGACGCCATGTTCGAGACCGTCGGGCTCGTCGCCCGCATCCTCACCGCCGCGCGCGCCGCCGACAAGTCGCTCAAGGGCGCGACGAGCATGGCCCTGCTTCCCGCGTTGACGGATGCCCGTGCCCAGCTGGACGCGCTGGTCTACCCCGGGTTCGTCAGCGCCACCGGCCTCGCCCAGCTGCGGCACCTGCCGCGCTACCTCGCCGGCATCACCGCCCGGGTGGGCAAGCTGGAGGGGAACCCCGGCCGGGACCGGGTGTGGATGAACGAGGCACAGGCCGCGCTCGCGCGCTTCACCGACGCCGGCGGCACGCTGCCGCTGCCGGCATCCGCTGCCCCCAACCTGACGCGGGCGCGCTGGATGATCGAGGAACTGCGCATCAGCCTGTTCGCGCAGGAGTTGCGCGCCGCGGAGAGTGTCTCGCTGCAGCGCATCCAGAAGGTGCTCACCACGTGAGGGGCCAACTCTCCCTAGGAGGCTGCTGAACAATTCGGCGGTTTAAGGCGCGCCTCTGGGGTGGTCGGTTGGTTGGGTTAAGACTTGTTTCATGCAGGGTCGTGATGATGGTCAGCGTCAGCTTCTGGATGTCGAGTCCCT
>NZ_RDSR01000004.1 GCF_003716325.1 Cryobacterium tepidiphilum | reverse complement strand
TACCGAGGACGAGTACCGAGGACGAGTACCGAGGACGAGTACCGAGGCCCGCAAGCGGCCCGCTGACCTGATCCGAGCACCCGCGAGCAGATGCGATCAGCCGCCGCTGTTGCCGGCCGCCGCGCGACCGTCGGCGAGCACCTGCCGCCGCAACTGCCGCAGGTAGTGGCGCTTCGGCCACTGCCGAAGCAGCCGGGGGAGACGCGGATACACGCCACGCGTCACCGCTATCACGGTGTTGAACAGCCACTGTTGCCGCCTGGTCCAGCCGAACCCGAACAGGTCGCGAACAGCCGGGGGTAGGAGACCCAGGGTGAGGAGCCTGGCGAGCGGCATCGTCGCCCGCAGCGGCAGCGGGCCGATTGGCGGCCACAGCAACTGGTGCGCGACGCGACGCGTGGCGGCATCCGTTGTCAGCTGCCCCACCTGCTCGGCCCAGTAGCGCTCGAACGCGGTGCGGTCGGGCGGCCACAGACCGAGGGGCACCTGCAACGCCGTGCCCAGGTCCGCATAGGCAGCGTAGAGCCGGTCGGCGAGCACGTCGTCGGCCGCTCCGAACACGTGCCGGTGCACGGTCATCGCCGTGTCGTAGAGGGTCGCAGCCACCCAGAGCTGCAGCTTCGGGTCGAACGCCGTGTAGGGCGGCGACCCGGCCTTACTGTGCACGGGGCGGTGCGCGCTGCTCACGCGGCGACGCACGAAGGCGATCTCCTCGGGCGTGCCGAACGCCACCGCATACACAAAGGTGAGCGTGGCGTGCAGGCGGTCGAGCGGGCGCGAGGCGAAGTCACTGTGCTCCGCGACCCCGCGACCCACGCCCGGGTTCGCGATCTGCAAGAGGATCGCGCGTCCGGCGCCGGCGATGAGCACCGCCTCGGCCGCGGCATCGGGCATGGCTGGCATCGCACCTCCCGTCTCGACCGACGAGCCTAACCCGCCACGCTGGCAGTCCCGAAAGAATTCCGACGGATGCGGAATATCCCGCACTTCTATGCACTTGCATATACCTGTGGGCAGCACGAGCGCCCGCCACAACGTAGAGGAGAACGCATGAGCGACATCATCACCACCGAGATCCCCGGATACAAGGCCGGCACCTGGACGATCGACCCCACGCACAGCGAGGTCGGGTTCAGCATCCGCCACATCATGATCAGCAAGGTGAAGGGAAAGTTCGAACAGTTCAACGCCACGTTCGTCACCGCACCGAACCCGCTCGACTCCACCGTCACGGCATCCGCTGTCGTCGCCTCGATCAACACCAACGAGCCCAACCGCGACGGCCACCTGCGCACCGGCGACTTCTTCGACGCCGAGACCTACCCGACCATCGACTTCGTCTCGACCGGCGTTCGCCAGGTCAAGGGCGACTTCCTCGTTGACGGTGACCTCACCATCAAGGGCGTGACCAAGCCCGTCACCTTCGAGTTCGAGTTCGGCGGCTTCGGCGGCGACCCCTACGGCAACTACAAGGCCGGCGCGTCCGCCCGCACCGAGATCAACCGTGAGGACTTCGGCCTCACCTACAACGCAGCCCTCGAGACCGGCGGCGTGCTCCTCGGCGAGAAGGTGACGATCACCCTCGAGCTGCAGGCG
Source organism: Cryobacterium tepidiphilum (assembly GCF_003716325.1). Taxonomy (GTDB): domain Bacteria; phylum Actinomycetota; class Actinomycetes; order Actinomycetales; family Microbacteriaceae; genus Cryobacterium; species Cryobacterium tepidiphilum. Next base: position 192,945 of record NZ_RDSR01000004.1, on the reverse strand, counting down.
GTTCTGAACCAGGACTAGCGTCTCGCACGATCCCCGCATGCCGCAGCAGCTGCGAGATGACGGGATCGAGTGCGAACAGCAGGAAGGCGAACGAGCCGATGAGGCTCGACAACGCGACGACCGCGGTGGCGATGGCCACCGCGGTCACTGCGTTGACCCGGCTGTTGTGCACCAGCACCTCCGACATGTCGTCGAGGAACCCGCGCCCGGGCGCGCTCGCATAGAACCACTGCCAGGCGCTCAGCACCACGACGGCGAGGAACACCACCGGCAGCGCCATCCGCCCGGCCAGGTAGTCGCTGAAGTCGTCGTTGAGACTCGTGACGAACGGAACCAGGACCACACCGAGCAGCCTGAGGGTGTTCAGCCAGATCAGCGCGCCGTCGACGCGCACGATGTGCTCGAACTGCCGCACGTGGATCGACCAGAGCAGCCCCAGCAGCAAGAAACTGATGGCGACATTGAGCACAGACGGCGCGATCGCCACAAGCGCGTCGACGAGGTCACGCTCAGAGGCGATGCGGCCGAAGTCGGCCGTGCTCATGTCGAGCACGAGCAGCGTCGCCGCGATGGCGAAGACGCCGTCGGTGAAGCCCTCCAGGCGACGGGTCGACACCGGTTGACGATCGATGTCAGCGGCCGCAGCGGATGCGCGTTCCCTCGCTGACGTCGTCGTCCGTGCGCGCATGGCCGCAGCCTACTCGCCGAGGATCTCCTCGCGCACCCGGCGCAGGTCCTCCATCAGCGAGCCGATCAGGATCCAGTGCTGCGGGTGCGGGGTCGCGATCCTCAGCGGAGCGGTCAGGGCAAGCTCCTCCTGGCGGCCCCGATCGCTGGCGACGGTCGATTCAGTGTCGCGGGCCAGCAGTCGCAGGTCATGCACGGCCCGCTCCAGCTCGAGGGAGAATGCCTGCACGGTCGGCTCGAGGTGGAGTGCGTCGTCGTAATGGTCGCGGAGCGCCCGCGTCATGCCGATCGTTCGCGTGACCAGGCTGCGCAGTCGAGAGAGGAGTGCCTTGTCGGTGGCGAGCTGCTCCCGGGGTTTCGCCTGCCGTGGGTTGAGGGTGAGGCTCTCCTCGGCCTCCGTGACCGCCTTGTCGCTGGCGACGAGCATCGGACGCAGCAGTCGGGCTGTGATCATGAGCTCCTGCAGCGCCGCTTCGGACTGCGGAACGCGCAGCGCCGTCGCCACCCGCTCAAGGGTCTGCGCGACCTCCTCGGCCAGCAGGGTGATGGACTCGTGGGCCGGCCCGAGCAGCACCGGCGGCACGATCAGGAGGTTTACCACGAGCGCGATCGCCGCCCCGAGCACGGTCTCGATGATGCGGTCCAGAGCATAGTTCGGGGTGTTGGCACCGATGGCGAGCACCAGCATGGCACTGATCGGAATTTGGTTGGAGGATCCCGGCGTGAGCCGAAGCGCCCACGCGAGCAGGATGCACAGCACGATGGTGAGCAGCACGATCCAGGTCGACTGCCCGAACAGCAGTCCGATGCCGAGGGCGACCAGCACTCCGCCGATCACCCCGAGGCTGCGTTCCACCGCCTTGCCCACTGACTGGTTGATGCTCGGCTGCACGACGAGCAGCGCGGCGATCGCCGCGAAGATCGGGAGCGCCGTCGGCAGCAGCATCTGGGCGATCACCCACGCCAGGATGGTCGCCACCGAGGTCTTCACCACTTGCACAAGCGGCAGCCGGTTCTTGGCTCTCAGGTTCGCGATCCAGCGCACCTTCACAGGCTAGCGTCACCGCCGTTCACTGCCGCGGGTGTGACGCTGATGGTCGTCCCCAGAAAGTGCGAGTAGCGACGGATGCTGCGCTCAAAGCCCGCCAGGCGTCGTTGCGACAGCGCCGCGAACGGCTCCGGCCGCACTCCCAGTGACCGGGCGGCGCGCGTGGTGCGCCACGTGCCTGCGATCCGTCCTCCCGCAACCATGATGGGCAGGAACATGCCGTTCTTCCCGGGAACCACCCGCTCGAACAGCTCGGCATCGATGACGTGGTCGCGGTTCTGATAGCCGAGCAGGTACTCGTCGAAAGCCGGCAGCGCGAGGACGGCGTCGCGCGGCGGAGGCGGCGATGAGAACGCCGCGTGGGTGTTCGCGTGGGTGTTCGCGTCTGTGTTCGCGTCTGTGTTCGCGTTGGTGTTCGCGTTCGTGTCGGACTCGTAATAGAGGGTCACGTCGCCCAGCCGCAGCTCGCCGAGCCGATCGCCGGCTACCGCCAGCGCGGTTTTCGCGTCGATCATGGTCAGTTGCGACCACCACGCGAAGTCCTTGAGGGTCGCCGGGCCGTGGCCGCGCAGGTAGCGCACGAGAAACTCGCCGAGGGCCTCGTCCCGCTCGAGCATGCGCGGTTCGCGCACCCACTCATCCAAGAGAACCAGCACCTGGGCCGTCCCCTCCGTCCGGCCCCAGCACAGCGTTCCGGTCTGCGCGAGGTGCCAGATCAGGTGGTAGCCGCGCTGGCCGGCGGTGTCGATCCCGTTCTCTTCCAGCGTCCGGAGGAATCCGGCCCGGGTCAGTTCGTGCCCACCCTCGAGGGCGCCCACAGCAACCTCCCGCGCCCGCTCGACATCGTGCTCGTCGATCCCGAGTTGGGCCCGCCGGGTGCGCTGTTTGGCGAGCAGGCGTGGCGTGGTGAGCGCCAGCATCCAGCCGAGCTCTGCCGGCGGCACGAAATGGAGGGTGCCGCGCATGGGCCAGGAGCGCACGATGCTGCCGTTGTCGATCGCCGCCGACACGTCGGCGGCCGTGGAGGCGGGGGAGCGCACGCCGAGCGCCCAGAAGGCCGCACGGAAGTCCTGGGCCTGCACCGCGAGCATCCGCTCGACGACGGCCGCGGGTGATGGCAGGCCGTCACCGGCCAGTCCGTGCGCACGCAGGCGTAGAGCGAGGACGTCCTGTCTGGAAGCGCGCACCCCTCGGGGAGCCGGCTCAGGCCGGGTCGTCGTCGGTGGTGCGCGCGCCGAAGACGATCTCGTCCCAGCTCGGCATCGACGCGCGGCCTCGCTTGGCGTGGCCGCCGCCGGCGTTCCTGGCCTGCGCCTTCGCCGCCGTTGCCGCCCAGATATTGGGCCGCGCCTGTGGGGCCGCCGCGGGTGGTTCGGCGCCGGGCTTGGCCGGCGCCGGAGCCTCGTCGGCGACCGACTCGTTCAGGCTGCTGATGTCGTAGGGCGCCGTCTCTTCCAGTACCTGCACCGGGCCGGTGCGGGGGGCCGCTTCGCCGCCCTCGGATGCCGCGCCGTGGGATGCGCCGTGCTCGCTGTGTCCGGCGGCCTCGCGCTCGCCCCGACGGCGACGCAAGGCCTTCAGCAGGTCGGCGGTCTCGCTCATGCCTTGCGCCGGCTCATCCGCTCGCTTGATGGCCGCGCGCGACACGGCGTCGGTCGTCGTGATCTTGTGCCCGTAGGGGATGGGCTCGACATGGCCCGCCGCCTCCGGCGCCTCGTCGGTCAGTGGCTCCTTGAAGGTGAAGGCGGCGCTGTCGAAGCGGGACGCCTCGAGACCGGTGTCCGGCCCCACGGCGCGCAGGCGCGGGATCAGCCCGCCCTTCAGTTCGCCCTGCTGGGACAGGGCGATCGCCTCGCCGCCCAGTGGGGAGAGCAGGTTCTTCTTCGGGTCGAACGACCAGCGCGCATCGTGGTCGATCTCATCGGCGGTGAAGGAGACCTTCACGATCCAACCGGCGTCGGGTTCCTTCCAGCTCGCCCAGCGCTCGTTCTGCGCACCAAGCGATGCCAGGCGCTCACGGATGACGGTGCCGAAGTTCACTTCCTCGTCGGCCGGGTCGGGCTCGGGTGAGGCGTGCACCGGCACGCTCAGGGCAGAGGCCACCATGTGCTCCCGCTCGGCCACGATCGGGCCCTCGAAGCGGCGCACGTACTCCACCGAGGCGCCGGTCACGGCCGCGACGTCGTCCGCCGACATGCCGGAACGGATGTGCGCCTGGATCTCCTTGGGCGACAGCTTCGGGCCCGTCGTCGAGTCAGCCTGCGACTGGCGGATCCGGGACTGGAGAACCTCATCGATGACGATTCGGAAACGATCACCCTCTTCGCTCGCTGCGAGCAGCGCGCCGTTCTCGACTCCGATAACCTTCAATTCCTGCATGGCGAAAGCCCTCTCGCGATCACTGGTTCGCCCAAGAATGTCACGATCTCACCCGTTTTCGGGGAATACGGCGGGCGTGCCGAAAGTTGACGATGGAGCCGACCTTGGTGGCCTGTAGTGGGGTTTGCTATTCCACCCGGAATAGTGCAAACTATGGCCGCCGATTTGGTTTGATCGGCGCTACTTGAAATGGATGGGCATGGCAACCGATTACGACGCACCGCGCAAGAACGAAGACGACTCGGAGTCGATCGAGGCCCTGAAGGAGCGCGTACCCGACAAGATGTCAGGGGTCGTGGACGTCGATGACGCCGACAACCCCGGTGGCTTCGAACTGCCCGGTGCCGACCTCTCCGACCTCGACCTCGACGTCGTCGTGCTGCCTCCGCAGGCCGACGAGTTCACCTGTGTCTCGTGCTTCCTCGTCAAGCACCGCTCGCAGGTCTCGCACGAGACAAAGCTCGGCCCGATCTGCCTGGAGTGCGCCGCCTAGGGCGGTGAATGCGGAGCATCAGCTCCCTGGAACTGGCCGTCGCGATCCGTTGATCGCGGCGGCCAGTTTCTGTGGGTGCCGCGTGGACACCAGCCAGTAGGGGGCAGGGTCGTCTGGATCGAGGATGGGGATACGCACCACCGGCTGCACCCAGCCGCGCAGCAGCAGCCAGGCACGGGCGTCAAGCCGGGGGCCGCGTTCCTGCGTCGCCTCCGCGTCGGCGAACGCCTCTGCCTCCCCGAGCAGGTTCACGTCGATCTGTGCCGGCCCGCAGGTGAGGCGCCCGTCGCGCACATCGAGCGTGGGCGCAGACAGGAGAAGGAGCACCACGCAGCCGACGTACAGCACGATCGCCGTCACGATGCCCGCGATCAGCGAGATGGGCAGGAAGACCAGCAGGCTGGCGGGTATGACGAGCGCGGTGGCCACGAACAGCCACGGCGCCGGCCACAGTTTCTCGTGATATTCCGGCATGGCTCTATTCGATCAGATATCTGCACTACCCTCGACACGTGGTAGAAACCGTCGAAGTCCTTATCAACGCGCCCGCCATACCGCAGTACGCCCACCCAGGAGATGCCGGTGCCGACCTGCACGCGACCGCGTCGGTGGAGCTGGCGCCGGGGGAGCGGGCGATGGTCCCCACCGGGGTGTCCATCGCACTGCCAGACGGCTACGCCGCCTTCGTCGTCCCGCGCAGCGGCCTCGCCAGTAAGCACGGCATCACGGTGGTCAACTCGCCGGGCACAGTGGATGCCGGCTACCGCGGCGAGATCAAGGTCACCCTTCTCAACACGGACCGCACAGAACCGTATGCCATCTCCGCGGGAGACCGCATCGCCCAGCTGGTGATCATGCCCGTGGTTCGGGCGCGTTTCGTCCCCGTGGAGAAGCTGCCCGGCAGCCAGCGCGGCGAGGGGGGATTCGGATCCACCGGCTACGCCACCGCGGGGCAGAACCCGAACCAGTCAGGAGCAACCTCATGAGCGACATCCCAGGCGACATCCCCGAACCGATGCCGAAGTCCGCACCGGAGGACCGCGAGACCGAGGGCCCGTTCGACGAGTCCGAAGCCAACCCCGTGCGGCCCTACGTCGACCTCGGCGGCATCAAGATCCTGCCGCGCGAAGGCCTCCACCTCCGCCTCGAGATCGAGGAGGAGAGCAAGCGCGTCGTGGCCGTCGGCCTCGACTACGCGGAGTCCACCCTCCAGGTGCAGCCGTTCGCCGCGCCGCGTTCCAGCGGGCTGTGGCACGAGATCCGCGACCAGATCGCCGACCAGATCGGTAAGCAGGGCGGCTCGACCAGCCTGCGCGAAGGGCCGTTCGGTCCCGAACTCGTCGCGGAGATCCCCGTGGCCGCCGGCCAGGGAGCCACCGGCACCACCCGCCTGGCCCGTTTCATCGGCGTCGACGGCCCGCGCTGGTTCCTCCGCGGCGTGATCGCCGGCGAAGGCGCCGTCAACGCGGAGGCCGCGGCAAAGATCGACGAACTGTTCCGCAGCCTCGTCGTCGTGCGTGGCACCACGCCCATGCCGCCGCGGGACCTGATCCCGCTGCGGATGCCGACGGCCCCGAGCGGCGAGACCGCCGAGGCGTGACCCGCGGCATCCGCCTATGCGCACCGAACGCCTGTGCGCACCGAACGTCTGTGAGCCTCGAACCCCTATGAGCACCGAACCCGAACGCGTCCCACAGCCAGACGAGCAGCCCGCCGTGCCCACCGCGCTCGGTGACAGCCTCGCGCAGGCCGCACGGCGCGCGGGCTTCGGAGCGGCGACCGATACCGAGCCGATCACCGGCCACGTGCTCCTGGGCGCCATGGGCGGCATCCGTGGCATCGTCGAAGCGGTGCTGCCCGGCCTGGTCTTCGTGGTGCTGTACACCCTCACCCGAGACCTCGTGCTGTCGCTCGCCGCCCCCGTAGCGCTCGGCGTTCTCTTCGTGCTCGCGAGGCTCCTGCAGCGCCAGCCGGTGACGCCGGCGCTCGGCGGCCTCGCCGGCATCGGGATCAGCGCCGTCCTGTCGCTCATCACCGGACGCGCTGAGGACTTCTACGTCACCGGTTTTCTCACCAATGCCGCATACGCGCTCGCGTTCCTCGTCTCCGCCGTCGTCGGCTGGCCGCTCATCGGACTCGCCGTGGGCTTCCTCATGGGTGACGGGGTGGCCTGGCGCGGCGACCCGGTGAAGCGCCGCGTGCTCACGATCCTCACCTACTGCTGGGCCGGGCTGTTCCTCCTGCGCCTGGCGGTCGAACTCCCGCTGTACTTCTCCGGCAACATCGCCTGGCTCGGCGCCATGAAGCTGCTCATGGGCATCCCGTTGTACGCGCCGCTTCTGGTCGTCTCGTGGCTCGTCGTCCGTTCGCTCTACCGTGAGCGTGTGACCCCGCGAGTGGACTAGAGTTATCTCGACGTCGAGATAGTTTGGCGTGGGTGGACCTGCCGCTTCCGCGGCACGCGGCTTAGGCTAGCCTTGCTGGACGAGCGGGCCCGGGGCCACGAACATTGAGAACGGCCGGCGGCTCCCCGCCAGCTTCCTACGAAGGAGAGGGAATCGTGCCAACACTATCGGCGCAACCGAATCCGGAGCCGACCAAGACTGCGGTCAACAGCTTCGGAGCCAAAGACACCCTGAAGGTCGGCTCGAACGAGTATGAGATCTTCCGCCTGGACGCGGTCCCTGGCTACGAGAAGCTTCCGTACAGCCTCAAGGTGCTGCTGGAGAACCTCCTCCGCACGGAGGACGGCGCCAACATCACCGAAGCGCACATCCGCGCCCTCGGCGACTGGGTTCCCACGGCCGAACCGAACACCGAGATCCAGTTCACGCCTGCCCGCGTGATCCTGCAGGACTTCACCGGTGTTCCCTGCATCGTCGACCTCGCCACGATGCGCGAGGCGGTCGTCGCCCTCGGCGGCGACGCCGAGAAGATCAACCCGCTCGCCCCCGCCGAGCTCGTCATCGACCACTCGGTCATCGCCGACCTCTTCGGCACCGAGAACGCCTTCGAGCGCAACGTCGAGATCGAGTACGAGCGCAACGGTGAGCGCTACCAGTTCCTGCGCTGGGGGCAGACCGCGTTCGACGACTTCAAGGTCGTCCCGCCGGGAACCGGCATCGTGCACCAGGTCAACATCGAGCACCTCGCCCGCGTCACCATGGTGCGCGAGGTGGGCGGCGCGGTCCAGGCCTACCCGGACACCTGCGTCGGCACCGACTCGCACACCACCATGGTCAACGGCCTCGGCGTTCTCGCCTGGGGCGTAGGCGGCATCGAGGCCGAGGCCGCCATGCTCGGCCAGCCCATCTCCATGCTCATCCCCAAGGTCGTCGGCTTCAAGCTGACCGGCACGATCCCCACCGGTGTGACGGCAACGGATATCGTGCTCACGATCACGCAGATGCTGCGCCGCCACGGCGTGGTCGGCAAGCTCGTCGAGTTCTACGGCTCCGGCGTCGCATCGGTGCCGCTCGCCAACCGCGCGACCATCGGCAACATGAGCCCCGAGTTCGGCTCCACCGCTGCCACGTTCCCGATCGACGACGTCACCCTCGACTACCTGCGCCTCACCGGGCGCAGCGCCGACCAGGTGGCTCTCGTCGAGGCATACGCCAAGGAGCAGAAGATGTGGCACGACCCCGACGTGGAGCCCGTCTACAGCGAGTACCTCGAGCTCGACCTCGGCACCGTCGTGCCGTCGATCGCGGGCCCGAAGCGCCCGCAGGACCGCATCGAGCTCTCCAAGGCGAAGGCCCAGTTCGAGCGCGACCTGGAGAACTACGCGCCGCTTCGCCTCTCCGGCGTCGACGCCTCCATCGAGGACTCCTTCCCGGCCTCCGACCCGCCCGGGCTCACGGCGCAGGACGAGCAGTCCGCGCACCGGCTCCGCGACACCACCGACGCGGACCGCGCGCCGGAGCAGACGCAGCGCCTCCTGAAGCGGCCCACCGACGTGACCCTCAAAGACGGCCGCGGTTTCACGATCGACAACGGTTCGGTCGCCATCGCCGCGATCACGTCGTGCACCAACACGTCGAACCCGTCTGTCATGCTCGCCGCCGGCCTCCTGGCGCGCAACGCCAACAAGAAGGGCCTGAAGTCGAAACCATGGGTGAAGACCACCCTGGCGCCGGGCTCGAAGGTCGTCACCGACTACTACGAGAAGGCCGGCCTCACCAGTCACCTCGAGGACCTGGGCTTCTACCTCGTCGGCTACGGCTGCACCACGTGTATCGGAAACTCGGGTCCGCTCGAGGACGAGATCTCCGCGGCCGTCAACCAGAACGACCTGGCCGTCACGGCGGTTCTCTCGGGCAACCGCAACTTCGAGGGCCGCATCCACCCCGACGTGAAGATGAACTACCTGGCGAGCCCGCCACTCGTGGTGGCGTACGCCCTCGCCGGCTCGATGGACTTCGACTTCGACAACGAGTCGCTGGGCACCGACACCGAGGGCAATGAGGTCTACCTCCGCGACATCTGGCCCGACCCGGCCGAGGTGCAGAAGACCATCGACGAGTCCATCGACTCCGAGATGTTCCTCCGCCAGTACGCGAGCGCCTTCGAGGGCGACGAACGCTGGAAGAGCCTGGCCACGCCCAGCAGCGCCACGTTCGAGTGGAACCCTGAGTCGACATACGTGCGTCGTCCCCCGTACTTCGAGGGAATGACCATGGAGCTCACCCCGGTGACGAACATCTCCGGCGCGCGCGTGCTGGCGAAGCTCGGCGACTCGGTCACGACCGACCACATCAGTCCCGCCGGTTCGATCAAGGCCGACAGCCCCGCCGGTAAGTACCTCGCCGCGCACGGCGTGGACCGCAAGGACTTCAACTCCTACGGATCCCGCCGCGGCAACCACGAGGTCATGATCCGCGGAACCTTCGCGAACATCCGCCTGAAGAACCTGCTCCTCGACGGCGTCGAGGGCGGCTTCACGCGCGACTTCACGAAGGCCGACGCACCGCAGGAGACGATCTACGACGCCTCCGAGAACTACCAGGCGCAGGGAACGCCGCTGGTGATCTTCGGCGGCAAGGAGTACGGCTCGGGTTCGTCGCGCGACTGGGCGGCCAAGGGCACCGTGCTCCTCGGCGTCAAGGCGGTCATCGCGGAGAGCTTCGAGCGCATCCACCGCTCGAACCTCATCGGCATGGGCGTCATTCCGCTCCAGTTCCCCGAGGGCGCGAGCGCTGACTCGCTCGGGCTCGATGGCACCGAGATCGTTTCGATCGAGGGCATCGAGGAACTGAACAACGGCGCAACGCCCAAGACCGTGCACGTCGTCGCCGCGCCGAGCGAGCACTCGCCCGCCGGCAAGCAGACGATCGAGTTCGACGCGGTCGTTCGCATCGACACCCCGGGTGAAGCGGACTACTACCGTAACGGCGGAATCCTGCAGTACGTGCTGCGTTCGCTGGCCGCGTAGCCAGGGAAGCCCCCTCTGGGCGGGCGCGTAGACTCGAGGCATTCGAGCTGCGCGTCCGCCCAGCTTCATGAAAGGCGGTTGGCATGACCCTTCTGGAGGCGATCACCGGTCCCCGCGACCTCGATGCTCTCTCGAAGGACCAGCTCGTGCAGCTCGCCGGCGAGATCCGCGACTTCCTGGTCGCTGAGATCGCGAAGACCGGCGGGCATCTCGGGCCCAACCTCGGCGTGGTCGAGACGACCATCGCCATCCACCGGGTCTTCGACTCGCCGCGCGACGCGATCGTCTTCGACACCGGGCACCAGTCCTACGTGCACAAGCTGCTCACCGGGCGGCAGGACTTCAGCCGGATGCGCCAGTCCGGAGGCCTGGCCGGCTACCCGCAGCGCAGCGAGTCCGAGCACGACATCGTCGAGAGCTCGCACGCCTCCAGTTCGCTGTCGTGGGCCGACGGCATCTCCCGCGCCTTCGAGATGACCGGCCAGCACGACCGGCACGTCATCGCCGTCGTCGGCGACGGCGCGCTCACCGGCGGAATGACCTGGGAAGCGCTCAACAACATCAGCGACGACAACAACCGTCGCCTGATCATCGTCGTCAACGACAACGGCCGCTCCTACGCGCCGACTATCGGCGGCATGGCGCGCTTCCTCAACACCGTCCGCACCCGCCGCAGCTACCGCGACCTCTACGTCACCAGCCGCAAGGCCTTCGACCACCTGGGCGCCCCCGGCCGCGCCGTGTATCGCGGCGTGCGCGGGGGCCTGCACGGCTTCCTCAGTCGGTTCACGAACAATGAGGCGCTCTACTCCAACCTCGATATCAAGTACATCGGCCCCGTCGACGGGCATGACGTCGAGGCGATGCAGGAGGCACTCCGGCAGGCCAAGCACTACGGCGCCCCGGTGATCGTGCACGCCATCACCCAGAAGGGCAAGGGCTACGACCCGGCCGTGCAGGACGTCGCCGACCAGTTCCACGCCGTCGGGCAGATCGACCCGGAGACCGGGGAATCGATCGAGTCCGCGACCGCGCCGTCCTGGACGTCCGTCTTCGCCGACGAGCTCGTGAAGCTCGCGGCCGCCAACGAACGACTCGTTGGCATCACGGCCGCGATGCTCCGGCCCACCGGGCTGCACCGCATGGCGGAGCGGTTCCCCGGGCGCGTGCACGACGTGGGCATCGCCGAGCAGCACGCCGCGACATCCGCTGCCGGCCTCGCCTTCGGCGGCCTGCACCCCGTCGTGGCCCTGTACGCCACCTTCATGAACCGCGCCTTCGACCAGGTGCTGATGGACGTCGCCCTGCACAAGGCCGGCGTCACCTTCGTGCTCGACCGCGCCGGCGTGACCGGGCCCGACGGTCCCAGCCACCACGGCATGTGGGACCTCTCGATCCTCCAGGTCGTGCCCGGCATCCGCCTCGCGGCCCCGCGTGACGCGCCCCGGCTGCGTGAGGAGCTCGCGGAGGCGGTGCGCGTGGAAGACGCGCCCACGGTCATCCGCTTCCCGAAGGGCGGCGTCGGGTCGGAACTGCCGGCCGTGCGCCGCCTCGACGACGGCGTCGACGTGCTCGCCGACGACCCCCGCCAGGACGTCCTGATCGTCGCCGTCGGACCCATGGCCGTGATCGCCCTCGATGTGGCCGGCCGGCTCACCGCGCAGGGCATCGGCGTCACCGTGGTGGACCCGCGCTGGGTGATCCCGGTGCCGCAGAGTGTCATTACGCTCGGCGCCCGGCACCGTCTGGTGGTGAGCATCGAGGACGGCGTGCGGGTCGGCGGCATCGGAACCCGCATCCGCCAGGACCTTCGCGGCGCCGGCGTCGATACCCCGGTCACCGAGCTGGGCCTCCCCGACGAATTCCTCGCGCACGGCTCGCGCGGCGAGATCCTGGCCGCGGCCGGGCTCACTCCCGAGCAGATCACAGCGGATGTCGCGGCGATGGTCGGCGGACGGAAGCTGCCCGTGGCGAGGCCCCTCGCCGCCGACGGCACCAACACCGGCTCCATCCCGATCGGCGTCCGCCCCGGCGCCTGACCGCGCCCCACGCGTCTGCACGCCGCGTCTGCACGCCGCGTCTGCACGGCGGGTCTGCCGCCGCGCCTGCAGGCCGCGTCTGCACGCCGCGTCTGACGCCGTCCGACCCACGGTCGCCAGGTCTGACCACGTTTCGGCGCGCCCTCCGCGGCGGATCGCTACCGCCGGAGCGCCAGCGAGCCGACCGAACGTGGTCAGGGGCGGGTACGGGGAATCGGGGCTAGCCTGCTCACGGGAGGCAACATATGAAGCACATCACACTCGGCAGCGGCAGCAACTCAGCAGGGCTCGACGTCTCGCGCATCGGCCTCGGCTGCATGGGAATGTCGGCGTTCTACTCGGGCGCCCGCGCCGACGACGCCGAGTCGATCCGCACCATCCACCGCGCCATCGACCTGGGCGTCACGTTCTTCGACACCGCCGAGATCTACGGGCCATACCTGAACGAGGAGCTCCTCGGCACGGCCCTCGGGCAGCGCCGGGACAAGGTGGTGATCGCAACCAAGTTCGGCACCATCCTGCATCGGGGCGACGGCAGCCGGGGCCTCGACGGCAGCGCGGAGAACGTGCGCATCTCGGTGGAGGGGTCACTGAAGCGCCTCGGCACCGACCACATCGACCTGTATTACCAGCACCGCATGGACCCGAATGTGGCCATTGAGGAGACCGTCGGCGCACTGGCCGACCTCATCTCGGAGGGCAAGATCCGGCACTATGGCCTGTCCGAGGCCGCGCCGGCGACGATCCGCCGCGCCCATGCGGTGCACCCGGTCACGGCACTGCAGACGGAGTACTCGCTCTGGTCCCGTGACCCGGAGTCCGAGATCCTGCCGCTCGTGCGTGAGCTCGGCATCGGGTTCGTGCCGTACTCGCCGCTCGGACGCGGGTTCCTCACCGGCGCCATCCGCTCGCTCGACCAGCTCGATGAGGACGACTTCCGGCGCCACAACCCGCGGTTCGCCGGCGAGAACCTGACCGCGAACATCCGCATCGTGGAACACGTGGATGCCGTCGCCCGCGAGATCGGGGCCACCCCGGCGCAGGTGGCCCTGGCCTGGCTGCTCGCCCAGGGCGACGACATCGCGCCGATTCCCGGCACGAAGCGCGTCTCCCGGCTCGAGGAGAACGTGGCAGCGGATGCGATCGCGCTGACCGCCGACCAACTCGCGACCCTCGACGCGATCGACGCGCCAGCCGGCGACCGCTACGCCGACATGACCCCCCTCAACCGCTAGACGGGGTCGCCCACGCGGTACGCGGGTTGAACGCCGCTGCGCGGGCTGAATTCAGCCCGCGCAGCGGCGTTCAACCCGCGCAACTCCGGGCTAGGCCCCGACGCCGCGAACGGGCGGGTGGTGGAACGTGTCGCCGAAGACCCGCTCGCTCGCACCGACGCGGTCGAGGTACGGGGTTGCGCCGCCCATCTGGAACGGCCAGCCGGCCCCGAGGATCATGCACAGGTCGATGTCCTCCGCGGCGTGCACGACGTCGTCGTCCAGCATCCGCTTGATCTCGTCGGCCAGGCCGTCCTCCACCCGCCGGAGGATCTCCTCCGCGGTCATCCGCGAGGTGCCGCCGGCGACGATCTTCACGGCTCCCTTGTCGAAGCCCTTGATGCGGCCCTTCGCGTCGCGCTCGAGGATCGTGCCGTACTCGGCGAGCCTGTGCAGGTTGTCGCTCTCGAAGAAGCGGTCGGGGAACGCGGCGTGGTGCGTATCGAGCACGTGCGCGCCGACCTTGAGGCCGACGAGCTCGAGCAGCTCGAACGGGCTCATCGGCAGTCCGAAACCGTCGAGGGCGTGGTCGACGACCTCGAACGGCGTGCCCGTGTCGACGGCGTGCATCGCCTCACCGAGCAGCTTGGCGAGGATGCGGTTCACCACGAACCCCGGGGTGTCGCGGGTGATCACCGCGTTCTTGCGGAGCTTGCCGGCGATGACCATCGCGGTCGAGAGGGTCGCCTCGTCGGTCGCCGGGGCGTTGACCACTTCGATCAGCGGCATGACCGCGACCGGGTTGAAGAAGTGGAAGCCCACCAGTCGCTCCGGGTGCTCGAGCTTCAGCCCGATCTTCTCCACCGAGAGCGAGGAGGTGTTGGTGGCGAGCACCGCGGTGGGGGAGATGTGCTTCTCGATCTCCGCGAAGACGTCCTGCTTCACGGCAAGCTCTTCGAACACGGCCTCGATCACCCAGTCGGCATCGGCGAAGTCGGCCTTGTCCGTCGTGCCGGTGACGAGCGCGCGGAGCCGGTTGGCTTCATCCGTTGAGATGCGCTTCTTGGCCTCGAGGGCGCCGATCTCGTCACGGATGTAGGCGAGCCCCTTGTCGACGCGCGCCTGGTCGAGGTCGGTGATCACGACCGGCACCCGGAGGCGCCGCACAAACAGCAGCGCGAACTGGCTGGCCATGAGCCCGGCACCGATGACGCCGACCTTGGTGACCGGCTTCGCCAGTGCCTTGTCCGGCGTGCCGGCGGGCCGCTTGGCGCGCTTCTGCACCAGGTTGAAGGCGTAGATGCTGGCCTGCAGCTGGTCGCCCGCGATGAGCGTCGACAGCACGTCGTCCTCGCGCTCGAAGCCCTCCGCCTTCGTGCCGCTCTTGGCGGCGCGCAGCAGCTCGAGGGCCGCGTACGGCGACTTCGCCACCGTGCCGATCTTGCTCTCCAGCGTCTTGCGCGCGATGCCGATCGCGGCGTCCCACTTCACCAGCCGCTCCACCTTGCCGGGAACATTCGGGCGGGACACCTTCGTGGTGCCGGCGATGACTCCGTCGGCCCAGCGGATGGAGTTCTCGAGGAAGGCGGCCGAGGGGAAGAGGGCGTCGGCGATGCCGAGGTCGAGGGTGTCCTGGCCCTTCAGGGTGCGGTTGTTCTTGAGCGGGTTCGAGATGATGACGTTCAGCGCGTTCTCGATGCCGATCAGGTTCGGCAGGAGGTACGAGCCGCCCCAGCCCGGGATCAGCCCCAGGAACACCTCGGGAAGTGCAATCGCCGGCACGGATGCGTCGACCGTGCGATAGTCGGCGTTGAGGGCGATCTCCAGGCCGCCGCCGAGGGCGAGGCCGTTGATGAAGACGAACGACGGCACGCCCAGCTCGGCCTGCTTGCCGAGTGCGTAGTGCCCCAGCTGAGCGAGGCGCTTGCCGGCCTCAACGGATGGGATTTCGCTCACCTTGCTGAGGTCGGCACCGGCCGCGAGGATGAACGGCTTGCCCGTCACGGCCACGCCGTGGATCTCACCGCGGGATGCACGCTCCTTGAGCTCGTCCATACGCTCGGCGAATTCGAGGAGCGACACCGGGCCCAGCGTGTTCGGCCGCGTGTGGTCGCGGCCGTTGTCGAGGGTGACGAGGGCGAGCGTGCGACCGCCGGAGAGCGGCACGTCGCGCACGAAGGAGTGCGTGACGACCTCGTCGCCCGACAGCTCGACGAGGGGGCTGAAGTCGATGGTGGAGTAGTCGGTCACGGTTACTTCGCCTTCTTGTCGTAGTTCGGGTTCTCCCAGATGACGGTGCCGCCCTGCCCGAGGCCGATGCACATCGCCGTCATGCCGTAGCGCACCTCCGGGTGGTCTTCGAACTGCCGGGCGAGCTGGGTCATCAGCCGTACGCCGGAGGACGCGAGCGGGTGTCCGACCGCGATCGAGCCGCCGTACTCGTTGACCCTGGGGTCGTCGTCATCGATCCCGAAATGGTCGAGGAAGGAGATCACCTGCACGGCGAACGCCTCGTTCAGGTCGAACAGGCCGATGTCGTCGATGGTCAGGCCGGTCTTGCGGAGCGCCTTCTCAGTCGAGGGGACGGGGCCGAGTCCCATGACCTCCGGCTCAACGCCCGCGAACGCGAAGCCCACCATCTTCATCTTGACCGACAGGCCGAGTTCCTTCGCCGCCCGGCCGCTGGCGAGGAGGCACGCGGTGGCGCCGTCGTTCAGGCCCGACGCGTTGCCGGCCGTGATGCGGCCGTGCGGCCGGAACGGGGTCTTCAGGCCGGCCAGGCCCTCGAGCGTGGTGTCGGGGCGGGGCGCCTCATCGCGCGTGGCGAGTCCCCATCCGTTGTCGCTGCGGATGGCGACGGGGATCAAGTCGGGCTGGATCTTGCCGGCCTCGTAGGCGGCGGCGAGCTTCTGCTGGCTGCGAAGCGCATACCGGTCGGAGCGTTCCCGGGTGTACTGGGGGAACCGGTCGTGGATGCGCTCGGCCGTGGCACCCATGACGAGCGCGTCCTCGCTCACGAGCTTCTCGGCGAGGAACCGCGGGTTGGGGTCGGCGCCGAATCCCATCGGGTGCCGGCCCATGTGTTCCACGCCGCCGGCGATGGCGACGTCGTACGCGCCGAACCCGATCGCCGACCCCATGGTGGTGACGGCGGTCATCGCGCCGGCGCACATCCGGTCGATCGCGAACCCGGGCACCGATTTCGGCAGGCCGGCGAGCAGAGCCGCCGTGCGGCCGAGCGTGAGGCCCTGGTCGCCGGTCTGGGTCGTCGCGGCGATGGCCACGTCGTCGACCCGGTCGCCCGGGAGGCCGGGATTGCGCTCCAGGAGCCCGATCATCGCCTTCACCACCAGGTCATCCGCCCGGGTGTTCCAGTACATGCCCTTCTCGCCGGCACGTCCGAACGGGGTGCGAACCCCGTCCACGAAGACCACGTCAGTTCTCTCGGCCACTATGCCTCCATCGATCGATCACGTCGGACCGATCCTAGGATGGCGGCATTTGCGCGCCCGAATCCTTTGACTGTTCCTACGAAGCGGTTTCCTCGCCGGGCTCCTCGGCTTGGTGGGCATCGACAAAGGCTTCCGCGATCCGCTGTGCCGTTACGTCAACCTGCCAGGGGCGCGCGCCGAGTTCGTCGAGTGCGATGGCAACGGATGCCTCGTCCACGTTCTCGGGCGGGCTCCACGCGAGCCGCCGCAGGTGCTCCGGCGTGAGCAGGTTCTCCAGCGGGATCTCCATGCTCTCGGCGATCTCCGTGACAGCGGCGCGCGCCGCCTTGTAGCGGAGGTCTGCCTCCGGGTTCCGGTCGGCCCAGGCGCGCGGGGGAGGAAGCGTGTCGGTTGCGGACTTGGCCTGGGGCAGGTCATCCGTTGTCAGGCCCGTCTCCACGGCGCCCCACCAGCGGTCGAGTTCGCTGCGGCTGGCGCGCCCGCTGAACTCGCGGAGTGCCGAGAGCGCCTGTCGCGTCTGCGGGGCGTGCTTGGCGGCCGCGACGAGTGCGGCGTCGGGAACCAGCCGGCCGGGGGAGACGTCGAGCGACCGGGCCAGGCCGTCACGCGCAAGCCATAGTTCCCGGGCGATGGCAAGGTTGCGAAGACCGCGGATGGCGTGGATCCCCGACAGGCGGCGCCACGGTTCGGCGCGCTGCGGTTTCGCCTCGCGCGCCAGCACGGCCGCGAATTCCTGCGTGGCGATCACGGATTTGCCGGCCTCGCCGAGCATGATCGCCATCTGGTCGCGCAGATCGGGGAGGAGTTCGACGTCGAGGGCCGCGTACACCAGCCACGGCTCGGGCAGCGGCCTGGTCGACCAGTTCGCCGCCGAGTGCTCCTTCGCCAGGTGGATGCCGAGCAGCTGCTCGACGACGGAGCCGAGCCCCACGCGCGGCAGGTTCAGCAGCCGGGCCCCGAGTTCGGTGTCGAAGATGCGCGCCGGGTCGAGTCCCACCTCGCGGAGGCAGGCGAGGTCCTGGCTGGCGGCGTGGAAGATCCACTCCGCATCGGCGATGGCCTCGTTCAGCTCGCTCATCATGCCGATCGCGGGCGGATCGAACAGGAAGGTGCCGGCGTCCCGGCGGTAGACTTGGATGAGGTAGGCGCGCTGCGAGTAGGTGAAGCCGGAGGCCCGCTCGGCATCGACGCCGACCGGTCCGGTGCCCGCGGCGATCAGGGCGACAGCGTCGAGGTACGCCTCGCGTGTGTCGATCACGGTGTGCCGGCGCAGGTCCTGCTCAGCCACGTTCTGCCCGCCGTGCGGAGAGCAGGCTGACGCCCTCGGTGACAGGCGGCAGTCCGGCGAGCATGCAGAGCAGCTCTCCCCAGCCGGCGACATGGGCACCAACGGATGTCTCCAGTGGCGTCCATGAGGCCCGCAGCTCGATCTGCGCGCCGTCCCCCTGCCGGGCCAGCTCGCCGAATCCGCAGGAGATGATCTTGGTAGCCGTGCCGGATGCCGCGGTGTAGGCGGCGCCGCGGCTGTCGAGCGCGTCGACGAGCCAGGCCCACGCGACCTCGGCCAGGAACGGGTCGAGCCCGATCTCGGTCTCGAGGGGAGCCTGGGCGAAGCAGACCACACGGAAGGCGCCGCCCCATTCCTCGGGCTCGGCCGGGTCGTAGAGCAGGATGAAGCGTCCGGTGCCGAAGTCGGAGTCGCTGCCGTGCCGGGAGGGATTGACGTCGGCGGCCAACGCGATAGCGTAGGGCGCGAGGCTTCCCGGTGCGGGGATCTCGGTGATGACGAGCTCCGGCCGTCGTTCGGCGCGGCGGACCGCGTCGACCGCTGCGGCAAACTCCGGGGGAAGGGCCTCAAGGTCCACTGTTTCGGGCACGAGTGCAGACTAAGGTTTTTTCACGGTGCTGTCGCTAAGGCACGCCGCTGTACGGGAGGTGTGCGTGGCAGCCGAGACCGAGCGTGCCGGCGGGGGACTGGGAGCGGGCCGCCTGGCTTTGGCTGTCGCGGGCACCGTGGCCGGCGCCGCCGCGTTCCTCGCGGTGACGTCGGTGGCCGTGCTCACCGCAGTGATGGCGCGGCGCGTGGTCACGCCACCCCGCAAGCAGCCGCAGGTGGTGTGGATCCGCGCCGTCGACGCATCCGCTGACGTGCCCACCATCACGCTCGGCCGCGACCCGGATGCCGAACTGCCCGGCCGGTACGGCCTGTGGTTCGACGACGGGGCCGGCCACGCCCGCCTGGGCGAGATCTTGGCCGAGACGAAGGCGACGGTGACCCGGGAGCTGCTGGCGGTCGACTCCGGCAACCTGCGCGCCGGCATCCGCGGTCGCTTGAGCGGCTGGTTCTTTCTCGGCCCCGACGACCTCGGCTACGCCTACGACGACGTGACGGTTGAGACACCCGTCGGCCCGGCGCCCGCCTGGCTCATCCCGGCAGGTGAGCCGAGTGACCGCTGGGTCATCCAGGTGCACGGGCGTGCCACCCGGCGCCAGGAGGCACTGCGGGCGGTGGCGGTCTTCCGCGACGCGGGGTACAACTCGCTCCTGGTCAGCTATCGCAACGACGGCGACGCCCCGACCAGCCTCGACGGCCGCTACGCGCTCG
This sequence comes from Cryobacterium tepidiphilum, assembly GCF_003716325.1. Taxonomy (GTDB): domain Bacteria; phylum Actinomycetota; class Actinomycetes; order Actinomycetales; family Microbacteriaceae; genus Cryobacterium; species Cryobacterium tepidiphilum. Next base: position 173,594 of record NZ_RDSR01000004.1, on the reverse strand, counting down.
GAGACACCGAGTGGGAGGACGTCGATGCCGCCATTGATTTTGCCCGCGCCCACGGCGCCCGCCAGGTTGTGCTCATGGGCTGGTCGATGGGCGGCGCCATCGCACTGCAGACCGCGACCCGGTCCGGGAAGTCGATCGCCGGTGTCGTGCTCGAGTCTCCCGTGATCGACTGGGCGGATGTCGTGGCCTACCAGGGTGCATCCGCTCGGCTGCCTGCTGTGGTCGCCCCGGGCGCCATGCGGCTGCTTGGCAGCGGATGGAGCGGGCGTCTCACCGGCCAGGGCGCGCCCATCGACTTCGCGCGCCTCGATTTCGTCGAGCGTGCCGGTGAACTCGACCTGCCGATCCTGCTCATGCACAGCGATGACGACGGCTTCGTGCCGTCGACCGGTTCGAGGCGGCTGGCCGAACGGCGGCCGGACATTGTTACCTTTGTGCCGTTTACCGAGGCCCGGCACACCAAGCTCTGGAACTACGACCCGGAGAAGTGGAACGGGGCGATCACCCTGTGGTTACGCCAGCGCGGGTAGTTCATTACCCTTTGGCTAGTACCGATAGCCATTTGCCCCTGTTTGGGGTGCTTCCGACGTTTCCTCATTTCGGAGTAGCGTGACCGCCATCGCTCTTCCCTCGGGAAATTGCCCAATACACGTCGATCCGGTTCACCGAGACGGTCGTCCTTGAAGGCTTGACCGCCTCGATCGGCAGCGTCGGCGACGCCTACGACAACGCAGCTGCCGAGACGGTCATGGGGCTCTACAAGAACGAGGCCATCAAGAAGGGATCCCCGTTCCGGACAGGCCCGCTGAGGATGATCGCTGATGTCGAGGAGACCACCTTCGACTGGGTCGACTGGTACAACAACGAACGCCTTCACGGCTACCTCGGCAACGTCCCGCCCGAGGAATACGAGCGCAACTACTACGATCGAAATACCGGCTCATCAAACGATGACGCCGCCAACATACCGGCGGCATGAAACCCGGGACGGTTCAAGCAGACACATTGAAGGCGGCGAAGCATGATTCCCGCGGCATGAACTGAACCGCTCATGCTCCGCACCTCAGCGGCATACGGTCCCTGTATGTACGCGAGGCACCGGCAATCCGACCGTCCTAGTTACCCGCGGCTCCTACCGGGCCTTTGCCTACACGTGCGACGCTTGCCGTGTGCCCACCATGACAGTGAACTCCGGCGGCACCCCTACACGTTCAAGAACATCACCGGGGCGCCCAACACCTACTCGACAGGGTTAGCCGGCCGAAGCGGCGTCGCCGCGGCGGGCCCGGATCTGTCGCTTGGTGCGCGCCAGCAGCGCCGTCATCCCGCGGATGCGGAGCGGGGAGACCGCCTCCGTGAGCCCGATCGACTGCGGGTAGTCGTCGGGAATGGCGAGCACCTCGTCGACACTCAGGCCGTCGAGGCCCTGCGCGAGGATCGACGCGAAGCCGCGCGTCGTCGGCGACTCCCGCGGAGCCGTCGCGTACAGGTGCACGCTGTCGTCGTCATCGATCTCCACGAAGATGTAGACGGGTGACTGGCACTCGACGACCCGCTCGAAGAGGTCAGGGTGCTCCTGGTAGCGCTCGGGAAGCTCCGGCAGCTCGTTGGAGAATTCCAGGAGCAGCGTCAAGCGCTCCTTCTGCGGCAGGGCGAGGAAGTCGTCGCGGATCTCGGCCAGGGCGGCCGGCACGGTGGAGGAAGTCATCACCTCCATTGTCCCACTTCTCTCAACGGGGCGCGGGGGCCTGCCCGGGCTCGCTGCCGAAGACGATGGGCACGCGCACCGCGTTTCCCCACTCCACCCACGAGCCGTCGTAGTTGCGCACGTTCTCGAAGCCGAGCAGGTGCTTCAGCACGAACCAGGTGTGGCTGGAACGCTCACCGATGCGGCAGTAGGCGATCACGTCGTCGCCATCGGTGAGGCCGGCCTCGCCCTTGTAGATCGCCTCCAGCTCGTCGCGGCTCTTGAAGGTGGCGTCGGATGCCGCGGCACGGCCCCACGGCACGTTGGCTGCCGACGGGATGTGGCCGCCGCGGAGCGCGCCCTCTTCCGGGTAGGCCGGCATGTGCAGTCGTTCCCCGGAGTACTCCTCGGGGGAGCGCACATCGACGAGCGGGCTCCCGAAGTGCGCGAGCACGTCCTCCTTGAACGCACGGATCGGTGCGTCCTTGCGCTCCACCTCGGGGTAGTCGGCCGGGGTGAGCTGCGGCGCATCCGTTGTCACCTCGCGGCCCTCCGCGATCCACTTGTCGCGGCCGCCGTCGAGGAGTCGGACGTCTTCGTGGCCGAAGAGGGTGAAGATCCACAGCGCGTAGGCGGCCCACCAGTTGTTCTTGTCGCCGTAGATCACGACGGTGGAGTCGCGGCTGATGCCCTTGGCGCCCGCCATGGCCGCGAACCCGGCGCTGCCGATGAAGTCGCGCTCGACCGGGTCGTTGAGGTCGGTGTGCCAGTCGATCTTCACAGCACCGGGGATGTGGCCGGTCTCGTACAGCAGCACGTCCTCGTCGGACTCCACCACGACCAGGCCGGGAGTGCCCAGGTGTTCGGCGAGCCACTCGGTCGAGACGAGCCGTTCCGGGTGGGCATACTCGGAGAACTTGGGGGCCGGATCGAGCTCAACGGACATGGAAGAACCTCCTGGTGGCGCGGATGCCCGCGCGTGCGTTGGTGGGGTGCGGATTAGGCTTAGTCAGCGACCCGCACTACGAATCTACGCGACGAGGCGCGGCGTGCGCATCCGCGGGGTTGTTTCTCGTAGTGCTACGACACAGAAATACGACACAGAAAACAGGTGATTCGTCCATGGCGCCAGTGGCCACCCGCCAACCCCCTCGGCTCGCGGATCGGTCGCCCGGGATCACCGGCGCGGAGATCGTCGCCGAACTGGTACCGCCGCCGCAGTTCGACCACGCCTCGTTCGAGTCCTATCGACCCGACCCGGACTTCCCGTCGCAGGCCGCGGCGGTCGAGAAGCTCCACGAGTTCGCCGCGGTATGGCGAGCCCAGCGCCCCGGCGGATTCTTCTCCCGCAGCCGCAAGCCCAAGCTGGAGCTGCCCGGCATCTACCTCGACGGGGGCTTCGGCGTCGGCAAGACCCACCTGCTCGCGGCGCTCTGGCACGCCGCGCCCGGCCGCAAGTACTTCGGCACGTTCATGGAGTACACCGCCCTGGTGGGGGCGCTCGGCTTTGCCGACGCCGTCAAACAGCTGCAGGGCGCCCGGCTCATCTGCATCGACGAGTTCGAGCTCGACGACCCGGGCGACACCATGATGATGACCCGCCTGCTCGGCGCGCTCATCGAGACCGGAACCCGCGTCGCCGCCACCTCGAACACCCCGCCGAACTCGCTCGGCGAGGGCCGGTTCGCCGCGTCGGACTTCCTGCGGGAGATCCAGGCGATGTCGTCCAACTTCGAGACGGTGCGCATCGACGGCCTCGATTACCGGCGACGCGACACCACCGGCCGGGCCGTGAAGGTGGAGCCCGAGGACCTCGAGCGCATGGTTTCCGTCATGCTCGAGCGCGGCGAGCACGTCACGCAAGACGACTTCGGCGCGCTCATGCGGCACCTCGGCACGGTGCATCCGTCGAAGTACATCAAAATCATCAGCGGCGTCGACGTCATCGCGATCGACGACGTCTTCCTGCTGACCAACCAAACGGATGCGCTGCATCTCGTCGCCTTCATCGACCGGGTCTACGACGCGGAGATTCCCATCATCGCCAGCGGGCTGCCGTTGAACGAGGTGTTCGACGCCGAGATGCTCGCCGGTGGATACCGCAAGAAGTACCAGCGATCGCAGTCGCGCATGGTGGCGCTGACCACAGGGGAACTGCCGCCGCACGCCGAGTAGTTCGCGCGCCGAGCGGCGCGGCGCAGCACTCGCGCGGCGCGATCCGGCGCCGGAACCGCGACGAAACGAAGTCGTTACACGGGAGGCGTTCGTGTAACCCCCGCGAAACATTGCACGCCTGTTGCTGTAACCGGGCCGCCCAAGACTGGGGTCCTGCCCCAGGCCGGACCTCGCATCCCTTCGCCTTCGCATTCGGGGCAGCCGATTCGAGAGGTGACGACAATGGACACTGGCAGCATTGCCTGGGGCATCACAGCGACCGCACTGGTGCTGATCATGACCCCCGGCGTCGCGTTCTTCTACGGCGGCCTGGTCAAGGCCAAGAGCGTCGTCAGCATGATGATGATGAGCTTCGGAGCGCTGGGGCTCATCGGCGTGCTGTGGATCCTCTACGGGTTCAGCATGAGCGTCGTCGACACGCCCTGGGCCTTCGCCGGCAACCCGTTCGCCGACTTCGGGCTGGCGCACCTCGCCGCGGGTGCAACGGCCAACACCGACCTCCTTGGCGCCACTTTCGGGGCGACCTTCGCGATCATCACGGTCGCCCTGATCTCGGGCGCCATCGCCGACCGGGCCCGGTTCGGCTCGTGGATGCTGTTCGCGGGGGTCTGGGCCACGCTCGTCTACTTCCCGGTGGCGGCCTGGGTCTGGGGCGGCGGCTGGATCATGCGGCTCGGTGACACGCTGGGTCTCCCGGCGGTGATCGACTACGCGGGTGGTACGGCCGTGCACATCAACGCCGGCGCCGCCGCCCTGGCCCTCGCCCTCGTGCTCGGCAAGCGGGTGGGGTTCCAGAAGGGCATCACCAAGCCGCACAACGTGCCGCTCGTGCTCATCGGGGCCGCCGTGCTCTGGTTCGGCTGGTTCGGCTTCAACGCCGGCGCGGAGTGGCTCAACGGGCTCGCCAACGTGGGGCTCATCGTCGTCAACACGCTCGGCGCCACCGCGGCCGCGATCGTCGGCTGGATGGCCGTGGAGCGGTTCAAGGACGGCAAGGCGACCTCGGTGGGCGCGGCATCCGGTGCCGTCGCCGGTCTGGTGGCCATTACACCCGCGTGCGCCAACCTCACCCCCGGCTGGGCGCTGCTGCTCGGCGTCGTGGCCGGCGTCGTGTGCGCTTTCGCGATCGAGCTGAAGTTCCGTCTCGGTTTCGACGACGCGCTCGATGTGGTGGGCATCCACCTGGTCGGCGGCATCATCGGCACCCTCTACCTCGGGTTCTTCGCCACCGGAACCGGCCTATTCACCGGGGGAGGCCTCGGGCAGCTCACCGTGCAGCTGATCGCGGCGGGGGCGGTGCTGCTGTACTCCTTCACGGTCGCGTTCGCGCTGGGCTTCACCATCCAGAAGACCATCGGCTTCCGCGTGACGAGCGAAGCCGAAGTGGCCGGGATCGACACGGTGGTGCACGGCGAGGACGGCTACGCCCTCGACCCGGTGCACGCGGCATCCGTGTGACCTGACGCGCAGCCGATCACCGGGCGGTGCTTATGAGCCCCCGTCACCGGACCCCCGGTGGCGGGGGCTCTTGCTGGAGGCATCGTCGGAGGACCCGTGGTCCTGGGCGCCTGAGCCGCTGTCGCCGGAGTCCTCGCGAAGTTCGCGGCCGGCCTCGACGAGCTTCTCCTCCTTCGCCTGGCGCTTCTTAGTCTGGCGATCGTCGCGCGGGGGCAGCTGGAGGGTCTCGGCCGCCTCGATGCCGCCCTGCAGTTCCCGGCCACGCTCCAACTCGGCGTCGAACTCAGCACCGAACAGCAGCGAGAGGTTGGCGATCCAGAGCCACAGCAGCAGCACGATGACCCCGGCGATGCTGCCGTAGGTCTTCTGGTAGTTGCCGAAGTTCGACACGTAGAAGAAGAACAGCAACGAGGCGATCGCCATCACCACCAGCGCGATGACGGCGCCGAGACTGATCCACTTGAAGCGCGGCTGTTTCACGTTCGGGCTGCCGTAGTAGATGATCGCGATCATCAGCACCGCGATGACCACGATGACCGGCCACTTGGCGATGTTCCACACGGTCACGACGGTCTCGCCGAGGCCGAGGGCCTGCCCGATCGCCTCGGCGATCGGCCCGGAGATGAGCAGCAGCAGCACGACGACGACGGCCAGCACGAGCAGGATCACCGTGATGAGCAGCACCGTCGGACGAAGCTTCCAGAACGGCCGGCCCTCATCCACTTCGTAGATCTGATTCATCGCCTGCGAGAAGGCGCTCACGTAACCCGACGCCGACCAGATGGCGGCGACGACACCGATGACGAGGGCCAGGCCGGCGCTGTTCGAGGTGGCCAAGGCTTCGACCGGCCCCCGCAGCGTGTCGACAACGGATGCATCGGCGAAGTTCCCGATGATCTGCAGCAGCAGGTCGCTGGTCTGCTTCGCCTGGCCGAAGAGGCCAACAAGCGACACAAGCGCCAGCAACGCGGGGAAGATCGCGAGGACGGCGTAGTAGGTCAGGGCAGCGGCCAGGGTGGTGCACTTGTCCTGCGAGAACTCGGCCAGCGAGCGCTTGAGGACGTAGCCCCAGGCGGGCTTGTGAACCTCGGTGGGAGTGTCGGGCTTGCGTGAATCGTCGGGTGCCGGCGCCTGCTGCTGCTTCGCCACGCTGTTCTGTTCTGCCATGGTTCGCGCCTTCACGTTCGTTCGGTTTCGGGCATCCGTCGCAGCATTCGCTCGACGGTCTTGTGACCCAGAATCACCCGATCCGGCCATTACCGGAAGCCCCTAGCGCGTGCGGAAAGACGGCAGTACCTTGGCCTCCACGATCGCGGTCGGCGCATGAGAAGCCGGGCATACGCGGCCGGTCGCCGGCGCCCTGAGGGGGCCGTGGCGGCCGCATTCTCGCGACGACATAACGCAGAACCACAACGGATAGGAACAGAAAATGATCACCACAGAGCGGGTCCAGGCTCTCCTGCAGGGCAATGGCATCGTCATCGGTTCGGATGGCGACAAGATCGGCAGTGTTGGACAGGTGTTCCTCGACAATGCGAGCGGCGAACCGGAGTGGGTCACCGTGAAGACCGGCCTCTTCGGTATGTCGGAGTCGTTTATCCCGCTGCAGGGCGCAACCGTGAGCGGCGACGAGGTGAGGGTGGGCTACGACAAGGGCACCGTGAAGGATGCACCGCGCGTCGACGACAGCGAGGGGGCCCTGAGCGAGAGCGAGGAGGCCACCCTCTACGAGTACTACGGGATGTCGTACAGCCAGACGGCGTCCGATTCCGGGCTCGGCACGGGCACGAGCGGTGACGCAGGACACGTCGAGGTGTCGGGCGGCGGAACGTACGCCGGAGATGCTGACACGTACGCCGGCAGCGACACCGGGGGAGTGCGCGACACGACCGGCACGGTGGGCCACGACACCTCGGGCCCCACAAAGGATGACGCCATGACGCGGTCGGAGGAGCGGCTCAACGTGGGCACCGAGTCCACGCAGTCGGGGAAGGCGCGCCTCCGCAAGTACGTGGTCACCGAGAACGTCACCCAGACGGTGCCGGTCAGCCATGAGGAGGTGCGGGTCGAGCGCGAGCCGATCACCTACAGCAACCGCGGCGACGCCCTGGACGGTCCCGCCATCAGTGAAGAGGAGCACGAGGTCACCCTCAACGCGGAGCGCCCCGTGGTCGACAAGGAGACGGTTCCGGTCGAGCGCGTACGCCTCGACAAGGAGACCGTGACCGACAACGTGTCCGTCGACGAGGACGTGCGCCAGGAAAGGATCGAGGTCGACGGCGACGGCAACCCGAAGGGCCGGTAGTACCGAGTCCCTGAGCAACGAACGCGAGTCGGTCTGCCTGCGGGCCGGCTCGCGCCGCGTGTGCCTGCGTCTTGAGCGATGCCGGTGTGAGGCGCGAATTTGGCCGTTCTGGTGGGCGATACCGGACTCGAACCGATGACCTCTTCCGTGTGAAGGAAGCGCGCTACCAACTGCGCCAATCGCCCAAATGTGCGTCTGAAACACGTTCAGCCGCGACTCACGATACTAGACCACGAGCGGCCTTTTCGGCACATCGGCGGCCTTCATGAACGTGGGCTGCGCTCAGTTTGAATATCGCGATGGGTTCGGTATAGAGTCTCCTAGCACGCAGAAATGCGAGCAACGCGGATGTGGCGCAGTGGTAGCGCATCACCTTGCCAAGGTGAGGGTCGCGAGTTCGAATCTCGTCATCCGCTCGAATGGAATCGCACCGAAAGGTGCGGTTCTCTTCGTTTGGTGGTGAACCCGCACGGTGGATTGGCCGAGAGGCGAGGCAGCGGCCTGCAAAGCCGTATACACGGGTTCGAATCCCGTATCCACCTCCATTCCTGCAGTGGTACCGGCAGGAAATGGGCGATTGGCGCAGCGGTAGCGCGCTTCCCTGACACGGAAGAGGTCACTGGTTCGATCCCAGTATCGCCCACGACGTAAGCCCCGGCGCTGCCGGGGCTTTTTTCGTCTGCGGCGCCCTGCCGCGATGGTCGCTGTGCGGGCGATCAGGCCGGCAGGGTGGCCATCCACTCGCCGGTGGTGGCCACGACCGCCCGCCGCGGAAAGACCTTCTCGATGAGCACTCGATGCACCTCAGGGTCGGCGTCGGCGACATCGGGAGTGCCGAGACGCTCGACGATGCCGTCCTGAAAGTCCATGACGAGAAGCACGGGGGTGGCTGAGGGCACGGGTTCTGCGTTCAGTGCAGGAAGGGGACACCTTCAGTGTGCCTGCTCCGTTCGATCGTCGCCTTCCGAGGGGTGAAGGGGTCGAGCCGCCTCGGTCACACCCCTACGTCGCGACGTCGAAGGCCGACGACGCCCAGAGCCAGCAGCAGCACGACCCCTCCGTACAACGGCGCCAGGCCGCCCCAATCCGGGCCGTCGGTGAGGGGAGAATTGCCGAACGCCCAGGCGTAGGGGGAGTACGCGTGCAGGCGGTCCAAGTCCGGGCTCTGGCTGGCGACCGCATTCACCGCGTACGCGACCACGGCAAGACCGGCCCCAGCACCGAGCGCGATCGACCGCCGCCCGCTGAGCGCCCCTCCGGCCAGTGCGGCGAACGCGATCAGCAGGCTGAGCCCGAGCAGCGCAGCGGACGCGGCGAGCAACTTCCCGGGCTGGATGTGCGTTCGCGCGGGCCCGTTCAGGGCGAGGATCACCAACACGCTGACGATGCTGAGAACCAGCAGCCGCAGCGCCACCGCGGCGGCCTGCTCGAGAACGACGCGGCCGCGCGTCACGGCGTGCGCCAGGATGAGCTCCAGCGACCCGTTCTCCTCCTCGCCTGCGATGGCGGCGGTGCCCCAGCCGACCGCGGCGATGGTGAACAGGAAGAAGCCCATGAGCCCGAAGAACGTCGACTGTGCGTAACCCGCGCCGGTGCTCAGGTTGTCGTAGCCGATCACCTTGACGAGCGCGGGTGGAAGGTTCGCGATCAGTTGCCGCATCTCGGCATTGCCGCCTATGGACGGATACAGCGGCAGGTAGAGGGCGAGGGCGGCCAGCACACCGAGGCTCCAGAGGACCAGCGACCGCCGGGAGGAGCGCATCGCGCGACGCAGCAGCGGGAGCGCGCTCATGCCGGTTCGGCTCCTTCCCGGAGGTCCGTGCCGTAGTAACGGAGCACAGCCTCCTCGAGGTCGGCCTCCTCGGCGACGAGGTCGAGCACCCGATAGCGAGAGATCGCGCGCACGAATTCGTGAAGATCCGTGGAGATGGTCGCGGAGAGCGTGACCCCGCCCACACCGGATGCGCCTGCCGACTGGGTGAGATCGGCGAGTTGCGGGAGGGCGGCGAGTTCCGCGTGCAGGGCCGGCGCATCCGCTGTGTCGACCGTGACCCGCACATGACGCACGGCCGACTCTCGCAGCTCGGCCACCGTCGCGGTCGTGACGAGCTCTCCGGCGCGGAGGATGCCGACGCTGTCGGCCACGTGCTGGATCTCGCTCAACACGTGGGAACTCAGGAACACGGTCTGGCCGTTCTCGCGCGCCTCGCGCACCAGGGTGAGGAACTCCCGCTGCACGAGCGGATCGAGGCCGCTGGTCGGCTCGTCGAGGAGGAGCAGGTCGGGCCGGTGCATGAAGGCCTGCACCAGGCCGATCTTCTGCTTGTTTCCCTTGGACAGGGTGCTCGCCGGACGGCTGAGGTCAAGGTCGAGACGCGTGGCCAGGCGGTCTATGACGCCCGGTTCGACCCGGCCGCTGATGCGGGCATAGAACTCGACGAGGTCGCGTCCCGTGGCGCGCCCGGTCACGCGGAACTCGCCCGGGAGGAACCCGATGCGGCGCCGGAGGCCGGGGCCGCCCGTGCGAGGGTCGGTGCCGAGCACGTGGGCGCTGCCGGTGCTGGGACGGATGAGGTCGAGCAGCAGGCGCATGGTGGTGGTCTTGCCTGCACCGTTCGGGCCGATCATGCCGAACACACTGCCCGCTTCGACGACGAGGCCCAGGCCGGACAGTGCCGACTGCCGGCCATAACGTTTGCCGAGGTCATGGGTCTCGATCGCTGGATTCAACTCCCGACTCCTTCCGTCACGTGGCGACGTCGTCGAGCACGGTCGGTCGTCACGAAGTCTGGCACGCGGCGTCGTGATCCTCAACGGTCGCAACTCGACGGATGCGCGGCGTTCGCCGTCGCGGGTGGGCTACGCCGTGGAGAAGGCGGAAGGCATGTCTGAGTGGGTCGACGGCCAGCTCGTCTGGCAGTAGCCCCGTGACGAGAACCGGCGCGTCGAGGTGGCGGTCTGCGATCGTTCTGGCGGACGGATCAGCCCGGCGCCGGTCGAGGTCACGTTCGAGAAGGTGCAGGTCAGCACCGGCCAGACCTGAGCCGCGCCGGAGTGCTGGTTGGCTCGCCGGCCCCGCTCAGGGCGCTGTCGGCTCGTGCACGGCCGGGGCCGGCGGCGTGGGGCAGACGAGTTCGGCGTCGCGGCCGGTGCGGTCGATGACGTGCTGCGACATGGGGGCGCCGCACAGCGGACACGGTGCCTCGGAATCGGGCATGACGACGTTCTCGTCGTACGGACCGACCGGCGGCGGCCCGATCACCTGCATGAGCTTCGTGTTCACCCATGTCCCGACGCCGTGCCGGTGCTCGTGACCGGTGCGTTCCCCGCCGTGCGGCTCCTCACCGCGGTGCGCGGCGTCGGCGCCTCCCCGCTCCTGAGGATTTGTCTTGTTCATGCCTTCAGGGTACTCCCGAGCTCGACGGGAAGCCGGGCGCGGAGGCACTTCGTTCGGCGGGGCTCCGGGTTGCGCGTGACGCTTGCTGGGGCCGTCCGAGGCGGCCGCCGAGCGTGACGGGCACAAACTCAGCGGGCACTAAAGTTGACGGGTAGGCGTAACCAAGGAGATACACACGTGGCTGATGGCTTTGCACTCTTCACTGACCGTTCCGTTGTTGCAATGCGCGTCAACGGTGAGTTGAGGGACCTGGCCGCCACTGTCACGCCGACGGATGCCGTCGAACCGGTGACCATCGACTCCCCGGACGGCCTCAACATCCTTCGCCACTCCGCCGCCCACGTGCTGGCGCAGGCGGTGCAGTCGATCAACCCGGAGGCGAAGCTCGGCATCGGCCCGCCCGTCACCGACGGCTTCTATTACGACTTCGACGTTGCCGAGCCGTTCACGCCCGAGGATCTCAAGGGTATCGAGAAGGCCATGGACCGCATCATCCGCTCTGGGCAGCGCTTCGTGCGCCGGGTGGTCAGCGCCGATGAAGCCCGCGACGAACTGTCCGGCGAGCCGTACAAGCTGGAGCTGATCGGTCTGAAGGGCTCCGACGCCGGCACGGCGAGCGACGCCAACGAGTCGGTCGAGGTCGGCGGCGCCGAGCTCACCATCTACGACAACGTCGACCCGAAGACGGGGGAGACGGTGTGGCAGGACCTCTGCCGCGGGCCGCACCTGCCGAACACGCGCATGATCGGCAACGGATACGCGCTGACCCGGCTTGCCGCCGCGTACTGGCGCGGCTCGGAGAAGAACCCGCAGCTGCAGCGCATCTACGGCACCGCGTGGCCCAGCAAGGACGAACTGCGCGCCTACCAGGCCCGGCTGGAGGAGGCGGCCAAGCGCGACCACCGCCGCCTCGGCGCCGAGCTCGACCTGTTCAGCTTCCCCGACGAGATCGGCTCGGGGCTCGCGGTCTTCCACCCGAAGGGCGGCATCATCCGCCGCGAGATGGAGAACTACTCGCGCGTCAAGCACGAGCGGGAGGGCTACGACTTCGTCTACACGCCGCACATCACCAAGGGTGCGCTGTTCGAGGAGTCCGGTCACCTCGGCTGGTACGCCGACGCTATGTTCCCGCCGATGCACCTCGACGAGGCCCGCAACGAGGAAGGCGAGGTCACCCGGCAGGGCGCGGACTACTACCTGAAGCCCATGAACTGCCCGTTCCACATCCTCGTCTACCGGTCCCGCGGGCGCTCCTACCGCGACCTGCCACTCCGGCTCTTCGAGTTCGGCACGGTCTACCGCAACGAGAAGTCCGGCGTCGTGCACGGCCTCACCCGCGTGCGGGGCCTCACGATGGACGACGCCCACATCTTCACCACCAAGGAGAAGATGAAGGACGAGCTCACCAAGACCCTGAACTTCGTGTTGGAGCTCCTGCGCGACTACGGCCTCACCGACTTCTACCTGGAGCTCTCCACGAAGGACCCGGAGAAGTACGTCGGCAGCGACGAGGTCTGGGACGAAGCCACCCAGACCCTCGAAGACGTCGCCATCGCCTCCGGTCTCGACCTCGTGCCCGACCCGGGCGGCGCCGCGTTCTACGGGCCGAAGATCTCCGTGCAGGCGCGCGACGCGATCGGCCGTACCTGGCAGATGTCGACCGTGCAGCTCGACTTCAACCTGCCGGAGCGCTTCGAGCTCGAGTACACGGCCGCCGACGGCTCCAAGCAGCGCCCGGTCATGATCCACCGCGCCCTGTTCGGCTCGATCGAACGGTTCTTCGGTGTGCTCACCGAGCACTACGCCGGCGCCTTCCCGGTGTGGCTCGCTCCCGTGCAGGTCGTCGGCATCCCGATCTCCGACCAGTACGGACCCTACCTCGACGATGTGGTGGCACAGCTGAAGGCCGCGGGCGTCCGCGCCGACGTGGACCACTCCGACGACCGGATGCAGAAGAAGATCCGCACCCACACCAAGGCCAAGGTGCCCTACCTGCTGATCGCAGGGGAGGAGGACCAGGCGAACAACTCGGTGAGCTTCCGGTTCCGTGACGGCACCCAGGAGAACGGGGTGCCGGTTGCCGACGCCATCCGTCGTATCGTCGCCTCGATCGAGGCCAGGAGCCAGGTGACGACCCAGGGGCAGATGTAACGTGGGCGAGCACGACGACGTGGAGTCCTCGGCGGACTTCGCCGCCGTTCCCGATGCCTTCCAGAGACTGTGGACCCCGCACCGCCTGGTGTACATCCAGAACGACCTGCCCGATGAGGGCTGCCCGTTCTGCGTCGCACCGGCGAAGGACGACGAGACGGCACTGATCGTCGCCCGCGGCACGTTCGCGTACGTGATCCTCAACCTGTTCCCCTACAACAGCGGCCACCTGCTCGTGTGCCCGTACCGGCATATTGCGACGTATGACGAGGCGACACCCGACGAAGTGACCGAGATCGGTAGCCTGACGCAGACGGCGATGCGCGTGGTGAGGTCCGTCTCGGGCAGCCACGGCTTCAACATCGGGATGAACCAGGGCGCCGTCGCGGGCGCCGGCATCGCCGAGCACCTGCACCAGCACATCGTTCCCCGCTGGGCGCAGGACTCGAACTTCTTCCCGATCATCGCCCAGACCAAGGCAATCCCGCGGCTCCTGGGCGACGTGCGCCGAGAGATCGCCGCGGCATGGCCCGCGGCCGGCCCCGGCGTCGCACACTAGCCCGATCACCAGCAGTGCACACGGCCCAGCGGCCGTGGCGCCCCCACGCAAGGAATAGAATCGAAAGTATGACTGACACCACACAGACCTCGCAGTTCGGCTCGAGCCGCGTCAAGCGCGGGCTCGCCGAAATGCTGAAGGGCGGCGTCATCATGGACGTCGTCACCGCCGAGCAGGCCCGCATCGCCGAAGACGCCGGCGCCGTCGCCGTCATGGCCCTCGAGCGTGTCCCCGCCGACATCCGCTCGCAGGGCGGCGTCGCCCGCATGAGCGACCCCGACCTGATCGACAGCATCATCGCCGAGGTGTCCATCCCGGTGATGGCGAAGGCGCGCATCGGGCACTTCGTGGAGGCCCAGGTGCTGCAGTCGCTGGGTGTCGACTACATCGACGAGTCCGAGGTGCTGAGCCCGGCCGACTACGTGAACCACATCGACAAGTGGAACTTCACCGTTCCCTTCGTCTGCGGCGCCACGAACCTGGGCGAGGCGCTCCGCCGCATCAACGAGGGCGCGGCGATGATCCGCTCCAAGGGCGAGGCCGGAACCGGCGACGTCTCGGAGGCGACCAAGCACATCCGCAAGATCAAGGGCGAGATCAACGCACTGTCAGCCATGACCAAAGACGAGCTCTATGTCGCCGCGAAGGAACTGCAGGCGCCGTACGAGCTGGTCGCCGAGATCGCCTCGACCGGCAAACTCCCCGTCGTGCTCTTCACCGCCGGCGGCGTCGCCACCCCCGCCGACGCGGCCATGATGATGCAGCTCGGCGCTGACGGCGTGTTCGTGGGCTCCGGCATCTTCAAGTCCGGCAACCCGGAGCAGCGCGCGAACGCGATCGTGAAGGCCGTGACGTTCTACGACGACCCGAGCGTCGTCGCCGACGTCTCCCGCGGGCTCGGTGAGGCCATGGTTGGCATCAACGTCGCCGACCTCGCCGCGCCGCACCGCCTCGCCGAACGCGGCTGGTGACCGCCCGGTCGATGACGGTCGGCGTCCTCGCCCTGCAGGGCGATTTCCGGGAGCACGCGAACGTGCTGCGATCGCTCGGCGCCGAGACGATCCTGGTGCGCCGCCCGGAGGAGCTCGCCCGTGTCAGCGGGCTGGTGATCCCGGGCGGCGAATCCAGCGTCATGGACAAGCTGTCGCGCGGCTACGGGCTGGCTGAACCGCTGAAGGACGCCGTGCGCGCCGGCATGCCGGTGTTCGGCACGTGCGCCGGGTTGATCATGCTCGCCGACACGATCATCGACGGCATCGCCGGGCAGCAGAGCATCGGGGGACTGGACATCAGCGTGCGCCGCAACGCCTTCGGCTCCCAGGTCGATTCCTTCGAAACGGACCTCGACGTCCCGGCCGTGGCCGACACACCGGTGCACGCGGTCTTCATCCGGGCCCCGATCGTCGAGAGGGTGGGCGAGGCCGCGACCGCCCTCGCATCCGTTGCCGACGGCCGGTGCGTGGCGGTGGAGCAGGGCAACCTGCTGGGAACCTCGTTCCACCCGGAGATCACGGGGGAGTACCGGTTCCATGAGTATTTCCTCGGCAAGGTCGAGGCTGCCGACTACCGGCCCTGATTAGAATGGCTCTGCACCAGAGCCGAACGACACACACGGGAGATTCATGTCCGGGCATTCCAAATGGGCGACCACCAAGCACAAGAAGGCGGTCATCGACCAGCGCCGGGCCAAGTCGTTCGCGAAGCTGATCAAGAACATCGAGGTCGCCGCCAAGATGGGCGGCGCCGACCTCTCCGGCAACCCGACCCTGGTCGACGCCGTGCAGAAGGCCAAGAAGACCTCGGTCCCGAACGACAACATCGACCGTGCCATCAAGCGCGGCGCCGGTCTCACCGGTGAGTCCATCGACTACACGACGATCATGTACGAAGGCTATGCCGCGAACGGCGTCGCCATCATGATCGAGTGCCTCACCGACAACAAGAACCGCGCGGCCGCCGAGGTGCGCACCGCCATGACGCGCAACGGCGGCACCATGGCCGACCCGGGCAGCGTCGCGTACAACTTCCACCGCAAAGGTGTTGTCGTCGTTCCCCAGTCCGACGAACTGACCGAGGATGACGTGCTCGTGGCCGTGCTCGACGCCGGTGCCGAGGAGGTCGTGGGCGACGGTGACGTCTTCGAGGTGTTCACCGACGCCAGCGACCTCGTCGCCGCCCGCACCGCCCTGCAGGACGCCGGGATCGACTACGACTCCGCCGACATCGCCTTCGTCCCGTCGCTCAAGGTGGAGGTCGACGCCGACACCGCCCGCAAGGTGTTCCGCCTGATCGACGCGCTGGAAGACCTCGACGACGTGCAGAACATCTACAGCAACTACGACGTGCCCGCGTCGGTGCAGGCCGAGCTCGAAGCGGATTCGGAATAGCCCGATGACGGTTCGGGTGCTCGGCATCGACCCCGGCCTCACCCGCTGTGGCGTCGGCATCGTCGATGTCGCCGGTAACCGCACCGCCACGCTCGTGCACGTCAGCGTGCTGCGCACCGCCACCGACCTGCCGCTGGAGCAACGGCTGCTGTCGATCAGCCGCGAACTCGAGCTGCTCTTCGACGAGCACCAGCCCGCCTTCGTCGCCCTCGAGCGGGTGTTTGCGCAGCACAACCTCCGCACCGTGATGGGCACCGCGCAGATCAGCGGCGTCGCGCTGCTGCTCGCCGCGCAGCGCGGGCTCCCGGTCAGCTTGCACACGCCCAGCGAGGTGAAGGCCGCCATCACCGGCTACGGTTCGGCCGACAAGAAGCAGGTGGGCACCATGGTGGCCCGAGTGCTCGGCCTGGCCGAGGTGCCTCGCCCCGCCGACGCGGCCGATGCCCTCGCCCTGGCCATCTGCCACGCGTGGCGCACCGGCATCTCCGGCGGCACGCTCCCGACCGCGGGCGCCCGCAGCGGCACGATGACTCCCGCCCAGCAGGCGTGGCTCGCCGCGGAGCGTGGCACGGCAGCGTCGGTGGGGCACCGTAGTCTTAAGCGATGATCTCCTCCGTACGCGGCCTCGTCCTCTCCGCCCTGGGAACGACCGTCGTCGTCGAGGTCGGCGGCGTCGGCTTGACCGTGCAGGTCACCCCCGCGACCGCCCTCTCCGTTCGCGTCGGCCAGGAGGCGCGCCTGGTGACGACCCTGATCGTGCGTGAAGACTCGCTCACCCTGTACGGTTTCGCATCCGCTGAGGAGCTCGCCGTCTTCGACCTCCTTGTGGGCGTCACCGGCGTCGGCCCGAAGTCGGCCCTCGGTGTACTGGCCGTGCTCACCCCCGACCAGGTCGCCCAGGCCGTGAACGCCGACGACGACGGAGTGTTCCGCAAGGT
The DNA here is from genome assembly GCF_003716325.1 of Cryobacterium tepidiphilum. GTDB lineage: Bacteria > Actinomycetota > Actinomycetes > Actinomycetales > Microbacteriaceae > Cryobacterium > Cryobacterium tepidiphilum. Next base: position 156,537 of record NZ_RDSR01000004.1, on the reverse strand, counting down.
CAGCGGCATCGGTCCGAAGACCGCCAAACTCATCGTGCTCTCGTTGGCCGGCAAGCTCGCCCCGGTGCAGGCCGCGGCCGCGCCGGGCGCCGCCGCTTCCGCCGGCACCGGCACCTCAGCCACCGTGCAGGCGGCGCTCATCGGCCTCGGCTGGTCGGAGAAGGTCGCCGCCGAGGCCGTCGAGCAGACCCTCGCCGACGCAGCGGATGCCGAACTCGCCGTCGCGGCCGTGCTCCGGCTGGCGCTGGCCCGGCTCGGGCCCGCCCGTGCGGGCTCGTCGAAGGGCGGCGCCTCATGACGGCGGATGCCGGCACCCAGCTCACCAACCCGGTGGCGGAGGGCGAGGCCGAGATCGCCTTCGAAGGTGCCCTGCGGCCCCGCACCCTGCGGGAGTTCGTCGGCCAGGAGAAGGTGCGCGGGCAACTGCAGCTCCTGCTCACTGCGGCGACCATGCAACAGCGCACACCTGATCACATCCTGCTGGCCGGCCCGCCCGGGCTCGGCAAGACGACACTCGCGATGATCATCGCCCAGGAGGGCGACCGGCCGCTCCGCATGTCCAGCGGACCCGCCATCCAGCACGCCGGCGACCTGGCCGCCGTGCTCTCGTCGCTCGTTCCCGGCGAAGTGCTGTTCATCGACGAGATCCACCGCATGGCCCGCTCGGCCGAGGAGATGCTCTACCTCGCGATGGAGGACTTCCGCATCGACATCATGGTCGGCAAGGGCGCCGGGGCGACGTCGGTTCCGCTCGACCTGGCGCCGTTCACCCTCGTGGGCGCGACCACCCGTTCCGGCCTGCTGCCCAACCCGCTGCGCGACCGCTTCGGTTTCACCGCGCACCTCGAGTTCTACGCCGAGCACGAGCTGGAGCAGGTGCTCGGCCGAGCGGCGGCGCTGCTCGACCTGCCCATCGACAAGGCCGCGCTGGCGGAGATCGCCGGCCGCTGCCGGGGTACGCCCCGCATCGCCAATCGCCTGTTGCGTCGCGTGCGCGACTACGCGCTGGTGCACGGGCGTGACGCCGACCTCGAGGCGGTGCACGCGGCCCTCGACCTGTACGACGTCGACGGCATCGGGCTCGACCGCCTCGACCGGGAGGTCATGCGCACGGTGCTCACCCGGTTCGGCGGGGGCCCGGTAGGCCTCAACACGCTGGCGGTTTCGGTGGGAGAAGAGTCCGAAACCGTCGAGTCGGTCGTTGAACCGTTCCTGGTGCGGATAGGCTTTCTCACGCGCACACCACGGGGACGTGTGGCCACGCCCGAAGCGTGGCGGCATTTCGGTCTCAGCCATCCACAGGCTGGTCTCACCCTGGATGTCCTATAATTCAAGCTGGCCAGCAACGCCCGGCAACGAGGCCGTTGCACGACGTGCGCCGCAATCGAAAGGCTTTACACTCCCATGGATCCAATGACCCTCGTCATGCTCGCCGTCCTGGCGGTGCTCGTATTCTTCATGTTCCGCAACGGACGCAAGCGCAAGGCGGAGCAGGAAAAGCTGCAGTCCACCATGGTGCCCGGTGCCGACGTGATGACCAACTTCGGACTCTACGGAACCATTGTGTCCATTGATGAGGTCGACAACAAGGTCGCGCTCGAAATTGCTCCGGGCACGGTCGTGCACCTGCACCGGCAGACCGTGGCCCGCGTCATCGAGCCCGTCGTCGAGGAGCCCGTCGTCGCGACCGACGCCGAGCCGGAGTTCCTTGCCCCGGAGCTGAACGAGTCGCACGGCCACCTCGTGGGCGAGCCGGAGTTCGGCCAGCGCCTGGACGAGTCCGACGCCGACCGCAAAAAGGGCGACGCGTAACCCATAGTCCTTACCGTGCCCCCGGTACTGACGCCGGGGGCACGAGCATAGAAAGCTGAGTTCACAGGTGGCAAAACTGTCCCCGGTCAAGAAGGCCTGGCGATCCCTGACCTGGTTGGCGGTGATCATCGTCGGCCTGATCGCACTCAACACCGCCGGGGTGCTCACCGGTGGTGGATCCTGGGCGCCGAAGCTGGCGCTCGACCTCGAGGGCGGAACCCAGATCATCCTGGCGCCCAAGCTCGAGTCGGGGAAGACCGTCTCGCAGGAGCAGCTGAACCAGGCGGTCTCGATCATCCGCCAGCGCATCGACTCGTCGGGCGTCTCCGAAGCGGAGATCAACACGCAGGGCGGGCAGAACATCGTCGTCTCCATCCCCGGCACACCGGATGACGAGACACTCAACCGCATCAAGTCGTCGGCGAAGCTCGAATTCCGGCCGGTGCTGCTCGCCGGGCAGCCGTCCGCCGCGTCCGTCGGCGCCGACGGGAAGACGACACCCGCCCCCTCGGCCACCCCTGACCCGAACCTCCGCAGCACTCCGACCGTGAGCCCCACCAACGCGAGCGACCTCAACTACGTCACGCCGGCGCTGCAGGCGAAATACGACTCCTTCGACTGCTCCACGATCAACAACACCTCGAACGTGGCCCCGGCCGACGAACCCCTCGTCACCTGTGAGACGGACGGCTCCGTCAAGTACCTGCTGGGCCCGGTCGAGGTGAGCGGCGAGCACATCACCGACGCCACCAACGGCCAGCGCCAGACCCAGACCGGCGCCTCCACCGGCGAATGGGTCGTGAACATCGTCTTCGACCAGACCGGCGCCAAGTCGTTCGCCACCGTCACGACGCGCCTCTCCGGTCTTCAGGGAGTGCAGAACCAGTTCGCGATCGTGCTGGACGGGGAGGTCATCTCCGCCCCGCGTACTCTCGCCGTCATCACCGACGGCAAGCCGGAGATCAGCGGCAACTTCACCCAGGAGAGCTCGAAGGTTCTCGCCGACCAGCTGAAGTTCGGTGCCCTCCCGATCAGCTTCACGGTTCAGAGTCAGGACACCATCTCGGCGACGCTCGGCTCGACGCAGCTCGTCAACGGGCTGATCGCGGGCCTCATCGGCCTCATCCTCGTGGTCATCTACTCGCTCCTTCAATACCGATTGCTCGGGCTCGTTACGATCGCGTCGCTTGCGGTGGCTGCCGTGATCACCTACCTGCTGATCACCGTGCTGTCCTGGCGCGAGGGCTACCGCCTCTCCCTTGCCGGCGTCGCCGGCCTCATTGTGGCGATCGGTATCACGGCCGACTCCTTCATCGTGTACTTCGAGCGCGTGCGCGATGAGCTGCGCGACGGCCGCGGGCTGGAGTCATCCGTCGAAGCCGGCTGGAAACGCGCGCTCCGCACGATCCTCGCGTCTGACACGGTCAACTTCCTCGCGGCAGCCGTGCTGTTCATCGTCGCGGTCGGCAACGTCAAGGGCTTCGCCCTCACGCTCGGCCTCACCACGATCGTTGACGTCGCCGTGGTGGCACTGTTCACCCACCCGATGCTGCAGCTGCTGGCCCATGTGCGGTTCTTCAGCGAGGGGCACCGGTTCAGCGGACTCGACCCACGCGCGCTCGGCGCCGCGTACCGGGGTCGGGCCCGGTTCCGTCCCTCCGACGCGATCACGCCCGCCAAGGCGGCATCCGTCAGCCGGGAGGCGGCCAAACGGCAGACCATCGCCGAGCGCAAGGCGGCAGAGCTCGCCTCGACCAGCGCATCGTCGTCCAGTACATCGTCCGAGGGGAAGGACTCCTGATGGCCAGCTTCTCCCAGTTCGGCAACGACCTGCACACCGGTAAGCGTTCGTTCGACATCGTCGGCCTGCGCCGTCGCTGGTACCTGATCGCGGGCATCCTCATTCTCATCGCCGTGATCGGGCCGCTCCTGCGCGGCGGGTTCACGTTCGGCATCGAGTTCACCGGCGGTTCGGAGTTCGTCGTCTCCGACGTCGCCGACCAGCAGCAGGGCAAGGCAACGGATGCGGTGCAGAGCGTCGTCCCCGACGTCGTGCCCAAGATCTCCACGGTCAGTAATACCGGCGTGCGCGTGCAGACCGACCAGCTGACCGGCGAGGAGAACACGCAGGTGCGGAACGCTCTCGCCGCCGCATACGACGTGCCGGTGAGCAAGGTCACGTCCTCCTTCATCGGCCCGTCCTGGGGCAAGGACATCACCGGGCAGGCGCTCCGCGGACTGATCACGTTCCTCGTGCTCGCGGCCGTCGTCATGGCGCTCTACTTCCGCACGTGGAAGATGTCGCTGGCCGCCATGGTGGCGCTGGTGCACGACCTGATCATCACGGCTGGGTTCTACGGCATCACCGGGTTCGAGATCACCCCGGCCGCCGTGATCGGCTTCCTGACGATCCTCGGGTACTCGCTGTACGACACCGTCGTGGTGTTCGACAAGATCCGCGAGAACACGCACGAGGACGAGAGCAGCTCCTCGCGCACCTTCCCCGCCTCCGTGAACCTCGCGGTCAACCAGACGTTGGTGCGCTCGATCAACACCTCGGTCGTCGCCGCGCTCCCGGTCGCCTCGATCCTCTTCATCGGAGCGTTCGTTCTCGGCGCGGGCACCCTCCGGGACATCTCCCTGGCGCTGCTCATCGGCATCCTGGTCGGCACCTACTCGACCATCTTCATCGCCGCGCCGCTCTATGCGCACCTACGTGAGGGTGAGCCGGCGATCAGCAAGCACGACAAGCGTGTCCTCGCGGCGCGCAGCAAGGCCGCCGCGCAGGCGGACGAGGTGACGGTGTGACCGCCATCACCGGTTCCATCGCCGCACCCGACGCCATCGCAGCGGTGGAATCGGGCACCGGATGGCTGCTCGATGTGCGTGAGGACGTGGAGTGGCAGGCGGGCCACGCGCCCGGCGCCCACCACATCCCGATGGGCGAGATCGGCCGCCGCCAGGACGAGCTGCCCGCCGGTGAGACCATCCTGGTCATCTGCCACGTGGGCGGCCGCTCGCGCGTCGTGACCGACGCCCTGCTGGCCGCCGACTACCCGGCCGCCAACGTCGAAGGCGGCATGGACGCCTGGCAGGCCGCCGGCGGCCCGGTCCTTCGCTGACGCAACCGCAACCGGGAAGCGCGATAATGAGTGCGGGAGCGAGGTGACGCAATGACCGAGACGACGCAGGCGCCCTCCGGTGCGTCGCTTCGCCGGCTCGTGCCGCGCATCTTCTCGCGCGCCCAGCCGGTCGGCGCCGTCGAGACGCTCATCCGCACGGCGCGGATGCACCACCCGCGGGCGGACTTGTCGATCATCGAGCGCGCCTACGCGGCGGCCGAGTCGGCCCACCGCGGCCAGAAACGGCGAAGCGGCGAGCCCTACATCACCCACCCGGTAGCCGTCGCCCAGATTCTCGCCGACCTGGGGATCGGCCCGAAGACCCTCGCCGCCGCGCTCCTTCACGACACGGTGGAGGACACCGAGTACACCCTCGACCAGCTGCGCGCCGACTTCGGCGATGAGATCGCGATGCTGGTCGACGGCGTCACGAAGCTCGACAAGGTCAAGTACGGCGACTCCACCCAGGCCGAGACCGTCCGCAAGATGATCGTCGCGATGTCCAAGGACATCCGTGTGCTCATCATCAAGCTCGCCGACCGCCTGCACAACGCGCGCACCTGGGGCTTCGTTCCCGCCGAGTCCGCCGCCCGCAAGGCCACCGAGACGCTGGAGATCTACGCTCCGCTCGCGCATCGGCTCGGAATCCAGGCCATCAAGTGGGAGCTTGAGGACCTCTCGTTCGCGGTGCTCTACCCTAAGCTCTACGCCGAGATCGAGAGCCTCGTCAAGCAGCGCACCCCGCAGCGCGAGGAGTTCGTGCAGCAGGTCGTCGATGCGATCAACGACGATCTGAAGGCGGCACGCATCCGCGGAAAGGTCGCCGGGCGCCCCAAGCAGTACTACTCGATCTACCAGAAGATGGTGGTGCGCGGCCGCGAGTTCGACGAGATCTACGACCTCGTCGGCATCCGCGTGCTCGTGAACTCGGTGCGCGACTGCTACGCGGTGCTTGGCGCGATCCACGCCCGGTGGACGCCGCTGCCCGGCCGGTTCAAGGATTACATCGCCACCCCCAAGTTCAACCTGTACCAGTCTCTGCACACGACGGTGCTCGGTCCCAGCGGCCGCCCGGTGGAGATCCAGATCCGCACGCAGGAGATGCACCAGCGCGCCGAGTTCGGTGTGGCCGCGCACTGGAAGTACAAGGAGCAGACCACCGGGCGCAGTTCCGGGCCCGGCCCGCAGAACGACACCGACATGGCGTGGCTCGCGCACATCTCCGACTGGCAGGCGGAGACCGCCGACCCGGGGGAGTTCCTCGACTCGCTGCGCTACGAGATCGGCGCCAAGGAGGTGTACGTCTTCACCCCCAAGGGCCGCGTGATCGGGCTGCCCGCCGGCGCGACACCCGTCGACTTCGCCTACGCCGTGCACACCGAGGTCGGCCACCGCACGATGGGCTCCAAGGTCAACGGCCGGCTGGTGCCGCTGGAGAGCACCCTGGGCAACGGCGACGTCGTCGAGGTCTTCACCTCCAAGAACCCCGACTCCGGCCCCAGCCAGGACTGGCTGAACTTCGTCAAGAGCCCGCGCGCCCGCAACAAGATCCGGCAGTGGTTCACCAAGGAGCGCCGCGACGAGGCGATCGAACAGGGCCGCGACGCGATCGCCCGGGCGATGCGCAAGCAGAACCTGCCGCTGCAGAAGCTCATGAACCAGGACTCGTTCGCCGAGGTGGCCGCGGTCATGAAGTACGAGGACGTGTCGGCGCTGTACGCGGCCATCGGCGAAGGCCACGTGTCGACGCAGTCGGTGCTCGAGAAGGTCGTCGCGTCGCTGCAGACGGTCGACGACGCCGACGTCCCCGACCTGCCGGTCGCGCCGCGCAGCCGTGCGCAGACCCTTCGCAACAGCGACTCCGGCATCCTCGTGCGCGGCGCGCCCGACATCCTCGTGAAGCTCGCCCGCTGCTGCACCCCGGTGCCCGGCGACAAGATCGTCGGGTTCATCACCCGCGGCGCCGGTGTGTCGGTGCACCAGGCCTCGTGCCACAACGTGCAGAACCTGCTCAAGGAGCCGGAGCGGATGATCGACGTCGAGTGGGCGCCCACATCGAAGAGCGTGTTCCTGGTGCACATCCAGGTCGAGGCCCTCGACCGGTCGGGCCTGCTCTCCGACGTCACGCGGGTGCTCTCGGAGCACCACGTGAACATCCTCTCCGCCACGGTCAACACGTCCAACGACCGGCTCGCCCTCAGCCGGTTCGTGTTCGAGATGGGCGACACGCGCCACCTCGACCGCGTGCTGAACGCCGTGCGCCGCATCGACGCGGTCTACGACGTCTACCGGGTCAGCGACGGCTGAGCACGCGCCGATTCACTCCGCGCCCATCACCGGACCCCGTCCCCCACAGCCCGCAGCCGGGCCGCCGCGCACGTCAGCTGGCGCCCGGAGCGTGGCAGTTCGCCCAGCACCACGGTGGCAGTGAAACCGAAGCGATCAGCGAGGGCGCCCAGGGCGGCCACGACGGCGTCCTCGGCCAGGGTGGCGTCACGGGCGAGGTCCGCCATAGTGCGAAGCGGTGTCGTCGCGCGGATGCCGACGAGCGTCACAACGTCGGCCGGCGGCAGTGTGACCTCCCGCAGCTGGATTCGCGGCGACAGGATCATCTTGACCCGGCAGCGGGCATCAACGCAGTACTGCTGCCGGGCCGGCTCCGGGCACGCGCCGTAGATCCAGGCGGCGGTCATCCGCTCGGCAACCGCGCGTGGCGGTACGAGGAGCGCCGCGGCCAGGGAGCGCGTGGTCGCGTCGTCGATCTCGTCGACCGGGCACCACCCGTCGCCGTTGGCGTACAGCTCCCCGTCGAGGCGGGCGCTGCAGAGCTCGGCGACCGGGAGGTCAGCGGGGGAGAGGACGGGGGCCAGGCGAGGGGTCATGCCGACAGGATGCGCCAGCCTCGGCATCCGCTTGGCGCGCTCGCTCACGTCTGTGGACAACCCACCGAGCGTCGCTCCCTGTGGAGTAATCGCGAGTGCGGCCGTTCGGTCGCCTTTTCGCGCGTGAGGCGGCACTGAGCCCGCACTCGCGCGCGAAGGGACGTGCGCGGCGCTGGCGGCTACTGGCCGATGGCGCGGAGCCACGCCTTCCGGGCCTCGAGCGCCTCGTTCGCTTCCTGGATGGCCGCCTGGTCCTTGGTCGCCTTCGCCGCCTCGAGGTCGGCCTCGAGCTTGGCGATGGCGTCGTGCAGCTGCCCGGCCAGGCCCTCGGTGCGCGCCTTCGTCTCGGGGTTGTTGCGCTTCCAGTGCTCGTCGTCGAGCTTGCGCACGGCGGCTTCGACCTTGCGCAGGCGCTCCTCGACGACCTTCACCTGGTCGCGCGGCACCTTCCCGATGGCATCCCAGCGCCGCTGGATCCCGGTGAGGGCCGTGCGCGCCTTGGTGCGGTCGGTCTCGGTGAGCAGGGCCTCGGCCTCCGTGAGGAGCTCCAGTTTCTGGGTGAGGTTGCCGGAGAACTCCTCGTTCTCCTGGGCGTCGATCTCGGACTTCGCCGCGTACAGCACGTCGCCGGCGGCCTTGAACCGGGCCCACATGGCGTCGTCCTGCTTCTTGCCGGACCGGCCCGCCTTCTTCCAGTCCTCCAGCAGGCCACGGTAAGCGGGAATGCCGGCGACGCCCTGCGGAGCGAGCCCCTCGGCCTTGTCGATGAGTTCCTGCTTGCGGGTGCGCACCTCCTTGTGGGCGCTGTCCAGCTCTGCGAAGAACGCCTTGCGGTGCTGTTCGATGGTGCTGCGGGCGGCGCGGAAGCGCTTCCACAGTTCGTTCGCCTCGCCCTTGGGAATGCGGGGGGCGTCGTGCTGGTGCGCCTGCCACTTCGCGAACAGGCTGTCGAGTGTGGCGCTCGCCTGCTTCCACTGGGTCTTCGAGGGGTCCTCAGCGGCGAGGCGCTCGGCCTCCTCCACGATGGCGGTGCGCTCGGCGACGGCGGCCTCGATGGCCGCCTTCGCCTCGCTGCTCTGCTGCTCGGTGAGTTCGGTGACGGTTCCGCCCAGGGCGGCCAGCCGCTCCTGGAGCGCGGCGAGGTTGCCGACAGCGTTGGCGCCCTGAACGGCGGTGGAGAGGTTCGCCACGGCCTTGGCGATGTCACCGGCCGGGGCGCCGCCCTTGGCGCGCTGCTCGAGCAGGGTCACCTGCCCGTTCAGTTCCACATACTTGCGCTCGAAGTAGGCGAGGGCCTCCGCGGGCGTCGCGTCAGGGTACTGGCCCACCATGCGTTCGCCGTCGGCCTCGCGCACGTAGACGGTTCCGTCCTCGTCTACGCGACCCCATGGTTGCTGTTCTGTGGCAGTCAAGAGTCTCACCTTTGATGTTGTCGGGTTGCGTTACGCTAACGCGCCAGTACCGGCATAAGCCTATTGCACGGCGCGCCGCACGGTCTCCCGATGCTACTGGAGTCGCTCCCCGCCCCGAGCCGCGGCATCGGTCAGTCCAGGCTGATGCCCGTGATCGTGGTCGGCACGGCCGGCTTCCCGTCACTGCCGCCGCCTGCGACGCCCGCGTCGGTGATGTCAGCGGTCAGCTGGTCGAGCCCGTCGGTGACGTGGCCGATGACGGTGTAGCCGCCCGCCGCGTCGGCCGGGATGGTGGTGTCGTCGTAGACGATGAAGAACTGGCTGCCCTGGCTGTAGGCGTTCCCGCCCTGGCGTGCCATGGCGATCGTCCCGGCCGGGTACACCGCGTTCGCCGGGGCGTTCTCAATCGGGCCGTAGCTGTAGCCGGGGCCGCCGGAGCCATCGCCGTTCGGGTCGCCGCACTGCAGCACGAAGAAGCCGCCCGTGGTGAGCCGGTGGCAGCTGAGCCCCTTGTAGAACCCCTTCTTGATGAGGTCGATGGTCGACGAGACCGCCTGCGGGGCCTTCGCGCCGTCGAGCTCGAACCCGAGCTGCACGTCGTTCAGCGTCATCGTCCCGGTCCACGTGCGGCCCTCGGCGAGGGTCGACGCGGGCACGTCGCCCGAATTCTGGCCGGACGCGCTCGGTGTGGGCGTGGCGCTCGGCGTGGGCGTGCCGCTCGGGCTCGGCGCCGCGGTGCCCGGACCGCCGTGGAAGAAGAGCAGCTGGGCAGCGACCGCGAGGACGACGACGATGACGAGGCCCGCTGCGGCGAGGGCGTTGTCGCGCCTGCGCCGCTTCTGCTGGTGCTCGTGCACCGCGCGCCGTGCCTGGTATGCCCGGAGCCGGGCCCGAGCTTCGCGATCGTTCTTGGGGTTCTGCGCCACGTTCTTCCTTTCGGCCAGCTTGAACTCTACGCACAAACTACGCTGGAGGAATGGCGGATCAACCCGGATTGCGACGAGGAGCGACGCCCCTCGCGGTCCGGATGCGTCCTCGGAGCCTGGACGAGGTGGCCGGCCAACGGCACCTGCTGACGCCCGGATCGCCGCTCGTGAGCCTCGCCGGCGACACGACGGGGGAGCGCGGCTCCGTGTCCGTGATCCTCTGGGGCCCGCCCGGCACCGGCAAGACCACCCTCGCCCAGGCGATCGCCCACAGTTCCGGCCGGCGATTCGTCGAGCTCTCCGCGGTCTCGGCCGGCGTCCGCGATGTGCGGCAGGTGATGGAGGAGGCCCGCACGACACGGGACCTGTACGGCATCTCCACCGTGCTGTTCCTCGACGAGATCCACCGCTTCAGCAAGGCCCAGCAGGATGCCCTTCTCCCCGGCGTCGAGAACGGCGTCGTCATCCTCGTGGCGGCCACCACCGAGAACCCGTCGTTCTCGGTGATCTCACCGCTGCTGTCGCGGTCGCTGCTGCTCACCCTCGAGCCGCTCTCCGACGAGGACCTCGGCACCCTCGTCGACCGCGCGGTCAGCGACGAGCGCGGCCTCGCCGGGCGCGTGCAGCTCCGCCCCGACGCCCGGGCCATGATCATCCGCCTGGCCTCGGGCGACGCACGGCGTGCCCTGACGGCGCTGGAAGCGGCATCCGTCTCGGCGATGTCAGCACCCGCCGAGGAGGGCGACGACGAGGGGCAGCCCGCCGAGAAGCCCCTGGTGACCAGCGAGATCGTCGCCACCGCCGTGGACAGGGCCCTGCTCCGGTACGACCGCAACGGCGACGAGCACTACGACGTGATCAGCGCATTCATCAAATCGGTGCGGGGCAGCGACGTGGACGCCTCACTGCATTACCTCGCGCGCATGATCGAAGCGGGGGAGGACCCGCGGTTCATCGCCCGTCGCATCATCGTCCTCGCCTCCGAGGACATCGGCATGGCCGACCCGCAGGCGCTCGTGGTCGCTGTCGCGGCCGCCGACGCCGTGCAGCTGATCGGCATGCCCGAGGGGCGCATCCCGTTGGCGCAGGCCGTGGTTCACCTGGCGACCGCGCCCAAGTCGAACGCCTCGTACCTGGCCCTCGACGCCGCCATCAGCGACGTGCGCGCCGGCAAGGGCGGCCGGGTTCCGAAACACCTGCGCGACGCCCACTATCCCGGGGCGAAGCGACTCGGGCACGGCAAGGGCTACAAATACCCGCACGACGACGCCCTCGGGGTGCTCGAGCAACAGTATCCGCCGACCGAGCTTCGCGAGGTGCGCTACTACGAACCCACCGAGCATGGCAACGAACGCGAGGTCTCGGCCCGGCTCGCGAAACTGCGGCGGATCGTGCGGGGGAGATAGGCCGCTGTGGTAACCTTGCTGGTGCCTACAACGGGTCTTGGCGTGCGGCTGCGTCCAATTCCGGTTTGTTGGGTCTAGCTCTGTAGCCGGGCGGCCCGCGGCACCACCCCTCTGACTTTCCCCGCACCTGTGTGCTGTGCCCCCGGGCATGGTTCCCGGTCCGGGCTCCCTGTTTGAGTTCTATTGAAAGGAAACCGTGTCTACCAAGTCACGTACGCGCAGCAAGACCCGCCTCTCGCGCGCCCTGGGCATCGCCCTCACCCCGAAGGCCGCCAAGTACCTCGAGAAGCGTCCGTACGCTCCCGGTGAGCACGGCCGCACCAAGCGCAAGGCCGACTCCGACTACGCGGTCCGCCTGCGTGAGAAGCAGCGCTTGCGCGCCCAGTACGGCATCCGCGAGGCCCAGCTGAAGATCGCCTTCGAAGAGGCCCGCAAGGCCCAGGGCCTGACCGGTGAGAACCTGGTCGAGCTCCTCGAGATGCGCCTGGACGCCCTCGTGCTGCGTGCCGGCTTCGCCCGCACCACCGCGCAGGCCCGCCAGATGGTCGTGCACCGCCACATCCTCGTCGACGGCCAGCTCGTCGACCGCCCGTCCTTCCGCGTGAAGCCGGGCCAGCTCATGCACGTCAAGGCCAAGAGCGAAGGCACCGAGCCGTTCCAGGTCGCCGCGGCCGGCGGCCACGTCGACGTGCTCCCCAAGGTTCCGGCCTACCTCGACGTCGAACTCGACAAGCTGCAGGCCCGCCTCGTGCGCCGCCCGAAGCGTGCCGAGGTCCCCGTCACCTGTGAAGTGCAGCTCGTCGTCGAGTACTACGCAGCGCGCTAGGCAACTGAACTACGCTGGAGGGCGGGTCACCCACGACGGGTGGCCCGCCCTTTCGCATTCGCCGCGCGGGCGGCCCGGCTCTTGAAACGGATGGTGTGTCAATGTCAGGTGGAGATATCGCCGGCCTCATCGCAGCGGGCGTGTTCGCCGTCCTGGTGGCGCTCCTCGCGATCCCGCTGGTCAAGCTCGGCAAGGTCTTCGACGAGACCACGGGTGCGATCCGCGAGACGAGCCAGGGCATCGCCCCCATCCTGCAGGAGACGACCACCACCATCCGGGAGGCCAACAAGCAGCTCGCGCGCGTGGACGGGATCACCCGGAACGTCGCCGAGGTCACGGGCAACGCCTCGGCGCTCGTGGCCCTGTTCGCCGCCACCGTCGGGGGCCCGCTCATCAAGCTCGCCGGTTTCTCGGCCGCCGTGCGCGCCGCCCTGACGGTCGGGCGCGGAACGCGGCCGGAGCGCAAACGCTAGTCTTGACTCACATCACGACACGCGGGAGCAGGGGCATGAAGAAGTTCGTTTGGCTGGTCATCGGCATTGGCATCGGGTTCGCCCTCGCGCACGAGGCGAACAAGACCCGCCAGGGCAACGCCTTCTTCCGCGACCTCGACCAGAAGGCCCGCGAGTTCGGCGAGGCGATCTCCGATGGCTACCGGCAGCGTGAAGCCGAGCTCCGCGCCGCGCTCGGCGGCGACGACGCCCAGGGCGGCGCCGCGGGCAGCGGCGCCCTCTGACGATTCTCTTTTCCATTTCCCCCAAGACATACGGAACCCATGCAGACTGCTGACATTCGCGGGCGCTGGCTCGACTTCTTCGCCGACCGGGGCCACACGGTCGTCCCCTCCGCCTCGCTCGTGAGTGACGACCCCACGCTGCTGTTCACGGTGGCCGGGATGGTCCCGTTCGTGCCGTACCTCACCGGGTTGGTGCCCGCACCGTACCCGCGCGCCACGAGCGTGCAGAAGTGCATCCGTACCAACGACATCGAGGAAGTCGGCAAGACCCCGCGCCACGGCACGTTCTTCCAGATGAACGGCAACTTCTCCTTCGGTGACTACTTCAAGGAGCAGGCGATCGGCTACGCCTGGGAGCTCCTGACCACGCCAGAGTCCGGCGGCGGCTACGGGTTCGCCGAGAAGGACCTGTGGGTCACCGTCTACCAGGACGACGACGAGGCCATCCGCTACTGGCGCGCGCTCGGCCTCCCCGAGGAGCGCATCCAGCGCCTCGGCATGGACACGAACTACTGGTCAACCGGCCAGCCCGGCCCGGCCGGCCCGTGCTCCGAGATCTTCTTCGACCGCGGCCCGGCCTACGGCGTCGACGGCGGCCCCGCCACCGACGACGACCGGTACGTGGAGATCTGGAACCTCGTCTTCATGCAGTACCTCCGCGGCGAGGGCACGAGCAAGCACGACTTCAAGATCCTCGGCGACCTGCCCAAGAAGAACATCGACACCGGCATGGGCCTCGAACGTGTGGCGTTCCTCAAGCAGGGCGTTGAGAACATGTACGAGATCGACCAGGTGCGCCCGGTGCTCGACCTGGCTGCCGGTCTGTCCGGCCGCGGCTACGGCGCCGACCACGAGGACGACGTGCGGATGCGCATCGTCGCCGACCACGTGCGCTCCTCCCTCATGCTCATGAGCGATGGTGTCATGCCGTCCAACGAGGGCCGCGGCTACATCCTGCGTCGCCTGCTGCGCCGCAGCGTGCGCGCGATGCGCCTGCTCGGCGTCGATGACGCCACCTTCCCGGTGCTTTTCCCCGCCTCCCGCGACGCCATGAGTCCCGCGTATCCCGATGTCGCGACCGAGTTCGACCGCATCAGCCAGGCGGCGTACGCCGAGGAAGAGACGTTCCTCCGCACCCTGGCCAGCGGCAGCACCGTGCTCGACCTCGCCGTCGCGAAGACCCGCAGCGAGAAGAAGGCGGAACTCCCCGGTGACACCGCGTTCCTCCTGCACGACACCTACGGGTTCCCCATCGAAATCACCCTCGAGATGGCCGAGGAGGCCGGCCTCAGCGTGAACCGTGAGGCGTTCGACGCGCTCATGGCCAAGCAGCGCGCCATGGCGAAAGCGGATGCGAAGGCCAAGAAGACGCACCTGGCCGATCTGTCGGTCTACAGCGCCTTCCGGGCCGCGGGGGAGACCGTCTTCACCGGGTACGACGAGCTCCAGACGGAGTCCTCCATCCTGGGCCTCATCGTCGACGGCGAGTCGGTGGCGAGTGCGGTCGCCGGCCAGGTGGCGGAGGTCATCCTCGCCGAGACCGCGCTGTACGCCGAGTCCGGCGGGCAGGAGGCGGACGCGGGGCTCATCGTCGGTCCCGGGTACGAGCTCGATGTGCTTGACGTGCAGAAGCCGGTCAAGGGACTCATCAGCCACAAGGTCACCGTGCGCACGGGCGAAGTCGGGGTGGGCGACCCCGCCACGAGCATCGTCGACGCCGACTGGCGGAGGGGCGCCCGCCAGGCGCACTCCGGAACGCACATCCTGCACGCCGCACTCCGTCAGGTGCTCGGCCCGAACGCGCACCAGTCCGGCTCGTACAACAAGGCGGGCTTCTTCCGTCTCGACTTCTCCTGGAACCAGGGGCTCTCGCAGGCCACGCGCAGCGAGATCGAGGAGATCTCCAACAACGCCATCCGCGACAATCTCGAGGTGGTCACGCGCGAGTTGCCCCTCGCCGAGGCGAAGGCGCTGGGCGCCATGGCGCTGTTCGGTGAGAAGTACGGCGAGCGGGTGCGGGTCGTCGACATCGGGGGACCGTGGTCCCGTGAGCTCTGCGCGGGAACACACGTGTCGACCAGTGCCGAGATCGGCATGGTCAACCTGGTCAGCGAGTCCTCCGTCGGCTCCGCGAACCGGCGCGTGGAGGCCCTCGTCGGGCTGGACGCCTTCAACGACCTCGCGGCGGAGCGCGCCATCGTGTCGCAGATCACCGCGAACCTGAAGACCCCGCGCGAACAGCTGCCGGAACGCATCAACGACCTCGTGCAGAGCCTGAAGGCCGCGGAGAAGAAGATCGCGGCGTTCGAGGCCCGGGCGCTCGGAGACCGCGTTCCGAGCCTCGTGGCATCCGCTGAGCGCATCGGCGACGTGCGCGTGGTGACGGCGAACCTCGGAACCGTGAATTCGGCCGACGACGTGCGCGCCCTCGTCACCCAGACCCGCGAACGACTCGGCAGCGACGCAGCCGTGGTCGCCCTGGCCGGCGTGGCCGGGGACAAGCCCGTCGTCGTCGTGGCCACCAACCCGGCCGCCCGTGAGTACGGAGTGCGTGCCGGCGTGCTCGCCAAGGCCATGGCCGGCGTGCTCGGCGGCGGCGGCGGCGGCAAGGACGACCTCGCGCAGGGCGGCGGCACCGACGTGGCGGCCATCGACGCGGCGCTCCAGACCGTGCGCACGGCCGCGCAGCGCTGACCGATGCGACCGGGCGTGAGGCTGGGCGTCGACGTCGGCAAGGCCAGGATCGGCGTTGCACGCTGCGACCTGCACGCCATGCTCGCGACTCCCGTCGAGACGGTGCCGCGTGACCACGCCGGCACGGCGGATGTCGACCGGATCGCCGGGATCGCGGCCGAGCTGGACGTCGTCGAGGTGATCGTGGGCCTGCCGCTGGCGCTCTCCGGCGCGACGACCGCGTCGACGAACGATGCCGTCGCCTTCGCCCGCGCGCTGCACGCGGCCCTCACGGTTCCGGTGCGGCTCGTCGACGAGAGACTGACTACGGTGACCGCCCAGTCCGCGCTGCGCTCGTCGGGACGATCCGCGAAGACGCAGCGCCCGGTGGTCGACCAAGTTGCGGCGACTATAATCCTGCAGCATGCCCTGGACAGCGAGCGCGCCTCCGGGCGGCCCGCCGGTTCCCTCCTCGACCCGACCGAAGGGACGTGACGGTGGCCGGCTTCCCTCCTGACCCCTCCGACCCGAACCACGCTGAACCGACCGGGCCGGAGGGCGCGGCACGCGACGGCGCCCAGCTGGACTGGGAACACTTCCTCGGCGGGGACGCGGCCGGCGACGTGACCCCGGATGCCGGCGGCACGGCCCCGGACGACGCGAACCGGCCGCTCTCCCGCCGCGAGGCGCGGAACCGCGACCACGGAGCCACGGCTGCCGCGACCCACCACCGGCTGCGCGAACACGCGCCGCGTGAGAAGCGGAAGCGCGGGCCGTGGGGCTGCCTCATCGCGCTGATCGTGGTCGTGGCGCTGCTCGGCGCCGGCTTCATCGCCCTGCAGGGCCCGCTCAGCCAGGTGCGAGAGGCCATCATGGGCCCCGGCGACTACACCGGCACGGGCGACAAGGACGTCGTCGTCACGATCCAGGAGGGCGAGGACGGCTCAGACATCGCCGACACCCTCGTGAAGAACGACGTGGTCAAGAGTTTCGACGCCTTCTACCAGCTCCTCCTCTCCCAACGCCCCGCACCCGTGTTCCACCCGGGGAGCTACCAGCTGAAGACGCACATGAGCGCCCGGTCCGCCCTGGACCTGCTCCTCGACCCGGACAGCCGCGTCGACGCCAAGGTCGTCATCCCGGAGGGGACGGTGGAGGCGGACGTGCTGCAGCTCGTGTCGGAGGCGACGGGGATCCCGCTGGACGCCCTGAAGAAGGCCGCCGCCGATCCACAGGCCTACGGCCTGCCGCCGCAGGCGAAGACGCTCGAGGGATTCCTGTTCCCGGCCACGTACACGTTCCAGCCGGGCACGACGGCCGAGCAGGCGATCACCACCATGGTCGACCGCTCGTTCCAGGCCCTCGACGAAGCGGGCGTCGCCCCCAAGGACCGATGGCGCACGATCGTGCTGGCGTCGCTCGTGCAGAAGGAGGCCGGCCTCGCCGAGGACTACCCCAAGGTCGCCCGGGTGTTCCTGAACCGGCTGAACCCCGACCTCTGGTCGCGGGGGCTGGAATCCGACGCCACGGTCGCGTACGGGACGGGTCATTCCGATCGGGTCGCCACCACCGACGACGAACGCCAGGATGCCGGGAACCCCTACAACACATACGTCCACAAGGGTCTGCCACCTGGCCCCATTTCGAACCCGGGCGACCTCGCCATCAACGCGGCCCTGCACCCGGCCGATGGCCCGTGGCTGTTCTTCGTCACCTGGAACCTCGAGACGGGCGAGACGATCTTCTCGACCACCGGTGAGGAGCACCAGGCCGCCGTCGACAAGTGGCTGGCGTGGATGGACGACCACCCCGAGTACAAGTAGCCGAACACACAGAGGGAGACGCATGGCCACCGAACTGAAGCTGCCCCCCGGGCGGCGCCTCGCCGTTCTGGGCGCCCCGGTCAGCCACTCCAAGTCCCCTGCCCTGCACCGTGCCGCCTACCGGCAGCTCGGCCTGGACTGGGAGTACACCGCGCAGGATGTCGCCCCCGGCGAGCTCGGCGCGTTCCTCGGCACGCTGGGGCCCGACTGGCTCGGCCTGTCGCTCACCATGCCGTTCAAGCACGAGGCGCTGCCTCTGCTCACCGAACGCGACCGGGTCGCCCAGGTCACCGGTGCGGCCAACACGCTGCTCCTTTCCGAACCGGGCGCCGACGGCACGCGCACCGTCGCCGGGTTCAACACGGATGTCGTCGGCATCGTCCGCGCGCTGGCCGACGCGGGCATCACCGCGGTCAGCAGCGTCGCCGTGCTGGGCGCCGGCGCGACCGCGGCATCCGCTGTCATGGCCGCCGCGGAACTCGGCGCGGAATCCGTGGAACTCATCGCCCGCACCCCGGCCAAGGCGGCGCCGCTCGTGGAGCTGGGGCGGTCGCTGGGCCTCGTCGTCGTCGTCTCCGACCTCGCCACCGTGCCCGACGCCTCCCGCGCGGTCGGCCTCGTCGTCAGCACGCTGCCCGGCGGCACCCGACTCGACGTGGAGTTCCCGGCAGCGCTTCGGCAGCACGCCACGCTGCTCGACGTGGCCTACGCCCCCTGGCCGAGCGCGCTCGGTGCCTCCTGGCAGGAGGCCGGGGGAACGGCGCTGTCGGGCCTCGGCATGCTGCTGCACCAGGCGCTGATCCAGGTGCGCATCTTCGTCTCCGGCGACCCGTTCGCACCGCTGCCCGACGAGCCGGCGGTGCTCGCGAGCATGCGGGCGGCCCTGGCCGCGGGCCCCTCGGACGCTGTGGGAGGATAGGGCCATGCTTCGATGGCTTACCGCCGGAGAGTCCCATGGGCCCGAACTGCTCGCCATTGTCGAGGGTCTGCCCGCCGGGATTCCCGTTTCCACTGACCTCATCCGTGACGACCTCGCGCGCCGCAAGCTCGGCTACGGTCGCGGCGCGCGCATGAAGTTCGAACAGGACGAGCTGGACATCTCCGGCGGCGTGCGGCACGGCCTCACGCTCGGCGGCCCCGTGGCCGTGCGCATCGGCAACACCGAATGGCCCAAGTGGGCCGAGGTCATGAGCCCGGACCCCGTGCCGGCCGAGTCGCTGTCCCGCGGCCGCGGCGCACCGCTCACGCGCCCCCGCCCCGGTCACGCCGACCTCGTCGGCATGCAGAAATACGACTTCGCCGAGGCCCGCCCGGTGCTCGAGCGGGCCAGCGCCCGCGAGACCGCCGCCCGCGTCGCGCTCGGCGCCGTGGTGCGCCCGTTCCTCGCCGAACTCGGCATCACCCTGGTCAGCCACACCCTCGCCATCGGCCCGGTCCGGGTGCCCGAGGGTGCACCGCTTCCCACACGCGCCGACGTCGACACGCTCGACGCGGATCCGCTGCGCTGCTTCGACCCCGGAACCTCGGAGCGCATGGTGGCCGAGGTCGACACCGCCCACAAGGACGGCGACACCCTCGGCGGCGTCGTCGAGGTGCTCGCCTACGACCTGCCGCCCGGCCTCGGCTCCTACGTGCACTGGGACCGCCGCCTCGACTCGCAGCTCGCCGCCGCCCTGATGGGCATCCAGGCGATCAAGGGCGTCGAGGTCGGCGACGGGTTCCTCACCACCACCCGGCGCGGGTCCGAGGCGCACGACGAGCTGTTCGCGTCAGCGGATGGCATCGGCCGCGCCAGCGACAAGGCCGGCGGCACCGAGGGCGGCATGTCGACCGGCACGGTGCTCCGCGTGCGCGCAGGCATGAAGCCCATCGCCACCGTGCCGCGCGCTCTCCGCACGGTGGACGTGGCCACCAGCGACGCCGCCGTCGCGCACCACCAGCGCTCCGACGTGTGCGCGGTCCCGGCGGCCGGTGTCGTCGCGGAGGCGATGGTCGCGCTCGTTCTCGCGAACGCCGTGTTGGAGAAGTTCGGCGGCGACTCGCTCGGAGAGACGAAGCGCAACCTCGAGTCCTACCTGGCGAACATCCCGGAGAACCTGAAGACGACTGCCCGGACCGTCACCGCGCCGTGACGCATCCGTTCCCGGTCGTCTTCATCGGCCCCATGGCCGCCGGCAAGACCAAGGTCGGCAAGCGCGTCGCCCGAGCCCTCGGGGTTCCGTTCACCGACACCGACAAGCGCGTCGTCGCCGACCACGGCCCGATCGCCGACATCTTCGCCGAGCACGGCGCCGGGCATTTCCGCCGGCTGGAACGGCAGGCGGTGATCGACGCCCTCGCCGACGCGCGCGACCCGGGCGGCGTGGTCTCGCTCGGCGGGGGAGCCGTGCTCGACGCCGCCACCCGCGCCGACCTGTCCCGCTGCAGCGTCGTGTACCTCACGGTCGCGGCGTCGGCCGTCGCGACGCGCATCGGCGGCACCAAGCGCCCGCTGCTGGCCGGCGGCATCGAGGACTGGCAGCGCATCTTCGACGAACGCCGCCCGCTCTACGAACAGCTGGCGAGCATCCGCTTCGACACGTCGACCCGCCCGCTCGATGCGATCGCGGCCGACATCGCCACCTGGGTGAGAGGAACCTCATGACCGACACCGTCCCCGCCGGCAGCACCGACGGCACCACCACCATCACCGTGAACGGCCGGGACAGCTACCCGGTGCTCGTCGGCCGCGGTCTGCACGGGGAAGTGCCCCGCCTCCTCGGCGACCGGGTGCAGAAGGTGCTCATCGTGCACACCGGCACCGTCGGCGCTCGGGCGGAGGCCCTCCGGGAGAGCCTCGCGGGCCGCTACCAGGTGCTCATCGCCGAGGTGCCCGATGCCGAGGCCGCCAAGCGCGTCGAGGTCGCCGCCTTCTGCTGGCAGGTGATGGGGCAGGCGGACTTCAGCCGCACCGACGCCGTCATCGGTTTCGGCGGCGGTGCGGTCACGGACCTCGCCGGGTTCGTCGCCGCAACCTGGCTGCGGGGCGTCAGGCTCGTGCAGGTCCCCACGAGTGTGCTCGGCATGGTCGACGCGGCCGTCGGCGGCAAGAACGGCATCAACACCGCCGAGGGCAAGAACCTCGTCGGCACGTTCTACGCGCCGGCCGCCGTCATCTGCGACCTCGACATGCTCGCCGACCTGCCGCGCAACGAGATCCTCGCCGGCTTCGCCGAGATCGTGAAGGCCGGGTTCATCCAGGTCCCCGAGATCCTCGACATCATCGAAGCGGATGTCGACGCCGCCACCGACCCGCAGGCGCCCGAGTTCCGTCGCGTGGTCGAGCTCGCCATCGCCATGAAGGCGCGCGTGGTGGGGGAGGACTTCACCGAGACCGGGCTCCGGGAGATCCTGAACTACGGCCACACCCTCGGGCACGCCGTCGAGCACGCCGAACGATACGGGTGGCGGCACGGCGCCGCCGTCTCGGTGGGGATGATCTTCGCCGCCGAGCTGGCGCGCCTCTCCGGCAGGCTGTCCGACGCCGCCGTCGACCGGCACCGGCGCATCCTCGAGTCGCTCACCCTGCCCACCTCGTACCCGGTCGGGCGCTGGAACACCCTGCTGGCCACCATGCAGCGCGACAAGAAGACAAGGAGCGGCATGCTCCGGTTCATCGTGCTCGACGACATCGGCAAGCCGACGGTGCTGGAGGGACCGGACGCGTCGCTCCTCTTCGCCGCGTACCAGGAGATCGGCTCCTAACCGGCTCGCCGCCACCGTCTCGCGCCGCGGGCGCACACTGGTCGGCATGACCCCATCACTGAACGTCGAGACGCACCACCGGTCACCACGAAGGACGAAGCACGGGAGCGGGTCGCCGACCTCGTCGGGCGAGCCAACCAGCGGCAACTGTGGCTCATGATGCTCGATGCCAACGGGCGCCAGCTCTCTCAACTCATCGTGATCGATGGAATCCCGGCGCGTCCGGAACCCGGCGGTGCCGTCGCTGCGGCGGCCGAGCTGAACCGCATCCTCACCCAGGAGGCTCCGGGCGGCAGCGTGATCCTGACGCTGGAACGCCCGGGTACCGCGACAGTGACTGTTGCCGACGAGACCTGGGCGCACGAACTGCAGCGGTCCTTCGGCAAGGTCATGCCGATCACCGGGATGTTCGTGGCCCACGACGGGGGAATCTGTGCCCTCCGGTGATCGCCCAGCTCCGACTGCCCGTCCCTGCCGTTCGGCCGCCTGCCTTTAGGCTGTCAGCATGCGCACAGTCCTCGTCCTGAATGGTCCGAACCTCGGCCGGCTCGGCAGCCGCGAGCCCGACGTCTACGGCGCCGCCGACCTCGACGCGCTGCGCACCTATCTGATGGATGCCGCCGGCGACGACGTGACCATCGACCTCCGGCAGACCGACGACGAGGCCGAGCTCATCCACTGGCTGCACGAGGCCGTCGACAGCGCGCTCCCGGTGATCCTGAACCCGGCCGCGTTCACCCACTACAGCTACGCACTGCGCGACGCGGCGGCGCTCGTCACGAAGGCCGGGCTCGCGCTGGTGGAGGTGCACATCTCCAACCCGCACGCCAGGGACAGCTTCCGGCACACCAGCGTCATCAGCGGGATTGCCACCGGCGTCATCGCCGGGTTCGGGTTCGACTCCTACCGCCTCGCCCTCGACGCGGTCACCCGCGCGCACCCCGCCTCCTAGCCCCCCGCTAGCCCCCGCCCCCGCACGCGAAACCGGACTCGTGGCCGTTATTCGCGAGTTTCAGCGACCACACGTCGGGTTTCGCGGGGGAGGGGAGGCTCAACTAGACTCTTTTGAGGCATTCGGCCACCACTTTCCCAACGAAACGGATTCTCCTTCCATGGCATCTACCGCCGACATCAAGAATGGCGTCGTCCTGAAGATCGACGGCCAGCTCTGGACCGTCATCGAATTCCAGCACGTGAAGCCCGGCAAGGGTGGCGCGTTCGTGCGCACCAAGATGAAGAACGTCGTGAGCGGCAAGACCGTCGACCGCACCTTCAACGCCGGCGCCAAGATCGAGACCGAGAACGTCGACCGCCGCGACTTCCAGTACCTGTACGCCGACGGTGACGCCTTCGTCTTCATGGACACCTCCGACTACGACCAGCTGAGCGTGCCCGCCGCGGTCGTCGGCGACGCCGCGAACTTCATGCTCGAGAACCAGGCCGTGACCGTGGCCCTGCACGACGGCAACCCGCTCTACGTCGAACTGCCGGCATCCGTCACGCTGGAGATCACCTACACGGAGCCGGGCCTGCAGGGCGACCGCTCCACCGGCGGCACCAAGCCCGCCACCGTCGAGACCGGCTACCAGATCCAGGTCCCCCTGTTCCTCGAGCAGGGCACCAAAGTCAAGGTCGACACCCGCACCGGCGACTACCTGGGCCGCGTCAACGAGTGAGCGCTCGCACCAAGGCGCGTAAGCGCGCCCTCGACGTGCTCTATGTGGCGGACGTGCGCCAGATCACGGTGGCGCAGTCTCTCGCGATCGAGGCTGAGCGCGCGGCGAACGAACCCGCCCGCGCCGCCTCGTGGCTGTACGCCCGCGAGATCGTCGACGGCGTGGTCGACCACGCCGAGGAGATCGACGAACTCATCGAGACCTACTCCCAGGGCTGGACGCTCGCCCGCATGCCCGTGATCGACCGCGCCATCCTGCGGATCGGCATCTGGGAGATCCTGTACAACGACGCCATCCCGCACGCGGTCGCGATCGACGAGGCGGTGGAAGCCGCCAAGGTCCTCTCCACGGCCGACTCCGCCGGCTTCGTGAACGGCCTTCTCGGCCGTATCGCCCAGACCGCACCCTCCGCTTAGCCGTTCGGCGGAAGCGGCACGACGAAAGCCCACCGATGTCACACACCGCACCCCGCCGCATCCGCCTCGCCGTCGCCCTGGGGGTCGCCGCCGCCCTCGCCCTGACCGGTTGCGCCGGCGGCGGCGGTACCGACTCCGACGCGACGGCCAGCGCCTCCAGCGTGCCGATCCCCACCGGCACCGCGGGCGCCGCCCACTTCGACGACGGCTACCTCCAGGTGGGCGAGGGCGCCACGGTGGTCGACGTCTACTTCGACCCGATGTGCCCGATCTGCGGTGTCTTCGAGAAGACCAACGGCGACCAGCTCGCGAGCCTCGTCGACGCGGGCACGATCACCCTCCGGCTGCACCCCATGACGTTCCTCGACCGCGCCTCGCAGGGCACGCTGTACTCCACCCGGGCCGACTCGGCGCTCACCTGCGTCGCCGTCGCGAAGCCCGAAGCCACCCTGGACTACCTGGCCGCCCTGTACGAGAACCAGCCCAAGGAGAACTCGAAGGGGCTGAGCGACGATGAACTCGCCGGGCTCACCGACGACATCGGCGCGCCCGACATCGCCGACTGCGTCGCAGGGGGCACCTACACGAGCTGGGCGCAGCGCGCCAACGACGCGGCGTTGGCCGGCATCGAGGGCGCCGACATCCCCGCGATCCAGGGCACGCCCACCGTGCTCGTGAACGGCAAGAGCTACCAGGGCCCCGTGAACGACGCCGGAGCCCTCGCCGAGTTCATCGCCGCGGGCTGAGTCCCGGCGCAGGGTATGCTTGACGCGTAGACATCCTTTAAGAGCCGTCCTGTGAGACGGGGAAGGAGGTCGGTTTGATGGCACGTACCGTGCTGAACCAGGCTGACATCACGCGTGCCCTGACTCGGATCTCCCACGAGATCCTCGAGTCCAACCGGGGCTCCGAGAACCTCATGATCCTCGGCATCCCCACGCGCGGCGCCGTGCTGGCCCGCCGCATCGCCGCCATGATCGGCTCCATCGAGGGTCAGGCAGCGGATGTCCCGGTGGGCGCCCTCGACATCACCATGTATCGCGACGACCTCTCGCGCACCCGTACCCGCACCCCCGCTCCCACCCATGTTCCCGGCAGCATCGACGGTGCCACCGTCGTGCTCGTCGACGATGTGCTGTACTCCGGGCGCACCATCCGCGCGGCCCTCGACGCGCTGAACGACTACGGCCGCCCCCGCACCGTGCGCCTGGCCGTGCTCGTCGACCGCGGCCATCGGGAACTCCCGATCCGCGCCGACTTCGTCGGCAAGAACCTGCCGAGCTCGACCGCGGAACGCATCAACGTGCACCTGGCCGAGACCGACGGCGACGAGTTCGTGAGCATCGAGGGCGGCGCCGCATGAGGCACCTGCTCTCCACGCGCACCCTCGGCCGCGACGAGGCGATCCTGCTGCTCGACGTCGCCGAGGACATGGCCGACGTGGCCACCCGGGAGGTCAAGAAGCTCCCCACCCTGCGCGGCAAGACCGTGGTGAACCTGTTCTTCGAGGACTCCACCCGCACCCGCATCTCTTTCGAGGCCGCCGCCAAGCGGCTCTCCGCCGATGTCATCAACTTCAGCGCCAAGGGCTCCAGCGTCTCCAAGGGCGAGAGCCTGAAGGACACCGCGCAGACCCTCGCGGCCATCGGCGCCGACGGCGTCGTCATCCGCCACCCCGCCTCCGGCGCCCCGCAGGTGCTGGCCGACAGCGGATGGATCGACGCGGGGATCATCAACGCCGGCGACGGCACCCACGAGCACCCCACGCAGGCGCTCCTCGACGCGTTCACCATCCGCCGGCGCCTGCACGGCACGGCGTCCCGCGGCAAGGACCTCGCCGGGGTGCGGGTCACGATCGTCGGCGACGTGCTGCACTCCCGGGTCGCCCGCTCCAACGTCTGGCTGCTGTCCACCCTCGGTGCCGAGGTGTCCCTCATCGCGCCGCCCACCCTGGTGCCGGCCGACACGTCGGCCTGGCCCGCACGGGTCGGCTTCGACCTCGACGAGGCGGTCGACGAGGGCCCGGACGTCATGATGATGCTTCGCATCCAGGCCGAGCGGATGCAGGACTCCTTCTTCCCGAACAGCCGGGAGTACGCGCGCACCTGGGGGCTCGACGACACGCGATTCGCCCGGTTGCGGCCCGGTACGATGGTCATGCACCCCGGACCGATGAATCGCGGCCTTGAGATTTCATCCGCTGCGGCCGATTCCGCACAGTCGACGGTGCTCGAGCAGGTCACCAACGGCGTCTCCGTGCGGATGGCCGCGCTGTACCTGCTGTTGTCCGGTGACCGGGAGGAAAGCTAAATGGCCAGCGAGCGTTACCTGATCCGCGGGGCCGCGCCCTGCGGTGGCGAGACAGCCGACCTGCTGCTGGCCGACGGCCGCATCGCGGATATCGGCCCCGGGCTCTCCGCCGCGGGCGCCACCGTCATCGACGCAGACGGCCTGATCGCCCTGCCCGGACTCGTCGACCTGCACACGCACCTCCGCGAACCCGGCTACGAGCAGAGCGAGACGGTGCTCACCGGCAGCCGCGCCGCCGCGGCCGGCGGCTTCACCGCCGTCTTCGCGATGGCCAACACCTCGCCCGTGCAGGACACCGCCGGCGTCGTGGAGCAGGTCCTCGCCCTCGGTGAGCGCGCCGGCTACGCCACAGTGCAGCCGATCGGCGCCGTCACCGTGGGCCTCGCCGGCACCCACCTCGCCGAACTCGGCGCGATGGCCGCGAGCCGCGCCCGCGTGCGCGTGTTCTCCGACGACGGCAACTGCGTCGCCGACCCGCTGCTCATGCGCCGCGCGCTCGAATACGTGAAAGCCTTCGACGGCGTCGTCGCCCAGCACGCGCAGGAGCCGCGGCTGACCGTGGGCGCACAGATGAACGAGGGCGCCCTGTCCGCCGAGCTCGGCCTCGCTGGCTGGCCGGCGGTCGCCGAGGAGTCGATCATCGCCCGCGACGTGCTCCTGGCCGAGCATGTCGGCTCCCGCCTGCACGTGTGCCACGTCTCCACCGCCGGCTCCGTCGACGTCATCCGCTGGGCCAAGGCCCGCGGGATCAACGTGACCGCCGAGGTCACCCCGCACCACCTCCTGCTCACCGAGGACCTCATCGCCGGGTACGACGCCCGGTACAAGGTGAACCCGCCGCTCCGGAGCGCCGAGGACGTGCAGGCGCTGCGGGCGGGACTGGCCGACGGCACGATCGACATCATCGCCACCGACCACGCACCGCACCCGGTCGAGGCCAAGGAGTGCGAGTGGCCCGCGGCGGCCAACGGCATGGTGGGGCTCGAATCCGCGTTGTCGGTCGCGCACGCCGCGGTCGTCGAGACCGGGCTGCTCGACTGGGCGGACATCGCCCGGGTGCTCTCGGCCACCCCGGCGCGAATCGGCCGCATCTCCGGTCAGGGCGAAGGCCTCAGCCAGGGCGCGCCGGCCGAACTCACCCTCTACGACCCTTCCGTGCGCCGCGTCTTCGACCGCTCCGACCTCGCCGGACTCGGCACCAACTCGCCGTACCTGTCCATGACGCTCCCCGGCCGGGTCGAGGCGACCTTCCATCACGGCTACGCCACCGTGCTCCACGGAGCGGTGCAGGACGCCGCCGCCATCGAGCAGGCCGCGCGGGAGGCGATCCATGGATAGGACGGCCGCGGGGCTCATCGTCATCGTCGCCCTGGTCGCGGTGCTGGCGCTCCTCTGGTTCGCCTGGCGCCGCCGCACGTTCCGCGACGCTGGCATCGAACCCGGGTACCCGCTGCCGGAGGCGGAGGCCGCGCCCCTCGCATCCGCGGACGTCTTCTACGTCGCCACCACCCGCCGCGACCAGCCGCTGGAGCGGCTGAACATCCGCGGCCTTGGCTTCCGCGCCCGCGGCCACGTCGCCGTGCGTGATGACGGGCTGGTGCTGTCGCTCGCCGGCGAGGAGCCCCGGTTCATCCCCGCCGCCGCGATCGAGACGGTAGCCCGCGCCACCTGGACCATCGACCGGGTCGTCGAGAGCGACGGGCTGCTGCTCGTCGGCTGGCAGGCGCCCACAGCGGATGCCGCCGGCATCGGCGTCGACAGTTACCTCCGGATCGTCGACAGCGGCGACCGGGACCGCGTCATCGAGGCTCTCACGCGCATCGCGCCCGTGACGCCTGCAGGAACCACCGAAAGTGAGGCATAACGTGAGCGAGCCAGCTGAGAACACACCCCTGGAGGCCGGACCCGCCGTCCTCGTCCTCGAGGACGGGCGCCGATTCACGGGCCGCGCATACGGCGCCACCGGCCAGACCCTCGGCGAGGTCGTCTTCGCCACCGGCATGACCGGCTACCAGGAGACCCTCACCGACCCGTCGTACGCCGGGCAGATCGTGCTGATGACCTCGCCGCACATCGGCATCACGGGCGTCAACGACACCGACATGGAGTCCCGGCGCATCTG
The DNA here is from genome assembly GCF_003716325.1 of Cryobacterium tepidiphilum. Classification (GTDB taxonomy): domain Bacteria; phylum Actinomycetota; class Actinomycetes; order Actinomycetales; family Microbacteriaceae; genus Cryobacterium; species Cryobacterium tepidiphilum. Next base: position 128,651 of record NZ_RDSR01000004.1, on the reverse strand, counting down.
GGTGGCCGGCTTCATTGTGCGCGAGCCCTCCCGCACCGTGTCCAACTTCCGCTCCGAGCGGAGCCTCGACGACGACCTCGAGGCCGGCGGTGTCGTCGGCATCAGCGGCATCGACACACGCGCCGTCACCCGGCACATCCGCTCGGCCGGCGCCATGCGCGCCGGCGTCTTCTCCGGGGACCGGTTCGCCCTCTCCGACGGCGAGCAGCTGGAGCTGGTGCAGGCCGGCCCGCAGATGCGCGGCCGCAACCTCTCCGACGACGTCTCGACCGTCGAGCCCTTCTCCATCCCCGCCCAGGGCGAACGGATCGGCTCGGTCGCGGTCCTCGACCTCGGGGTCAAGAAGTCCACCCTCGACTACCTGTCGGAGCGCGGCTTCGAGGTGTTCGTGCTGCCGCAGAACGTCACCGCCGAGCACGTGCTGTCGCTGAAGCCCGACGCCCTGTTCTTCTCCAACGGCCCGGGCGACCCCGCCGCCTCCGGCGCCCACGTGACCCTGCTGCAGGAGGCGCTGCGGGCGGGCCTGCCGTACTTCGGCATCTGCTTCGGCAACCAGCTTCTCGGCCGGGCGCTCGGCTTCTCGACCTACAAGCTGCCGTTCGGGCACCGCGGCATCAACCAGCCGGTGCTCGACAAGAGCACCGGTCGGGTGGAGATCACCTCACAGAACCACGGCTTCGCCGTGGACATGCCCATCGAGGGCGTCAGCGAGTCGCGCACCGGCTTCGGGCGGGTGGAAGTGAGCCACTACAGCCTGAACGACAACGTGGTGGAAGGCATCCGCTGCCTCGACATCCCCGCGTTCAGCGTGCAGTACCACCCGGAATCGGCGGCCGGCCCGCACGACGCCAACCACCTTTTCGACCAGTTCAGGGATGTGGTGGTCGCCCGCAAGGCGGCCGCCGGAGCAGGAGACGCGAAGTAATGCCCAAGCGCGACGACATCAACAGCGTGCTCGTGATCGGCTCCGGCCCGATCGTCATCGGCCAGGCGGCCGAGTTCGACTACTCCGGCACCCAGGCCTGCCGCGTGCTCCGCGCGGAGGGCGTGCGCGTCATCCTGGTCAACTCGAACCCGGCCACGATCATGACCGACCCGGACTTCGCCGACGCGACCTACATCGAGCCGATCACCCCCGAGATCATCGAGTCGATCATCATCAAGGAGAAGCCCGACGCGATCCTGCCGACCCTCGGTGGTCAGACGGCGCTGAACGCGGCGACGCAGCTGCACGACCTGGGCATCCTCGAGAAGTACGGCGTCGAGCTCATCGGCGCCAAGTTCGAGGCCATCCACAAGGGCGAGGACCGGCAGATCTTCAAGGACCTCGTGATCGAGGCCGGCGCCGACGTGGCCCGCTCCCACATCGCGAAGACCGTCGAGGAGGCCGTCGGCTTCGCCGAGGACCTCGGCTACCCACTGGTCGTGCGCCCCTCGTTCACCATGGGCGGCCTCGGGTCCGGCTTCGCCTACAGCGAGGAGGAGCTCCGCCGCATCGTCGGCGACGGGCTGCACCAGAGCCCCACCACCGAGGTGTTGCTGGAAGAGTCGATCCTCGGCTGGAAGGAGTACGAGCTCGAACTCATGCGCGACACGGCCGACAACACGGTCGTCGTCTGCTCCATCGAGAACGTCGACCCGGTCGGCGTGCACACCGGCGACTCGATCACCGTCGCCCCCGCCCTGACCCTCACCGACCGCGAATACCAGAAGCTCCGCGACATCGGCATCGACATCATCCGCGCCGTCGGCGTCGACACCGGCGGCTGCAACATCCAGTTCGCCGTCGACCCGGCCACCGGGCGCATCATCGTCATCGAGATGAACCCGCGCGTGTCCCGCTCCTCCGCCCTGGCCAGCAAGGCCACCGGCTTCCCGATCGCGAAGATCGCCGCCAAGCTCGCGCTCGGCTACCGCCTCGATGAGATCCCGAACGACATCACCAAGGTCACCCCGGCCAGCTTCGAGCCGACCCTTGACTACGTCGTGGTGAAGGTGCCGCGGTTCGCGTTCGAGAAGTTCCCCGCCGCCGACCAGCGCCTCACCACCACCATGAAATCGGTGGGGGAGGCGATGGCCATCGGTCGCAGCTACACCTCCGCACTGCAGAAGGCGTTGCGCTCCCTCGAGAAGCGCGGCTCGTCGTTCCACTGGGGCGAGGAGACCCGCAGCGCCTCGCAGCTCCTCACCGAGGCCGAAGTGCCCACCGACGGCCGCATCGTGACCGTGCAGCAGGCGCTCCGGAAGGGCGCCACCGCGGCGCAGGTGTTCGAGGCCACCAAGATCGACCCCTGGTTCATCGACCAGATCGTGCTGATCAACGACGTCGCCGACCGGGTCGCCGCGGCCGCCACGCTCGACACCGCCACCCTGCGCCTGGCCAAGGACCACGGGTTCTCCGACGCACAGATCGGCGAACTGCGCGGCTTCGGCGAGGAGGACGCCCGCAAGATCCGGCACATCCTCGACGTGCGCCCGGTGTACAAGACCGTCGACACGTGTGCGGGCGAGTTCCCGGCGCTCACGCCGTACCACTACTCCAGCTACGACGAGGAGACCGAGGTCGCCCCGAGCGACCGCCGCAAGGTCGTCATCCTCGGCTCCGGCCCGAACCGCATCGGCCAGGGCATCGAGTTCGACTACTCCTGCGTACACGCGTCCTTCGCGCTTTCCGACGCCGGGTACGAGACCATCATGATCAACTGCAACCCGGAGACGGTCTCGACCGACTACGACACCTCCGACCGGCTGTACTTCGAGCCGCTCACCCTCGAGGACGTCCTCGAGGTCATCCACGCCGAGAGCCAGAGCGGCGAACTCGTGGGCGTCGTCGTGCAACTCGGCGGGCAGACGGCCCTGGGACTGGCCAAGGGCCTGCAGGCGGCCGGGATCCCCATCCTCGGCACGAGCCCCGAGGCGATCGACCTCGCCGAGGAACGCGGGCTGTTCGCGGGCATCCTCGAGCAGGCCGGCCTGCTGGCGCCGCGCAACGGCACCGCCACCGACTTCCCCGGCGCGGTCGCCGTCGCTGAGGAGATCGGTTACCCGGTGCTCGTGCGCCCGAGCTACGTGCTCGGCGGCCGCGGCATGGAGATCATCTACGACTCCGCGTCGCTCGCTGACTACTTCGGCCGCATGGCCGGCCAGGGCATCATCGGCCCGGCGCATCCGCTGCTCGTCGACCGGTTCCTGGACGACGCCATCGAGATCGACGTCGACGCGCTCTACGACGGCCACGAGCTCTACATCGGCGGCGTGATGGAGCACATCGAGGAGGCCGGCATCCACTCCGGCGACTCCAGCTGCACCCTCCCGCCCGTCACCCTCGGCCGCGCCCAGATCGACCGGGTGCGCGAGGCCACCCTCGGCATCGCCCAGGGCATCGGCGTGAAAGGGCTGCTGAACGTGCAGTTCGCCATCGGCGCCGGCGTGCTCTACGTGCTCGAGGCGAACCCGCGCGCCTCCCGCACGGTGCCGTTCGTCGGCAAGGCCCTCGGCATCCCGCTGGCCAAGGCCGCGTCGCTCATCATGGTCGGCACCAGCATCGAGCAGCTGAAAGCGGATGGGCTGCTCCCGGAACAGGACGGCTCACGCGTTCCCATGGACGCCCCCATCGCCGTGAAGGAGGCCGTGCTGCCGTTCAAGCGGTTCCGCACCCCCGGCGGCGACATCGTCGACTCCGTGCTCGGCCCGGAGATGCGCTCCACCGGCGAGGTGATGGGCGTCGACCGCGACTTCCCGCGCGCGTTCGCCAAGAGCCAGCTGGCCGCATACGGGGGCATGCCGCTGGAGGGAACCGTGTTCGTGTCGGTCTCCGACCGCGACAAGCGCTCCATCATCCTGCCGGTGCTGCGCCTGCAGCAGCTCGGCTACCAGGTCATGGCCACCGAGGGCACCGCCGAGGTGCTGCGGCGGAACGGCATCCACGCCAGCGTGGTCGGCAAGTACAGCGAGAAGACCGGCGGCGACCAGGACTCGATCGTGGAGCTGATCAAAGCGCAAAAGGTCGACATCGTGATCAACACGCCCGGCGGCCGCGCCACCCGCGCCGACGGGTACGAGATCCGCGCCGCCGCCGTCGCCGGGGACCTGCCGCTGTTCACCACGATCGCCGAACTCTCCGCCGCGGTCGCGTCGATCGACGCGATCCGGTCGGGCTTCGAGGTCACCTCGCTCCAGGAGTACGCGGCCGCCCGGGCGGCACGGTGAGCTTCGGGGCGCGCCTCGAGCAGGCGTTCGCCGAGCGGGGACCGCTGTGCGTGGGCATCGACCCGCACGCGTGGCTCCTGGGGGAGTGGAACCTGCCCGACTCCGCCGCCGGCGCCGAGCGCTTCGGACGGCTCGTCGTGGAGGCCACGGCCGGCCGGGCGGGCATCGTCAAGCCGCAGGTGGCGTTCTTCGAGCGCTTCGGCGCGGCCGGCTACACGGCCCTCGAGCGCGTGCTCGCCGACGCCCGGCAAGCCGGCCTCCTCGTCATCGCCGACGCCAAGCGCGGCGATGTCGGCACGAGCGCCGACGGGTACGGGCAGGCCTGGCTCGCCCCCGGCTCGCCCCTCGAAGCGGATGCCGTCACCGCCAGCCCGTACCTCGGCGTCGGGTCGCTCGGCCCGGTGCTCCGTCTCGCCGAGGAGTCCGGCAAGGGCGTCTTCGTGCTCGCCGCCACCTCCAACCCGGAGGCGGCGCTCCTCCAGCGCGCGCTGCTGCAGGACGGCCCGGCGGCCGGGAAGACCGTCGCGCGGGCCGTGCTCGACGAGGTCGCCGAGCACAACGCACGGGCCGGCGGGGCCGGGTTCGGGTCCGTCGGGGTGGTCCTCGGCGCCACCGTGGACCTCGCCGCATACGGCATCGACGTGCACGCCGCACCGGCGCATCCGCTGGCCCCGGTGCTCGCCCCGGGCTTCGGCTACCAGGGTGCAGACGTGGAGAATCTGCGCAGCATCTACGGCAGCCTCGCACCAGCGGTTATTGTGAGTGAGTCGCGCAGTGTGCTCTCGGCCGGGCCGGAACGGCTCGCCGACGCCATCGCGAACCGAGCCACGCAAGCAGGAGCCGCCCGTGTCCACTAATCGCCCCACCCCGCCCGACGTCGACCGGGTCGCCGCGTCCCGCGCGGCCGTCGCCGCCCGCCGAGCCCGCGCGGCCGTCAAAGCACAGGTCGCCGCGGGGGAGCGCACGGCGCTCGAAGTGCTCTCCGCCGCCATCGCCGACCCCAACGGCGTCGAGGGCAAACTCCGGGTCACCGAACTGCTCCTCAGCATCCCGGCGATCGGGGTCACCAAGATGGATCGGCTCATGGACCAGCTGGGCATCTCGCGCGCCAAGCGCCTGGGCGGCCTCGGCACGCACCAGCGCGACCGGCTGCGGGACTTCCTCTCCACCAAGCCCACCACCAGGCGCGGCTCCACCCGCTCCACGCTCGTCGTGCTCGCCGGGCCGACCGCCGTCGGCAAGGGCACCGTCGCCACCTACATCCGCGAGAACTTCCCCGAGGTGAGCCTGTCCGTGTCGGCCACGACCAGGGCCCCGCGTCCCGGCGAGGTCGAGGGTGTCAGCTACTTCTTCGTCGACGACGCCGAGTTCGACCGCATGGTCGAGCAGGGCGAGATGCTCGAGTGGGCGACCGTGCACAACGCCTACCGCTACGGCACACCCCGCAAGCCCGTCGACGACGCGATCGCCTCCGGCACGAGCGTTCTGCTGGAGATCGACCTGCAGGGCGCCCGGGCCGTGCGCCGGGCGATGCCCGAGGCGACGCTCGTGTTCCTGGCCCCGCCGAGCTGGGACGAACTCGTGCGCCGGCTGGTCGGCCGCGGCACCGAAGACGCCGCCGAACGGGCCCGCCGGCTGGAGACGGCGAAGCTCGAACTCGCCGCGCAGGGGGAGTTCGATTACCAGGTCGTCAACACCGACGTGGCCGAGGCCGCCCAGGAAGTCGTAGACTTGATACAGATTCGCAAGGCATTGTCGCGCCCTCCGGCCGGAATGCCTTGATTTTGTGCGTCCCCGACGCACCGTTCATGCACTGAAGGAGTGTCACCCATGGCCACCAAGTCCACCGGAATCATCGACCCGCCCATCGACGACCTGCTCTCGAAGGTCGACTCCAAGTACGCGCTCGTGATCTTCGCCTCCAAGCGCGCCCGCCAGATCAACGACTACTACGCCGACCTGCACGAAGGCAGCCTGTTCGACAACGTCGGCCCGCTGGTCGACTCCACCATCGACGACAAGCCGCTGTCGGTCGCCCTCCGCGAGATCAACGAAGACAAGATCGTCGCCCGCCCGATCGCCCAGTAACGCCAGGCCCCGAGCGCGCACGAATGCCCACTGGTCGCAGGATCATCGTCGGAATCACCGGCGGCATCGCTGCGTACAAGGCGGTGGGCGTCGTGCGCGCTCTTGTTCTGCAGGGCCACGACGTGCAGGTCGTCGCGACGGATGCCGCGCTCCGGTTCGTCGGCCGGCCCACCCTCGAGGCCATCTCGAGGAATCCGGTGCACACCGACCTCTACGAGGGTGTCGCCGAGGTGCGCCACGTGGCCCTCGGCCAGACGACCGACCTGATCGTCATCGCCCCCGCCACAGCGAACACCCTGGCGAAGATGGCGGCCGGCCTCGCCGACGACCTCCTCGGCAACACGATCCTCGCCAGTTCAGCGCCCATCGTGGTCGCTCCGGCCATGCACACCGAGATGTGGAGCAACCCGGCGACCGCGGCGAACGTCGCCATCCTCCGCTCCCGGGGCGTGATCGTCGTCGGGCCGGCCACCGGCCGGCTCACCGGCGCCGACAGCGGCCCCGGGCGAATGGAGGAACCTGACGCCATCGTGGCCGCCGCGCTGGCCGCGCTGGACGCGGCATCCGCCGGCACGTCGTCGAACCAGGACCTCGCCGGACGCCGCATCGCGATCAGTGCCGGGGGAACCCGGGAGCCGCTCGACCCGGTGCGCTTCCTCGGCAACCGCTCCAGTGGCCGGCAAGGCGTGGCCCTCGCGGCCGCCGCCGCCGCCCGCGGCGCCCAGGTGACCCTCGTGGCCGCGCACCTCGAGGTGCCCGCGCCGTCCGGCGTGACCGTGCGCCCCGTCTCCACGACGGCCGAGCTGCAGGAGGCCATGCAGGCCGCTGCGAAGGACGCCGACACCGTCATCATGGCGGCCGCCGTCGCCGACTACCGGCCCGCCACCGTGGAACCCGGGAAGATCAAGAAAGACCAGGCCGGCGACCGGCTCGCCCTCGAGCTCGTGCGGAACCCCGACATCCTTGCCGGGCTCGCCGCCGCCCGCACCCCCGGGCAGCTGGTGGTGGGCTTCGCCGCCGAGACCGAGACCGACCGCGGCGCGCTCCTGGAGCTCGGACGCACCAAGCTTGCGCGCAAGGGCTGCGACTACCTCGTGGTGAACCGGGTGGGCTGGCACGAGGGATTCGCGGCCGACGACAACGCCGTCATCGTGCTGGACGCCGCCGGAGCTATAGTGGGCGAGGCCACCGGGGGCAAGGTGTCGGTGGCACATGCCATCCTCGACGTGGTCAGCAATCCGCCAGCGACGGGCACCTCGCCCACGACTGGTCTTCCACAATGACAGAGACGGCCCTATGAGCGCACTTCGCCTGTTCACCTCCGAGTCGGTGACCGAGGGGCACCCCGACAAGATCTGCGACCAGATCTCCGACAGCATCCTCGACGCCCTGCTCACCGAAGACCCGCACAGCCGCGTCGCGGTCGAGACCATGGTCACCACCGGGCTCGTGCATGTGGCCGGCGAGGTGACCACGGCCGGGTACGTCGAGATCCCCTCGATCGTGCGGCGCACGATCACCGAGATCGGCTACGACTCGTCAGACGTGTGGTTCGACGGCCGGTCCTGCGGCGTCGAGATCTCCATCGGCGGCCAGTCGCCCGACATCGCCCAGGGCGTCGACAATGCCTTCGAGTCCCGTGAGCAGCAGAGCGTCGACGACTTCGACCGGCAGGGCGCCGGCGACCAGGGCATCATGTTCGGCTACGCCACGCGCGAGACGCCGACCCTCATGCCCATCCCGATCTGGATCGCGCACCGCCTCGCCGAGCGCCTCGCCGCCGTTCGGAAGTCCGGGGAACTCACCTGGCTCCGCCCCGACGGCAAGACGCAGGTCACGGTCGGGTACGACGGCATCACCCCGCGCACCGTCGAGACGGTCGTCGTCTCCACGCAGCACTCGCCGTCGGTGTCCACGCACCACCTGCGGCAGGAGATCGAGGAGCTCGTGATCCGGCCGGTGCTCGCCGGCGTCGACCTCGACTCCTCGGCCGCGCAGACCCTGATCAACCCCACCGGGCGGTTCGAGATCGGGGGCCCGCAGGGCGATGCCGGCCTCACCGGCCGCAAGATCATCATCGACACCTACGGCGGCTCCAGCCGTCACGGCGGGGGCGCCTTCAGCGGCAAGGACCCGTCGAAGGTCGACCGCTCGGCCGCCTACGCCATGCGGTGGGTGGCCAAGAACGCCGTCGCCGCCGGCCTGGCCGAACGACTCGAGGTGCAGGTCGCCTACGCGATCGGCAAGGCGGCGCCCGTGGGCCTGTACGTCGAGACCTTCGGCACCGGCGCCCTGCCCGACACCGCGATCACCGCGGCCATCCAGGAGGTCTTCGACCTGCGGCCGGCCGCGATCATCCGCTCGCTCGACCTGTTGCGGCCCATCTACGCCCAGACCGCCACGTACGGTCATTTCGGGCGGGAACTGCCCGACTTCACCTGGGAGAAGCTCGACCGGGTCGAGGAGCTCCGAAGCGCAGCCGGGCTCTGACGATGACGCACACCGGCCTCGTGGCGCGGGTGCTGATCGACTCGCCGCTTCCGCAGCTCGACCATCTCTTCGATTACGCCGTCCCTGACGAGCTCGCCGCCGTGGCGCTGCCCGGTGTGCGCGTCAAGGTGCCGTTCGGGTCGTCGGGCCGGGTCATGAGCGGGTACCTCATCGACCTCGTGCCGCCCGACGCGACCGGCAGCGACGGCGAGGCGCTTTTCCACGGCGCGCTCAGCCCGCTGGAGAGCGTCGTGTCGCCGGCGCGAGTGCTCACGGGCGAGGTGTGGACGCTCGCCCGCGCACTCGCCGACAGGGCGGCCGGGAACGCGAGCGACATCATCCGCCTCGCCGTGCCGCCACGACGCGTGCGGGTGGAGAAGGCGTGGCTGGCGCAGGCAGCGGATGCCGCGGACGCCGCCGGGACAGCGGCTCCGACCTGCGATTCGGCGCCGGCCGTCACGGTGCCGGCCGTCACGGTGCCGGCGTTCGCCGACTACCCGCCCGGCGCCGTGGCGGCGCTCGTCGCGGATGGCCGCCGTGCGGCGGTCGCCGCCGTGCCCGAGCCCGTGCAGCTGCCGGGCGGCGAGACGGTGGGGCAGTGGGCGCTGACCCTCGCCGAACTCGGCGTGGCCGCCCTGGCCGCGGGCCGAAGCGCGATCCTCGCGGTGCCCGACTACCGCGACCAGGATCAGCTGCAGGCGGCCCTGGAGCAGCTCGCGCCGGCCGGTTCGGTGCGCCGCGTCGACGCCCGCCAGTCCGACCCCGACCGGTACCGCGACTTCCTGGCCTGCCTCGACCCGGTGCCGCGCATCATCATCGGCAACCGGTCGGCCGTGTACGCGCCGGCCCACGAGCTCGGCCTCATCGCCCTGTGGGACGACGGCGACCCGTTGTATGCGGAGCCGCTCAGCCCCTACGTGCACGCGCGCGACGCCGCCCTGGTGCGGCAGCAGCAGAGCGGGTGCGCGCTGGTGTTCCTCGGGCACGCACGCAGCGTCGAGGTGGAGCGGCTCGTGGAGATCGGCTGGTTCGACGCGGTCGCACCCGCCCGGTCCCGGCATCCCCGGGTCATCCCCACCGAACTGCAGGCCGGCGCCGACGCGCGCGGGGCCCGCATCCCCTCCGCCGCCTGGGGCGCCGCCCGCGACGCGCTGCAGCACGGCCCCGTGCTCGTGCAGGTCGCGAGTCCCGGCTACGCGCCCGTGCTCGCCTGCACCACCTGCCGCCACTCGGCGCGCTGCACCCGCTGCCAGGGACCGCTCGGCCTCGCGTCGGCCGGCGCCACCCCCGCCTGCCGCTGGTGCGGCGCCCTCGCCGCGGGCTGGCACTGCCCGCTCTGCGAGGGCACGACCTACCGCTTGGTGACCGTCGGCAGCGGCCGCACGGCCGAAGAACTCGGGCGCGCCTTCCCGGGCGTGCGCGTCATCGTCGCCGACGGCGATCACATCGTCCAGCACGTTGGCGCCTCCCCGGCGCTCGTCATCGCCACCCGCGGGGCCGAACCCCTCGCGCCCGGCGGGTACCGCGCGGTGCTGCTGCTCGACGGGGAACGGCTGCTGGCCCGCGAGTCGCTGCGGGTGGGGGAGGACTGCCTGCGCTGGTGGTCGAACGCGGCGGCGCTGGCCGCGCCCGGCGCATCCGTCATGCTCATCGGGGTCGGCGGCCTGCTCGCGCGCTCACTCAGCCTCTGGCAACCGGAACGGTATTCGGCCAGTGAGCTGGCCGACCGGCGGAGCCTCCGCTTCCCGCCCGCCGTGCGCGCGGCATCTGTCACGGGAACCGCGCCCGCCGTCGAGACGGCCCTCGCCGGGCTGGCCGGGATCGCGGGTGTCGACGTGCTGGGGCCGGTTGGGGCCGACCGCGAGACGGTGCGGGCCATCGTTCGGCTGCCCTACAGCGCCGGCGACGAGGTCGCCATCGCCCTGAAGGCCGCTATCGTGCGCGCCGCCACCGGCAGGCGACCGGCCAAGGGCGGCGGCTACCGACCGCCGCCTACACTCAAAGTACGATTCGACGACCCGGAGCTGCTGTAAATGAAACTCGTCTTCGCGGGCACCCCGCAGGCCGCGGTCCCCTCGCTTGCCGCCTTGGCCGGGTCGGACCACGACGTCACCCTGGTTCTCACCCGGGAGGATGCGCCCCTCGGCCGGAAGCGCGTGCTCACGCCGTCGCCGGTGGCGGCGACGGCCGACGCGCTCGGCCTGCCGGTGCTGAAAACCAACCGGCTGGGCGACGAGGCGACGGATGCCGTGACCGGCGCCGACCTGGGCGTCATCGTCGCGTACGGCGGCCTGGTGCGGGAGCCGCTGCTCTCCGCGCCGCGGCTCGGCTGGATCAACCTGCACTTCTCGCTCCTGCCGCGCTGGCGGGGCGCCGCCCCCGTGCAGCGGGCGCTCATCGCGGGCGACGACGTCACCGGCGCAGCCGTGTTCCAGCTTGTGCCGGAGCTGGACGCCGGGCCGGTCTTCGGCCGGGTCACGCACCCGGTGGGGGCCGCCGACACGTCCGGCGACCTTCTGGACGTCCTGAGCCTCCGCGGCGCCGACCTGCTCCTGCAGGTCGTGGCGGAGCTCGCCGCCGGCACCGTGCGGGCCGTTCCGCAGACCGGCGAGGTCACCCTCGCCCCCAAGCTCACCCTCGATGACGCCCGCATCGACTGGAGCGCCGCGGCCGACGCCATCGGAAACCGCATCCGCGGCGTCACCCCGGAACCGGGCGCGTTCACGACCATCGGCGACGCCCGGCTGAAGATCGCCGAGGCGGCGCCGGCAGCGGATGCCGCATCCCAGCCGCCAGGACACATCCGGCTCGTCGACGGCCGCGTCCTCGTCGGCACCGGCACGCATCCGCTGGAACTGCGCCGGGTGCAACCCGCCGGAAAGAAACCCATGCCCGCAACGGACTGGTGGCGCGGCGTCGCCGCCGCAGAACTGGTGGCCTCATGAGCGACGCACGACGGGGAAACCAGGGGCGCCGCGGACCGAGTGCCGGAGTCGTCCAGCCCGCCCGCCAGGTGGCGTACGACGTCATCGCCGCCGTACGGGAGTCTGACGCGTACGCGAACCTGCTGCTGCCCACGCGGATCAAGCGGGCCGCGCTGAACGGGGCAGACGCGGCCCTGGCCACCGAGCTCACCTACGGCACCCTGCGCATGCAGGGCTACTACGACCGGGTCATCGCCCTCGCCGCGGGCCGCCCCGTGAGCGCGATCGATCCTGCCGTGCTGGACGTGCTGTGCCTCGGCACCCACCAGCTGCTCTCCATGCGGGTGGCCAGCCACGCCGCCGTCAACGAGTCCGTTGCACTCACCCGGCTGGTCGCCTCCCGGTCGGCCACGACCTTCACCAACGGCGTGCTGCGCACCATCGCCCGCACCAGCCCCGAGGAATGGCGGGAGCGGGTGCTCGCCGACGCGCGGAACGCCGACGACCGGCTGTCAGCGGAGTACTCGCATCCGGTGTGGGTGGTGCGCGCGTTCCGGCAGGCACTGCGCGCCGAGGGACGGGAGGACGAGCTCGTGGCGCTCCTCGCCGCCGACAACGACGCCCCGCGGGTGAACCTTGTGGCGCTGCCGGGACTCGCGACCGACGAGGAGGCCGCCGCCGCCGGCGTGCCCGACGCGTACGCGCCGACCGGGCTGCGGCTCGCCGGCGGCGACCCGGTCGATGTCGTCACCCAAAGCGGCGGCCGCATCCGCGTGCAGGACGAAGGCTCGCAGATCGCGGCGCTCGCGCTCAGCCGCGCCCGCCCGGTGCGGCCGGGGGAGCGCTGGCTCGACCTCTGCGCCGGTCCCGGCGGCAAGGCCGCCCTGCTTGCCGCGGAGGCCATCGCCGGGGGAGCCGAGCTCGTGGCCAACGAGGTCGTGCCCGCCCGCGCGGAGCTCGTGCGCACCGCCCTGGCCGCCGTCCCCGCCGACGTGCCCGTGTGGGAGACCGACGGCACGCGCATCGCCGACACGCACCCGAAGACGTTCGACCGCATCCTGCTCGACGCACCCTGCACCGGCCTCGGGGCGCTTCGCCGCCGGCCGGAGGCGCGCTGGCGCAAGGAGCCCGCCGACGTGGCCGCCCTGTCCGGGCTGCAGACGGCGCTCCTCGACGCCGCGCTCGGTGCCCTGAAGCCCGGCGGCGTGCTCGCCTACGTGACCTGCTCGCCGCACCTCGGCGAGACGCGCGGCATCGTCGCGGCGGCGCTGAAGACCTGGGGCGACCGCATCGAGGAGTGCGACACGGCCGCCGTCGTGCAGGGCTTCGCCCGCTCCGAGCTCGACCTCGCCGGCGCCGGAACCCAGGTGCAGCTCTGGCCGCACCGGCAGGGCACCGACGCCATGTTCATCACGCTGCTGACCCGCATCCGCTGACGACCTTCGTGCGTTGCGCGGGTTGAACGCCGCTGCGCGCGTTGAAGTCAACCCGCGCAACGGCGTTCAACCCGCGCGCCTCGGAATCGCTCGATAGGGTGAAACCATGCCGACCAGGATCAACCCCAGCATCCTCGCCGCCGATTTCGCCAACTTCGAGAGCGAACTCGGCCGCATCCGCAGCGCCGACCTCGTGCACGTCGACATCATGGACAACCACTTCGTGCCGAACCTCACGTTCGGCCTGGCCATGGTCGAACGGCTGCAGCAGGTCTCGCCGCTCCCACTCGACGTGCACCTCATGATCGATGACCCGGACCGCTGGGCGCCGGGCTACGCCGAGGCCGGCGCCTTCTCGGTCACCTTCCACGCCGAGGCCGCAACGGATGCCGTCGGCCTGGCCCGCAGGCTGCGCGCCATCGGCGCCCGGGCCGGCATCGCCCTGAAACCGGGCACACCGGTGGAGCCCTACCTCGACCTCCTGCCCGAATTCGACCAGGTGCTGATCATGACGGTGGAACCCGGCTTCGGCGGCCAGAGCTTCATCGACGCCACCATGCCGAAGCTCGAGGCCGTCGCCGGCGCCGTCCGCGCCACCGGCCTCGACGTGTGGCTGCAGGTGGACGGCGGCATCAACGAGGAGACCATCGTCACGGCCGCCGACGCGGGAGCCGACACCTTCGTCGCCGGCTCCAGCGTCTTCAACTCGAGCGATCCGGCCGCGCAGATCGCCGCCCTCCGCGCCGCCGCGAACGCGCACGCCCACGCGCACTAGTAACCTGTCACTGTGAAAACTTTCGACGAACTCTTCGCCGAACTCAGCGAGAAGGCCACCACCCGGCCCGAGGGTTCCGGCACCGTGCGCGAGCTCGACGCCGGCGTGCACGCCATCGGCAAGAAGATCGTCGAAGAGGCCGCCGAGGTGTGGATGGCCGCCGAATACCAGAGCGACGCGGAGACCGCGGAGGAGATCTCCCAGCTGCTGTACCACCTGCAGGTGCTCATGCTGGCCAAGGGGCTGAGCCCGGCCGACGTCTACCGACATCTGTGACGCGCGCGTTCAGATGACCTCGTCGACCCCTTCCCCAGAAAGCACCCCCATGCTCCGAATCGCCGTGCCCAACAAGGGCATGCTGTCCGAAACCGCCGCCCAGATGCTGTTCGAGGCGGGCTACACCGGCCGGCGCGACCCGCGCGACCTCGTTGTGGCCGACCCCCGCAACGGCGTCGAGTTCTTCTACCTGCGACCCCGCGACATCGCCACCTACGTCGGCAGCGGCGCCCTCGACGTGGGAATCACCGGCCGTGACCTGCTGCTTGACTCGAATTCCAGCGCCACCGAGATCGCGAGCCTCGACTTCGGCGACTCCACCTTCCGGTTCGCCGGCCCTCCCGGACGATTCCAGACACTGGCCGACCTCGCCGGCGCGCGCGTCGCCACCAGTTTCCCGGGCCTGGTCGCCTCCTTCCTCGCCACGCACGGCGTCACCGTCGACATCGTCACGCTCGACGGCGCGGTCGAGTCCGCGGTGCAGCTGGGCGTGGCGGATGCCGTCGCGGACGTCGTCTCCACCGGCTCCACCCTCCGCAAGGCCGGCCTGGAGATCTTCGGCCCGGTGATCCTGGAGTCCACGGCGGTGCTCATCCGCGGCGGCGAGGAGAAGCCGGGCGTCGCCACCCTGCTCCGCCGCCTGCAGGGCGTGCTCGTCGCCCGGCAATACGTGCTCATGGACTACGACGTTCCCGTCGCGCTCCTGGATGACGCCTGCTCCCTGGCCCCCGGCATCGAATCGCCGACCGTCTCCTCGCTGCACGACCCGGAATGGGTCGCCGTGCGGGTGATGATCCCGCGTGCGGACATGAACAACGTCATGGACGAGCTGTACCGCCTCGGCGCCCGCGCCATCCTCGTCAGCCCCATCCACAACGCCCGGCTCTGACGGGAGGCACACCATGAGTCTGTCCGTACGCGTGATCCCCTGCCTCGACGTGGCGGACGGCCGTGTCGTCAAGGGCGTCAACTTCATGAACCTCCGCGACGCCGGCGACCCGGTGGAGCTGGCCCGCCGGTACTACGAGCAGGGCGCCGACGAGCTGACGTTCCTCGACGTCACCGCCACCGTCGACAACCGAGCCACCATGTACGACGTCGTGAGCGCCACCGCCGAGCAGGTCTTCATCCCGCTCACCGTCGGCGGAGGCATCCGCAGCGTCGAGGACGTCTCCCGGCTGCAGGCCTCGGGCGCCGACAAGATCGGCATCAACAGCGCCGCGATCCGCCGACCGCCGCTCATCGCCGAGATCGCCGACCGGTTCGGCGCCCAGGTGGTCGTGCTCTCCCTCGACGTGAAGCGCTCCAGCCGCACCGACTCCGGCTTCGTGGTCACCACCCACGGCGGCCGCACCGAGACCGACCTCGACGCGCTGGCCTGGGCGTGCCGGGCCGTCGAACTCGGCGCCGGCGAGCTCCTGGTCAACTCCATCGACGCCGACGGCACCAAGCAGGGCTTCGACACGGAGCTCATCGCGCTCATGCGCCGCGAGACGACGGTTCCCGTCATCGCCTCCGGCGGGGCGGGGCAGGCCTCGCACTTTCCACCGGCGATCACCGCCGGCGCCGACGCGGTGCTCGCGGCATCCGTCTTCCACCACGGGGAACTCACGATCGGCGACGTCAAACGCGAATTGGCGGATGCCGGAATGCTGGTGCGCGCATGACGACCGATGCCGTTCTGGGCCAGGCCGCCTTCAACGCCGACGGGCTCCTTCCCGCGATCATCCAGCAGTGGGACACCCGCGAGGTGCTCATGCTCGGCTGGATGGACAAGGAGGCGCTCCGACGCACCCTGACCGAAGGCCGCGTGACCTTCTGGTCGCGCAGCCGGCAGGAGTACTGGCGGAAGGGCGACACATCGGGCCACGCCCAGTACGTGCGCGGCGCGGCACTGGACTGCGACGCGGACACGTTGCTCGTGCAGGTCGACCAGGTGGGCGCCGCCTGCCACACCGGCACCCACACCTGCTTCGACGGACGCGAGGTCGAGGTCGTCACCGGTCACCGGCCGGGGGAGGAATCATGAGCATGGGCACCGCCGGATCGACAACCCGCGAGCAGTTCGACGCGCTCCGGCCCGGCCACCGGGTGATCCCCGTCATCCGCGAGCTCTTCGCCGACGGGGAGACGCCGGTCGGCATCTACCGCAAGCTCGCCGGCGAGACGCCCGGCAGCTTCCTCCTCGAGTCCGCCGAGCAGGGCGGCATCTGGTCGCGGTACTCCTTCGTCGGGGTGTCCTCGTTCGGCGTGCTCACCCAGGACGGCGACGAATCGCGCTGGGTCGACTACGGGGTCACCGAGGAGCGTGCTCTCGGCGAGGCGGCCGGCCTCGCGCCGCTGCAGGCCCTCGCCCAGCTGCACGCCCGCTGGCAGACGCCCCGCCTGCCGGAACATCCGCCGCTGACCGGCGGCCTGGTCGGGTTCATCGGCTGGGAGGCCATCCGCCAGATCGAGCGCCTCCCGCACCAGCCGCCCGCCGACTACGACATGCCCGGGCAGGCATTCACCTTCGTCGCCGACCTGGTGGTCATCGACCACCGGCACGGCACCGTGCAGCTCATCGCCAACGTCCTCGCCGACGGCGACGAGACCGCGGATGCCCTGTGGGCGGCCGCGCAGGAACGCCTCGACTCGCTGCAGCACCGGCTGGCCCAGCCCGCCGAGGCATGGCTGGCCAACGTCGATCTCAGCACCCCGGCGGCGCCCGTGCACCGCACCGACCGCGACGACTTCCTCGCCGCTGTCGGCACCGCCAAGGAGCGCATCGTCGACGGCGACGTGTTCCAGGTCGTCATCTCGCAGCGCTTCGACCAGGAGTGCACCGCCCACCCCATCGACGTCTACCGGGTGCTCCGCAGCCTGAACCCCAGCCCGTACATGTACCTGCTGCGCCTCGAATCGACGACCCAGGATCCGTACTGGATCGTCGGCTCATCACCCGAGGCGCTGGTGAAGGTGCAGAACGGGCGCGTGTTCACACATCCGATCGCCGGGTCGAAACCGCGTGGCGCCACGCCGGAGGCAGACGTCGACCTCGCCGAGGAACTCGCGAACGACGAGAAGGAACGCGCCGAGCACCTGATGCTCGTCGACCTGGCCCGCAACGACCTGCTGAAGGTCTGCACCGCCGGCACGGTGGAAGTGACCGAGTTCATGCGCATCGAACGGTTCAGCCACATCATGCACCTCGTGTCCTCGGTCGAGGGCGACCTCGCGCCCGGCCAAAGCGCCATCGACGCCTTCCGGGCCACGTTCCCGGCGGGCACGCTCTCCGGGGCGCCCAAGCCCCGGGCGCTGGAGATCATCGACGAGCTCGAGCCAGCACAGCGCGGGGTGTACGGGGGAGTGGTGGGCTACTTCGGCTTCGCCGGGGACGCCGACCTCGCCATCGCCATCCGCACCGCCACCATCACCGGCGGCATCGCACGCGTGCAGGCCGGCGGCGGCCTCGTCGCCGACTCCGTGCCCGAGTCCGAGTACCAGGAGTCGCAGAACAAGGCAGCAGCGCCGCTTCGCGCCGTCGCCGTCGCGAACGCCATGCACCGGGTCTCCTGATGACCGGCAGGCGCGTCAAGCTGCTCCTCATCCTCGCGGTGCTCGCCGGCAGCGGCCTGGCCCTGCTCGCCTGGACGCAGACCTGGGTGGAGGTGGACGTCACCGAGGCTGCCGCGGCATCCCACCTCAGCGTCACCGGGTCCACCGCCGCGCCCGCAGTGACGGCCCTCGCGCTGGCCGGCCTCGCCCTCGCCGGCGCGCTCACCATCGCCGGCCCCGTGATCCGGGGGGTGCTCGGAGTCCTCGCCGTGCTCCTCGGCGTCTCGGTCTTCATCGCCGCCCTCGCTCCCATCACCGACCCGGCGGCCGCCAGCGCCCCGGCGGTCACCGCGGTGACCGGCGTCGCCGGGCAGGACGCCGTGCGGACCGATATCGCCGGCGCCGCCATCACCTTCTGGCCGTGGATCGCCGTCGCCGGCGCCGTGCTCCTTGCCGCAGCGGGCGTCGGGGTCCTCCTCACCGCCCGGCGCTGGCCCGGCCCGACCCGCCGGTACCAGACCCGATTCGCCCCGGCGGAGGGCACGGCGCCTGCCGCGGGCACCGCCCGTTCGGAGCCGACCGACGCGGCCGCAGACGCGCCGGATGCGGTCGGCGACTGGGACCAGCTGAGCCGCGGCGACGACCCCACCGCCTGAACGAGGCCCTGCCCCCGGCCCGCTAGACTGGGGGGCAGCCTGACGCAGAAGGAGAACCATGAGCAACGAGATCGCTGACCCCGGCCACGGCAATTCGCCCGCAGCGTGGACCGCTGTCATCATCATGCTCGTCGCCTTCCTCATCGGCACCGTGGCCTTCTTCTTCGCGATCGAGTGGCTCGTCTGGGCCTCCGTCGGGCTTCTCGTCATCGGCCTTATCGTGGGCTGGGTCATGAAGCGGATGGGCTACGGCGTCGACGCGGTCAACGGCCAGGGCCACTGAGCCTCGTGCCATCCGATCTCCTCGCCGAACTCCTCGCTGGCGCGCTCGATGACGCCGCGGAGCGCCAGTCGCGCCGTTCCCTGAGAGACGTGGAGCGCGCCGCGCTGGACCGCCCCGGGGCCATCGACGCCCTCGACGCGCTCGCGCCCGCCGACCGGGTCAAGATCATCGCCGAGGTCAAGCGCGCCAGCCCGTCCCGCGGCCCCCTCGCCGAGATCGCCGACCCCGCCGCCCTCGCCGCCTCATACGCCGACGGCGGCGCCAGCGCCGTCAGCGTGCTCACCGAGGGACGCCGCTTCGGCGGCTCCCTCGACGACCTCCGGCGCGTGCGCGACGCCGTCGAGATCCCGGTGCTCCGCAAGGACTTCATCGCCGACCGCTACCAGGTGTTCGAGGCACGCGCCGCCGGCGCCGACCTCGTGCTGCTCATCGTCGCCGCCCTCGACCAGCGCACGCTCGAATCCCTGCACGGCTTGGTGCAGGACCTCGGCATGACGGCCCTCGTCGAGACCCACAGCGGCGACGAACTCAGCCGCGCCCTCGACATCGGCGCCGGTCTCATCGGCGTCAACGCCCGCAACCTCTCCACCTTCGAACTCGACCAGAACCTGTTCGGGTCGCTCGCCGAGCGCATCCCCGACGGCGTCATCCGCGTCGCAGAGTCCGCCGTCAAGACGGCGGATGACGTGGCCCGCTACCGCGCGGACGGCGCCGACGTCGTCCTGGTCGGCGAGGCCCTCGTCACCAGCGACCCGCTCCGCACCCTCTCCGAATTCCTGGCGGTCTGAATGTCCCTGCGCACCGAATCCGGCCCGTACTTCGGCGACTTCGGAGGACGTTTCGTCCCCGAGTCGCTTATCGCCGCCCTCGATGAGCTGACCGCGGAGTACGAGGTGGCCAAGCAGGACCCCGCCTTCGCCGCGGAACTGGCCGAGCTGCACCGCAGCTACACCGGCCGCCCGTCGATCATCACCGAGGTGCCCCGGTTCGCCCGGCACGCCGGCGGTGCCCGCGTGATCCTGAAGCGCGAAGACCTGAACCACACCGGGTCGCACAAGATCAACAACGTGCTCGGGCAGGCCCTGCTCACCCGCCGCATCGGCAAGACCCGCATCATCGCCGAGACCGGCGCCGGGCAGCACGGCGTGGCAACGGCAACGGCCGCCGCCCTGTTCGGCCTGGAGTGCGTGGTGTACATGGGCGAGGTCGACACCGAGCGGCAGGCGCTGAACGTCGCCAGGATGCGCCTGCTCGGCGCCGAGGTCGTCGCCGTGAAGACGGGCTCCCGCACACTCAAGGACGCCATCAACGAGGCCATGCGCGACTGGGTCACCAACGTCGGCAACACCAACTACATCTTCGGCACCGTCGCCGGCCCGCATCCGTTCCCGGCCATGGTGCGCGACTTCCAGAAGATCATCGGCGAAGAGGCCCGCGCGCAGGTGCTGGAACTCACCGGGCGCCTGCCCGACGCCGTGACCGCCTGCGTCGGCGGCGGCTCCAACGCGATCGGCATCTTCCACGCCTTCCTCGACGACCAGGACGTCGCCCTCTGGGGCTTCGAGGCCGGCGGCGACGGCGCCGACACCCTGCGGCACGCGGCGACCATCACCAAGGGACGCCCCGGTGTGCTGCACGGCGCCCGCAGCTTCCTGCTGCAGGACGAGGACGGGCAGACCGTCGAGTCCCACTCGATCTCAGCCGGCCTCGACTACCCGGGCGTGGGTCCGGAGCACGCCTGGCTCGCCAGCACCGGCCGCGCCCAGTACCGGCCGGTGACGGATGCGGCGGCCATGGAGGCGTTCCGGCTGCTCAGCCGCACCGAGGGCATCATTCCCGCCATCGAGTCGTCGCACGCCCTCGCGGGAACGCTTGAACTCGGCAAGGAGCTCGGCCCGGACGCCACCATCCTGGTGAGCCTCAGCGGACGCGGCGACAAGGACATGGAAACCGCAGGCCGGTACTTCGACCTGCTCGACGAAGGCGCACTCCAGGTATGACCCCAGGCACATCCGCCGTCGCCACCGCGATCGCCGCCCGCCGCGACGCGGGCAGCGGCGCCCTCATCGGTTACCTCCCGGCCGGGTTCCCCACCCTCAGCGGTAGCATCGACGCCGCAGTCGCACTGGTCGAGAGCGGCGTCGACGTCATCGAACTCGGCATCCCGTACTCCGACCCGGTCATGGACGGTCCGGTGATCCAGGCGGCGACGCAGCAGTCCCTCGCCGACGGGTTCAAGCTCCGCCACGGTTTCGAGGCGGTTGCCGCGATCACCAGCCAGGTCTCCGCGCCCGTCGTGATGATGACCTACTGGAACCCGGTCGTGCAGTACGGCGTCGACCGGTTCGCCGACGACCTGAAGGCCGCCGGGGGAGCAGGGCTCATCACGCCCGACCTCGTTCCCGACGAGGCGGGGGCCTGGCTGACCGCCAGCGACCGCACCGGCCTCGACCGTGTCTTCCTCGCCGCGCCCACGTCGTCCGACGCGCGCCTCCGGCAGGCGGTGCAGTCGAGCCGCGGCTTCGTGTACGCCGTGTCGACGATGGGCATCACCGGGGCGCGCAGCGACGTCGATGCGGCGGCCCGCGTGCTCATCGACCGGCTGCGCGACGCGGGCGCCACCAGCGCCTGCGTGGGCGTCGGCGTCTCCACAGCCGCACAGGTCCGCGAGATCCTCGGCTACGCCGACGGCGCCATCGTCGGCTCGGCGCTCGTGAAGAGCCTCGCCGACGGCGGGATCGAGGGGGTTCGCGCCCTCGCCCGGGAGCTCGCGGAGGGCACCCGCGACGTGGTGCGAAGCGTCTGAGGGCATCCAGAGACAGCGTTCACAAGAAGACCAGGACCGGGCACGCCCGGACGAGGTGGTGGCCCTGAGCCACGATGAAAGGCACGACCCATGCTTCCGGCAATTGTTCTGACCAGCATCCCCAGTCCCGACTGGAGCTACTTCGACCTCGGCCCGTTCCGCATCCACGCCTACGCGCTCTGCATCCTCGCCGGCATCATCGCCGCCACGATGTGGACGTCGTCGCGGCTGACGCGCCGCGGCGCTGAGCCCGGTGTGGTGCTCGACATCGTCATCTGGACGGTCGTGCCCGCCATCATCGCGGCGCGCCTGTACCACGTGTTCACGCACCCCGGCGACTACTTCTACGACGGCGCGAACCCGTGGCGGATCCTCTTCATCTGGGAGGGCGGCAACGCGATCTTCGGCGGCCTGATCGGCGGGGCCATCGGCGCCTGGTTCGGCTGCCGGCAGACCGGCATCCGCTACTGGTCGTTCGCGGATGCGCTCGCACCGGCCATGCTGCTTGCCCAGGCTCTCGGACGTTTCGGCAACTGGTTCAACCACGAGCTGTTCGGCCTGCCCACCACGCTTCCCTGGGGCCTGGAGATCGAGTCCACGAACCCCGCGTTCCCGGTGGGGCTTCCCGCGGGAACGCTGTTCCACCCCACGTTCCTGTACGAGATCATCTGGAACGTCATCGGCATCGCCGTGATCCTGTTCCTGGAACGCCGGTTCACCCTGCGCTGGGGCAAGGCATTCGCGGTCTACCTGATCTGGTACGGCATCGGGCGCAGCTTCTTCGAGGCGATCCGCATCGACCCGAGCGAGATGTTCTTCGGCATCCGCACCAACATCTGGGCGGCCTTCCTGGCCGTCGCGATCGGCGTCGCCATCCTCATCGTGCAGCACTACCGGCACACCGGCGAAGAGCTCAGCCCCTACCGGCCGGGCCGTGAATGGGTACCGGTTGATGCTGAGGTAGACTCTGACGACATCGATGGCGACATCGACGACCAGGGCGACGATGCCGCTGGGTCACCTCCCCTCCACGAGACGCCGGCCACAAGTCAGGGCGACTCGCACTCCCAAGCCAGGTAGGCATCCCCGAACCCCGGCCTCGCGGGCCAGCCGAGCCCGCGTACCTCCCCATCCAGCGGGCCAGCGACGTCCCAGCGTGCCGATCACGACGTGAGGACAGCCCCATGGCAAAGACCCCCCACTCCCCGCAGACCGACGCCGTCGCGCCGTCACCGTTCACCCGGTGCGGCAGCCTTCCCGCAAAGCAGGGACTGTACGACCCGGCCGATGAGCGCGACGCCTGCGGCCTGGCCATGGTCGCCACGCTTCGCGGCACCCCCGGGCACGACATCATCACCGCCGCGCTCGGGGCGCTCCGCAACCTCGAGCACCGCGGCGCGGTCGGCTCCGATGCCGGCACCGGCGACGGCGCCGGCATCATCACGCAGGTCCCCGACGTGTTCCTGCGCGCCGTCGCCGACTTCGCCCTGCCCGACAAGGGCCGCTACGCCGTCGGCAACGCGTTCCTGCCGACCGACCCCACCGCCCGGAGCACCGTCAAGCGGGAACTGGCCGCCATCGCCGAGTCGGAGGGCCTCACGGTCCTCGGCTGGCGCGAGGTGCCGGTGCGCCCGGACGAGGTGGGCACCCTCGCCCGCGCGGCCATGCCCGCCATCCAGCAGCTGTTCGTGTCGAGCACGCACACCACAACCGCCGGCGCGCCGGTCGGCGGCATCGACCTCGACCGGCAGGCGTTCCGGCTGCGCAAGCGCGCCGAGCGCGAACTGCAGGTGTACTTCGCGTCGCTGTCGTGTCGCACCCTCGTCTACAAGGGCATGGTCACCACGCTCCAGCTCGAGCCGTTCTACCCCGACCTCTCCGACGAGCGGTTCGCGTCGACGCTCGCCCTCGTGCACTCCCGGTACTCGACCAACACCTTCCCGTCCTGGCCGCTGGCGCAGCCGTTCCGGATGATCGCCCACAACGGCGAGATCAACACCGTGCAGGGCAACCGCAACTGGATGCGCGCCCGGCAGTCCCAGCTCCACTCCGAGCTCCTCGGCGACCTCGACCCGCTGCTGCCGATCGTCACCCCCGGTGCGAGCGACTCGGCGTCGTTCGACGAGGTCGTTGAGCTGCTCACCCTCGCCGGGCGCAGCCTCCCGCACGCCGTCATGATGATGGTGCCCGAGGCGTGGGAGAACCAGCCCGGCCTGGACCAGGAGCGCCGCGACTTCTACGAATACCACTCGATGATGATGGAGCCGTGGGACGGCCCCGCCGCGATCGTCTTCACCGACGGGTCCCTGGTCGGCGCGACGCTCGACCGCAACGGCCTCCGGCCGGGACGCTACCTCGTCACCGACGACGGCCTCGTCGTGCTCGCCAGCGAGATCGGCGTGCTCGACATCGACCCCAGCCGCGTGGTGAAGAAGGGGCGGCTCCGCCCCGGCAAGATGTTCCTCGTCGACACCGTCGCCGGCCGCCTCATCGAGGACGACGAGATCAAGACCGAGCTCGCCGCCAGCGAGCCGTGGGGCGACTGGCTCGGTTCGGGCCGCATCAACCTTGCCGACCTGCCGGAGCGCGAGCACATCGTGCACCCGCGGGCATCCGTCGTGCGCCGCCAGCGCACCTTCGGCTACACCGAGGAAGAGGTGCGTATCCTGCTGGCTCCCATGGCCCGCACCGGCGCGGAGCCGATCGGCGCCATGGGCAGTGACACGCCCATCGCCGTGCTGAGCGAGCGGCCCCGCCTGCTCTTCGACTACTTCACCCAGCAGTTCGCGCAGGTCACCAACCCGCCGCTGGACTCGATCCGCGAAGCGGTCGTCACCTCGCTCCGCCTCGGCCTCGGACCCGAGCGCAACCTGCTCACCGCCGGCCCGGAGCATGCCCGCCAGGTGGTCCTCGACTTCCCGGTGATCAACAACGACGAGCTGGCCAAGATCCAGCACATCGACATCGCTCCCGGCAGCCGCACCACCAAGACGATCCGCGGCCTGTACCGCTTCGACGAGGGCCCGGGCGCGATGGCGAACCGCCTCGCGGTCATCTGCCACGAGGTCGACCGGGCGATCGAGGCCGGTGCGCACTTCATCGTGCTCTCCGACCGCGACTCCAACAAGGACCTCGCACCGATCCCGTCGCTGCTGATGATGGCGGCCGTGCACCACCACCTGATCCGCACCGAGAACCGCATGAAGGTGGGCATCGTCGTGGAGGCCGGCGACGTGCGCGAGGTGCACCACGTGGCCCTGCTCATCGGCTACGGCGCATCCGCCGTCAACCCCTACCTCGCGATGGAGACCTGCGAGGAACTCGTGCGCAGCGGAACCATCACCGACGTCACGCCCGAGCAGGCCGTCTACAACGTGATCAAGGCCCTGGGCAAGGGCGTGCTGAAGATCATGTCGAAGATGGGCATCTCCACGGTGTCCTCCTACTCCGGGGCCCAGACCTTCGAAGCGGTCGGGCTCAGCCAAAAGTTCATCGACGCGTACTTCACCGGCACCACGAGCAAGCTCGGCGGCGTCGGCATGGACGTCATCGCCGCCGAGAACCTGCGCCGGCACACCCTGGCCTACCCGCAGGACACCGCGGCGACCGCGCACGAGCGGCTCAGCACGGGCGGCGAGTACCAGTGGCGCCGCGACGGCGCACCGCACCTGTTCAACCCCGACACTGTGTTCCGGCTGCAGCACAGCACCCGCACCCGGCGGTACGACATCTTCCGCGAGTACTCCACGCTGGTCGACGACCAGGCGGAGAAGCTCATGACCCTCCGCGGGCTGTTCAAGCTCAAGACCGGGGTGCGGCCGCCCGTGCCGCTCGACGAGGTCGAGCCGGTCTCCACGATCGTGAAGCGCTTCGCGACCGGCGCCATGAGCTACGGGTCCATCTCCGAGGAAGCGCACCAGACGCTCGCGATCGCCATGAACCGGCTGGGCGGCAAGTCCAACACCGGTGAGGGCGGCGAGGACCTGGAGCGCCTGCTCGACCCGGAACGCCGAAGCGCCGTCAAGCAGGTGGCATCCGGCCGGTTCGGGGTCACGAGCATGTACCTCACCCACGCCGAGGACATCCAGATCAAGCTCGCGCAGGGCGCCAAGCCCGGCGAGGGCGGGCAGCTGCCGCCGACGAAGGTCTACCCGTGGATCGCCCGCACCCGCCACGCGACCGCGGGCGTCGGCCTCATCTCTCCGCCGCCGCACCACGACATCTACTCGATCGAAGACCTCAAGCAGCTGATCTTCGACCTCAAGCGCGCCAATCCGAAGGCGCGCATCAACACGAAACTGGTCAGCCAGTCGGGCATCGGCGCCGTCGCCGCGGGTGTCGCCAAGGCCCTGTCCGACGTGATCCTGATCTCCGGCCACGACGGCGGAACCGGCGCCAGTCCGCTCAACTCGCTCAAGCACGCCGGCACGCCATGGGAGCTGGGCCTGGCCGAGACGCAGCAGACCCTGATGCTCAATGGCATGCGCGACCGGGTGGTCGTGCAGGTCGACGGGCAGCTGAAGACCGGCCGCGACGTCGTCATCGGCGCACTCCTCGGTGCCGAGGAGTTCGGCTTCGCCACCGCCCCGCTCATCGTGGAGGGCTGCATCATGATGCGTGTCTGCCACCTCGACACCTGCCCCGTGGGCGTGGCGACGCAGAACCCCGAGCTCCGTGAGCGGTTCTCCGGCCAGGCGGACTACGTCGTCAACTTCTTCGAGTTCATCGCCCAGGAGGTGCGCGAGTACCTCGCCGAGCTCGGGTTCCGGAGCATCGAGGAGGCCGTCGGCCACCGCGAGATGCTCGACGTGAACGGGGCGATCGACCACTGGAAGGCATCCGGGCTCGACCTCGCCCCCATCCTCGTCGGGCCGGACTTCTCCTGGTCCGAGCCGCGGCAGTGGGGACGCCCCCAGGACCACGAGCTCGAGGACCACTTCGACAACGAACTGATCCGGCAGAGCGCGAGCGTGCTGGACCACGGCGGCACGGTCAGGATCGCACTGCCCATCCGCAACACCGAGCGTGCCGTCGGCACCATGCTCGGGCACGAACTGACCGTGCGCCACGGCGCCAACGGGCTGCCCGCCGGGTCGATCGACGTCACCCTCACCGGCAGCGCGGGCCAGTCGCTCGGCGCCTTCCTCCCGGCGGGCATCACGCTCCGCCTCGAAGGCGACTCCAACGACTACGTCGGCAAGGGACTCTCGGGCGGCCAGATCGTGCTTCGCCCCGACCGTCAGAGCGTGTTCGCGGCCGAGAAGAACGTCATCGCCGGCAACGTGATCGGCTACGGCGCCACCCAGGGCAGCATGTTCATCCGCGGCATCGTGGGCGAGCGCTTCCTGGTGCGCAACTCCGGCGCCATCGCCGTGGTCGAGGGCGTCGGCGACCACGCGCTCGAGTACATGACCGGCGGCCTCGCCGTCATCCTCGGGAGCACCGGCCGGAACCTCGGCGCCGGCATGTCCGGCGGCACCGCGTACGTGTACAAGCTCCGGCCCGACGCGGTCAACCGCGAGGCCGTCGACTCCGGTGAGCTGCAGCTGCTGCCGCTCGGCGCCGCCGACCGGGAGATCCTCGTCGACCTGCTGCAGCAGCACGTCGCGGAGACCGACTCCGCCCTGGCCACCCGGCTGCTCGCCGACATCGACACCGCCATGGGATCGTTCGTCAAGGTCCTGCCGCGCGACTACGCGGCCGTGCTCGAAACCCGGCAGAGCGCCCTCGATGAGGGCCTCGACCCCGACGGCGACGTGGTCTGGAACCGAATTCTGGAGGTAACCAATGGCTGATCCCAAGGGATTCCTGAAGACCCGCGAGCGGGAACTGCCGCCACGGCGACCCGTCTCGGTGCGGCTCATGGACTGGAAAGAGGTCTACGAGGCGCGCGACAACGACACTCTGCGGCGCCAGGCCGGGCGCTGCATGGACTGCGGCGTGCCGTTCTGCCACCAGGGCTGCCCGCTCGGCAACCTGATCCCGGAATGGAACGACCTCACCTGGCGCGACGAGGGCCGCGTGGCCATCGAACGCCTGCACGCCACCAACAACTTCCCCGAGTTCACCGGCACGCTCTGTCCGGCGCCCTGCGAATCCGCATGTGTCCTCAGCATCAACCAGCCCGCCGTCACCATCAAGCACGTCGAGATGTCGATCATCGAGCAGGCGTTCGAGAACGGATGGGTCGAGCCCCAGCTTCCGGGGCGCCTCACCGGCAAGACGGTGGCCGTCGTCGGCTCCGGCCCGGCCGGCCTCGCCGCTGCCCAGCAGCTCACCCGCGCCGGGCACACGGTCGCCGTCTTCGAGCGCGACGACCGCATCGGCGGCCTGCTGCGCTACGGCATCCCTGACTTCAAGATGGAGAAGCGCCAGCTCGACCAGCGCCTGGCGCAGATGACCGCCGAGGGCACCCGCTTCCGCCCGGGCGTGAACATCGGCGTCGACATGAGCTGGGACGAGCTCCGCGGCCGCTATGACGCCGTCGTGGTCGCCATCGGCGCCATGGTGCCCCGTGACCTGCCGATCCCCGGCCGCGACCTCCGCGGCGTGCACTTCGCCATGGACTACCTGGTGCAGCAGAACCGGGTGGGCGCCGGCGACGAGGTCGCCGACCAGATCACCGCGGCCGGCAAGCACGTCGTCGTCCTGGGCGGCGGCGACACCGGCGCCGACTGCGTGGGCACGGCGCATCGCCAGCTCGCGGCATCCGTGACCAGCCTCGCCATCGGCAAACAGCCGGGCACGACCCGGCCCGACCACCAGCCGTGGCCCATGTCGCCGACACTGTTCGAGGTGTCCAGCGCGCACGAGGAGGGCGGAGTGCGGCAGTTCCTGGCGTCAACGGTCGAGTTCCTCTCCAACGACGCGGGTGAGGTGCGCGCCATCCGCGTCGCCGAGACCGAGTTCCTCGATGGCAGGCGCGTGCCGAAGGCGGGGACGGAGCGGGAGATCCCGGCCGACCTCGTGCTGCTGGCCCTCGGTTTCACCGGGCCGGAACAGGGCGACCTGGAGCACCAGATGAGTCTCGGGTTCGACGAGCGCGGTAATGTCGACCGTGATGCCGATTACCAGACCAGCCGTGAAGGCGTGTTCGTTGCCGGAGACGCCGGCCGCGGACAGTCGCTCATCGTCTGGGCGATCGCGGAGGGACGCGCGGCCGCAGCGGCCGTCGACCGTTACCTCGAGGGCGAGACCATGCTGCCCGCACCCGTGAAGCCCACGGACCGCGCCTTCGCCATCTGATCCCGGCCGGCGCCGGCACAACCAGCACAACAGCGCTCCAGAAGCGCGGAAACCGGAGACTCACCAGAATGAGACGCGCGAAAATCGTTGCCACCCTCGGGCCGGCAGCGTCCAGTTACGAGCAGATCAGGGCGCTGATCGATGCCGGCGTCGACGTCTGCCGCATGAACCTCAGCCACGGCAGCTACGACGTGCACGAGGGTGTCTACGCCAACGTGCGCAAGGCAGCGGATGACTCGGGCCGGGCGGTGGCCGTGATGGTCGACCTGCAGGGTCCCAAGATCCGCCTCGGCAAGTTCGAGGCCGGCCCGTACGACCTGGCCGTCGACGACATCTTCAAGATCACCATCGAAGACGTCGTGGGCACCAAGGAGCTCTCGGGGACCACGTTCAAAGGGCTGCCGCAGGACGTGAAGCCGGGCGACTTCCTGCTCATCGACGACGGCAAGGTCAAGGTCGAGGTCGTCGAGACCGACGGCACCGTCGTCACGACCCGCGTCGTGGTCGCGGGACCCGTGTCGAACAACAAGGGCATCAACCTGCCGGGCGTCGCCGTCAACGTTCCCGCCCTGTCGGAGAAGGACGAGGACGACCTGCGCTGGGGCCTGAAGCTCGGCGCCGACCTCATCGCGCTGTCCTTCGTGCGCGACGCCAGCGACATCACCCGGGTGCACGAGATCATGGCCGAGGAAGGCCGCCGGGTTCCCGTGATCGCCAAGATCGAGAAGCCGCAGGCCGTTGACCACCTCGAGGAGATCATCGACGCGTTCGACGCCATCATGGTCGCCCGCGGCGACCTCGGCGTCGAGCTTCCCCTGGAGGCCGTGCCGATCGTGCAGAAGCGCGCCGTGGAGATCGCGCGCCGCATGGCCAAGCCCGTCATCGTCGCCACGCAGATGCTGGAGTCGATGATCCACAGCCCGGTGCCGACGCGCGCCGAGACCTCCGACGTTGCCAATGCTGTGCTCGACGGCGCCGACGCCGTCATGCTGAGCGGCGAGACCAGCGTGGGCGAGTACCCGGTCGTGACCGTGCAGACCATGGCCCGCATCGTGGACTCCACCGAGGTGCACGGCCTGGAGCGCATCCTGCCGCTGTCGACCAAGCCGCGCACCCAGGGCGGGGCCGTCACGCTGGCCGCCAGCGAGGTCGCCGAGTTCGTCGACGCGAAGTTCCTGTGCGTGTTCACCGAGTCCGGCGACTCCGCCCGCCGGATGGCCCGGCTGCGCTCGAAGATCCCCATGATCGCCTTCACGCCGCTGCCCGCGATCCGCCGCCGCCTCGCGCTCACCTGGGGCATCCAGACCCACCTCGTCGACCGCGTCACCCACACTGACGCCATGTTCGGCCAGGTCGACGACATCCTGATCGGCGAGGGCCTGGCCGAGATCGGCGACACCGTCGTGGTGATCTCCGGGTCCCCTCCCGGCATCATCGGCTCGACCAACGACATCCGGGTCCACCGGGTCGGCGACGCGCACAACCAGGTGCACCCCGCGTACGCCCGCGCCTAGCCGCGAGCATACGAAGCCCCGCCGGTCCCGCCGGCGGGGTTTCCGTGTCTCCGCTCGCAGCGCTCAACCGCCGCGCCGGGCTACGAGGCGGCGGATGCCGGCGGCGCCGGCTCGATGTGCACCACCTTGGTGAATGTCATCTCGTCGAGCAGTTCCGGCCCGTAGCCGAACCCGCTTCCGCTGTCGCCACGCGGCTCGGCGGCGCCGCCGGGGGCGCCGCCGAACACCGCGTTCACCTTCACCGTTCCCACGGGCAGCTCGTCCGCCGCCCGGGCGGCGTGCGCGATGGACGCCGTCAGCACCGTCGCGGCGAGTCCGTATCGGTCGTCCGCCGCCAGGCGCACGGACTCGTCGAAACTGTCGACCACGACGACGGGCGCGACCGGCCCGAAGGTCTCCGACCGCAGAACCTCCATCGCCGGGTCGCAGTCCACGAGCACGGTCGCCGGGTAGTGCGAACCCGCGCCGTCCGGTATCGCACCGCCCACGAGCGCCCGCGCTCCGGCCTCGACGGCTTGGCGCACCTGCGCGTGCACGGCACGGCGCATCCGCTCGTCGACCATGGGGCCGAGCGCGCCGGAGGCGTTCAGCGCGTTCGCCTCCTCGACGAGGTGCCCGATGAACGCGTCGGCGATGTCGCGAAGCACGACGACGCGTTCCACCGAGGTGCAGATCTGGCCGGAGTTCAAGAACGCGCCGAGAGCCGCCTGGCTCGCCGCCCAGGCCGGATCGACGTCGGCGTCGACGATCAGCACGTCGTTGCCGCCGTTCTCGCGGATGACGTGCACCCCGGTTCCGGCCGCGGCCCGCGCGATGTTCCGCCCAGCGTCGGAGGAGCCGACGTGGGCGACGGCGGCCACACCGCGGCCAGTGACGAGCGCCGCCCCGACCGCCCCGTCACCCTGCACGGTGCTGAGCACGCCGTCGGGGAACGCGGGCGCGAGGATCTCGCCGAGGCGGGCGCCCAGGTGCGGGCAGCGCTCGCTCGGCTTGTGCACGACGGTGTTGCCCGTGACCACCGCCGCCCCGATGAGCCCGGCGGCGACGGCGACGGGGTCGTTCCACGGCGTCAGCACGACGACCACGCCGCGGGGCTGGTCGACGGTGTAATCCATGGCGGTGCCCGCACCGCGCAGGCTCTTTCCGCGGTGCACCGGGGCCAGCTCCGCGTACTGCAGCAGCGTGTCGGCGCCCGCGTTCACGCCGCCGAGCGCCTGCTGGTATGGCTTGCCCGTCTCACGCTCGGTGAGCGCGGCCAGTTCCTCCGCGTGCGCGGCGAGACGTCGCCCGGCCGCGCGCAGGGCGAGGCCGCGCTGGGCGGGGGAGACGCGACGCCATTCCGTGAAGGCGCGTGCGGCCTGCTCGAGCGCCGCGGCCACCTCGGCATCGGCCGAGACCGCGACCTCGCCGACCGGCGTGCCGTCCCTCGGGTCGGTGATGCACAGCATCCGGGCGGCCTCGTCGTTCTCGGCGTGCTCGGTGTGGGGCCGGGTCATCGTTGTCATCGGTCTCCTCCGTGCCTGGGTGCACGCGTCCTGGATGCACGCGTCCTGGTGCACGCGTCCTGGGTGCGTCGGCCCGGCTGCTCGAACGTGCTCCCTTGACGGGTACCCCGGAGGGCCGCGCTTCACACCCTGACCGCGCCCGGGTCTCGCTAAGCTCGGGCATGCGCGGTGGCACCGGGCATCGGCTGACACGAACGGGAGACACATGAGCGAGCACGACCAGGACCTGCTGTCCGAACTCCTCCAGCAGGAGCGCGACCTGCGGTTCGGCTCGTTCGGGTACGACGACGCGTTCGAGCTCGGCATGCTTCTGGTGCGTCTCGGCCGGGAACGCTCGCACCCCATCGCCGTGGAGGTCACGCTGGGGGAGCAGCGCGTGTTCCACATCGCCCTGGCCGGGTCGGCTGCCGACAACGACGACTGGCTGGAGCGCAAGGCACGCGTGGTGCGCCGGTTCGGCCACTCGTCGCTCGCCGTGCGCACCCAGTTCCAGGCGGCCGGGCGCGACTTCGACCGAGACTCCCGCCTCGACCCGCGCCGCTTCGCCGCGCACGGCGGGTGCTTCCCGCTCATCGTCGGCGAGATCCTGGTCGGTGTCGTGGGCGTCTCCGGCCTCGCCCAGGTCGACGATCACGCGCTCGTCGTCGAGGCGCTCCGGGAGTACACCGCCGGTCGGTGACGCGGCCGACCGCCGGGCGGTGACGAGACGGATGCCGCCCTTGGCCTCCCGCCCGGCCGGGCGTACCCTTGGCTCCAGTTGCCACGCCGACGTGGAGGAGCCACAATGACGAGTCGCCGTCTTGCCCTGTTCACCGCTGTTCTCGTAGCCGGTGCGCTGGCCATACCCACGACGGCCTTCGGCTCCCCGCCCACGGCGGGCGCGTCATCCGTCGCCCCCGCCTACCAGAACCCGCTCGACCTCGAGCTCCCGGACGGCGGCCAGGCGGCCAGCTGCGCCGACCCGAGCGTCATCCACGGGCAGGCGAGCGGCGACACCCACTGGTACCTGTACTGCACGTCCGACGCGCTCACCGAGACGGAGCGAGACGCGGCCGGGGCCCTCGTGCAGCACAGCGTGCCGACATTCCAGTCGACCGACCTCATCCACTGGACCTACGTCGGCGATGCGTTCCCGACGAAGCCCGACTGGGTGAAGCCCACCGGCGGCATCTGGGCGCCCGAGGTGATCTACCGGGACGGGCAGTACCGCCTGTACTTCGCCGCCAGCGAGACCACACTGGCAGGCGGCGGCTCCGCCGTGGGGGTCGCCACCAGCGACAGCCCCACCGGGCCCTGGAACTACGACTACGACCCGGTGGTGCTGCCCGACGACGCCGGGCACTGGAAGTTCGACCCGCACGTGGTGACGACCGCCGACGCCAGCTACCTGTACTACGGCAGCTACTTCGGCGGCATCTTCGCGCGGGTGCTCTCGGACGACGGGCTCTCCACCGACCCGGCGACCGAGCAGCAGATCGCGATCGACAACCGTTACGAGGGCACCTACATCGTCGAACACGACGGATGGTTCTACTTCTTCGGCTCCGCTACGAACTGCTGCAACGGGCCGCTCACCGGGTACGCCACCTTCGTCGCGCGCTCGCGCAGCCCGCTGGGCCCGTTCCTCGACCGCGACGGCGTATCCATCCTCGACCCGCACGTGGGCGGCACCCCGGTGCTCACCCAGAACGGCAACCGCTGGGTCGGCACCGGCCACAACACCGTCATCACCGATGCCAGTGGCCAGGACTGGATCGTCTACCACGCGGTCGACCGCACCGACCCCTACTATTCCGGGGACGTCGGTTACACGAAACGCCCGGCGCTGATCGACCCGCTCGACTGGCGGAACGGCTGGCCGGTGGTGCGGGGCGGCCAGGGGCCTTCCGACGAGCCCGTGCCCGGTCCGGCCGCGCAGCCGGGGCAGCAGACCGCGTACGAGCCGTCGTTCGCCCCCGGCAGGAGCGGCGAACTCCGCCCGGGCCACCGCATCGCCGGTCTCTCCGACGAGTTCAGCGGCAATCGGCTGTCGGACCAGTGGACCTGGGTGCGTGAGCCCGGCGCGGGGGAGTACGACCTGTCGCACGGGAAGCTGGTGTGGGACACCCAGGCCGCCGACCTGCATCCGCCGGCCACGCCGCTCGCGAGCGTACTGACCGAACCGGCGCCCGACGGCGACTACGTGGTCGAGGCCAAGGTGAGCATGGACACGCCGGAGGGCTGCTGCTTCAACTACGTGCAAGGCGGCCTGGTGGTCTACGGCGACGACGGCAACTACGTCAAGCTCGCATCCGTCTCGATCTGGAACACCAAGCAGACCGAGTTCGGAAAGAACGTGCAGCCGGTGCCCGAGGGATACCCGAGCTACGGCAACACCGTCGGCGGCCCGGTCGGGGAGGACTGGGCGTACCTGCGGATCGTGCACCGCGCGCAGGGCGACACCGACCTGTACACGGCCTTCACGAGCATCGACGGCCACACCTGGCGCGAGTCCGGCACCTGGACGCACGCGCTCGGCGACGCCCGGATCGGGCTCGTGTCGATGGGCGGCGCCGGGTTCACGAGCACCTTCGACTACGTTCGCGTCAGCGCCCTCAAGGACTAGGTGCCGGTGGTGGGACTTGAACCCACACGTCCTTCCGGACAAAGCATTTTGAGTGCTCCGCGTCTGCCATTCCGCCACACCGGCTCACAACACCGTTGATCAGAATACCGTAGGCTTTCACCGTGACCGACCAAGACAGCACCCCCACTCCTCCGCGCCGCGTCGTCGTCGCCGAGGACGAATCCCTGATCCGCCTCGACATCGTCGAAATCCTTCGCGACAACGGATTCGAGGTGGTCGGTGAGGCCGGAGACGGCGAGACGGCCGTCGCCCTCGCGACCGAGCTTCGCCCCGACCTCGTCATCATGGACGTGAAGATGCCGCAGCTCGACGGCATCAGCGCTGCCGAGCGCCTCAGCAAGGCGCACATCGCGCCGGTCGTCCTGCTCACCGCGTTCAGCCAGAAGGAGCTCGTCGAGCGCGCCACCGAAGCCGGCGCCCTCGCCTACGTCGTCAAGCCGTTCACCCCCAACGACCTGCTGCCGGCGATCGAGATCGCCCTGTCGCGGTACAGCCAGATCATCACGCTCGAGGCCGAGGTCGCCGACCTCGTCGAGCGCTTCGAGACCCGCAAGCTCGTCGACCGGGCCAAGGGCCTCCTCAACGAGAAGATGGGCCTCACCGAGCCCGAGGCGTTCCGCTGGATCCAGAAGGCGTCGATGGACCGCCGCCTGACCATGCACGACGTTGCCCAGGCCATCATCGAGCAGCTCTCCGTCAAGAAGTAGCCAGTAGCCGTCTCTTTCCGCTGCGCGGGTCGAACGCCGTTACGCGGCATGAATTCGACCCGCGCAGCGGCGTTCAACCCGCGTTCGGGTCAGGGGCGACGGATGCAGGCCGGTCGGTGATCAGGTTCGTGATGCGGATCGTGGAGCAGCGGCGGCCCTGGTCGTCGGTGACCGCGATCTCGTGGGTGGTGAGCGTGCGCCCCAGGTGGATCGGCGTGCACACCCCGGTCACGTAACCCGAGGTCGCCGCCCGCGTGTGCGTGGCGTTGATCTCGATGCCCACCGCCAGCCGGCCCGGCCCGGCGTGCAGGTTCGCCGACATCGAGCCGAGCGACTCACCGAGCACGACGTATGCGCCGCCGTGCAGCAGCATCGCCGGTTGCGTGTTGCCCTCCACGGGCATACGCGCCACCGCGCGTTCCAGGCTGAATTCGAGGAACTCGATGCCCATCTTCTCGGCGAGGGCGCCGGCGCCGCGTCGCTCCACCCAGTGGAGGTGGTCGGCGGTCTGCTGTGGCACGTCGGTCTGCTCGCTCATCGTCACCTGTAAATCCTCGGCCAGCGGCGCCGGACGGCGCTTGTAGGCTGGGTCTGTGTCGGACGCGAAAAAGCCTACCCTGATGATCATCGACGGCCATTCCCTGGCCTTCCGGGCGTTCTACGCACTCCCGGTGCACAGTTTCCAGACCCGCGGTGGGCAGCACACCAACGCGATCCACGGGTTCCTGTCGATGCTGCTCCTGCTGCTGAAGAACGAGAACCCCACCCACCTCGCCGTCGCGTTCGACATCTCCCGGCACTCGTTCCGCACCCGGGACTACCCGGAGTACAAGGGCACCCGCAACGAGACGCCGCCCGAGTTCTCCGGCCAGGTCCCGCTGCTGCAGGAAGCCCTCGCCGCCATGAACATCCCGACCATCACGAAAGAGGACTACGAGGCCGACGACATCCTCGCGACGCTCTCGGTACGCGGCCGGGAGGCGGGCTATGACGTGCTCCTGGTCTCCGGGGACCGCGACACCATCCAACTCGTCAACGACGACGTCACCCTGCTCTACCCGTCCGCGATGGGCGTCTCGCAGCTCACCCGGTACGACCCGGTCAAGGTGCGCGAGCGCTACGGCATCGAACCGCACCAGTACCCCGACATCGCCGCCCTGGTCGGGGAGACCAGCGACAACCTCATCGGCATCAGCAAGGTCGGCGAGAAGACGGCCGTGAAGTGGCTGGGGCTCTACGGAAGCCTCGACGGCATCCTGGAGCACGCCGAGGAGATCAAGGGCGTCGTCGGCAACAACCTGCGCGAGCAGAAGGAGAACGCGATCCGGAACCGCAGGCTGAACCGCCTCGTGACCGACGTGGAGCTCCCGGTCGAACTTGAGGCGCTCCAGCGCGCGGCGATCAACCACACCTCGGTGCGTGACATCTTCGACAAGCTGGAGTTCAAGAGCCTGCTCGACCGGGTGCTGAAGCTCGAGGGCGCCGACGGGCCCATCGCCGACCAGATCCTCGAGGTCGCGGGCGACCTCCGGCCCGAGGCGCCGGCGATCCCCGAGCCGAAGGAGCTCCTCGATGAGGAACTCGCGCATTGGATCACCCAGGCCCAGGCGGCTTCCCCGGAAGGCCTCGGCCTGACCGTCGAGGTGCAAGGGGAGGCGATCATCGGATTCGGGCTCGCCGGCCCCACCGAGACGATCACCCTCAACTGGCAGCCCGGACGCGCCGACTACGCCCCGCTCGAGGCCTGGCTGGCAAGCGACGCCCCGAAGGTCATGTGCGACGCCAAGTACCAGCTGAAGGCCCTCGCCCGCGCCGGCGTCGCGTTCAACGGCCTGGCCGTCGACGCCCTGGTGGCCGGCTGGCTGCTCCGGCCCGGGGGCCCGGATAAGACCCTGGCCGACCTCGTCACCCGCTACCTCGACGAAACGCTCCCGGTGAGCGACCCGAACCAGCTCGTGCCCGACGAGGGGCCCGGCGGGGGAGCGCCGGCCCAGGCGTGGTTCGCGCTCCGCGCGGCCGCGGCGATCATCACGCTCCTCGACGACGGCTCCCGCAGGGTGCTCACCGACATCGAGATGCCCACGCTCCGCGCCCTCGTCGACATGGAACTCACCGGCGTCTCCGTCTCCCACGAGCAGCTGTCGCAGCTGTCGGCGCAGCTCGCCGACCGGATCGCGACGCTGGCCGCCGGCGCGTACGCCGAGATCGGCCGGGAGGTGAACCTCGGGTCGCCCAAGCAGCTGCAGGAGGTCCTCTTCGACCAGCTCGGCATGCCGAAGACCCGCGCCAACAAGACCGGCTACTCAACGGATGCCGGCTCGCTGGCCGACCTGCAGGAGCGCAACCCGCATCCGTTCCTCGACCTCCTGCTGCAGCACCGCGACGCCACGAAGCTGCGCCAGATCGTGGAGACGCTCGACAAGGCGATCGACGCCACCGGGCGCATCCACACCAACTACCTGCAGATCGGCACCACCACCGGCCGCATCTCGTCGAACGACCCGAACCTGCAGAACATCCCGGTGCGCACCGAAGAGGGCCGTCGCATCCGTGCCGCCTTCCAGGCCGGGGCGGATGCCGAGTCGCTGCTGACCGCGGACTACTCGCAGATCGAAATGCGCATCATGGCCCACCTGTCGGAGGACCCAGGGCTCATCGAGGCGTTCAACGCGGGAGAGGACCTGCACCGGTTCGTCGGCGCCCGCATCTTCGGCGTCAGCCCGGAGGAGGTGTCGAACGAGATGCGCTCGAAGGTCAAGGCCATGTCGTACGGTCTCGCCTACGGCCTCAGCGCGTTCGGCCTGTCCAAGCAGTTGCGCATCGAGACAGCCGAGGCGAAGCAGCTGATGACGGACTACTTCGCCCGGTTCGGGTCGGTGCGCGACTACCTCCGGAACGTCGTCGAACAGGCCAGGGTCGATGGGTACACCGAGACGATCTACGGTCGCCGCCGGCCGTTCCCCGATCTGCACAGCCGCAATCGGGTGCTGCGCGAGAACGCCGAACGCGCGGCGCTGAACGCGCCCATCCAGGGCTCCGCCGCCGACATCATGAAGATCGCGATGATCAACATCGCCCGCGACCTCGCCGACCAGCAGCTCGCGTCGCGCATGATGCTGCAGGTGCACGACGAGTTGATCTTCGACGTGGCGCCGGGGGAGTGGGAGCCGCTCCAGGCGCTCGTCACGCACCGCATGTCCACGGCCGCTGATCTCCTGGTGCCCCTCGACGTGCAGGTGGGCCGCGGCCCGAACTGGGACGCGGCCGCCCACTGACCAGCGACCCCGCATGCGAAACCGGAGTCGTGGCCGTTCAGAACGCCGCGGGTCCGGCCACAACTCCCGTTTCGCGAGTATTGGGCGCTCCTCTAGGCTCGGGGCATGACGAACGAACCGCAGCGCACTCCCACCGCGATCGACGCCATCGCCGAGGACTGGGTGGACGCCCTCGTCGACCTCGACCCGACTGTCGGGACCTACATCGGCCGCACGGAGGGAGCCGGTCGCTTCGGCGACTACTCGCCGGCGGGCCACGACCGTTTCGTCGAGGAGGCGCGGAAGGTCATCGCCCGCCTCGACGCGTCCACCCCGGTCGACGGCGTGGACGAGGTCACCCGGACGGACCTCCGCAGCGAGCTCGCACTTGCGCTGGAGAGCCACGACGCGGGCTGGGACCTCCGCGACCTCAACGTCATCGCGTCCCCAGCCCAGGAGATCCGCGAGGTCTTCGACCTCATGCCCACCGCCACCGTGGAGGACTGGTCGCACATCGCCTCCCGCCTCGGCCAGGTGGAGCGCGCCGTGTCGGGTTACATCGAGACCCTCCGGCTCGGCATCGAGCGCGGGGTGACGCCCGCGAAGCGGCAGGTGCGGGAGGTCGCCGAGCAGGCCGGCAAGCATGCGGCCCACGACGGCTTCTTCGCCGCCCTTGCCGCGAACGCCGACCTCGCCGAGGGCAGCCTGCCCGCCTCGCTCGCCCTCGACCTCGAGGCCGGCGCCCGCAAGGCCGCCGCCGCGTACGGCACGCTCGCCGCGTTCCTCGAGCACGACCTGGAGCCGGCGGCGACGGAGCAGGACGCGGTGGGGCGGGAGCTGTACGCTCTGCAGTCGCGCCGCTTCCTCGGCGCCACCATCGACCTCGACGAGACCTACGAGTGGGGCGTCGCGGAGCTCGATCGGATGGTGCGCGAACAGGAGAGCATCGCCCGGGAGATCCTGCCCGGCGCATCCGTCGCCGAAGCCATCGCGCACCTCGACCGCGACGAGACCCGCAAACTGCACGGCACCGACGCGCTGCAGCGCTGGATGCAGGAGACCAGCGACAGGGCCGTCGCCGAGCTCGCCGGCACCCAGTTCGACATCCCCGAGGAGATCCGGGCGCTCGAGTGCATGATCGCCCCCACCCAGGAGGGCGGGATCTACTACACCGGCCCCACCGACGACTTTTCCCGCCCCGGCCGCATGTGGTGGTCGGTGCCGCCGGGCGTGACCGAGTTCGACACCTGGCGGGAGCTCACCACCGTCTACCACGAGGGCGTCCCCGGGCACCACCTGCAGATCGGCCAGGCCGTCTACAACCGCGCCAAGCTCAACACCTGGCGGCGCCAGCTCGCCGGTACCTCCGGGCACGCCGAGGGCTGGGCGCTGTACGCCGAGCGGCTCATGGAACAGCTCGGGTACCTCGACGACCCGGCCGACCGGCTCGGCATGCTCGACGGGCAGCGGATGCGCGCGGCGCGCGTGGTGCTCGACATCGGCGTGCACCTCGGCAAGCAGCGCCCCGACGGGCACGGCGTCTGGGATGCGGCGTACGCGTTCGAGTTCATGCGGCAGAACGTCAACATGAACGACGGATTCGTGCGCTTCGAGGTCAACCGCTACCTGGGCTGGCCGGGGCAGGCGCCCTCCTACAAGGTGGGGCAGCGCATCTGGGAGCAGTTGCGCGACGCCTACCGGGAACGCGAGGGCGACGCCTTCTCGATCAAAGAGTTCCACCGCCAGGCGCTCGACCTGGGCGGTGTCGGCCTCGACACGCTGCGGTCGGCACTGCTGACCTAGCCTTCGCCTCCCTGATCCGCGGGTGCGCGCTTCCTGCCGCTTCCCTCGCACGCTGGCGGCATGTCGCCAGCACTCGCGGCGGTGGCCGTCCCCGTGGTGCCGGCGGAGTGCGGGTTGCCGGCGGCAGGCCGAAGCAGCTAAGGTAGAACGTCACGTTTGTGACTTACTATCCGCTGCCCTCGCGGAACCACAAGCTGCTTGTTCGATACAGGTCTCTTGCTGCGCGGGCCTGAATTTGTCCATACTGGAGCAACCACTACATGACAATCGCAACGACCGAAAAGGCACCCAAGCAGGTCGCCATCAACGACATCGGATCTGCTGAAGACTTTCTTGCCGCGGTCGAAAAGACTCTGAAATTCTTCAACGACGGAGACCTCATTGAAGGCACCGTCGTGAAGATCGACCGCGACGAGGTCCTCCTCGACGTGGGTTACAAGACCGAGGGTGTCATCCCCTCCCGCGAACTTTCCATCAAGCACGATGTCGACCCCACTGAGGTCGTCAAGGTCGGCGACCTGGTCGAGGCACTTGTCCTCCAGAAGGAAGACAAAGAAGGCCGCCTGATCCTCTCCAAGAAGCGCGCGCAGTACGAGCGCGCCTGGGGCGACGTCGAGAAGATCAAGGACGCCGACGGTGTGGTCACCGGCACGGTCATCGAGGTCGTCAAGGGCGGCCTGATCGTCGACATCGGACTCCGCGGCTTCCTCCCGGCCTCGCTCATCGAGCTGCGCCGCGTGCGCGACCTGACCCCGTACCTGGGCCAGGAGATCGAGGCGAAGATCCTCGAGCTCGACAAGAACCGCAACAACGTCGTGCTGTCGCGTCGCGCCCTGCTGGAGCAGACCCAGTCCGAGAGCCGCACCACGTTCCTCAACAACCTGCACAAGGGGCAGGTCCGCAAGGGCGTCGTCTCCTCGATCGTCAACTTCGGTGCGTTCGTCGACCTCGGCGGCGTCGACGGCCTCGTCCACGTCTCCGAACTCAGCTGGAAGCACATCGAGCACGCCAGCGAGGTCGTCGAGGTGGGCCAGGAAGTCACCGTCGAGATCCTCGAGGTGGACCTGGACCGCGAGCGCGTGTCGCTGTCGCTCAAGGCCACGCAGGAAGACCCCTGGCAGGTCTTCGCCCGCACCCACGCCATCGGGCAGGTCGCACCGGGCAAGGTCACGAAGCTGGTTCCGTTCGGTGCGTTCGTTCGCGTCGCCGACGGCATCGAGGGCCTCGTGCACATCTCCGAGCTCTCCGGCAAGCACGTCGAGCTGGCCGAGCAGGTCGTCTCCGTCGGTGACGAGGTGTTCGTGAAGGTCATCGACATCGACCTCGACCGCCGCCGCATCTCGCTCAGCCTCAAGCAGGCCAACGAGGGTGTCGACCCCGAGGGCACCGAGTTCGACCCGGCGCTCTACGGCATGCTCACCGAGTACGACGAGCAGGGCAACTACAAGTACCCCGAGGGCTTCGACCCGGAGACCAACGAGTGGCGCGAGGGCTTCGAGGCCCAGCGCGAGAAGTGGGAGCAGGACTACGCTGCCGCCCAGGCTCGCTGGGAGGCGCACAAGAAGCAGGTCGCGTCGGCGAACGACGAGCTCATCTCGGTCGGCGCCGCCACCGGCACCGGTGCCAACTACTCCGGCGAGACCGCCGGAGCCGGCACCCTGGCCGACGACGAGGCCCTCGCCGCACTGCGCGAGAAGCTCTCCGGCAACTAGGTTCCACCGCAGTACCACGGATGGCCGGGCCCCACGGGGTCCGGCCATTCGTCGTCTATCGCGCGGCGTCGGGCGCGCCCTCCTCCCATACCCTCGTCGGTGCGGGCAAACTGCCGCCCCCACACGTGGGAGACGGCGGAAACCCCGCACCGGCGGGCATGCGCTGCCGCGGGTGCGGGCAAACTGCCGCCTCGGCAGGGGAAGGGCGGCGGAATCCCCGCACGGGCGAGGTCGCGGGAGGCTGGGCGGCCAGTAGCATGGCAGGCGTGTACCTGATCGGACTGACCGGCGGCATCGCCTCGGGCAAGAGCACCATCGCCCGCCGCCTGGCCGAGCAGGGCGCCGTGCACATCGACGCCGACCGGCTGGCCCGCGAGGTGGTCGAACCCGGCACCGAGGGACTTGCCCGCATCCGCTCCGCTTTCGGCGACGACGTGATCGCCCCCGACGGCACACTCGACCGCGCGGCGCTCGGCCAGCGCGTCTTCGGGCATCCCGAACAGCTGGCCACGCTGAACGCCATCGTGCACCCGGCGGTGCGCGCCCTCACCCGGCGGCTCATCGCCGAGGCGGAGCAGGCGAACCCCGACGCCGTCGTCGTCTACGACGTGCCCCTGCTTGTGGAAGCCGCCGTCGACCATCCGTTCGACCTCGTCGTCGTCGCGCACGCCGACGAATCGGTGCGACGTGAGCGCCTCATCCGTCTACGCGGGTTCAGCGAAGCGGATGCCGCCCGTCGGCTCGGGTCGCAGGCGGCCGACGCGGAGCGGCTCGCGATCGCCGACGTCGTGATCGACACCGACGGCAGCATCGAGCAGACCGCCTCGCAGGCAGATGCCCTCTGGGAGCGCGTTGTCAGGGGCGCTCCGTAA
The DNA here is from genome assembly GCF_003716325.1 of Cryobacterium tepidiphilum. Lineage (GTDB taxonomy): Bacteria > Actinomycetota > Actinomycetes > Actinomycetales > Microbacteriaceae > Cryobacterium > Cryobacterium tepidiphilum. The sequence goes on along the minus strand of NZ_RDSR01000004.1, from coordinate 85,933 downwards.
ACTGGTGGTCATGGAAGCCACCCGTGCCGTGCACCCGTTCGAGGTAGTGAGCGAATACTCGCCGAGCGGCGACCAGCCGGCCGCGATCGAAGCGCTGGCCGGCCGCATCAACGCCGGCGAGACGGATGTCGTGCTGCTCGGCGCCACGGGAACAGGCAAGTCGGCGACCACCGCGTGGCTCATCGAAGCGGTGCAGCGGCCCACCCTCGTGCTCGCCCACAACAAGACCCTCGCCGCGCAGCTCGCCACCGAGTTCCGCGAACTCATGCCGAACAACGCCGTCGAGTACTTCGTCTCGTACTACGACTACTACCAGCCCGAGGCCTACGTGCCGCAGACCGACACCTTCATCGAGAAAGACAGCTCGATCAACGCCGAGGTCGAGCGGCTGCGGCACTCCACGACCAATTCACTGCTGAGCCGCCGCGACGTCGTCGTCGTCTCCACGGTCTCCTGCATCTACGGCCTCGGCACGCCCGAGGGCTACCTGGAGGCGATGATGCCGCTCCAGGTGGGGCAGCGCGTCGACCGGGACTGGCTGATCCGCAAGTTCGTCTCCATGCAGTACCAGCGCAACGACATCGATTTCTCCCGCGGCAACTTCCGGGTGCGCGGCGACACCATCGAGATCATCCCCATGTACGAAGAACTGGCGATCCGCATCGAGATGTTCGGTGACGAGATCGAGGCGCTGTACAGCCTGCATCCGCTCACCGGCGACATCGTCCGCAAGCTCGACGCGGTCTCGGTGTTCCCCGGCTCCCACTACGTCGCCAGCACCGATGTGATGCACCGGGCCATGGGCACCATCCAGGCCGAGCTCGATGAAAGGCTCGCCCAACTCGAGCGCGAGGGCAAGCTGCTCGAGGCGCAGCGGTTGCGCATGCGCACCATGTTCGACCTGGAGATGATGGAACAGATCGGGTTCTGCTCCGGCATCGAGAACTACTCCCGGCACATCGACGGGCGGAACCCCGGCGAGGCGCCGCACTGCCTGCTCGACTACTTTCCCGACGACTTCCTGGTCGTCATCGACGAGTCGCACGTCACCGTGCCGCAGATCGGGGCGATGTACGAGGGCGACTCCTCCCGCAAGCGCACCCTCGTCGACCACGGCTTCCGGCTGCCGAGCGCCCTCGACAACCGGCCGCTGAAGTTCAACGAGTTCAAAGACCGGGTCGGCCAGACCGTGTACCTGTCGGCGACGCCGGGCAAGTACGAGCTCGGCATCGCCGACGGCGTCGTCGAGCAGATCATCCGGCCCACCGGCCTCATCGACCCCGAGATTCAGGTGCGGCCCACCGAGGGGCAGATCGACGACCTGCTCGAGCAGATCCGGGCGCGGGTCGAGCGCAACGAGCGGGTGCTCGTCACGACCCTCACCAAGAAGATGGCTGAGGAGCTCACCGACTTCCTCACCGAGGCGGGCGTGCGCGTGCGCTACCTGCACTCCGACGTCGACACGCTCCGCCGCGTCGAGCTGCTCTCCGAGCTGCGCGCCGGCGTCTTCGACGTGCTGGTGGGCATCAACCTGCTGCGGGAAGGCCTCGACCTTCCCGAGGTCTCGCTCGTGGCGATCCTCGACGCCGACAAGGAGGGCTTCCTGCGCTCATCCACGTCGCTGATCCAGACCATCGGCCGTGCGGCCCGCAACGTCTCCGGCCAGGTGCACATGTACGCCGACCGGCTCACCCCCTCGATGGCGCTGGCGATCGAGGAGACCAACCGGCGCCGCGACAAGCAGATCGCCTACAACGCCGAGCACGGCATCGACCCGACGCCGCTGCGCAAGAAGATCGCCGACATCACCGACATCCTCGCCCGGGAGGAGGCCGACACGGCCGCGCTCCTCGCCGGCCGCGACCGGGGCAAGAAGAGCCCCACGCCAAACCTGCGGCGGCAGGGGCTCGCCGCCAACGGCGCGAACGACCTCGAATCGCTGATCGCCGACCTGAACGGGCAGATGCTGGAGGCCGCGGGCGAACTCAAGTTCGAGCTGGCCGCGCGCCTCCGCGACGAGGTCAGCGAGCTCAAGCGCGAGCTCCGCACCATGGAACGCGCCGGGCACGTCAACCCCGTCGGCGGCGTTCGCTGATAGCATGCGCGATCGGTCAATGGATGGCGGAGGGTCTGCATAGACTCATTTGGTGTCAATTGCAAAGGTCGAGTCCGAGTCCACTCTGAGCGTCCGCGGGGCCCGCGTTCACAACCTCCGGAACATCGACCTGGAGATCCCGCGGGACTCCCTCGTCGTCTTCACCGGCCTCTCCGGCTCCGGCAAGTCGTCCCTCGCCTTCGACACCATCTTCGCGGAGGGCCAGCGCCGTTACGTGGAATCGCTGTCCGCGTACGCCCGGCAGTTCCTCGGCCAGGTGGACCGCCCCGACGTCGACTTCATCGAGGGCCTGAGCCCGGCCGTGTCGATCGACCAGAAGTCCACCAACCGCAACCCGCGCTCCACCGTCGGCACCATCACCGAGATCTACGACTACCTGCGCCTGCTCTGGGCACGCATCGGCGTGCCGCACTGCGCCATCTGCGGCGAGGTCATCCAGTCGCAGACCGTGCAGCAGATCGCCGACCAGCTCATGGAGCTGCCGGCCGGCACGCGCTACCAGATCCTCGCCCCGCTGGTATCGAAGAAGAAGGGTGAATTCGTCGACCTGTTCAAGGAGCTGGCCGCGTCGGGGTATTCCCGGGCCATGGTCGACGGCGTCACCGTGCAGCTGAGCGAACCGCCCACGCTGAAGAAGCAGGTGAAGCACGACATCTCGGTCGTCGTCGACCGTCTCGTGGCCTCACCCGACATCCTCAGCCGGCTCACCGACTCGCTCGAGACCGCCCTCAAACTCGCCGACGGCCTCGCGCAGGTCAACTACGTCGACGCGGAGGGCACCGCCGCCTGGCAGACCTACTCCGAGAAGCTCTCCTGCCCCAACAATCACCCGGTGCAGCTCACCGAGATCGAACCGCGAACCTTCTCGTTCAATGCGCCATTCGGAGCGTGCCCGGAGTGCTCCGGCCTCGGCACCCGCATGTCGGTGGACCAGGACCTGCTGCTGGCCGACCCGAGCCTCAGCATCGCCGAGGGCGTCATCGTCCCCTGGACCACGCAGGGCAAGGGCCTGTTCCAGTACTACGAGAAGCTCCTCGAGGGCCTCTCCCGCGACCTCGGCTTCTCGCTCAGCACCCCGTGGGAGGAGCTCAGCGATGAGGTGCGCCACGCCGTGCTCCGCGGCGACAACTTCGAGGTGAAGGTCAAGTGGAAGAACCGCTACGGGCGGGAGATGACCTACACGTCCGGGTTCGAGGGCGTCGTCCCGTACATCGAGCGGCAGTACCTGCAGGCGGAGACCGACAGCCAGCGCCAGCGCTGGGGGGAGTACCTCCGCGAGGTCAACTGCCCGGTCTGCGACGGCAAGCGACTGAAGCCCGAGGTCCTCGCCGTTCTCGTGCACGGCGTGAGCATCGCCGACGTGTGCGAGCTGAGCCTGAGCGACGCCCGCGGGTTCATGGACCAGCTGCGGCTCACCGACCGGGAGAGCGCCATCGCAGCGCAGGTGCTGCGCGAGATCAAGGTGCGCCTCGACTTCCTCATCCGGGTGGGGCTCACCTACCTCAACCTCGCCCGCTCCGCCGGCACGCTCTCCGGCGGCGAGGCGCAGCGCATCCGCCTGGCCACCCAGATCGGCTCGGGCCTCACCGGGGTGCTCTACGTGCTCGACGAGCCCAGCATCGGCCTGCACCAGCGCGACAACCGCCGCCTCATCGAGACCCTCGTCGCCCTGCGTGACCTCGGCAACACCCTCATCGTCGTGGAGCACGACGAAGACACCATCCGCACGGCGGACTGGATCGTCGACATCGGGCCCGGAGCGGGCGTGAACGGCGGCACCGTGGTGCACTCCGGCCCGTACGCCGAGCTCATCGCCGACACGGCCTCGCTCACGGGCGACTACCTCTCCGGCCGCAAGTCCATCGAGACGCCCTCGACCCGGCGCTCCATCGACCCGGGCCGCATGATCACGGTCAAGGGCGCCTCGGCCAACAACCTCCAGAACGTCACGGTGGACTTCCCGCTCGGCGTCTTCACCTCGGTGACTGGCGTCAGCGGGTCGGGCAAGTCGTCGCTCGTCAACGACATCCTGTACCGGGTGCTCGCCAACCAGCTCAACGGCGCCCGCAAGCTGCCCGGCAAACACAGCCGGGTCACCGGACTCGACCATCTCGACAAGGTCATCCACGTCGACCAGGCGCCCATCGGCCGCACCCCGCGGTCGAACCCCGCAACGTACACGGGCGTCTTCGACCGCATCCGCACCCTGTTCGCCGACACGCTCGAGGCGAAGGCGCGCGGATACCTGCCCGGGCGGTTCAGCTTCAACGTCAAGGGCGGCCGCTGCGAGGCCTGCTCGGGTGACGGCACCATCAAGATCGAGATGAACTTCCTGCCCGACGTCTACGTCGCCTGCGAGGTGTGCGGGGGAGCGCGGTACAACCGCGATACCCTCGCCGTGCACTACAAGGGCAAGAACATCGCCGAAGTGCTGGAGATGCCGATCAGCGAGGCGGCCGAGTTCTTCGAGCCGATCTCCGCGATCCACCGCTACCTGAAGACGCTCGTCGAAGTGGGGCTCGGCTACGTGCGGCTCGGGCAGAGCGCCACCACCCTCTCCGGCGGTGAGGCACAGCGCGTGAAGCTCGCGACCGAACTGCAGCGACGCTCCAACGGCCGGAGCGTCTACGTGCTCGACGAACCGACCACCGGCCTGCACTTCGAAGACGTGCGTAAACTGTTGCTGGTCCTGAACGGCCTCGTCGACAAGGGCAACACCGTGGTGGTCATCGAGCACAACCTCGACGTCATCAAGTCGTCCGACTGGGTCATCGACCTCGGCCCGGAGGGCGGTTCGGGCGGAGGCACCATCGTCGCCACCGGCACGCCCGAGCAGGTCGCCCAGGCGCCAGGCAGCCACACCGGCACGTTCCTGAAGGAGATACTCGCGGCCGACTGACCCGCGAAGCACCATGTCAGACATGCTGAGCTACCGCCCCAGGACGGGCGAGATCCCGACGAGCCCGGGAGTGTACCGGTTCCGTGACGCCACCGGCCGGGTGCTGTACGTCGGCAAGGCGAAGAACCTGCGCGCCCGCCTCAGCAACTACTTCGCGCCCCTGCACAACCTCCACGAGCGCACCCGGCGCATGGTGACCACCGCCGCGAGTGTCGAGTGGACGGTCGTCGGCACGGAGGTGGAGGCGCTGCAGCTGGAGTGGACCTGGATCAACGAGTTCGACCCGCCGTTCAACGTGCAGTTCAAGGACGACAAGTCCTACCCGTACCTGGCGGTCACGCTCGCCGACGAAGCGCCGCGCGTCCTCGTGACCCGCACCACCGGCATCCGCGGCGCCCGCTACTTCGGGCCGTACCCCAAGGTGTGGGCCGTGCACGAGACCATGGACCTCATGCTCAAGGCGTTCCCGATCCGCACCTGCTCGAACGCCAACTACAAGCGCGCCATGCAGAGCGGCAAGCCGTGTTTCGCGAGCCAGATCGGCCGCTGCTTCGGGCCGTGCTCCCACAAGGTGAGCATCGAGGAGCACCGGGCGACGGTCAACCAGTTCGTCAGCTTCATGACGAGCCAGGACCGCAAGCTCATCAACATGCTCACCGCCGAGATGAAGGCTGCCGCAGCAGAGCAGGACTACGAGCTCGCCGCCAAGCGCCGCGACCAGGTGATGGCGCTCGACGCCGTCCTGGAGAAGAGCGCCGTGGTGCTCCGCGACACGGTGGACATCGACCTGTTCGGCATTGACCAGGATGAGCTGGCGGCCGCGGTGCAGCAGTTCATCGTCCGCGGCGGCCGGGTGCGCGGTGTGCGCAGCTGGATCGTGGACAAGGAACTCGACCTCTCCACCGACGAACTGGTCGATTCGATCATGAAGTCCGCATACGACCATGACGGCCGGCCGCCGCGCGAGGTGGTGCTGCCGGAACTGCCCGACGACGTCGACGCCCTGCAGGACTGGCTGGGCAGCATCGGCAACCGCAAGGTGCGCCTCGTCGCGGCGCAGCGCGGCGAGAAGGCGGCGCTGCTGGAGACGGCGAACCAGAACGCGAAGCACGCCCTCATGCTCTACAAGACCCGGCGCAGCTCCGACTTCGTGGCCCGCAGCAAGGCCCTGGAGGACATCCAGGAGGCGCTCGAGATGCCGTCGGCCCCGTTGCGCATGGAGTGCTACGACGTGTCGCACCTCGGCGGCACGAACATCGTCGCCTCCATGGTTGTGTTCGAAGACGGCCTCGCCCGCAAGGACGAGTACCGGCGCTTCACGATCCCGGAGTCGACGGACGACACCGACTCCCTGTACCGCACGCTCATGCGCCGCCTCGCCTACCTGAAACCCGAGCTCGGTGAAACGGATGCCGCCGGCGAGGAACGACGCACCAAGTTCCGGTACCGCCCCAACCTCCTGATCGTCGACGGCGGGCAGCCGCAGGTCGCGGCCGCGGCCCGCGCCCTCGCCGACTCCGGCATCACCGACATCGCGCTGTGCGGCATCGCGAAGCGGCTCGAGGAGATCTGGCTCCCCGACTCCGACTACCCGGTGATCCTGCCGCGCAACAGCGAGGCGCTGTTCCTCATGCAGCGCATTCGCGACGAGGCGCACCGCTTCGCCATCGCCCACCAGCGCACCCGCCGCAAGCGCGATATCTCCACCGTGCTGTCCGAGGTGCCGGGGCTCGGGCCCGCGCGGGTGAAGCAACTGCTGCGCCACTTCGGGTCGGTGTCGCGGCTGAAGCAGGCCGGCGTCGACGAGATCGGCCAGGTGAACGGCATCGGCCCGGTGCTGGCCGCCACCATTCACCAGCATGTGCATGCCACTGCCTCCAAGGCTGGCTAGGCTGGAGGCAGTGACCGCCCCGATCGAAAGCCCGAAGCATCCATGACGACCGACCACGAACAGCAGGAGATGCTGATCGTCACCGGGATGTCCGGAGCGGGGCGCTCTACCGTCGCCAACGCGCTCGAAGACCTCGGCTGGTACGTGGTCGACAACCTGCCGCCGCAGATGCTGCGGCCGCTCGTCGACCTCGCCCAGCGAGCCGGTAGCCTGCCGCGCATCGCGGCGGTCGTCGACATCCGCGGCGGCAACTTCTTCAGTGCGTTCCAGGACATCGTCGGAACCCTGCGCACGGGCGCCCGGGTGCGCGTCATCTTCCTCGAGGCCACCGACGAGGTGCTGGTGCGGCGGTTCGAGGCCGTGCGCCGGCCGCATCCGCTGCAGGGCGACGGGACGCTCCTCGACGGCATCGCCGCCGAACGCGCGCGGCTCAGCGAGGTGCGCGCCTCCAGCGACATGGTGATCGACACATCCAGCCTCAACATCCACCAGCTCGCCACGGCGATCGCCGAGGCGTTCGCCGACGAGGAGGAGGCGGGTATCCGCCTCACCGTCATGAGCTTCGGCTTCAAGTACGGGCTCCCCACGGATGTCGACATGGTCGCCGACGTGCGATTCCTGCCGAACCCGTTCTGGATCCCCGAGCTCCGGCCCCTGACCGGGCTCACCGAGGAGATCAGCGACTACGTCTTCGAGCAGGAGGGCGCCCGGGAGTTCCTCGACAACTACGTCGCCGCCCTCCGCCCGGTGCTGGCCGGGTATGAGCGCGAGAACAAGCGGCGGGCGACGATCGCGGTCGGCTGCACGGGGGGCCGTCACCGCTCGGTCGCGATGGTCCGCGAGCTGGCCACGATGATCCGCGATGACCTCGGGGTGAACGTGAGCGTCAAGCACCGCGACCTCGGCCGTGAATAGCGCGCACCGGCACCGGTAGCGCAGCGACAGTTTTCAACAGAATGGATCCACCAGTGGCACTCACCATCGACGTCAAAGACGAACTCTCCCGCGTTGAGGTGTCCAAGACCACGGTGCGGGCTGCCGAGCTGGCCACCATCCTGCGTTTCTCCGGCGGCCTGCACATCATCTCCGGCCGCATCGCCGTGGAGTCGGAACTGGACTCGCCGGTGCTCGCCCAACGGGTGCGGAAGGACCTGGCCGAGTTGTACGGGGTGCGCAGCGCCGTTTCGGTGCTCGGCGCCTCCGGCGTCCGCCGCACGAACCACTACCTGGTGCGCGTGATGGACGGCGGGGAGACCCTGGCCCGGCAGACGGGCCTGCTCGACGCCCGTCGGCGGCCCATCCGCGGGCTTCCGAACCGGCTGACCACCGGGTCGAAGGAGGAGGTCGCCGCGGTGTGGCGCGGGGCGTTCCTTGCCCAGGGCTCCCTCACCGATCCCGGCCGCTCCGCCTCACTGGAGGTGACCTGCCCCGGGAACGAGGCCGCCATGGCACTGGTCGGTTCGGCCGGGCGCCTCGGGATCGCCGCCAAGGCCCGCGAGGTGCGCGGCGTGCACCGCGTCGTGATCCGGGACGGCGACGCCATCAGCGCCATGCTGCTCCGGATGGGCGCGGAGAAGGCCGTGCAGGGCTGGGAGGAGATGCGGCAACGCCGCGAGGTGCGCGCCACCGCGAACCGCCTGGTGAACTTCGACGACGCCAACCTCCGCCGTTCCGCGCAGGCCGCCGTGGCCGCGTGCGCGCGCGTCGAACGCGCCATGGAGATCCTCGGGGACGAGACGCCGCCGCACCTGCGGTACGCGGGGGAGCTCCGCCTGGGCTTCCGGGACTCCAGCCTCGACGAGCTGGGTCACCACGCCGACCCGCCCATGACGAAGGATGCCGTGGCCGGCCGCATCCGTCGCCTGCTCGCCATGGCCGACAAGAAGGCCGTCGAACTCGGCATCCCGGGCACCGACGCGAACCTGCCGGCCGACCTCGACGACGTGTGACGGCGCCCGGAACGACACCGGGACGGCTGACTAGACTGAAAATGTCGGACAAACACAAGGAGATACGCAATGGCTGAATACACCCTGCCTGACCTGCCCTACGACTACGCGGCCCTCGAGCCGAGCATCAGCGGCCGGATCATGGAGCTCCACCACGACAAGCACCACCAGGCGTACGTCACCGGCGCGAACAACGCCCTCGCACAGCTCGCCGAGGCCCGCGACTCCGGCAACCTCGCGAACGTGAACAAGCTGGAGAAGGACCTCGCCTTCAATCTCGGCGGCCACATCAATCACTCGGTCTTCTGGACCAACATGTCGCCCGACGGCGGCGACAAGCCCACCGGCGAGCTGGCCAGCGCGATCGACGACTTCTTCGGCTCGTTCGACAAGTTCCAGGCGCACTTCACCGCAGCGGCCATGGGCGTCCAGGGCTCCGGATGGTCGATCCTGGCCTGGGACTCGGTCGGCCAGCGGCTCTTCATCGACCAGCTCTACGACCAGCAGGGCAACGTCCCGGCCGGTGTCATCCCGCTGTTCATGCTCGACGTGTGGGAGCACGCCTACTACCTCGACTACCAGAACGTGCGTGCCGACTACGTCAAGGCGTTCTGGAACATCGCCAACTGGGAGAACGTGCAGCAGCGCTTCCAGACCGCCCGTGAGAAGACCGCCGGGCTGCTGATACTGTCATAACCGATGGTGTCCCGCGGGCCCATCCCGCGGGACACCGCGCTGCGTCTCGGAACACCCACAACCCGCGCCCCCGGCGCCCATCCAGCAACAGGAGTCATCTGTGTCCGTAAAGATCGGAATCAACGGATTCGGCCGCATCGGCCGCAATTACTTCCGAGCCGCCCTCGCCAAGGGCAGCGAGCTCGAAATCGTCGCGGTGAACGACCTCACCGACAACAAGACCCTCGCCCACCTCCTCAAGTACGACAGCATCAACGGACGTCTCGACGCGACCGTCGAGCTCGAGGGCGACACCATCATCGTCAACGGCAAGCCGATCAAGGTTCTCGAAGAGCGCGACCCCGCGAACCTGCCGTGGGGCGAGCTGGGGGTGGACATCGTCATCGAGTCCACCGGCCGCTTCACGAAGGCCGAAGACGCGCGCAAGCACATCGCTGCCGGCGCCAAGAAGGTCATCGTCTCGGCACCGGCCACCGGTGACAATGTCGCAACGCTCGTGCTCGGCGTGAACGAGGACAGCTACGACCCGGCCACCCAGGACGTCATCTCCAACGCCTCCTGCACCACCAACTGCCTCGCGCCGCTGGCCAAGGTCTTCATGGACAACTTCGGCATCGAGCGCGGCCTGATGACCACGGTGCACGCGTACACCGCCGACCAGAACCTGCAGGACGGCCCGCACAGCGACCTCCGTCGTGCGCGCGCCGCTGCCGAGAACATCATCCCGACCTCCACCGGTGCCGCCAAGGCCCTCGGCCTGGTCATCCCGGAACTCGTCGGCAAGCTCGACGGCTATGCCCTGCGCGTGCCCGTCCCCACCGGTTCCATCACCGACCTCACCGTCACCGCGTCGAAGCCGGTGACCGTCGCCGACGTCAACGCGGCGTACAAGGCCGCCGCCGAGGGCCCGCTCAAGGGCATCCTCAGCTACACCGAGGACCCGATCGTTTCCAGCGACATCGTCGGCGACCCGCACTCCTCGATCTTCGACGCCGGGCTCACCAAGGTGATCGGCGACCAGGTCAAGGTGGCGTCGTGGTACGACAACGAGTGGGGCTACTCCAACCGTCTCGTCGACGTCACCGAGTTCGTCGCCGAGCGCCTCTAACCCGGGGACCGCTGTGACGCTTCGCACCATCGCATCGCTCGGGCCGCTGGCCGGCAAGCGTGTCATCGTCCGCTGCGACCTGAACGTCCCCCTGGACGACGGGCGCATCACCGACGACGGCCGGGTGCGGGCGTCGCTTCCCACCCTCCGCACGCTCGTCGAGCAGGGCGCCAAGGTGATCGTCGTCTCGCACCTCGGCCGCCCTGACGGCGAGCCGGACCCGGCGTACAGCCTGGCGCCCGTCGCCGCCCGCCTCGGGGAGCTCCTCGGCTCCCCGGTCGGGTTCGCCACCGACACGGTCGGCGACTCGGCGCGGGCCGCGGTCGACGGGCTCTCCGACGGAGCGGTCGTCGTGCTCGAGAACCTCCGCTTCAACGCGGGCGAGACCAGCAAGGACGACGCCGTACGACGTGCGTTCGCCGAGCAGCTCGGCAGCCTCGGCGACGTGCTCGTGTCCGACGGCTTCGGCGTCGTGCACCGCAAGCAGGCGAGCGTCTACGACCTCGCCGAGATCCTGCCGAGCGCCGCCGGCCTGCTGATCGCCGCGGAACTGGATGTGCTCGAGCGACTCACGAAGAAGCCGCAGTCCCCGTACACGGTCGTCCTCGGCGGCTCGAAGGTCTCCGACAAGCTCGGCGTGATCGGGCACCTGCTGCCCCGCGTCGACTCGCTGCTCATCGGCGGCGGAATGGTCTTCACATTCCTCGCTGCGAAGGGCTACAGTGTGGGCTCGAGCCTGCTCGAGCCCGACCAGCTCGACACCGTGCGCGGCTACCTCGACGAGGCCGAGCGCCGCGGCGTCGACCTCGTGCTGCCGACGGACATCGTCGTCGCCGCCGCGTTCTCCGCCGACGCCGAGCATGTCGTGACGGCGGCCGACGCCATCGAGGACACCCCGTTCGGGTCGTCGGGCCTCGGCCTCGACATCGGCCCCGACAGCGCGAAAGCGTTCGCCGACGTCATCCGCTCGTCGAAGACGGTGTTCTGGAACGGTCCGATGGGCGTTTTCGAGCTCGCGCCGTTCGCGGAAGGCACCCGCACCGTCGCCGAGGCGCTCACCCAGGCCGACGGCCTCAGCGTCGTCGGCGGGGGCGACTCCGCCGCAGCGGTGCGCACCCTCGGCTTCGACGATGACCGCTTCGGTCACATCTCAACGGGCGGGGGTGCGAGCCTCGAGTTCCTCGAGGGCAAGCGCCTGCCAGGACTGGAGGTCCTCGGATGGCAGTGAACCGAACCCCGCTCATCGCGGGGAACTGGAAGATGAACCTCGACCACCTGCAGGCCATCGCCTTCGTGCAGAAGCTGGCCTGGGGCCTGAAGGACGCGAACCACGACTTCACCGCCGTCGAGGTCGCCGTGTTCCCGCCGTTCACCGACCTGCGGTCGGTGCAGACGCTCGTCTCCGCCGACAAGCTGCCGCTCGCCTACGGGGCGCAGGATGTCTCCGCCCACGACTCTGGCGCCTACACGGGCGAGATCTCGGGCGCGTTCCTCGCGCAGCTGGAATGCCAGTACGTCATCATCGGGCACTCCGAGCGGCGCACACTGCACCGCGAGGACGACGACCAGGTGCAGGCGAAGGTGCAGGCGGCCCTCAAGCACAACCTGGTTCCCGTCATCTGCGTCGGTGAGAGCGCCGACGACCTGGAGAAGCACGGCCCGAGCGCCGTCCCCGTCGCCCAGTTGCGCGCCGCCCTCGCCGGCGTCGACGCAGCGGCCGACATTGTCGTGGCCTACGAGCCCGTGTGGGCCATCGGGTCGGGGAAGGCGGCGACACCGGAACAGGCCGAACAGGTCGCCGCGCAGCTGCGGGCGGTCCTCGCCGACATGCTCGGGCAGGACGTCGCCGCGAAGACGCGCATCCTGTATGGAGGGTCGGTGAAGGCCGACAACATCCTCGGCTTCATGCGGGAGCCCAACGTCGACGGTGCCCTCGTCGGGGGCGCGAGCCTCGACCTGACCGAGTTCGCCAACATCGTGCGCTTCCAGAAGCACGTCGGAGTTTAGCCTCTCGGCTATAATTGCCAAAGACTTCGGTGCGGCACCATGCCCACCACACTGTGAAAGGTTCCTCGTGGAGATTCTCCAGGTAGTGATGCAGGTGATGCTCGGCATCACGAGCCTCCTCCTCACCATGCTCATCCTGCTGCACAAGGGCCGCGGTGGCGGCCTGTCCGACATGTTCGGCGGCGGCGTCACGTCCAACCTCGGCGCATCCGGTGTGGCCGAGCGCAACCTGAACCGCATCACCGTCATCCTGGCGTTGCTCTGGCTCGCGTGCATCGTCGTTCTCGGCCTGATCACCAAGTTCGAGACCGGCGCATAGCCCACGACTTTCACAGGCGAACGGTCGACCTGACCGTTCCCCGGTTCTAACGGAGGAACACAATGGCATCTGGTGGCAGTGCGATCCGCGGGTCACGCGTCGGAGCAGGACCCATGGGCGAACAGGACCGCGGCTTCCACGCGGACCGGGTGAAGGTGTCCTACTGGGACGCCCTCGGCAACGAGACCATCCGGTACTTCGCGGCCAACCTCCCCGAGGAGGAGATCCCCGACGTCATCGACAGCCCGCAGTCGGGGCTGCCGGCCGGGCGGGACAAGGAGAACCCGCCGTCGGTGGCGAAGCTCGAGCCGTACAAGACGCACCTCGCGTACGTGAAGGAACGTCGCACCGACGAAGAGGCGGAGGCGCTCCTCGAGGAGGCCCTCCAGCAGCTGCGCATCCGCCGCGGCAAGCTCACCGCCACGAACTAGGCATCCACGCCGAAACGGCCTGGCCGCATCCCTTCGGGAGCGGCCAGGCCGTTTCGCGTTCGTGGGCTCAGTAGCTGGGCGCGATCAGGTTCTCGGGCACCTCGGCGGCCGCCTCACGGTCGACGAAGAAGACCGTGCGCCGGCGGCCCTTGATGCCGGCGACCGGCACCTCGTCGCGGCTGGCGCCGGCCAGGGCGAGCCCGAGTGCCGACGCCTTGTCCGGTCCGGCGAGCACCAGCCACACGCGCTCTGACGAGTTGATCACGGGGCGGGTCAGGCTGAGTCGCTCGGGCGGGGGCTTGGGCGAGTTGGTCACGGCGAGCACGTTCGCGCCGTCCTCGCTCGTGGACGGGTTCGCCGGGAACAGCGAGGCGATGTGCCCGTCCGCGCCGACGCCGAGAAAGGTGATGTCGAACCGGGGGAGCGGCTGCCCGAACGGCGCGGCCTCGGCGATCTCCTCCGAGTACCGGGCCGCCGCTGCCTGCAGGTCGATGCCCTCGTCGGAGGCGGCGAACGGGTGGATGTTTTCGGCCGGCACCGCGATGTGGTCGAGCAGCGCGTCCCGGGCCTGGCGTTCGTTGCGCTCCGGGTCGTCCTTGGGCACCCAGCGTTCGTCGCCCCACCAGAAGTGCACGCGCGACCAGTCGACCATGTCGCGGGCGGGCGACTCCCGGATCGCCTCGAGCACCGACGTTCCGACGGTTCCGCCGGTCAGGACCACGGTGGCCGCGTCCTGTTCGTCGAGGATGTCGACCGTCTTGGTGATGAACCGGGCGGCGACGGCACCGGCGAGAGTCTGCTTGTCGGCGTGGACGAGGACGCGTCGTTCGTTCGTCACGATTGGACCACCTTCTCATCGAGGAGCGGAAGTCCACGTTCGAGGACCTCACCGTACAGCTTGTCAGGATCGAGCCTGCGAAGCTCGTCGGCCAGGCAGTCCCGCAGGCTGCGGCGCTTGAGGGTGAGATTCTGGGTCGGCTGGCCCGGCTGGCTGAGCGTCGCCACGTCGGGGATATTGCGCTCCAGCGAGATCACGCCCGACGGCCGGGTGAGATGCACGCCGTGGATCCCGTGGGCCAGCGGCCCCGTGGTGAGCTCGTAGTCGACGGGCACCTCGAGTGCCATCTGCAGCCACGCGGCGAGCAGCGTGGTCGACGGGGAGTCGGCCGCGCCGGAGACCTGGATGCCCGTGACGCTCTCGTACGGCGGTTGGTCGAGCACGGCGGCGAGCTGCGCCCGCCAGAGCGAGAGGCGGGTCCAGGCGAAGTCGGTGTCGCCGGGTCGGTAGCTGCCTTGCAGGCGGTGCAACGCGGCCTGCGGGTCGGGCTGCGCCGACGCATCCGTCACGCGCCGAGACGCCAGTCGGCCGATGGGGGAGTCGGCGGGCACGTCGGGCGCGAGCTCCGGCCACCACGCGACGACCGGCGCATCCGAGAGGAGGAGGCCCGTGACGAGGCTCTCCGGGTCTGACGCGGCGGCCCCGTAGGCGCGCAGCACGATCACCTCGCTGGCGCCGGCGTCGCCGCCGACGCGGATCTCGGCGTCGAGCTTAGCGTCGCATTCCGTGTCGCCGGGATCGGTGGAGACGACGATGACACGCATCGGGTGCTCACGGGACGCGTCGTTGGCCGCTTCGATCGCCTCCTCCTCGCGCCCCAGCTGGGAGACGATCACGAGGGTCAGCACGCGACCGAGGGCGACGGCGCCGCCCTCCTCGCGGATGCGCACCAACTCGCGGGAGATCTTCGCCGTCGTGGTGTTGGGCAGGTCAACGATCATGGGCGTCTCCAATTCCGGCCGTCGCGTTCGAGGAGGGCGTCGGCGGACGCCGGCCCCCACGACCCGGGGCTGTATTGCTCGGGCTGTCCCTGCGTCGCCCAGAATTTCTCGATCGGGTCGAGGATCTTCCAGGACAGCTCGACTTCCTCGTGCCGCGGGAACAGGGGCGGGTCGCCGAGGAGTACGTCGAGGATGAGCCGTTCGTACGCCTCGGGGCTGGCCTCGGTGAAGGCGTGGCCGTAGCCGAAGTCCATCGTGACGTCGCGCACCTGCATGCCGGCGCCCGGCACCTTGGAGCCGAATCGGAGGGTGACCCCCTCGTCGGGCTGCACGCGGATGACGAGGGCGTTCTGCCCGAGCTGCTGCATACTGCGCCCGTTGAACAGCGACTGCGGTGCGCGCTTGAAGACGACGGCGATCTCGGTGACCCGCCGGGCCAGGCGCTTGCCGGCGCGGAGGTAGAAGGGAACGCCGGCCCACCTGCGCGTCTCCACCGTGAGCCGCAGCGCCGCGTAGGTCTCGGTGACGGACTCGGGGCTCATCCCCTCCTCCTCCAGGAAGCCCACGACCTTCTCGCCGCCCTGCCAGCCGCCGGCGTACTGTCCGCGGGCGGTGCCGGTGGCGAGGTCGTCGGGCAACCGCACGGCCGCCAGCACCTTCTCCTTCTCGCTCCGCAGCGCCGCCGCGTTGAACGAGATCGGCTCCTCCATCGCCGTGAGGGCGAGCAGCTGCAGCAGGTGGTTCTGGATCACGTCGCGGGCCGCGCCGATGCCGTCGTAGTAGCCGGCCCGGCCGCCCACACCGATGTCCTCGGCCATGGTGATCTGCACGTGGTCGACGTAGTTCGAGTTCCACAGCGGCTCGAACATCTCATTGGCGAAACGCATCGCCAGGATGTTCTGCACCGTCTCCTTGCCCAGGTAGTGGTCGATGCGGAACACGGAGTCGGCCGGGAACACCGACTCGACGACGTCGTTGAGTTCCCGCGCCGTCTCCAGGTTGCTGCCGAAGGGCTTCTCGATGACGACCCGGCGCCACTGACCGGCCTTCTGCTCCGCGAGCCCCGACCGACGCAGCTGCTCGGTCACCACCGGGAACGCCTTCGGCGGGATCGAGAGGTAGAACGCGTGGTTGCCCATCGTGCCCCTCTCGCGGTCCAGCGCGTCGATGGTCTCCTTGAGCGTTTCGAACGCGGCGTCGTCGTCGAAGGACCCCGGCACGAAACGGATGCCCTCGGCCAGCTGGGCCCACACGTCCTCGTGGAACGGCGTGCGGCAGTGCTCCTTGACGGCGTCGTACACGACCTGCATGAAGTCCTGGTCGTCCCAGTCGCGCCGCGCGAAGCCGACCAGCGCGAAGCCCGGCGGCAGCAGGCCCCGGTTCGAGAGGTCGTAGACGGCGGGCATCAGCTTCTTGCGCGACAGGTCGCCCGTGACGCCGAAGATGACGAGGCTGGACGGGCCTGCGATGCGGTTCAGCCGGTAGTCGGACGGAGATCGCAGCGGATTGAATTCCGGGGTGACAGGCACCGGGGACATGCAGCTCCTTTGTGTGGGAACGTCGGTGTGCGGGAACGCCCTAGCGAAGGGCGGCGAACAGGGCGTCGACGTCCCGGTCGGGGTCGGTCAGCGTCAGGGTCAGGACGGGGCGGCCGTGCTCGGCGAGCACGCTTGCGTCGCCGCTGGCCTGGGCCTGGACCAGCTCACCGAAAGTGAACGGGCGGCCGGGAATGTCGAGGTCCTCGGCGGGTGTCGCCAGGATCTGCAGGAACACACCCGTCGCCGGTCCGCCCTTGTGGTACTGCCCGGTGGAATGCAGGAACCGGGGACCCCAGCCGAAGGTGACCGGGCGCTTGGCCCGCTCGGCGAGCAGGTCGCGCACCCCCGCCAGCTGCGGCAGGGCCAGGCGATCCACGTAGGCCTGTACGGCGAGGTAGCCGTCGGGTCCGAGTTCCTCCAGCAGGGCGTCGACAGCGGATGCGAGGTCGCTGGCTGCGCCGATGACGTGCGGCGTGCCGCGCACCTCGATGCCGTCCGACACGAAGGCGGCGGGCTCCGGCTCCGGACGCTCGTCGAGCAGGCCACGCGTGGCCGTCTTCGCCGACTCGACGTCGGGCTGGTCGAACGGGTTGATCTGCAGCAGACGCCCGGCGACGGCGATGGCGTACTCCCACACCAGGAACTGTGCGCCGAGGGCGCCGCTGACACAGATGTCGTCGGTGCCGTCGTTCCGGAAGACGTCGCTTCCGGCGTCGTCGACGATGCGGGCCACCTGCAAGTCGGGGAGGTTCTCGGACAGCTCCGGCGCATCCGTGCCGAGAACGACGGGGAGGATGCCGGTGCCGAGTTTGCCGGTCGATTCGGCGATCAGCTGCTCCGCCCAGTCGGGGAATCCCACGATGGGGGTGCCGTCGGCCACCAGGGCGAGCTTGTCGCGCCGCGGCGAGGTCGCCGAGATGGCGGCAGCCAGGATGAGCGCCGGGTTGTCGTCGGAGTCGGAACCGAGTGCCTCGGTCACTGATTGCGCGTCGTCGAGGAGGCCCGCGACGTCGACGCCGGCGAGCCCGGACGGCACGAGACCGAACGCCGTGAGCGCCGAGTACCGGCCGCCCACGTTCGGGTCGGCGTTGAAGACCCGGTAGCCGGCTTCCCGGGCCGCCGTGTCGAGCGGCGAGCCCGGGTCGGTGACGACGACGATGCGGCCGGTGGGGTCGATGCCGGCGTCGCTGAAGGCACGGCGGAACACCCGCAGCTGGCTGTCGGTCTCGGTCGTCGAGCCCGACTTCGACGACACCACGAGCGCGGTGGACGCCAGCCGGTCGTTCAGGGCGGCGAGCACCTGGCCCGGCGCGGTCGCGTCGAGGACGGTCAGCTCCACGCCCGCGGTCTGGGTGATGACCTCCGGTGCCAGCGAGGAGCCGCCCATGCCGGCCAGCGCGATGTGGTCCACGCCGGCCTGGCGCAGTTCGTCGCGCAGCGCGGTGATCTCGTCGACGAGGGGCCGGGAGATCGCGACGGCGTCGGTCCAGCCGAGTCGCTTCGCGGATTCGGACTGGGCGTCGGGACCCCAGAGGTCGGCGTTCTGGCCGTGGATGCCGGAGGCGACCTTGTCGCTCACCAGACCCGGCACGGCGGCGCGCACGGCATCCGCCGACGCGCCGCTGACGGAGATCCGCACGCTCATCGTGCGGCCTTGGCTCCGGCGCCCTCGAGGGCGGCGGTGACCGTGTCGAGCAGCTCGTTCCAGGAGACGATGAACTTGGACACGCCCTCCTCCTCGAGCTGCTGGGTGACCTCGTCGTAGGAGATGCCCTGCGCGGCGATGGCGTCGAGCAGCTTGTTGGACTCGTCGTAGGTGCCCGCGATGGAGTTCTGTGGGATCTCGCCGTGGTCGAGGGTGGCCAGCATCGTCTTCTCCGGCATCGTGTTCACGATCTCCGGTGCGACGAGCTCGGTCACGTACAGCGTGTCGGGGAGGCTCGGGTCCTTGACGCCGGTCGAGGCCCACAGCGGGCGCTGCTTGTTGGCGCCGGCCGCGAGGAGGTTCTTCGCCCGTTCGGTGGCGAAGGCCTGCTCGTAGACCTGGTAGGCGAGGCGGGCGTTGGCGATGCCGGCCTTGCTCTTGAGCGCCAGCGCCTCCTCCGTGCCGATGGCCGTCAGGCGCTTGTCGATCTCGGTGTCGACGCGTGACACGAAGAACGAGGCGACCGACTGGATGGTGGACAGGTCGATCCCGGCCGCCTTGGCCTTCTCGAGCCCGGCGAGGTAGGCGTTGATGACCTCGCGGTGGCGCTCGAGGCTGAAGATCAGCGTCACGTTGACGCTGATGCCGGCGGCGATGGTCTCGGTGATCGCGGTGAGGCCGGCGATGGTCGCCGGGATCTTGATCATCGCGTTCGGACGGTCGACCTTGGCCCACAGCTGCTTGGCCTGCGCCACGGTGCCCTCGGCGTCGTTCGCGAGTCCCGGCTCCACCTCGATGGAGACGCGGCCGTCGACACCGTTCGTGGCGTCGTACACGGGGCGGAACATGTCGCTCGCGGTGGCGACGTCGTGCGTGGTGATCTCGAAGACTGCCGTGTGCACGTCGGCGCCCGAGGTGGCGAGCTCGCTCACCTGGTCGGCGTACGACTCGCCCTTGCTGAGGGCCGTGGCGAAGATGGTCGGGTTGGTGGTGACGCCCACGACGTTCTTGCTGTCGATGAGTTCCTGCAGCCCACCGGAGACGATGCGCTGGCGGGACAGGTCGTCGAGCCAGATGCTGACGCCGGCAGCGGAAAGCTGGGCGAGGGGAGTGTTCTCGGTCATTTTCGGTCTCCTATTCGTGCTGCCGTTACTGGGCAGCGAGCGTTTCCTTGGCGGCGGCGACGACGTGCTCGGTGGTGAAGCCGAACTCGCGGAACAGCGTCTTGTAGTCGGCGGACGCGCCGAAGTGCTCGATCGAGACGCTGCGGCCGCGGTCGCCGACGTAGGAACGCCAGGTGAGTGCGATGCCGGCTTCGACCGACACGCGGGCGGTGACGGATGCCGGGAGCACCGATTCGCGGTACTCGTCGGACTGCTCCTGGAACCACTCGAGGCTCGGTGCGGACACCACGCGGGCGTTGATGCCCTCGCTCTTCAGCTCGTCGCGGGCGCCGAGGGCGAGTTGCACCTCGGAACCGGTGGCGATGATGATGACGTCTGGCGTGCCGTTCGGTGCCTCGGCCAGGACGTAGGCGCCCTTGACGGTGTTCTTCGCCGATGCGAGCGTGTCGCCGGAGGCATCGCCCTCGCCGCGTTCGAAGACGGGGATGTTCTGGCGGGTGAGCGCGATACCGGCGGGGCCGTTACGGCGCTCCAGCAGGGCCTTCCAGGCCCATGCCACCTCGTTGGCGTCACCGGGGCGCACCACGTCGAGTCCGGGGATCGCGCGGAGCGAGGCGAGCTGTTCGATCGGCTGGTGGGTCGGGCCGTCTTCGCCGAGGGCGATCGAGTCGTGGGTCCAGACGAAGATCGACGGCGCCTTCATCAGTGCGGCGAGGCGCACGGCGGGACGCTGGTAGTCGCTGAAGATGAGGAACGTGCCGCCGTAGGGGCGGGTGTTGCCGTGCAGCACGATGCCGTTGAGGATCGCCGCCATGGCGTGCTCGCGGATGCCGAAGTGCAGCACACGACCGTACCTGTTGCCGGTCCATTCCTTCGTGGAGCGCTCGGCCGGGATGAACGAGGCCGCGTCGGCGATGGTGGTGTTGTTCGACTCGGCGAGGTCGGCGGAACCGCCCCACAGTTCGGGGATCACCGGGGCGAGGGCGTTCAGCACCTTGCCGGAGGCGGCGCGGGTCGAGACGTCCTTGCCGGGTTCGAAGACGGGCAGGGCCTCGTCCACCCCATCGGGCAGGTCGCCCGAGAGGATGCGGTCGAGCAGCTGCTTCTTCTCGGGGTTGGCGTCGGCCCAGGCTGCGAGCTGCTCGCTCCAGTCGGCGTGCTGCTTCGCACCGCGCTCGACCGCCTCGCGGGTGTGGCTGATGACCTCGTCGGAGACCTCGAAGGTCTTCTCCGGGTCGAAGCCGAGGACTTCCTTGACGGCCGCGAGCTCCTCGCCGCCGAGGGCGGAGCCGTGCACCTTCCCGGTGTTCTGCTTCTTCGGTGCCGGCCAGCCGATGATGGTCTTCAGGACGATGAGCGACGGCTTGTCGGTGACGGACTTGGCCTTCTCGATGGCGTCGAACAGCTCCTGCACGTCTTCGACGTACTCACCGGTCTTCTTCCAGTCGACCGTCTGCACGTGCCAGTGGTACGCCTCATAGCGCTTGGCGACATCCTCGGTGAACGCGACGTCGGTGTCGTCCTCGATCGAGATCTCGTTGCTGTCGTAGATCGCGATGAGGTTGCCGAGCTGCTGCACGCCGGCGAGCGAGGACGCCTCGCTCGTGATGCCCTCCTCCATGTCGCCGTCGCTGGCGATGGTGTAGATGAAGTGGTCGAACGGGCTCTGTCCCTCGGGCGCCTCGGGGTCGAAAAGGCCTCGCTCGTAGCGGGCCGCATAGGCGAAACCGACGGCGGAGGAGAGTCCCTGCCCGAGCGGGCCGGTCGTGATCTCGATGCCGTCGGTGTGGCCGTACTCGGGGTGGCCGGGCGTCTTGGAGCCCCAGGTGCGGAGCGCCTTCAGGTCGTCGAGCTCGAGGCCGTATCCGCCGAAGTAGAGCTGGACGTACTGGGTCAGCGAGGTGTGGCCGGGGGAGAGGATGAAGCGGTCGCGGCCGATCCAGGCGTTGTCGGATGGGTCGCGCCTCATCACCTTCTGGAACAGGAGGTAGGCAGCCGGGGCCAAGCTCATGGCGGTGCCGGGATGACCGTTGCCCACCTTCTCCACGGCGTCTGCCGCGAGAATGCGGGCGGTGTCCACAGCCCTGTCGTCAATCGAATCCCACTGCAAAGCTGCCACTAGATCTTGACCCTTCTTACGAATAGAAAGAGGGCAGGCTGTCTCAACCCGCGCCCCATGAGGTGTAGCGCGCCCGTAGACATCTTCGGCGTCCCAGTGCTGTCGGCTGGTCCGGCGAGGAACCGCCGCATCAATCACAGTGACTGGCGAGCAATTCCCAGTATAGGCGTGGTAAGGATTTCCCGCCGGTATCGCGCCCGGGCCCGGCGGTGCTCCGGTGAACTAGAATCGCTCGGGAGATGAGCGTTAGAGGAGCAATGGACGTTGCCGTAGAACCGACCGTGGCGAGCAGGAGCCGGAGTCTCTCAACGACCGTCAAGGCGTACATCGCGTTGACGAAGCCGCGGGTCATCGAACTGCTGCTCGTGGTGACGGCGCCGACCATGGTGCTCGCCGAGGGCGGCATCCCGAGCCTGTGGCTCATGCTCGCGACCCTCGTGGGCGGCGCGCTGAGCGCCGGCTCGGCGGGCGCATTCAACTGCTACCTCGACCGCGACATCGACCGTGTCATGAAGCGCACCGAGAACCGCCCCCTCGTGACGGGCGAGCTCACCGACCGGCAGGCGCTGGTGTTCGCCTGGGTGCTCGGCGCGGCATCCATCGCCTGGTTGTGGGTATTCACCAACTGGCTCGCCGCCGTGCTGTCCCTGGCAGCGAT
The DNA here is from genome assembly GCF_003716325.1 of Cryobacterium tepidiphilum. Lineage (GTDB taxonomy): Bacteria > Actinomycetota > Actinomycetes > Actinomycetales > Microbacteriaceae > Cryobacterium > Cryobacterium tepidiphilum. Next base: position 63,654 of record NZ_RDSR01000004.1, on the reverse strand, counting down.
TGTGCTGTACGTGGTGCTGTACACGATGATCCTCAAGCGCCGCACCGCGCAGAACATCGTCTGGGGCGGGGTGGCCGGGTGCATGCCGGTGCTGATCGGATGGGCGGCCGTCACCGGCGACCTCTCCTGGCCGCCGTTCATTCTCTTCGCGATCATCTTCCTCTGGACGCCCCCGCACTACTGGCCGCTGTCGATGAAGTACCGCGGCGACTACCAGGCGGCGGGCGTGCCCATGCTTTCCGTGGTGCGCGGACGCGCGCAGGTGGGGCTGCAGGTGATCCTGTACGCCTGGGCGACGGTGGCGTGCTCGCTGCTCCTGGTTCCGGTGGCGGGAATGGGGCTCACCTACGCCTTCGTCGCTCTCGTCGTCGGCGCCTGGTTCATCTACGAGACGCACCGGCTGTACAACCTCGCGATCCGGCACGAGCACGTGTCACCGATGCGGGTGTTCCACGGCTCGATCGCGTACCTGTCACTGGTCTTCCTCGCCGTGGGCATCGACCCGCTGCTGCCGACCGGCATCACCTGGCTCTAGGTCGGCGGTTCAGCCCCTGGCTCACCGACGGCGCGGGTACGGGCGCGTTCCTTCGCGTTCCTTCGCTGAATTGCGGAGAACGCGCCTTTTCGCGGGCTCGTTCCGTGGCGATCCGTCGCTGACGTGCGGAGAAACCACCTTCGCGCAGCCCGGGCGAAGGCGCATTTGTCCGCGACTCAGCGAACGCGAGGAGCCCAGAGGCAGCGAGGGCGCGGCTGCTCAGCGAAGCGCGGCCTGCGCGCGGAGGGGCCGCGGCTCCGCGACGAGGGCCGGTTGGCGCAGGTTCAGCAGCACGGCGGTCGTGGCCGCGGCCAGCGCCGCCGCGAGCACCATGTGCAGCCCGACCAGGAACGGGGGCAGGCCCGTGTTCGCCTGCAGCAGTCCCACTCCGATCTGCATGAGCTCGATCACCAGGAGCAGCGTCGCCCAGCCGGCGGCCGGAAGGCGGCGGCGAAGCGCGAACGCGACCAGCAGCACGGTCAGCACGAAGGTCGCGTAGGCGGGCCAGCTGTGCACGTGCTGCAGCAGCTCCGAGTCGAGTCCGTTGCGGGGCGCGTGGGCGTCACCCGCGTGCGGACCGGAGCCGGTGGTGATGATGCCGACGAGGATCGTCACGGCGGCGAAGAACGCCGTGGCCCCGGCGAGCACCGCGTACCAGCGGGGAACGGCGAGGGCCCGGGCTCCCGGTGTGGTCGACACCCGGTGCACGAACGCGGCGCAGAGCGTCACCAGCACCACCGAGATCACGAAGTGGAGGCCGACCACGTAGGGGTTCAGGCCTGTCCACACGCTGATGCCTCCGATCAGTGCCTGGGCGGGGATGCCGAAGCCGGCCAGCAGGGTCAGCCAGAACAGGTCGCGGCGGGCGCGGCGGAGTCGCAGGATCGCGACGAACGCGAGGATCGCGACGAGTCCGAGGATGACGGCCAGCAGCCGGTTGCCGAACTCGATGATGCCGTGCACGCCCATCTCCGGCGTGTTCACGAGAGAGTCTGCCGTGCAGGTGGGCCAGGTCGGGCAGCCGAGCCCGGAGCCCGTGAGGCGCACCAGTCCTCCCGTGCCGACGAGCAGGATCTGCGCCGCCAGGTACACCCAGGCGATCACGCGCAGCCGTCGGTCGACCCGATCGGGTATCCACGAGAAGATCTGCTTCACGCTTCCCATCACTTTCCTGTCGCACACCGGCGCTCACCCGGTCGGAACCCGCCCGGGTGTGAATCCACCGAGCATGCTTTATTCATTGCCGACATAACCAGTAGAATTAGGTGTTTCACATGCACCGCACGTCGCATCACGAGTCGGTGCGGCATGGTCCGTGAACATCTTAGGTACGCAACGTAGCCGCCCACACAATCCGTTCCCTGTGATTGCCCTCCAACGGGCATGCCCGGGAATGACCGGACTGATATCCGGGTTGTTGTGGGTGGGAAAGAGGTAATTATGTCGGACGTTTTGCTTGATCGGCCGGAACTGAACAGTCTGGGCGTATACGAATTCGGCTGGGCCGACTCCGACGTCGCGGGGGCCTCGGCCAGGCGCGGCATCTCACCGGAAGTGGTCGCAGACATCTCCCGGCTGAAGAAGGAACCGGAGTGGATGCTGAAGCGCCGACTCAAGGCCCTGCAACTGTTCGAGCGCAAGCCCATGCCGACCTGGGGCGCCGACCTGTCCGAGATCGACTTCGACAACATCAAGTACTTCGTGCGCTCCACCGAGAAGCAGGCGCAGACCTGGGACGACCTCCCCGAGGACATCAAGAACACCTACGAGAAGCTCGGCATCCCCGAGGCGGAGCGCTCCCGCCTGGTGGCCGGCGTCACCGCCCAGTACGAGTCCGAGGTGGTCTACCACCAGATCCGCGAGGACCTCGAGGCCCAGGGCGTCATCTTCACCGACACCGACACGGCGCTGCGCGAACACCCCGAGTTCTTCGAGGAGTACTTCGGCACCGTCATCCCGAGCGGCGACAACAAGTTCGCGGCCCTGAACACGGCCGCCTGGTCAGGCGGCTCCTTCGTCTACGTGCCGCCGGGTGTGCACGTCGAGATCCCGCTGCAGGCGTACTTCCGCATCAACACCGAGAACATGGGCCAGTTCGAGCGCACGCTGATCATCGCCGACGAGGGCAGCTACGTGCACTACATCGAAGGCTGCACCGCCCCCATCTACAAGTCCGACTCCCTGCACTCCGCCGTGGTCGAGATCGTCGTGAAGAAGAACGCCCGCGTGCGCTACACGACCATCCAGAACTGGTCGAACAACGTCTACAACCTGGTCACGAAGCGCGCCACGGCCGCCGAGGGCGCCACCATGGAGTGGGTCGACGGCAACATCGGCTCGAAGGTCACCATGAAGTACCCGTCGATCTACCTGATGGGCGAGCACGCCAAGGGCGAAACGCTCTCAGTCGCGTTCGCGGGCCCCGGCCAGCACCAGGACGCCGGCGCGAAGATGGTGCACATGGCGCCGTACACCCAGTCGTCGATCGTGTCGAAGTCGATCGCCCGCGGCGGCGGCCGTTCCGGCTACCGCGGTGAGGTGCGGGTGGATGCCAGCGCGCACCACTCCGCCAACACCGTGCGCTGCGACGCGCTCCTGGTGGACACCCAGTCGCGCTCCGACACCTACCCGGCCATCGACATCCGCGTCGACGACGTGCAGCTCGGCCACGAGGCCACCGTCTCCCGCGTCAGCGAGGAGCAGCTGTTCTACCTGATGAGCCGCGGACTGCCCGAAGACGAAGCCATGGCCATGATCGTGCGCGGCTTCATCGAACCCATCGCCCGGGAGCTCCCCATGGAGTACGCCCTGGAACTGAACAAGCTCATCGAGATGGGCATGGAAGGATCGGTCGGCTAGATGACTGCCGTAACCACAGCAATGCCCACGGCAGAACAGCACGGAATCAAGGCGCACTCCGACGGCCCGATCGTCCCGGTGCAGACGCGCTCGGAGCGGTTCAAGAGCTACGACGTGACCGACTTCGCGCCGGTCACCGGCCGGGAGGCCGAGTGGCGCTTCTCGCCCGTCAGCCGACTGACCGACCTGACCGGCGCGCCGCTCGACGGCTCCCCGTACGCCGTCCAGGCAACGGATGCCGCTGACATCAGCGTGGAGTGGGTCGGCCGCGACGACGCCCGCATCGGCACCGCGGGCTTCCCCGAGGAACGCGCGTCGGCGAACGCCTGGACAGGATTCGAGAAGGCACTGGCCATCACCGTCGCCGGCGAGGGGCGCAGGGAACTGACCGTCGTGCGCTCCGGGCTCGGTTCGGCCCCGCGTGCCGCGCACACCATCATCGAGGCGAAGCCGTTCAGCAACGCCGTCGTCATCCTGCAGAGCACCGGCGACGCCCGGCTGAGCGAGAACGTCGAGATCATCGTCGGTGAGTCGGCGAACCTCACCGTCGTGTCGCTCCAGGAGTGGGACGACACCGCGGTGCACCTGGCCAGCCACTTCGCATCCATCGGCCGCGACGCCAAGCTCAAGCACGTCGTCGTCTCCCTCGGCGGCGGCATCGTCAGGGTGAACCCCTCGGTGCACCTCGCCGGCGCCGGCTCCGACATCGAAGCGCTCGGCCTCTATTTCGCCGACGCCGGGCAGCACCTCGAGCAGCAGGTGTACATCAACCACGACGCTCCCCACAGCCGCAGCCGGGTCACCTACAAGGGCGCCCTGCAGGGCGAGGGTGCCCGCACCGTGTGGATCGGCGACGTGCTCATCGGGCGGGCCGCGACCGGCACCGACAGCTACGAGCAGAACCGCAACCTGGTGCTCACCGAGGGCACGCGCGCCGACTCGGTGCCGAACCTCGAGATCGAGACCGGCGACATCCAGGGAGCCGGCCACGCCAGCGCCACCGGGCGGTTCGACGACGAGCAGTTGTTCTACCTGCAGGCGCGCGGCATCCCGGAGGGCGAGGCACGCCGCCTGGTCGTGCGCGGCTTCCTCGCGGAGATCGTGCAGCAGATCGGCTCGCCTGCGCTCGAAGAGCGGCTGCACCAGGCGATCGAGGACGAACTGCGCGGAACGGAAGGCGAATAACGATGGCGGCAGTGAAAGTATGCGGCGTGGACGACCTCGAGGCCGACCAGCCGGTGAAGGTCGACATCGACGGCGTCGCGATCGCCCTGGTCAAAGACTCCGCCGGTGACATCTTCGCCATCGGCGACACCTGCACGCACGGCGACATCTCCCTCTCGGAGGGCTTCGTCGAGGACGACAGTCTGGAGTGCTGGGCCCACGGCTCGAAGTTCTCGCTCCGCACCGGTCGCCCGCTCTCCCTTCCCGCCTACGAGCCGGTCCCGGTCTACCAGGTCGAGCTCAAAGACGGCGACGTCTACATCGACCCCTCCGTGACCGTCGCCGTTTAGCGCGCGTCCAGAAACGTCAGAAAGCGAAATCGAAATTCATGTCTGTTCTTGAGATCAAAGACCTGCACGTCACCGTGGAGACCGACCAGGGCATCAAGCCGATCCTGCGCGGCGTCGACCTGACGATCAACGAAGGGGAGATCCACGCGATCATGGGCCCCAACGGCTCCGGCAAGTCGACGCTGGCCTACACGATCGCCGGTCACCCGAAGTACACCGTCACGGGCGGCACCATCACGCTCGACGGCGAAGACGTGCTGGCGATGACCGTCGACGAGCGCGCGCGGGCGGGTCTGTTCCTCGCTATGCAGTACCCGGTGGAGATCCCGGGTGTGAGCGTGAGCAACTTCCTCCGCACCGCGAAGACCGCCATCGCCGGCGAGGCACCCGCCATCCGCGGCTGGATCAAGGAGGTCCGCGACTCCATGTCGAACCTCCGCATGGACAAGAGCTTCGCCGAGCGCAACGTCAACGAGGGGTTCTCCGGTGGCGAGAAGAAGCGCACTGAGATCCTGCAGCTCGAGCTGCTGAAGCCCCGGTTCGCGGTCCTCGACGAGACCGACTCCGGCCTCGACGTCGACGCGCTCAAGATCGTGTCCGAGGGCGTCAACCGCGCCAAGGCCACCACCGGCCTCGGCGTGCTCCTCATCACGCACTACACGCGCATCCTCCGCTACATCCGGCCCGACTTCGTTCACGTCTTCGTGGCCGGCCGGATCGCCGAGCAGGGCGGTCCCGAACTCGCCGACCGGCTCGAAGACGAGGGCTACGATCGCTATGTCGACACCGCGAACGTAGAATAAGACCATGGTTTCCACGCTCAGCCCTGCGCGCTACGACGAGATCGAAGAAGCGCTCAAAGACGTCATGGACCCCGAGCTCGGCGTCAACGTCGTCGACCTCGGGCTCATCTACGACCTCGGCTGGGACGACGAGAACGACGCCCTGATCATCCACATGACCCTGACATCCGCCGGCTGCCCGCTCACCGACGTGCTGGAGGAGCAGACGGCCGAAGCCCTCGACGGGGTCGTGGAGCAGTTCCGCATCAACTGGGTGTGGATGCCGCCGTGGGGTCCCGAGAAGATCACCGATGACGGGCGCGAGATGATGCGGGCCCTCGGCTTCGCCATCTGACCTGCGTCCCCGTCGCCCGTGGCCCACCGGCCACGGGCGACTCGCGTGCTGCCCCCGATTCACCCATGATCACGCCTGATCAACCCCCAACCCCCGGAACGGACCATTCGCTGTGCTGAGTGTGCAAGACCTCGAGATCCGCGTCGGAGCTCGCGTGCTCATGGAGGGCGTCAACTTCCGGGTCTCCGACGGTGACAAGATCGGCCTCGTCGGCCGCAACGGCGCGGGCAAGACCACGCTGACCAAGACGCTCGCGGGGGAGACCCTGCCCACGAACGGCACCATCGACCGGTCCGGCCAGATCGGCTACCTTCCACAGGACCCGCGCTCGGGCGACCCGGAGATGCTCGCGCGCACGCGCATCCTCGACGCCCGCGGGCTCGGCAGCATCGCCCTCGGCATGCAGGAGTCGAGCCTCGCCATGGCCAGCACGGATGCCGCCGTGAGCGCAGCCGCCATGAAGAAGTACGGCGCCCTCACCGACCAGTTCAACGCGCTCGGGGGCTACGCCGCCGAAGCGGAGGCGGCATCCATCGCCAGCAACCTGAGCCTGCCCGACCGGATCCTCGACCAGCCGTTGAAGACGCTCTCCGGCGGCCAGAGGCGCCGCATCGAGCTGGCGCGGATCCTCTTCTCCGACGCCGGCACCATGATCCTCGACGAGCCCACCAACCACCTCGACGCCGACTCGGTGATCTGGCTGCGTGAGTTCATCAAGAGTTACCGCGGCGGATGCATCATCATCAGCCACGACGTCGAGCTCGTCGGCGAGGCGGTCAACCGTGTGTTCTACCTGGACGCCAACCGCATGGTGATCGACATCTACAACATGAACTGGAAGAACTACCAGCGCCAGCGCGCGGCCGACGAGGAACGCCGCCGCAAGGAGCGGTCGAACGCCGAGAAGAAGGCCAGCACCCTCCAGCTGCAGGCCGCGCGCTTCGGCGCGAAGGCCAGCAAGGCGGCCGCGGCGCACCAGATGGTTGCCCGCGCCGAGAAGCTGCTCTCCGGCCTCGAAGAGGTGCGCGCCGTCGACCGGGTTGCGAAGTTGCGGTTCCCGGAGCCCGCGCCCTGCGGCCGCACGCCGCTCATGGCGAGCGACCTGTCCAAGAGCTACGGATCGCTGGAGATCTTCACGGCCGTCGACCTGGCGATCGACCGCGGCTCCAAGGTCGTCGTCCTCGGACTGAACGGTGCCGGCAAGACGACACTGCTGCGGATGCTGGCCGGCGTCGACGAGCCGGACACCGGGCAGGTCGAACCGGGCCACGGGCTCCGCATCGGCTACTACGCCCAGGAGCACGAGACGATCGATGTCAAGCGCAGCGTGCTGCAGAACATGGTGTCGTCGTCGCCGAACCTCACCGAGACCGAGGCCCGCCGGGTGCTCGGATCCTTCCTGTTCACCGGCGACGACGCCCACAAGCCCGCCGGCGTGCTCTCGGGCGGGGAGAAGACCCGCCTGGCGCTGGCCATGATCGTCGTCTCCGGCGCCAACGTGCTGCTCCTCGACGAGCCGACGAACAACCTTGACCCCGCGAGCCGCGACGAGATCCTCGACGCGCTGGCGAACTACAGCGGCGCGGTCGTGCTCGTCAGCCACGACGAGGGCGCGGTCGAGGCGCTGAACCCCGAACGCGTCCTGATCCTCCCCGACGGTGTCGAGGACCACTGGAACCCGGACTACCTCGAGCTGATCACGCTCGCCTGAGACTGGTGCACGGGGCGCGCGACGCCAGCGGATGCGCCTGCGCGCGTCAGCGGTGGCCCAGCAGCTCGTCTTCCACCTCGGCGTCGCTCCGCGGCTTGGCGGCCTTCCGGCGCGCCCGCTCGGCGGCACGCTCACGCTCCTCCGGATCGTCGGCGTTGCGGCTGCGGAATTCCTGCCGGGCGGCCCAGATGAGCCCGGCGAAGCCGAGCACGCCGAACGTGAACCACTGGAACGCGTAGGACAGGTGCGGTCCCTCATCGGGGATCGGCTTGGTGACGGCGACGGGACGCTGCGCCGGCGCCGGGTCCTCCGTGGCGAGGAGCCCGTAGGCGCCCGTGTAGGTGGGCGCGTCGACGCGGCCCTCGATCTCGGGCAGGTGAATGGTGGCGATCTGGTGGCCGCTCGCGCTCCGGCCGGCGATCGTCGGCTCGCCCGCCTTCAGCCGGGCGGTCACCGTGACCGGTCCCGCGGGCGCCTCGGGCACGACGTCCGGAGCGTCCTGCCGCTGGCCGGTGGGCAGCCATCCGCGGTCGACGACGAAGACCGTTCCGTCGTCCAGCTGCAGGGGCACCAGCTCCTCGAAGCCCGGGTTGCCGTTCAGCGGGCGGTTTCGCACCAACATCGTGTGGTCGGTGAGGTAGGTGCCCGAGACGGTGACCCGCAGCCACTTCTGCGACTCATCGAACGCGCCCAGGCTCGGCAGAGCCTGCGCGATCGGCACGGGCTCGCTGTCGAAGTTCTGCTGCACGAGGGCGATCTCGGCAAGCGCCTGCCCGCGGCGGTCCAGCTGCCACATGCCGAGGCCCGCGCACACCACCGCGAAGAGGATGGTGAGTGCGAGGTAGCCCGCCCACTGCCGGGAGAACAGGAACCGCCAGCCGATCACGCCTGCTGCTCCTCGGTGTAGGCGGACACCGTCAGCGGGAAATCGCGTGCGGCGAGGAAGTCCTGCAGGAAACCGACATGGTCCTCGCACGCCAGCCAGGTCTTCACGCGCTCCTCCGTGTGCAGCTTGGGGTTCCGCCAGTCCAGCCGCCAGGTGGCGCGCTCACTGCACCCGGCACGCGAGCAGGTCGCGTGGGCAAGGTCGCCGCCGATCACCGCGGTTGGTCCTCGGGCGTGCCCGGCGCATCCGCGGCCCGTGCGGCGGGATGCGGCGTCTCCGGTTGGTAGGGCGGACCCTCCGGCCGGTACACCTCCACGCCACCGGGACGCACGACCCGCGCCCCGCGCGGGTCGGAGTGCACGTTTGCGACCACGACCGCGAAGTAGGGCAGCAGGATCGCGCCTGCGGCGCACACGACAAGCCACCAGCCGTGCACGAAGAGCATCGCCACGATGCACAGCACACGCACGCCCATCGCGATCGAGTACTTGATCATGCGACGGCGTCGCTCCTCCTCGGGGGAGAGGGGGAGGGAAGTGATGGACTGTTGCTTCATCTTCGGCTAACGCTCGGCGGGACCGGGTTCGGTCCTCATCCAAGCCTACGTCCCCGGGGGCGGCGATGAGCACGCCCTAAGCTGGGAGGATGAGCACACCCAGGACGGTCCTTGTCACCGGCGGCAACCGCGGAATCGGTTTCGCCATCGCGGAGGAGTTCGTGGCGCAGGGCCACCGCGTGGCCGTCACGGCGCGCTCGGGCAACGGCCCCGAGGGAACGCTCACGGTGAAGGCCGACGTGACGGACGCGGCATCCGTCGACGCCGCGTTCGCCGAGGTCGAAGCGGCCCTCGGCCCGGTCGAGGTCGTCGTCGCCAACGCGGGCATCACCCGCGACACCCTCATGATGCGCATGTCGGAGGACGACTTCACGTCGGTCATCGACACCAACCTCACCGGCGCGTTCCGTGTCGTCAAGCGCGCGTCCAAGGGGATGCTCAAGGCCCGTTTCGGCCGCATCGTTCTGATCTCGAGCGTCGTCGGCCTCTACGGCTCGGCCGGCCAGGTCAACTACTCGGCCTCCAAGAGCGGCCTCGTGGGCCTCGCCCGCTCCGTGACGCGTGAACTCGGCGCCCGCGGGATCACCGCCAACGTCGTCGCCCCCGGTTTCATCGAGACGGACATGACGGCCGAGCTCCCGGAAGCGCAGCAGGCGGAGTACAAGAAGAACATCCCCGCCGGCCGGTTCGCCAGCCCCGCCGAGGTGGCGAAGGCCGTGGCGTGGCTCTCCGGTGATGACGCGGGCTACATCTCCGGCGCCGTCATTCCCGTCGACGGCGGCCTGGGAATGGGCCACTAGGCGGCAGGTCAGCCGCGGAGGCCGAGCACCGGGAGCAGCTGGCTGAGATCGGCGACGTCGACGATCACGTCGGCCTCCTCGCGCACCCGCGGCTTGGCGTTGAACGCGACAGCGAGCCCGGCGACGCCCATCATCTGCAGGTCGTTCGCACCGTCGCCGACGGCGATCGTCTGCGCGGCGTCCACGCCGAGCGCAGCGGCCCACTCCTGAAGGGCCGCCGCCTTCGCAGCGGCGTCGATGACGGGCCCGAGCAGCCCGCCGGTGAGCACGCCGTCCTCGACCTCGAGCCGGTTGGCGCGCCAGTGGTCGAGGCCGAGGTCGGCCGCCAGCGGATCGAGCAACTCGTGGAAGCCGCCGGACACGACGCCCACCCGGCTTCCGTGAGCGTGCAGGCCCGCGATGAGCTCGCGCACACCGTCGGTGGGGCGGATGCGGCGCCCCACGTCGGCAAAGACCGTGTCGGGGAGCCCCGCCAAGGTCTTCACCCGCGCCCGGAGGCTCTCGGCGAAGTCGAGTTCCCCGCGCATGGCGCGCTCGGTGACCTCGGCCACCTCGGGACCGGAACCTGCGACGTCGGCGAGAAGCTCGATGACTTCGTCCTGGATGAGCGTTGAGTCGGCGTCGAGGACGACGAGGAAGCGAGTGGCCGGGTTCACGGGCGAACGGTCACTCCTTTGGCCACCACGGTGATGCCGGAATCGGTCACGCTGAATCCACGCGCGAGGTCGCGCTCCCTGTCGACGCCCACCGCGGCGCCGGCCTCGACGACGACGTCCTTGTCGAGGATCGTCCGCTGCACCACCGCGCCGGGCTTCAGGTGCACCCGGTCGAAGATGATGGAGTCGACGACCGTCGAACCGGACTCGATGGACGCCCACGGGCCGAGGACGCTGCGTTCGATGTGCCCGCCGGAGATGACGCAGCCGAGCGACACGATCGAGTCGATCATGGTGCCGAGGCGCCCCTTCGCGTCGCGCACGAACTTCGCCGGCGGCGAGTTGAGCTGCCGGCTGAAGATGGGCCATTCCTGGTTGTACAGGTTGAAGACCGGCAGCGCCGAGATCAGGTCCTGGTGCGCCTCGAAGAAGGAGTCGATGGTCCCCACGTCGCGCCAGTAGTAGCGGTCGCGGTCGGTGGAGCCGGGTACCTCGTTGCGCTTGAGGTCGTACACGCCCGCCTCGCCCCGGTTCACGAAATAAGGGATGATGTCGCCGCCCATGTCGTGGTTGGAGTCGGTGCGTTCCCCGTCGGCGCGGACCGCCTCGATGAGCGCGTCGGCGTCGAACACGTAATTTCCCATGGAGGCGAGGATCTCGTCGGGGGAGTCGGCGAGGCCGGTGGTGTGCTTGGGCTGATCAAGAAACCGGCTGATGCGGTCGGGCGCCTTCGGGTCGACCTCGATCACGCCGAACTGGTCGGCGAGGCCGATCGGCTGCCGGATCGCCGCGACGGTGGCGGGCGCACCGGATGCGACGTGCGCGTCGATCATCTGGCTGAAGTCCATGCGGTACACGTGGTCGGCACCGACGACGACGACGATGTCGGGCTTCTCGTCGTGGATGAGGTTGAGGCTCTGCAGGATGGCGTCGGCCGACCCCGAGAACCAGCGCTTGCCGAGACGCTGCTGCGCCGGCACGGAGGCGATATAGGCGTTCAGCAGCCCGGAGACGTGCCACGTCTGCGACACGTGGCGGTCGAGGCTGTGCGACTTGTACTGCGTCAACACGACGATCTGCCCGAGGCCGGAGTTGGTGAGGTTGGAGAGGGCGAAATCGATCAGGCGGTAGTGGCCGCCGAACGGCACCGCCGGCTTCGCACGGTCCTCGGTCAGCGGCATCAGCCGTTTCCCCTCGCCGCCGGCCAGAACGATGCCGAAGATCTTCGTGGACTTCATGTCTTTACAGTAGGGCCACCCCGGGGCGGCGGCCAGCTTTGCGGCGGCGAAAGACGCCGGATCCGCTGTGCAGGGGGTGCTCCTGCGCTAGCTTGGCTGCATGCGAGTGGATCTGTTGACCAAGGAGTACCCGCCGGAGATCTACGGCGGCGCGGGTGTGCACGCGGCCGAGCTGGTGAAGGCCCTCCGCGCCGACATCGAGGTGCAGGTGCGCTGCTTCGGCACCGCGCGCGACGAGCCCGACACGACGGCCTACCGCGTGCCCGCCGAACTCGCCGACGCCAACGGCGCGCTCGCGACCCTCGGGGTCGACCTCCAGATCGCCCAGGACTGCGCCGGCGCCGACATCGTGCACTCGCACACCTGGTACGCGAACGGTGCCGGTCACCTCGCGAAGCTGCTCCACGGCATCCCGCACGTCGTCACCGCCCACAGCCTCGAGCCGCTGCGCCCGTGGAAGGCCGAGCAGCTCGGCGGCGGCTACCGGGTGTCCGGCTGGATCGAGAAGACCGCCTTCGAGGCGGCGGATGCCGTGATCGCCGTGAGCGACGGCATGCGCCGCGACATCCTCCGCAGCTACCCGGCGCTCGACCCCGAGCGGGTGCACGTCGTGTACAACGGCATCGACCTGGAGCGCTGGAAGCCCGTCCAGGACGCGGAGCTCGTGCGGTCCCTCGGCATCGACCCCGACCGGCCCTCGGTGGTCTTCGTCGGTCGCATCACCCGCCAGAAGGGCCTGCCGTACCTGATCCGGGCGGCCGCCCTGCTGCCGCCCGAGGTGCAGGTGGTGCTCTGCGCCGGCGCCCCGGACACCCCCGGCATCCTTGCCGAGGTGACCGCGGGGGTGCAGCAGCTGCAGCGCGAGCGGGACGGCGTCGTCTGGATCGAGCGACTGCTGCCGCACCATGAGCTCTCCGCCGTGCTCACCGCCGGCACCGTCTTCGTCTGCCCGTCGGTGTATGAGCCGCTCGGGATCGTGAACCTCGAGGCCATGGCCTGCGGGCTGCCGGTCGTCGGCACCGCCACCGGCGGCATCCCCGAGGTCGTCGTCGACGGTGAGACCGGCCGCCTCGTGCCGATCGACCAGGTCGACGACGGCACCGGCACGCCCACCGATCCCGACGTGTTCGTCGCAGACCTCGCGGCGGCGCTCTCGGAGGTGCTCTCCGACCCGGATCGCGCCCGGCAGATGGGCGAGGCCGGCCGACGGCGTGCGGAGGCGGAGTTCAGCTGGGACCAGATCGCCACGCGCACGCGGGAGATCTACGCCGCGCTGGCCGCCGCGTCGGGGAGCGCCGCAGCCGGATAGATAGCATTGCTGCATGGTCAATGTTCTGCAGCTCTCCGACGTGTCCGTCGTCCGAGGTGGCACCGCCATCCTCGGCTCCGCCACCTGGAGTGTCGACGACGACCAGCGGTGGGTGATCCTCGGCCCCAACGGAGCCGGGAAGACCACGACCCTGCAGATCGCCGCCGCGCTGCTCCACCCCACCAGCGGCACGGCCGAGGTGCTCGAAGAGCCCCTCGGCGGCACCGACCTGTTCGAGCTGCGGCCCCGCATCGGCTTCGCCTCCTCCGCGATGGCCCGCCGGGTTCCCCGCAACGAGAAGGTCGTCGACGTGGTCATGACGGCCGCCTATTCGGTGACCGGCCGGTGGAACGAGGAGTACGACGAGCTCGACGAACGTCGCGCGCAGCGTGTGCTGGGGGAGTGGAAGCTCGCCCACCTCGCCGACCGCACCTTCGGCACGCTGAGCGACGGCGAGCAGAAGCGCGTGCAGATCGCGCGAGCCGTCATGACCGATCCGGAGCTGCTGCTGCTCGACGAGCCGGCGTCGAGCCTCGACCTCGGCGCGCGCGAAGAACTCCTGCAACTGCTGAGCGGATACGCGAGCGCCGCCGACTCGCCCGCCATCATCATGGTCACGCACCACGTGGAGGAGATCCCGCGCGGATTCACCCACGTGCTGCTGCTGAAAGACGGTGGGATCGTCGCTGCCGGCCCGCTCGCCGAGGCGCTCAGCTCCGAGACGCTCAGCACCACGTTCGGCCTCGACATCGAGCTTGCCGAACGCGACGGCCGCTACACCGCCCGCGCCGTCTGACGACACGGCGGATGTCCGTGGCAGGGTCGGCTTTCTGGTAAACTCGTTAGCTGGCCCCACGGCCACTTTCGCTTTTTCGCCCGCGGCGGCGGAATCGAACCCATTTCGAAACGTAACAAGGAAGTCTTCATGAAGTCTGGCATTCACCCCGAGTACGCTCCCGTGGTCTTCCGCGACCTCGCGTCGGGTGCAACGTTCCTGACCCGTTCGACGGTCTCCAGCTCGAAGACCATCGAGTGGGAAGACGGCGCGACCTACCCGGTCATCGACGTCGAGATCTCGTCGGAGTCGCACCCGTTCTACACGGGCAAGCAGCGCATCATGGACTCCGCCGGCCGCGTCGAGAAGTTCAACTCGCGTTACAAGGGCTTCGGCAAATAACACGCCTCATCGAGAAAGGGCGATCCGCTTCGGCGGGTCGCCCTTTCTCGCGTCCGCCGGCCTGCACGGCCTGGGCGCAGCCCCCAGCAGAGCCGGTCGCGAAAACAGGAGCGCGCGACCGCAGAGACCCGATCGCTCCTGTTTTCGCTCACGGGAAGCCAATTCGTCCTGTTCTCGCGACGGGAGACGCGCCTGCAGCGGCCGAGGACACGACAGAGCGGATGCCGGGGCCGGCGGCTTCGGGACGAGGGTGGGCGCCGTCAGGGTCGTGGCAGGGTGGTGGCAGGGACGTGGCAAGGCCGCGTCAGGGTCGTGGCAGGGCGGCGTCAGGGACGACACCCGGGCGTCAGCGCTCGGGCCAGCCACCGTGCGCGACGAACTCGGGGTCGCGCACCCGGCGCATGTACTCCTGGAAGCTCTCCGCCTGCTGCCGGCACCACTCCACCTGCAGGGCGTGCAGCTGGTCGACCGCGGTGGGCAGCACGCCCGCGTGCCGGCGCGCGATGGCCTGCGCGACCCGGCCGGCCGCGATCGCGTCGGCGCCGGAGTCATGCGCCCCGTCGAGCGTGACGCCGTACTCGGCGCACGCCGCCTCCAGGGTGCGCTTGCCCTTGCGGTACCGGTCGACGGCTTTGTCGATGACGAGCGGGTCGATCACGGGTGAGGGGCCGGCCAGCGGGGGAATGCCGTGCCGCATCGACTCCCGGTTGAGCAGCGTGAGGTCGTACGGCGCGTTGTACGCGACCAGGGGGATGCCGCGGCCGAGGTGGCCCCGGACCGCCGCCACGATCTCGGCTACACCCTCGAGCGGCGCGCATCCGTTGGCGGTGGCGTGATCGGTGCTGATGCCGTGCACCCGGGTCGCCTCCACGGGGATCTCGATGCCGGGATTGACCAGCCAGTCCAGGCGCTCCAGGACCGTGCCGTCGGCGTCGAGCACGGCGACGGTGGCCGTGACGATGCGGCACGCCTCCACGTCGATGCCGGTCGTTTCAAGGTCGAAAACCGCGAGGGTGTCACTCCAGCTGCTCATAGCCCGAGCCTAGGGGCGGCCACCGACAGTGTCGGACTGCCACGCGCGTGGAGCGGTCGAAGCGATCAGGCGCAGTGCAGCCAGTAGAAGCTCTGCGCCCCGAGCGAGAGCGTGAGCTTGCCCTGGTCGTCGAAGCTCGGGAACTGCGCGCCGCCGAAGAGGTCGTACAGCCGCGTGCCCGCGAGCTCCTCGTCGTCGATCGTGAACGCCACCGGGTTGTGCGAGAAGCTGAACACGCACAGGATCGTCTCGGGCTGGTCGGCGCCGAACTGCGACCCGGTGCTGCCGCCGGCGTACTCGCGCACGAACGCGAGCACCGACTCGTGGTTCGTCGACAGCACCCGCATCGACCCGAGGCCGAACGTCGGGTGCGCCTTGCGCACGTGGATGACGTTGCGCACCCAGTGCAGGAGCGACCCGGACTGCGCGAGCTGCGACTCCACGTTCGTCTGCGCATAGTTGTAGACGAGAGACTGCACCACCGGCAGGTACAGCTTGCCGGGGTCGGCGGTGGAGAACCCGGCGTTCCGGTCGGGGGTCCACTGCATGGGCGTGCGGGAGCTGTCCCGGTCGGGGAGCCAGATGTTGTCGCCCATGCCGATCTCGTCGCCGTAGTACAGGAACGGCGAACCGGCCAGGGCGAACAGCAGGGCGTGGGCGAGCTCGAGCTCGGCACGTGAGTTGTCGAGCAGCGGCGCCAGGCGCCGGCGGATGCCGATGTTCGCGCGCATCCGCGGGTCGTACGCGTACCAGCCGTACATGGCCTGCCGGTACTCCTCGCTCACCATCTCCAGGGTCAGCTCGTCGTGGTTGCGCAGGAACACGCCCCAGCCGGCGCCCTCCGGGATGTCGGTGGTCTCCGAGAGGATGCGTTTCAGCTCGTCGGACTGCTGGGACCGCAGCGAGTAGAAGATGCGGGGCATCACGGGGAAGTCGAACGCCATGTGGCACTCGGGTTCCTCCTCGGTGCCGAAGAACGCCGCGACCTCACGGGGCCACTGGTTGGCCTCGGCGATCATCACCCGGCCCGGATAGTCGCGGTCGACCATGGTGCGCAGCTTCTTGATGAACTCGTGGGTGGGGGGTTCGCCCTCGCCGTTGCCCTCCTCCGACTCGTAGAGGTAGGGGATGGCGTCGAGGCGGAACCCGTCGACGCCGAGGTCGAGCCAGAACCGCACGATGTCGAACATGGCCTCGTGCACGGCCGGGTTCTCGAAGTTGAGGTCGGGCTGGTGCGAGAAGAACCGGTGCCAGAAGAACTGCCGGCGCACCGGGTCGAACGCCCAGTTCGACTCCTCCGTGTCGACGAAGATGATGCGCATGTTCTGGTACTTCTCGTCGGTGTCGCTCCACACGTAGAAGTCGCCGTACGGGCCCTCCGGGTCCTCCCTGGACTGCTGGAACCATTCGTGCTGGTCGGAGGTGTGGTTCACCGGCAGGTCGACGACGATGCGCATGTTGCGCTCGTGCGCCTTCGTCACCAGCTCGCGGAACTCGTCGAGGGTGCCGAACTCGGGGAGGATCGACCGGAAGTCGGACACGTCGTATCCGCCGTCGCGGAGCGGCGACTTGTAGAACGGCGGGATCCACAGCGCATCGACGCCCAGCCATTGCAGGTAGTCGAGCTTCGAGATCAGCCCGGAGAGGTCTCCGGACCCGTCGGCATTGCTGTCGACGAACGAGCGGACCATCACCTCATAGAAGACGGCGCGGCGATACCACCGCGGGTCCAGGGTGAGACCGGGAAGCTGAATGGGTGCAGTAAAGCTCACGGCGTTCCTTCCGAGCCCGACCAGGGCGTCTCTTCTGTCTGAACACTACGACGAGTCGCCGCCCGCGGGTAGGGCAGCGCCGGAGACTTCTCGGCTGCCGGGGCCCCTAAACTGGTTGCGATGTCCCTTCCCCTGCCCGGCAATGAGCGGCTCGCCCGCGTCACGGGGCGTGCCCGCAGCGTGCAGCTTGCCACGGGCAGCACGCGCTACTGGGAGTACGGCGTCGCCGACGCCCGGGTCACGGTGATCATGGTCCACGGCTTCCGCGGCGACCACCACGGCCTCGAGCCAATCGTGGCGCACCTGGGCGGTGTGCGCATCGTTTCCCCCGACCTCCCCGGTTTCGGCGAATCCGAGCCGCTGTCCGGCCGTCCGCACGACATCGACGGATACGCCGCCTGGCTCGCCGAGTTCAGCGCGGCTGTGCGCGGCGCGGGCCGCTTCGTCATCCTGGGCCACTCCTTCGGCTCCATCGTCGTGTCAGCGGCGCTGGCGCACGGTCTCGGGGCCGACGACGTGGTGCTGGTCAACCCGATCGCCGCCCCCGCCCTGTCCGGGCCACGCGGCATCCTCACCCGTCTCGCCGTCTTCTACTACTGGGCCGGCGCCCGCCTGCCGGAGCGTGCCGGGTTCGGCTTGCTGCGCAACCGGGCCGTCGTGCGGATCATGAGCATCGCCATGGCCAAGACCCGCGACCCGGACCTCCGCCGGTTCATCCACGATCAGCACGACCGGTACTTCTCCGCGTTCGCCGACCGCCGCGTGGTGCTGGAGGCGTTCCGCGCCTCGGTCGGGAGCGACGTGAGCGAGTTCGCCGCCCGTATCCCGCAGCCCACCCTGCTCGTCGCATCGGACCGTGACGACATCACGCCGCTTCCCGCGCAGGAGCGGCTGGCGACGCTGTTCCCGAATGCCGCCCTTCGGGTGATCCCGGACGTCGGTCATCTCATCCACTACGAGGCGCCCGCCGCCGCCGCGCAGTTCGTACAGGAGTTCCTGGAGGCCGAGAACGCATGAGGATCGTCTTCGACTGCCGATACACGCGCTTCGACCGGCACGACGGCATCAGCCGCTACACGTCGAGCCTCGTGACCGAGCTGGCGAAGCTGCACCCGGTCATCATGTTGATCAGCGACCACCGCCAGCTGGCCCTGCTGCCCGACCTGCCGTGGGAACTCGTCAACGCGCCCACCAGCATCCGTGAACCGTTCGTCGCCCTGCGGGTGAACAAACTGCGCCCCGACGTGGTGTACAGCCCCATGCAGACCATGGGGTCCTTCGGCCGCCGGTACAGGCTCGTGCTCACCGTGCACGATCTCATCTACTACCGTCACCGCACGCCGCCTGGCAACCTGCCCGCCGGTATCCGCCTGCTCTGGCGGCTGTACCACCTGTCATGGTTGCCACAGCGGATGCTGCTGAACCGCGCCGACGCCGTCGTGGCGGTCTCCGAGACCACCAAGGCGCTCATCGCCGAGCACGAGCTCACGGTGGCGCCCGTCACCGTGGTCTACAACGCGGCGGATGAGGCGTTGCGGGAGCAGCCGTTGCCCGCCGGTCCTCGGACCGGGGCGCCGAAGCGACTGGTGTACATGGGCTCGTTCATGGCGTACAAGAACGTCGACACGCTGGTGCGGGCGACCGCGGAGCTGCCCGACCACGAATTGCACCTGATGAGCCGTGTGGACGACGCCGAGCGCGAGCGTCTCACGAGGCTCGCTCCGCAGGCGCACCTGGTCTTCCACAACGGCGCGAGCGACGCGGAGTACGTGGCGACCCTGCGGTCGGCGGTGGCGCTCGTAAGCGCCTCGTTCGACGAGGGGTTCGGCATTCCGCTCGTGGAGGCGATGAGCCTGGGCGTACCGGTGATCGTGAGCGACATCCCCATCTTCCGGGAGATCGGCGCGGACGCCGCGCTCTACGTGGACCCGCGCCGCCCCGACCGTGTCGCCGACGCCGTGCGCCGGCTGGAGGAGCCGGGGGAGTGGGAGCGGCGCTCACAGCGCGCCCGAGCCGTGTCGGAACGGTTCCGCTGGGACCGCTCGGCCCGCGCCCTGCTCGACGTGCTGCTCGGGGTCATACGCCCGGGTCGGTGATGTCCCCGGTCGGTGTCGCCTCGATCACGGTGTGCGTGGTGCCGAGCTCAGCGGCGAGGGCGCTGCCCGCCTCGATCGCCTCCGCGCGACTGGAGTAGCTTCGGGACCGCTCGGGTTCCCCGATCACCCGGTTCACCCACTGGCCGTCCTTGTCCATCGTCTCGACATCGCCGTCTGCCATGGCGTGGCCCCTTTCCTTGTGGATCTCTGGCCACCCTAGGACGCCGCGCCGGCTGCGGCAATGGCGTCAGGAGGTGGGCGCTATGACGGGGGAGACCGTGACCGTGCTGGTGTCGTCCGCGCAGGTGTCCACACGGTACGGCAGGAAGGTCGCGTCCTGCAGGCCCGGCGCGCGCACGCGCAGTCCGGTCGCCGTCGCCATCTCGCAGCCGTATGCGCCGGCCTGCGTGAAGTGCAGGCGTGCGGTGGCCGTTCCGCCGGGAGACAGCACGAGCGCCGGGGACGAGGCGCCGGACCGCGTGGCCGGCGGCCCGATCGTCCCGCCCGCATCGTCGACGAACGCGACGGCAGGGTAGCCGCGGAGCGTGCACTCCACGTCGGAGTAGTTCAGGAACACGATGTCGGCGAAGAAGCTCCCGGCGCCGCTGTCGTGCGGGCGGTGCAGCAGCGAGACGTCGAGCACGTCGAAGCGGCAGGGCGCTCCGGCGCCGAGATCGCCCGACGCAGGGTACCCGGGCTGCGGCCACACGTATCCGTCGGCCCCGGACACCGCGCGACCTCCGTCGCCGCTGCCGTTCGACGGCGTGGGGCGCTCGCCCGAATCCGCGGATGCGGAGGGCCCGGGCGCCGGGGTGGCCGGCAGGGACGGCGTTGGCTCGGCCGTCACCGCGGGGGAGGAGCCCGAGGGCTCGGGTGCCGGTGGGCCCGTGCCGGACACGCCGGTGCCGGCCGGCGCACAGCCGGCCAGCATCCCGGCGAGGAGCACCATCGCGCTCCCACTCACGATCAGCGGCCTCCTGGTGAAGCTCCCTCGCGTTCCCATGCGGCAAGGTTAGCGTCCCCGGCGGCGGGCGGTGCGACCGATCTGCGCGGGTTGAACGCCGCTCCGCGGGTGGTGTGCAACCCGCGCAGCGGCGTTCAACCCGCGTGATTCGTTTCGGCGGCCGGGACGAGCGGGGCTGAGGAGCGGTCGCCCGCGGCGGCAGCCACGTCGGCGGGCGCCTCGTCGACGTGGCCGGCGTTCTCCAGGGCGGGAAGTGCCGCGGTCAGCCGGTCGAGGTCGTCCTGGCTGCAGTCGGCCAGCAGCTCCCGCAGCAGGGCCGCGCGCTCCTGGCGGGCCCGCAGCACCGCGTCCGCGCCCGCCTCGGACGCACTGATGTAGAACGCACGACCGTCGACGGGGTCGGGTGTGCGTTCCACGAATCCCTTCGCCTCGAGATTGGCGATCAGCCGGGTCACGCTCGGGGCGCTGACCGATTCGAGACGAGCCAGGTCGCCCGGGCGAAGCGGCCCGAGCCGCACGATGCTCGAAAGCGCCGAGAGCTGCCCGTAACTCAGTTCCGGGTTGCTCGGCCGGATGCGGCGATTGATGCGTCCGATCGCGACGGCCAGTCGTGTGGCGACAGCCGACCGGTCGTCCTCATCCGCAGCTGAGAGCTGTTGCCCCATCACACCCGACTTTCGTCCATCATCCGTTTGGTCGAGGACAATTCTCCCGTATGCGGGTGCTTCGTGCCACGACTCGGTCACCGATACGACGGGCGCCGCCACGACGGGCGCCGACATGACGGTCACCGACATGACGGGCGCCGCCGCGACGACGAGGAGCAGCCCGCGCCGAAGGGCCCGGAGCTGAGCCGGAGAAGAATTGATCGTCGCCATCAACATACGAGCGTGGTGAGTGGCCCGTCGACGCAGACCGCCATTAGCATCAGCAGATGAGCAGCAGCCGCCGACTTCTCGGCACCATCGGCCTCGTATGCATCGGCCTCGCCCTCGCGGGCTGCACGCCCGCGGGCCCGCAGAAGCAGGGCAGCATCGACCACGTCGTCATCATCGTCGAGGAGAACAAGCCGGCCACCCGCATCCTGGGCAACGCGGACGCCCCGTTCATCAACAAGCTCGCCGACGAGGGGGCGCTGGCAACGAACTACTCGGCCATCACCAACCCGAGCCTCCCGAACTACATCGCCCTCACCAGCGGCACCACCGCCGGCATCACCACGGACTGCGTGTCGTCGAAATGCGCCGCGAAGGTGCCGTCGATCGCACGGCGGATCGAACAGGCGGGACGCACCTGGAAGCTGTACGCCGAGGGCATGCCGGCGCCGTGCACCGACCATGACGCCGACCCGTACGCGGTGCGGCACAACCCGTTCCTGTACTACCCCGAGGTGACCGACAGCGAAAAGTACTGCAGGGCCCACGACGTTCCGTTCAGCCGCCTGGCGCACGACCTGAAGCAGGAGTCGACGTTTCCCGACTACGCGTTCATCACCCCCGACCTCTGCAACGACATGCACGACTGCCCGATCACGACCGGCGACGACTGGCTGGCCGCTGAGGTTCCACGGATCCTCGCGTCGCCCGCGTTCACCACCCAGAACTCGCTGCTGGTCGTCACCTGGGACGAGGGTGAGAAGCGCGACAACCGGGTCACGACGATCTTCGCCGGGCCCGCCGCCAAGGCCTCATACTCCACCGACACCGCGTTCACCCACTATTCGCTGCTGCACACCATCGAGAGCGACTGGGGCATCCCGCCGCTGACGACGAACGACAAGAAGGCGCCTGTGATGGACGAGATGCTGAAGAAGAGCATGACCGAGAGTCCCACGCCGACCCCCTGAACGCCGTGGTGCCCCGGTGTTAGCCTGACGCCATGGGCCAGATGATCGACCTGCCAGGCGGCGCCGTCTCCGCGTACCTCTGCGAGCCAACCGGGCCGGCCCGGGGCGGGGTGG
The DNA here is from genome assembly GCF_003716325.1 of Cryobacterium tepidiphilum. Taxonomy (GTDB): domain Bacteria; phylum Actinomycetota; class Actinomycetes; order Actinomycetales; family Microbacteriaceae; genus Cryobacterium; species Cryobacterium tepidiphilum. The sequence continues at coordinate 41,451 of NZ_RDSR01000004.1, read as the reverse complement.
TCCTCATCCACGAGATCTGGGGACTCGTCGACCACATCACGGATGTCGCGGACCGGCTGGCTGCGGAGGGCTACATCACGATCGCCCCCGACCTCCTCGGCCCGGTCGGCATCCCGGCGGAGCTCGGCACCGAGCTCCAGTCGATCATGTTCAACCCCGACCCCGCCGTGCGGAGCGCCGGCCAGCCCCTGCTGCGAGAGCGCATGGCCCCGATCCATGCCCCCGACTTCGCGCGCTTCGCCCTCGACGCGCTGCACGCCTGCGTCGACCACCTCGCCGCGCGGCCGGAGGTGGCGGAGCGCATCGCCGTCACCGGCTTCTGCTTCGGCGGCAGCTACAGTTTCGCCCTCGCGGCGGCAGACCCGCGCATCGTCGCGGCCGCACCGTTCTACGGCAGCCCGCCGGCGCTTGACGCGGTGGGCGACATCACGGCATCCGTCTACGCCTTCTACGGGGGGACCGACGAGAGGCTCATGCGGAGCCTGCCCGAGGTGACGGCGGCCATGACGGACGCCGGCGTCGACCTCACGGCGCAGGTGTACCCGGGTGCCGGGCATGCGTTCTTCAACGACACCAACCCCCAGACGTACGACCCGGCGGCGGCGGCGGACGCGTGGGCGCGGCTGCTCGCGTTCCTCGAGTGGTCGCTCGCCGACGCCTGACGCGAGCGAGCACACCGCGCTAGGTTGAGGTCATGACCGAGCCCCGCAAACCAGCTCCCGCAACCCGGTTCGCGGCCGTCGTCTACAACCCCACCAAGGTCGACCGCGAGACCCTCGAGCCGGTCGTGGCCACGGAGCAGGCCGAGGCCGGCTGGGGCGAGACGCAGTGGTACGAGACCACCGCCGAGGACCCCGGGCAGGGCGCGACCACCCAGGCCGTCGATGCCGGGGCGAGCATGGTCATCGTCGCCGGCGGCGACGGCACGGTGCGCGCGGTGGCCGAGCAGCTCCAGGGCAGCGGCCTGCCGCTGGCCCTCGTCCCGTCGGGAACGGGGAACCTCCTCGCCCGCAACATGGACCTCACCCTCGACGACCTCGGGCACTCCATCCACACGGCGTTCTCCGGCCAGGACCGCGCGATCGACCTGGGCATGATCGACCTCCGCCACGGCGACGGCACGAAGAGCCGGCACGCCTACCTCGTGATGGCCGGGCTGGGCCTCGACGCCAAGATGCTCGCCAACACCGACGAGGAGCTCAAGAAGAAGTTCGGCTGGATCGCCTACGTGGGCGCCATCGTGAAAGCGCTGCGCGACAAGAACCGGCTGCGGATGCGGATGAAACTCGACGACGGACGCGTGCGGTCCGTGTGGGCGCACACCATCATCGTCGGCAACTGCGGCTCCCTGCAGGCGAACGTGCTGCTGCTGCCCGACGCGGCCGTCGACGACGGGCTGCTCGACATTATCGTGCTGCGTCCGGAAGGGTTCGTCGGCTGGGTGCAGATCGTGATCAAGATCGTCTGGGAGAACGGCGTACTGCGCCGCTCCCGGCTGGGCCGGAAGATGATGATGGGCGAGGTGCGCGCGCTGAACTACTCGCGCGGCCGGTCGCTGACGGTGTCGCTCCGCCGCGAGGAGGCCGTCGAACTCGACGGCGACGGCTTCGGCGACTGCGTCGCGCTCACGACCTGGGTCGTGCCCGGCGCTCTCACCGTGCGCGTGCCCTGACCGGCGTGCGCGTCAGCGCTTGACCATCTCGTCGACGTTCCGGAACGTGGACTCGAACTTCGTCAGGACGAGGCGGCCGCCCTGCCACTCGAAGTCGTGCACCGAGCCGTTGGCGATGAGCTCATCGTGACGGGGCCGTTCGCCGTTGGTGCTGTGCCGGATGAGCGTGCCGATCACGCCCCCGTGCGTCACGACCAGCAGGGAACGGCCGTCGTTCTCGCTCGCGAGCTCCCCGAGGGCCGGCAGCACCCGGTCGAGCACCTCGCGGCGGGTTTCGAGACCCGGAACCGGCACGCCGTCGGGAAAGCGCGCCTGGCGCTCGGCGAACGTCAGACCCTCGATCGCACCGTGGCGCCGCTCCGTGAAGCCCTCGAGCACCCGGGGCGCCGGCAGCCCGAGCTCCCCGGCGATGATGCGGGCCGTCTCCTCCGCGCGAGCGAGCGGGCTCGCCACTACCCCGTGCCACACCCGGTCCCGCAGCCGCGCGCCGGTCTCGGCCGCCTCGGCGCGTCCGGTCGAATTCAGGGGGATGTCCGTGCTGCCCTGGATCCGCTGTTCCCGGTTCCAGTCGGTCTGGCCGTGCCGCACAATCGAAAAACGAGTCATCCGCCTGCCATTTCTTTGCTGTCGGTCCTCGAACCGGAGAGCCTGGCGGCGAGCGCAGCCAGCGTCTCCGACGTTCCGGCGTCCAGTTTAACCAGAGCCCGCGCGTCGCCCTTGGTGAGGCCGCGATTCACGACGGCGATCGGCGCACCGCCGCGCCTGGCCAGTTCCACCAGGCGGATGCCGGAATTGACCGCGAGGGAGGAGCCCGCCACCAGGAGCGCGTCAGCACCCGCCACGAGGGAAGCGGCGGCGGCGAAGCGCCGCACCGGCACGAGCTCCCCGAAGAAGACCACGTCGGGCTTCAGCATGCCCCCGCAGACTGTGCAGACCGGGATGGTGAACGCGCCGACGTCGGACACCTCCGCGTCGCCGTCGGGCGCGATCGTCACCGCCTCGGCCAGGCCGGGGTTCTCTTGTTCCAGCCGGGCGGCAACGCTCTCCCGGGCGTAGGCCTGTCCGCAGCGGAGGCACACCACCTTGTCCATCGAACCGTGCAGTTCCACGACCCGACGGGAGCCGGCACGCGTGTGCAGCCCGTCGACGTTCTGGGTGATGACGCCGTTGATGACGCCGGATGCCTCCAGCTCGGCGAGCGCCCGGTGGCCGGCGTTCGGCTGCGCCGACCGGAACCGCCGCCACCCGAGGTGGCTGCCGGCCCAGTACCGCTTCCGCGCCCGCTCGTCGGCCAGGAACGTCTGGAACGTCATCGGGGTGCGCCGCGGCGCGCCCTCGCCGCGATAGTCGGGGATTCCCGAGTCCGTGCTCACCCCGGCCCCGGTGAGCACCGCCACCGTCTTGCCCCGCAGCAGCTGCGCGAGGCGGTCCACCGCCGCATCCGTTGTGCTCGTTCTCATTCACACCTCTCCCGTGACCCTACGCCACCACCTGCAACGCGCAGGCGGGCCGCTTTGTTTCCGTAAAATGGCACGCTGGGACACGCGTCCTAAGGAAAGGCGACCCCGTGCAGATCATCCCCGTTTCCGACCTCGGCCTGCCGGGGCTGGCCGACTTCGCGAAGCTGACCGACGTGGCCCTGCGGCGGGTGCTCGAGCCCGAGGGGGGCCTGTACATCGCCGAGTCGCCCAAGGTGATCCGGCGGGCCCTCGCCGCCGGCCACCGTCCGCGGTCGGTGCTGTTGCAGGAGCAATGGCTCGCCGACCTGGCACCGGCACTCGAGGACTACCCCGATCTCCCCGTGTACGTCGCCGAGCCGGCGCTTCTCGAGCAGCTCACCGGGTTCAACCTGCACCGCGGGGCCCTGGCCGCCATGCACCGCCCGGCGCTCGCACCGGTGCCGGAGCTCATCGGCGACGCCCGGCGCATCGTGATCCTCGAGGACATCGTCGACCACACCAACGTCGGCGCGATCTTCCGCTCGGTCGCGGGCCTCGGCGCCGACGCCGTGCTGGTCACGCCGCGCTGCGCCGACCCGCTCTACCGCCGCAGCGTGCGGGTCAGCATGGGCACCGTGCTGCAGGTGCCGTGGACACGCCTTCCCGAGTGGGGCGAGGCGGCGCCGATGCTGCACGCTGCCGGCTTTCACATCGCCGCGCTGGCACTCGCCGACCACGCGGTGTCGCTCGACGCGTTCGCGGCCGATGCGCCCGAGCGCGTCGCCCTGGTGCTCGGCGCGGAGGGGGACGGGCTCAGTCGGGCCGCCCTCGGCCACGCCGACACGGTTGTCACGATCCCGATGCGGCACGGGGTGGATTCGCTGAACGTCGCCTCGGCCAGCGCCGTCGCGCTGTACGCGCTCCGCACCTGACCGCGCCCGCCCTCCCGGCATCAGCACAGGGGGCCGCCGATAGAATCGACCAATGCCGTTGTCCCGTCGCCAGGTCTACCGTCGACGCCGCCTGACCGTCTTCGGGGCGCTCGCCCTGGTCCTGGCCGCCCTCATCTACACGGTCACCGCCGCGACAGCGCCGGTCTCCGCCGTCGCCGCAACACTGGCGAAGCCCGCCACCCTCGCAGCCCCCGCCGTGCAGCCGGACTGGCCGGACTACGGCGCGGGCGCGATCGGCGCGGTCGGTTTCCCCGGCGTGCTGGAGACCCACGGTGACCAGTCACCGGTTCCGATCGCGAGCATCACCAAGATGGTCACGGCCCTGCTGATCCTGCAGGCGAAGCCGCTCTCGGGTGACGAGCAGGGGCCGGACATCACCTTCACCGATGCGGACGTCGACATCTACTACGACGAGCTCGCCGAGAACGGTTCGGTCGCCCCCGTCGTGCCCGGCATGGTGCTGACCGAACGCCAGGCCCTCACCGGCATGCTGCTTCCCTCCGCGAACAACTACGCCGTGACCCTGGTCAACTGGGCCTACGGATCGGTGGACGCCTACCTCCCCATCGCCAAGGACTGGCTGAAGGCGCATGGCCTCGACGGCACGACGGTCGCGGACACGAGCGGGCTGTCCCCGTCCAGCCGGAGCACGCCCGCCGACCTCGTCGACCTGGCCAAGCTCGTGATGGCCAATCCGGTCCTCGCATCCATTGTCGCCCTGCCCACCGCGACCCTGCCAACGGTCGGCGCGCTCACCAACACCAACCACCTGCTGGGCACGCACGGGGTCACCGGCATCAAGACCGGCACCACCGATGAAGCAGGCGCGTGCCTGCTCTTCGCGGCCCAGGTGCCCGTCGGCGACACCACCGTCACGCTCGTCGGCGTGCTCCTCGGCGGCGACACGCATCCCGAGCTCGACGACGACATCGGCGCCCTCATCGACAGCGTGCAACCGGGGTTCCAGCAGTTGGGCCTCGCCACGAAGGGGGAGTCCTTCGGCCGATACACGACCGAATGGGGCGAGTCGGCGACCCTGGTCGCGGCGACGGATGCCTCGGTGCTGGTCTGGTCGGACACGCCGGTGACCTCTGCGGTCACCGCCCGCCCCGTGACCGAGGGCGACGCGGGGGATGAGGTGGGCTCCGTGGAGTTCACCGGAGGGGCGAAGGCGGTGAGCGTTCCGCTGGTGCTCGCGGACGACGTGGCCGGCCCCAGCCTCGGCTGGCGGCTCACACACCCCGGGCGCTGACGGGGTTAGCGTGGAGGGATGAGCCAGACCGACACCACGCAACCGGGCCGCTATGTGACCGGCGGCCAGGAATACACCCGGGACACGAACTACATCGACGACCGCATCACCGCCGACGCGCAGGGCGACCACGACGCCGACGGACGGGTGCTGCCCGACAGCGAACGCGCCCGCGATGCGGATGGACGCCTGCTGTGGCCGGTCGAGGCGGGCCGCTACCGCCTCGTTGCCGCACGCGCCTGCCCGTGGGCGAACCGCACGGTGATCTCCCGGCGCCTGCTCGGCCTCGAGGACGCCATCTCGCTGGGCCTGCCCGGCCCCACCCACGACGCCCGCAGCTGGACCTTCGACCTCGACCCCGGGGGAGTGGACCCGGTGCTCGGGATCGACCGCCTGCAGCAGGCGTTCTTCGCCCGCTACCCCGACTACCCGCGCGGCATCACGGTGCCCGCGATCGTCGACGTGCCGAGCGGGCAGGTCGTCACGAACAACTTCCCGCAGATCACCCTCGATTTCATGACCGAGTGGACCGCGTTCCACCGCGACGGCGCCCCCGACCTCTACCCGGAGCGGCTCCGCGATGAGATCGACGAGGTGAACGCGGTCGTCTTCCGCGACGTCAACAACGGCGTCTACCGCGCGGGGTTCGCGGGGACGCAGGGCGCGTACGACCGCGCGTACGACCGCCTCTTCGCCCGGCTCGATTGGCTCGAGGAACGCCTGGCGACCCAGCGCTACCTGGTGGGGGAGAGCATCAGCGAGGCGGACATCCGCTTGTTCACGACCCTCGCCCGCTTCGACGCCGTCTACAACGGCCACTTCAAGTGCAACCGCAACAAGCTCACCGAGATGCCGGTGCTCTGGGCATACGCGCGTGACCTGTTCCAGACGCCCGGCTTCGGCGACACGATCGACTTCGCGCAGATCAAGAAGCATTACTACATCGTGCAGAGCGACATCAATCCGACCGGCATCGTGCCGAAGGGGCCCGATGAGAGCGGATGGCTGCTGCCGCACCACCGCGAGGAGCTCGGCGGCCGCCCGTTCGGGGACGGCACCCCGCCGGCGCCGCCACGCCCCGGTGAAGAGGTGCCCTGGCCGGGCTCGGCGGTCGGCCACACCGGCTGAGCGGCGTCAGCGAGGCGCGGGCCCGCCTCAGCGGTACGGCGCGGCGTGCGGCCGCTTCGGCGACACGTGGTCGCCGGAGGACTGGTGGCGGATGCGCCGCAGCACCCACGGCACCAGGTACTCCCGCGCCCAGACGAGGTCCTCGCTTCTGGCCTTGCGCCACGTGACCCCGGGCATCGGCTCGGGGCGCCGCGGCTCGAGGTCGTTCGGCACGTTCAGCGCGTCGAGGACCATGCGCGCCACCGTATGGTGGCCGAGCGGGTTGAGGTGCAGCCGGTCCGCCGACCACATCAGGGTCGTCTGCACCTCCCGCAGCGCCCAGAGGTCGGCGACGATGCAGTCGTACTTCTCGGCGATGGCGCGCAGGTTCTCGTTGTAGATCGCCACCTTGCCACGGATGCCGCGGAAGACGGGCGTGAAGGCCACGTCGACGCCGGTGAAGATCACGATCGTGGCGCCCGTGCTGCCGAGGCGCTCGATGGCCGACTCGAACAGCGCGCCGATCGCATCCGGGTCGGTGCCGGGCCGGATGACATCGTTGCCGCCGGCCGAGATGGTGATGAGGTCGGGGTGCAGCTCGATCGCGGCGTCCACCTGCTGGTCGACGATCTGGGCGATGAGCTTGCCGCGCACGGCGAGGTTGGCGTAGGCGAAGTCGTCGCTGCCCTGGCTCAGAACCTCCGCGACCCGGTCGGCCCAACCCCGGTGGCCGCCCGGACTGTCCGGCTCGGGATCCCCGATCCCCTCGGTGAAGGAGTCACCGAGCGCCACATACCTCGACCACGGATGCTGCTGGTTCGTCATTGTTTCATTCTGCACCTCTGCCGCGAGTGAGCAGGAGCGAGCGCTTGGTAGACTGGGGCCACGTGACTACCTCGCCTGCCTCCGGTCCCCATCCGGGCACCAGCGCAGCCGAGCACCTTCCCCCCGGGTTCCCGGAGCGCGCCGCCTGGGGCACCGCTCAGAAGCTGCGCGCCTGGCAGGCCGAGGCCCTCGAGGCCTACTTCGTGCACGAGCCGCGCGACTTCCTCGCCGCCGCCACGCCGGGCGCCGGCAAGACGACGTTCGCCCTGCGGTTGGCCGCTGAGCTGCGCGCGCGCCGCATCATCGACCGGGTCACCGTGGTGGCACCGACCGAACACCTCAAGAAGCAGTGGGCGGATGCTGCCGCGCGCGCCGGCATCCGTTTGGACCCGTCGTTCAGAAACAGTCATGGCCGCTACGGCAGCCACTTCCAGGGCATCGCGGTCACCTACGCGCAGGTCGCCGCGCGGGCCGCGCTGCACCGCGAGCTCACCCAATCGGCGCGCACCCTCGTGATCCTCGATGAGGTGCACCACGGTGGCGATGCGCTCAGCTGGGGCGACGCCATCCGTGAGGCGTTCGAGCCGGCGACGAAGCGCCTCTCGCTCACCGGAACCCCGTTCCGCTCCGACACGGCGCCCATCCCGTTCGTGAGTTACCTGCCCGACCGGGAGGGCATCCGCGTCTCGCAGACCGACTACAACTACGGCTATGGGCGCGCGCTCGAAGACGGCGTCGTGCGGCCGGTCATGTTCATGGTCTACGCCGGGCAGATGCGCTGGCGCACCCGGGCCGGCGACGAGATGGAGGCCAAGCTCGGCGAGGGAAACACCAAGGACATCACCTCCCAGGCGTGGCGCACGGCGCTGGAGCCGACGGGGGAGTGGATCCCGGCCGTGTTGCGGGCGGCGAACCAACGCCTGAGCGAGGTGCGCTCGGCGATCCCGGATGCCGGGGGCCTCGTGATCGCGACCGACCAGACGACCGCGCGCGCGTACGCCGACATCCTCCGGGAGATCTCGGGCCAACCGGTCACGGTCGTGCTCTCCGACGAGAAGGAGGCCAGCGACCGGATCGAGGAGTACTCGCAGGGCACCAGCCGGTGGATGGTGGCCGTGCGCATGGTGTCGGAAGGCGTCGACGTGCCGCGCCTCGCCGTCGGGGTGTACGCGACCAGCGCATCCACCCCGCTGTTCTTCGCGCAGGCGATCGGGCGCTTCGTGCGCGCCAGGCGCCGCGGCGAGACGGCGTCGATCTTCCTGCCGAACGTGCCCGGGCTGATGGCCCTCGCGAACGCCCTCGAGCTCGAGCGCGACCATGCCCTCGACCGCCGCAACCACGGTGACGACGAGACGGAGAACCCGGAAGACGCCATGGTGGCCGAGGCGAACCGCGAGGACAAGGCCTCGGAGGACCTCACCCAGGAGTTCACCTGGGAGGCCCTCGACTCGCAGGCGACGTTCGACAAGGTCGTCTTCGACGGCACCGAGTTCGGGCAGCTCGCCGAGCCGGGCACCGACGAGGAATTCGACTTCATCGGCATCCCGGGGCTGCTCGAGCCCGAGCAGGTGTCGGAGCTGCTGCGGCAGCGGCAGGCCCGGCAGGCCAAGCGTGCGTCGGACCGCCGCAAGAGCCAGCCGGCATCCGCTGACGCCCCGGAGGAACCCGTGGCGCTGTACCGCACGCTCAAGGAGCAACGCGCGCTGCTCAACAGCCTCGTCGGCATGTGGTCCAAGCTGTCGCAGGAGCCGCACGGCATGGTGCACGCCGAGCTGCGCCGGCTCTGCGGCGGCCCCGCGGTCGCGCAGGCGAGCGTCACCCAGCTGCAGAAGCGCATCGACCTGCTGCGCCGCCGGCTCGGTCGCAGCTGATGCGCCCCGCGTAAACTGCACGAGGACAGGAGAATCATGGACTCACACAAGTCGGACCTCGACCGCGTCGACCGGGCCCTGCTCCGCGCCCTCTCCGTGAACGCGCGGGCATCCGGTGCCGCACTGGCGTCGGAGATCGGTGTCGCCGAGTCCACCGTGTCGCTGCGGCTGCGTCGGCTGCAGCAGCTCGGGCACATCCGTGGATACCGGGCCAACATCGACCTCGCCGCCCTGGGCGCGTCGCTGCAGGCCCTCATCGCCGTGCGGCTGGTGAGGCACGCGCGCGAGCAGATCGACGACTTCCGCAACTCGGCGCCGCACTGGCCCGGCGTGATCGGCATGTTCCATGTCGCCGGGGCCGACGACTACCTCATCCACGTGGCCGCCGTCGACGCTTCCGATCTCCGCGACTTCGTTCTCGAGCACCTCACCGAGCATCCGGCGGTCGCACACACCGAGACGAACCTCATCTTCGAGTACGTCGACGGCGACGGCTGGCAGGACCTGGTCGGGTAGTCCGCGTCGCGAAGAGACCGCCCAGCGTGGGTTTGCGAAGCGGGCGCGTGTTCTGGCGCCTGCCCCCTTCCCAGACCCATGCCGCAGCAGTCAGGGCAACGGATGCCGCGACCGCTATTGACGGCCGGTCGGCCCTCAGTTCTTCTTCAGCTCCTCGGCGAGCATCACGAGGATGCCGCTGGGACCGCGGAGGTACGTGAGCTTGTAGATGTCCTCATAGGTCGCCACGCCACGCAGCGGGTAGCAGCCGTGCCGCGCGGCGATCTCGAGGGCTGTGTCGATGTCGTCGACGGAGAAGGCGACGCGGTGCATGCCGATCTCGTTGGGGCGGGTCGGCTCCGTGTCGATCGCGTCGGGGTGGATGTACTCGAAGAGCTCGAGGCGCCCGTGACCGTCCGGCGTCTGCAGCATCGCGATGTTCGCGTGGTTGCCGTCAAGGCCGACAGCGGTGTCGGTCCAGTCACCGCTGACCGTGTCACGGCCGACGACCCTCAGGCCGAGATCGGTGAAGAAGGAGATCGTCGCTTCGAGGTCACGAACGGCGATGCCGACATTCTCAAGTTTGATGGACATGGGTGTCATGCTACCGAGCCGGGTAGCGTGGGGAACGTGGGCTCTGCGGCACCTCGGGTGCGGATCGGCATTTCGGGGTGGCGGTATGCCCCGTGGCGCAAGGTCTTCTACCCGGCGGGTCTCCCGCAGCGGCGCGAGCTCGAGTTCGCTTCGCGGAAGTTCGACTCGGTGGAGCTGAACGGCTCCTTCTATTCGCTGCAGCGCCCGGAGAGCTACCAGCGCTGGCACGATGAGACGCCCGACGACTTCGTGTTCACGGTCAAGGGTCCCCGGTACATCACGCACATGCTGCGACTGCGCGATTCGCGCACCGCGCTGGCGAACTTCTTCGCATCCGGGGTGCTGGCGCTCGGGGACAAGCTCGGGCCGATCCTGTGGCAGCTGCCCGAGCGGCACGCCTTCGACGAGGAGCAGCTGGAACGGTTCTTCGCGCTGCTGCCACGCAGCACCACCGCGGCCGCCGACCTGGCGACCGAACACGACGCGAAGGTCGACGGGCGCACGCATCTGGTGGCCCGGGCGGAGCATCCGTTGCGCCATGCACTCGAGGTGCGCTCGGCCAGCTTCGTCGACGACCGGTTCTACGACGTGCTGCGCCGGCACGACATCGGGCTGGTCGTGGCGGACACCGCGAACCGCTGGCCGCTGCTCACCGAGGTCACGTCGGATTTCGTGTACGTGCGCCTGCACGGGGCGGAGGAGCTGTACGTGTCGGGGTATTCCGAGGAGCTGCTGGCGCAGTGGGCCGAGCGGATCGCCGGCTGGACCAGCGGCGAAACGTGCCCCGACGGTCTCGGCCGCGACGTGTACGTGTACTTCGACAACGACGCGAAGGTGCACGCGCCGTTCGACGCAATCGCCCTGCGTGCCCTGGTCGACGCCGCCACCGCTTCCTGAACGCCGCGAACACAGAAACGCCCCCGCCGAAGCGGGGGCGTTTCCTCTAGAACGTGTCTAGAAGCTGCGGGGCTCTGAGATTAGAGGCCGCGGATGTTCTCGGCCTGCGGACCCTTGGGGCCCTGCGTCACCTCGAACTCGACCTTCTGGTTCTCGTCGAGCGAGCGGTAGCCGCTCGAAGCGATCGCGGAGTAGTGCGCGAACACGTCGGCGCTTCCGTCGTCGGGAGCGATGAAGCCGAAGCCCTTTTCAGCGTTGAACCATTTCACGGTACCTGTTGCCATTGTTGAAACTCCTCCAGGAGTGTTAGATCGACCCCGACTGTCGGGGCCGTTCGTCGCGGTATTCGTCGTCCGCTTCCAAAAGGAATATGGCGCACAGACCGGGGTCAATGCGTTAAGACGTGCAATCACTACAACTTCCTTACAGACACTAGCTCACTTGCCTGTGTATCCGCCGCCCTCATTTGAGAAAAGTTTCAAACTGTTACTTTGCCGTCACCTGCCGGTGCCATCGGCATCCGTTGCTGGCAGGATGCCGCCGGCGTGTCGGCGTGCGTCTGTGGGCAGGCGGGCCTGCGACACACCTCCGCTCCTGCAAACGGCTCGGGGCGGGCAGGCAGGCGAGCAGGGAGCAGGCGGGCAGTGCTAGTGGCGGTCGACGGTGACGAAGTCGATCAGCTGCTCCACCCGGCCAAGCAGGTCGGGTTCCAGGTCGGCATAGGTGCGCACCTGGCCGAGGATGCGCTGCCACGCCCGCGCGATGTCGGCCTGGTCGTCATGGGGCCAGCCGAGCGCCTGGCAGATGCCGTGCTTCCACTCGATCGCCCGCGGCACCTTCGGCCACGCGGTGAGGCCCACCCGTGCGGGCTTCACCGCCTGCCAGATGTCGACGAACGGATGCCCAACCACGAGCACATTGCGCCCGTGCGGGCCGCGCGCCACGGCGTCGGCGATCCGGCTCTCCTTCGACCCGGTGACGAGGTGGTCGACGAGCACGCCGACCTTGCGGGTGGGGCCGGGCTGGAACTCGGCGAGAAGCTCCGCGAGGTTGTCGACACCCTCGATGTACTCGACGACGACGCCCTCGACGCGGAGGTCGGCGCCCCACACCTTCTCCACCAGCTCGGCGTCGTGCCGGCCCTCGACGAAGATGCGGCTGGCGCGGGCGACGCGGGCCGGCGCATCCGTCACCGCGAACGAGCCGGATGCCGTGCGTGCCCGGGTCTTCGTCGCGGCCATGGTGGGGTTCACGAGCACGACGGGCTGCCCATCGATGAGGAACCCGCCGCCCAGCGGGAACAGGCGCAGCTTGCCACGCCGGTCCTCGAGGGTGACGATGTTCTTCTCCACGCGGACCACCGCCCCGCAGAACCCGGTCGCCACGTCCTCGACCACGAGATCGCGGGTGGCCTCCTGGCGGGGAATGGCGATACGGCCGGCCTTCTGCCAGCCGGGGGCGAGCACGTCCTGCCCGTAGCGGTCATCCATCACCGTTCGAGGGTAACCGAGCCCATGGGTCGCGCCCGTGTGACCCTCCGCTGTGCGCCGAAACACGTGACGCGAAACGGGAGTTGTGGTCGTTATATAGCGACCACAAGTCCGGTGTCGCGGGGCTGAGCGCGGGAGGTCAGCGGAAGTCGCGGGAGGCGTGCGGCGCGCTGATCGGGAGCGGCTCGAATGCGTCGGCGACGAGGTTGGTGACGCCCTCCGGCGAGCGCTCCAGGATGCCGCGCACCACCAGGGCGGGCGCCTCCCGGGCGATGCGCCGGTACCGGTTCCACACCCCGACGCCCGCGATCACGTTGAGCGTGCCGGTCTCGTCCTCGAGGTTCAAGAAGGTGACGCCGCCGGCCGTCGACGGGCGCTGCCGGTGGGTGACCACGCCGCCCACGTGGATGCGGCGCCCGGTCTCGTGGCCGGCCAGCGTCTCGATGGGGAGCGCCCCGCGGGCGCGGAGGGCGTCGCGGGCGTGCCGGATCGGGTGGTCGTCGGGGGAGATGCCGGTGGCCCAGAGGTCGTACACCACCTGCTCGGCGGGGCTCAGCATCGGCAGCAGCGGCGGCTGCACGACCACCACCGAGCCCTTCAGGTAGTCGGCCCGCTCCTGGCTCGCCTCGCCGGCGCTCCACAGCGCCTCCCGGCGCTCCAGGCCGAGGCCGGCGAAGGCGCCGGCGGCCGCGAGCGCCTCGAGCTGCTCGGTGGTGAGCCCCACCCGGCGCGCGACATCCGCCATGGACCGGTAGGGGCCGTCCGCGGTGCGCTCGGCGACGATGCGCTCCGCCAGCGCCTCGCCGATGCCGCTGACCTCGGCAAGTCCGAGCCGCACGGCGAAGGCGCCGTCGCGGCGGTGCGCCTGTGTGTTCGGCGGCACCGAACGGTCGAACGGCGGCACGGCCGGCTGCTCCGGGTCGAGGCAGTCCGCCCGCCCGGTCGCGGCCGTGCTCCCCGCCAGCGGCTCCAGCCCGGCCTCGGAACCCGAGAGCAGGATGTCGGGCCGGCGCACCTCGACGCCGTGCCGCCTCGCATCCGCCACCAACGACTGCGGGGAGTAGAACCCCATCGGCTGCGCCCGCAGCAGCGCGGCCAGAAACGCCCCCGGGTAGTGCAGCTTCAGCCACGAGCTCGCGTAGACGAGCAGGGCGAAGCTGATCGAGTGGCTCTCGGCGAACCCGAAGTTGGCGAACGCCTCGATCTTCTCGTAGATGCTGTCGGCGACCTGGCCGGTGATGCCATTGCCCGCCATGCCCTCGTACAGCCGATTCTTCAGCACCTCGATCTTCTCCACCCCGCGCTTGGAGCCCATCGCCCGGCGCAGCAGGTCGGCGTCCTCCCCGGTGCAGCCGCCGATGGCCATCGCCATCTGCATGAGCTGCTCCTGAAAGAGCGGCACCCCGAGCGTGCGCTCCAGCACCGGTTCGAGTTTCGGATGCAGGTAGGTCACCTTCTCCGCGCCGGTGCGGCGGCGAATATACGGATGCACCGCCCCACCCTGGATGGGGCCCGGCCGGATCAGTGCGATCTCCACCACGAGGTCGTAGAACCGGCGCGGCTGCAGCCGGGGGAGCGTTCCCATCTGCGCGCGGCTCTCCACCTGGAACACGCCGATCGAGTCGGCGCGGCACAGCATGTCGTAGACGCCGGCCTCCTCCTTGGGGATCGTGTCGAGCGCCCAGTGCTCGCCGAGGTGCTCGCCGACGAGGTCGAAGGTGTACTGCAGGGCGGCGAGCATGCCGAGGCCCAGCAGGTCGAACTTCACCAGGCCCATCCAGGCGCAGTCGTCCTTGTCCCACTGCAGCACCGTGCGGTTCTCCTTGCGGGCATGCTCGATGGGGCACACCTCGCCCACCGGGCGGTCGGTGAGCACCATGCCGCCGGAGTGGATGCCGAGGTGCCGCGGGAATTTCAGCACCTTGTCGGCGAGGTCGATGACCGGCTGCGGGATGTCGTGGTCGGTCGGCGCCACCTGCCCGCCCCAGCGTTCGATCTGCTTCGACCAGGCATCCTGCTGCCCCGGGCTGTAGCCGAGGGCCTTGGCCATGTCGCGCACCGCGAACTTCGGCCGGTAACTGATGACGTTCGCCACCTGCGCCGCGTTCAGCCGCCCGTACTTCGCGTACACGTACTGGATCACCTCCTCCCGGCGGTCGGAGTCGAAGTCCACGTCGATGTCGGGTTCCTCCTCGCGCAGGCTGGAAAGGAACCGCTCGAACGGCAGCCGGTAGAAGATCGAGTCCACGGCGGTGATGTCGAGCAGGTAGCACACGGCCGAGTTCGCGGCCGAGCCCCGGCCCTGGCAGAGGATGCCGCGGCTGCGGGCGTACTGCACGATGTCGTAGACGATGAGGAAGTAGCCGGGGAAGTCCTTCGCCTCGATGACGGCCAGCTCGTTCTCGATGCGCCGGCGCACGTTGTCGTTGTACCCGGGGTACTTCCGCTCCGCGCCCTGCCAGGTGAGCGTGCGCAGCCAGCTCATCGGGGTGTGTCCCTCCGGCACCTCCTGCCGCGGGAGCTTCGGCCGGGCCCGCCGCAGCGGGAAGGCCAGCTCCTTCGCGAGGGGAACGGTCGCGGCCACGGCGCCGGGGAACCGGGCGAACCGCGCGGCCATCTCGGCGCCGCTCCGCAGGTGCGCCGACGGCGCCGCGGGCAGCCAGCCGTTCATCTCGTCGAGGCTCCGCCTGGCGCGCACCGCCGCCACGGCGTTCGCCAGCCGGTGCTCCTCCGGCCGGGCGTAGTGGGCGTTGGTGGTGGCGACCAGGGGCAGGCCGAGCTCGCCGGCGAGGCCGGCCAGAATGTCGTTGGTGCTGCTGTCGAGCGGATGCCCGTGGTCGAACAGCTCCACGTGCACGTTGTCGGCACCGAAGCGCTCGGCGAGGCGCATGAGCTCCCGGGCAGCGGCGTCGGGGCCGCCCGAGGCGAGGGCCTGGCGCACGGTGCCCTTGCGGCATCCGCTGAGGATCACCCAGCGCTCACCGGCCTGCTCGGCCAGCTCGTCGAGGTCGTAGACGGGGCGGCCCTTCTCGCCTCCGCCCAGCTGCCCGTGGGTGAGCGCGGACGCCAGCCTGTGATAGCCCTCCTGCCCGCGCGCGAGCACCAGAAGGTGGGTGCCCTCGGGGTCAGCGACGCCGTTCTGCGGGGCGCCGAGGCCCAGCGAGAGCTCGGCGCCGAACACCGTCGCTACGCCCGGAAAGCCCTCCGCGGTCTCGGCCAGGCGCACCGCCCCGTAGAGGCCGTCGTGGTCGGTCAGGGCGAGGGCGGACAGGCCGAGCCGGGACGCCTCCGTCAGGAGCTGTTCGGGCGAGCTGGCGCCGTCGAGGAAGCTGAAGTTGGAGTGCGCGTGCAACTCGGCGTACGGCACGGCCGGGGCGCCCGAACCCACCGGCAGCGGGTCGGCCGGCGCCACGGAGGCGCGCGCCGACGGCTGCGCCGGCTTCGCGGGCGCGCCGGGGCGCGGGTCGGAGAGCTTGCGCTCCAGTTCCGACCAGGAGACCGGCGGGTTAGTCCAACCCATCGCTCGTCCCTTCCCTAGTCATAGCAGCCCTCCGCCCACCAGCGGTGGTCCTCCAGCGTGAGCAGCCAGGCGTTCCCGTCGGTGTCGACGAGCTGGAACCGGTGCAGGGCGCGACCGTGTTCCGCGTCCCACCAGCGTTCGGTCACCGGCCACGGGCCCGCCCAGGCCTCCACGTCGCGGTAGTCACGGGCGCTGCCGGTGGGGGAGAAGTGGGCGGGTTCCCCGGTGACCAGCCCGCGGTCGTCGACGTCGACGGGCGCGCCATCCGCTTGCAGCAGCGCCACCGGCTGCCGGGCCGGGAACACCGTGGCCGGCGCCACCCCCGGCAGGCTCCCCGGCCACGGCTCGGCCTCTGCCCGGCCGTCGCCGGCGGGCCGGTCGCCCCACGGCACCAGCACCTGGCGGTCGGCGAACAGGCGGCCTCCGCCGATGACCGCGGTGAGCACGCCCTCATGGCCGAGCATGCTCTGCACCCGGGTGAGGCCGTGGTGGATGCGTTCGTCGGGGCCGGATCCCCAGAGTCCCTGCTCGTGGTGGGCCGTGGAGTCCATCCGCTCGGGGCTGATGTGCACCCGGGCGACCCCGGAGCGCAGCCCGGTGTCGATCGCCTGGCCGCCCTGCAGTTGCCAGCGCACCCGGTCGACCACATCACCGGGGCTGAACCAGCGAGGGTGCAGCCAGACGCGTTCCGATACCTCGCCGGACTCCGTGTACACGGCCACCCGCACGGCCGTGCACACCAGGCGCGCGGCCGTGAGCGTCTCGATGAACCGGTCGGCGGTGGCGCGGATGCCGAAGGTCACCTGGTCGGTGCGGTCGAGGGCCGGTTCGAATACGACGTCCGCGTCGAACAGCTTCGGAGGCACCCGCGGCACGACGCTCCGGCTGTCGCGTCCGCCGGCCTTCTCGTGGGCGAAGGCCCCGTCGGCGCCGAAGCGGCGGCGCACGTCGCCCGCGTCGAGGGCGGCGAACTCCCCGAGCGTGTGCACGCCGAGGCGCCGCAGCAGGGTGGCGAGGCGGTCGCCCGCGAGGATCCCGATCGGCAGCGGCGCGAGGAACGCCGGCGACCCGCCCGGCGGCACGACGTGCACCGGCGCGCCCGGCACGGTGGCGCGGGCGGCCTGCTCGGCGGCGAACGGCCCGTCGGCGATGCCGATGCGGGCGCCTTCGATACCGAGTTCCAGCAGGCAACGGATGACGGCTTCCGCGGCCTGCTCCTCGCCCCCGTAGTACCGGCTCGGCCCCCGGGAACGGATGGCACAGGTGCCCGGGCGCACCACCTGCACCCCGGGGGTGATCTCCTCGATCCTGCTGATCACCGGTTCGAAGGCGCGGCTGTCCTGCACCGGGTCGTACGGCGCCACGACGAGCCCGGTGCAGCGGTACTGCGCCTCCCGCACGCGGAGGCCCCGGCGCACCCCGTCGCGCCGCGCGGCGGCGGAGCAGGCGAAGACGAGGCCCCGGTCGATGAGGGCGAGGGGCACCTCCGTCGCGTGCCCGGCCGCCTGGCCGGCCGCGACGACGGGCCAGTCCGGGCACCAGAACACGATGGTGCGGGTCAGCCGGCCGGACATGTCACCCGGTCGCTTCCCGGAGATCGGGGACGATGGCCGGACGGGGCCGAGCCGATGCGTGGAAACGCTGTTCCGCATCCGGCAGCCATAACCCGGCGCGCCGCGGCCGGTCGAAGCCGGTGCGGCCGGCGGAGGCGACGGTCACCTCGCGCCCCGACAGGTAGCCGTGCCCGCGTCCGAGGCCGGTCCACCGGCTGGAATCGATGCGGAGCACGGCCTCGCTCTGCGGCCAGCCGCCCACCACGATGAGGGTGCAGCCGCGCTGGCGCAGTCGGGCGGCGAGCCGGGCGGCCTCCGCGTCGCTGGTGCCGGCCGGCGGGCGGGTGACCACCACGCCCAGCACGTCGACGAGCGCGGCGGTGACGGTGAGCCATTGCTCGCCCGGAGTGGGAACGAGCACGAGGCGCGACAGCTCGATGCCGAACCGGGCGGCCGCTTCGACGCCGAAACCCGGCAGGCCGACGACGCCGCACCAGGATCCGCTTTGCGACGGGCCGGCCAGAAGCGCCATCACCAGGGTGGTCGAACCTTCGACGGAATAGGCGGCGCCCTGCCGGAGCGCGCCGCCGGGCAGCACCGCGGCGAGCGCCGGTGATGTGGGGAGGGTTTTGGTCTCCAGCTTGGTGGCCTGCATGCTGGAGATACGCTGCTGCAGCACGGCGACCTGCTCCCGCGCGGTGGCGGGAGGGGAGCTCGGCAGGGGCAACGACATACTCCAATGTTCGAACACCTCTTCGAAGAAGTCAATTGCCGAATTCACCCCGCGCGCGCCTCCCCGTCTCCTTCCGCGAAACCGGAGTTGTGGCCGCTAAAACTCGGGAATACCGACCCCGGTTTCGCGGCAACGGATGCGGGTTATCATCTGCAGCATGCCCCGCCGTGACACATCGGACTCGAAACGCGACGCGCTCCCGAACGACGGCCGCGACGAGACCGAGACCGAACGCCTGGACCGCAACTGGGACGCCCTCCTCCAGGAGCTGCGCGTCACGCAGACCGGCTCGCAGATCATCGCCGGTTTCCTGCTCTCGGTCGCGTTCCAGTCCCGGTTCACCGACCTCGACCGTTACCAGGTCACCGTGTACCTGATCCTCGTGTGCACGGCCGCCCTGACCACCGCCCTCGGGCTCGGCCCGGTGAGCCTGCACCGGCTGCTGTTCCGCCGGCGCGCGATGGAACAGATCGTCGCGGTCGGCAACATCCTGGTGCGTTCCACCCTCGTCGGCGTCGCCGCGATCCTCATCGGCACCGTTCTGCTGATCTTCGACGTGGTCCTCGGCCGGACAGCCGGGTTCATCGCCGGCGGGGTGGTGTGCCTGCTCACGCTGCTGGTCTGGCTCGTCCTGCCGCGCCTGGTGAAGCCATCGCGCGAATGACCGGTACGCTCGATATACCGGCACCCCGGTCCCCGCAGTGAAAGGAAGCCTCCTCCCATGAACGTCATCGCCTTCATCGTCGCGCTGGCCGTCTTCATCCTCGGCTTCTGGCTGTTCGGGCTGGCCTTCGCCGTCACCACGTTCCAGCTCCCCATCTTCTTCGCCGGCATCGTCTGCGTCTGTCTCGCCCTCGCCCTCCCGGCGAACATCCTGCGCCGCTAGCCCCCACCGCCAAGCGGCGGAAATAACGGTTGGACAGCTTTTTTCCCGAACACCGGCCTGCTGCCGTTGTCTATTCGGACTACATTGCGAATATGACATCTCGGGAATATGCGCCACTCCGCACGCGGATGCCGCGCCTCGCCGCTCTCACCGCGGCAGCCGCGGTCGTGGCCGCCCTCAGCGGATGCGCCGGCCCGGCCGGCAATGACGCGGCAGCGGCATCCGTTGCCGACGACTTCGAATCAGCCCTGTCGTCGGGCGACGGAGCGGCCGCCTGCCGGCTCCTCACCGACAACACCCGCATCACCCTCGAGGACGATCAGGGAGCACCCTGCGCCAGCGCCATCACCGCACTGGGCCTCGACGCCGGGGGAGCGATCGACAGCAGCCGCGCCTACGCCCGCGCCGCCCAGGTCATGCTCCAGAACGACGTGCTGTTCCTTGCCCTCGAGCCGAGCGGATGGCGCGTGACTGCCGCCGGATGCACGGCCCGGGTCGACCGCCCGTACCTGTGTGACCTGGAAGGGAAGTGAGTGACCATGCGCACCGCATTCACCGGATACCTCGTCTTCATCGGCGCCGGCCTCCTGTACATGTTCGTCATCGCGGCGATGCAGCGGTAAGGGGCACATCATGAAACCAAAACTCGGTCCGCACGGACTCAGCATCTTCTTCAGCGTGATCTTCCTGCTCACGCTCGTCGGCCAGGCCGTGAGCGGGGTGGCGCTGTACAACCAGCAACAGCTCGGCAGCGGCCTGAGCCCGGTGTCGTTCCTGCAGTACATCACGTCATCCGACTTCGTCGTCGACGTGGCGGAGAACTGGCAGTCGGAGTACCTGCAGTTCTTCCTGCTCATCGGCGCAACGATCTGGCTGGTGCAGAAAGGCTCACCGGAATCCAGCGCAATCGGCACGCAGGGGTTCGAATCCGACGAGGAACAGATGGTCGGTGCCTACATCAAGCCGGATTCCCCGACCTGGGCGAAGGCCGGCGGATGGCGTCTGGCCGTCTTCTCGAATTCGCTCCTGATCGTGATGGGGCTGATCTTCCTCCTCTCCTGGAGCGCGCAGTCGGTCGCGGGGCTGGTGCAGTTCAACGAGGAGCAGTTGAGGAACCTCGAAGACCCGGTGTCGTGGCTGGGGTACGTGTCGTCTCCCGAGTTCTGGAACCGCACGCTGCAGAACTGGCAGTCCGAGTTCCTGGCGGTCGGGAGCATGGTCACCCTGTCGATCTTCCTGCGCCAACGCGGGTCCTCCGAATCGAAGCCGGTCGGCGCCGCCCACGCCGCCACGGGCGTCAGCGGCTGACTGGGGCGTTGACGCACACGGGGCTAGATTCGGGATATGCGAGCCGAGCAGATCACCCCGTCCATCACGTACCACGGCGAAGGGCCGGTCTGGTCGGAAAGCTGGGGCGGGCTGCGCTTCGTCGACATGCTGGCCGGCGACATCCTCACGCTCGCCGACACGGGCTCCGTCACGCGGGAGCACGTCGGAGCCGTGGCGGCCGTGGTGCGTCCGCGCCGCGGGGGAGGGGCGGTGATCGGGCTGGAGCGCGGGTTCGGCCTGCAGGCGCCCGACGGCAGCGTGCAGGCGCTGGCCGAGCTCTGGAGTGCGCCGGACATCCGCATGAACGAGGGCGGATGCGACCCCGACGGCCGGTTCTACTGCGGCTCGATGGCATACGACAAGCGCCAGGGGGCGGGGAAGGTCTACCGGCTCGACCCCGACCTGTCGACGCGGATCGTGCTCGAGGACGTCACCATCTCGAACGGGCTGGAGTGGAGCCCCGACGGGGCTCTCGCCTACTACAACGACACGCCGACCGGTCGCATCGCCGTGTTCGATTACGACCGGGACGCCGGGCTGACCGGTCGGCGCACGTTCGTGGAGATCCCGGACGGCCACGGGCATCCCGACGGGCTGACCGTGGACGCCGACGGCGGCGTGTGGACCGCGCTCTACGGTAGCGGCACCGTGCACCGGTACTCGCCCGAGGGAAAGCTGGACGAGGTCATCGAGGTCGGGCCGAAGCAGGTGACGGCCTGCACCTTCGGTGGGGCGGGCCTCGACGAACTGTTCATCACGACGTCACGGGAAGAGCTCGCGCCCGACGAGCAGCCGCAGGCCGGCGCCCTGTTCCGGGCGAAGGTCGGCGTGACCGGGATGCCCGTGCGCCCGTTCGCCGGCTGAGCGGGCGCGTTCATGCCCAGGCTTCGCCGCAGCAACACGTCACGCCCCGGGTACACCCGCGCGCGTTCCGGTCGCGCACCCAGTTACCGGGACTTCACCGGCGCCACCGTGACCGATCCGGAGCTCCGCCGCCGCTTCAACAGCCTGGCCATCCCGCCGGCCTGGACCAACGTGTGGATCTGCCCGTATCCCAACGGCCACATCCAGGCGACGGGCATCGACGGCGCCGGCCGCCGCCAGTACATCTACCATCCGCAGTGGCGGGAGCAGCGCAACCGGATCAAGTTCGACCGGGCGCTGGAACTCGCCGCCTCGCTGCCGCGGGCCCGGGGGCAGGTGACCCGTGCCCTCCGGGCCGGCGGCGACGACAGCGACCGTGCCCTCGCGGCGGCGTTCCGGCTCCTCGACGTCGGTTCGCTCCGCGTGGGCAGCGAGCAGTACGAAGCCGAGTACGGCAGCCACGGCCTCTCCACGCTGCTGTGCTCACACGTGCTGCTGCACGAGGATGTGCTCGAGCTGACCTTCCCCGCCAAGAGCGGCCAGGAGTGGCACAGCGAGCTGGAGGACGCCGACCTCGCGGCCTACGTGCGGGACCGCATGAGCTGGGGACCCGACGGACGGCTTCTCACCTGGCGCAACGGTGAGGAGTGGCGCGAGGTGTCGGCGGCCGACATCAACGAGTTCGTTCGGCTGCGCACCGGGGGAGAGTTCACCGCCAAGGACTTCCGCACCCTGCACGGCACCATCGCGGCGGCCGTGAGCCTCGCCCAGCATGGGCCGGAGCGCACGCAGCGGGGCCGGGCAGGTGCCGTTGCGGATGCCATGCGCGATGCGGCATCCGTTCTGGGGAACACGCCTGCGATCGCGCGGGCCAGCTACGTCGACCCCCGGGTGGTCGACCATTACCAGGCGGGAACGACGATCAACCCGGCCCGGGTGGGATCGGCCGAGTCGGAACTCGTCGCGCTGCTGGGATCGGACTGAGGCTGAGGCTGAGGCTGAGGCTGAGGCTCAATCGCCGCAGGCCGTCATCACGGCGTGCCGCACGGCCGGGTCGCCCAGGATGCGGAAGTGGCCGGCCACCTCGAGCTGCACGTTCGTGGCGCCGGGGAGCATGCTGCCGCCGGGGATGTGCGGGTCGAACACCCCGTAGACGGAGGTGATGCGGGCGTTCACGGCGCGCTCCTCGCCGAGCAGGCGGATCATGGCGTCGGTCGGGGCGAAGGCGCGCAGGCTCGGCAGCACCGTGTAGCGCGCCAGCGAGGAGCCGGAGAAGGGTGCGACGACGGCGGCCATGCTGTCGATGCGGTCGGCGGCATCCGTCTGCATCATCAGGTATTTGCCGATCAGCCCGCCTTTGCTGTGGGCGACGACGATGACATCGCGCAGGTCGCGGGCGTCGAGCACCTTGGTGACGACGCGGGCGGCGTCGGGGATCGTGGCGCGGTTGCGGCCGAGGCCGGTGGCGACGTGCACCGGGTGGCCGGCGGCGTGCAGCTCTTCGGCGAGGGGACGCATGAACTGCCAGGTCTCGTAGATGCCGGGAAGCAGCAGCACCGGCCGCTTTCCGCCGTTGCGGTAGCGATCGGGGGTGCCGGGGCGGAGGAAGGCGTGCACCTGCCAGAATGCGGCATACAGGTAGTCGAGCAGCCAGGCCCAGGCCTTGGCGCGGAGGGTCATCGCGGCAGGCCGCCGGGAGAGTCGGCCTGCTCCGGCGACTCGCTGTCGCCGGTCAGGGTGCCCACGTGCGCAAGGATCGCATCGGCGACCACGCGCGGTGAGCGGAACTGGGCCAGGTGGGCGGCCTTCGGCACGTCGAAGCGGGTGGCGCGCGGGAGCGCGTCGGTGACCTGCTGCGTCCACTCCCCGGGGGCGATCGGGTCGTGGGCGCCGCGCATCACGAGGGTGGGCGCCTGCACGGATGCGAGCCGTTCCAGCATGGGGTAGTCGAGCATGCTGGGCAACTCGGTGAGGTACCAGCGCGGCCCACAACGGATGTACTCGGTCAGCACCACCCGATTGGCGCTCGGCGGTTCGATGCACGTGTCATGGCCGAGCCGGAGACCCTGCGCGAGGGCCGTGGGCGCAGCCGGGTCCACGACCGGACCGATGAGTACGACGTGGCTCGCCTGTTCCGGATGCCGCGCGGCCATCTCGGTGACGACCTGGGTGCCCATGGACTGCCCGACCAGCACCGCTGGGGCGATGCCCGCGTCGGCGAGGAACGCCGTCAGCAGGTCGGCCAGGTCCTCCACGGACAGCCGCCGGACGGGGTGCGGTTTCGGCGCGGTACCGAAGCCGGGCATGTCGACGGCGTACACGGTGCCGTGGGGCACGAGCTCGGGGATCAGCCGGCGGTAATACTTCGAGGAGACGCCGATGCCGTGCACCAGCAGGAAGACCGGGGGCGACGCATCCGCTCTCATCGCCCGGTGACGGTGCACGACCAGGGTCAGCCCGTCGCGCTCATACCTAATGGTGTCTCTCACGCCGCCGAGCCTAGCCCTCGGGAGAACCCGCCGCGCGTGCGCGCCCGACGGGTTCGGGCGGCCCGCACAGGCGGGACCGGTACATTGAGGTACTGAACGACGACCGCCGGAGCGTGAAAGGGACAGCACAGGATGCCGGAGAGCCCCGCCGCGGCCACGCCGTACGAAGTGCTCGGGATACCCGCGTCGGCGTCCGATGACGAGATCCGCCGCGCGTATCGCCGCCTGCTGCGGCAGACGCATCCCGACGTCGGCGGCAGCGCCGAGCGCTTCCATGCCGTGCAGCTGGCCTGGGAGCGCATCGGCACGCCCGCGGACCGTGCCGCGTACGACGGGCAGCGCTACACGCAGGCAACGGATGCCGGCGACAACGGCACACAGGCACGCCCGGCATCAGCCGGCGGGTCAGCCGGTCGCCCCCAGTCCCGCCCGCGCACGCGCATGCACGGGCACCCGGGCGGCGCCGCACGCCAGCGCTACCTGTCGCTCATGCGCGAGTGGACCGGGCGGGGCACCAGCGTCGACGACCCATACGCGCCCGAGCTCATCCGCTCCGCGCCGCAGGAGATCCGGCATGCGCTGGCCAAGGCCCTGGCCGAGGAGGAGACCGCCCGCACCGTCTCCCGGCTCGGCATCGGCTACACCGCGTGGCACGACGTCGACACCGAACGCCACCCCGGCGACGTGTGGTCACGCTACCTGTCCAAGCTCGACCACGTGGTGCTCGGCCCGGCCGGGCTGTTCGCCGTGCTCTCGGAGGACTGGGGCGGGCAGGTGCAGCTGAAGCGCGGCGAACTGGTGGGCGACGCGATACCCGACGACGAGCATCCGTTGCAGCAGCTCGACGCCAACGCCCGGGCGCTCAGCAAGGCACTCAAGGTGCGGTTCACCGCGCTCGTGGTCGTCGTTCCCGACGACGCGCTGTACGACGCGTTCACCCTGCCCGGGCGCGGCCGGCACCCCGCTGTGGTCGTCCTCCCGCGCGCCCGGCTCGCCGACCTGCTGCGCAACGGCCTGCCCGGCATGGAGCGGGGCAGTTTCGAGAAGGTGTTCGAGCTGCGCAGCCGCCTGCAGAACGGCGTGCGCTTCGTCGACTGACGCGGCTAGCGGAGTCCCAGCTTGTTGACCCAGTAGTCGAGGAAGCTCGCCCCGGCCTCGTCGTGGATCTCCTCGCCGATCACGATCACGGGGTACGGGCGCTCCAGCACGCCGTCGGCCGGTCGCACGTCGACGTGGGCCACGTCGTATCCTGCCGCGTGCAGGTGGTCGGCCATCAGGTAGTCGCTGCGGGAGTCGCCGACGGAACGCCAGACGGTCGGCAGCTCCCCGGACTCCGCGAAGAACGCCAGGGCCCGCTCGGCGCCGCGGTCCTTGTCGAGCGTCACCGATTCGATGTCGGTGGAGATGATCGTGGGGTCCAGGCGGAAGGGGACCTCGCCGTTCGCGTCAGGCGACGTGCGATCCCGGTAGCGCACACCGAGACCCTGCGCGACGAGGAGCGCGAAGGCCTCGTCGTTGAACGCCTCCTGGGCCGGCAGGTACGCCTCGGGCGAGGCATCCGTTCGCTGTTCGACCGACACCATGGCGCGCTTGGTCTCGTCGAAGAACATGGTGTCGGCGTAGGTCGCCGTCACGAGGGCGCGCACCTCGGAGACGACCGCGGCGGGAAGCGCGACGCTGTGGTCGACCACGACCTCGCCCATGCCGGCGCTGGTGATGGGGAACCAAACTGCCCCCTTTTCGCACACACCGTACATGCGGATGCGTTCGGGCAGCCCGGCGGCGAGGAGCGGCGCCACGACCTGGTGGCGGATGAAATCGGCGCTCCGCCCGGTGATGAAGGCGATGGGAACGTCGGCCGCCGCGAGGGTGATCAGGTCATCGATGATGGTCGGCGTCGCGATCGTGCGGCTGACCGGGCTCGCGATGGGCCCGTCGACGTCGAGGAGCAGTCCGAGGGGGGAGGAGTCCGGCATGGGCTCATTCTTCCACGCCGGCAGCGGCAGTCAGCCGTTCTCCGCACGGTCAGCGACGAGGAGGAGTGGCCGTGCTGCCGGCAGCCGTATCGTTGAGGGTGATGATCACGAGACGAGAAGCAGCGCTGCGCCTGGACATCCCGCTGGAGATGGCGAGCCGGCACGGCATCCCCGTGCGCATGTCAGAGGCCGCCTTCGCCGACCTGGAAGAGAATCCGCCGGCATGGTTGCTGCAGTCGCGCGCGAACCGCACCGGCAGGAAGCCCGTGTGGGTGCAGCTGACCTGTGACGTGTGCGGCTTCTCGGAGGCGGCCCGACCTAAGAAGTGGTGGCCGGCGTTCAGCTACCTCACCTGCGCGCACCACGGCTACGACGAACTTCCCGAGCCCGCCTCCGGGTTCAGTCGCAGCGAGGTCGACGGCATCGGCAGCCGGTTTGTCGGGATCGTCGACGAGCCACGCGCCTGAGCGGGCCCGCATCCGTTGACGTGCGGAGTTCGCACCTTTCTGCGCCGGACGAAGGTGCAAAGTGCGTAACTCACGGATGAGAGCGTGAGACGGCCGGGTCCTTCCGCTTCGCGGAGTTCTTCGGCGGAAGGATGGCGTTGGCCTCTTCCAGCGACATCCCGTTGGTCTCGGGGATCTTCGTGAGCACGAATACGAACGACAACGCCGCGAACAACGTGTACAGGCCGTAGGTCAACGGCAGCGATGCGGCAGCGAGCGGCGGGAACGTCACCGTCACGATGAAGTTGGCGATCCACTGCGCTGCCGCGCCGATTCCGAGGGCCTTCGCCCGGATGTCGTTCGGGAAGATCTCGCCGAGCAGCACCCACACCAGCGGGCCCCACGACGCCCCGAAGCACACAACGAAGACGTTGGCACCGACGAGGGCGATCGGCCCCCAGGCGCCGGGCAGGTCCGGTTGGCCGTTGACGACGGATGCCTGGGAGAAAGCAAGCGCCAGCGCGCCGAGTGACAGGGTCATGCCGACCGATCCGGCGAGCAGGATGGGGCGGCGCCCGATGCGGTCGACGAGCAGGATGGCGACGAACGTGACCGCCACGTTGGTGATCGACGTGATCACGCTGATCACGAACGACTGCGACTCCTTGAAGCCCACGGCCTGCCACAGCGTCGTCGAGTAGTAGAAGATCACGTTGATGCCGACGAACTGCTGGAACACCGAGAGGATGATCCCCGTCCAGACGATCGGCTTCAGCCCGAAGGCCTTGCCGCGCAGCGAACCGCTCCGCTCGGCCCGTCGGTCGTTCGCGATGGCGTCGTGGATGTCGCGGATGGCGCGGTCTTCCTCGCCGCCCGGCCAGATGCGCGCGATAATGCCCCGGGCTTCCTCCTCGCGGTCTTTCAGCACGAGGTAGCGGGGCGACTCGGGCAGCGTGAAAGCGACGATGCCGTAGACGACGGCCGGCACGGCGCAGGCCATGAACATCCAGCGCCACGCCTCAAGGCCGAACCACAGCTGGCCTTCGGCGCCTCCTGCCGAGGCGGCGAAGAGCGCGTCGGAAAGCAGTGCGGCGAAGATGCCGAGCGTGATCGCCAGCTGCTGCAGCGACGCGAGCCGTCCTCGGATCTGGCGCGGCGAGATCTCGGCGATGTACGCCGGGGCGATGACCGAGGCGATGCCGATGCCAAGGCCTCCGATGAGTCGCCAGATGATGAGATCGAACACGCCGAAGGCCAGCCCCGAACCGATCGACGACACCAGGAACAACGCCGCGCCCAGGATCATGACGCGGATGCGGCCCCACCGGTCGGCGAATCCGCCGCCCAGGTAGGCGCCGACCGCGCAGCCGAGCAGGGCGACGGCAACGGCGAACCCGGTGACCGCGGGGGAGAGCTCGAAGGATCCCTGGATGGCATCCACTGCACCGTTGATGACCGACGAGTCGAAGCCGAAGAGGAAGCCGCCGAGGGCTCCGGCCAGCGCCAGCAGGATCACGCGCGCGTTGCTCACGCTCTTCTTCGTCGATGTCGTCATCATCACTCCGTTCCTCGGTCGGCTCCGAGGCTACGCCTGCGATGGCATTCGCGCCCGAATTCCGCCGGTGGCGAGATCAGTACGAGACGGGAAGCTGATCGCCGACCGCCGGTGGTTTCCTCACGACCTCGATCGCGGCCTCCCGGTCGAGGTGCCCGGGAAAGGTGTAGCGCGCGAACCGGCCTGTCGGGTCGTCAGGGCTGGTGGGCATCGCGATGGACGTCTGCTCCAGGAGGCGCACGAGGATTGCCTGGTCCCGCGCTGACAGCACCGGGCCATCCGCTCCCAGGAGGTAGACGAGGGCGCTCGGCCCCTTCATCGTGCCGAGACTGAGCGCCATCAAGCGCCGACCGCGCTTGTCGAAGACGACGAGCGAGGCTGTATCGATGTCACCGAGGGCGAGCGTCCGATGTCCTACGCGGAGCTTCCCCTCCTCGAAATCGACCTGCGGAGCGCGCTTGGACGCCAGGTACACAACGAGGATGATTCCCGAGAGCGGGATAGCGACAAGAATGAGGATCAGGTATCCGAAAGAGCCGAAGAGGCGGAACGAGACCTGAAGCACGAACTCCACGCAGAGGATCACCAACAGGGACACGCCGGGGACAGCGACCCAGAGGTACAGAGACAGGCGCTGGCGAAGTGGCAGCACTCCGAAGGTGATCCATCGGCCGCCCTCGTCCTCCACTTTCTCATCCAGCCGGATCAGGAGCGCGCGCTCAGCACGCAGAACTCGTTGCCCTCCGGGTCGGCCAGCACCACCCAGGTCTGTTCGCCCTGGCCGATGTCGACGTGCCGGGCGCCCAGGGCCACGAGCCGTTCGACCTCGGCGGCTTGATCATCCGGCACGAAATCGAGGTGCAGCCGGTTCTTCACCGTCTTCGGCTCGGGGACATTCAGGAACAGTCCACAACGACCTCTTCGAAGCGCAATGACATGGCACCACGGTAAAGCCGAGAGGTGATCGGCCGCAATGAACGAACGGATGCGGACCAAATGCTTGTGCTGCGCATAACAATTTTGAGAATATGTCGCCTACCACCCGAACGGGGGGTAATCCGTTGTTCCGCGGCCCGGCGGAGTGACGACGCGTGGCACAAGGAAGCGACCACGCGAAAAGGAGCCCCATGTCTACCCGACGACGCATCTGGGTCCAAACCCTCGACGAGACGCAGCGCGAGGCCGCCAAGCCGGCCTTCACCACGCGGCGCGTGCCGCACGATGCCATGCGAACGATCATCGGCGGGGCCATTCGCCCCCGCACCGGAGACCTGGTGCTGGCGCGCATCGCCCGGCTCGGCCATCACCGGCATATCGAGGAGCCGAACGGGCGACGGGCCGTGCTTCACCTCGGCGACGAGATCATCGTCACGTATGGCGATCGGTATGCCACGGACCAGTTCGAGTCCCGGGTGCCGAGCACCCTGAAGCGCACCCAACTGGTCGCCTCCGGCGGTATCGCCTCTCAGGTCATCACCCGAAGCCAAGCCGTCCGCACGGCGACCGAGATCGTTCCTGTCGGGCTGGTCGGGGATGACCGGGGTCGTCCACTCAATGTCATGGACTTCGCGCTGGATCCTGTCCTCGTGGATCGGACCCCGCCCCGCACCATCGCGGTCATCGGTACGGCAATGAATTCCGGCAAGACCACCACCATCCACTACCTGGTGCACGGACTCAGCAGGGCCGGCATCCGTGTCGGTGCGACCAAGGTGACCGGCACCGGTTCCGGAAACGACTACTGGTGCATGCTCGACGCGGGCGCCCACCGCATGCTCGACTTCACCGATGTCGGGATGTCGTCGACCTACCTACAGCCGATGGATCTCCTTGAGCGCAAGTTCGGCGAACTGCTGGACCACCTCACCGACTCCGGTTCCATGGTGAACTTCGTCGAGGTCGCCGACGGGATCTACCAGTCGGAAACGTCACGCCTGCTCGATTGCCCCGTATTCCACGCGAAGATCGACGTGGTCATCTTCGCCGCGCCCGACGCGATGGGGGCCGCCGCCGGAGTCTCACACCTTCGGTCGCTGGGCCATAACGTCGTTGCCGTATCCGGTCTGGTCACGCGATCGCCGCTCGCGATCCGCGAGACAGCGGATGCGACAGGCCTGCCCGTGCTCGGTCTGCAGGAACTCAGCACGCCCGCCCTCTCCGCAGACCTCCTCGGGCTGTCGGGGCTGCTCCGACCCGGGGCCGCACGCATCGAGGACACGATACTCACCAGCACAGCGGCCAAGAAGGCCGTCCGCATGCCCAGCGACGAGGTCACACCGCTTGGCAGCCGGCTCGCCCCGAAGCGCGTCCTCGCGCTCAATGCCCACGTCATGCGCCAGAGGGGTGCCTGATGGGAGCGGCGAAAGGGCTGTTCCGCATCCCCAGGCGCTCCATCGTCATCGTCGTCGTCCTCGGAATCGGACAGGTCATCACGCTGGTGTCCTTTGTCCTCCTGCTCCGGTCCGTGGTCAACGCACTCGTACCCGCAGTGGTCGGGGAGGCCGCCGAGGCGGCCTTCCGGGTGGCGCTGGGGGAAGTGGCCCTCCTCGGCGTGGTCGCCCTGGTCCACGGGTGGCTGCGATCCCGGGAGTTCTCGGTGACCGAGGCGGTCGGGTACCGGATCGTCCGGGACCTGCGCATGAAGATGTACCGGCACCTGCAGGGAATGACCCCTCGTCAACTGCAGGGACGCGCGCGCGGAGGACTGCTGCTCCGGTTTCTGGGCGACCTCTCAATGACGCGCATGTGGATCAGCCACGGCATCCTCGGCGGCATCATGGCAGCCGTCGTCCTCGTCGGCACGCTCGGCGTGTTGATGTTCCTCAGCAGTTGGATGACGCTGGCGATCCTCGCCGCGCTCTGCACCGGGGCGGCCCTGTCCCTCGCGGCCGGGCGCGCCATGCGGCGGGCGACCCGCGCCATGCGCCGCCGGCGTTCGCTCGTGATGAGCAATATCGACGAGCAGCTCAATGCCCACGCGGTCGTGCAGGTGTTCGGCCGCTCCGCGGGTGAGTTCGCCAGGCTCTCCCGTCAGAACGACGCCCTCACCCGCGCCCTGATCCGGGTGGCCCGCTTGCGCGGATACCTGCGCGGTATCTCGACGGCGTTCTCGTTGATCGTCGTCGGCGTCGTGCTCACGGTGGGCATGTTCGAGATCCGCAGGGGAACGGCATCGGTCGGCCTGGTCGTCGCCTTCGTGGTCGTTGCGCGCCAGCTGTCGGGCCCGGTTCACCGCCTGGGGCTCGCACACGACTACTGGCACCGTGCGCAGGTCTCTGAGCAGAAGATCGCCGAATACCTGCGTAGCTCCAGCCGCCCCATCGATCGGTTGAGCTTGGAACGGATGCGCGTGCGCAAGGGCGACATCCGTTTCGATTCCGTGACCGTGTCCGGCGCACTGCACGACATCGTCCTGCACGTTGAGCCGGGGCAGCTCGTCGCCGTGACGGGCCCCGGGGGTGCCGGTAAGTCGACGCTGCTCGGGCTCCTGGCCCGTATGGTGGAACCGACCGAGGGAAGCGTCATCGTGGACGGCCAGCCCCTGGCCCAGACCATCCCCGACTCCGTGGCGCGGCGAGTGGGCGTGGTCGGGCCGGACCTTCCCCTCATGCGCGGCACGGTGCGCCGGAACATCACCTACGCGCTGCCCGACGCCGACGACGATGAAGTGGAGCGCGTCGTACGCGCCAGCGGACTCGATGACGTCCTGGCCGAACTTCCCGACGGTATCAACACCTGGGTGACGGAGGGCGGCCGCAACCTGTCCGTGAGCCAACGGCAACGTATCGCACTGGCGCGCGCGCTCATGGGCAATCCGCCGATTCTGGTCCTGGACGAACCCACAGATGGTCTGGACCGATCGGGGAAGGATGCCTTCATCGCACTCCTCCGCCGGCATGCGGGCACCGCCGTCCTGGCGACGCATGATCCGCAGGAGATCGCACTCGCCGACGCGGTGGTGGTGATGGCAGGAGGCCGCGTCACGCAGGTGCTCAGCGGTGATGAGTACCGCGATCAGTTGTGGCTGGCGGAGCGGAAGGGAGCACCATGGAAACCGGCGCTGGTTTCCTAACCGTTCACGAATCATCCGGAGAGCCACCGTTGACCTACTGGGCGTTCGTCCCACGCTCCCGGCGCCTGGTGTCCCCCCTGGTGCTGATCCACGGCAGCCGGCGGAACACGGGCCGGATGTTCCGCGCTTTCCTTCCACATGCCACCACCCTGGGCATGCCCCTGATCGTTCCCACCTTTCCCGTCGACGCCTTTCCCGGCTACCAGCGGCTGGCGGGCGCGGCCGGTCCGCTGTCCGCACTGCGCGCACTCGAGAGCACGCTGGCCGACGCCGACAACGTGCTGGGACTCAGCACCGATCGCGTGGCCCTCTGCGGATTCTCCGGGGGCGCCCAGTTCGCCCACCGCTTCGCGCTGTATGCGCCCGGGCGGGTTCGTCGCGTCGTCGCCGCCTCCGCGGGCTACTACACGTACCTCGACGACAACCGTCCATTCCCCTACGGCATTCGCCCCAGCATCCTCAGCGCCGGCGAGCGCCCGGATGTTGAGGCGTTCTTGCGGTTGCCCATTCACGTGCTCGTCGGGGAACTGGACGTGGAACGCACGGGCACCCTCGCCACCGGAGGCGGATTGGACCAAGCGCAAGGCGATAACCGTCTCGCGCGCGCGCTCCGCTGGGTCGATCATCTGGAGTCCGTCGCATCCGTCCGGCACCGGCCGTCCAGGGTGTCATTCGACCTGCTGCCCGGTACCGCCCATTCGTTCACGAGCGCCGTCCACCGAGGCGACCTGGTGTCACGGGTGGTCGATTTCGTTCATCGATCCCAGGCGCTGTCCGGTGCCGCCATCAGTCAGAACAGGATGCACTCATGAAAAGGGCACGCCTTCGCGACCGCATCCTGATCGCGATCTGCACACTCGCGGCGGCGGCGATCGTCGCCACCATGGTCATCGATTTCAGTGCACACAGCACCTTGGCCGTCGAATCCATCGACCACGCCGTCGACATCGGGGCCAACGACACCTGGAGTATCCAGTTCGTCGGCGACACCATGCTCGGTGACGGTGCACAGCCGTTACTGAACGCGTACGGATACGGCTGGACGCTGTCGAAGGTGGCTCCCATGCTCGACGGCGACTTCACCGTCGCCAACGCGGAAGCGCCCATCGGCGAGCAGACTATCCCCGCCGATCCCGGCAAGTCGTACTCGTACAATTCCAAGCCCGTCGCAGCCGCCGCGCTGAAGAAGGCGGGAGTGGACGCCTTCGGGCTGGGGAACAACCACGCCATGGACATGGGCGTGGCCGGCCTGCGGGACACCGAGCGATTCGCCCGAGCGAACGGCGTCGTCACCTTCGGCGCGGGTGCGACCCTGGCCGAAGCCGAGAGGCCGCTGATCCTTCACTCCGACCTCGGCACGGTGGGAATCGTGGCGCTCGGCGAGAACTTCGGACAGCTCAGCAGGGCAGCGGACGACCATGCCGGCACCGTGGTCTTCAGCCCCGAATCCGTGCAACGCGGATACGACCTGGCACGCGCGGCCGGCGCCGACTGGGTCGTGGCCTACGTGCACTGGGGCGACAACTACACGGACACGAACCTGCAACAGCGCTACTGGGCAAGGCTGCTGGTCGACGCCGGCTACGACCTCATCATCGGCACCGGGCCGCACATCGACGGACCGATGGACGTCATCGATGGCGTCCCCGTGGTCTACAGCCTCGGCAACTTCGTCTTCGGCGCTCCGGGGCGGTTCAAGGGCTTCGGCCGGGAGGGAATCGGGCTGGTATTCAGCGTGGAGCTCCATCGGCGGGGGCCGACGCAACTCACCCTCCAGTGCATTCTCACCGACAATCTGATCACCAACTATGTCCCCGTGCCCTGCAGCCCCGACAAACTCCGCGTGGTCGCGCCGACCATCAACCAAGGGTTCTTCGTCCAGGGCGACAAGGCGCGGATGCCGTGCGACTGTTTCACGAAACGCGACGGTTGACGTGCGCAGGCGGCTCCTCGTCCCCGCGACCATCGCGATCACTGCAGCGGCCCTCGCCCTCTCGGGGTGCACCGTCGGCTCCCCACCACGTTCTGCAGGCACTGACAACGGAAGAAGTCCCGCCATGTCCGCATCACCACCGACACACATCGCGCAGAAGTCGATCACGCGGACCGGGAACGGCGACTTCACGTTTGAAGGCGCGGGGAAGCTGGCCGGGCGTCCTCTTCACGTTTGGTACAACGCCCCGGCCGACCTGGCGAACGCGCGCATTCTGATCGTGATGACGGGAACCCAGCGCGACGGCGAGGACTATCGCGCCGATTGGGTGCCGCTGCTCAAGAACCGGAACACACTGCTTCTCGTTCCGGAGTTCTCCGAGGACGACTACCCGGGTGTCTCCTCCTACAACCTCGGAAGCATCATCGACGAGGACGGCCATCTGCAGCCGCAGGCGGAGTGGAGCTTCAACATGATCGAGTCGTTGTTCGCCTCCGTTGTGGCCGAAACCCACAGCAGTGCCACCGGTTACGAGCTCTTCGGGCACTCCGCCGGCGCGCAGTTCGTGCACCGGTTCATGGAGTTCATGCCTGAAACCAAGGCGACGATCGCGGTCGCCGCCAACGCCGGCTGGTACACCGTCCTCGACGAGTCGGTCCGGTTTCCCTATGGGATGAAGGGGGCACCGGTGCGGGCGGACGACATGAAGGAGGCGTTCAAACGACAGCTCGTGATCCTGCTCGGTGCCGACGACATCGATCCCCACGATTCCTCGCTGCAACGTGATCGGCACACCGACCAGCAGGGAACGGATCGCCTCGCGCGCGGCCTCAACTTCTACCGCACGGCGCGCGAGTACGCGGGAGAATCGGCCACCTTCAACTGGAGGCTCATCGTCGTTCCAGGCATCGCCCACTCGCATGGCGACATGGCGCGAGCGGCCCTGCCGATACTCCTCCCGGAGTAGCGACTACGCGTTCTGCTCAGCCAAGAATGCGATCGCCGCAGAGCGGAACGGGCGGGCCGTCGGCGCGTTGAAATGGTTGCGCCCGGGAATCTCGAAGAACCTGCCGCGCGGTGCGATCCCTGCGAGTTCCTGAGAGGCCGGCAAGATCCGATCCTCGCTGCCGGTGGCGAAGAGCACCGGCTGTGCCGGTGCGTTCAGTGCGCTCGGCTCCGTGCCGCCGCGCATGCCCTCGACCAGGGCGACGAGCGCTTCGAGGTCGTTCCCGGGGATCCGCCCTGCCATGTCGAGATATGTCGACGTGAGCCGGTCGGAGACCACGGCGCCGTGGGCGATGAAGTCGCGGGCCGAGTCGAGCCGGAACCGGCGAAGTGGGTCGCCACTGGGGATGCCACCGAGAACCGCCCGAGTGATGCGCCGCGGCCAGATGTGCGCCGCCTGCCAGCCCACGCGGGCGCCGAGCGAGTAACCGAGGTAGGCGACGCGGTCCACACAATACGCGTGCAGCACCGCGTCGACATCCGCTGCGAGGATCTCGACGGAGTATGCCGAGGGTGAATGCGGCTTGCCGCTGGCGCCGTGCCCGCGCTGGTCGTAGCCGATCACGCGGAAGCCCGCACGTGTCACATCCCGGACCCATCCGGTGTCGAGCCAATTGGCGGATGCGCTTGACGCGAATCCGTGAACGGCGAGCACGGGCGGGGCGCCGGCGTTACCGAACTCGTAGGTGGCGAGGTCGACACCGTCTGCGGCGTGGATGACGCGGGGGTCGGGTGCGGGGGAGAGCAGCATCCGCCAGCCTTTCCTGGGACTCTGCTCGCTGGTGTCATAGCCCCACAGAAGACGTTAGTTGACGGGTTGCGGCTGCGGGCGACGGGCGATGGGTCGACGTGGAGCGCACGATCTGCAATTCTGGTCATCACGGCCCCCGAAGAGGTGGCACATGCGGGCACTCCGGTGTTAGCCTGAGTGGGCAATCCTGATGATTGCTCATTTGAAGGAAACAATGGCGTACGTCCTTGGCATTGACATCGGAACGAGTTTCACGGCAGCGGCCGTGGGCCACGTCGGCGACCCCGGGCAGTCCAGGTCGCAGGCACTGACCCTCGGGTCGCGGAACGCCGCTGTGCCCTCCGTCCTCTACTTCGGCGAGGACGGACAGGTGCTGGTCGGCGAGGCGGCGGAGAGGCGCGGGCTCGATCGACCCGATCTCGTGGTGCGTGAGTTCAAGCGCCGCATCGGCGACAGCGTGCCGATAATCGTGGGGGACCGCGCCCTCGCGCCTGAGACGCTGTACGCGCGCATGGCCCGATGGGTGGCGGATCGTGCGGCCGAACGGGAGGGCGCGGAGCCCGATGCCGTCATTCTCACCCGGCCGGCGAGCTGGGGCGAATACAAGATCAGGCTCGTTCGCGAGGCGCTCGGCCAGGAGGGGCTCGCCGACGCCACACTCCTCAGCGAACCCGAGGCGGCGGCCCTTCAGTACGCCTCGCAGGAACGGCTTGAGGTCGGCAGCACGATCGCCGTCTACGACTTCGGCGGCGGAACATTCGATGTCGCGATCGTCCGTAAGCAGTCGTCAGAGAGCTTCACCGTGCTCGGGGAGCCAGAGGGCATCGAGCGGCTGGGCGGCGCCGACTTCGACCAGGCGGTGTTCGAACATGTCGTGGCCAGCGTCGGCGAGCCCCTCCGCAACCTCGACCTCACCGATCCCGACGTTCTCGCCGCCCTCGCACGAGTGCGCCGGGAGTGCGTGGAGGCGAAAGAAGCACTCTCCTACGACTCCGAAGCCTCCATTCCCGTGCTCCTGCCCGGCGCGCAATCCCAGGTGCGCCTGGTGCGCTCCGAGTTCGAGGGCATGATCGAGGGGCCCGTCGGCGAGACCATCACCGCGCTCCGGCACTCGGTGCACACGGCAGGCTGCGACATCGACGACCTGGACGCCATCCTCCTGGTGGGCGGGTCGTCCCGCGTACCTCTGATCGCCCAGATGCTCTCCGGCGAGTTGGCCCGGCCCATCGCGATCGACACCGACCCCAAAGCCTCGATCTGTCTCGGAGCCGCCTTCGCCGCTGCTGCGGCTTTCGCGGAA
The DNA here is from genome assembly GCF_003716325.1 of Cryobacterium tepidiphilum. Taxonomy (GTDB): domain Bacteria; phylum Actinomycetota; class Actinomycetes; order Actinomycetales; family Microbacteriaceae; genus Cryobacterium; species Cryobacterium tepidiphilum. The sequence goes on along the minus strand of NZ_RDSR01000004.1, from coordinate 4,444 downwards.
CAGCATCCCGTGCCCGAGCCGGCGGCGCTCGCCGGCGTCCCGGCAGCCGGGGAGTCGGCGCTGAAGCCGGCCAGGGTCGTGCGACCCGGCCACCGCACGGCGGTGCGGGTCGCGACAGTCGCCGCCGTCGTTGCGTCGTTGATGGTGGCCACCGGCACCGCCTCCCATTTCGCCGGCATCACCCTGCTGAGTGCCGACGCGAGCGCGGGCACGAAACAGAGTTCGCCGCAGACAACGGATGCCCCCGCCGGCCCGTCACCCGACCACAGCGTGTCGGACCCGGGTGCCGCCCTCGCCGCGGCTCCCGGCACATCGACCGCCAAGCCGAAGCCGGCTCCCGCCCCGGCACCCGAGGAACCGGTGCCGTCGCCGAGCCCGGACCTGTATGCCGCACCCGGTACCCAGGACGACGAGTACGTGAGTCCGCCGCTGTCGGTCGAGAACGTGTCAGACGTCAGCCCACGCAGCGGATCCGACGCCCAGCCCCGGCCTAGTACCGGATCGCCTCGTCCGACCTCCCGTCCGCCGGAAACGCCCGAGCCGACAACGCGTCCGAGTGCTACGCCCACGCCAACCCCGACCCACACACCGCCCCCGACTCCCACTTCGACACCAACACCGACACCAACACCAACCCCGACGCCAACCCCCACTCCGACGCCGACACCGACGCCGACTGAGACGCCGACTGAGACGCCGACACCCACCCCAACTCCGACGCCGACAGAGACTGAGACGCCGACTCCGACGCCGACCCCGACGGCCGACCCGGTCGACCCCGGCCCGGCCGAAACCGACCCTCCCGCCGAACCTGCCGAACCCGGTGCCGCCGACCCGGCGGACCCGGCAATGCAACCGGCAGCGGCAATGCAACCGGCAGCGGAAGGGTAGTCCGGTGCGCGAGCCGATACGGAGCGAAGATGCGCCGCGTCCTGGCGCCGGGCTCCGCGGCCGGGTGACCGACATCACCGCGGCTCCCGACGCCCGGTTCCTCGCCGCCACTCCCGACCTGCACCCGGGTGCCCGCGACGGATCGCCCGACCGGCAGCTCGGCCAGATCGGTCAGGAGCTGCGGGCGTTCCTCCTCGCTTACGCCGTGGGCTTCGACTTCGCGGGTCCGCTTTCGCCGCCACTCCCGCCCGGGTGGGACATCGACGACCTCATCAGCGAAGCCGAGGAGGGCGGCTACTTGGACGCAGACGGCAACATCCCCGCCTCGGTGGCCCAGTCGCTCCTGGCGGCAACGCCCGCGCACCGCATCCGTGCTCTTCAGCGCAAGCTCGTCGACGGATTGCAGGAGGGCGGCCATCCGCTGGATGCGGTTGCCCGTCAACTGGCCCGGAGCGGATTCAGGGATGCCCGGGTGGCGCATGCGCTCGAGCGCGCCGGCGACAAGGCACTGGCCGACCGTCCTGCGCTCGCACGCGCGCTGTATGACGAGGCGCAGGGCGCGGGCGCCGACGAGTGGAATCTGGCGGCCCGCCGCGCGCAGGCAGCCGCCGCGACGGGCGATCTCGACGCCGCCGCCCGCATCCTGGACGACCTCTTCGCGCAGGAGAACGCACCCGACCTCCGGCGGGCCACGAACGTGGCAGCATCCGTCTGGGCCAGGCGCGGCATGCTCCACCGGGGCGTCGAGGCCTACCGGTGGCCGGGTTCCGGCGCCGCGGGCTTGTCGGCCCCTCTCGCCACCGTCGCCATGATCGGTATCGGTGACCGCGCAGGTGCCGCGGAGATGTCCGCCTCGGCGACCACCGGCGATTGCCCATCGCTCCTCGCCGCCGCCGCCGACCTGATGGGGCAGGGGATCACGCACTCCCTTGAGGCGCGGCCATTTCACGCGCTGCCTGCTCTCATCCGCGCGTCCGACGCTCTCACGGCATCTGGTGTCACCACCGCCCCGCTGCCCGACACGCCGGCTGCCCTTGCGGCGCTCGTCGCCCTGCACAGCGGGGAGCTCGACGTCAGCCTCTCCGTGCTCGACGCGGCGATCGCGGCGAACCAGGGCGGTCCGGCGGCGCTCCCGCGACTCTCCCTGCTACGCGGGTGGACCCTGATGCAGTTGGACCAACCCGAGCCCGCACGTGACGCTCGCAGCCACGCACTCGAAGCCGGAGTGCCCCTTGCCCCGCGCGATGAACTGCTGCTGCACGCCCTCGACGCCGGGCTGGCGCGGCGAACCGACGACCGTCCGGCCTTGGTGCGCGCGTGGAAACAAGCCCGGGAGCGGCTGCTGCACGTCTCGGTCGACCTGTACTGCCTCCTTCCGCTCGGAGAGCTACTGGTGACCTCTGCGAGGCTGAGGGAGTCGAGCCGTCTGGCACCCCACCTTGCCGAGGCCTGGTCGCTGCTCACGCGACTCGGGGAGCCGCCCCTGTGGTCGGTTCCCCTCCGGTGGTGTGCGGTCCAGGCGGCCATCCTCACCGATCGCCCGCGTGAGATCGCACCGCACGCGACCGCTCTCGTCCATGCCGCTGCCGGCAGTCGCATGGCCTCGGCCTTCTCCGCCGCCGGGCGGTGCTGGATGTCGGTGCTCGCCGGCACCGTCGATGCCGCGGCCGTCGAGTCCGCGGCGCGGGAATTGGCGTCGGTCGGTCTGACCTGGGACGGCTCCCGCCTCGCGGGGCACGCGGCCGCCCATGCCGAAGACCGCCGCGACATGGCCCGACTCCTGTCCTGTGCCCGGGACCTGCACCCCGCGACGGCGCTGGTACGGATGGACGGGCCGCACGACGCACCGACCACGTCGAGCGCGCCGCCGGCGCCCCGACCAGCGGATGCCACCGGTCTCAGCCCGCGTGAGCGGGAAGTGGCGCGCCTTGTGCTCGAGGGCAAGACCTACCGCGAGATCGGGGAGACGATCTTCATCTCCCCCCGCACCGCGGAGCACCACATCGCGCGCATTCGTCGCCGCGTGGGTGCCACGACCCGATCCGACCTCATGACCCGGCTGCGCGTCGTGCTGGACGGCGACAATCAGGACTGATCGGTCCACCGTCCCATCTCCCCAATCCCGCTGGACGGAACCCCCCCATTGGGGGTCCGCCATTAGGGGGACAATCCCGGATGCCGCACGCTGCACACCGGCCGTACGTTTATCGCAAGCCGGGCAGGTCGCCCGGTGGATGTCAACACAGATTGAGGGAACCCGATCATGCCCACACTCACCTCCATGCTCCTCGACTTCATCATGAATCTGCTCAGGGATCCGGAAGCCGCTGACGCGTTCCGCGAAGACCCGGCCAAGGCTCTCGACCACGCCGGCCTCGGCGACATCAGTGCCGACGACATCGACGCCGTCATGCCTGTGGTCCTCGACTACGCCCCCGTCGACGTCGACGCCGACATCGACTCCTCCTTCGACCGCGAGTACCACACCGGTGGCAACAACGCTTCGCTCGGAATGATGGGTGGCGACTCCGGCGGCGGTGACTCCGGTGGCGACTCCGGCGGTGACTCCGGTGGCGACTGGGGTTCCGGCGGCTCCGGCGGCGGCTCGGACTCCGGCAGCGATGACTCCGGCTCGGACGGCGGCGGCTCCGGCGGCGGATCCGACAGTGACCACGGCCACGCGGTGCAGCAGTTGATGCACATCGTCAACAACTACTCCTACACGTCGACGGTCGACGACCGCGACACGATCACCGACCAGTCCGTCAACCAGAACATCTGGGCCGACGGAGACGTGTCGCAGCTGTTCGACAACGAAGCGGTGATTGCGAGCGGTGACCACGCCGTGGCAGCCGGCGACGACGCGGATGTCGACAACTCGACCGACAACTCGACCAATGTCAGCGCCGGCGACGACGCGAACATCGCGGTCGGCGGCACGGTGAGCGACGTGAACATCGACCTGGCCGACTCGTTCAACGACAGTTCCGACAACTCGACGAACGACTCGAACAACGACAACTCCGACAACTCGACGAACATCGATCTGGACGACTCGCTGAACGACAACTCCGACAACTCGACGAACGTCGAACTGGAAGACTCGCTGAACGACAACTCGGACAACTCCGACAACTCCGACAACTCGGACAACTCCGACAACTCGGACAACTCGGACAACTCGACCAACGTCGAGCTTGACGACTCCTTGAACGACAACTCCGACAACTCGGACAACTCCGACAACTCGGACAACTCGGACAACTCGGTCGACAACTCGCTGGACGCGGACGTGGAGGACTCCTTCAACGACAGCTCGGACAACTCGGACAACTCCGACAACTCCGACAACTCGGTGGATGTGGACGTCGACGACTCGCTCAACGACAGCTCGGACAACTCCGACAACTCGGACAACTCCGACAACTCGGACAACTCCGACAACTCGACGGACGTGGACTCCGATGTCGACGTGGCCCTGGACGACTCCTTCAACGAGGACTCCTTCAACCACGACGACTCGACGAACACCAACATCGAAGACAACGAAGTC
>NZ_RDSR01000031.1 GCF_003716325.1 Cryobacterium tepidiphilum | reverse complement strand
CGGCCGCGAACCGGTCCACGATCGGCTGCGTGCGGGTGTCCTGCCACACGATCGCGTTATAGACCGGCTCACCCGTCGTCTTGTCCCACACCACCGCGGTCTCCCGCTGATTCGTGATCCCCACCGCCTTGATGTTGTGGCGAGTGATGTTGGCCTTGGAGAGCGCCTGCCCGATGACCTCGCGCGTGTTGTCCCAGATCTCCTTCGGATCATGCTCGACCCACCCGGCCTTCGGGAAGATCTGCTCATGCTCCTTCTGCCCGGTCGACACGATGGAGCCGGACTTGTCGAAGATGATGGCCCGCGTGCTCGTGGTTCCCTGGTCGATCGAGAGGATGTAGTCCGTCATGGTGATACTCCTTCTGGTTTTCGGGTGATGACGTTTTTCGGGTTCGGTTGGTGTCAGGAGCCCTTGGCGGGGAGCGGATGCGTACACACTAGCGCGACGGATGCGTTGAAATACAGGCCTGCCGGGCCTTTACCCGAGCGAGGCGGCCAGCGTAAGTTGAGCAGTGGACCGGGCCGGGCCGGGGCGCGCAAGGAAGCGCGAATCGCACCTCGATCGAAGGGTTAGACCAGTGAAGAAACTCATCAACGATCCGAAGAACGTCGTCACCGAGGCGGTGGCCGGTTTCGCGGCCGCGCACCCCGACCTCGTTCGTGTGTCGGAGGATCCGCTGTTCATCGTGCGCCAGGACGCGCCGGTCGCCGGCAAGGTCGGCATCGTCAGCGGCGGGGGGAGCGGCCACGAGCCGCTGCACGGTGGTTTCGTCGGGCCGGGCATGCTCCACGCGGCCGTTCCGGGGCCGGTGTTCACGTCTCCGACGCCCGATCCGATTCTCGCGGCCACGAAGGCCGTCGACGGGGGAGCCGGTGTGCTCCACATCGTGAAGAACTACACGGGCGATGTGCTGAACTTCGAGACCGCTGCCGACCTTGCCGCCGCCGACGGCGTCGAGGTGCGGTCCGTGGTGGTCAACGATGACGTCGCGGTGAAGGACTCCCTGTATACGGCCGGTCGTCGCGGGGTCGCCGGTACCGTGCTGGTCGAGAAGATCGCCGGGGCCGCCGCTGAACGCGGCGACAGTCTCGACCAGGTCGCAGCCATCGCCGAGCGCGTCATCGGGCAGGTGCGGTCCATGGGCGTGGCCCTCACGCCGTCGGTCGTGCCGCACGCGGGAGAACCCAGCTTCACGCTGGAGGATGACGAGATCGAGATAGGCATCGGCATCCACGGTGAGCCGGGCCGCGAGCGGATCAAGCTGGAGCCGGCCGACGCCATCGCCGACCGCATGCTCGAGCCGATCGTTCAGGACCTCCCGTTCGCATCGGGTGACAAGGTGCTGCTGATGGTCAACGGCATGGGTGGAACGCCCCAGGTCGAGCTGTACATCCTGTTCAGGCGTGCGGCGGAGTCGCTGGCCGAGCAGGGCATCGACGTGGAGCGGAGCCTGGTGGGCAATTTCACGACCTCACTGGAGATGCAGGGCGCGTCGATCACGGTGCTCAAGCTGGACGACGAGATGGCGGCGCTCTGGGACGCGCCGGTGAACACCGCCGCGCTGCGGTGGGGGATGTAGAGGAGCGGTCGTGGGTCTGGACGGTGCGTGGGCGCGAGCTTGGCTGGAGACGAGTGCGGCCGTGGTCGCCGAGCACCGGGTGGAGTTGATCACCCTCGACCGCGCGATCGGCGACGGCGATCACGGTGAGAACCTCGACCGGGGGTTCCAGGCGGCCCTCGCAAAGGCAGGGGACCTTGCTCCCGACACCACCCCCGCCGACGTGCTGAAGCTCATCGCCACGACCCTGATCTCGACCGTAGGGGGAGCGGCGGGGCCGCTCTTCGGCACGGCCTACCTGAAAGCGGCCGGTGCAGTGGCCGGCAGCGACGACCTCGATGCGGATGCCGTGGTCACCCTGCTGACGGCGGCCCGGGACGGGATCGTGCTGCGGGGGAAGGCCGAGCCGGGTGACAAGACCATGATCGACGCCTGGACTCCGGCTGTGGATGCCGCAGCGGCCGCGCGGGACGCGGGTGCGGGGCCGGCGGCGGTGCTCGTCGCCGCCGCGGCTGCCGCCGAGGGCGGCGCGATCGCCACTGACCCGCTGGTAGCCCGCAAGGGCCGGGCCAGCTACCTCGGCGAACGTGCGATCGGGCATCGCGATCCGGGTGCGGCATCCACGGCACTGCTGCTGCGGGCCGCCGCGGATGTCGCGGGGGAGAGATAGTGGGCGACGGGAAGGTCGGCGTGGTATTCGTGTCCCACAGCGCGCTGATCGCCGAGGGACTCGTCGATCTCGCGCGCCAGATGGCGCCGACCGTGAACCTCGTCCCGGCCGGCGGTACCGATGCCGGTGGCATCGGGACGAGCTTCGAGAAGGTGTCGGCGGCGATCAGCGAGGCGGATGCCGGGCACGGCGTCGCCGTGTTGTGTGACCTGGGTTCGGCGATCCTCACCGCGGAGACCGCTCTCGACTTCCTCGATGATGTGCTGCGCGCGCGGGTGCGGGTCGTGGATGCGGCGCTCGTCGAAGGGGGAGTGGCGGCAGCGGTCACGGCGGAGACCGGGGGTGACCTCGACGCCGTCGAGTCATCCGCTCGATCGGCGGTCTTCGGACCGGTCTCCGAAGCACCGGCAGGGGCGGCGCCGGCCGCCGGCGGTGCCGGCTTCAGCCGCACCGTGGCCCTCACCAACAAGGATGGCCTGCACGCCCGGCCCGCCGCCGAGTTCGTCAAGCTCGCCAACACGTTTGCGGCGCGGGTGACCGTGAACGGCAAGGATGCCAAGAGCCTGCTGGGCATCATGGCGCTCGGCCTGGTGCAGGGGACGGACGTGACGATCGCGTCGGCTGACCCGGAAGGGGAGGACGCCGTGAACGCCCTCGCCGAGCTCGTCGCGAGCGGTTTCGGGGAATCCTAGGCAGGAACGCCCGTGGTCGACTACGGCAGCCGGTAAAGCGCCCGCCCGTTGGTCGACAGCACGGCCTCGACATGGTCGGCGCCCACGGCGTCGGCGACGCGGTCGAGGTCGGAGGGCTGGAAGGGGACACGCGCGCGCGTGGAGGGAAGGTCGGTGCCGAAGACCAGTCCAGCCGGGTTCGCCTTCACGATCGCCGCCATGAGCGCCTCGGGGTCGGAGACGTCCATGCGGCCGAAGCCCGTGGCTTTCACGACGAGACCGTTCTCTACGAGGTCGAGGAGCGTCCCGGTCGTGTCGTCGCTCATGCCCAGGTGGTCGACGGTGACCTGGGGGAGCCCGCGCAGCGTGTCGGCCAGGTCGGGCAGGTCTTTCGCGTCGACGTACAGTTCGCTGTGCCAGCCGGCAATGGCGTGAACGCGCCGGGCCAGCTGGTCGATCTCGGAGAGGCCGGCCGACCCGCCCCGGTAGAGGTTGAAGCGCACCGCGCGCACGCCCGCATCGTCGAGTTCCACGATGGTTTCGTCGGGCACGTCCGCGGGCAGCTGGGTCACGCCGACGTAACCGGGCCCCAACTTCTCGAGCGCGGCGAGGAGGTAGCCCTGGTCGAATGCCTGGAAGGAACCGCTGACGACGGCACCGCCGGTGACGCCGAGCGGTGCGACCTGGGTCACGTAGTCCTCCGCCGTGAAGGCGTCGGGGACGAATCCGTTGTTCGGCACCAACGGGAACCGCGGGTCGACGATGTGGAAGTGGGCGTCGAACACACCCTCGGGCAATGCGGCTGATATGGCGTTCATGCATCCTCTGTCGTCATTGAATGTGGAGCTTCCCTGAGCTGAGCGTCACTCTATCGTGGTCGTATCGCACAGAAGGAATTCGTTGCGCCGCACGGCCGCTCTCGTCAGGCTCACTGCGCCCGCTTCATTATGCGCGCGCTTCGCCATGTGGGCCCGCTTCATCATGTTGGCGGCGCGGTTCATGTGGGCGGCGCGGTTCATGCCCGGTTCAGGCGTGGGTCTGTTCGAGTTGGTCGAGGAGGCGGGTGGGTGATTTGGTGGCGGGTCGCCATCGTCCGGTTCTGTCGATCCAGGGTGGTGCTTTGATTTGTGGGGACCCGTCGATCATGCGGATTTCCCACCCGGATGTTTCGATGGTGCGGTGGTGGAACCAGCACAAACAGACACCGTTGTTGGTGTGGGTGGGTCCGCCGTCCCGGTCGGGCCAGACGTGGTGGATTTCTGTCCACGCGGCGGGGATGTCACAGCCGGGGATGATGCAGCCGCCGTCGCGGAGCATGATCGCGCGGCGTTGGGCCCGGTTGAAGGTGCGTTCCTTGGTGCCGAGTTCGACGATCTTGCCGTTTTTCTTGAGGACGACTTTTTGGAGGCC
>NZ_RDSR01000030.1 GCF_003716325.1 Cryobacterium tepidiphilum | reverse complement strand
ACCTCCGCCAGAACTGGCAGGAAGACCAGCGCTGGGAACCCCAGATGGACGACGCCGAACGCGACCGGCTCCTGCGCAACTGGAAAAAAGCCGTCACCAAAACCCTCGACTGGGTCGACGACGACGTGCAGTAACGCGCCCGGCATCCGTCGACGGAAGCCCGGCTCCGCTCACGCGGCGCCGGGCTTTTGTGTGTCTGAGGCGGTCTGCCCCCTGTCGAGCGAGCGCTGACCGCCAGGTGGCGTCCATAACTCCTTCAATTCGGGGGCAACTCCTTCCGCGCCCGTGCGTTCCCGCGGCCCGACATTCGCGTCTTGTTGTTTCTCAAGGAGTTATGCACAGGCCGGCCGTGACGCAGGTTCTCCCCGGATTCCTGACGGGATGAGAACCCGGGCACGGCTTCAGTCACCATCGGTTCGTGAACATCAACTCGGACTTCGAATTCGGATCACGTCGCATCGTGAGCCGCGCTGAACTCTTGAGCACGGGCATGCGCCCAGCTGCGATCACCGCCGCGGTTCGGGGCAAGACGCTATTGAGAGTGCGTCGCGACCACTACGCGTTGCCGGGCACGGACCAGCACATCCTGGAAGCCGTCCGGGTCGGGGGCCGGCTGGGCTGCGTCTCTGCTGCCGCGGAGCTCGGCATCTTCGCATTGGACAAGCGCTTTACGCACGTCCATATCCCACCACTGAGTTCCCGTCTTCGTAGCCCGGTGTCGAGGAGGATTCCGCTGAACGCTGGGCCGCGGGACCGCGTTGAACTCCACTGGCGGCCGTTGATCGACCCGGCCGACGGCACCGATTACTGCGTGGGCGCACGCGATGCGCTGGCACAGATCATCTGCTGCCAGGCGCACAACCTCGCCCTCGCGGCGCTGGACACCGCGCTGCACGAGGGCGTGATCAACCACGCCGATCTACCCGAAATCTTCGCCAGCGTGCCGGGGACGCACCGTGACTTGAGGCGTCAGATCGATGCCCGGTCGGAGGCGGGCCAGGAGACCGTACTCCGCCGCCTTGTAATCGATGCCGGAATGGAGTGCGAAATCCAGGTGGCGATTCCCGGCGTCGGCCGCGTGGACGTGCTCGTCGAGAAGTGCGTGGCGGTCGAGGCTGATAGCCACCAATTCCACAGCACGTGGGAACAGCGCGTTCGGGACATCAACCGAGACCGAATGCTCGCCGAGCGCGGCTACCTTACCCTGCGCGTGCTGTACCAGACCATCATGTTCGATCCCGATGCAGTGATCAGGGCGATCCGCGAGCTCGTGCTCATCGGCCGGCAAGGTAGCCGCCGTGCATAACTCCTTCGAATCCAAACGGTGTCCCTGCTGATGGCCACGACGGAGCGGTGAATCAGTGCTGCGCCGACACTGTGCACTCAAGATTGAAGGAGTTATGCGCGTTCCCCGCGAGGGACGGGGACGGGGACGGGGAACGCGGGGGCACGAGTGGCGCGGGGGAGCGGGAGCGGGGAAGCGGGGGTCAGGCGACGTCGGCGGGCCAGCCGGACTTCGGCGCCCGGTCGTCGGAGGCGCGCAGCAGCGCCTGCCACGACGACGGGTGCGACCCGTCTCGGTAGGGCGCAACGGATGCGGCGGTGCCGGTGAACGTGAACCCCGCCTTCCGCGCGACCCGCGCCGACGGCACGTTCCCCACCAGGCACTCCCACTGGATGGAATCCACGATGCGGTTCGCGAACGCCCAGTCGGCCACGAGGCGCACGGCCTCGGGCATGTACCCGTGACCGCGATGCTGCGCCCCGAGCCAGAAGCCGATGGATCCGGTCGGCACCCGCAGGCTGATCACGCCGAGGAACTCGTCGCCCTGCCGCAACGCCCAGGTGTACTCCTCGTCGGAGCGCCAGGCGCCCGGGATGTACCGGGAGATGAACGTCTCCGCGTCGGACTCGTTGTACGGCCACGGCACCGTCAGGAACCGCTCGAAGACCGGGTCCTGGCAGTACTCGAACATGCGCGGCGCATCGGCGAGCACCGGCTGGTCGAGCCGGAGGACCGGCGACTGCAGGGGGAGCGGCTGCATCAGCGCTGGGCGGCGACGTCGACGGCAGCGGCCAGGTCGCCCGGCCGCACGGCCCCGGCCCGCGGCAGGAGCCCCACCCGGTCGTACGCCCGCGCCAGGGTCTCCTCCGCCACAGCGGATGCCCGCTCCGCGTTGTGCGCGAGCAGCCGGTCGAGCTCGGCCGGGTCGTCGAGCAGCTCCAGCACCCGCTCGCGGATGGGCCCGAACGTGCCCGTCACCACCTCGGCCAGCCCCTTCTTCAGGTCGCCGTAGCCGCGTCCGGCGTATTCGTCCTCCAGTTCGGAGATCGAACGCCCCGCGAGCACCGAGTACATGGTGAGCAGGTTCGACACCCCTGGCTTGTTCTCGCGGTCGAAGACCACGCCGCCCTCGGCATCCGTCACCGCGCGCATGATCTTCTTCGCCGTGACCGACGGCTCGTCGAGCAGCCAGATCACGCCGGCCGGCGACGACGCCGACTTCGACATCTTCGCCGTCGGGTTCTGCAGGTCGTAGATCTTCGCCGTTTCCTTGACGATGTCGACCTCGGGCACCACGAACGTGTCGCCGAAGCGCGAGTTGAAGCGGGTCGCGAGGTCGCGGGTGAGTTCGACGTGCTGCCGCTGGTCCTCACCGACCGGCACGATCTCGGTGTTGTAGAGCAGGATGTCGGCGGCCATCAGCATCGGGTAGGCGAACAGCCCGACCGTGGTCGCGTCGGTCCCGTGCCGGGCGGACTTGTCCTTGAACTGGGTCATCCGACTCGCCTCGCCGAACCCGGTGATGGTGTTCAGCACCCACGCCAGCTGGGCGTGCGCGGGCACGTGCGACTGCACGTAGAGCGTCGACGACGCAGGGTCGATGCCGGCCGCGATGTACTGCGCGGCGGTGCGGCGGGTGTTCTCGGCCAGCAGGGCCGGATCCTGCGCGACGGTCAGTGCGTGCAGGTCGACGATCGAGAAGAACGCGTCATGCGTCTCCTGCAGCTGCTTCCAGTTCAGCAGCGCACCGATGTAGTTGCCGATCTGGAGCGATTCGGCCGACGGTTGCATGCCGGAGTACAGGCGGGGTTTTGCAGTCATGGTCACGGAACCTTAGAGAAGTGGAGCGGGTCAGATGGCGTAGTCGACGACGACAGGCGTGTGATCCGACCATCGCTCGTCGTAGGCCGCGGCCCGATCGACAGCGTAATTGACAACGGATGCCGCCAGAGCCGGCGTCGCAAGGTGGTAGTCGATGCGCCATCCGGTGTCGTTGTCGAAGGCCTGCCCGCGCCACGACCACCAGGTGTACGGCCCGTCGACGTCACCGGCCCACTTGCGGCCGACGTCGACCCAGCCCAGGCCCGCCCCGTTGTTGTACGCGGGGTGGTCTTCGTGACCGAGGATGCGGTCGAAATAGGCGCGCTCCTCGGGCAGGAATCCCGCCCGCTTGACGTTGCCGCGCCAGTTCTTGATGTCGAGTTTGCGGTGCCCGACGTTGAGGTCGCCCAGCACGACGGCGAGGTCGCTGTGGGCCGCGAGGTGCGGCATCCGTTCGAGCATCGCGTCGAGGAAGGTGAACTTCGCGTCCTGCTTGGGCGTGCCCGCCTCACCGGAGTGCACGTAGGTGCTCACGACGGTGACGATGCGGCCGCCGACCTCGTAGTCGGCCTCGAGCCAGCGGCCCGCGCTGTCAAAGTCCTCGGCGCCCAGCTCGACGCGGTGAATGGACGCCGACCTGCGGCTGGCGATGGCGACGCCCGCCCGCCCTTTGGCGGTGGCCGGCTCGTGGACGATGTTCCACTCCGAGCCGAGGAGGTTCTCGAGGTCTTCGGTTGACGCACGAACCTCCTGGATGGCCAGGATGTCGACGCCCCGATTGTCGAGCCAGCCGCCCATGCCCTTGCGGAAGGCAGCACGGACGCCGTTGGTGTTGATGGTGGCGATCCGAAGGGGTGCGGCGGCATCAGGCGAGGACATAGAGTAATTCTACGGGGGCGCTCCGACACGCGACGAAGGCGCCGCCTCGCCCCCGGGTAAGGCGGATGCGCACCCCCACTTCGGGGGGAATCGCGACGTGAGTCGTTCTCAGGTCTTGTGGGGGTCTGCGGCCTCTGTCATCATTTCGAATGCCGGTCCACATGGCCCGGACTTCCATAACCCGAATGTGGATGGTTTGACGTCATGTATCCGAAACCCCCCTTTCCCGGCCCCGGCCTGGAGAGTCCACCGGCGGCGAAGAGCGTTCTTCGCCGCACGGTGGGGACGGTGATCGCACTCACCGTGCTCGGTGGCTGGTTGGCCCTTCCCGCGTACGCCGAGGGCGCTTCGGTCCTGGCGCCCCTGGTGATCGAACACCCCATAAGCCCCCTCCCCGTCATTTCACCGCAGTTCGTCGCCGGCAGCGGCGAGCTGCTCCCCGATCAGCTGGTGGCACCGCAACCCGAGGCGGTGCCACCGGCTTCGAGTGCAGGTTCCCTCCCGCTCGCCTCCGCCCCGATCACCGGCAGTGCGACAACCGGCGCTGTGTCGGGCACCGAGCTGGCCGACACGGGCTTCCACGCGATCTGGCTCCTCCCGCTCGCCGGGGGCCTCATCCTCCTCGGCCTGCTGTTCGCGGTGTTCGCCTCACGCAAGCAGCGGCGCGACGAGGAGCAGCTCGTGGCCGAGCAGGCCGAGCTGGCCAGGCAGGCGGCGTTCGCGGAGCAGGCGGACCGCGAGGCCCTCACGGAGCTCGAAGAGCTCGAGAAGATCGACCGATCGTCGCAACGGCCGTACGAGGCGCCCGACCTGCCAGCCACGCCCGCCGCGCCAGACGCCCGCGTGCACCCGGTCGAACCGCACGGGCCCGGCGAACGCGTCGGACCCTTCGTCAGCCTCCCCGACGACCGAGTCGGCCCCGTGACCGGGGCCGATTCTCACGAGGAGAACGGAAAACGCCCGGACGCTCCATGAGCGGCCGGGCGAGTTCCTGACGTGATTACTGCGGGTGGGTTACGCCTTCCCGCGCATGATGGCCTGCTTGACCTCGGCGATCGCCTGGGTGACCTGGATGCCACGCGGGCAGGCCTCGGAGCAGTTGAAGGTGGTGCGGCAGCGCCACACGCCTTCCTTGTCGTTGAGGATGTCGAGTCGCACGCCGCCGGCGTCGTCGCGGGAGTCGAAGATGAAGCGGTGCGCGTTCACGATCGCGGCGGGGCCGAAGTACTGCCCGTCGGTCCAGAACACCGGGCAGCTCGAGGTGCATGCCGCGCAGAGAATGCACTTGGTCGTGTCGTCGAAGCGCTCGCGCTCGGCGACGGACTGGATGCGCTCCTTGCCGTCCTTGGGCTTGCTGCCCGCGATGAGGAACGGCTGGACCTCGCGGTACGACTCGAAGAACGGCTCCATGTCGACGATGAGGTCCTTCTCCAGCGGCAGGCCCTTGATCGCCTCGACGTAGACGGGCTTGGTGATGTCGAGGTCCTTGATCAGCGTCTTGCATGCCAGCCGGTTGCGCCCGTTGATGCGCATGGCGTCGGAGCCGCACACGCCGTGCGCGCACGAGCGGCGGAAGCTCAAGGAGCCGTCCTGCTCCCACTTGATTTTGTGCAGCGCGTCGAGCACGCGGTCGGTCGCGTAGAGCTCGACGTCGAAGTCCTGCCAGCGCGGCTCGGTGTCGATCTCCGGGATGAAGCGGCGGATCATCAGCGTGACCGTGAAGGATTCGATCGTCTCCGGCGTGGCCGCCGGAGAGGCAGTGGCGGTGCTCACCGTCAGTACTTCCTTTCCATCGGCTGGTAGCGGGTGATCACCACGGGCTTCCAGTCCAGCGAGATGTGGTCACCGGGATCCGCCGAATGCGGGTCGCCGGTGAGGTAGGCCATGGTGTGCTTCATGTAGTTCTCGTCGTCGCGCTTGGGGTAGTCGTCGCGCATGTGGCCGCCGCGGCTCTCCTTGCGGTTGCGGGCGGAGAACACCACCACCTCCGCCAGGTCGAGCAGGAAGCCGAGCTCCACGGCTTCGAGGAGGTCGGTGTTGAAGCGGCGGCCCTTGTCCTGCACGCTGATGTTCTTGTACCGCTCGCGCAGCCGGTGGATGGTCTGCGTGACCTCGGCCAGGGTCTCGTCGGTGCGGAACACCTGCGCCTTGGCGTCCATCTGCTCCTGCAGTTCCTTGCGGATCGCCGCGATGCGCTCGGTTCCGGTCGACGAGCGGATGCCTTCGATCATTCCGCGCACGCCGGCCGCCGGATCGGCGGGCAGCGGCACGAAGTCCGCGGTCTTCACGTATTCGACGGCGTTGTTGCCGGCGCGCTTGCCGAACACGTTGATGTCGAGCAGCGAGTTGGTGCCGAGGCGGTTGGAGCCGTGCACCGACACGCAGGCGCACTCGCCGGCCGCGTACAGGCCCGGGACGACGGTGGTGTTGTCGCGCAGCACCTCGGCGTTGTTGGTGGTGGGGATGCCGCCCATCGCGTAGTGCGCGGTCGGCATGACCGGCACCGGTTCGGTGACCGGGTCGACGCCGAGGTAGGTGCGGGCGAACTCGGTGATGTCGGGGAGCTTGGTCTCCAGCACCTCGGCGCCCAGGTGGGTGCAGTCGAGGTAGACGTAGTCCTTGTGCGGCCCGGCGCCGCGGCCCTCCTGCACTTCCTGCACCATGCAGCGGGCGACGATGTCGCGCGGCGCGAGGTCCTTGATGGTGGGCGCGTAGCGCTCCATGAAGCGTTCGCCGTTGACGTTGCGGAGGATCGCTCCCTCGCCGCGGGCGCCCTCGGTGAGGAGGATGCCGAGGCCGGCCAGCCCGGTCGGGTGGAACTGGAAGAACTCCATGTCCTCCAGCGGGAGGCCCTTGCGCCAGATGATGCCGACGCCGTCGCCGGTGAGGGTGTGCGCGTTCGAGGTGGTCTTGAAGATCTTGCCGAAGCCGCCGGTCGCGAAGATGAACGCCTTGGCCTGGAAGACGTGCAGCTCGCCGGTCGAGAGGTCGTAGGCGACCACGGCGCTCGGCTGCGGTACCCCGTCGACGTCCGTCATCACGAGGTCGAGCACGTAGAACTCATTGAAGAAGTTGATGCCGAGCTTCACGCAGTTCTGGTACAGCGTCTGCAGGATCATGTGGCCGGTGCGGTCGGCGGCGTAGCAGGCGCGGCGCACGGGGCTCTTGCCGTGGTCGCGGGTGTGGCCGCCGAAGCGGCGCTGGTCGATCTTGCCCTCCGGCGTGCGGTTGAACGGCAGGCCCATGTTCTCGAGGTCGATGACCGCGTCGATGGCCTCCTTGGCGAGGATCTCCGCCGCGTCCTGGTCGACGAGGTAGTCGCCGCCCTTGACGGTGTCGAAGGTGTGCCACTCCCAGTTGTCGTCCTCGACGTTCGCGAGCGCCGCGGCCATGCCGCCCTGCGCTGCGCCCGTGTGCGAGCGGGTGGGGTAGAGCTTGGAGATGACCGCTGTCTTGGCGTTCGGCCCGGCCTCGATGGCGGCTCGCATGCCACCACCGCCCGCCCCGACGATCACGATGTCGAATTGGTGATAGTGCACTCCGTCGACGACGGTGGACTCTCCGGGCGCGTTCACAGTGGCATCCGTTGTCATGATTTTTGTTTGCAGCTCCTAGCTGGCCGGGCAGAACGAGGGCAGGAGGTCGGCGGGGGAGCCGGCCGGGCAGGGGTCGAAGGTGAAGACGACGAGCGTGCCGAGCACGATCAGCACCACGACGGCGGCGAGGATCGCGGCCTTGAGGATGCGGGCCGTCATCGGCCGGGTCGTGTAGTCGTTCACGATGGTGCGCATGCCGTTGCCGCCGTGGATGAGGGCGAGCCACAGCATGAGGACGTCCCAGACCTGCCAGAACGGGTTCGACAGCTTGCCGCCGACGAAGGCGAAGTCGAGCGCGTCGACGCCATCGCCGATCATGAGGTTCACGAACAGGTGGCCGAAGATGAGCACGATCAGCACGACGCCGGAGGCGCGCATGTAGATCCAGCCCCACTTCTCCCAGCTCACGCCGCCGCGGGTGCGGGGCGGGCGGCTGTACGGACTGCGGGGGGCTTCGATGGTGGTTGACATGTGCCCCTCCTAGTGGCTGAAGACGTTCATCAGGTGGCGGGGTGCGAATCCCAGCATCGTGATCACCCAGAGCGCGACGACGATCCAGAACATCAGCTTGGAGTAGTTGGCGTTCCAGAAGTCCATGAGGATGATGCGGATGCCGTTGAAGGCATGGAACACGATCGCGCCGACCAGGGCGACCTCGCCGAGACCCATGATGGGCGTCTGGTAGGTGCCGATCACGTCGTTGTAGGCCTCGGGGCTCAGGCGCACCAGTGACGTGTCGAGCACGTGCACCAGGAGGAAGAAGAAGATCGCGACGCCGGTGATGCGGTGCAGCACCCACGACCACATGCCCGAGTGGCCCCGGTACAAGGTGCCTGCCGGAATCCGTGATGACGTCTTCTGCTGATATGTCAGGGTTCCTGCCGATTCGTTTGGCATGAACAACCCTCCCTGGCTCGATAGCGGCCTCAACGCGACTCGAACGTCGACGTGACTGAACCTGTATATATTCTAGGCACCCTCTCAGGCCCCTCCCGTTCAGGCCCTCCCAGTAGTCTGTCTGGATGCCCCACCCCACAGACGTTCTCGACCGCTTCTACAGTGTGATCCCGGCCGGCGGCATCGGTTCCCGGCTGTGGCCGCTCTCCCGCGCCGACGCGCCGAAATTCCTGCACGACCTCACCGGGTCGGGCCAGACGCTGCTCCGCGACACGTGGGACAGGCTCGCGCCGCTCTCGGGCGACCAGCGGATCATGGTGGTCACCGGGCGCGCCCACCGTGCGGCCGTCGAGACCCAGCTGCCCGAGCTCGCCGACCACAACGTCGTGCTGGAGAGTGAGCCCCGGGAGTCGACCGCCGCGATCGGCCTCGCCGCCGCGATCCTGAACAAGCGCGAGCCCGGCGTCATCATCGGCTCCTTCGCCGCCGATCACGTCATCCAGAGCGCGCCACTGTTCCGGCACGCGGTCCGTGAGGCCGTCGTGGCAGCGGATGCCGGCTACATCGTGACGATCGGCATCCGTCCCACCGAGCCCGCCATCGGCTTCGGCTACATCAAGTGCGGATCGGCGCTGCCCATCGATGGGGCGCGAGACGCCCTCGCCGTGACGTCGTTCGTGGAGAAGCCGAACCTGGCCACCGCCAAGCGGTACCTGTCCAACGGGCACTACCTCTGGAACGCGGGCATGTTCATCGCCCGGGCCGACCGCCTCCTCGAGGAGATCGGCGCGTCCGAGCCGGAAATGCTCGCCGGCCTTCTCGAACTCGCCGAGGCGTGGGACACCCCCGCCCGCGGAGCGGTCGTCGACCAGGTGTGGCCGAAGCTGAAGAAGATCGCCATCGACTACTCCGTCGCCGAGCCGGTGGCCGCGCGCGGCCAGCTGGCCGTCATCCCGGGTGAATTCGGCTGGGACGACGTGGGCGACTTCGCATCCGTCGCCAAACTGCACTCCGGGGGCCGCAAGCGCGACCTCGCGATCGTGGGGGAGAACGCCCGGGTGCTCGCCGACTCGTCGAGCGGCATCGTGGTGAGCAGCACGCAGCGGATGATCGCGCTCGTCGGCGTGGAGAACATCGTCGTGGTCGACACCCCCGACGCCCTGCTCGTGACCACCAGCGCCAACGCGCAGAAGGTGAAGTCGGTGGTCGACGCGCTCAAGCTCTCCGGCTCCAGCGACGTGCTCTAGCCTTCTCGCGCCGGGCGCCGAAACGCCCGCTGAGCTTTTCTTGGCTCTCCCCTAGAATCGGTCCCACAGCACATACCTCACAGCAAGGGGCTCCGCACTGATGTCACGCCGCCGTCTCGTTCTTTCGTTCACCGTCGCCCTGGCATCCGTTGCGATGCTCGCCGCCTGCGCGCCCGCGCCGACGCCCGAGGCCACGGGCAAAGCCTCCGCCGCTCCGGACTATTGCGCCCGCATGGTCACGAACTCCGGCGGGCTCGAAGACCGCTCCTTCAACCAGTCGAGCTGGGAGGGTCTCAAGCAGGCCAAGGAGAAGTACGGCATCGACGTGGACGCCATCGTGTCGACCGGCGAGACCGACCTCGCGCCCAACGTGTCCCAGGCGGTCGGCACCGGCTGCCAGTTCGTCCTGACCGTGGGCTGGGAGCTGGCCGACGCCACGACCGCGGAGGCGAAAGCCAACCCCGACGTGCACTTCTCGATTGTCGACGAGCAGGTCGACGGCGCGAACATCAAGCCCATCGTCTTCGACACCGCGCAGGCCGCGTACCTGGCCGGCTACCTCGCGGCGGGCGTCAGCAAGACCGGCAAGGTCGGCACTTTCGGTGGCGGGAACCAGCCGCCGGTCACCCTGTTCATGGACGGCTTCGCCGACGGCATCGCCAAGTACAACGAGGTGCACGGCACCAGCGTTGCCCTGCTCGGCTGGGACAAGGCCACGCAGGACGGCACGTTCACCGGCGACTTCGAAGACACCAACAAGGGCAAGGCGGTCGCCCAGGGACTCCTCGACCAGGGCGCCGACATCATCCTTCCCGTCGCAGGGCAGGTCGGTGAGGGTGCGGCCGCTGCCATTCTGGAGTCCGGGGACGCCTCGCTCATCTGGGTCGACAACGACGGTTACGAGACCCTTCCGGCGGAGTACCGGCCGATCGTGCTGACGAGTGTGATGAAGAACACGCAGGACGCCGTGGTGCAGATCATCGGCGACGACATGAAGGGCACGTTCGACAACGCCCCCTACGTGGGCACGCTGAAGAACGGCGGCGTCGAGATCGCTCCGTTCCACGAGCGCGCCGCGCAGGTCTCGCCCGACCTCGCCAAGGAGGTCGACCAGATCAGGCAGGCGATCATCGCTGGAATCGTCACCGTCGAGAGCCCCAGCTCGCCGCTTTGAACCGGCTATGATCTCGGCTTGGTAACTGTTCGGCACCGATCAGATTTTGCTCTTTTGAGCAGGACATTGTTCGGTAGCCTGTAGCCACACAGCCCCTGCCGGAGGCAGGGCCGCATCTTGGAGGTCCGTTTTGAGAATTTCAACCCGAAAGACAACCCTCGGTGGTCTCGCCGCCCTGGGCGTTGTCGCGCTCCTGGCCGGGTGTGCCCCGGCCCCCGAAACCGGCGGTGCGTCCGGTGGGTCGTCTGACTCCGGCAAGCCTGCCGCCAGCGACTTCCTTCCCTGCATGGTCTCCGACGCCGGCGGGTTCGACGACAAGTCGTTCAACCAGCTGGGCCTCGAGGGCCTGACGGCCGCCGCTGACAAGATCGGCGTCAAGCCCATCACCGTTCAGTCGAGCTCCGACACCGACTACGCGCCGAACATCAGCAACCTCGTCGACCAGGGCTGCAACCTGATTGTCACCGTCGGCTTCAACCTCGCTGCGGCCACCAAGGACGCTGCCGCCGCCAACCCCGACGTCAACTTCGCCATCATCGACGACAGCTCGATCGATGCGCCGAACGTCAAGTCGCTGGTCTTCGACACCGCGCAGTCAGCGTTCCTCGGCGGCTACGCCGCTGCCAGCTACTCCAAGACCGGTGTCGTCGGCACCTTCGGTGGCCTGCCGATCCCGCCCGTCACCATCTTCATGGACGGCTTCGTCGACGGCGTCAAGTACTTCAACGAGCAGAAGGGCAAGAACGTCGTCGTCAAGGGCTGGGACGTCGCTTCCCAGAACGGCACGTTCACCGGTGGCTTCGAGGCCGGCACTGACGCGAAGCAGGCCGCCCAGGGCCTGATCGACCAGAACGCCGACGTCATCATGCCCGTCGGTGGCCCGATCTACAAGAGCGCGGCCGAGGCCGTGCGCGACGCGGACAAGGGCATCGTCCTGATCGGTGTCGACGCCGACGTCACCCAGACCGACCCCGACAACGCCGACCTGTTCCTCACCTCGGTGATGAAGGGCATCAAGCCGGGCGTCGAAGACGTCACGAACGCCGCGGCGGCGGGCAACTTCGACAAGGCCCCGTACGTGGGAACCCTGGAGAACGGCGGCGTCGCCCTCGCTCCGTTCCACGACTACGAGTCGAAGGTCGACCCCGGCCTCGCGGGTGAGCTCGACAAGATCAAGGCCGGCATCATCGACGGCTCGATCAAGGTCGAGTCGCCTTCGTCGCCGAAGTAGCACGACAACCGGCGTCGGGGAGGCCAGCTACCCAGCTGGTCTCCCCGACGCCGCTTAACTGTGGCGTCGCGGGGCCACGTGATCTACCCCGCCGGTTGCACTGAACTGAACTGACTCATCCTCCCGGAGGGCGCAGAGCCGCGCCCCTGGCGAAGGTAGATTGGCTAACCATGAAGCTCGAACTTCGCGGCATCACGAAGCGATTCGGTTCGCTCGTCGCCAACGACCACATCAATCTGACGGTCGAGCCGGGCGAGATCCACTGCCTGCTCGGCGAGAACGGCGCGGGCAAGTCCACGCTGATGAACGTCCTCTACGGCCTGTACCAGGCCGAGGAGGGCGAGATCCTGCTCGACGACGAGGTGCAGCACTTCCAGGGTCCCGGCGACGCCATGGCGGCCGGCATCGGCATGGTGCACCAGCACTTCATGCTGATCCCGGTGTTCACCGTCGCCGAGAACGTCATGCTGGGCCATGAGGAGACCACGGTCGGGGGCCGCCTCAACATGGCCGCCACGCGCGACAAGGTGCGGGCGCTGTCCGACCGCTTCGGCTTCGACCTCGACCCGGATGCACTGGTCGAAGACCTGCCCGTCGGGGTGCAGCAGCGGGTGGAGATCATCAAGGCGCTGTCACGCGATGCAAAGGTGCTCGTGTTCGACGAACCGACGGCCGTGCTGACGCCGCAGGAGACCGACGAGCTGATGCTGATCATGAAGCAGCTGAAGGAAGCCGGCACCGCCATCGTGTTCATCACGCACAAACTCCGTGAGGTTCGCGAGGTCGCCGACCGTATCACCGTCATCCGCTTGGGCAAGGTGGTCGGGGAGGCGTCGCCCACCGCCAGCAACGAGGAGCTCGCCTCCCTCATGGTGGGCCGCTCCGTCGACCTGGTGATCGACAAGGCGCCGGCCGCCCCCGGCGCTCCCGCCCTCGTCGTCAAAGACCTCTCGGTCGTCGACCAGCACGGCCAGGTGGTCGTCAATTCGGTGAGCTTCGATGTCAAGCAGGGAGAGGTCCTGGCCATCGCCGGGGTGCAGGGCAACGGCCAGACGGAACTGACCGAGGCCATCATCGGCCTGCAGGACCGCGTCACCGGCGAGATCACCCTCGACGGGAAATCCCTGCGGAAGCTCAGCGTGAACAAGGTGCTCGACGCCGGCGTCGGCTTCGTGCCGGAGGACCGGAACGAGGACGGCCTCGTCGGAGCGTTCACCGTGGCCGAGAACCTGATGCTCGACCGCTCGGACGGTGCGCCGTTCGTGAAGGCCGGCGGGCTGCAGCTGAAGTACCTCGCCGAATTCGCGAAGAAGAAGCTCACCGAGTTCGACATCCGCGCACAGGGGATCACCACGCAGGTCGGCCGCCTCTCCGGCGGCAACCAGCAGAAAGTGGTGCTGGCCCGCGAACTCAGCCGCAAGCTGCGCCTGTTCGTGGCGGCGCAGCCGACCCGCGGACTCGACGTCGGTTCGATCGAATTCGTGCACAGCCAGATCGTGGCCGCCCGGGACGCGGGCGTGCCCGTCATCGTCGTGTCCACCGAGCTCGACGAGGTCACGGCCCTCGCCGACCGCATCGCGGTCATGTACCGGGGCGGGATCGTCGGGATCGTCCCCGGCGACACGTCACGCGACATCCTTGGATTGATGATGGCCGGGGAACCCGCGCCCGAGACCGGAGCAGCAGCATGAGCGACGAGCAGATTCCCACCCGCGGCCAGGTCCCACCCGGTCGGGAGACGACCGTCGCCGAGGAGCAGCCGATCCCGGAGACGACGACGGATGCGGCGGTCGCCAATGAACGCCGGCGTGGCCCGGAGACGCCCAACCGCTCGCACGCCGTGCTGAACGAGATCCTCGGTGGCGGGGTGATGATCACCATCCTCTCCGTCGTCCTGGCCCTGGTCGTCGGAGCGGTGCTCATCGCCGCCACCGACAAGGCCGTCCAGGCCAGCGCCGCCTATTTCTTCTCCCGGCCCACCGACCTGCTCGGCGCCGCCTGGGCGACGGTGTCAGACGCCTACTCGGCCCTGTTCCAGGGGTCGGTGTACAACTTCCGCCGCCCGGGCTTCGCCGACGGCATCAAGCCGTTCACCCAGACGCTCACGTTCGCGACGCCGCTGATCATCGCCGGTCTCGGCATCGGCCTCAGCTTCCGCGGCGGCATGTTCAACATCGGCGGTCGCGGGCAGATGCTCGTCGCCATCGGCATCGCCGGCTGGATCGGCTTCGCGCTCGACCTTCCCGCGGGCATCCACGTGATCGTGGCCGTCGTCGGCGGCATGGTCGGCGGCGCGCTGTGGGGCGGCCTGGCGGGGCTCTTGAAGGCCCGCACCGGCGCCAACGAGGTCATCACGACGATCATGCTCAACTACGTCGGGTTCTACTTGATCGCGTACCTGCTGCGCACGCCTGGGGCCCTGCAGGCGCCGGGTTCGAACAACCCGAAGTCGCCGCCGATGAAGGACACGGCGATCTTCCCGAAGATTCTCGGCGACCAGTACAACCTCAACCTCGGCTTCATCCTGGCGGTCGTCGCCACGATCGTCGTGTGGTGGATCCTGTCCCGCTCGAGCCTCGGCTTCAAGTTCCGCGCCGTCGGTGAGAACCCGAACGCGGCGCGGGTCGCCGGCATCAACGTCGGCAGCGCCTTCACCTGGGTCATGGTCATCTCCGGCGCGCTCGTCGGCCTGGCCGGCGTGACGCAGATCCTCGGAACGGTGACCACCGGGTTCAGCTCGGGCATCGACGCGGGGATCGGCTTCGACGCGATCACGGTGGCGCTGCTCGGCCGGTCCCGGCCGTGGGGCATCTTCTGGGCCGGCATCCTCTTCGGCGCATTCAAGGCCGGCGGGTTCTCCATGCAGGCGGCGGCCGGCGTTCCCATCGACATCGTGCTGGTCATGCAGTCGATGATCGTGCTGTTCATCGCAGCCCCGCCGCTCGTGCGGGCGGTCTTCCGGCTGCCCACCCCCGGGGTGTTCCGAAAATCAACGCCAGCAGTGCGGAAGGCGCAGGTTCAGAAATGACGACTGTCGAGCAGGCGCACGCAGCCGCCCACGCGCTCACCCGCCGACCGGTGGCAGGAAAGGGCTGGAAGGCCCCCATCGCCTTCGGTGTGGTGACCCTCCTGTCCCTCATCCTCTTCGTCGTGTTCGCGCGTCCCGGCACGAGCGAATTCCGCCTGACCGCCGGGCGCACGCTCATCCAGCTGCCGGTCATCGCCGTGCCGACCACGCTCAGCTGCGTCATCCTCACGGGGCTGATGGCCGTGATCACGGTGATCGCGGTGATGCTGGTGCGCGCCAACCGGCGCGTGCCGCTCTGGCTGGTCGCGATCTTCGCGTTCCTGTTCCTGGCGGCCTTCCTCGCCTGGGCGGGCGCCGGCGCATCCATCCCCGTCTACGGCCTGCTGCTCGGAACGGTGGCACTCAGCGCGCCGCTCATCTTCGGCGCCCTCGGCGGCGTCATCTCGGAGCGAAGCGGCGTCGTGAACATCGCCATCGAAGGGCAGATGCTCGCGGGCGCCTTCGTGTCGGCGATGATCGCCTCGATCACGCAGTCGCCGTACCTCGGCCTCATCGGGGCCATGGTCGCGGGCATGCTCGTCTCGTTCGTGCTTGCCGCGTTCGCGATCAAGTACGTCGTCGACCAGATCATCGTCGGCGTCGTGCTGAACGTGCTCGTGACCGGGCTGACCAGCTTCCTGTACTCCACGGTCATGACCGCGAACCCGCAGATGCTCAACTCCCCACCGCGCTTCCAGCGCATCGAGATCCCCGTGCTGAGCGAGATCCCGATCATCGGACCGCTGTTCTTCCAGCAGACGATCATCATTTACCTCATGTACGTCGCGGTGGCGGTCGTCTGGTACGCCCTGTTCCGCACCCGCTGGGGCCTCCGGGTCCGCGCCGTCGGCGAGCACCCGCAGGCCGCCGACACCGTCGGTATCAAGGTGGGCCTCACCCGGTTCTGGAACGTGTCGCTCGCCGGCGCGGTCGCCGGCCTCGGCGGCGCCTACTTCACGCTCGGCTCCGTCGGCTCCTTCCAGAAGGACATGACGGCCGGCGCCGGCTTCATCGCGCTGGCGGCCGTGATCTTCGGCCAGTGGGATCCGATCAAGGCCACCCTGGCGGCCCTGTTGTTCGGTTTCGCGACGAACCTGCAGAACGTGATCGGCATCATCGGCTCGCCGGTGCCGAGCGAGTTCATGCTCATGCTGCCCTACGTCGTCACGATCCTCGCCGTCGCCGGGTTCGTCGGCAAGTCCAGGCCGCCGGCCGCCGACGGAAAGCCGTACATCAAATGAGCGTGAGCACGAACACCGGCCCGGTGCAGGCATCCGGAGACATCGACTGGGGCAGCCTGCGCGAACTCGCCGCGGAAGCGATGACCAAGGCCTACGTGCCCTACTCCCACTTTCCGGTGGGCGTGGCCGCACTGGTCACCGACGGTCGGCTGATCAGCGGATGCAACGTGGAGAACGCGTCGTACGGCGTCACCCTCTGCGCAGAGTGCTCGCTGGTCTCGGCGCTCATCATGAGCGGCGGCGGCCAGCTGGTCGCGTTCACCTGCGTGGACGGGCACGGCAACACGCTGATGCCGTGCGGCCGGTGCCGGCAGCTGCTGTTCGAGCACTCCGTGCCGGGCATGCTGCTGGAGACGGTGTCGGGGATCCGCACCATCAACGAGGTGCTCCCTGACGCGTTCGGCCCGCGCACCCTGAGCGAGTACGGGGCGAGCCAATGACGGAGGCGAGCGGCGCCCCGGCGCAGGTTGAACCGTTCGACGTCGTCGACCTGATCCACACCAAGCGCGACCGCGGGGAGCTGTCGGCCGCCGAGGTCGACTGGCTCATCGACGCCTACACGCGCGGGTTCGTGGGCGACGAGCAGATGGCCGCCATGATCATGGCGATCTTCCTGAACGGCATGACGCGCGCGGAGATCAAGCAACTGACGCTCGCGATGATCGCCAGCGGCGAGCGGATGAACTTCGACGGCCTCGGCAAGCCGACCACCGACAAGCACTCCACCGGTGGCGTCGGCGACAAGATCACCCTCCCGCTGATGCCCCTCGTCGCCACCTTCGGCGCCGCGGTGCCGCAGCTCTCCGGTCGCGGCCTCGGCCACACCGGTGGCACGCTCGACAAGCTCGAGTCCATCCCCGGCTGGCGGGCGGACCTCACGAACGAGGAGATGTTCGCCCAGCTGCGCGACGTCGGCGGCGTCATCTCCGCGGCCGGCAGCGGCCTGGCCCCCGCCGACGGCAAGCTGTATGCCCTGCGGGACATCACCGGCACCGTCGAGTCGATCCCGCTGATCGCCTCCTCGATCATGTCGAAGAAGATCGCCGAGGGCACGCAGGCGCTCGTGCTCGACGTGAAGTTCGGGTCCGGCGCCTTCCTGAAGAACATCGAGCAGTCGCGGGAACTCGCCCGCACCATGGTGGCGCTCGGCCAGGACGCCGGCGTGGCGACATCCGCCCTGCTCACCAACATGAACGTGCCGCTGGGCCTCGCCATCGGCAACGCGAACGAGGTGCGCGAGTCGGTCGAGGTCCTGGCCGGCGGCGGGCCCGCCGACGTCGTCGAGCTGACCGTCACGCTGGCGCGCGAGATGCTCGCCCTCGCCGGCAAGACCGACGTCGACGTTGAGGCCGCGCTGGCCGACGGCCGCGCGATGGACACGTGGCGCCGGGCGATCAGCGCACAGGGCGGCGACCCGGATGCCGCGTTGCCGGTGGCCGCAGAGACTCACACGGTCTACGCCGACCGGGACGGAGTGCTCGTGCAGCAGGACGCCCTGCCGTTCGGCATCGCGGCCTGGCGGCTCGGCGCCGGCCGGGCCCGCAAGGGCGATCCGGTGCAGCACGCCGCCGGCGTCGACCTGCACGCCAAACCGGGCGACACGGTCTCGAAGGGGCAGCCGCTGTTCACGCTCAGCGCCGACGAGCCCGCGCGATTCCCCAGGGCCCTCGAGTCGGTCGAGGGGGCGTGGCGCATCGGCGATGCCGGTGACGAGGTCCACGACGGCGGCCCGCTGATCGCCGAACGCATCGCCGCCTCCTGACGCGACCGGCGGCATCCGTCGGCTGACCGGGAGCTCTGGCCCGCTGGCAATCACTGTGCTACTGTGCCGGTTGCCCCCGTCCGAGGGACGTGATTGCGACGAAGAAGTGGTGATGTGATGGCTCCCGGGAACAACGTCAGCTCCGACCCCCAACTCAACCCTCGGCGACACCGACGCCTGGTCGCGACCATCGCGTCCTGTGCCCTCGTGCTTGGGGTCAGCCTGGCCGAGGCGCCCGCAGCGCAGGCCTGGGACCCGGGGCCGTCGGCAGCGGATCGAACGCTCACCCCGAACACCCATTTCACCATGGCTCCGGACGGCTCCAGCGGTGCGACGGTCGGGGGCGAGAACATTCCCAACATCGACTCGGTGAAGAAGACGATCGCGACCTACTACGGCGACCCGGGAACGGGAATCGCGAACAAGACGAGCTCGCCGTACATCGACGAGATGGCGTCCATTGTCGCGAAGGAAAAGGGCAAGCTGAAGGCCACCTACGACAAGGCGCTCCGCCACCACGAGAAGCCCGCCATAGTGTTCGACGCCGACGACACCACTCTCATGACCTACGACATGGAAGTCGCCGACATGCACTTCACTTTCGACCCGGCAGAACAGGATGTGTGGGTGCAAGACGAGCGCTTCCCCGCGACCCCCAGCATGGTCGGCTTCGTCAACACGGCGGCTGCGATGGGCTATGCGATCTTCGGCCTCACTGGTCGGAACGCCGATCAAGAGGCTGCAACGCTCGGCAACCTGAAAAAGGTCGGCTATAAACCGTTCACGGCCACAAACTTCTACACGAAGTGGACCGGCGCCGGCGCCTCTCAGCAGCCGTCCTACGTCTCGTGCGTCGTGGCGAAGTGCACGACGGTGGAATACAAGGCGCTCACGCGCAAGCACATCGAATCCCTCGGCTATACGATCATGCTCAACGTCGGCGACCAGTGGTCCGACCTTCAGGGTGGCTACGCGGAACGCACGCTCAAGCTGCCGAACCCGACGTACTACTTGCCGTCGCCCAACCTGCCTGGCCTGTCTGAGCCGAGACTGGCCCCCCGCACGCACTTCAGGATGGCTGCCGACGGGTCCAGCGGCGCACAAGAAAGCGGTGAAGGCATCCCGAACATCGATTCTGTGAAGGCGACGATCGCCACCTACTACGGCGATCCAGGAACGGGTTTGGCCAACAAGACTGACTCGCCCTACATTCGCGAGATGCGCAGCTTGGTACGGCATCAGCTGCCCAAAGTCGCGCTCGCCTGCTACATCGAGAAGAAGCTGCATAAGAATCCAGCGATCGTGCTGGATGCGGATGACACCACCTTGTGGACCTACGATATGGAGGTCGCTGACATGCACTTCAACTTCAACCCCGCAGAGCAGGATGTCTGGGTGCAGGACGAGCGCTTCCCCGCGACGCCGTCGATGGTGAGCCTGGTCTCCCGTGCGCAGGAGGCCGGATGCACGATCATCGGCCTGACCGGACGCAACGACAACCAGAAGGCGGCCACCGTGGGGAACCTGACGAAAGTCGGCTACCCCGGTTTCACCGCGGCGAACTACTACACGAAGTGGACCGGGGTCGGCGCCTCGCAACAGCCCTCCTACGTCACGTGCGCAGCCGCCAAGTGCACCACCATCGAGTACAAATCACAGACGCGTGCTCACATCGAGTCGCGCTCGGGAGGAGATTACGACATCGTCGCCAACTTCGGAGACCAGTTCAGCGACTTGATTGGTGGGTCGGCCGACCGTTCGGTGAAGCTGCCGAACCCCACCTACTACCTGCCGTGATCGGCGCCGGCCAGCCTCTGCGGGCTGGCCGGCGAGTGCGGCCGGCCTAGGCGGGGTCGCCGATGCGCTCCAGCGCGTCGACCACGAGCGACCAGAACTTCTCCTGGTCGAGATCGGTCGCCACCTGCGTGGTGCAGTCGGCGGGAGCGGGCGCACGGAAGTCGGCGACCGTCATGCCGAGGGTGAGGGTGCCGGTGAGCTCGACGTCGAGCGGGGCGCGGCGCACCTGGATCACGCTCGGGTCGATGACGTACGCCACCGCGCACGGGTCGTGCACGGGCGGGTGCTCGAAGCCCTGCGCCTCCTTGTAGGTCTCGGCGAAGAACTCCAGCAGCTCTCCGACGAAACGCGCCGGCGCCGTGCCGACCGCCGCGATCCGCGCGGCCACCTCCGGCGTCGCGAGGGCCTGGTGCGTCAGGTCCAGGCCGATCATCGTGAGCGGCCAGGTCTCGTTGAAGACGATGTGCGCGGCCTCGGGATCGATGACGATGTTGAACTCGGCCGTCGCCGACCAGTTGCCCACGTGGTATCCGCCGCCCATCAGCACCACCTGTTTGACGCGCGCCGCGATGCGGGGCTCCTTGCGCACGGCGAGGGCGATGTTCGTGAGTGCGCCCGTCGGCACGAGGGTGATCTCGCCCGGCTCGTGGGCCATGATCGTGTCGATGATCAGGTCGACGGCGTGCCGTCGGTCGAGCTCGATCAGCGGATCCGGCAGGACGGGCCCGTCCAGGCCGGATTCGCCGTGGATCGTCGGTGCCGTCTCGATCTCGCGGACCAGCGGGCGCGGGCAGCCGGCCGCGAACGGAACGCCGGTGATGCCGGCGACGCGGGCGATCGAGAGTGCGTTGCGGGTGACCTTTTCGAGCGTCTGGTTTCCCATCACGGTGGTCACCGCCACGAGGTCGATCTCGGGGTTGCCGTGTGCGAGCACCAGGGCGATCGCGTCGTCGTGCCCGGGGTCGCAGTCAAGTATGATCTTCGTCGCCATTCCCAAAGCATATATGAAAGTCGCGTTCATATATGTAAGATCGCTCCCATGACCGACGCCACCAGTGACCTCATCTCAACGGGCGCGGCCCGGATCGAATGGATCCGCTCGCGGATGCCGCTTCTCGCCCAGGCGCGGGCCGACCTCGCCCGCACGTTGCCGTTCTCCGGGCGGCGCATCGGCATGTCGCTGCACCTCGAGCCCAAGACGGCCGTGCTGTTGGAGACCCTGCAGGCCGGCGGCGCCGAGATCGTCGCCACCGGCAACCACGGCTCCACGCAGGACGACATCGTCGCCGTCCTCCGCGACCGAGGAATGACGGTCTTCGGCGCGCGCAGTGACACGCTGGAACAGCACCACGACAACATCAACGCGGTGCTGGACTCCGCCCCGGACCTGCTCCTCGACAACGGCGGCGACCTCGCGGCGGGCATCGTCGACCGCGGGATGACGTCCGGCATCATCGGCGGCACCGAGGAGACCACCTCCGGCGGTGACCGCCTGCGCAGCGAGCTGGCCGGCGCCGTCCCGTTCCCCGTGATCGTCATCAACGACAGCATGCTCAAGGCCATCGGCGAGAACCGGCACGCCGTCGGGCAGTCCATCGTGGAGAGCTTCATGCGCATCACCAACCTGATGGTGCCAGGACGGCACTTCGTCGTCGTCGGCTACGGCTGGTGCGGGCGGGGGATCGCCCAGTACCTGCGGGCGCTCGGCGGGCAGGTGGCCGTGGTCGAGGTGGACGTGCTCAAGGCGTTCGAGGCCGCCCTCGACGGATACCGGGTCGCATCCGTTGTCGAGCTGGCACCGTGGGCGGACGTCGTCATCACCGCGACCGGCCGGCCGAACGTGGTCGGCGGTGACGTCTTCGACCGGCTCCGGGACGGCGCGGTTCTCGCGAACAGCGGCCATGTCGCGTGGGAGATCGACGTCGCCGGCCTGAAGCAGCGCGCGGCATCCGTCAGCGTCGTCGACGAGGGAATCGAACGGGTCGCGTTCGACGACGGCCGTCACGTCGTCCTCCTCGCCGAAGGGCGCATGTTCAACCTGGCGGGGCGGCAGCCCAAGGGCAACTCGCTCGAGTCCATGGACCTGGGCTTCCTGCTGCAGGTGCTCTCGCTCGAGGCGGTGGCGACGGATGCTGCGGCTCTCGTTCCAGGGGCGCAGCCGGTTCCCGTCGACATCGAACGCGAGATCGCCACCCGCTTTCTCGCCGCCCTCGACGCCGCGCGCTAGGACACGACGTGACGAGTTACGGCGTCCCAGCGCTCGACAAGGCCCTGGACATCCTCGAGCTGCTCGCCGCGCAGTCCGGAGGCATCGGGCAGGCACAGCTCGCCGACGCTCTCGGCCGCAGCGTCGGCGAGATCTTCAGGGTGCTGCAGACACTCGAGCGCCGCGGTTTCATCACGCGTGACGCGGCCTCGGGGCTGTACCTGCTGTCGACCCGGATGCTCGAACTGGCCAACCTGCACCCCCCGCTCCGCGGGCTTGTTCAGCTCGCCCTCGGGCCGATGCAGAGGCTGGCGGCGGCCGTGCGGCAGTCGTGCAACCTCTCGATCCTCGAGGGCGCGACCGTCCGCGTGATCGCGCAGGTCGAGAGCCCGGCCGATTTCGGGTTCCGCGTGCGCGTGGGAGCCGGCTTCCCCAGCGAGTCGACGGTGAGCGGCACCGCCCTGCTGGCGTTCGCGGCACCGGATTCCCGAGCGGCCGCCCTCGCGGAACTCGCCCGGCGAGGGCTGGAACCCGACGCGCGTGCCGCGCTGAACGACAGGCTCGACGCGGCGGTCAGGAACGGCTGGGTGGAGGACACCGATCCCCGGCAAGCCGCCATCCTCGACCTGGCCCACCCGGTCTACGGGCGGGACGGGCACGCGGTGGCGGCGCTCACGGTGCCGTACGTCGCGACCAGCTACAGCGCCAGCGAAGCCGCCACGGTGCGCGACATGGCAGCCGCGACGGCCCGCGAACTCTCACGCCTCGTGCAGGGCGCATGACACCGACAGAAAACACTCATGAAGCAGTCAGGAATCCGCACCCTCACCGGCACCCACGCCCCGATAGATTAGAGGGCGTGAACGCGACTGTGGACGAATACCTCCTGCCCGGCGGCGGGCCCAGCATCACCGCGCTGCCCAAGATCTCGCTGCACGACCACCTCGACGGTGGACTGCGCCCCCAGACCATCATCGAACTCGCCGACGCGATCGACCTCGAGCTCCCGGTGACGGATGCCACGGGCCTCGCGACCTGGTTCGAAGAGCAGTCGAACTCGGGCTCGCTGGTCGAATACCTCAAGACCTTCGACCTCACCACCGCGGTCATGCAGACCCGGGAGGGGCTGTTCCGGGTGGCCAAGGAGTTCGCCGAGGACCTCGCACGCGACGGCGTGATCTACGGGGAAGTGCGCTGGGCGCCCGAGCAGCACCTGGCCCGCGGTCTCACCCTCGACCAGGCGGTCGAAGCGGTGCAGGAAGGCCTGGAAGCCGGCGCCGACCACGCCGCGGCATCCGGAGACCAGGTGCGCACCGGCCAGCTGGTGACCGCCATGCGCCACGCCAACCGCGGCATGGAGATCGCAGAGCTCGCCGTGCGCCACCGCGACAACGGCGTGGTCGGCTTCGACATCGCAGGCGCCGAGCTCGGCTTCCCCGCCCGCAACCACCTGGCCGCCTTCGACTACCTCGCCAAGGAGTTCCTGCCCGTGACCGTGCACGCCGGTGAGGCCGACGGGCTGGAGAGCATCCGTGGCGCCCTGTTCGACGGCCGCGCCCTCCGGCTCGGCCACGGCGTGCGGCTCGCCGAGGACATCACGATCGAGCGCGAGGACAACGACAGCACCTTCGTCTCCCTCGGTTCCCTGGCCCAGTGGGTGCGCGACCGCGAGATCGCGCTCGAGCTCAGCCCGTCGTCGAACCTGCAGACCGGGGCCGTCGCGGCGTGGGGCGACGACCTGGCGAGCCATCCGTTCGACCTGCTCTACCAGCTCGGCTTCCAGGTGACGGTGAACCCCGACAACCGGCTCATGAGCAACACCAGCATCTCGAAGGAGCTCGCGCTCCTGACCGACGCGTTCGGGTACGACCTCGACGACCTGCTGGTGTTCCAGCTGAACGCCGCGGAGTCCGCCTTCCTCCCGCTCGAAGACCGCGAGGAACTGATGGACACGATCATCGCGGGCTTCGAGAACGCCTGACGCGGGCCAGGCAGTGCCGCCCGGCCCGTTCGCCCTGATCCATGAAAGAGACCATGTCACTACCGCCACTGCCTGACTCAGCGATCACGATCGGGCTGCGGGTCGACGACTGGCAGGGCGCGGTTCGCGCCGCCGGGCAGGCACTCGAGCGCTCCGGCGCCACGACGCCGGAGTACACCGACCGCATGGTGGGTGTGATCGAGGAGTTCGGCGCCTACGTGGTCATCGCACCGGGATTCGCGCTCGCCCACGCCCGACCCGGCTCCGACGTGCTCACCGAGGGTCTCAGCGTGCTCACGCTGGCCGAGCCGGTGGCGTTCGGGCACCCGCACAACGACCCGGTCCAGGTGGTCGTCGGGCTCGCCGTCACGAGCTCCGACGAGCATGTGCACTTCGTGGCCGAGTTGGCGAACGTGTTCAACGATGAGCAGGTCATCCCGGCGCTGGCACGGGCGACGGATGCCGACGGCATCCGCTCGCTGCTCGGCGCCACCGCCTCGAACGGAGAGCCCTCATGAAGATCGTCACCATCTGCGGCGCCGGCATCGGCACCTCCGGCATTCTCAAGGTCAACGCCGAGCGCGCGCTCGAGCGCCTCGACATCGAGGCCGACATCACCGCGACGGATGTCGCCAGCGTGGGCGTCGTTGCGGCCGACGCCCAGGTGATCCTCACGTCGCCCGAGCTGGTCGACAGGATCGGCAAGACGAACGCCGACGTGATCGTCATCGACAACTACTTCGACATCGACGAACTCGCCGCGAAGCTCGAGATCGCCCTCGGCTGACCCCTCGCATCGCTCGCCTGACTGCGGTCACACGCCCCGTCGCCCGCCGCCCCGCCGCTAACTCCGGAAATTCTGCGCGGAGAGGTTCACCTCCCGCGAGAGACTGCGTCCGACACGGAAGCCGCGACGGGATCTCCGGAGTTAGCACCGGGGAAAGGGCGAGGTCGGTGCTGATCGGCCAGCGTCAGGCCAGGAGATCGCGCATGCCCGCGTCGAGCACGGCGAGGGTGGCCTCGGCGGCGGCGCGGCGCTCGGCAACCGTACCGACGTCGCTCGACGTGTCGAGGTACACCTTGAGCTTCGGCTCGGTGCCGCTCGGGCGCACCATCACGCGCGAGCCGTCCTCAAGGTGCAGGCGCAGCACGTCGCTCGGCGGCAACCCGGCGAAGCCGTCGCGCAGGTCGTCGATCCGTGCCACGCGGATGCCGCCCACCGCTTCCGGCGGCGCGTCGCGCAGCCGCGCCATCAGCCGGCCGATCTGCGAGAGGTCGGTCACGCGCAGCGAGATCTGCGCCGACGTGTGGTGCCCGAAGCGCTCGCTGAACCGGTCGAGCTGCTCGGCCACGCTGCTGCCGGCCGCCGCAAGCTCGCCCGCGAGGGCGAGGAACGCGACCGCGGCCGAGATGCCGTCCTTGTCGCGCACGGTGTGTGGGTTCACGAGGTAGCCGAGCGCCTCCTCGAACCCGTAGATGAGGCCGCCGGCGCGGGAGACCCACTTGAAGCCGGTGAGCGTCTCGGCGAAGTCGAGGCCGTACGCCTCCGCCACCTGGGCCAGGGCGGGCGTCGACACGATCGAGCAGGCGAGGGTGCCGCGCGGGGCGGACTCGCTGTGCTCCGCGCGGGCCGCACGCAGGGCGGCGCGCCAGCCGAGGAGGCAGCCGACCTCATTGCCGGTGAGGCGGCGGTAGCCGTCGGCAGACGACGGGTCGGGGATCGCGATGGCGAGCCGATCGGCATCCGGGTCATTGGCGATCACGAGCTGCGCCTGCACCTCGCGCGCCGTTTCGAAAGCCAGGTCGAGAGCGCCCGGCTCCTCCGGGTTCGGGAACGCGACGGTGGGGAAGGCGGCGTTCGGGGCGATCTGCGCGTCGACGGTGACGGGCAGGTCGAAGCCGGCGGCCTCGAGCACGCGGCGGGTGGTGTCCCAGCCCACGCCGTGCATGGCGGTGTATACGGCCGTCACCGGCGTGCCGGGGGTGCCGACCTGCGCGGTGGCCCGCACGTACGCCTCGACGACGTCCTCCTCCGCGGTCTCGTACGCCCCTCGCGGAAGCTCGGGCACGAGCCGGCCGGCCGCGACACGCTCGATCTCGGCGGCGATGGCCCGGTCGGCGGGCGCCACGATCTGCGAACCCTGGTTCTCGTCGCCCAGGTAGACCTTGTATCCGTTGTCGCCGGCTGGGTTGTGCGAGGCCGTCACCATCACGCCCGCGCTCACGTCGAGGTGGCGCACGGCGAACGCGAGCACCGGCGTCGGCAGCAGGCGCGGCAGCAGGATGGCCCGCACCCCGGCGCCGGCCATGATCTCGGCGGTGTCGGTCGCGAAGACCTGCGAGTTCTTGCGCCCGTCGTAGCCGATGACAACGGATGCGCCGCCCGCGGACTCGGCCAGCAGGTAGGCGGCGAGGCCCGCCGCCGCCTGCGACACGAGCACGCGGTTCATGCGGTTCGACCCGGCCCCGATCTCGCCGCGAAGTCCCGCGGTGCCGAAGGCGAGGCGCTCGTCGAAGCGGGAGTGCAGGTCGGCGAGGGCTGCGGCGTCGCCGCCCTGGGCGTGCCCGACGAGCACCCGCAGCTGCGCCTGCGTCTCGGGGTCCGGGTCCTGGGCGAGCCAGGCGTTCGCGACGGCCACGACGTCGTCGGCCGCACCCGCCGAGGTGGACAGTTCCGGTCGAGATGGACCGGCGTGCCCGTCCGTCTCGACCGGAAGTGTCCGTTTGGGTGAAGGGGAGGCGGCCTCGACGACGGGCAGCGCGGCCGTCGCGGGCTCGGGCGACTCCGCGTCGACGATGGGGAGCGCCGCCGTGGTGGGCAGCTGCTCCGGCTCGTGGAACTCGCCGCTCACAGCGCCGCCACGATCCGGGCGAGGAGCGCGCTGATCACAGGCCCCGACGCCTTGCCGGCGTCGATCACCTCCTGGTGGCTGAGCGGCGTGGACTGGATGCCGGCGGCGAGGTTCGTCACGAGCGACAGCCCGAGCACCTCCATGCCCGCCTGCCTGGCCGCGATCGCCTCGAGCGCCGTCGACATGCCGACGAGGTCGCCGCCAATGGTGCGCGCCATGCGCACCTCGGCGGGCGTCTCGTAGTGCGGGCCGCGGAACTGGCAGTACACGCCCTCATCGAGCGACGGGTCGATGCTGCGGGCGATGCCCCGCAGCCGCTCCGAGTAGAGGTCGGTCAGGTCGATGAAGGTCGCGCCCTCCAGCGGGGAGTCAGCGGTGAGGTTGATGTGGTCGCTGATCAGCACCGGCGTGCCCGGCGTCCAGTGCTCACGGATGCCGCCGGCTCCGTTGGTCAGCACCATCGTCGTCGCGCCGGTCGCGGCGGCCGTGCGCACGCTGTGCACCACCCGCCGCACCCCGTGGCCTTCGTAGTAGTGGGTGCGGGCGCCGATCACGAGGGCGCGCTTGCCGTTCGGCAGCAGCACCGAACGCAGGGTGCCGACGTGGCCCTCGAGGGCCGGGGCGCTGAATCCGCTGATCTCGGTCGCGGGGATGGTGTGCGTGGTCTCGCCAATGAGATCCGCCGCCTTGCCCCAGCCGCTGCCGAGGGTGAGTGCGATGTCGTGTCGTGCGACGCCGGTCGCGTCGGCGATCTGCCGGGCGGCGTCGCGGGCGACCTGGAACGGGTCGGTTGCCGGGTCGTCGAGCGGGTTCGTGTCGGTCGTGAGCATCCCACCACTCTAATTGCCACGCCCGTTCGACGGAGATTTTCGCGGTTCGCTGCTCGAATGAGCAGCGAGCGGGGCGTTCGTCACACATTCTCCGTCGAACGGATGCGGGTGCCCGGGCGGGCTGGGCCGCGTCGCTACTGGTAGGTGACGAGGTCGGGCGGCGGGGACACCTGCGTCATCGTCTGCTTCGGCGTGAGCGTGGGGTGGTCCTCGTCGTAGAAGTTCTTCCAGCCCCAGGCGACGCCCGCCGGGGCGTCGACGTGCAGGGCGTTCCAGGTGGCCTGCTTGTCGGGCTGGCCGCCCTGCCCGTCGACGTGGATGAGGAGCGCGAGCTCGTCGCGTGAGGTGTCGACCAGGTCGCGGTGCTGGATCATGCGCAGCTGGAACTGGTGCAGCACGAACATCTTCTGCGGGAGTGCGTTCCTGCTGGTGAGGTCGGCGAGCCAGGTGATCACCCGGTTCACCTCGGCGGCGTCGACCGAGCCGATCTGCGTCAGATGCTTCTCGTGCGGTTTCAGGCGCCACTCCGGGTCGAGCGCGAGGCCGACCCACGGCAGTTCGAGCAGCGGCTGGTATGCCTTCGCCTGGCTGAGGAAATCGCTGCGCCCGGGCTGGAGGTCGAGCACCACATAGACGCCGGCCTTCCCCGCCGCCTCGACCCAGGGTCGCAGCTCGTCGACGGACTTCTCATTGGAGTAGTCGCCGTCCGGGCCGGCGGCTCCCGCCGCAACGGATGCGATGATCTCGAACATCGGCACGACCGTGCGGTCGGTCAGCGTCTCGTACGGCGCCGCCACCGCACGCGCGCGGGCAAGCGAGGCGGTGAGCCCCTGCTCGCCGAGGACGCCGAGCACCGGCGCTCCGGGCGTGCCGTACAGCGCCACATAGAGGTGATCGGGAAACAGAACCTGGCCGCCGCCGGGCAGCTGGGTCCCCGTGAGCGCCGAGCGCACCTTCCAGTCCAGCGCCGGCTCGTGGGCGAACGGTGCGCCGAGGGCGATCACCGCCGACGGATGCTCCGTTGCGAGCGCCCTGACCAGGGCAGCGGATGCCTGCGGGTTCGGGTCGACGACCGGCACGAGGTGCACCGCGAGGCCCGCCGCGCGGGCGGTGGCGACGGGGGCGAGCTGCGACGGGTCATCCGTTGCCAGAACGGAGCCCGCGGACAGGGCCGCCGCCCGCTCAATCGCCGGAAGGGTGGGCGGAGGTGCCGCCGGTGCCGCCGGTGCGGGGGAGGGCGTTGCGGTCGGCGTCGCGGCCGGCGTCGGGGTCCTCGGCGAAGCGGCCGGCTCGGCCGCGTGCAGGAGCGCGGGTTTGCGCGGGTCGAGACCGGCGACGGCGGCCAGCGCGGCGCTGGCCGTCACGGTGACCGCGCCGCCGTGCGAGCCGGGCAGGAGCGCGGCGAGGGCGGCCGGGGTCGCCGGCGCCACCAGCAGCGTACGGGTCGCGCCGGGTTCGGCCGTCTCCCGCGCACCACCGGCCCCTCCGGCGATGCTCAGCACGTGCGTGGCGCCGAGCCGGTCCAGCTCCGTTGCGACGGCTGCCGACACGCTCGCATCCGCAGAGGTGAGGAGAAGCGGCGCGCCGAGCGCCACGGCGGCGGAGGCGGCCAGGAGCTGGGCGTTCAGGTCGCCGGCGTCGGCGGTGACCACGAGCTGCGCCCGCCGGAACAGGGCCCTGCTCATGGCGAGGGCCCGCGTCGACGGGTCGGCGTCGGCGAGCACCGTGAGCGGGTCACCCGGGAGGCCGGTGCTCACGGTGAGCGGCGCGGACGCCGTCGGCGCCGGAGCGGTCGGCGCCGGAGCGGTCGGCTCGGGCCGCTGTGCCGCGCCGCAGCCGGCCAGCAGGCCCGGCACGAGAACAGCGGCCAGCAGCAGGGAAACGGTACGCCTGTGCATCATCGACACCTCGCCGTCCCCCGTCGAGCGCAGTCCCGGTGTCCCGTGCCCCGAGCGGTCGTTGGCGGCAATCCTCCCACGCAGGCCACCGCATCGCGCGAACGACGCACCACCGGGTCGGCAAACCGGGCGGTGAACGCGTCGGCCCGGGCTGGGGCACGCGTTGCGGCATCCGCTGCCCGCGGGCGCCGGGTGGCCGCCGCCACGCAAGGTGGGAGAGAATAGGGCAATGGCCTACGAGTTCGAACGCAAGCAGCGCATCGCCATTCTCGGTGGAGGGCCCGGCGGTTACGAAGCCGCCCTGGCCGGCGCCCAGCAGGGAGCCGACGTCACCCTCGTCGAACGCGTCGGCATCGGCGGGTCGGCCGTGATCACCGACGTGGTGCCGTCGAAGTCGCTCATCGCCACCGCAGAGGCGTCGAACTCGATCCGTTCGGCGGTCGACCTGGGCGTGCAGTTCTTCCTGAGCGGTGAGAGCGGCACGCCGATGCAGCCCGAGGTCTCCACGAACCTCGCCGCCGTGAACAAGCGCCTGCGCACGCTCGCCAAGCAGCAGTCTGAGGACATGAAGGCCGGGCTCGTGCGCGCCGGCGTGACCCTGGTGCGCGGGGAGGGCCGGCTGGACGACGCGAACACGCTCGCCGTCACCGAGGGCGGGCGACAGACGCAGCGCATCGAAGCCGACACCATCGTCATCTCGGTCGGGGCGAGCCCGCGCATCCTGCCGAGCGCCGTGCCCGACGGCGAGCGCATCCTCACCTGGACGCAGCTCTACAACCTCGCGAGCGTGCCCGAGCACCTGATCGTCGTCGGTTCCGGCGTCACCGGCGCCGAATTCGCATCCGCCTACCGGGCGCTCGGCGCGCAGGTGACCCTCGTCTCCAGCCGCGACCAGGTGCTGCCCGGTGAAGACGCGGATGCCGCGGCCGTGATCGAGGACGTCTTCCGGCGCAGCGGCATGACGGTGCTCTCGAAGTCCCGGGCGGCGTCGATTGTGCGCAGTGACACGGGCGTCGTTGCCACCCTGACCGACGGCCGCGTGGTGGAGGGCAGCCACTGCCTGATGGCCGTGGGCGCGGTGCCGAACACGGCCGGCATCGGCCTGGAGGAGGCCGGGGTGCAGCTCACCGAGTCGGGGCACATCCGGGTGAACCGGGTGTCGCGCACGTCGGTGCCGCACATCTACGCGGCCGGGGACTGCACGACCGAGTTGCCGCTGGCATCCGTTGCGTCGATGGCGGGGCGCACGGCGGTCTTCCACGCGATGGGCGACGCGGTGAACCCCATGGAGATCCGCAACGTCGCGTCGAACATCTTCACCCAGCCCGAGATCGCCACTGTCGGCTGGTCGCAGAAGCAGATCGAAGAGGGCATCGCGCAGGGCTACATCTACAAGCTGGCGCTCGAGTCGAACCCGCGCGCGAAGATGATGGGCATCAAGGACGGCTTCGTGAAGCTGTTCGCCCGGGTCGGCAGCGGCACCGTCATCGGCGGCGTCATCGTGGCGCCGAAGGCCAGCGAGCTCGTGTTCCCGCTCGCGCTC
Organism: Cryobacterium tepidiphilum; assembly: GCF_003716325.1. Lineage (GTDB taxonomy): Bacteria > Actinomycetota > Actinomycetes > Actinomycetales > Microbacteriaceae > Cryobacterium > Cryobacterium tepidiphilum. Next base: position 244 of record NZ_RDSR01000030.1, on the reverse strand, counting down.
GCCGTGGAGCACCGGCTCACGGTCGACCAGGTGGCGCGGGCATTCCCGGTCTACCCGTCGCTGTCGGGGTCGCTGACCGACGCGGCCCGCGCCATGCACATCGTGCTCTGACCCCCTGCCTCCCGGGCCCGCGTCTGCGCCCCCCCCGCCCGGTCGCTAACTCCGGAAGAACACCGCGCCTGCGCGCTCTCGCCCGCGGACCAGTGCGGCGGGAACGCCAGGGCCGACAGGATCTCCGGAGTTA
>NZ_RDSR01000003.1 GCF_003716325.1 Cryobacterium tepidiphilum | reverse complement strand
CGACCGTGCTCCGCGGCAGGGCGGCGACCGTGCTCCGCGGCAGGGCGGCGACCGTCGTCCACCGCGCGACGGCGGTGGCAAGCTGTGGACCCGCGAGGGCGCGCCCGCCCGCGGCGACCGCGATGCCCGCTTCGAAGACGAGGAGATGACCGACGAGCAGCGGATGCAGCGCGAGCTGCGCCCGGTGCGCTCGCGTCACGATGACCCCGACCTTCCCGACGACGTTTCCCCCAGCGACCTCGACCGCGTCGCTCGGAACGAGCTGAAGACGCTCACCAAGGACAACGCGGAGTGGGTGGCCAAGCACTTGGCGATGGCGGCACGCCTCATCGAGTCGGACCCGGAACAGGCGCACAAGCACGTCATCTCAGCCGCCCGCCGCGCGGGCCGCATCGCCGTCGTGCGGGAGAGCCTCGCGATCACGGCGTACGCCGTGGGCGACTTCGCGCTGGCGCTCCGGGAACTCCGCACCTACCGGCGCATCTCCGGCTCCAACGACCAGCTGGCACTCATGGTCGACAGTGAACGCGGCGTCGGCCGGCCCGACCGGGCGCTCGAGCTGGGCCGCTCCGTGGAGCGCTCCGCGCTGCCCGTTCCCGTGCAGGTGTCGCTGGCAATCGCCATGTCCGGTGCACGGCTCGACCTCGGGCAGCCTGAGGCGGCGCTGACGGAACTCGAGATCCCCCAGCTGGACCCGGACACCGCCTTCTCCTACAGCCCCGATCTCTTCACGGCCTACGCTGACGTGCTCCAGGAGCTCGGCCGCGCCGATGACGCCGAGCAGTGGTACGAGCGTGCAGCGCGCGCGGAGGCCGCGTTGGGCGGCCAGGACGACGACGAGACCATCGAGATCCTCGAGATCGAGGAAGACGGCCCCGTCGTGATTGACGCCGATGCAACGGATGCCCCGCCCGCCACCACCGAGGACCCGGATGCTGGGCAGGAGAAGTAGCCCCCCGACGCCGCTGGCCGGCGTCGACGTGGTGCTCGCCGACCTCGACGGCGTCGTCTACACGGGCCCAACGGCGATCCCCTTCGCCGTCGAGAGCCTGAACCGGGCCGCCGAGGGGGCGCGCGTGGGCTACATCACCAACAACGCCGCACGTACCGACCAGTCCGTCGCCGATCACCTCAGCGAGCTCGGCCTGTCGGTGGCGGCGACGGATGTCGTCACCTCCCCGCAGGCGGCCGTCCGGCTCCTCGCCGACAAGGTCCCCGCGGCCTCCCGCGTGCTCGTCGTCGGCGGCGACGGCCTCGTCGACGAGGTGCAGAAAGCCGGGTTCGAAGTCACCCGCTCGGCCGACGACGGCCCAGCCGCCGTCATCCAGGGCTTCTCGCCCGACGTCGCCTGGGTGCACCTGGCCGAGGCATCCTTCGCCCTGGCGAGCGACGGCCCGGAGGCAGGCCTGCCTTGGATCGCCACTAACACCGACTGGACGATCCCCGTCGCCCGCGGCATCGCCCCAGGAAACGGCACTCTCGTCTCGGCCGTGCACAGCGCCGTCGGCCGGTTGCCGATCGTGGCCGGCAAACCCGAGACCCCGATCTTCACCGAGGCCGTCAACCGCTTTCACGCGAAGAATCCGCTGTTCATCGGCGACCGCCTCGACACCGACATCCTCGGTTCCAACCGCGCCGGCATCCCCGCGGCCCTCGTGCTCACCGGCATCGACAGGGCGAAGTCGGTGCTCGCCGCGAACGCCGACTCCCGGCCCCGCTTCATCCTCGAAGACCTCCGCCAGCTGCACGAGCCGTACCCCGAGACCGAGGTCTCCCAGGGCGGCACCGCAGCCACCGTCGCCGGCGCGACCGTGCGCATCCGTGGCAACGCGGTGGAGGTCACGCGGAACGGCGACGGCGGCATCAACCTGCTGCGCGCGGCGTGCGCGGCCATCTGGAACTCCGGGCGCGCGATCTACGGCCTTGATGTTCCCGAGCGGCTCTGGCGGTAACCTAGGAGGGTGAATGTGAGCATCGATGACGAGCAGGACCTGGCGAACGATGCCCTGGTCTCCCAGCTCACCCTCATCGAAGCGCAGCCACTCGAAGACCGCGCCGCGTCGTACGCGCAGCTGCACGACCAGCTGCAGGGTCGCCTCGAGGGCAACGGCCTGCCGCGGTCCAACGGATGACCGGGGCCGCCTCATGAGCGAGCGCCGCCTCGACGCCGCCCTCGCCGAACGCGGACTGGTGCGCTCCCGAACCATCGCCGCCAAGCTCATCACCGACGGCCGGGTCACGGTGGACGGGCAACCGGTGGTCAAACCCTCCCACAAGGTGGAGGACGACCAGGCGCTCGACGTCACGGGCATCGACCACTACGTGAGCCGCGGTGCGCACAAGCTCATCGCCGCCCTCGACGCATTCACGGTACCGGTCACCGGCCGCCTCGCCCTCGACGCGGGTGCTTCCACGGGCGGGTTCAGCCAGGTGCTCCTCGAGCGCGGAGTCGCCCGGGTCATCGCCGTCGACGTCGGACACGGCCAGCTTGCCCCATCGCTCGCACTGGAACCCCGGCTCACCCTCGTCGAAGGGTTCAACCTGCGGTACGCGAGCCAGGCGACCCTGGCCGAGGCATCGACCATCCGCCAGCGCCCCGACCTCGTCGTCGCCGACCTCTCCTTCATCTCCCTGCCGATGGTGCTTCCCGCGCTCTTCGACGTGGCGGCCGTGGGAGCGGACTTCGTCCTCCTGATCAAACCGCAATTCGAGGTGGGCCGCGGCGGCGTGCGCGAGGGCATCGTGCACCAACCGGACCTCCGCGCCGACGCCGTCGCGGGGGTGCTCTGGGCCGGCTGGGACCTCGGACTCGGCGTGCGCGGTCTCATCGCATCGCCCATCGCCGGCGGCTCCGGCAACCGCGAATACCTCTGCCACCTGAGCGCCTCGCACGGCGCGGACGACGGCAATCCGACAGAATGGCTGGACCGGATAACCGCACTGGTGGGAGCGTGACACGCATGACCGATGAGCCGCGCCACATCCTCGTCGTCGCCCACACTGGGCGCAAGGATTCCCTCGAGGCCGCCCTGACGGTCTGCCAGCAGCTCATCGACGCCGGCGCCGTGCCCGTGCTCGACCGCGCCGGCCGCGAAGACCTGGTCCTGGCGTCGCCGGAGCTCGTCGAACAGCTGATGATCCTCGGCGACACGGTCCAGGCATCCGACCTCGAACTCGTCATCGTGCTCGGCGGCGACGGCACCATCCTTCGCGCCGCCGAGCTCGTGCGCGGTGAGGCGGCCCCGCTTCTCGGCGTCAACCTCGGTCACGTCGGGTTCCTCGCCGAGAGCGAGCGCGACGACCTCGGCGAGGCCGTGCGGCGTGCCCTCGAGCGCGACTACGTGGTCGAGGAGCGCATGACCATCTCGGTGCGGGTGAAGGTCGACAGCGAGGTGGTCTACGAGACCTGGGCGCTCAACGAGGCCACCGTCGAGAAGGCCAGCCGCGAACGGATGCTGGAAGTCGTCATCGAGGTCGACCGCCGGCCGCTCTCTTCGTTCGGCTGCGACGGCGTGGTGATGTCCACACCCACCGGCTCGACCGCGTACTCGTTCTCCGGCGGCGGCCCGATCGTCTGGCCCGGAGTCGAGGCGATGCTGCTCGTGCCGCTCTCCGCCCACGCCCTGTTCGCCCGCCCGCTCGTGGTGGGCCCCGACTCGTCGCTCGCCGTCGAGATCCTCGCCCGGAGCGACGGGTCCGCGGTGCTCTGGGCCGACGGCCGCCGCGCCTGGGACATGCCCACCGGCGCCCGGGTCGTCGTGCGGCGCTCGCCCATCCCGGTGCGCCTCGCCCGCCTGCACAGCAGCCCCTTCACCGACCGCCTGGTGAACAAGTTCAACCTGCCCGTCACCGGCTGGCGAGGCCCGGTAGATCGTGATTGAGGAACTCTCCATCCGCGACCTCGGCGTCATCGCCGACGCGACCGTGCCGCTCGGCCCGGGCTTCACCGCCGTCACCGGCGAGACCGGCGCCGGCAAGACCATGGTCGTCACCGCGCTCGGGCTGCTGCTCGGCCAGCGCGCCGACCCCGGCGCCGTTCGACAGGGGCAGGAGCAGACCTGGGTCGAGGGCCGCTGGGTGATCGACCCCGACGGCGCCGTCGCCGAACGCGTGCGCGACGCCGGGGGAGACCTCGACGCCGACGAACTCATCCTCGGCCGTTCGGTCTCCGCCGGCGGCCGGAGCCGCGCCATCGTCGGCGGCCGCGGCGCCCCGGCCACCGTGCTGTCCGACCTCGCCGACGACCTCGTCGTCGTGCACGGCCAGTCCGACCAGGTGCGGCTCCGCTCCGCCGTCGCCCAGCGCGAGGCCCTCGACCGCTTCGCCGGCCCCGACCTCGCCGAGACCCTCGAGCAGTACACGCACGCGTACCATCGCTGGAACGCGAACCGCGAGGAACTCGTCCGGCTCGTGCGCGAGCAGGACCTGCGCGCCCAGGAGGCCGACGACCTCCGCGCCGCGATCGCCGCGATCGAGGCCATCGCCCCGCAGCCGGGCGAAGACGAGGAGCTCGCGGAGCGCGCCGAGCGGCTCGGCAACCTTGAGGCGCTGCGCGTCGCGGCCGCCGGCACCCGGGAGTACCTCTCCGCGGAGGACACCAGCGACGACCGGCCCGACGTGGTGGCCCTGCTGGAGGCGGCGCGCCGCCAGCTGGAGCGCGCATCCGCCCACGACCCGGCACTGCCGCCCCTCGTCGACGCGATCGCGAACGCCGGGTTCGCCGTCGCCGACGTCGCCGGCCAGCTCTCCAGTTACCTCGCCGGCCTCGACGCCGACGGCGCCCGCGAACTCGAGATGGTGCAGGAACGCCGCGCCGAACTGGCGTCGCTGGCGCGCGCGTATCCCGGCGGACTCGATGAGGCCATCCGTTTTCTCGACACCGGCAGCGCCCGCCTCATGGAACTCGACGGCGACTCCGAGCGCATCGACGAGTTGACGGTCGAAGCGGATGCCGACCACGCGCTGGTCGACGAACTCGCCCTGGCCCTCACCGCACGCCGCCGGCAGGCCGCCGACGCCCTGGGAACGGCGGTGACCGCCGAACTGGCGGCCCTCGCGATGCCCGACGCCACCCTCGTCGTCGAGGTGGAGCCCGGCGACGCGTTCACAGCCACCGGCCGCGACGCCGTGCGCATCCTGCTGCAGCCCCACGCCGGCAGCGCGCCCCGGCCGCTGGCCCGCGGCGCCTCCGGCGGCGAGCTGTCGCGCGTGATGCTCGCCATCGAGGTCGTCATCAACAAGGCCGACCCGGTGCCGACCTTCGTCTTCGACGAAGTGGATGCCGGGGTCGGCGGTGCCGCCGCCATCGAGATCGGCAGGCGGCTGGCCCGGCTCGCGCAGACCGCGCAGGTCATCGTCGTCACCCACCTGGCCCAGGTGGCCGCGTTCGCGAGCAACCACCTGAGCGTGGTGAAGGGAAGCGACGGCGCCATCACCGCCAGCAGCGTCAAGCAACTGCACGGCGACGACCGGGCCGCGGAGATGGCACGGCTGCTCTCGGGCCTCCCGGATTCGGCGACCGGGCTGGAGCACGCCCGCGAACTGATGGCGCTCGCCCAGGCGGACGCGCCGCTGAAGCCGCCCGCCGGGCTACCCCGCCCGGGCAGGTGATAGACTCGAAGCCCGTGGTGAACAATTCAAACTCGGACTTTCCAGCGGGCAACTCAAGCGGCACGACCAAGCACATTTTCGTGACAGGTGGTGTCGTTTCTTCTTTGGGCAAGGGCCTGACGGCGGCCAGCCTCGGCAATCTCCTGACCGCCCGCGGCCTCCGCGTGGTCATGCAGAAACTCGACCCCTACCTGAACGTCGACCCGGGAACGATGAACCCATTCCAGCACGGCGAGGTCTTCGTCACCGACGACGGCGCCGAGACCGACCTCGACATCGGTCACTACGAGCGCTTCCTCGACATTAACCTCAGCCAGGCCGCCAACGTCACCACCGGCCAGATCTACTCCCAGGTCATCGCCAAGGAGCGCCGCGGCGAATACCTCGGCGACACCGTGCAGGTCATCCCGCACATCACCGACGAGATCAAGCGCCGCATGCGGTTGCAGGCAACGGATGACCCCAAGCCCGACGTCATCATCACCGAGGTGGGCGGCACGGTCGGCGACATCGAGTCGCAGCCGTTCATCGAGTCCGCCCGCCAGGTGCGCCACGAACTGGGCCGGGGGAACGTGTTCTTCGTGCACGTGTCGCTCGTGCCGTTCATGAACGCTTCGGGCGAGCAGAAGACGAAGCCCACCCAGCACTCGGTCGCGGCGCTGCGTTCGCTCGGCATCCAGCCCGACGCCCTCGTGCTCCGCAGCGACCGGCCGGTCTCCGAATCGAACAAGCGCAAGATCGCGCTCATGTGCGACGTGGAGGAGGACGCGGTCGTCAACTGCGTCGACGTGCCGAGCATCTATGACATCCCCACCATGCTGCACGACCAGGGCCTCGACGCCTACATCATCGACGCCCTCGACCTGCCCACCTCCAGCGTGGACTGGACCAGCTGGCAGAAGGTGCTCGACGCCGTGCACGAGCCCAAGCAGGAGGTGAACATCGGCCTGGTCGGCAAGTACATCGACCTGCCCGACGCCTACCTCTCGGTCACCGAGGCGCTGCGCGCCGGCGGCTTCGCCCACCAGGCCAAGGTGAAGCTGCACTGGGTCGCCTCCGACGAGTGCGAGACCGAGGAGGGTGCCGCCCGGCTGCTCTCCGACTTCGACGGCATCTGCATCCCCGGCGGCTTCGGCGTGCGCGGCATCGAGGGCAAGGTCGGCGCCCTGCGGTTCGCCCGCGAGAACGGCATCCCCGTGCTCGGGCTCTGCCTCGGCCTGCAGTGCATGGTCATCGAGTACGCGCGCAACAAGGCCGGCCTCCCCGGCGCCTCCTCCACCGAGTTCGACCCCGACACCGAATTCCCGGTCATCGCGACCATGGAGGAGCAGGTGGAGATCATCGCCGGGGGAGACCTCGGCGGCACGATGCGCCTCGGCCTGTACACCGCCAACCTGGCCCCCGGCTCGCTGGTGGCCGACCTCTACGGCAGCCCGCAGGCATCCGAGCGTCATCGTCACCGCTACGAGGTCAACAACGCCTACCGGGAGCAGATCGCCGATGCCGGCCTGTGGTTCTCGGGCACGTCGTTCGATCGCCAGCTCGTGGAGTACGTGGAGCTGCCGCGCGACGAGCACCCGTTCTACGTGGGCACGCAGGCGCACCCCGAGCTCAGCTCCCGCCCGAACCGCGCCAACCCGCTGTTCCGGGGCCTCATCGGCGCCGCGATCGAGCGCCAGCGCGCCAGCCGCCTGTTCGAGGTCAAGGAAGAGGCCTGACGGTGCACGACGAGCTGGTGTCCGCTCCCGTCACCGAGAGTGAGCTCGTCTACACCGGCAAGGTGTGGGATCTGCGCCGCGAGACGTTCGAGCTGAACGGATCCGACGTGGTGCGCGAGTTCGTCGACCACCCCGGTGCCGTGGCGGTGCTGGCCCTCGACGAGCAGGACCGCGTGCTGCTGATCAAGCAGTACCGGCACCCGGTGCGCTCGAGGGAGTGGGAGATCCCGGCCGGCCTGCTCGACGAGCACGGTGAGGCGCCGGATGCCGCCGCCCGCCGCGAGCTCGCCGAGGAGGCCGACTACGCAGCATCCACCTGGCACACGCTCGCCGAGTTCTACACCTCACCCGGCGGCAGCAACGAGGCCATCCGCATCTACCTGGCCCGCGGCGTCACCCGGCTCGAGGAGGACTTCGACCGCACCGATGAGGAGGCGGACATCGAGGTGCGCTGGGTGCCGCTCGACGAGTGCGTCGACGCCGTGCTGGCCCGTCAGGTGCAGAACCCGTCGCTCGTGACCGGGGTGCTCGCGGCGTACACCGCCCGGGCCCGCGGTTGGTCGACCCTGGCGCCGGCCGACGCCCCGTGGCCGCAGCAGCCGTCGATGCCCGAAGGCCAGGGCACGGCCTCGTCGTGACCATCCCGTCGTGACCGTGCGGGCGGCCGTGGATTCGTACCTCCGGCATGTCTCCATCGAGCGGGGGCTCGCGACCAACACCGTCGCCGCCTACCGGCGCGACCTGGCCCTCTACAGCGGATGGCTGGGGGAGCGCGGGATCGACGAGCCGCGCGAGATCACCTCGGCCGCGGTCTCCGACTTCGTGCGGCATCTCGCGACGCGGGCGGATTCGCCGCTCACGGCATCCTCTGTGGCCCGCATCCTCTCCACGGTGCGCGGCTGGCACCGCTTCCTGCTGGAGGAGGGCGTGGTCGACGCGGATGTCGCGCACGACAGCAAGCCGCCCAAGCTCGCCAGCCGGCTGCCCAAGGCCATCTCCATCGACAAGGTGACGGCGCTGCTGGCGGCGACCGACGGCGATGGGGTGCAGCAGTTGCGCGACAAGGCGCTCCTCGAACTGCTCTACGCCACCGGCGCCCGGGTCTCCGAGGCGGTGGACCTGAACGTCGACGACGTGCTTGAGGAAGACATGCTGCGCCTGCGCGGCAAAGGCGGCAAGCAACGGATGGTCCCGGTCGGCAGCTACGCCCGCGCCGCCCTCGACGCCTACCTGGTGCGCGCCCGGCCGACGCTCTCGGTGCGGGGTAAGGCCACCCCGGCGCTGTTCCTCGGCCTCCGCGGCCAGCGGGTGAGCCGGCAGAACGCGTGGCTCATCATCCGTGCCGCCGCGGAGCGCGCCGGCATCGACGTGGAGGTGTCGCCGCACACCCTGCGGCACTCGTTCGCCACCCACCTGCTGGCCGGCGGGGCCGACGTGCGCGTGGTGCAGGAGCTGCTCGGCCACTCCTCGGTCGCGACGACGCAGATCTACACCCTCGTCACCGCCGACACGCTCCGCGACATGTACACGACCGCGCACCCGCGCGCCCGCTGAGGCGATGACGAAGCCCCAAAACCTAACGCATTGGAGTCGTTCGGCGGTGCGTGCCACGCGGATGACGCGCGCATCGCTAGAATCGAGCGAGTGACTGGTGCAGGACGGATCGAGGATATCCAGGTGGAGCGTAAGCACGAGGGCCGCAAGCCGCTCCTCGGAGTGGCGAAAGACGGCGTCGGTCCGACCGGTCGCCCGGTGCAGGATTTCCCGGCCCCGGCGCCGCTGAAGAGCCACGGTCCCGCCCGCATCATCTCCCTCTGCAACCAGAAGGGCGGCGTCGGCAAGACCACGACGACCATCAACCTCGGCTCAGCGCTCGCCGGCTACGGCCGCCGGGTGCTCGCCATCGACTTCGACCCGCAGGGTGCCCTCTCCGCCGGCCTCGGCGTGCCCACTCACGACGTCACCACCATCTACGACCTGCTCACGAGCAGCAAGATGGACCCGTTCGAGGCCGTGCAGACGACCCGCATCGAGGGCCTCGACGTCATCCCCGCCAACATCGACCTCTCCGCCGCCGAGGTGCACCTCGTCAACGAGGTCGCCCGCGAGCAGATCCTCGCCCGGGTGCTCCGCAAGCTCTCCGACGCCTACGACGTGATCCTCATCGACTGCCAGCCGTCGCTCGGCATCCTCACCGTCAACGCCCTCACCGCGAGCCACGGCGTGCTCATCCCGCTCGAGTGCGAGTTCTTCGCCCTGCGCGGTGTGGCCCTGCTCATCGAGACCATCGACAAGGTGCGCGACCGGCTGAACCCCGCCATCGAGCTCGACGGCATCCTCGCCACCATGTACGACGCGCGCACCCTGCACTCCCGTGAGGTGCTCGAGCGGGTCGTCGACGCCTTCCACGACCGGGTGCTCGAGACCGTCATCGGCCGCACCGTGAAGTTCCCCGACGCCAGCGTGGCGGGCCTGCCCATCACCGAGTTCGCTCCCGAGCATGCCGCCGCCAAGGCCTACCGCCAGATGGCGCGCGAGCTGGTGGCCCGTGGCGCCGTCGCCTAAGCCCGCGACCCGACAGACCGCCACCCGGCGTCTCGAAGCGGTGCCGGCATCCGCTGGCACGGTCATCGACGACGCGAGAACGGATGCGCCCGCGACGCGTTTCTCCGTCGCGCTCAGCAACTTCGAGGGTCCGTTCGACCTGCTGCTCTCGCTCATCGGCAAGCATGAGCTCGACATCACCGAGATCTCGCTCAGCCGGGTCACCGACGACTTCATCGCCTATCTCCGCGGCCTCGAGTCCACGGAGGAGCTCGACGAGGCCACCGAGTTTCTCGTGGTGGCCGCGACCCTGCTCGACCTGAAGGTCGCCGGTCTCCTGCCGCAGGGCGAGCTCGTCGACGCCGAAGACGTGGCTCTGCTCGAGGCGCGCGACCTGCTCTTCGCCCGCCTGCTGCAGTACCGGGCCTTCAAGACCGCGTCGGCGTGGTTCCAGGAGCGCATGGACACCGAGCTCGACCGGCACGTGCGCTCCGTGCGGCTGGAAGAGAAATACCGCCGGCAGACCCCGGAACTGGTGTGGACACACAGCGCCGCGGACTTCGCCGCCCTCGCGGCCCTCGCGCTCGCGCCCCGCGAGCTGCCGACCGTGGGACTGGACCACCTGCACGCGCCGCTGGTGAGCATCCGTGAGCAGGCCGCGCTCGTCGTCGCCGTACTGCGATCGGGGGAGCCGGTGTCGTTCCGGCAGCTCATCGCCGGGGTGGGGGAGAAGGGCGTCGTGATCGCCCGCTTCCTCGCCGTGCTGGAGTTGTACCGCCGCGGGTCGATCTCGTTCGACCAGCTCGAGCCGCTCGGTGAGCTCACCCTGCACTGGAGCGCCGAGACCTGGTCCGACGAGAACCTCGCCAACCTCGGAGCCGACTATGACAACTGACACCGATCTCACCACCCAGGCCACCCTCGACCGGCAGCTCGAGGCGATCCTCATGGTCGCCGACGAGCCGCAGAGCCTCGTGCACCTCGCCACCGCCGTCGACCGCCCGCTGGCCGACGTCGACGCGGCCGTGAAACGCCTCGTGGCCGACTTCGACGGCCTCGGCACGCCGGGGCACGACGGCACCGTCCCGTCGATCCGCCGCGGCTTCGAGCTGCGCGAGGTGGGCGGCGGCTGGCGCATCTACGTGCGCAGCGACCACGACTCCCTCGTCGCCGACATCGTGCTGACCCAGAACCCCAGCCGGCTCTCGCAGGCGGCCCTCGAGACGCTCGCCGTGATCGCCTACAAGCAGCCCATCAGCCGCGGCGCGGTCGCGTCGATCCGGGCCGTCAACGTCGACTCCGTCGTGCGCACCCTGCTCGGGCGCGGCCTCATCACCGAGGCGTTCACCGACAGTGAGACCGGCGCGATCAACTACGCCACCACCGACCTGCTGCTCACCCAGCTCGGCATCAACTCGCTCGACGAGCTGCCGCACATCTCGCCGTTGCTTCCCGACGGCGCCGACGGATTCGAGGACCTCCGATGACCCCAGCCGATTTCGGTGCAACGGATGCCGCCGCCGACGGCGTGCGCCTGCAGAAGGTCATGGCGTCGGCCGGCGTCGCCTCCCGCCGCGTCTCCGAGGACATGATCACCTCGGGCCGGGTGCGCGTGAACGGCGTCGTCGTGCGAGAGCTGGGGCGGCGCATCCACCCGGAGACCGATGAGATCGCCGTCGACAACGTCGCCGTGCAGCTGGACACCACGAGGCGCTACCTCATGCTGAACAAGCCTGTCGGCGTGGTCTCGTCGATGCAGGACGAGAACGGCCGGCCCGACCTGCGCGAGTTCACCGACCGGTTCGAGGAACGCCTGTTCAACGTGGGCCGGCTCGACGCGCAGACCAGTGGACTGCTGATCCTCACCAACGACGGCGACCTCGCGCATGTGCTGGCGCATCCGTCGTTCGGGGTGTCGAAGACCTACATCGCCAAGGTCGAGGGCCGCATGTCGGCGCAGACCGTGGCGAAGCTGCAGGCGGGCATCGAGCTCGAGGACGGCCCGATCGCCGCCGACAAGGCGCGCATCATCGCCGGCCAGGGCGGGGACGGCTCCTCGCTCGTGGAGATCACCCTGCACTCCGGGCGCAACCGTATCGTGCGACGGATGCTCGACGCGGTCGGGCACCCGGTGATCGACCTGGTGCGCCGCCAGTTCGGGCCGCTGCACCTCGGCACCCTCAAGGTGGGCGCGGTGCGGGAGCTGACTAAAGTAGAACTCGGCCAGCTGCTCACGGTCGCCCGTGCGGAACGCAGCGAACGGCCCGAGCGCCCCGCGCAGTAAACACGCCAGCATTCGAAGTCAGGAGTCGGCTGTGGCCGAAAGTGTCGAGAGTCGGCTCGTCGGGCCCGTGCGCGTCGTCGGCGTCGGGCTCCTCGGCACCAGCGTCGGCCTGGGCCTCCGGGAGCGCGGCATCGACGTGATCCTGGCCGACGCGTCGCCCACCAACCTCAGCATCGCCATCGACTACGGGGCCGGCCGGGCCGCCCAGCCCGGCGACGCACCGCAGCTCATCGTCGTGTGCGTGCCGCCGGACGTCACCGCCGAGATCGTGGGGCGCGAACTCGAGGCGTTCCCCGACGCGATCGTGACGGATGTCGCGAGCGTCAAACTCGCGCCGCTCACGGCGCTGCGCGACGCCGGGGCCGACGTGTCCCGCTACATCGGCTCGCATCCGCTGGCCGGACGCGAACGCGGCGGCCCGCTCGCCGGCCGCGCCGACCTCTTCATCGGGCGTCCCTGGGTGGTCGTCGGGCACGACGCCATCAGCTACCAGCGCGCGAACGCGATCGACGACCTCATCCTCGACCTCGGCGGCATCCTCGTCGAGATGACCGCGGAGGAGCACGACCAGGCCGTGGCGCTCGTCTCACACGTTCCGCAGGTGGTGTCGACGCTCATGGCGCAGCGGCTCGGCGGCAGCCCGGGCTCCGCGCTCAATCTCGCCGGTGGGGGACTCCGAGACGTCACCCGCATCGCGGCCAGCGACCCGGAACTGTGGGTGCAGATCCTGGGCGCGAACGCCCAGCCCGTGCGACGCATCCTGCAGGACTTTCGCGAGGACCTCGACCGTTTCATCGAAGCGCTCGACGACCCGGCCGCGCCCGGCGCCCGGCGGAAGCTCGCCGAAGAACTGGCGCGCGGCAACGCCGGGGTCGCGCAGCTGCCCGGCAAGCACGGCCAGGACCGCCGGTTCGTGTCGATCATCGTCATGGTCAACGACACCCCGGGGCAGCTGGCCCGGCTGCTGAACGAGATCGGCGAGGTGGGCGTGAACCTCGAAGACCTGCGCCTGGAGCACTCGCCCGGCGCCCAGATCGGACTCGCGGAGATCGCGGTCCTCCCCGAGGCGGCCGCCCGCCTCACCGAAGAGCTGGCCGCGCGCGGCTGGCGGATTGCTGGTTGATTCATGACCTCTCCCTCGATTCCCCTCGTCGTTGCGATCGACGGACCCGCCGGAAGCGGCAAGTCCAGTGTGAGCAAGGCCGTGGCCGACCGGCTCGACTTCGCCTTCCTCGACACCGGTGCCGGGTACCGGGCGCTGGCCTGGCTCATGCTTGATCGCGGTGTCGACACAGCGGATGCCGCCGCGGTCGTCGCCGAGCTCGACACCTTCGACGTCGAGATCGGCACCCACCCGCACCGGCACTTCGTTCGCGTCGGCGAGACCGATATCACCGAGGCGATCCGCGAGCCCCGCGTGACCGCGCAGGTGAGTGCCGTCGCCCGCGTTCCCCGGGTGCGCGAGCACCTGACCGGGCTGTTCCGTTCCGTCGCCGAGCAGGCCACCGAGGCCGGCATCGTGGTCGAGGGCCGCGACATCACCACCGTCGTCGCACCGGATGCGCCGGTGCGGATCCTGCTCACCGCATCCGAAGAGGCTAGAATGGCGAGGCGCTCGGCGCAGATCACGACCCAGTCCGCCGAGACCGTGGCGCACGCGCTGCGCACGCGGGATCGGGCCGATTCCCAGGTCGTCGACTTCATGACCGCCGCCGACGGTGTGACCACCGTAGATTCCACCCACCTTGACTTCGAGCAGACCGTTGATGCGGTCATCGACGTCATCAACACCGCGAGGACCTCGCAATGACCAATGACTTCGACTCGCACGAGTTCAACCCCGACGACGAGCTCGAGTATGCGCCGGAAGGCGACGACCTCGAGGAGCGTCTGACCGGCCTCGACGACGATCTGGTGCTGCAGCGCGCCAATGCCCTCCGCACCGGGCTGCAGGAGTACGAGCTCAGCGAGGAAGACCTCGATGTGCTCGAGCAGGCGACGGAGGACCCGAACGCCATCACCTACCTGCCAGCCCTGCCGGTCATCGCCATCGTGGGTCGGCCGAACGTCGGCAAGTCCGCGCTCGTGAACCGCATTCTCGGCCGCCGTGAGGCCGTCGTCGAGGATACCCCCGGTGTCACCCGTGACCGGGTCACATACAAGGGCGAGTGGAACGACCGCCGGTTCAGCCTCGTCGACACCGGCGGCTGGGAGCCCGACGCTCGTGGCATCGACGCCTCCGTCGCCGCACAGGCCGAGGTCGCCATCGACCTCTCCGACGTCGTCATGTTCGTCGTCGACTCCAACGTCGGCCCCACCTCGACCGATGAGGCGGTGGTCAAGCTGCTGCGCCGCAGTGGCAAGGCGGTCTTCCTCGTCGCCAACAAGGTCGACGACATCCGCCAGGAGCCCGAAGCGGCAAACCTGTGGTCGCTCGGCCTCGGCCAGCCGTGGCCCGTGTCGGCGCTGCACGGACGCGGGGTGGCCGATCTGCTGGATGCGATCCTCGCCGAGCTGCCCGAGATATCCGCTGTCGCCAAGCAGGAAGTCGGCGGCCCTCGTCGTGTCGCCCTGCTCGGCCGCCCGAACGTGGGCAAGTCCAGCCTCTTGAACAAGGTGGTGGGGGAGGAGCGCGTCGTCGTCAACGAGCTCGCCGGCACCACGCGTGACCCCGTGGACGAGCAGGTGGAGCTCGGTGGCAAGGTGTGGCGTTTCGTCGACACCGCCGGCATCCGTCGTCGGGTGCACTTGGCCCAGGGCGCTGACTTCTACGCGTCGCTTCGCACCAGTGCCGCGCTCGAGAAGGCCGAGGTCGCCGTCGTGCTGATCGACGTGACCGAGGTGATCAGCGAGCAGGATGTGCGCATCATCGACCTGGTGCTTGAGTCGGGTCGTGCGCTCGTGCTCGCGTTCAACAAGTGGGACATGATCGATGACGATCGTCGCCGCTACCTGGAGCGGGAGATCGAGCAGGATCTCGCGCATGTGTCGTGGGCGCCGCGCGTGAACATCTCGGCGCGTACCGGGCGGCACATGGAGAAGCTCGTGCCGGCGCTGGAGCTCGCGCTCGAGTCGTGGGACACCCGCATTCCCACCGGCAAGTTCAACGCGTTCCTCGCCGAGCTGGCTGCGGAGCACCCGCACCCGGTGCGTGGCGGAAAGCAGCCGCGCATCCTGTTCGGCACGCAGGCGTCGAGTCGGCCGCCGACATTCGCGGTGTTCACCACCGGCTTCCTCGACCCCGGATACCGCCGCTACATCATGCGCCGGCTGCGTGAGATCTATGGCTTCGAGGGCACGCCCATCAACATCAGCATGCGGGTGCGGGAGAAGCGCAAGCGCTGAGCGGATGCGAGAAAAGCGGCTGTCGGCATCATGCCGGCAGCCGCTTTCGCGTTGGTTCGGTCGGCTCAGCGGGCCGCGACCGTCTCCTTCTGGTTCTCGTCGGCGTCGGTCAGTGTCGCGGCCGCAGGCGCATCCGTTGTCTGCACGTGAGCCTCGGTCCGCGGGTCGACGATCTCGATCACGAATGCCTGGTCGTCGGAGGTCAGGTCGTGCTCGTCGATGACAGCAGGCGCTGCCGCAGGGGCAACGTTCCGGACGCGAGTGGAAGCCTGCGCCGCGAGCGCAAGCAGCACCCCGAGAACGCCAACCGCGATGAGCAGGCCACCGACGGTGCTGCCCGACTGTGCCGCGAAGAGCTTCGCGTAGTCACCGGTCTGCGATGTGTACAGCGCGGCCTGGTTCGCGTTCGATGAGGTCATCAGCAGGTAGCCGGCGACGGCGACAACGACGGATGCGAGCCACAACACGAGCAGGGGAACGTTGAGTTTCGCGAGGGGGCCTGAGTTAGAGCGGGACATGATTTCCTTTGCGTCGGGGTCAGGCCGATGCCGACCTTCCGGCAACGTAATCACCGAACCTATGCGCGGTCTATGGGCGAGCAGAGAATATGCCTTGCCAGACGATCGTCCCGTCGGCGTGATTCCGCTTAGGCGGTCTCCTGCCCGGCCTCTTTGCCGCTGAACGGCTTGATGGGGCTGCCCGGCTTGAGGGTGGCTTTGCTTTTCATACGGATGGGTGTCTGTTCGGGGTCGATGCTCCTGGGTGGGATGAGCCAGTACTCGTTGGCACCTCTTCGTTCGATCCGCCACCCTTGGTTGTGCAATCGGAGGTGATCGCGTTTGCAGAGCAGGATGCCGTCTCTGACGTCGGTGAGTCCGCCGTGTGCCGCCCATTCGTTGATGTGGTGCGCTTCTGTCCAGGATGGTGGCCGGTCGCAGTCGGGCCACATGCAGCCGCAGTCGCGGGCGGCGAGGGCGGCGCGTTGTTTCGCGGTGAAGAAGCGTTGTTCCCGGCCGACGTCCACGCATTGCCCGTTGCTGTCGAAGGCGATGGGGAGGTACCCGTCGGTGCAGAGGTGCCGGTCCACGGTCTCCAGCGGGACCGGGGCGGGGTTTCCCTCGATGGCCCCGTGACCCTCCCGGCTGTCGAGGGTTTCCTTGGTGACGAGGATCTTCACCGCCGGCTTGTTGCCGCCGAACACAGTGCCCGGGTCGGCTGCGGCGCCGAGGCGGAGCAGTTCGACGAGGTTCTCGGCCGCGATCAGTTCCGTGCTGCGCGGGTCGGCGGCGATGGCGGCGGCCCAGGCCTTCTTCTTCGGGTCGATAAAGCGGGGACCGCCGCGGCGGGGTGAGGTGAGCTGGTCGTACACGTCCTTCACGAACGCCCCGTTCTCGGGGTCGAGTTCGTATTCGCCGTGGACCATCCCGTCGGGTTTGACCCACTGCTTCCAGTACTGGCGGGCCCGTTTAGCTTCGGCCCTCGCGGCGATGCCGGTGGCGTCGATCTCGTCCCGCACCCGGAACGCCGCCCGCTTCGCCTGGTCGGCGTTCAACGACAAACACTCCTCGATTAGGGCCGCCAGGGCAGTCGCCAACGCGTCTTCGCTGACACCGTCGGCGGGTTCCCCGAGCCCGTGCCGGATGCCGGCGGCGGTCTCCGCGCCGAGACGCCCGGTCGCGATGGCGTCGCCGAGGGCGGCGTGCCAGGGCCGGGCCTCGGCGGCGAGCCGGGCCAGCACCTCATCCTCAGGATTGTTGTGTGCCTGCTCGTCGAGATCATGGGCGGCTTCGGCCTCGGCAATCATCCGTCCCACGGCCACCTGGCGTCGGGCTGCGGTTCTGGAGGAGCCGGAGATCTTCTGCAGCCACTCTTCCGGCGAAGCGTGGCCCTTCTGCCACGCCAGGCCGTTCTGCCCGAGCTCCGGAGCCGACCGTTTCGCGAGCGCCGCAGCCCCGAGCGCGACGTGGGTTTCCACCATCCGCTGATGGGCCGTCATCGCGGCCATTGTGGACTCAATCTCCGCGTCGGAGACACGATCGAACGACGCGGCGGTGATCGCACTGCCGGCGAGGTTGTCGGTGAGGCCTGTGTAGACAGCTTCTATGCTGAGCATGTCTCAATCATCGCAGAAGCCACGGACATTAGGACCTGCGTGCGAGGATCTGTGGACAACATCTTTCATGAGTTGGCTGGGGAGGAAGCACCCCAGTCCCGCGGACGGCTGAGACCAGTTCACAACGCCTGCCGCACCACCACGCGGTCACGGGTCGGTCGGGAAACGATTTCAAAGCCTGCTGCCATGAACAGCGACAGCGTCCCGTGGTACAGCTCCGCCGACGGCGCTTTCATCCTGACCGTCGTGTCGACCGGATAGCCCTCGATGACGCGGGCACCGAGCACCCTCGCCTGCTCCACGGCGCCGCGGAGGAGGGCGCCGCTGACGCCGCGTTTCCGGTAGCCCACGCGCACCACGAAACAGATCACCGCCCAGACGGATGCGTCATCCGGGTCTTCGTTGCTTCCTCCGCTGACGATCGTCGAGCGCCGCAACCGGTCGTAGTGCGTCCTCGGCTCAAGGGCGCACCAGCCCACCGGTTCCCCGTCGAGGTAGGCGATGACGCCGGGAGCCGGGTCGTTCGCTTGCACCTGTTGTCGCAGCATGCCGGCGCACTCGTCCTTTGTGGCGCTCTCGAACGTAGCGTTCGGGAGCTTGAAGTACTGGCACCAGCAGCCGGACGGATCCCCGCGGGTGCCGAACACGGTGCGCACGTCGTCCCACGGGACGTCCGCGACGGAGTGCACCGTGACATCCGTTGTCGTTGACATGCGACCACGGTACTCGGGTGCGCGCGGGAGGTCTCGGGAGGCGGTAAGCTATTCGAGTTGTCTCCTGCGGAACTTGTTCGCGAGGTTCCAGGTGGCCGCGGGCTGTAGCGCAGCTTGGTAGCGCACCTGACTGGGGGTCAGGGGGTCGCAGGTTCAAATCCTGTCAGCCCGACAAATGCCCCGATCAGAAGCAATTTCTGGTCGGGGCGTCGTCATTTTAGAATGCAAATGTCACCGCGAATGTCACCGCTAGCAATGAGATTGCGCCAACGGCGGGTGCGATTGCTGAGTATTGGCGGATACTTCGCGGAGGATCTATCTCACTTTTGGACCCGAACGCACGCTGGGAGCCTTTCGGGTTCCCAGGTTCAATTGTTTGATGCGCGCCTGGCTCGTTTGAGTCGAAACTCGGATCGGCCTCGCAGTCCTATCCCCAGAGCACGGTCTGTAGCAGCCGCAACGGTGGTACGAGTCTTGACGATCGCGTTCCGTGTAGAGTGCGAAAGCAGACCAGCTGCCTGCTGGCGCTGCGCTGCTTTAAGCCGCACTGATCGGTGCCTTCGCTCAGATCGTTCCCTGGCGGGAGAGAATCCTCCGCCGCAACCGTGAAGTCGAGAGGATCAAGGCCCGCGCGCACGTACTTGTGTCGCTGATCGTCTCGGTCGAGCTGACCGCGTCGGTGCTCATCCTGGCCAATCTCGCTCTGGACTGTTCTCCGATCTACGTGCACATCATCGGCTGGAGCCTGAGCGGCATCAGCGCGGCCAGCTACGCCTACGGCGCTCTTTCGCTGGTCACCGTCGCGAATCTGCTCTGAGAGGCCTTCGAGCGCGAAGAAGAGGACACAACCGATGGGAATCCGCCCCAGTCTCCAGCAGCGGAGTGAGATCGCGCTCCGGCCGCTCGAGCGTTCCTCCGTCCGCCCGCGCCCCTGAGCGTTGTCGGATGTGCCCGATAGAGTGAGCACTAGCTAGATTCGGGCTTCATCGAGCCCGCTTTCCATCCTGTAGAACCGGAGTAATTCCAAACGTGTCAGTGCTTTCAACCTTGGTGTGGAGTGTCGCGGATACTCTGCGCGGGCCCTATTCAGAGTCCGAATACGGGGCCGTGATCCTCCCCTTCACGGTGCTCCGTCGCCTTGAATGCGTGATGGATCCGCACCGCAAGGCGATGGCGGAGATCGTCAAAAAGTACTCTGGCGAGCAGCAGCGCCGCACCCATCTAAAGCTGAGAACACGCACTTCCGACAGCACCGGTCTTTCCTTCTGGACGACGAGCGCGTACACACTGGAAAAGGCGCTGCAGGATCCGGACAATCTCGCCGCCAATCTCATCAATTACATCGGCGGATTCTCCTCGAACCTCGACGTCTTCAAGTCCTTTGATTTCGAGAACGTCATCCGTACTCTCGACGCTCGGGAGCGGCTCGCCCAGGTGGTCCGCCACTTCGAGAAGATCGACTTGTCGCCGGAGGCCGTCTCCAATGCTGACATGGGCGACCTGTTCGAGAACCTTATCTACCGGTTCGCGGAATCCGCCAACGACGGGGCCGGCCAGTTCTACACGCCCCGCGACGTGGTCCGCCTGCTGGTCGGCCTCGTGTATGCAGAGGACAAAGAGGCGCTGCAGGAGTCCGGCACGGTCCGCTCCATCTATGACCCGACTGTGGGCACCGGCGGCATGCTTACCGTCGCTGACGAGCACCTGCGCCACCTGAACCCTCGTGCTTCGACTGCTCTTCATGGCCAAGAGATCAACCCTCGCACTTACGCGATCTGCAAGGCCGACCTCCTCATCAAGGGGCAGGACCCGACGAACGTCCGCCAGGGCGACACGCTCGTCGTCGATAGGTTCAAGGACCGCCGCTTCGACTACGTGCTGTCTAACCCGCCGTTCGGGACCGACTGGAAGGCCGTTGAGGCAGCTGTGAAGAGCGAGCATGCGCGAGGCGGCCAAGGGCGATTCGCGCCGGGCCTGCCGGCTGTCGGCGACGCGGCGATGCTCTTCCTCCTGCACGCGGCGTCGAAGATGCGCGACGTCGACGACACTGGCCGTGGCGGTAAAGCCGGCATCGTTCTGAACGGGTCTCCGTTGTTCAACGGTGGAGCGGGCTCAGGCCCGTCCGAGATCCGCGGCCACCTGCTCGAGAACGACTTGATCGAAGCCATCGTCGCGCTGCCGAACGACATGTTCTACAACACTGGCATCGCTACCTATCTGTGGATCCTGTCGAACTCGAAGCCTGAGGAGCGCACGGGAGAAATCCGTCTCATCGACGCGACCGGCGTGGGATCGAAGCTTCGAAAGGCGATCGGATCGAAGCGAATCGAGATCTCGGAGAAGAACCGCAAGCGGATCGAGCGGGCATTCGACGGGACGCAGAATGATGGCGACGCTTCAGCTGTGCCGGTCAAGGTCTTCTCGAACCGGGACTTCGCCTACTGGACCGTCACCATCGAACGCCCTTTGCAGCTGCGCTTCCAGTGCACTGAAGAGACGATCAGCGCTGTGGCCGAGCACAAGAAGCTGGGGCAGGTCAAGGGGTTGATCGATGCTCTCGAGGCGTTCGGCGACGAGGTCTACCTCAACCGCGGGAAGTTCAACAAGGAAATAGGCAAACACCTCGGGGATCACGCTGTCAATCTGACTCCCGCGCAGCGTAAGACGCTCTGGCAGACGATCGGTATCCACGACGAGGCCGCTGATTACTGCCGCGTGGTCTCGGGGAAGGACAAGGGGACGATCGAACCCGATCCGGCGCTGCGCGACACTGAGAATGTGCCCTTGGGCTGGGGCGGTCACCCTAAAACCCATGAAGCACGGGACGAGACGGTGCAGGCGTACTTTGAAGCGGAGGTGCAGCCCCATACGTCTGACGTATGGATTGACTGGGACAAGACCAAGACTGGCTACGAGATTCCCTTCACGCGGTACTTCTACGCGTACAAACCGCCGCGTGCGCTCGACGAGATCGATGCTGACCTCGAACGCGTCGTCGGTGAGATCATGGAGCTGTTGCGTGAGGTCGAAGCGTGACAACGACGTGGTTCGATGCGTCTACCCTTCCACCAGGGTGGCAGCCGATGCCTATCAGGCGCGTAGGTCGTGTCTTGAATGGGGGGACGCCTACTTCTGCTCCGGAGAACTGGGGAGGCGAGTTTCCGTTCGTCACTCCGCCAGACCTCAACGGTGCAGATGGGGCGGTGCTTGAATCGACCGGCCGCTCGCTTTCGAAGGTGGGAACCTACGGGGCAGGAATCGCTCCTCCGGGGAGCGTCCTCGTGTCGACGCGCGCACCGATCGGCCATGTTGGCCGGGTTGCCGAGACCTCTGCTTTCAACCAGGGCTGCAGAGCAGTTGTGACACAAAGAGGAATGGAACCTCGTTACCTGGCCGCTGCCCTAGTTGCCGCCCGGGCAGAACTAGTCGCTAGGGGGCAGGGAACTACCTTCCTTGAGCTCTCCTCTTCAGCGTTCGCCTCGATTCCGATTCCGATCCCACCATCAGACGAGCAACACGCAATCTCCGACTACCTGGACCATGAGACGGCTCAGATCGACGCACTCGTGGCTAAGCAGAACGAGTTCATACGGTTGCTTCGGGAGCGGCGAGCGGCGCTCGCTGACGCGGAGTTTCAGCAGGCTGAGGAGAAGCACGCCGCGACGATTCGGCAGGCGTTGGTCCGTCTCGATCGGTCACCAGAGCCGGGAGTCGGGGTCGTCACCGCCTACCGCGACGGAGTAGTCACCCTTCGTACCAATAGGCGAGCAGATGGCTACACGATGTCAGCAGCCGAAGCGGGATACCAGGGTGTCGTCCCGGGAGATATTGTGTTCCACGCTCTCGACGGTTTCGCAGGCGCTGTCGGTATCTCCGACAGCGTGGGCCAGTGCTCCCCGGTCTATCATGTGTGCCGTCCACGATATGACGACGATGCCGAGTATTTGGCGCTCCTCATCCGTTACATGGGAACGTCCGGCTTCCTCAGTACCCAGGCTCCGAGTACCAGGCAGCGGAGCGTTGATTTCCGGAACTGGGGTACTTTCGCGCGCGTTCCGCTCCACCTGCCGTCGCCATCGCATCAGAAGACTTTCGTGACTGAGTTCAAACGCCACTCTGCCCGTGTTGACGTTTTGATCGCGAAGTCCGAGGAACACATCGCTCTTGCCAAGGAACGGCGCGCTGCTTTGATCACTGCCGCCGTCACTGGGCAGTTCGATGTGCGCACAGCCACCAAGGGGGCCTAAAGGCGATGACAACTGCAGACGGTACGCGCGAGGAAGCGTTCGAGACCGAGTTCGCCGAGTACTTGGCCGCCCACGGCTGGGAATACAGCGCGACTGACGACGGCTACGACGTCGAACGGGCGATCTGGCCCGAGGACGTGCACTGGTGGCTGACCGAGACCCAGCCGGATGAGTACGCCAAGGTCGTGCGGATCGGCACAGGAGCCGAGGCCGCGGATCGAGAGGCGCTGCTCTCGTCCCTCGTCTCCCGACTGGACACCCCGATGAGTTCGGGCGGCGGCACGTTGAACGTGCTACGCCGGAAGTTCTCTCACACGCGGGGCGCGACAGCTCACCTGCGGATGTGTCAGTTCAAGCCCGCGACGACGTTGAACCCCGAAGTCACGGAGCACTACGGCAAGGTTCGGCTGCGCGTCGTCCGCCAGGTCCACTTCTCTCCGAAGCGCGGGGACAGCCGGTCCATTGACCTCGTCTTCTTCGTCAACGGCTTGCCGGTGGCCACGTGCGAGCTGAAATCGTTCTTCAAACAGGAATGGCGCACCGCCGTCACCCAGTATCGCAATGACCGGAATCCGGCCGGGCAGCCGTTGCTCGGATTCGGTACGCGCGCGCTGGTCCACTTCGCGGTGGACGACGACCAAGTCCACATGACCACGAAGCTTGCCGGCGAGAAGACCTACTTCCTCCCGTTCAATCGCGGGCACGACGACACGGGCGCTGCCGGCAACCCCGAGAACCCTGGGGGAGTCGCGACCTCCTACCTGTGGGAGCAAGTCCTTCAACGGGACAATTGGCTCGCCATTCTCGGCTCGCAGATGTTCCTCAAGACAGAGACCGACGAGGATCCCGTCTCCGGGAAGATCAAGCGCTCGACCACGCTGATGTTCCCGCGCTACCACCAGTGGCGCGCGGTGACGAAGCTAATCGACGCGATCAGCGACGAGGGGCCCGGTCGGCGCTACCTGATCGAGCATTCGGCCGGGTCTGGCAAGACCAACACGATCGCATGGACCGCGCACCGTTTGGCGCGTCTGCACGACACGTCGAACACGAAAGTGTTCGACAAGGTGCTGATCGTCTCCGACCGTAGGGTCCTCGACGCGCAGCTGCAGCAGGCCGTCGAGCAGGTCGATGACACGGTCGGCACGGTCGCCGTCATCGACTCCACCGCTGTCCGCCGCTCCGGAGGATCGAAGTCCCGGGCGCTCCTGGATGCGCTCACCGGGTCCGCGCTCATCGTCGTCGTGACGATCCAGACCTTCCCTTACGTGAAGGGTCTGTTGGAGTCGACGCTCGGGGACAAGAACTTCGCCGTCATCATCGACGAGGCGCACACTTCCCAGTCGGGCAAGACGGCCGGCGACTTGAAGAAGGTCCTTACCGATGGCGGCCAGCTCGCCGACGACGAGGAGCTCGACAGCCAGGACGTCGTCAATCAGCTCGTCGACGCCGACGTCGCTCTGGAGAAACAGATCGCGGCCGAGACGGCTGCTCGAGCCGGGGCACGAAACGTCTCGCTGCTCGCGTTCACGGCGACGCCGAAGAGCAAGACGAAGGCGCTGTTCGGCCGTGAGGATGACGACGGCAAGCCTGTGTCCTTCGACGTCTACCCGATGCGTCAGGCGATCGAAGAGGGCTTCATCCTCGACGTGCTCCGTGGCTACCAGACCTACCGGACGGCGTTCGAGATCGAGCATCACGACGACAGCGGCATCATCACCAGCATCTCGACAGACGACGCGGGCGCAGCGGAAGACCGACTCGTCGATCCTGCGGTGGCGACGCGCAAGATCATGCGGTTCGCCAACTTGCACCCGGACAATATCTGGCAGAAGGTTGAGATCATCGTTGAGCACTTCAGAGCCAACGTGGCCCACCTGCTTGACAAAAACGCCAAGGCCATGATCGTCACGGACTCACGCCAGGCCGCGGTGCGGTTCAAAGCCGAATTTGACGACTATCTCACGGTCAATGACTACGGTTACAAGTCGATCGTCGCCTTCAGCGACAAGATCAGCGATACCGATTACGGCCTCACGGACGCCACTGAGGCGACGATGAACCCCGGCCTTGGCTCCGACCTCGCGCGAGAGTTCCGACGTCCGGAGTACCGTTTCATGATCGTCGCCGACAAGTTCCAGACCGGCTTCGACCAGCCGCTCCTATGCGCGATGTACGTCGACAAGAAGCTGCCCGACGTCCACGCAGTCCAGACTCTGTCGCGACTCAACCGCACATACCGTGCGCCGTCAGGCGAGTTGAAGGACCGCACCTATGTCCTCGACTTCGTCAACGAACCGAAGGAGATCCGCGAGGCGTTCCTCGCCTACTACCTCGAAGCCCATGTCGAGACCGCGACGGACCCGAATCTGGTGCATCGTCTGGCCACCAAGCTCGCGCAGGCCCGCATTTACACTGCGAACGATGTCGAGAAGTACGCGGCGGCATGGTGGTCCCCGGCCCAGTCCCACGCATCTTTGTCCGCGGCGATCACTCCGGCGCGCGACGAGTTCGTCAACCGCTGGGCGGACGCCGAAGAGCAGCAGGACATCCAGGCGCTCGACGACCTGCGCACCTTCAAGAAGGACTGCGGCTCATACGTGCGCTTGTACGACTTCATGTCCCAGGTCGTCGACTTCGCGACGAGCGACCTGGAGAAGCTGGCCGAGTACCTGCGCCAGCTGACGCGAGTCCTTCCGTCGACCGATGGGGCGACGGACGTCGATGTGTCAGGGCTCGAACTGCGCCGCGTCCGGCAGATCGACCAGGGTAAGGCCGACATTGGACTCACCGGCAACCAGACCACGCCTGCGCTCCCAGGCATCACTGGTATCGGCTCGCGCGTCTCGCGGCAGGATCCTCAGCAGGAGCTCCTGTCCGAGGTTGTTGCCCGGATCAACTCGCTCTTCGGTGCGGAGTTTGCGGACCCGCAGATTGAAGGATTCGTCATCGCTGCAGCCGGGTTGGCGAGCGAGAACCTCCGCATCACGGAACAGATCGATCACAACGCGGTCGATCAGTTCCTCGCATCGCCTGACCTTCGCGAGACGCTCACCGATGCGGCCGTGTTGAACGAAGGTGCGTTCGGCAAGCTCACAGAGGCGCTGACCGGGGAGAGCGACAGGGCCGATGAGTTCGTTCGACTGATCGGCGAGTACCTCTACCGATCGCGTCGCATGCGAATTACTGATGACGATGCAGGTGCGGAGGACGACGACTCGTGAGGGATGTCCGCCCCGAAGCTGCCGCAGAGGACGCAACCTCACGTGAGGAGGTCCCGGAGAAGAAGATCAAGCTCCGGACCCTCGCGCCCGAATACAACGGAGACCACCACAGTCTCTACGTCCGACACCTCGAGCAGGCCGTCGAGGACAAGAAGAACCGCAACATCGCGCTGACTGGCCGCTATGGGGCTGGAAAGTCCAGCGTGCTCGACGCGTTCGAGAAGAAGCACGAGGCGGAGACCGTCCGCATCAGCATCAACACGCTCGGCCCGGACGAAGACGATGAGGACCTCACCAACCGGATCCAGAAGGAACTGGTCAAGCAGCTCGTCTACCGGCTCAAGCCCGGTCAGGTCCGACGTTCACGATTCGCGCGTCCGAAGCCGATCACGAAATTGATGGCGCTGTGGCAGGCGCTCATAGTCTCAGCGGTCGCGCTCAGTCTCCTGTGGCTGCTCGGTGTCCGGCCGTCCGCGGACTGGCCCGGTGCGCAGGCGAACATCTTCGTGCAGGTCGGATTGGGGCTGTTGTTCTTCGCGCTGGTTGTGCTCGTCGTCTGGGCGGTCCGCTGGCTCATCGGGGACAAGTTCGTCTCCGAAGTGAGCACCGCCGGCACGAAGATCGCGCTCAGCGATGGACCCACGACCTACTTCGACAGCTTCCTCGATGAGATCGTCGCGTTCTTCGACGCCGTCGAGCCCCAGTTCGTGATCTTCGAGGACCTTGATCGCTTCGACGACCCGCAGATCTTCGACTCCCTGCGGGAGCTGAACACGCTGGTGAATGCCTCCGCCCGGTGGAAGAGCAAGGAACAACCGCTCAGATTCATCTACGCCATCAAGGACAGCCTGTTCGAACAGCTCGGATCGGATGCCGCACTGAAGGACGAAGCTCGCGACGAGCAGTCGTCCGAAGCCTCGGTCGGTAGGCCCGCTGTGGCAGTGCCCAAGCCAGATCTCGCGGCCGAAGCCGTCCGCCGGGCCAACCGCACCAAGTTCTTCGAGATGGTCATCCCGATGGTGCCCTTCCTCTCACACAGGAATGCACGTGACCACCTCTCCGAGGCCCTTCAAGCGCTCGGATTCCCCAAGGACTACGTCTCGCGGCCACTGCTCGATCTGGTCGCGCGGCACACGACCGACATGCGCCTGATGATCAACATCTGCAACGAGTTCGCCGTGTTCGTCGAACGTCTCCTCTGGAGCGAGAACCCCGCTCCTGGCATGACCGCCGATCACCTTTTCGCGCTCGTGGTGTACAAGAACTTCCACATGGCCGATTTCGAGAACATTGCTCAGAGAACGAGCACCCTAGATGACCTTGAACAGCATCATCGCAAAGAGGTCCGTGCCTTGATCGACGGGCTTCAAAAGCAGCGCCGCACGGCGTCTCAACTCGAGGCACACCGTGCGAAGAGAACGGCGGTTGCTGCAGCTCTCGGGCAGCGGCTGCAGGACATGAAGGCTGCGTTCCCTAATCCTTACAGCGGCTATCCGATCTCGTTCGTGGCGGGAGGAACTACTTTCGCCTTCGACGCGATACAAGGTGTTAACTTCTGGGCGCAGGTCTCGTCAAGCCGAGCGATAACGGTGAATCACACGCACGCAGGATCAGCATCGATCGGCAGCGATCAGATCGATCGCCTCTTCCCCGAGCTCAACACCGAAGCGCACTGGCGCGCTCCTGACGCTGACAAACTCGCGCTCCTGAGCAAGCAATGCGATGAAGACATTGCGACATTGCGGGGCGCAGACTTCGTGGAGCTCGCGAGGTACGGGAGAGTGCCAGCGGACCGGAAGCCGTTCGCACAGTGGATTCACGACGATCTCGAATCTGAGCTCGCTCGGGACCTCGTCCGAAAGGGCTTCATCACGCGCAACTTTGCCGAATACTCGGCGATCTTCTACGGAAGTTTCGTGGGCGTCGACGTCGCCTACTTCTACAACCACAGCGTCCAACCGAACGAGATGTACCTCGATTACAAGTTCACGTCGGAAAACGCCGTGGGCAACCTGCTCGAGCAGGTGCCGTCTGACTTCACGAGCACCGTGAGCGCGCTGAACATCGATGTGGTCGATCACCTGCTGGTGCATCAGCCTGATCTAGCGAAGGAGGTCGTCACGTACATCGCCTCTCAGGATACAAACGAGGATGTACTGAGCTTCCTAGAGTCCTACTTCAATACGCCTGACGCACAGCACGAGGCGTTCGTTCGGCTGCTTGCTGAACACCCATGGCACTCCGTCCTCGAATACGTGGCAGGGCATCACGCGATCCCAAGCGACGAGGCTCGGCTGCGACTGTTCGACTCGGCGCTGCAGCACGCTCAGGCGGTGGATTCGTATGAGATAGGCAAAGCAACGGCGGGTCTCCTTGACGCGCACCACCCGCAGATGACGGCCATCACAGCAGACCAGACGCCTATCAGGACCGCGCGAGTGCTCGAGATCCTCGAAGCCGCCGAACTGGTAGTCCCAGACCTGAGCCACCTGAGCAAGCCGCTTCGCGAGCGCGTCGTGGCCAAGCACATGTACGAGATCAGCGTCGCCAATCTGAAGCTGGCACTCGGAATCGAGGCCGCGCCTGTTTTGGACGAGGTCAAGAAGAACGAGCAAGTCTGGGACCACTGCCGCTCGCGTATCGACGAGTATCTCAAAGCCGTCCGAGCGGACGAGTCGATCGAGAGCTTCGTCCAGTCTGAGCCCGTGCTCGTGGACGTTCTTGGTAAGCAGTATGAGTCCTGGACGGCGGACCAACTCGGTGCGGTGATCGAGGGCAGCGCCGTGAAGGTCGTAGATCTTCGCAAGGTGCCGGAGTCGATCTGGCCGGCGCTCGTCCGGTCGCACCATGCCGTTACGTCGGCCGCCAACATCGTCGCGTATTCGAAGGTGCACGGCATCGATGAGGAACTCGCTGGATTCTTGTCGCCTGAGGGCGCTGAGCCCGTCGAGTTGCTGGACGTCGACGAGGTCGAGGACGACATGCGTGCCGAACTCGCGATCAAGCTCTTGAACGCTTCGGACCAACTGACGGCAAAGGATCGCGTGACACTTGCGGCTCAGGTGAGCCCGTCCGACGGCTTCGACCTGAGTTCCGTGACGCCCGGGAGTGATCAACTCCTTGCCCGTGGTCTCGAAGCGGACCTGTTCGAAGACGATCTCCCCACGTTCTCCCACTTCGCGCCGGGCGGATGGAACGCCATGTCCGAGGCCTTCGGGGCGTCTCAGAAGGTCGGGGGCTTCTTGTCGCCGACGATCGTGCAGGGCTTCGTCGCCGAATTCATCGCTAGTCCGAACATCCCGAAACGTCTGAAGCACATCGCGGTGACCCGGCTGCAGCAGTACGTCCCCAATGACGATGCACGAGCCCTTCGAGCTGCTGGTGAGTTCGCCCGTGCGGAATCGCTCAAGCTGCCCTTGGAAGAGGTGCGGCGGCTCGCCCGTGTTGCCAATGTCGCCGGTGCGGTCATGCGCCAGCTGGTGCTCTCCAAAGAAGAACTCTCGACAAGTGATGCCGTCGAGATCCTTGTCGCTCTCGGTGCACCGTACAGCAAGATTGCCGACGGGCCGGGCGTGAAGTTCGACTATCCCAACAACGTCCCCTCCCTCGATACTGTGTTCAGGCGTCTCGAAGCTGACGGCCGTATCACGATCACGAAGAAGCTCCTCGGGCATGGACGGACCGTCGAAGTCCTTGTCTGAGGCAGTCGCCGGCGAAATCGCGCCTCCAAACGCTCGACTGTCGTCAGGGGAATGATAGAGCAGCTCCACTTTGCCGCCTTTGAGCCGACGCTGCCAGCTTCTCGCGACCAGCGGTTCCTTGCTGGCAAGACGAGCTGAGTTCGCTGATCTCGTCGCAGGTGTCGATCCGATCGGCGGTGCCCACCCGTTCTGCTCTGTTAATCGTCTTTGCGCCGAGACACAAGCAACACCTTTATGAGCACGATGCGATGCACTGCGTCGAGCGGGCGTAGCCACAAGATCATCCCCGCGGGAACTCGGCCCGCGAGGATCTTGATCTCGCCTGTAGCCGATCAGAGGCGGTCGTATGACGCCTTGCGACTGCGATCATCTTCAACCTTGAGGTCACGCTCACTCATGTTGAAGTGGAGGTTGCGCTCGTGCCTTTCAGTCCCGTCCACGTCCGAGACGTACCCCGCCAGGAGCGCGCCGGCAATGAACGCGCCGTTGGTCAGATAATCGCCACGGATGCGTTCGGCGATGTGCTTGATTCCGTAGCTCGAACGCCGACGGTTGATGCCCTTGAGCGGGGAGACACTCTCGAGCAGCCAATCGTGAACCCACCGGATCGCATCGAGCTCGTCCCACAACTCGTCACGAAGCTCCTGGTACTTCGAGTCACGCTCCTCAGAGGAGAGCGAAATGTACTCACTCCAACCGAATGCGGTGCCGAGTTCGCCGTCCATGCCGACGCTGGTGAGCTGAGGGCGCTCGAGCATCAACAGTCCGAAGCGACGCTCGAACTCATCGGCCGAGAGCATCGCGCCCCAGTTGAGAAAGCCTGCAGCCCGCGCGACGACGTGCTGCATCTGCTGCAGAGTCAGCGACTGCGGGTCGGGAGCAGGCTGCTCGCGGAGCTGCTGCTTCGCGATGATCTTGAAAGAACGAACAGTATCCATGTGAAATCACTTCCTGGCCCGGCGTTGTTGCTCGCATAAACAGCCGAACCATGGTGAATCACAGATGGTTCGCAAAGTAGATCAGGAACCGACGAAGTCTTCGCGCGAGCCGCTGGCAGGTTCCGCTGCCGTGCGAGCAGTATACACGGCACCCTAGCTTTGGTTCACGCGACCGAGGCTCACAGCCTAATAGTACTGAGCGATGCCCCCGACGTCACTCGACTGCTCCCTGCGGCGTCGAACCTCGCCACGCATCGAAGGTCACATCCGGTCGATCACCTTGTGGCGGCTGGAAAACGCGCAGCGGGGCCGAATCGCTGAGATGTTGCTTGGCGTCCTTGATATGGACCCACCACACGTCTTCTATCGCTGTTAGGCGGAGGTGCTGGTGGCAGACACCAGCAACGTTGACCTCCGGCACGGGAGCGTTGTTAAGCCATTCCGCGGGAAAATCGTTAAGAACTTCATTGGTCAGTGACTTGTTTGAGTTGACCAGATCAACAGTGCCGCGAGGCTTGAAGCACACGTCGTAAATGTGCTGCGCGCTAGCACTCGTTTTTCTCGAGGTCCCTTCGGCATCGGTACTGGTCGCTCCGCCGGGTTGCCTGCCGCCCGCGCCGTCAGCGGCGAGAATCTCCTTGGTAGCTGCCGTCACCCAAGATTGTGCTTCACCTGATGCAATCGCGCCCATATCAAGAGCACGCTCCACACGCACGGTTACCGTCCCGGACGTTGACCTACCAACGTATTCGAAGATGCTCCGGTCTTCGGTGGCGCAGAGCATCGAAGTCTCTTCGAGGAGCCGCGCTGACACCGCGAGACGCTCCGCCCCGCCAGGGCACTGCTTCCGCGAGTTGTCATCACCACTTGTCAAAGACTTGTGAAGGGCCACGGTTGCAGCAATAGGGACGTCAGAATAATTCACCCCGAGCCGGGCAAGTTGTCCTCTATTATCGCGGAGCACACATTCCAGGTAAGGGTTCGAGACGGTCGGAAGGACGTTAGGCAGGGCCGTCTTTGGGAACGCGGCGGCGGTGATCTGCTCTCGAGCGATTGCACATAGCGCCTCTGCGCTCAGCCCCGCCTTCACAGCGCCGGTGTTGTGGACCGAAGGCTTCCCCGTTGCACCGGCAGCCCCCGTGGTGCTGCACCCGGAAAGGATTACGGCGAGGAGAGCCGCAGCGAACAGGGACGCATAATTCTTCAACATTTCCGGTGCCTTCCGCAGGAATACGTGGAATCGCTTTCTTGCCGCGGAGTCCATCGGTCGAGGGGCGGACCTCGGAGCTCATCCCGATTCAGCCGATCGCTGTTTTCCTGCTTGGCTGTCGGGCGCAGTTCAAAAAACACAATAGTTTGAGCTTCGGCACAGGGCAGCCCCCCAAAAAAAGGGGACTTCGATTTCCGAATCTTAGGCGCTGGCTCCACGTGGCCGCTGCCGACAAGCCATCCGGTAGGCAGGAGTTCCCTCCGCCTGTTGGTTGAGCTGGGCTTGCACTGTGTCAATCACCGACATGGCCGCGGGACTGCTGAACTTCTCGTTGACTCTTTGACCGGAGTCACATCCGAACACGTCAAAGAAGGGAACGGGGGGAGAGCAGAAAAACAACATCCATTGCGCCAACTGTTCGTCATATTGCGAGGATGGTCACGCAGAGCAGCGGGGGCAGCCACGCCTCAGCGCAGCAGCCCATGCTCGTAGGCGTGCGCGACGATCTGCACACGCGAGGTGAGCGACAGTTTCGCCAAGATGCTACGGATATGTCTCTTGACCGTCGTCTCGCCGATGTAGGCGGTTTGGGCGATGTCCGCGTTGCTGAGGCCACGCGCTGCGAGCAGGAAGACCTCCTTCTCGCGTGCGGAGAGCGCCGCGATTGATCCGGCCGCTGGCTCCCGGTGTCGCTGGGATGTCCGTGCGCGGATGATGTCGGTTGTGTCGCTCGGCGCGATCACGGAATGCCCGGCGTACACAGTGCGGATCGAGGCGAGCACGAACTCGGGTGTGGTGTCCTTCATGATGAAGCCTTCAGCGCCGGCATGGATCGCGCGGATGACCGCTTCATCGCGTTGGAACGTCGTGAGCATGATCACCTTGGGCTGCGCGTCCGTAATGGTGGCACCGAGGTCGGCCACGCGCTCACCGGTTTCGTCGTCGGGGTTGTCGCCGGCCGCCAGAATCCGTGAGGTCGCCTCTATGCCGTCGAGCAGCGGCATCCGGATGTCCATCAGCATGACGTCCGGGCGCGCGTCGTGAGCGAGGGCGATAGCCGCCACTCCGTCGTGGGCCGCACCGACGAACCGCAGGTCGGGCTGCGACTCGATCAGCATCTGGATACCGGAACAGAACAACCGTTGGTCGTCGGCAATGGCAACTCGGATGGGCGTCATCGGGAGCCGGCCTCGTGCAGCAGCGTGACCTCTGGCGCCGCTTCGGATGCCTGTTCGACCGCGCACGCCGTGGGCACGAATGCTGTGACAAGGTAGCCGCCCGGTTCTTCATCATCAACGTCCGCGGTCAACCAACCGCCGGCCAGACGTGCGCGCTCGCGCATCCCGTAGAGCCCGCGGGAATGCCCGCGCCCGCGCGCGTTCGAGTCCCGGCGTTGCGGGAGCGCCCCGCTTGAAGCGACTGTCAAGGCAAGTCCCGGCCCACGCCAGTCGAGTGTGAGCCGAGCGGTGGGCAGCGCTCCCGCGTGTTTGAGCGCATTGGTCAGACTCTCTTGCACGATCCGATATACCGCCAGTTGTTGCCCGGGCGTGAGCATCGTCTGGTCGCCGAAGCGGTCGACCGTGATGGCGAGGCCGGCGCCACGCATCCGCTGCACAAGGTCGTCAAGGTCGTCAAGGGTCGGATTCGAGTGGCCTTCGGGGCTTTCGACCAGTGATTCGATCAGCATTCGCACCTCGGCCAGCGACGTTCGAGCGGATGCCGCGATGCGTTCAAGGGATGCGCTGATCGCGTCGGGCCGCTGTGGGCCGATGAACCGGGCGCCGTCGGCTTGTGCGATGATGACGGCCAGCGAATGCGCCATGATGTCATGCACGTCTTGCGCGATGCGGTCGCGCTCGTTCGCGACAATCAGGTCGATCTCCGCCGAGCGGAGTTCGTCGACTGTCGCATCGAGCTTCGCGTCGGCGGCTCGCTTCAGCTGTGATGCGCGAAGGCCGTAACCGATGTACCAGGCGCCTGAGGTGAGGATGAGTCCGACGACGAGAACGGCCGCGAAGCTTCCGACGACGTTGTCAACCGAGGTTCCGACACCGACCCAGGCCGTCCAGCCGTACCCGTCAGACAACGGGGGAACTGTCATCAATGTTGTGATCGCGGCGACATACACAACTGCGATAGGCAGGGACAGCCAGCGGATGCGTCCGCCTGCCATGGCGCTCACGATCAGGCAGGTGAGGGGAACGGCGAAGTACACGGGCCAGGTCGTCGAACCGAATCGGGTCGGGATAACGAAGAGTTGAGTCGCAAGCAGGACGCCAGGCAGCGCCACCGCCAGGCGCGGAAATGATCGGGCCACGGCGATTGATGCGGCGAGGAGGCCCAGCGTGAACGGAAACGACGGCCAGGGCCAACTGGCGGAGCGGCCGGCTTCGGCGATGATCCAGAGCCCGTAGAACGCGACGGCGATCGCCGGCTCCAATGCTGGTCGGAGCGTAAGCAGCGTAGGTGCGAGGTTCCGCAGGATCGGCGACAGGGCTTCGCTCGAACGCGCCCGCAGTGCGGGGCTCGCCAGGCGGAGCTGGGTCCCGAGGTACCAGAAGCCGAAGGTGATCAGCGCGGCGGCGCCCGCACAAACGAGAAGGTCGGGAATCAGTGCCACCGTCGACATGTGCTTGCCGTTGATCAATCCGTCGATTCCCGTTGCGCTGAAACGGGGTAGCACCAGAAGAGCCGAGACCACGACCGCACAGAGGATCAACACGAGTGGCGCAACGACGCGCATCCGCCGGGTTGCGTGTAATCCGACGAGCGTGGCGAAGACGAGCAACGTAAGGTACGCCGACCAACTGGTTGAACTGAACCGGGCGGCCCAGAAGAGCAGTTGAGTCGCAAGCAATGCACCGACAATGACCAGCGACACGCTGGTTGCAACGCGGGACAGCGCGATGCCGGTTGCGAAGCCCACCGCGATCAGAAAAGCGTATGGCGTCGTGTACCAGACCATATCGCCGCGTACCGGGACGAAGCTCACCAGGTGAGTGGGAAAGCCGATGGCCCAGACCGCCACCAGCGCGACACCGATGAGCGGCTCGACGAGCCAGCGACTGTTACGAGAGGTAGGATGCATGCCCCAACGCTAGAGCCCGGCGCACGGCGCGAGTGGCACGTCGGCACGCAATTCATCCCAAAGGATGAGGGCATCCCGCCCGCAGGCGGACGACACCACCCGGGCCGGACCGCTTGGCTCGATACATGGACATTGAAGTTGCTTGGTCGGCTCTTAACCCTGTCGACCCCACGGCCATCGAACTCATCGGCACCTACGTCGTCGATGTCCCAGTCACGACACGCACGGACACAGGAGTACCCGCCGAGTTGCGATCCGTCGTTTCCTGACACGGTCGACCCTTCCTCCAGTCGGAAACTCTGCACGCGACGCGAATAGTGTATGGCTGGCCGGGCCAGATCCGCACAGACTGGCGCCTTACCACGGCCTGCGTGGCGAGCGGCTTCTCTCACGCGTCGAATCGAGCGCCTTCAGCTCGGGGCCGACGCGTGGCGAGCAGAAGCAGGATGAAGGCCCCGGAGGGGACAAGCACGAGCAAGACCCACCAACCTGAGAGATTCGAGTCGTGCAACCGACGCACCGCCACGGTGAACCCGGGGATTATCGTGACGATCAGCCAGATCCCGGCGATGACAAGTGAGAACGCCGCGAGCGGGGAACTAGGAGCGTCGGTGGGCTCCCAGTTGAACAGCTGGATGTTTGCAAAGAACGCGGACCCAAATGGTCCGAATAACAAGATCGGTTGTGGCGTTCGTCCCGAGATGAGCGCAGGAACCAGTAGCTGGGTGGTAGCCAGCACGACGATATTGTTCTCCTCCCCGGCAATGCCGAAGAATCTGACGACCGAGGAAGAAGCAGCCTGGAAGCTCGCTCTGGACGGCGAAACGGGAGGCGGCGCGGACTACCACTGGGAGGACGCCGGCTGCTGGGGCAGCGTGGTGCATCAGCTGTGCATCTCCAGCTAACTGACCGAATGGTGATCACTCGAAGAGGGGGTCATGCACCCATCCGTTGCAGGCTACGGAGAGGTCTGCGCGGTACTCGACCAGAGCCGATTGAAACTGCAGTAGGGGAGCAGAGGTTGGTGGCGCGCAACCTCACGTATCGCGCTGCCCGGCACGTCGGTGCACGCGTTCTCAATGTGCGCCAGCGAGGATGGATCCATGAAGATCGTGAGCTTGAATCTGCGTGGGTTCTTCGATTGGGAGGCGCGGTTGCCGCGCATCCTTCGATACGTCGAACGCGAGCAGCCGGACCTGGTCCTGTTGCAGGAGGTGGTCTACCTACCGGAGGTTTCGCCCTTCACCCAGCTCGACCTGTTGAATCAGGCGGCGGGTTTTCCGCACCGGCACTCGTCCATCAGCCGGCTGCAGCGCGGCGAGGACAACGGTCCGTACCGCGAGGGCCTCGGCGTTCTGAGCCGCTTCCCTGTGACGGGAACCGAGACTCTGGTGCTGCTGCACGAGGAGGATGACCCGCACAATCGGCTCGTGCAGTTCTTCGATATCTCAAACGGCGCTGTCTGGAAGTTCGCGAATGTGCATTTGTCCGTGCGTGATGATTACGCTGTGCACCATCTGGAAGAGGTGCTCGGCATCCTGAGGTCCCGAGGTGAGAAGAGAATCATAGGCGGCGACTTCAACGTGAATCACCTCGAGCGGCATGCGCATCTGTGGCGCGATGATTACGTTCTCACCACGGAGATCGAGCATTATGTGTCGTTTGCCCATTCCCGCCAAGCCAACGATTACTTTCTCGTTCCGAAAGAGTATGAGTTGGGATCGATAGATCTTTCGGAGGACGGCCTGTCGGATCACCGGGCACTCGCCGTCGACGTGCTGCCGATCGACTAGCGTTCCGGGGTCGACTCCGAACAGTGACGAGCGTCCCCGCCAAATGCACCAAGCAGCGTATAATCAGCGCTTCGTGAAGATTAACTCGAGGTGTCCGGGTGGGTCATCAGTTAACAAGAGGATTTCGCCTTGACCTTGTCAGTGACCTCGCCCCTTAACGACTCGGACGAAGACGATGTGATCACTGGGGTTCGCGATGCGCGGCGGCTCAAGGCTGTTGCCGACGCAGATCTCCACGGCCACATGGCCGACCTCGACTTGGATGCGGTGGTTGCTACCCTGCGACTGGCTTGCGCCTCGCCGATCGTGGTCGTGAACATCGTCGGCCCCGACCAGCAGACCTACGCCGCTGAGACCGGTATCGGTGCCGAATGCACCTCAGTTCCGGACACGCTGTCCTTTTGCGCTGAGGTGGTTGACTCGGGTGAGGCTCTCACGGTCCCCGATGCCGCTGCGCATCCCATCTACAGTCAGAACCCGATGGTACTCACCGGCGCCATCGGCTCCTACGCTGGCGTTCCGCTTATCGATAACGGCGTGGTGCTGGGCAGCGTGGCAATGTTCGACCGCGGCGCCAGAGAATTCTCCCCTGAGGTCCTGGACATCCTTCGTCATCAGGGGAAACTCGCGGGGTCTGTGCTTGCATTGCGCCGGTCGGCGCGCATGGACGCATTGACCGGGCTGCCCAATCGCGTGCTCTACGGCGATCGCCTCGCCGGCGCGGTGGCGCGACTGGAGCGCAACGGTGGAATGGTCTGCGTGATGTACCTCGACATCGACGACTTCAAGACCATCAACGACACCTTCGGCCACGGTGGCGGTGACGAGGTCCTCATCGAGCTAGGGAGGAGGTTGGTGGGTGTCTTGCGTCCCACCGATACGGTGGCGCGTTTCGGTGGGGATGAATTCGTGACCCTCTGTGAGAACCTCGGCAGCGTCGACGATGCCGAACAGTTGGCGGCTCGGGTAGTCGCGGCGGCGGCCGAGCCGTGGGAGATCCAGGGCCGGTCGAGGACCGTTCACGTGAGCATAGGTATCGCCGTGACGGATTCTGCCGACATCGAGCCATTGGAATTGCTCGATGAGGCCGACGCCGCCATGTACCTGGCCAAGAGTGTTCCTGGTTCCACGTCGGTAGTGGCGCCCGCTCCGAGCACGGAATCCTGAGGCTGAGTCTCCCCGGAGCTATCGAGGCAGGAAGAGATCGCCGACGTCGCACGCGCGAAACCAGACGTCGAAGATCACGGCCGGCATCCGCGGCCGCAGTGATCTTGCTTCCGCGCGAGCGACGCAGGATCGGCGCTGTCATTGCGGCATTTTTCGTGGTGGTGTTCCCCGGAACGTGCATCAGTGGCACACCGGACAATCAGCACCGCTGATGCGCACGGACCGAGCGCGCGTTATCCGTTTTTTCCTTCAACCGGTACTCGTCGCCTGGGCTCTCTGGAGCACGACACGTCCGTGCGGATGCCCGGTTTTCCGATCAGAATTTGTCCGGCGAGTCGATGGCATTCACCGTCGTGATCTCCGGCGCGACATTGGGGTCAGCGCCGACTGATCCGATGAACCCCATCAACTCCGGATCGCTGAAGAAGGCGTTGAATGCGTCGGCGGAATCCCACTCGTCGACGACGAGAATGAACCCGTCTCCCACACCGAATTGATGGTGAACGGCCCCCGCCTTCCGCCCGCGCTCGGCAACCTCGCGGAACAAGTCTGCGCGTTCCTCAAGTGATTTGGTGAAGACATCCGTGTCGCCGGAAATCTTGACCGTGACAATGACAGACATGGCGAATGCCTCCAATTGCATCGAGATACGGCCCATATTAAGCGCCACTGGCGCGACCTACAATGGGTCACAATGACGGCTCGTAACGCGCTTTCGAACGGGACCGAATGACCTCTGCGGATGGCGCGGGATGGGAACGAGAATGGCCACATTTCGGGAACTGCACTTCGCCGACGCGCCACTTCTGCTGCCCAACGCATGGGACGTCGGCTCAGCCTTGGCGTTCGCAGCGGCCGGCTTCCCAGCGATCGGCACCACCAGCTTCGGCATTGCGGCCAGTGCAGGGGTGCCTGACGGCGGTGGTTCCACCAAGGCGCCCACCGTCGCGCTCATCAAGCAGATGTGCCGCCTCCCCGTGCATGTCACGGCGGACATCGAGGACGGCTACTCGGTCGACGCAGCCGAAGTTGCCGATTTTGTTGCCGAACTCGCGGGGCTCGGAGTGGCTGGCGTGAACCTGGAGGACAGCGGGGCCGGCCACCTGGTGGATCCGGCGATCGCCGCCGCCAAAATCGCCGCCGTCAAGCACCGCACTCCGGACGTGTTCGTCAACGCCCGCGTGGACAACCTCTGGTTCGGGGAAGAAGCGACCGTGGAGGCCGTCCTGCTCCGTGCCCGCGCCTATGCCGATGCCGGAGCCGACGGCCTCTTCGTCCCCGGCGCTACGGCTCCGGACGATATCCGGAGCATAGCCGCCGGCGTCGGGCTGCCGCTCAACGTATTGGCGCATCCCTCGTTGACCGTCTCCGAGCTGGGGGAGTTGGGTGTGAAACGGGTCAGCTCGGGATCGCTCCCATACCGCGCGTCGGTGGACGCGGCGGTGAGCAGTGTCGTTACCCTGCGCGACGGGAGCCAGGCGCCCCGCGCGACGTCCTACTGGGACATGCAGTCGCGCCTCGAAAAATTCGGCGAGGGCGCCGCCGGCTGATGTTCCGGGGCTACCGAGCGTAGACGATGACTTCCGAGGGTCGGCCCAGGTAGCCCGCGGGCCAGCATCGACGGCGCGTCTTGCTTCTCGAAGCTGTCGTCGATCGCCCCGCCCGGGCGCAGTCGAACCGCCCTACGCTGAGGTTGTTATCGATCGAAGGAATCACCATGTCGCTCCATTCTGAACACCCGGATCAGAGTCACGTTCCCGGCCCGGATGAGACGTCTCTCCCGGAGCTCGAAGTCGACCAGTCGGTCGCGCCGCGACCGGAGGAGGAGATCGCGGACGAACTGCGGGCGAAGCCAGACCTCGAAGACCACAGTGAGCATCGAGTGAAGGCACCGCCGGCATCGGAGATGGGCGGATGAGGTGAGCCGATCGTGAGAAGCATCGCGCGTCCCACCACTGAAGGTTTGAACGGATGCGCGTCAGTGTCGGCGAGAGCCGACCTCAGCCGCGAGTGAGCTGGCCCTTGGCGTCGAGCGCTCGCAGACCGGTATGTTCGAGCCCATGCGCATTGTTCTTCGCCTGGCATCCGCGATCGTGTTCGTCGGGGCGATCGGCGGCTCCCTGACCGGTTGCACTGCGCACGACGTTCCCTTACCTCTCAGCCCAACCTCGACGGCAACGTCTCCGACGGCGGATGCGATCCAAGATGAAACGGCCGCTTCGAGCGAATTCGAACAGCAGCTTCCACTCAGCGGGGAGTTCGTGAGTCAGTGGGCGCAGACGGCCGGCTCGGTTGTCATCGCGCGTCGCGACGATGGAACCGTGTGGGTG
The DNA here is from genome assembly GCF_003716325.1 of Cryobacterium tepidiphilum. GTDB lineage: Bacteria > Actinomycetota > Actinomycetes > Actinomycetales > Microbacteriaceae > Cryobacterium > Cryobacterium tepidiphilum. The sequence continues at coordinate 172,695 of NZ_RDSR01000003.1, read as the reverse complement.
GCTCTCTCGAATTTCCGAACGGGGCCCTCTCCTGATCTTCGGATTTACCTCAACGAAGGTGCGCTGGTCAAGGATGCCGACGGAGTGTGGTCCAGCGATGCCGGCATGGCTTACGAGATCGGCGCTGTCAGCGATTCGGACAGCACGCAGGAATTTCAGGTACCCGGAAGCCGCCTGATGAGTGGGATTCACAGCGTCACCGTGATGGAGAACGCCGGCCCCGACTATCGGAACTTCGGTTCAGCCGCGCTCGGATAGGCCAGGGCACGAGCCGGAAAATGGAGCCGGGGAGGGAGGGCTGCCAACCTCTAGCACTTCAAAGTCATAGCGATATATCGTTGAACATCGTTTAGTGCTTCACAAGGAGGACACCATGGGCACGTCATTCCCCACCGGCGGCTTCGGCACCGGGCACCACACTGAAGGCATGTGGCAGGCATTCGACCAGCTGCGCTCCCAATTCGAGAAGCGCGGCGCCCCGCGCATGGGCCGCGGCGACGTGCGTGCCGCCGTGCTCGCGCTCCTCGCCGAGAAGCCGATGCACGGCTACCAGATCATCCGCGAGATCGAGGAGCGCAGTGGCGGCAGTTGGAAGCCGAGCGCCGGCTCGGTCTACCCGACGCTGCAGCTGCTCGCCGACGAAGGCCTCATCAGCGCCGAGGAGTCGAACGGGCGCAAGACCTACTCGCTCACGGAGGCGGGCCGCGAGGAGGTCGCGAACGCGGGCACGACGGCACCGTGGGAGACCGCGAGCGGAAGCGACGGACATCCCTTCGGCGCCCTGCCGAAGGCCGGCATCGCCCTTGCCCAGGCCGCCGCACAGGTGCGCCGCACCGGCTCACCCGAGCAGAATCAGCAGGCCGCGACCGTGCTCGACGACGCACGGCGCAAGCTCTACTCGATCCTCGCCCAGGACTGAGCCGGGTGTCGTCGCCCGTTCCGAGTCAAGCGGATGCGCCGAAAACGGACCTCACCAGCGCCCGCTACCGGCGCATCCTTCGTTTCGCGGCGTGGCACCTCGCGGTGACGTGGTGGTACGAACTGTTCCTCCCACGCATCGGCCTGGCGTCGGTCGCCGAACGCACACGCTCCAAACGGATGCTTCGCCTCGCCCAGCGGTTCCATCTGCTCGCCGTGGAACTCGGCGGCCTGATGATCAAGGTCGGCCAGTTCATGTCGTCCAGGCTCGACGTGCTGCCGCCCGAGATCACGACCGAACTTCAGGGCCTGCAGGACGAGGTTCCGCCGGTGCCGTTCGCGCAGATCCGGCCCCTGGCCGAGGAAGAGTTGGGCCTGCCACTCGAGCGCGTGTATTCGACGATCGATGAGACGCCTGTCGCGGCGGCATCTCTCGGACAAGCGCACCGGGCGCGGCTGGGTCCACTCGATGCTGCCGACACCGGGCTGGACGGGGTCGTGGTCAAGGTGCAGCGGCCCGGCATCCGCTCGATCGTCGATGTCGACCTGACGGCTCTGCGAAAGGTGGGCGGTTGGCTCAGCCGGATTCGCCTCGTATCCGAACGCGTGGATATGCCCGCGCTCGTCGAGGAGTTCGCGCAGACGAGTCTCGAGGAGATCGACTACCTGCTTGAGGCCGCCAACGCCGAGCGATTCGGCGAAATCTTCGCGGGCGACGACCGGGTAGAGGTGCCGGCGGTCGTGTGGGAGCGCACGACCCGCCGGGTTCTCACGCTCGAAGACGTCACGGCGATCAAGATCACCGACACCGAGGCGCTGCGCGCGGCCGGCATCGATCCGGCGCAGGTGGCGCCGGTGTTCGCGAAGGTCATGTTCGACCAGCTGTTCACCACGGGTTTCTTCCACGCCGACCCCCATCCGGGCAACATCTTCGTGACGCCCGTGCCCGACGGGGCCGGAGACCGCGGCTGGGCGCTGACCTTCATCGACTTCGGCATGATGGGGGAGGTGCCGCCCGGCACACGGCGCGGACTGCGCAAGCTCTTGATCGCGGCCGCCGCGCGTGACGGCAAGGGGCTGGTGGATGCGATGGGTGACGTCGGCGTGCTGCTGCCGACCGCCGAGACGGCAGACCTTGAGCGGGTGATGACGCAGCTCTTCGCCCGGTTCGGCGGCATGGGCTTCGCCGAGCTGCGCGACGTCGATCCGCGCGAGTTCCGTGACTTCGCCATGCAGTTTGGTGAGGTGGTCCGTTCGCTTCCGTTCCAGCTGCCGGAGAACTTCCTGCTCATCATCCGCGCCATGTCACTCACCTCCGGTGTCTGCAGCGCGCTCGACCCGCAGTTCAACATCTGGGACAGCGTCGAGCCGTACGCGGCGCAGCTCGTGCGCGACGAGCGCGGCAACGTGGTGCAGGACCTCGCGCAGCAGGCCATCGAGCTCCTCGGCGTCGCCTGGCGGACACCGAAACGGCTGGATGCGCTCGTCACTCGCGTCGAGGACGGCCGGCTGGAGATCAAGATTCCGCGCCTCGAGCAACGGGTCGCCCGGCTGGAACGCACGGGTCGGCGCCTGGCGTCGGGAGCGCTGTTCGGCGCGCTGCTCATCGCCGGGGCGATCGTGCGAGCGGATGACGCCGTGCTGGGCTCCGTGCTGATGGCCGCGTCGGTCGTGCCGCTGGTGTTCGCGCTCGTCGTCGGCGGTCGCCGCCGCTGACCGCCAGTCCCGGCGCGCAATCGGCGCACGCACGAGGGTCGCGGGGCCAGCCCGTACTCTGGTGGTGAGCGAGGAGCGGGTGGAGGTCCCAGCGGTGGCCGAGAAGTGAGCGATCAGGCATCACGCCCGCCCGCGGCATCCGTCTGGCGACGCAGCTCAGGCTTTCTGAAGCGCGCCATCTTCATGGAGCTCAGCATCTACGCGAGCATCGCCCGCCTCGTCGCCCGGCGTCCGGCCATCCCGCCCGGGGCGACGGGCTTCAGCTTCCACAAGCCGGTGCTCACGATCCTCATCGTCTTCATCGTCGTGTCGGCGGTGGAGATCCCCATCATCGACTTGATCGTGCATCACTGGCCGGTCGTGCGCATTCCGTTCCTGATCCTCGGCATCTGGGGGCTCACCTGGATGTTCGGCCTGCTCTGCGCCTTCCTCGTGCGCCCGCACACCGTCGGGCCCGAGGGCATCCGTGTGCGCGCCGGTCTTGAAACGGATGTCGCGCTCGGCTGGCGCGACGTCGCCTCCGTTGCGCGCGACCTGCGCGTCGAGGAGCAGAAGCTGCCGCGGATCACCGAGATCGACGGCCATCCGACCCTCATGATGCACGTCAATAACGAGACGAATATCGAGATCGAGCTCGAGGGGGCCACCACCGTGCGGTTGCCGGGCAGCGGCGCGACGGGCGGCGAGCAGGTCGTGACCCGGGTGCGCCTGTGGACCGACGAGCCGAAGGGATTCATGGACGAGGTGCGCAGGCACCTGTGAGCGGGGCGGCACTCGAAAGGGCCGCCCCGGCTGACCTGCAGCTCGGGACGGCCCTTCCGTCAACTCAATCAACTCAACCCTGCGCGATGGCCGCCAGCTCGTTGAGGTTACTCGCCCGCCGGGCCGGCAGGATCCCGGCCACGAGGCCGGCTGCCGCCGTGAGGGCCATCAGCAGCAGAAGCTGGCTGATCGGGAGATTCAGGCTCAGCGGGCCGCTCTGGCCCAGCGCGACGACCGTGGCCACACCGAAGCCCGTGCCGAGCGCCGTGCCGAGGATGACGGCGAGCACCGCAACGAGCACCGCTTCGGCCTGCACGAGCGCCCGCAGCTGCGACCGGACCATTCCGACGGAGCGGAGGAGTCCGATCTCCCGGGTGCGCTCGATCACCGACAACGCGAGCGTGTTGGTGATGCCCAGGAGGGCGATGGTGAGCGCCAGCATCAGCAGGACCGTGACGAGCCCGAGGATCTGGTCGACGGCCATCGTGCGACCGGAGATCGCGGCCGCCTGGTCGCGCACCTCCGCCGTCGGGAAGTCGGCGAGGGCGTTGGTGATCGCGCTGTGCGCCTCAGCGGCGCTGACCCCCGGTGCGGTGCGGAGGAAAACGCTGGCGTCCATGGTCTCCGTGTACACCTTCGCGTACGTACCGAGGGAGATCAGGTAGTCGGTGCTGAGCGCCTGCGCATCCTGGTCGTCGATGAGTCCCACGATCTCCATCTGCTGCTCGCCGGTGCGCGCGAATGTCATGGGGATCTCGTCGCCCACATCGAGGCCGAGATCGTCGGCCACCTGCTCCGACACCACCACGCCACCGGCCGCGACGTCGGCGAGCGCGCCCTTCACCATGTCAACGGATGCGACCTCGCCGATCGTGTCGGGGTCGATCGCGGTGAGCGCGCGTACGCTCGTGCCGTACCTCCAGTGGCCATACTGGAGGCGCGAGGCGACAGCGACCTCGTCGAGCTGGCTCAGGTGGTGATGCACCATCGGCGGAAGGCCCCCGAGCATCTCACCGCGCGCACTCTCCACGACGTAGTCCGCCGAGATGACCTCCTTATAGGTGGAGGCGATGGAGTCCTTGACCGACGACGCGACGATCGTGACGAACATGATCAGCGTCAACCCCAGGGCGAGCGCCATCGTGGTCGAGGCGGTCCTGCGCGGCGCCCGGGCCGCGGACTCAGCCGCGAGCTGCCCGGGAACCCCGAGGACGTGAAGGGGGCGACCGACCACGCGAGCGAGCGGCGGCATGATCACCGGTCCGAGCAGGGTGAGCCCGACGATGGTCAGCACCGCGCCCAGGCCGAGCAGGGCGACGGGGGCGCCCGCGACGACCGTGACGACTGCGGCGACGCCGGCGACCGCGGTGATCGCCCCGCCCGCGGTGCGCGCGCGACCCAGCGAGGCGCCGCCTGCCGTGTTGTCACGCATGGCTGCGATGGGCGACACCGAGGCCGCCCTGCGGGCGGGTGCCAGCGCCGACACGAGCGTGACGACGATGCCGATGACGAGCGAGATCGCGATCGTCCTCGGCGTCACCGAAACGTCCCCGTCTGGCAGGGGAACACCGAACGCTCCGACGACCTGTCGTAGACCCAGGGCGGCGGCGATGCCGAGGCCGACACCGGCGACGGATGCCGTGATCCCGACCAGGAGCGCCTCACCCAGCACGGAGCGCAGGAGCTGGGCGCTGGTGGCTCCGGCAGCACGGAGCACCGCGAGCTCGCGGGTGCGCTGCGTGATCACGATGGAGAAGGTGTTGGCAATCAGGAAGGCGCCGATGAGCAGGGAGGCAGCCGCGAGGGCGAGCAGCATGATCTGCAGGTACTCGAGGCTGCCTTTCGCCGCGTCGGCGCTCGCCGTCGCGAGGTCCCGGCTGGAGGCAGCTTCGTAGCTCGCGCCGAGCGCACTCGTCAGGGTTGTCTCGAAGTCGGGCCCCGCCGCATCCGTCTTCACGACCATGATGTCGGAGAAGCCGTCGCCGAGCCCGAGGAGGTGTTGGGCGGAGGCGAGGGTGGTGATCGCCACGGTGCTGTTGGGCAGCCCGTCGGCGCTTCCGAAGCCGACGAGACCGACCACGGTCAGCGGGCGTGCCTCCTCGGCGCGGACCGTGACGGTGTCACCGACCGTGATGCCGTGGGCGTTCGCGGTTGCGACGTCGATTACGACCTCGTCGGGCGAGTTCGGGGCGGTGCCCGCGCGCAGGCTGAATGCTCCGAGGGGCTCGGGCACCCAGGTGGTGAGCAGAGACGCCCCGGCGGGAACGATGGCGTCGCCGTCGAACTCCAGGAGCCCCTGGCCCTTGGCCACGGGCGCTGCGGTCGCTACGCCGTCCACACCGGCCACGCGCTCGAGGAGTGCGTGCGGCAGCGGGTCACGCTCGACCTCGACTCCCATGGCCGAGTCGAAGGCGGCAGCGGATCGCACGGTGAAGTCGGCTCCCTCCGTTGCGGTTCTGAACTGGTCGTCGAACAACTTCTGCGAGGTGTCGGTCAGCACGAGACTGCCGGTGACGAACGTCACGCCGAGGACGACCGCGAGGAGGGTGAGGGCGAGGCGTAGCCGTTGGGCGAGCACCTGCTTGATCGTGAGTCTGAACATGGCGCCTACTCTCCGATCCGGGTGGACGGCGCCTCGAGGTGCGCCATCTTGCTGAGGATTGCCGGAACGGTGGGGTCTTCGAGCTCGTCGATGACTCGGCCGTCGGCGAGGAATACGATTCGGTCGACGTGGGAGGCGGCGGAGGGATCATGGGTGACCATGACGATGGTCTGTCCCATCTCGTGCGCGGCCTTCCGCAGAATGCCGAGGAGCGCTTCGCCGTGCCGTGAGTCGAGGTTGCCTGTCGGCTCGTCGGCGAACACCACTTCGGGGCGCGCGATGAGCGCACGAGCAACCGCAACCCGCTGCTGTTGACCCCCGGAGAGTTCGTGGGGGCGGTGGGTGAGGCGCTGCTCTATGCCAAGAACGGATGCGAGCTCGGCCATCCACGCCGGGTCGGGGCGCTTGCCGGCGAGAGTCAGCGGAAGCGCGATGTTCTCGGAGGCGGTCAGCGCCGGCACCAGGTTGAAGCTCTGGAAGACGAAGCCGATCCGCTCCCGTCGAAGAAGCGTGCGCTGCTTCTCACCGAGGGCGGTGATGTCGGTGGATCCGATGAGGACCTGGCCGGAGTCGATGGTGTCGAGGCCCGCCATGGCGTGCATCATCGTGGACTTTCCGGAGCCGGACGGGCCCATGATCGCCGTGAAGCGTCCCGCTTCGATCTGGAGGGTGGCGCCGTCGAGGGCGCGGACGGTCGTCTCGTCGCGGCCGTAGATTTTGACGACATCGCGTGCCTGCACGGCGAGGGCGGTACTGGTTCTGGATTCCAGGGTGGCGAGCATTATTTCTGTCCTTTCGAGGAAGTGCGGATGCGGAGCTGGGTGAATCGGGATCGTGCGGTGGCGCGGCGACGGCCGGGACGTGTAACGGAGCGGGAGCGCCGCTCGATCTGGAGGCGCGTGGTTTCCGTGTTGTGCACGGTGAGCCACATCTCGGGAGGGATGTTCATGTCATTTCCTTTCGGGTAGGGAGTGGAGGGTGGTCACAGTGCGGCGTTAGCGGGCGCCGACGGGCGCGGGCGATGAGAGCGGTGGCGTGGAGGCTTCGCTCGGGCGGAGCAGGCCGACGGCAGCGACCCCGGCGGTGAGCAGTGCCGTGAGTCCGGCGGCGAGGAAGGCGGCGTGGAACCCGGTCGCTGACGTGACTGCGACGGCCGTGCCGTCGTCGGCGCCGCTGAAGGCCGCCGCGATCATGGTGAACACGGCGATGCCGAGCGCCCCACCGAGCTGGAAGCTTGCACTCGCCATTCCGGAGGCCACTCCTGACCGCTCCGCGGGCACAGCCGCTGTGATCACCATGGTCGATGGCATGAAGCTGAAGGCGACTCCTGTCGCTGCGAGCATGAGGCCCGGCAGGATGCTGACGGCGTAGCTTCCGGATGCCGGGCACTCAGACAGCCAGATCAGCCCGGCACCAAGGAGCACGAGGCCCACCGTCACCGTGCGGGCGGCCCCCAGTTTGCCGAGGACCCGGGGGAGCGCGAGCGTTGACACGAGGAACCCGGCGGCCGAGGTAGGAAGCATCGCGAGGCCGGCCTGCTCGGGCGCGTACGCCTGCACCTGCTGCAGGAAAAGAGCCACAAGGAAGAAGGTGCACACCCGGGTCGCTCCGCCGAGAACGCCGACCAGAGCGCCCACGGACAACTGCGGCGAGCCGAACAGCGCGAGCGGCACGATCGGGTCCTGGGCCCGGCGCTCGATGATGAGGAACATCACGAAGGCGGCCATGGCCACCGCGAGGCCGCCGAGAAATCGCGGGGACTGCCATCCGTGGTCGGGGATGGAGAGCACCGCGAAGACGAGGGCCAGGGCGGTGCACGTCACCGCGGCGGCGCCGGCTGCGTCGAACGAGCGGCGCGTGCCGGCCGCGCCGGCACGCGGCAGGACCAAGTGCGAGCAGGCGACGGCCCCGGCGGAGAAGGGTACGGTCAGCAGGAATACCCCCTGCCAGCCGAAGGCCGCGGTCGTGAGCCCCCCGACGCTGACACCCAGCGCGCCGCCGACGGCGGAGGCCGCGCCCCACACGCTGACCGCCACCGCCTTGCGGGGCCCGGCGAACGTGATCAGCAGGATCGACAGCGCCGCCGGGCTGAGAATCGCCGCGCCGAGTCCCTGCAGGGCGCGCGCGGCCAGCAGCATGGCCTCGGATGCCGCGGTGCCGGCCAGCAGGGATGCCACGGTGACGAGCGCAGCGCCGATCGCGAACATGCGGCGGCGGCCGAGCAGGTCGGCGGCCCGGCCGGAGATCAGCAGGAAACCGCCGAAGGTGAGGAAGTACGCGTTGGCGACCCACGCGGTCCCCTCGGCGGAGAGGCGGAGGTCGGTGGTCATCGACGGCAAGGCCACGTTCACGATCGAGGAGTCGAGCATGACGATGAACTGGGCCAAGACCAGGACGACGAGAACCAGGCGGCGGCTGGTGAGCAGGCTCATGGCGCTCACCGGACCGTGGTGGTGACGCAAGGGGCGCGGGTCGGGTCAATGGTGGGGCGGTAGGCCTCCGGCGTCCACGTCGCGATCATCTTCGTGGTGAGCGTGGCTCCGAGGCGCGTGTAGAAGCGTTGCCCGTCGACGTTGCCGAGCTTGACGCCCCACTGCACCGTGCTGTCGTCGCCCGCCGCCAGCGTGGCGACGGCGGTCATCAGTCGGCCGCCGAGGCCCTCGCTCCGGAAACCGGGCCTGACGAAGAGGTCGTCCAGCGCCAGGATGTCGCGCCCTTCCCAGAGGCTGAGGCGCCGGGTCAGGGACGCGTACCCGACGACCTCGCCGTCGTGCTCCGCGAGGAGAACGACGACGTCGTCGCGATTCAGCAGCTCGCCCCACCGGCCGGCCGTCACGCGCACCTGCTGGTCCGACCCTTCGTGGGTGGCCAGCTCCATGACGAGATCGTGCAGCACAGGCGCGTCCTCGGGCCTCGCGCGGCGGATGCCGGCGCGTGATCCCTGCGTTTCCATCGGATTCTTCCCTTCCCTCGCGGTTCCGGGTTCGGTGGCCCGGCGTCGATATGTCCATCCTTCAAATGGGCGAGGGGGAGGGCACCGGTGATATCGCCGGGATTGGCGCGCTGGCTAAACTGGGCCGGTGCTGTTGGGACGCGACACCGAGCTGGGCCTGGCCCGGGAGGTCATCGACCGTGCGCGCGACGGCCACGGCGGCGCGTTCGTCCTTCACGGGGAGGCGGGGGTGGGCAAGTCCGCCCTGCTCGCGGCCGTCGCCGACGCCACCGACGGGTTCACTGTGCTACGGACACAGGGCATCGAATCGGAGGCACCACTCGCCTTCGCCGCGTTGCACCGCCTTCTTCTTCCGCTTCTGGACCGCCTCGACGAGCTCCCCGAGCCTCAGGCCAAGGCGCTGCGTGGAGTCTTCGGGCTCGCCGAGTGGAGCGGATCGGCGACCGGCAACGAGCGCTTCCTTGTCTTCCTCGCCGCCCTGGGCCTTCTCGTGGGCGCTGCGGAGGAGGTGCCCGTGCTCTGCGTCATCGACGATGCGCACTGGCTCGACGATGCGTCCGCCGCCGCCTTGCTCTTCATCGCCCGACGCGTGCAGGTCGAGCCCGTGGCCATGCTCTTCGGGGCGCGTGACGGCGACGCACGCCGGTTCGACCCGGGCGAACTGCCGGGGCGGCGGCTGGCAGGACTCGACGACGAGTCGGCGGAGAAACTCCTCCTCGCCCACGCGAATGCCGTCGTTCCGGCGTCGGTGCGGGAGCAGTTGCTGCGCAGGGCCGAGGGGAATCCGCTCGCCCTGGTCGAGATTCCCGCCGCGCTGTCCGCGCCCCAGCTCGAGGGGGAGGCCCTGCTGCCCGCGCACCTTCCCCTCACAGACGGCATCGAGCGGGTCTTTCTGGACCGCTACGACCGGGTCCCCGCCGAGGGGAGAATGTACCTCGTCATCGCGGCGGCAGACGACTCAGGCGACACCCACGTCGTCGACGGCGCCGCACGGCACCTCGGAACCGGCGACGAGGGCCGTGAGTTGGCGGAGCAATCGGGGCTGCTGCAGGTGAGCGGCGGGGCGCTGCGAATGCGCCACCCGCTGGTGAGGTCTGCGATCTACGCTGCGGCATCCCGCGTTGAGCGACGCCGGGCGCACGCCGCGCTTGCCGAGGTGCTGGGGGCACACGGCGACCACGACCGCGCTGCCTGGCACCAGGCTGCCGGCCTGGACCATCCTGACGAGGCCACTGCCGCGCTCCTGGAATCGATCGCGTCGCGGTCCCAAGCCGGTGGCGGCCACGAATCGGCGTCGGCAGCCTGGGAGCGTGCGTCCGAGCTGTCAGCCCGGCAGGAGGATGCTGCTCGCCGCCTGTACGCCGCGGCCGCCGCGGCGTGGATGGCCGGGCAGCCGGACCGCTCCCGCACCCTGGCGCAGATGGCTCGTCCGCGCGCGGAGGAGCCGATCCTCGTGGCCGACATCGACAAGCTGCGCGCGATCGCCGAGATGAATTTCGGGTCGGCGCGAGTCTCCCACGGAATCCTGCTCCGTGCCGCCCGGGACGTCGCTCCCGTCGACCCGGGCCGCGCCCGGGAGATGGCGATGATCGCCACGGCGCTGGTTGTCTTCGGCGCGGATTCCGGAATCGCGATCCACCCGCTGACGCTCGTGCCGCCGGTGGCAGATGAAGACAACGCGCACGATGTCTGCTTCGGGGCGCTGCTCACGGCGATGCAGCGGCTCGTTGAGGGAGACCTGGCGTCGGGGACCGCGGAATTCCGCCGCGCCCTCGCCGCGGCCGAAGGCCTGAGATTTCCCGACCTGCTCACGAACATCCCGATCGCCGCCGTGCAGGTGGGAGACGACAGCGCCGCGCTTCGCTGGCACGACATCGAGCTCGACGAGGCCCGCCAGAATGCCTCACCTTTCCACATCCTGCACGCGCTTACCCGGCGGTCCCTCCCCGACCTCGTCACCGGCCGATGGACCGACCTCGCCTCCGCGGCATCCGAGGCACTCAACCTCGCCGAAGCCACCAGCCAGCCCAACCAGAAGACCTTCCCGCTTGCCGCCCTCCTGCTTCTCTCGGCATTCCGGGGGGAGGACGGCTTCGACCGGGACCTGCGCGAGGTCGAACGACACGCGATCGACCACCCCGCCGGCATCCTGGACGCCGGGATCCAGGACGTGCTCGCCTGGGCGCGTGCCGTGCACCTCGCTCCCGCCAACGCGGACGAAGCACTTCACCACCTGACCCGCATCTCCCACCCCCAGAACGCGCGCGCGGCCGTGCTCGACCGGCTCGAGACGGCAGCGCGCGCCGGGCGGCGAGACATCGTCCAGGCAGCTACCGACGACATCGCCGCCTACGCTGCCGGCACCGGCGCCGCCTGGGCCGCGGCGGCCGCCGAGCACGGCAGAGCGCTGCTCGCCGAGGGCGGCGAGGCCGAGCGGCACTTCCTCAGCGCGCTCGAACACCACGACCGGGGGATGCGCCCCTTCAACCGAGCGCGCACCGCGCTGGCTCTCGGCGAGTTCCTGCGCCGCGCCCGACGACGGGTGGATTCGCGTGAGCACCTGCGCTCAGCCCTGGTGACGTTCGAGGAACTGGGCGCCCGCCCGTGGGCGGAGCGCGCCCGTGACGAGCTGCGGGCGTCCGGGGAGTCTTCCCGACGTAGGGAGGATCGGGCGGCAAACCCGCTCACGCCGCAGGAGCAGCAGGTCGCCCGGCTGGTACAGCAAGGCCTGCCGAACCGCGACGTGGCGGCTCGCCTCTTCGTCAGCCCGCGAACGGTGGACTTCCACCTGCGCAACGTGTTCACGAAGCTGGGCATCAGTTCCCGGGGCGGCCTGCTGCAGGTCGACCTGGACGCCGTGTGACCTCAACCCGGCGATTCCGCCGGTGCGGCGTGCGCGCCGTGGTTGCCAGCATCGGACTGTGCAGATCGCAGTACTGATTTTCGACCAGGTCACGGCCCTGGAGGCCGTCGTGCCTTACGAGGTCCTCAGCCGGCTCCCGCTGGCGCAGGTGACCTTCGTGAACGAGCGGATCGGGCAGGTCAGGTGCGACACCGGCCGACTTGCCCTCACCGCGGATGCGGTTCTCGACGAGCTTCCCCATCCGGATGTCATCGTGGTGCCCGGTGGCGCCGGCCGGCACCGGCACATGGGCAACGGGTCGGTACATCGGTGGCTCCGGTCAGCCAGTCATACCGCGACGTGGGTGTTCGGCGTGGGGGAGGGTTCGCTGATCCTCGCGGCCGCCGGCGTACTGCACGGCCGCGGAGTGGCGACCTCCCACGACTGCCTGCGTGAGGAGATCGAGCGCCTCGGCGCCCTCCCGGTTCAGGCGCGAGCACACATCGACGGTATCTGTGCGACCGCCGCCGACGCCGCCTCCGCCGTCGACCTGGCACTGGAGGTGGCACGGCGAACCGCCGGCACGGAGGCGACCGACAGGATCCGCGACCAGCTCGCGTCGCTCCCCACCGTGATTCCTGCCGCCGGCGACCGCAACTAAGCCCGGCAATTCTCCCGGTGCCGCAAGCTCGCTCGTCGGAGCAACCTGAAGCCGGCATCACACCCCCAAACCTCAAAGGAGCCGTCATGTCCGCGTCACATCACCCCCTACCGATCGCCCCAGCCGGGCAGACCGGCGCCGAGCCTGAGAGACGGCCCTGGCTGGTGCTCGGGCTCATGCTCCTCGCCCAGTTCATGGTGATCCTCGATGTCAGTGTCGTGAACGTCGCGCTGCCGAGCATCGGCACGTCCCTCTCGTTCACCACCGCCGACTACGGGTGGACGGTGAGCGCCTACGTTCTACTCAGCGGCGGACTGCTGCTGCTCGGCGGCCGTCTCGCCGACCTGATCGACCGCCGACGCATGTTCCTGATCGGGTTGACGCTCTTTACGACCGCGTCGCTCGTGAGCGGGCTCGCGGCGTCGCCGGCGATGCTCATCGTTTCCCGTGCCGCCCAGGGTATGGGGGCCGCCATGCTGACTCCGGCCGCGTTGGCGATCGTCATGACCACCTACGCCGGACGCCAGCGGGCCACGGCGCTCGCGGTCTGGGGAACGATCGGCAGCATGGGCATCGCCGCCGGCGTCCTCTTCGGGGGCGCCCTGACCGCCACCCTCGGCTGGCGGGGAGTGTTCTTCATCAACGTGCCGATCGGGGTCGCGGTGGGGCTGCTCGCGATCCTCCGGGTCCCGGCCGGGATCACCGTGCTGACCAGCATCCGTCGCCTTGACCTTGGTGGCGCCGTCACCGCCGTGCTCGGCCTGATCGCACTGGTGTTCGGCATCCAGCACGCCGGTGCACAAGGCTGGAGCGACCCGCTCACGTTCGCAGCGCTCGCCGCGGCCGTCGTCCTCCTGGTGGCCTTCGCCCTGATCGAACGACGCGGGGCGGCGCCCCTCGTGCCGCCGCACGTGTGGCGCATCCGCTCCCTCGTCGCCTCCACGGCTGTCATGGCCGGCGTGACCGGTGCCGTCGTCGGCTCGATCTTCCTGAATTCGCTCTTCCTGCAACGGGTTCTCGGTGGTTCGGCCATCATCACCGGTCTGCAGTTCCTGCCGCTTGCGCTCGTCATCACGCTCGCGGCGGCCGTCTCAGGAAAACTCCTCGGCACGATCAGTCCCCGCCTGATGATGACGGGCGGACTGGGCATCACAGCCGTCGGCGCGGCCCTCCTCGTTCATGCCGGCGCCACGTCGGACTACCTCACCGGTGTGCTGCCCGGCTTCATCGTGCTCGGGCTCGGCGTCGGCCCGCTGTTCGTCGCGATCTCGGTTGCCGCCATGAGCGGCATCCGCGGTGAGGAGGCCGGCCTCGCTTCCGGCGTCATGATGACGGGCCACGAGGTGGGTGCTGCGCTCGGCGTCGCCGTACTGACCGCGGTCGGCGGGGATCTCACCACCGTCGGCGGGCTCGTCGAGGCGTACCCCAAGGCCTTCGGCGCCCTGACCCTGATCCTCGCCGCGCTCGCCGTGTTCGCGGTCTTCGCTGTCCCGCGTCGGGCCGGAGTACCGGACTGAGGTTCGGGCTCGGCCACGCGCAGCATGCTGAGGAAAGTAAAGGGCTCGAGTTCGACACGGTGCTTCTGGTTGAACCGGGTGCATCCACGAGCGCAGGGCGCGCGGACCTCGCCCGCCTGTACGTGGCCCTCACCCGCGCCACCCAGCGCCTGGTCATCGTCGAGCACTACCGCTGCGCGGAGGATGCTTTCGCATCGTCGGACTGCCAGGGCACGACCGATGACCTGACCCTTGAACGCTGTACCGTCAACGCCTGGCTGCGCAGGGGCCGACCTGGCGCTTGAAGAGGTGCACCCCGCGCTGATACTTTGCCTGACATGGCTATCGCAGCATCTCCCACCGTTGTCCTCGACTGTCCTGACGCCCGTGCGCTCGCCGCGTTCTACGGCGACGTCCTCGACTGGAAGCTCACCGTCGAGGACGGCTGGGTGGATATCCGCCCCGAAGACGGAAGCACCTGCATCTCGTTCCAGCAGGTCGACGACTACCGGGCACCGGAGTGGCCGGGTCAGACCGTGCCACAGCAGATGCACTTCGACCTGGTGGTGCCCGACCTCGATGTCGCCGAAGCCGCGGTGCTTGAGCGGGGCGCGACCAAGGCGGAGGTGCAGCCGGGCATTTCGTTCCGTGTCTTTCTCGATCCGGCGGGGCATCCGTTCTGCCTGTGCGCCGAATGAGCGAGGCCGGCATGACAGCAACGGATGACGCCCAGCGCGTCGCCAGCGCCAGCCGCACCATCGACGCGCCCGCCGATGTCATCTTCGAGCTGATCGCCGACCCGGCGAAGCAGCCCAGCTGGGACGGTAACGACAACCTGGCGCACGCGGACCCGGGCCAGCGCGTGCACCAGGTCGGCGATGTCTTCACGATGGTGCTGACGGGTGACGGAGCCGTTCGCGAGAACCACGTCGTGGAATTCGACGAGCAGCGACGCATCGCATGGATGCCTGCAGAGCCGGGCGGCCACCCCATCGGGCACGTCTGGCGCTGGGAACTGCTTCCCGAGGGCCAGGACCGCACCGTCGTGACGCACACCTACGACTGGACGAAGCTCACCGACGAGAAGCGCCTCAAACGGGCCGCGGCGACCACACGGGACCGCCTGCTCGCGTCGATCGACCGGCTCGCGGCCGTCGCGACGGCGAAAATAGGCTAGGCCAGCAGCTCGCGCACACGCGGGATCACCCGCGTGCCGTACAGCTCGATGCTCGCCATCAGCTGCTCGTGAGGCATCGGTCCGCTGGCGTACTTGAGGTCGAAGCGGTCCAGGCCGAGCGCCTGCGCGGTGGCCGCTATGCGCTGGGCGACCGTTTCGGGCGAGCCGACGTAGAGCGAGCCGAGCTCGATCTCGTTCAGATACTCCGACTCCGTGACCGGTGGCCAGCCCCGCTCGGCGCCGATACGGTCCCGGTTGGCCTTGAAGTGCGGCCACAGTTCCTCGCGGGCCTGGTCGTCGGTGGCGGCGATGTGGCCGGGGGAGTGTGCTCCGAGGGGCATCGGCGGCACCCCCAGCTGGTCGGCCGCGCGCTTGTACAGCTCCACATACGGCAGGAACCGGCGCGGGTCGCCACCGATGATCGCCAGCATCATCGGGATGCCGGAGCGCACCGACCGCACGACGGACTCCGGCGAGCCGCCGACCCCGATCCAGGCCTTCAGACGCCCGGACTCCGTCTTGGGAAAGACGTCCTGGTCGACCAGGGGCGTGCGGTAGCTGCCCGACCACGTGATGGGCTGCTCCCTGAGCGCCTTCACGAACAGGTCCAGCTTCTCGGTGAACAGCGTCTCGTAGTCAGCCAGGTCGAAACCGAACAGCGGGAAGGATTCGGTGAACGAGCCGCGGCCCAGAATGACCTCGGCGCGGCCGCTGCTCGCCGCGTCGAGAGTGGAGAACCGCTCGAACACGCGGATCGGGTCGTCCGACGACAACACGGTGACGGCCGTTCCAAGACGGATGCGCGCAGTCTGGCCGGCGACCGCGGCCAGCACCATGTCGGGTGCGGAGATGGCGAAATCGTTGCGGTGGTGCTCCCCGATGCCGATGAAGTCGACGCCAACACTGTCGGCACGCACCGCCTGCGCGATCGTGTTGCGGATGACCTGCGCATCGCTGAGGCGCTCGCCGTTGTGGTCGACGGTGACGTCACCGAAGGTATCGAGACCGAGTTCGAGGAGTGCCATGGCATCCATCTCCTATCGCTGAAAATCAATGCAAACGCATCGTTCTACGCAACTTCCGAAGCCTGCGCCGTATTCCCCCGGAGCGGCTGGAGGATAATCGAAGAAATGGGGATGCTCAGGCATGCGGTGAAAGCGGCATGCCTGGCACGGTGAATGGGGGAGAGCCTGGTATGACGGAATCTGTTGACGAATGAGTAGTTGGCGCGCGACCTTGTTCCCGCTCCTGAAGCGCACCGTGCCGGACATCGACAGGCTGCGGGACGAGCTGGGCAGTCGGTTGCTGACCGACGGCGAGGAGTGCGAGTTGTTCCGGCCCAAGCGCATCCTCTGGCTGGGTGCATGGATGACATTCGGGGCCCTCACCATTCCTCTCTTCTTCACACTGTATTTCCTCACCATTCCCACCGGAACGTGGGTTCCGTTCGCTGTGGCGCACGCTGTACTCGTGCTGGCCTTCGCCGTGGTCGCGCAGCGGTTGAAGGCCGCCGGCGTGCTGCTGGCGCCCGACGGCATCCGGGAGCGCGAGTATTTCAGCCGGATGGCCTTCACCCCCGTCGAGGCGATCGCCACCGTCATGGTTGTCAAACTTGTCGACTCCTACGGGGAGGACGTGTCGCGCCAGCTGTTCATGCTCGATGCGGAGGGCCGACGACTCCTGCGACTTCGCGGGCAGCTGTGGCACGCGGCCGATTTCGATCGGGTGGTCGAGTACTTCTCTGTTCCTGTTCGGTACATCGAACCGGCGATGACGTGGCCCGAATTCCGACGCTCTCTTGGCGGCAACCTGGCGTGGTGGGAACGCCGCCCGATCCTCACGAACGCGATCCTCATTGCGATCTTCGTCGCCGTCGCCGTTTCGACGTTGTTCGCCGTCATGGCGGCGATCGACTGAGTGCGCGTCTCACCCCCAGTTCTGGAGTAGAAACCCTGTTCTGTCCGTAGCTTTCAGTTCCGCTGTACATAGGGTGAAGCTACGGATGCTACGGGCCGCGTGGGCCGGTGGCCACCGGCGCGTGAAGATGAATCCGACCCTGCGTTTTGGGGAGTGGATCGTATGAATGGGGCTCTCGGATGGTGATCGCCATGCAACGTGGAACCACCCATACGGAGCTCGTCACGCGCGAAGATCACCCGGATACGCTGGGCGCCGGGCTGGTACCCATCGCCGAATTCGGGCCGTTCGACGCTCTCGCCGATCGTGCTCACCAGCTGTATCTCGCCGGATTCTCGGAGCGATCGGTGCAATCGTGCCGAGTCTGGAAGCCTGCGACCAGGAGTGCGGGCGACAGCATCACAACCCGGTTCCTGTGCTACATCGAGGGCGTCGCCCTACAGGAGCTGGGTCGGCATCATGACGCCGTGACGGTTGCGATGGACTTGCTCGACGAGCTCGAAGGGGAGCGCCCTGATTCGATGTGGCGCGCAAAAGCGCTGGCGCTCCTAGCCGAGGCGTCTGCGCAGGCGAAGGAGGTCAGCCGGGCCATGGACGCCCTCGCCGAGGCAAGCTGGCTTGTCTCGGTCGCACAGCGCGGCAGCTACACCCACCTCTCCGCCAGCACCGCCGTTGCGGTAGCCCTGCGCGCCGTCTTCCTGTTCGAGCAGGCTGACGAATTGATGGCAGCGATCCGGCTTGGCGAGGACGTGGACATCGACCTCCTGGTGGTTCAGGAGCGGGCCCTTCTCTCGGCCTTCTGGGCGACGACGCTCCTCCTTGTGGGGCGTGACAAGGAAGCGCGACCACATCTGGTCCGGTGCGCCGAGCAGGGGCTGCAAATGGGAAGGATCGCTACCCTGGCGGGCAACGAGGAGATGTTCGCCCGAGCGGCCGTCTTCGAGGCCTACGCCTTCAGTCGACTCGGCTACACCGAGCTCGCTGCGGCTCGGGTCAACGAAGTCATGGGCATCTTCCCGCTCCGCGACGACCTCGTGGAGACCCACCTCGCACGCCTTGTCCTCGGCGAGGCAGCGACGGTGTCCGGTGACTTCGCCGAAGCTCGCCGGCAGTTGACGGCGGCCGCGCAAACGGCTGACCGGGCGAGTCGGGAGATGTGGGCGGCGGCTGCAGTGGAGGCGCTTGCCGATCTCGAAACGGCCGAGCATGGTGAGCATCCGGCCGTCGACCTGTGGAAACGACTCTCCCGGGAAGCGCTTGAGAGGGTGTGGGTCGAGCGCGACGGCCGGTTCACGTCGTTGCAGACCCGCAATCAGGTGCGGGCCCTGACGGCGGAGACCAGCCGCATGGGCGAAGCCGCGCTGCTCGACCCGCTGACGGGCCTGGGCAACCGGCACATGATGACCAACGCGATGGAGAACAAGGGCGACACGTTCTCGGCCCTGTTCGTCGACGTCGACGATTTCAAGCACGTGAATGACCGATTCTCACACGACGTCGGCGACGAGGTGCTGCGGCGTATCGCTGTTCTCCTCCGCACGCACTGCCGCGCCGATGACATCGCGGTGCGATATGGCGGCGACGAGTTCGTCTTGCTTGTCTTCGGAGATGGGGACGTTGCCCATGAGGTCGCGACGCGGTTCCACGACGCCGTGCGCAGGGCCCGATGGGGCCAAGTCGCCAAGGGGCTGACGGTGACCGTTTCGGTCGGAGTGGGTCACGCCGCCCCCGACCATGGAGCCATCGCGGCGGCGGATGCGGCGCTCTACGCAGCCAAGGGCGCCGGTCGCGACTGCGTCGTCGGCGCGTAGCGGATGTCGCGATGACCGGTTCGACCGCATTCCAGCCGTACTGCGGTCTTGCCGTCTTCGGAAACCCGCTGGAGGATGATCAGAGTTCCTGAGCCCGCGAGGAGGCCGGCCATGTTCACACCCACCCACGCCGTCAGCGCTTTCAGCGTGGACGACATCGATGCCGCCAAGGGTTTCTACGGCGGGACGCTCGGCCTGACGGTCGACGACGGCGAGATGGGAACGGTCATGGTGACCCTCCCGGGCGGGGCCCAGGTGCTCCTCTACGCCAAGCCCAATCACGAGCCGGCCACGTTCACGATCATCAATTTCATCGTGGACGACGTCGAGGTCGCGGTCGATGGTCTGAACGAGCTGGGTGTGAAGACCACGATCTACGACGACTCCGATTTTCCGCCCGGCATGGGCACCGACGAGAAGGGGATCATGCGGGGCCGGGGGCCGGACATCGCCTGGTTCAAAGATCCCGCCGGCAACGTGCTCGCTGCGCTCAAGGCCTGAGCAGAGTCGTTGCGATTCGGGACGTTCTCGGTACTACGTCGTTAGGTTCGGCGTGCGGTTGCCGCGGACGAACTGCACTGCCTCTTCACCGAATTCTGTCTTGCCGGCGAGCGCGGTCCGCTGCTCGGCTTCCAGGTCGATGCTTCGAGCAAGGAGCAGGTACGCCAATGCGGAAGCAGCCAGCCCGATGAAGAGCGCGATGTCGGCCCCACCGAGCGCTTGCGCAATCGGACCCGTATACCAAACGGTGACGACGAAGGGAACCATCGCAACGATGCCGATGGCGTAGGCGGTCAGACCGCGCCAGCCCCAGTCGCCGTAAATGCCCCGTCGGTAGAAGATCTCCCGAATGGCGTAGTGGCCTCGCCGAACAAAGTAGTAGTCGACGAGGTTGACGGAGGTCCATGGGACCAGCACGTAAAGCAGGATGACGAGGAAACTGCCGAAGTTGCTCAGGAATTCGCCCGTGCTGACCAGGGAGCCGACGATCGCGGCAAGGGCGATCACGAGGCAGGCGACGATCCTGACCGTTCGGGTCGGTACGACGGGCCGGATCGAGTCGAGGATGGTGATGAGCTCGAGAGCAGCCGCGTAGATGTTGATCGTGATGACGCTGATGAGGCCGGGCAACGCGGCAATGAGAAGCCAGATGCCGGCGCCCGGGATGATGGCGTCGGCGGCGGCACGGACGCCGTCCAACGGCGACGTTCCGGAGAACGAGGCTGCGATGAGCGCGCCGAGTGCCATGAGCCAGACGGCGCCGGCGAAGACGCCCCCATAGGTGTAGCCGAGAGCCTTCGTGGGGCTGGTCTGTGGGGGAAGGTATCGCGAATAGTCGGACACGTAGGGCGCCCATCCGAGGGCGTAGGCAGCGGCACCGCCGAACTGCACGAGGAACGCGACCCAGTTGAAGTTCGCGAACGACAGCTGGGAGGCATCCAGGGGCACCACGAAAAGAGCCGCGACGGTGAAGACCCCGAACGTCACGAGGAAGAGGAGGGTGAGCCATCGCTGAGTGGCGTGGATCCAGTGGTAGCCGAATATGGCGAGAAGCACGGCAAGGCCACTCACGACGACATACCACAGAGCGCTGGCGTCCACGCCCGTGGTCATCACCAGCACGTCCGAGGCAAGCATCTGGTTGAACATGTTGAAGCCGACGAGGCTGAACACCACGACCGCGCAGATCACAATGACCCCGCGATAGCCGAACTGAGCCCGCGACTGGATCATCTGCGGGAGGCCCAATTGGGGGCCCTGTGCGGAATGGAACGCAGTGAAGACCGTTCCGACTGCCACGCCGATCACGATCGCCAGCAGCGAGGTCAGCAGCGTCGCGCCGAGCGCTGCACCCAGCATGCCGGTGGCAAGGGTGGTCACGTTGGCGTTCGACATGAACCACAGCGGGAAGAGCGACCAGGGCTTTCCGTGCCTGGCGGTCAGGGGAACCCAATCGATCGATCGGGACTCGACCCTCTCGACGTGGGTTGCTGCGTCATTCTCAATGCTGTGTGTCAGGTTCATGGCACTCCTAGAGGCGGATCGTGGCAAGCAGCACACGTCGAGGTGGTGTGAACGACATGAACGACGTCGTTGTCGGCTCGGGCGGCTGGCTTGGTTGACGACGATAAGCGTTCCGCTTCTTATCGCACAAGGCTATGTCTGCCTATCCTCTCTATAGTCGCAACCTATACTGCGCTGGCTGCCCCGTCGCGTGAACCCAACAACATGCCGGTTGCCATCCGCACGAGTTCGCTCGTCACGGGGGACAACGCCACGTTTTCTCGTACCAGGAGTGCGATGGTCTCGTGGAATGGCTCCGCGAACGGCACGGTCGAAATGCCGGCCGGAAAGACGGAACTCTCCGCCACTGATCGGGACACAATGGTGTCGCCGATGCCGCGAGCGACCAATCCGAGGGCGGACTCGACGTTCTCGACTTCGATCATCGGATCCAGACGCACGCCGACGACCTGCGCGCGGTCCGCCAGCTGTCGCCGGGTCGGGTCGTTCCAGCCGTAGTGTGCGTCGTAGAGGATGAGAGGCGCGTCGGGAATCGATTCGATTGTCATCGGACGCGTCGTCCGGGCCGGGTTCGCACTGGCCCAAAGAACCTCGTCGCGGAGGAGGGGGGTGATGCGCAGGCCTTCGTCAGGGATCGGCAGCATAGCGAGGCCCGCTTCCAGCTCACCGGAACGAACTCCCTCCGCTACTTCATACGAATTCTGACCGACCAGGCGGGTGCGGACCCCCGGGTGCTCGCGATGAAAGCGCTCTGCCAAGTCGGAAAGGAAGTAATACGAGGCATTGCGAAGGACGCCGAAAGAGGCGACTCCGCCCGTGATTCCTCGGAGAGCGCTCATTGACTGTTCTGCGCCGTCGATCCCTGCGACGACCCGTTGCGCCCATGTCAGTAGCTCCTTGCCGGCCGCCGTGAGCACCAACCGGCGCCCCGCTCGGATAAAGAGAGCAAGGCCGTTCTCGATCTCGAGCTTTCGTACCAGCTCAGACACTGTCGGCTGCGTCGTTCCGAGCGCATCAGCGGCCGCAGTGAACGTCCCCAGCGTTGCCGCGAGTAGAAAAGCTCGCAATTGGGTGATTGTCATAGCTCTATCCTATGACTCACATAGGAAGCATCGGTCTTGCCGAGGGAAGCGACGGCGACATAAGCTCGCGCCATGCTCTTTACTCCCAACCTTCTGAACCGACTCTCCGGCTCGTACCGGCACCTGAAAGTGCCGGCCGTCAGTGCCCCGGCCGCCCAGCGAGACCCCGCCGTTGTCGAGACGGTGAGCAGGATGCTTCTCGACATCGAGAGACGCGGCATGGACGCGGTTCTCGACTACGCGAAGAAGCTCGACGGCTGGGCAGGTGGCGACATCGAACTGGGCGGTTCACGTATCGCTTCCAGCGGCGACCGTCTTGCTCCTGACCTCCGCGAAGCCATCGAACTAGGCGCTGCTCGTACCCGGGCGTTCGCGCTTGAACAGCGCTCGCATCTCCAGGATTTCGAGGTGGAGCTCATCCCGGGACTGGTAACCGGCGCCCGATACGTTCCCGTGTCCCGGGTGGGCGCCTACCTGCCTGCCGGCCGGTTCCCCCTCACGGCCAGTGCATTCATGACCGTCGGTGTCGCCAAAGCTGCCGGTGTTCCGACTGTCATCGCATGCAGCCCTCCGCAGCCAAGCGGGGGAGCCAATGATGCCGTGACGTATGCGGCTCATGTTTCCGGAGTGGACCGCGTCTTTGTGGTTGGCGGCGTGCAGGCGCTCGCGGCGATGGCGTTCGGGCTGCTCGGTGAGCTTCCCGTCGACATGCTGGTCGGCGCGGGCAACGCATACGTTGCGGAAGCCAAGCGACAGCTTTTCGGGGTGGCGGCCATCGACCTGCTTGCGGGCCCCTCCGAGGTCGCCGTCATCGCCGACGAATCTGCCGACCCGGAACTCGTGGCCGCCGATCTGCTCGGACAGGCCGAACATGGGCCCAACTCCCCGGCGGCACTCGTCACGACGTCGGAGGCACTGGGCAGGGACGTCCTTGTCGCCGTTGAGGAGCAGCTCAGCACTCTTCCGACGGCCTCGATCGCAGGCGCTGCCTGGCGTGACTTCGGCTCGGTCACCGTCGCAGCCGACCGCGCGACGGCGGTCGCCCTGATGGATGACCTTGCCCCCGAGCACCTTGAGGTGCAGACGACCGACGACGACTGGTACCACCAGGAGCTTCGGAACTACGGCTCCATCTTCCTCGGCCGCTGGAGCACCGTCGCCTATTCAGACAAGGGCATGGCGGGAACGAACCACGTGCTTCCGACGGCTGGCGGTGCAAAGCACAGCGCGGGCCTCTCCGTCTCCCGCTTCCTGAAGCCCCTCACCTACCAGCGGATAGCGGAGGACGCCACTCCCCAGCTGGCCCACGCCGTACAGGTCATCTCCGACTCCGAAGGCATGGCGGCCCACAGTGCCACGGCGACCATGCGGCTGGACCGCCTCTCGGCGGCTCCACTGGCTGGGATCGCGTCGTAGGCTCCTGCCATGGTCGTGAACGGTGTGGCTGAGGGCGATCCCGAGGGAGAGGAGCGCTCCATCCGTGTGCGGGCGGAGCAACTCTCGCCTCGCATCGGTGAGTTGGCACACAACCTCGACCTCATTGAACGGGCAATCGTCGCAGCGGTAGCGGACGGGGTGCAACTTCTCGTCCTGCCCGAACTGTCGACAAGCGGGTACTACCTGCGCGACAAGGCAGAAGCGCTGTCGGTCGCCCTGTCCGCTGACGATCCCGTCCTCGATCGATGGGCGTCGCTGCTGCCGGCGGATGCAGTTGTCGTGGTCGGGTTCTGTGAGAACGCCGCTGGCGTGCTGTACAACAGCGCCGTCGTCGTCGATGCGGGCGGCGTTATCGCCGTCTATCGGAAGACCCACTTGTGGGATGCGGAACAGAACCTCTTCGTCCCGGGTCCGGATCGGCCCCCGGTGGTCGAGACGGGCCTCGGGCGCCTCGGTGTGTTGATCTGCTATGACCTCGAGTTCCCCGAGATGCCGCGTTCGCTCGCGCTCCGCGGGGCCGACATCCTCGTCGTTCCGACGAATTGGCCCCTCGTCCCGCGTCCAGACGGGGAGCGGCCGCCAGAAGTCGTGCAAGCGATGGCCGCTTCCCGGTCGTCGGCGATACCCATCGTCTGCTGCGATCGGTCCGGCAGCGAACGCGGCAATGTCTGGACGCAAGGGACGAGCATCATCGCGGACGGGTGGCCGGTCGGTTCGACCGACGCCCAGGGCCGGGTGGACGCGACGATCGCGATCCCACGATCGCGCACTCGTATCGGCCCCCTCAACGACGTGCTGTCGGACCGTCGACCGGACTTGTACTTCTAAGTAGCGGTCGGCCGATTGCCCGCTACACGGGCAAGCCGGGCACGTCGTCGAGGGTGCCGTCGCTACCGAGCTCGAGCACCACATCGAGTCCCAGCCGAGTCAGGAACGCATAATCGTGGCTGACCACCAGGAGCGCACCCCGGTAGTCCCGAAGCGCATCGACGAGCTGGTTCACGGTGCGGATGTCGAGATTGTTGGTGGGTTCGTCGAAGACCAGCAGCTGCGCGGGCGGTTCGGCGAGCAGCAGCCGGGCCAGGCAGACGCGGAACCGCTGGCCGCCGGAGAGCGTGGACACGGGCCGCTCGACGGAGTCGCCGCGCAGCAGCAGGCGGGCCAGCTGGTTGCGGATCTCGCCGGTTGTCATGCCGGATGCGACGGCGTGGATGTTGCCGACGGCGCTCGCGTGCTCGTCGAGACCGTCGAGGCGCTGGGGGAGGTAGCCCACATGGTCGACGAAGAGTCGGCCGCCCACGCGGCCGCCGGGCGACTCCCGCCGGAGACGCAGGTCCTCGAGCAGGGTCGTCTTTCCAACGCCGTTCGCGCCGACGAGCGCCACGCGTTCGGGTCCCTGGATGACGACGGTGCGGTTCGTCCCGCGCAGCTCCGCGATGCGCCGGCTGCGCGGCACCTCCGGGTCGGGGAGCGTGAGGTGGATGGCCTCATCGTCGCGCACCCGGGCGTCGGCCGCGTCGAGGGCCGCCTGTGCGGCATCCGTTCTTGCGTCCAGGCTGGTGCGCATCGAACCAGCGGACGCCTGCGCCTTCCGCGCGAGATTCCCTGCCACGATCCGCGGTATCCCGCCGCTGAGTTGCGCCTTGCGACCGGTGCGCTCGCGCCGGGCGAGCTTCGCCTCCGCCTCGATGCGCTGCCGTTTCTCGGCCTTCAGGGTCTGCTCGGCCGTGCGCGCCGCCTGCACGGCCGCCCCCTGCTCCAGCTCGAGGTGCTCCTGCCACGCACTGTACGGGCCGCCGAACAGGGTGAGGCGTCCGGAATGGAGTTCGGCGGTCTGGTCCATGCGGTCGAGCAGCTCGGTGTCGTGGCTGACGATCACGAGGGTGCCGGGCCACGACGCCACGAGACCGGCCAACTTCTCCCGCGCCTCACGCGCGAGGTTGTTGGTGGGTTCATCGAGCAGGGTGATCGGGCTGCGACGGATGCGAAGCCCCGCGATGGCGATCAGCATCGCCTCGCCGCCGGAGAGCTCCCCGACTCGGCGGTCGAGCTCACCGGCACCGAACCCGATCTCGCCGAGGGCCTCGTCGACCCGGGTCTCGATTTCCCAGTCGTCGCCCACCGCGTCGAAGTGACGGGCGTCGACGTCGCCGGACTCGATCGCCCGCAGCGCGGCGAGCGTGCCGCTGATCCCGAGGAGATCGGCGACGGACGCGTCCCGCTCAAGGGTGATCGTCTGTGGCAGGTACCCGACGTCGCCCGTGGTGACCACGTGGCCGGAGGTCGGGGTGAGGAGGCCGGCGACGAGGCGGAGCAGGGTGCTCTTGCCGGCGCCGTTGTCGCCGACGAGGCCCGTTCGTCCTTGGTTGAGGCTGCCGGAGAGGTGCTCAAGGGCCACGGTGCCGTCGGCCCACTCAAAGGAGACGTCATTGAACGTGATGGTTGATCTGGTGGAGGACATGCTTCTTCCTGTGCCCGAGCGGGCGGTCATCGTAAGTGGGTGCGACCCGAACCATCGCAGCCCCGATGGATGACACCGCACGGATGGATGACCGGGCGTCGGAGAGCGCACCAGCTGAGAGCTGAAGGGCGCGCGGGGAGCGGAACGGGCCGCCGTCGGAACAGCGGCTAGAGTCTGTCGGCCTCGATGAGCATGCGTCCATTCTAGAGGCCGCGGCGGACGCGAATCCAGGTCGAAATCCTTGCCAGCCGACCCCCACCGGATCGTAAACTGGCTGTGGCAACGGTGCCTACCCGGGAGTTCATCATGCAGACGATCACGCCCAACCTCTGGTTCAACGGTGACGCAGCTGAAGCGGCTGAGTTCTATGCCGATGCGTTCCCGCACGGACGCGTGGTGTCGACCGTGCATTACCCGACCGAGAACCTGCCCGACTTCCAGAAGGAGATGGCAGGCAAGCCACTCGCGGTCGACGTCGACCTGGGCGGTCTGGTCATCACCTTGATCAACGCCGGGCCGGAGTTCCCGATAAATCCGGCGATCTCATTCATGCTGAACTTCGATCCATTGGTGGAGGATGACGCCCGGGGGAGCCTCGACCGGCTCTGGGCCGCATTGTCCGCCGGTGGGCAGGAGCTGATGGCGCTGGGGGAATACCCGTTCAGCGCCCGATACGGCTGGGTCCAGGACCGGTACGGGGTGAATTGGCAGCTGATGATGACCAACCCGGGCGGGGAGCAACGCCCGTTCGTCATCCCGAGCCTGATGTTCTGCGGAGCCGCCCAGAATCGCGCGGCGGAGGCCAGAGAGTTCTACACGTCGGTCTTCCCGAGCTCTCGAACCGGAACCGTGGCCGAGTATCCGGAGCAGACCGGCCCGGCTTCGGCAGGCGCGGTCATGTTCTCCGACTTCATGCTCGAGAACCAGTGGTTCGCGGCGATGGACTCGGGAGCCGAACAGGACTTCAGTTTCACCGAGGGTGTGTCCCTCGCCGTGGCCTGTGAGGATCAGGCGGAGATCGACCGGCTCTGGGAGGCCTTGTCGAGCGTGCCGGAGGCGGAGCAGTGCGGCTGGTGCAAGGACCGCTTCGGTGTCAGCTGGCAGATCGTGCCGGCGAACATGGCGGACTTGATGCAACGGCCGGATGCCTACCAGAAGATGCTCGCGATGACCAAGATCGAAATCGATGGGTTCTGATGCGACACGACGCGCCGTATCACAGGTGCGGGCGCCGCTCTGCACGTGTGAAAAGATAACCAGAATGAAGCTCAATTCGGCTGTGTCACGGTGATCGGCGCCGCCGCTGTCGCCGACGTTCTCGAGCGCAACAACGTGACCCAGCTGGGCGATGAGCGTTCGCCCGCCATGGTCTTCGCCCACGGGTACGGCTCCAGCCAGAACATGTGGCGGCTCGTGGCCCCGGACTTCGCCGACGACCACCGCGTCGTGCTGTTCGACCTTGTCGGGTCCGGCGCCTCGGACCTGTCGGCGTACGACCGATCCAAGTACGACTCACTGCACGGCTACGCGGCCGACCTGCTCGAGATCATCCGCGAGTTGGATCTTTGCGACGTCGTCTATGTCGGCCATTCCGTCAGTGCGATGATCGGCGTGCTCGCGGCGATCGAAGAACCCGATCGGTTCAAGGCGCTTATTCTCGTGGGAGCCTCTCCCCGGTACGTCAATGACGGCGACTATCCCGGCGGCTTCGAGGCGGAGGACATCGATGCGCTCCTGGACGCCCTTGACGCCAACTACCTCAGCTGGGCCGAGACGATGTCGCCCGTCTTCATGGGCAACGCCGATCGTCCGGAACTCACGCAGGAACTCAACGACAGCTTCGCGCAGACCGACAACGCGGTCGCACGCCACTTCGCGCGAGTCACCTTCCTCTCCGACATGCGCCACCATCTCCGTGAGGTGACGACGCCCACCCTGATCCTGCAGTCCACCGACGACGTCGTTGCTCCGGTCGCTGTCGGGGAGTACATTCGCGCGCAGATCCCCGGCAGCGAACTGGCGGTGCTCGACGCCGGCGGACACTACGCCCACCTGTCGAGCCCCGAGGAGCTTCTCGGCCACATCCGTCGCTTCCTGGCATGAACGAAGACCGGTGGCGCGACCTGTTCCATCGGGCGCCGTGCGGACTGCTGTCCATGACGGTCGATGGCGCGGTGAACTCTGTCAACGACACGTTCCTGGAACTCATCGGCAGTCGGCACGAACACATCGTCGACACCTACTTCATGGAACATCTCAGCAACGGCAGCAAGCTCTTCTTCGAAACCCGCTTCATGCCGCTTCTGCGGCTTCACGGCCAGGTGCGGGAGATGGCCCTCGAGCTGGTGCGCCCTGACGGGTCGAAGCTCGCGGTGTTCGTCAATTCGACGCTGGTGACAACGGATGCGTCGTCCATCGTCCACACGGCCGTGTTCGACGCGACGGCGAGACAGGATTACGAGCGTGACCTGCTCGAGGCCCGCAGGAGCGCAGACCGCTCGCTGGCCCGTTTGAAAGTGCTCGAGGGCGCCGCCCGGGTGTTCGCGTCCGCCATGACCGAGGAGGACCTCGGGGCAGGACTGGCCGCCGCGGCCCAATCGGCAACGGATGCGACGAACACGAGCGTTCTCCTGGTGCGGAATCCCGGCGAGCTTGAGCTCGTGGCCGGCGAGCACCCGGTCGCCGCTCGCATCGACCTGGCCGGCCTGTGCCCGGAAGCCGAAGCGGTCCGTGCTGCGGACGCCGTGGTCTGTGCGTCTCCGGTCGCCATCCGTCGCCGGTTCCCGGCCGCGGTGGACGCCCTGTTCGACGCCAAGGTCGAGTCGTTGTGCGTCGTTCCCCTGGTCGAGGACGAGGCCGTCAGGGGTGTGCTCGTGTGCCACTTCGGCCGCACGCGCACCCTCGACGACAGCGTGCGCAAGCTCCTCACTGCGCTGTGCGACCAGGCATCCGCTGTGCTGCAACGGATCAGGCTGCAGCAGCAGGTCCGGCACCAGTCGCTGCACGACGTCCTGACCGGCCTGCCCAACCGTTCCGCCCTCCAATCCCGACTCGAGCAGGTCCTCAGCGGGAGCGTGAGACATGGCCGGCCGATCGCCGTGATCTTCGTCGACCTCGACGGGTTCAAGGCGATCAACGATTCACTCGGGCACCAGTACGGCGATCAGGTGCTGCGGCAGATCAGCGACCGGTTGTCGCGCGTCGTTCGTGCCGAGGAGACCGTGGGGCGGCTGGGCGGCGACGAGTTCCTCATCATCTGCGAAGACATCGACGAGGACGATGCCCGGGCCATCGCCGACCGGGCGCGCGAGGACATCGCGCAGCCGCTGGAGGGCATGGGCTCGTCGTTCCCGCTGTCGGCGAGCGTCGGAATCTGCGTGTACCGGCCCTCGGAGGGGAATGCGCCGGTGACGGGCGACCAACTGGTGCGGCTCGCCGACAATGCGATGTACGAATCCAAACGCGCTGGAAAAGACCGCTCCACGGTCGTGCTCGCGTAGACTGGCGGTGACGCAGCCACACGGCGTCACCGCATTCATCAGATTCGTGTATCTACCGGCTGCCGGCCTCGCCGGCGGACCACGGCGGCACCCAACCCCCGCGCTCGCGGACGTGCACAGAGGTCATGACCGGAAACAATGCAGCCACCCCCAGCCTTCTGCGGCTGGCGGGCTTCCCCTACTTCCTGATCGCGTTCATCGCCAGGCTGCCGTTCGCGATGATGGTCGTCGGCGTGCTCACTCTCGTGGTGGCCGCGCGCGGATCGATCTCCCTCGGCGGGCTCACCTCCGCCGCGGTCGGCCTCGGCACCGCCTGCTTCGGCCCGCTGCTCGGCGCGGCATCCGACCGGTTCGGCCAGCGCGTCGTGCTCCTTGTGGTCGCCACGGCCAACGGGCTCCTGCTGGCCGCGTTCGCGTGGGTGTCCTACAGCGGCCTGCCCGACCTCGCCCTGCTCGCGACGGCGTACCTGATCGGAGCCACCGCACCGCAGGTGGCGCCGCTGTCGCGCTCCCGGCTGGTGTCTCTCATCCGTCATCGGCTCGCCGCCGACCGGCACCAACGCGTGCTCAACTCGACCATGGCGTACGAGTCTGCCGCTGACGAGACCGTGTTCATCATCGGGCCGTTCATCGTCGGCCTGCTCGCCTCGGTCATCGCCCCGTGGGCGCCGCTTGTGGGCGCGGCGATCTTCACGCTCGTGTTCGTCACGGCGTTCGCGCTGCACCCGTCCGGCCGTGCGACCCGGCCCGGTTCCGGCCGAACGGATGCCGTCGCTCCGGTCCGCGAATTGTTCCGGCCCGCGCTCGTCGTGGTCGTCGTCGGCATCCTGGGTGTTGGCCTGTTCTTCGGCGCCATGCTCACCTCGCTCACCTCGTTCATGGCCGATCGGGGCGCGCCCGAGGAGGCCGGGCTGCTCTACGGGGTGATGGGCATCGGCTCTGCCGGCTTCGCCCTCGGCGTTGCCCTGTTCCCGGAACGGTTCACGCGTGCGGCGCGCTGGCTGGTTTTCACCACCGTGATCCTCATTGGCGCCCTCTCGCTGCTGTTCGTGCACTCCGTGGGTGGCATGATGGCGGCGCTGGCCGTGATGGGTGTCGGCATCGGCCCGACACTCGTCACCCAGTACAGCTTCGCGGCGGATCGCAGCCCGGCGGGGCGCTCGGCGACCGTCATGACGATCCTCGGGTCCGCCGTGATCGTCGGGCAGTCGATCGGCGCCGCCGTCACCGGCGAAGTTGCCCAGCGCTTCGGAACGGAGGCGGCGTTGCTGCTCCCGATCATCGCCGCGGCCATCACCCTCCTCGCCGGGCTCGCCAACGCGCTGATCGGTCGCCGTCTGAGGGCGACGCGCGAACGCGATCGTGAAAGGGAAGCGCCGCTGAGCGTGTGACCGCTACGCCCGGGACACGGCAGCGGGGAGCTCGGGGCGCAGCGATCACCTCGTCGCCGTCGAGGAAATCATGGCGCCGGCGGTCGGGATTGTTCCGAACGCTGATCAGCGCTTGTTTTTCGGAGGCCCTCCGAACGCCGAATCCGCGCCTCGGGGGCGAAGCCGCACGCTGGGCATGACCGGCGCCGGGATCGGCGAGGGCTGGCCCTCGGGATACGGGCCGAAACGCCCGCGACGTGCGCGGCCATCGTCGGTCACGCCGGCGGATGCGGAGGCCGGCTCCAGACCGATCTCCGCCTGCCATTCGGCTCGGTAGGCCACCACCTCCTCGTGGCTGCGCCCGACGAAGTTCCACCACATCACGATCTGCTCATTCAGCGGTTCCCCGCCGATCAGGATCAGCCGCACCCGGTCGGGTCCGGCCTCGAGCGCGAGTGACCGTTGCCCGACAGGCAGGTACGCGAGATGGCCGGGCGGCACGGCTGACCCGTTGAGCCCCAGGTCTCCGCTGTCCAGCAGCACGCCGTGCTCGAAGGCCGGGTCCAGCTCGAGGCGCAACCGGGCACCCGGCTCGAGGATCGCCTCGGCGGCCACGAGCGGCGGCGTGTACGTCTGAACCGGCGAGGTGGAGCCGGCCAGCGAGCCGAGGAAGACGCGCAGCGCCGTTCCCTCGCCGAGGACCGGCTCGGGGGCGTAGTGCTCGAAGGCCGGGGGCATGTGGCGTGTCGCATCCGGCAGGGCATACCAGAGCTGCACACCGTGCAGGATGGTCGTGTCGGACGTGGAGAACTCCTGGTGGGAGATCCCCCGACCGGCGATCATGAGGTTGACCTCGCCGGGCCGCACCAGTGCCGCCGTTCCCGTCGAGTCGCGGTGGGCGATCCCGCCGGTGAACAACAGGCTCACGGTGGCCAGCCCGGTGTGCGGATGCCGGGCCACCCGCATGCCGCCGGACTCCGAGACCCGGTCGGGGCCGTAGTGGTCCAGGAAGCACCATGCGCCGATGAGGCTCCGCTCGCGCTGGGGCAGGGTGCGCCGGACGGTCATCGCGCGCAGCCCGCCCAGCGGCACGTCGCGAGGAGCGAGCAACTCGGCGACGGGTGCGGGAACGCTCTCCGCGCAAAGGATCTCAGCCGGATCCACGTCCAGGTTCGTCATGATTCTGGCCGCACGCCCTACTTCCGGGAGTCCGGGTGGTCGTCGCCGATGTGCCCGGGGCCGACCGAGAGCACCCGCTCGACGAACGCTCCGTACTCGTCCATGTAGTGCCGCAGGAACGCCTCCGTTGCCTCGTCTTTCACCTCGCCGTTCGGTCCGTAGGCATCAGGGTCGAACCGGATGTATGCTTCCGGCGCATTCAGTTGCGGGGCGTCGAGGAAGCTCAGCACGCCGCGCATGGACGACTGCATGACGGCCGTGCCGATGCCGCCGGGAGAGGCGCCGATGATCCCCGTCGGCTTCCGCGCGAATGAGTTGGTCCCCCACGGCCGGGATCCCCAGTCGATGGCGTTCTTCAAACCGCCGGGGATGGACCGGTTGTATTCAGGCGACACGATGAGGATGCCGTCGGAGGCCTCGATCGCATCCTTCAGTGCTCGCCCGGCCGGCGGGTAGTCGGAGTCGTAGTCCGAGCTGTACAGGGGGAGGTCCCGGATGGGAATCTCCGTGAACTCCAGGTCGTCAGGCGCGACCTTCATCAGCGCCTGGGCGAGGACCCGGTTGATCGAATTGCTGGCGAGGCTCCCGACGAGGTAGCCGATCTTGTAGGTGGCCATATCTGTGCTCCTTCCATGGCAGTGTCTGGTCTACCACGTGGGGGGAGGGAGTGGCCAGCGTGGCTCGCGGCGCCGTATCGGCTTCCGAAGAGGGTGGGTGGAAACGATCGAGACGTGGATGGCGGATCTCGCCGGCCGGTGAGCCGTTGCCGCTTGTGCAATGGCTCGCCCATGGTTAAGTGTGAAACAGGCGACAGCCCATCCGGATGTGTATCCGGTGCTCACTCTAGGAGGACCACATGCTCGGACTCATCATCTCCATGATCATCATCGGCCTGATCGCCGGGTTCATCGCCCGTGCGCTTGTTCCCGGACGGCAGCACATGTCCATCCTCGCGACGATCCTCCTGGGCATCGTCGGGTCGTTCATCGGGGGCCTGCTCGGCTTCCTGATCTTCCAGCACGATGCGCAGGACGGGTTCTTCCAGCCGGCCGGCATCATCGGCTCGATCATCGGTTCCATCATCGCCCTGCTCATCTGGGTGAAGGTTCGGACCAACCGCACGGCTCACTGAGCGGCGGCGGCGCGTCGGTCAGGCCGGCCGACGTGCCGCCCACGCGGACCGGACGACGCGGGTCGTCGCGTCCGACGACCCGAGGAGCACCTCGAGGTTGCCGTCCGCCAGCAGGTGGTCGAGGGCGGCCGCATCATCGGTGCTGAGCTGCTGGTCGAGCGCCGAGCGGGCGTTGCGCAGGTACGAACCGGCATAGCGCAGGGTGGCCGGCGCCGCTCCGTTCACGTCGATCGTGAATCGGTGCTCCGCCTTGATCTCGAAGCCCGCGGCTTCCAACAGCGGCCGCCAGTCCTGGTGAGCATTCCAGCCCGCCTGCGCCATCGCCTCATGGAGCCGCGACTCCAGCCCGGCGCTGGCCGGGTCGGCGCCCAGGAAGGACGGCTGCGCGTCCATCTCGATGACCGCGAGCAGCCCGCCCGGGGTGAGCGCCGCGAAGACGTCGCGGAACAAGCGGCCCGGGTCCGCCAATTCGTGCACAGACGAGGACGCCCAGGCGATGTCGACGCCGGTCACGTCGGGCCAACGGATGTCGAGGTCGGCCTGCACCGCCCGCACCCGGTCGTCGAGGCCGCGGGAGCGGGCCGACGCCACCACTCGTTGAAGCATGGACGAGGCGGCGTCGATCGCGACCACGTCGGCACCGGGGAAGCGCCTGGCCAGTGCCAGGCTTCCGGTGCCGGTTCCCGCGCCGATGTCGACGACGAGCCGCGGGGCATCCGTCGCATACCGGGCGACCCACGCGGTCACGTCATCGAGGTAGGTGCCGAGGGCCTCGGCGTCGAGATCGAGTAACTCGGCGAGGCCGGAGTCGTGGTGGTGGGCCTGCGGGTCGCCGTCGTGGTGATGCGTCATCGTTCCACGCTAGACCCGCGAGCGATCACTGCCCGCGCTCTCGCTCCATTACGGTCGGCTGATGAACCCCTGCTCGACCATCCAGTTGAACGCGACATCCGCCGGCTCCTTGCCCTCGACATCGACCTGTCCGTTGAGGTCACGCATGACGTCGTTGGTGAGTGCATCGGTGATCGGGGCGAACACGTCGGCGATCTTCGGATACTCCGTCAGCGTCTCGGTGTTCACGTTGACCGCCGCGTTGTACGCGGGGAAGTAGTTCTTGTCGTCCTCGAGCACGGTCAGGTCGAGCGCCTCGATGCGGCCGTCGGTGGTGAACACCTCGCCGAAGTTGCACGCGCCACGGTTGGTCGCCGCATACACGGCGCCGGTGTCGTAGATGCCGATGTTGCTGTTCGGCACACCGCTGCCACGGGGGATGCCGTAGGACTCGAGCATCCCGCTCATTCCGTCGGGCCGTGAATTGAACTCGGCCTCGATGCAGAAGGTGCGCTCCTCCACCGGCAGCTCAGCGATTCCGGAGAGAGTGCTGATGCCGCCCAGGTCCGGCACGGCCTCGCTGCGCACGGCCATGGCGTAGGTGTTGTTCATCTCCGCCGGCGGCAGCCAGGTGATTCCGTTCTTCAGGTCAGCATCGTGCACGGCCTGCCACTGCTTCTGCTCGTCGGCGATGCCCTCTTTCTTACCGAGGTAGACCAGCCACCCGGTGCCGGTGTACTCCCAGCTGACGTCGGCCTGGCCCGAGGTCATGAGCTTTCGCACCGGCTGGCTGCCCGGCACGTTGGCGAGATCGGTGACGTCGAACCCGGCCGCCTGCAGGGCGAGCACGGCGACCTTTTCGAGCACGAGGGCCTCGGTGAAGTTCTTGCCCACGACGGTGATCGGTTGGCCCTCGGCCGTGGGGATCTCCTGGATGGAGCCGGGACCCGCGGCCGGCACGAAGGCGGTGGCGGGCTTCAGACCGCAGCCGGTGAGCGCCACAGCGGATGCCGCGAGCATGGCGGTCGCGAAAATCCCGCGAAGCGCCTTCCGGTGTCTGACGGTGGTCGTTGTTCGCATCACAGTCCCCTCGGCCGGGCCAGGTGCTCGGCGATTCGGCCGAGCAGGTCGATGAGCAGGGCAAGCAGAGCCACGATCACGGCACCGGCCACCAGAACGCTCGTCAGTCCCAGGTTCACCCCGGTGGTGATCAGGATTCCGAGGCCGCCGCCGTTGATGAAGGTCGCGAGGGCGGCGGTGCCCACGAGCAGCACGAGGGCGGTGCGGATGCCGGAGAGCATGATGGGCACCGCCAGCGGAAGTTCCACGCGGAAGAGGACGGCCGTCGAACTCATCCCCATTCCCCGGCCGGCTTCCACCAGTCGGGCGTCAACCTGGTCGAGGCCGATCATGGTGTTCCGCAGCACGGGGAGCAGCGCGTACAGCACGAGGGCGACCACCGCGGCCTGGAATCCGAATCCCAGCCAGAAGGCCAGGAGCACCACCAGCCCGATCGCCGGGGCCGACTGGCCGATGTTCGCGATGACGAGCACCGGACCGGTGAGGAACCGCAGCGGTCGGCGGGTGAGCAGAATACCGAGGGGCAGTCCGATCACCAGGACGATGACGGCCGCCACGAACGTGAGCGCGAGGTGTTCGCCGATGTAGCGGAACAGCGACGCCGGGTGCAGGGTGGCCCGTTCCGTCGGCGACAGGTCGGCGACCATCAGCCACACCGCGAGGGCGATGCCGACGACGGCGATGCCGGCGAATTGGCCGCCGATGCGCCGCCAGCTGCGCCGGTTTTCGAGGGTGGCGGCATCCGGTGTCTCGGTCTGGGCCATGGCCTCAGCGGTCATCGCCGGCTCCGGTGTCGGAGGAGCGGGCCAGTGCCGCGCTGGGTGCGGTGTCGACGCCGTGTGGCTGTGGAACGGTGTCGATGGCCGACGTGTTGGTGCCGATCGGCGCATCGGGGGCGGGCGCCTCGACGGCAGCCGCCCGAGCGGCGCTGATCGCGTCGGTCACGACACTGACGTCGACGACGCCGAGCAGCGTGTCGCGGCGACCGACGACGAGGGCGGCGCCCACGGCAGAGGCAAGCATGGTGTCGAGCGCGTCATGCAGCGTTGCGCGGATGCCCACGACCGGCAGGTCGTCGTCGATCCGGTTGTCAACCGTCGCGGTGCGCTGCAACTGCCGGCGGCTGAGCCATTGGGTGGGCCGATTGCGATCGTCGACGACGACCACGTTGTCGTGCCCCGCGGCGTCCAGCCGGGAGAGAACCGCACTGGATGCTTCGCCGGCCTGCGCCGTGATCACGTCGCCGAGGGTCACCTCGTTCACCCTGGTGAGGGTGAGCTGCTTGAGGCCCGCGCCGGAACCGATGAAGTCCTCGACGAATTCGTTGGCCGGGTCCGCGAGGATGCGTTCCGGGGTGTCGTACTGCACGAGGCGGGCGCCCTCGGAGAAGATGGCGATCCAGTCACCGAGCTTGACCGCTTCGTCGAAGTCGTGCGTGACGAACACGATCGTCTTCTGCACGTCGTCCTGGATGCGCAGCAGCTCGTCCTGCAGACGCTGCCGGGTGATCGGGTCGACGGCGCCGAACGGTTCGTCCATCAGCAGCACGGGTGGGTCAGCGGCAAGGGCCCGGGCGACGCCCACGCGCTGCTGCTGGCCGCCGGAGAGCTGCTTGGGATACCGGCGGCGGTAGAGCTTGGGGTCGAGGGAGACCAGCTCCAGGAGCTCGTCGACCCGCGCCGAGATGCGCTTCTTGTCCCAGCCGAGCATCTTCGGCACCATGGCGATATTCGCCTCGACCGTCATGTGCGGGAACAGGCCGCCGGCCTGGATGACGTAGCCGATGCGGCGGCGCAGCTGGTCGCCGTCGATGTCGGTCACGTCGTCGTCCCCGAGCATGATCCGGCCTTTGGTCGGTTCGATCAGCCGGTTGATCATTTTGAGTGTCGTCGTCTTGCCGCACCCCGACGGGCCGACGAAGGCGACGATCTTGCCGGCCGGCACTTCGAGGGTGAGGCCGTTGACGGCAGGGGCGGCCTGTCCGCGATAGTTCTTCTCGACGGCCTCGAGGAGGATGCGCACCCCGTGGGTGCTTCCCTCGGTGGTGGTGCCGGGAGTGCTGTTCAGGATGTCAGACACGGATACCTCGCGATGTGGTCAGACGGCCGAGGCCGAGCAGTAACAGGTCCAGGATGATGGCCAGGATGACCACCGCGACAACCCCGGTGACGACGGAGTTGAAGGAGTTCGCACCGCCGAGCCGGGAGAGGCCGGAGAAGATGAAGCCGCCGAGACCCGGCCCCAGCGCATACGCGGCGACTGCCGCGACGCCCATGATCATCTGCGCCGAGATGCGGATGCCGGCGAGGATCACCGGCCAGGCGAGCGGCAGCTCGACTTTGAGCAGGATGCCGGCCCGGCTCATGCCGATGCCCCTGGCCGACTCGACCAGCGCCGGGTCGATGCTGGTGAGGCCGACGACTGCGTTACGCAGGATCGGCAGCGCGGCGAAGAACGTGAGCACGATGACGGCCGGGGTGACGCCGAAACCGAAGGGCACGATGAGGATGCCGATCAAGGCGAACGAGGGGATCGTCAAGCCGACGGCGCTGACGTTGTCCGCGACGCCGCGCAGCCATCCGGTGCGGTAGACGAGCACTGCCAGGCCGACCGCGATGACAGCAGCGAGGATGAGGCACTGCACGACAACGGAGAAGTGCTGCCAGCTGGAGAACAGGATGCGGTCGAGCGAACCTTCAAGATAATCGCCCATACACGTCCCCTACTCCATCGATCACATTCACACCGGTTACGAAAACGTTCAGAAGGGCCGAGGCAAATGTCGGCCGCGCCCTATGTTAGCGAGAGGTGCGCGGCCGTCAAGCGGAGGGGTGCATCCGAGAATGTGTTACGCGCGCGAGGCGAAGAATGATCCGACCACGCCGGACGGGCCCATTTCGCCGTGTCGCGGCACGGCTTGCACGAGGGGACCGGAAGGTGGCGATATCCGGTACCGCGATAGTGCCACCTTCCAGTGCCCCCTCTGTCCTGTGGTTAGGAGCAGTTCGGAATGACTGCCGAGACGTCGATGTAGCGCGGCCGGTAATTGTCGACATTGGTGTAGACGTCGCTGGTGTCGAAGCTGTTGACGTTGTAGGTCACGAGCAGCGTGTGACCGTTCCCCAGTTCCGGATGCGCCTTGGCGTTGTAGGTAAAGACGTTTCCGCTCGTCTCCGGTGTCGTGTACAGGACGGTCTTGTCCTCGAACGGACCCTCGAGGGAGGAACTGCGGTACATGACGACCTTGGCGCTCAGGATCTCTGTGGTGTCGCCGGTGACCAGCGTGTAACGTCCCTGGAATTTCGACACGCTGAACTCGTTGGAAACACCCTCGAGAATCCGCTTCGATGCACTGGCGTCGTGGACCCACCCGGTGTCGCTCAGGTACTCCCAGGTGCCGCTCGTCATGGCGCCGGCGCGCACCCGCGCCAGATGGGCGTATTTCTGAGCCCCCAGGTCTTCGACACCGTACACATACGTGTATCCGCCGTCTTCATAGATCGCCGAGCCCCAATTGACGGTGCTGGCAGGCAGTTCCGTCACGCCTTCGAACGCCATGTCGTCGGTTGCGAACGACGCGATGGCAGACCCGACGAATGCGAAGTCGAACACCCCGTTTCCGGTGCGCTCAAACTCGAGAAGCATGACCCTGAGGTGGCTGCCCTCCACAGTCGCGTCACCGAACCAGTACCAGTCCTGGTTCTCATCGCCGCCGGCGACTTTCAATAGGGATTCAGGCGTCTCCGGAGTGCCGCCGGTGTAGGTCGTGAGGACCCCATGGTCATCGATGATGATCGAGTTGTGGAGGAAGGGGGAGGTGACTGGTCGCGACTTGTCAGCATTGACTGCGCCCATGAAGGTGTCGGAGTAGATCCAGGCGATCCTTCCCCCCGGAAGTCTGACGCTGTAGGCAGAGTCTGCGCCGGTCCAGCGGCCGCCGGTGTCACCGTACTCGCCGATCTCCCGCGTGAGTTCGCGGTCCACGCTCGCGGAGATGCGGGCGTCACAGGTCTTCACCGGTGCGCTCTGACTGGATGCGCCCTCGGTCGCCATCGCCGGCGCGGTTCCCGAAACGGCGATGGCCGCCCCCACTCCCACGGCGACGAGCGCACCTCGGACGCGCTTGTTCTTTCGATCAATCTGTCTGATCATGCCTAGTTCTCGCTCTCCATTGAGTGTCACGGTGACGAGTCGCCAATGCTCAGCCAGCACGTGGCGTCGACGGCCAGCGCGACATGTTAACGTTACCAATTGGGGAGAGTAACACCCTGGGCGGCGCGATGTACAGGCTCGCCGTCTGGTGCTCCAGGCAGTAGTAGCGTGAGACCCACGAGGGGTCCCGAGACGGAGGAAATGTCGTCATGACGAGTTCGATGGCGCCGGGCACCCGACAACCCACAATCAAAGAGGTCGCGGCCTCGGCCGGCGTCAGCCCGATGACCGTCTCACGCACACTTGCAGGCGGCGTGAACGTTCGGCCCGACTTGCAGGCGAAGGTACTGGCCGCGGTGAAGGAGCTGGGCTACTTCCGAAACGAGAACGCGCGTAGCCTTCGCCCCGGGCAGGCAAGCGGACTGATCGGAGTCGCGATCACCAACCTGGGGAACCCCTACTACGGCAACTTCGCCTTGGGCGTGGAGGAGGTGGCCGCGAAGCATGGAAAGCGCATCGTGCTGGGCAACACCGGCGAGGACTGCGGACGGGAAGCGCAGCTCGTTGCGGATTTCATCGGTCGCCAGGTGGAGGGACTTGTGGTGGTGCCCTCCGGTGGCGCGGCGGAGCACTTGAGAGCCGACAGGTTGGGAGACACCCCGATTGTGCTGGCCTCCCGCCAGGTTGCGGGACTGGACGTGGACACGGTTCTGCTCGATGACGTGGGAGGCGCATACCAAGGCACACTTAGTCTTCTGGAGTCTGGCCATACGCGAATCGGCTTCCTGGGAAATGTCCCGTCGGTATCCACGGGGCAGCGCAGGTACATCGGGTACGAGAAGGCTCTCGCAGAACGGGGGATCTCACCCGACGCGCGGCTGATTCAGCGGGACCAGCAAGACGTTGAAGCAGCACGGTCAGCCATGGAGCGACTCCTCGACCTTCCCGATGCGCCGACCGCGATTTTCAGCGCGAACAATCGCAACACCATCGGCGCGCTGAAAGAGATCGGCCGGCGCATCCGGTCGGGTGCGGGTGCAACGGGCTTTCCTGCGATTGTGAGCTTCGACAGTTTCGAGCTGTCAGAGATGATGCCGGTGCCGGTCACCGTCATCGACAGCGATGCGCGCCAGCTTGGACGGGAGGCTGCGGAACTTCTGTTTGCCCGGTTGCAGGCGGCAGACTCGCACGGACCATCCCGGATGATCGAGTTGCCGGTCACGGTGAGTATGGCCGATCGTTGAGCGGGTGGCCCTACTCCGACCGGGCACAGGTATGGTAACGTTACCAATACCGACGGGATAGGCCGGGACGCTACCGCGCTGACGAGGGGACGTGCCAT
Source organism: Cryobacterium tepidiphilum (assembly GCF_003716325.1). Lineage (GTDB taxonomy): Bacteria > Actinomycetota > Actinomycetes > Actinomycetales > Microbacteriaceae > Cryobacterium > Cryobacterium tepidiphilum. Next base: position 132,249 of record NZ_RDSR01000003.1, on the reverse strand, counting down.
GACGCAACTGTGCATCGACTTCGGCGGAACCAATATCAAGCTCGGTCTCTGGAACAACGGCTCCGTCGTGGCTTCCGAGGAGTTTCGCGTCTCCGGAACGACTCGTGACCTCGCGACGGTCGAGCGTCGCTCACGGGCACTCTGCGCAGGTGCAGCCGTTACGGGAGTCGGTATCGCCGTCCCCGGCGTGGTTGATCGCCGGGCGGGCAGGCTCGTCAGGGCCCACGGCAAGTACGAGTACCTCGACGGCGTCGATCTGAAAGCGTGGGGCGAAGCACAGTTCGGCGCATCCGTAGCCCTGGAGAACGATGCCCGCGCGGCCCTGATCGGAGAGACCGCATACGGGTGTGCTGCGGGCGAGAAGGACGCCGTCATGGTGACCCTGGGAACGGGGATAGGCACGGCGGCGATCATCGACGGCGTGGTCCTTCGTGGTGCCCACGATCATGCCGGCATCCTCGGGGGCCACCTCACCGTGGACGTCGACGGCCCGCGATGCAGCTGCGGAAACATCGGCTGCGCGGAAGCGCTGGCCAGCACCTGGGCGATTGGCGGCCTGCTGGGCGAGCTGCTGGCCCATGGCGAGCACGCCGGCCGCGACGCGGACGAGCCGATCGGGATGAAAGAGATCATCGAGGCTGCGCTCGCTCCCGACCCGGATGCCGTCGCCGGCCGGGTACTCGATCGCTTCTGCCGGGTGTGGGGCGCGGTCATCGTCGGCCTCTGCCACGCCTACGACCCCGACGTCGTCATCGTCTCCGGCGGCATCATGCGCGCGGGAGACCTCCTCCTGCCCCGGTTCCAGGAGTACGCCGACGCGTATCTGTGGTCGTCGTCGTACCGTCCCCGTTTCGTCACACCCGAACGCCCTGACCTGTCTGTTCTGCGCGGCCTCGCCGCCATTGCCGGGGCGACCGAAGCGTCGTCCCGAACTGTAAGGAGTACCTGTGGTCCCGAATGATTCCCGCTCACCCGCCTCGTCGTACGTGAAGCAGCCGACGATCCCGCTCCTGCCGGGCGCCCGAGTGTTCCAGGGATCCAAGGCATGGGCCGAGGTGCACGCGGTGGCCGCGGCCCGAGCCGCAGGCGAGTTCCCGGTCATCGTCGTCGATACGTACCCCGGCGTCGACGTCCCGGCCCTGCGGTCGGTACTCGTCGACGCGCTCCCGGAATATGCCATCGTCGACGTGGAGGACGAAGCGGCGCTGCCGATCGAGCGGGTCGACGCCTTGATCGAGCAGAATCTGACGGATGACCGCGTCTTCGGGGTGATGAGCCACGCGAGGATCGATGAGTTCTACAGCCCCCAGAAACTCGAACTCGTGGCCCGCCGTCTGGAGCGGCGAACAGCGCCGACGATTCTCCTCGGATGGGGCGCCGCACTCGCGGCCCCGGAGCGCCATGCCCTCGTGCTGGTCGACATGTCGCGTTGGGAGATTCAGCTGCGGATGCGCGCCGGCGCGCCGAATTGGCGCTCCCATAACGCGGACGAGGACGTGCTCCGCAAGTACAAACGCGGCTTCTTCGTCGAGTGGCGCGTGGCGGACCGCCACAAGCGGAACCTCTTCGAGGAGATCGACTTCGTCGTTGACGGGAACGCGAATGGTTCTGCGGCGGGAATGATCACCGGTGATGCGTTCCGGAAGGCGCTCGAGGCGGCCACGACGGGCCCGTTGCGCGTCGTCCCGTTCTTCGATCCCGGGGTCTGGGGCGGCCAGTGGATGAAAGAGAAGCTGAATCTCGATCCCTCCAAACAGAATTACGCCTGGTGCTTCGACTGTGTTCCGGAAGAGAACTCGTTGCTCCTGGAAGCGGACGACGGACTTGTCGAGGTTCCAGCCATGGATCTCGTGCTCATGAGGCCGAAAGAACTGCTTGGCGAGAAGACGTTCGCTCGTTTCGGCGCGGAGTTCCCGATCCGCTTCGACTTCCTGGACACGATGGGAGGGGGGAATCTCTCGTTGCAGGTGCACCCGCTCACGGGGTACATCCAGGATGTCTTCGGCATGCACTACACGCAGGACGAGAGTTACTACTTGCTCGAAGCGTCGGAGGACGCGGTCGTTTACCTGGGACTCAAGACCGGTGTCGACCCGGATGCCATGATGTCAGACCTGCGGGCGGCCACGACCGACACTGCGCGCCCGTTCCCGGCGGAGAAGTACGTCAACATGATCCCGGCGAAGAAGCACGACCATTTCGCCATCCCCGCCGGCACCGTCCATTGCTCGGGTAGCAACTCCATGGTTCTCGAGATCTCGGCAACCCCGTTCATCTTCACGTTCAAATTGTGGGATTGGGGGCGGGTGGGTCTCGACGGCGTTCCGCGTCCGGTGCACCTTGAGCACGGCGAAAAAAACATTCAGTGGGACCGCGATACGGAGTGGGTGGAGCGAAACCTGTTGGATCAGGTGCAGCAGATTGCGCGGACACCGGGCGTCGTCGAGGAACGAACGGGTCTCCATGAGCTCGAATTCATCGAGGTGCGACGGCACTGGTTTGTGGACGAGGCCTCGCACGACACCGAGGGCACGGTCAACGTCCTCAACCTCGTGGAGGGAGACGAGGTGGAGGTGGTGAGCCCGACCGGTGCGTTCGCACCGTACGTCGTGCACTATGCGGAGACCTTCATCGTGCCGGCAGCCGTCGGCCCGTACATCATTCGCCGCTCGGCGCAGGCGAGGAGCGAGCGGTTTGCGACGGTCAAGGCGTATGTGCGGGGAACACGGAACAGCGATGACTGATGCTGCCCCGTTTCACGGCGACAACCGAACAGAGAAACGATCGACCCGGCGCGGATCACTTGCCATCGGCGAGCTGAGTTGGTAGCTTGTCGGTGGCGATTGGTAACGATACCAACACAGCGACACATGCAGTTCGACATTGCACCATCACCTTCACCAGGAACGAGGAAGTTCAGATGAATTCACGTAAGACGACGATAGGCGTCCTTTCGGCGCTGTCACTCAGCGCACTCATGCTCACCGCGTGCTCAAGCGGCGGCAGCGCCGCCCCGGCCGACGGTGGCGCCCCCACCGGAACGCTGAACTTCTACACGGACAAGGCGGCATGGGAACCGGATTTCAAGGCCCTCAATGCGTCATCCGAACCGGGTGTCAACATCACGCTGAACACGACGGGCTACTCGGATGCCAACCAGTACGACGCCTTCGTGAAGCAGTCCTTCCGAACCTCGAAGAGCCCCGGACTGTTCAGTTGGCACACCGGAGACTCGCTCAAGAAGCTCGTTGATGAGAACCTCGTTGCCGAGACTTCTGACATCTGGAAGAAAGCGATCGACGAGGGGTGGGTGAGTAAAGACCTCGAGCGTTACTACACGTTCGACGGCAAGCAGTACTGCGTGCCAATGAACATCGCGTACTGGGTCATGTATTACAACAAGCCCATCTTCGAGAAGAACGGGATCGAGGTCCCGACGACGTGGTCCGAGCTTGATGCTGCTGCGACGAAGCTGAAAGCGGCTGGTACGACGCCCTATTACCAGACCAGCACCCTCTTCACGTTCCAGTGGTTCCAGCAGTTGGTCGCCGGCACGGACCCCGCGCTCTACAAGGGGCTGTCCACGGGAGACGTCAAGTACACCGACCCCAAGATCGTTGCCATCATGAACGAGTGGCTCGACGAGCAGAAGAAGGGCTGGTTCAGCGACGCGGGCAGCACGACAGACCCCGCCGTCGGCCTGAAGCAGGGCGACTTCGCCATGATCAATTTCGGAAGCTTCTTCGGCGGCTCCCTCGACGCCGCGGGAATGAAGTCAGGCACCGACTACGGCTTCTTCGTCATCCCGGCCAAGAACGAGAGTCTCACGCAGACGCCTGTGGCGGTGGAGACAGGACCCCTGTGCATCGCGGAGAACTCGAAGCAGAAGGACTTGGGCCTCGCCTACGCGGAATGGTGGATGTCTCCTGAGGCGCAGACGGCGTGGGGCGACGCTCGCGGTGACGTGCCCTTCAACCCCAAGGCGAAGGTCAAGGACCAGGCCCTTGCGGAGCTCGGCCAGAACGTCGCGTCCTCCGACTACCAGTTGGTGGAGCGTTACTTCGAAGCGACTCCCACGCCGATTCTGACCGTCGCCCTCGAGCAGTTCGGTGCCTTCAACGCCAACCCCGGTGACCCGATGCCGTTCCTGCAGAAGATCCAGGACGAGGCAGACAAGTACTGGGCAGCCCAGGGCTGATGTCGGCTCTGGCGAAACGCACAACGCCATACCTGTGGTCCGCCCGGGGCTTCATCGCCCCGGGCGTGATCATCGTCGCCGTCCTGCTCTATCTCCCGCTCCTCTGGACGACGTACCTCAGCTTCACGGCGTACGACGGGTTGGGCGATCCGCAGTGGGTCGGACTGGCCAACTATGCGGAGATGTTCGACGACCCCGACTTTCTCGGGTCGCTCGGCAACACGTTGCTCTGGGTGGTGGGGACCCTCGTCATTCCGGTCGGCCTCGGACTCGCCCTCGCTCTCCTGACGTGGAACCTCCCCGGCGGAGTCTGGCTGCGGCTGCCTTTCCTTATTCCGTACGCCATCTCCGGCATCGGCGTCGGCCTGATCTGGTCGTTCATTCTGTCAAGCAACGGTGCGCTTGATCAGGCGCTCGGCTTCTTCGGGGTCGACGAGACTCCACGCTGGTTGGTCGACGCTCCACTCAACACGGTGGTCATGATCGTCGCCGCGTCCTGGCAGGGCATCGGCGTCAACGCACTGCTGTTCACGATCGGGCTCAATTCCATCCCCAAAGAGCCCCTTGAGGCGGCGCGTCTGGATGGAGCGACAGGCGGCCGGCTGTTCGGCAGCATCCTGTGGCCCATGCTTCGACCGCTGACGACCGTGGTCATCGGCCTCTCCATCGTGGCCAGCCTCAAGACGTTCGACATCGTTCTGGGCATGACGAAGGGTGGCCCCGGACGGGCATCGGAAACGCTCGCACTGACCATGTACAAGGAGACATTCGTGAACAGCCAGTACGGGCTGGGGTCGGCGATCGCCGTCTTTCTCACCGTGGTCACTATGGTGGCGTCGATTCTCTACCTGCGTCAGCAGCTGTCGAAGAAGAACGAGATATAGGGGTGAGGAACATGTCGCGCATCATCAGAACCAGCGTCCTCGCCGTGTTCGGAGTGATCTGGCTGCTGCCGGTCTATCTGTTCGTCGTCAACGCCAGCAAGTCACCGTTGACATACACCTCCAAGGAGGCGTGGGTCCCCACCGACTTCGCTCTCTTCGCGAACATGGGGGAGGCCCTCCAATTGAGCGGCCTTTCGGCCAGCGTCGCGAGCACCGTCATCTACAGTGTCGTCTCCCCGTTGATCGCGGTCCTCGTCGGAGCAGCGGCCGGTTTCGCCATCGTCGCCTTGCGGCTCAGGCACGGGTTCGCATGGTTCGTCGTGATCTTCGGCGGCACTGTGTTCCCGTTGCAGATGGTGATCCTGCCGCTCTTCGACGGCTATTCGCGGGTGGGGCTCTTCGACACCCAGCTCGGCATGATCATCGTGTACACGGCGATATCGGTTCCGTTCTCCGCCTTCGTCATGCGTAATTTCTTCACGGGAATCGCGCACAACGTGTTCGAAGCATCCGTGCTCGACGGGGCGACGACGTGGCGCATCTTCAGGACCGTCTATCTGCCGATGGCGTCCAGCGCGCTCGTGGCCGTCTTCATCCTGCAGGCCACATTCATCTGGAATGACCTCCTTCTGGGCCTGACGCTCAGTCAGTCCGACTCGGTCCGACCCATCGTCACGACGCTCAGCGGGATGCAAAGCACCTACGGCGGCGCCCAACTCTCGACCGTCCTCGCTGCCGGTGTGCTGGTCTCACTGCCCACGGTCGTGCTCTTCCTCCTCACGCAGAAGTTCTTCGCGCGCGGCCTCGCGCTCGGACAGTACTGACGCGACCATCTCACTCGTTGCTTGGAGCTTCCGCACCCATGACCGACTCTCTCATTCCTACCGTCGACGATCTGGCAGCGGATGTTGTCACCCATCACTACGACGACATGATCGCACCGTCCGGACTGACCAATTTCCTGGGGACGGTCCGCGTCGACCACGACCTGACGGCAATCAGCGCGGTGACGTTTCCGCCGGTCTCCCAGGGATTGGCGGCGACAGCGGTGTTGTTCGTCGACGGACGCGTCTTCGAATCGTATGGGGAGCGTGTGACCCACGCCTGGCGTCCCGACCGGGTGGTGCGCTCTGCCGAATTGGAGGACCTGCGCCTGGAGACCGTCACGGCGTGTGTTCCGCACGAAACCGCTGTCGCCATCGACGTGCGGGTGACGAACACGTCGCACAAGGCGCGCTCGGTGTCGTTGACGCTCGCCCTGAACGCCCGTGTGACAGCCGGCGATGCTTCCTGGCTCGATTCGGAATCTCCGAATGCGCTCAACGTCGCGGCTGTCGGCGGCTCCCGACTGTCGTTCCGCAACGACTCCGGTGAGGCGTGGAGCATCCAGGGTGTGGACCTGCCCGCAACTGTGCGGTTGAGTGGGGTCGCAGCCGCGGCGGTTGAAGGCTACGAGGTGGGCATCGGGGGCGCGGGCCGCGGCGGCGAAGTGGAAGTCGTGCTCGACATTCCCGCCGGCCAGACTCATCGGTTCGGCTACGTGCAGGCGGTTGCCAGTAGTGAGCGCGGGGCATCGGACGCGTGGGAGCGTGTCGCCGCGGATGTCCCCGGGGCGGTGAAGGGGGCAGAGCGCTTCTGGAATGCACAGCTCGAAGCGGCATTCACGCCGGGGAACACCGAGTTCTCCGGACACCTGCCGGTCCTGGCAACGTCTTCCGAGGCTTTGAAGAAGCTGTACTGGTGGGGCGCGCTTGGCGTCATATGGTTCCGTCGGGAGTTCGCGGGCAATGTGCTCGGTCGAAGCTACGACACGCTGATGCCCAACTATTGGGCCACAACCACCTTCATCTGGGATTTCTCGCTGAGTTCGCTCACACATGCCTTGCTCGATCCCGTGCCGATGAAGCGACAGCTCGACCATTGGATTGCCAGCGACATCCATTCCCACTTCGGAACCTCATCGCTGACGGGGGGCCCGGTGGGTCGGTGGTATTCCGTGAACGACTATGCGATGACCCGGCTGGTCACCGACTACATGCGGTTCAATTCCGCCCTCGGCTACCTCGACGAGACGCCCGATACTCCTCGCGGACACTCGGGGACCCGAACACCGTCCACTGTTGCCGACCACCTTCGCTCGTGGGCGCTCGCCTGGAAGGACCTACGCGGCGAATCTCCTCTTGCTGACTATGGCGAGATCGACAACCTGCTCGAGTGTGTGAGCTCGTACACGCATGAGGTCGCGAGTCTCAATGCGGCGAACGTTTGGAACATGCGGACCGCGGCGGCAATCGCGGCTCTCGGCGGCGACGAGAAGGACGCTGAGTCGTTTCTTGCTGACGCGGACGAGCTCGTCGCATCCGTCGTCGACCTCTACCATTCGGGAAGCGGCTATTTTTCAGCTCAGCAGCCCGACGGGTCGCGACTCCCGGTGCGCCATTGCTACGACTTCAACGTCGTTGGCACCACCATCGCAGACGACCTGCCGGAGCGCATGCGAGCGGAAATGGTGGAGTTCTTCCGGCGTGAACTGCAGACGTCGTCATGGATGCGGGCACTCTCGCCGTGGGACGCCGACGCAAGCTTCAGCGTTCGTCCCGATCACCAATGGAACGGCGCGTACCCCGCATGGCCGGCAGATGCGGCGCGGTCACTGATCGCGCTGGGCGCCCCGGACGTGGCCATCGACTGGCTCTCTGGCCTCGCGCGGTCCACAAACCAGGGTCCAACGGGTCAGGCCCACTTCGTCGAAGAAGCGCAGCCCCTCATCAACGGCGGAGCTCGAAAGGCCCCGCCACAGCTGCCCTACATCACTGACTGGGCTTGCTCGTCGTCGGGAGCGTGGGTCGCACTTGTGATCGAGTCGATCTTCGGCGTCGATGTCGGCGTCGCCGGAGAGATCACCGTGGACGGTTGCATCGCCAGCCTCGACCCGACGGCAGTTCTCCACGGCGTTCGGGTGGGTGACCGGCACGTCGACGTGTATGCGAGCGGCGAGATCAAGGAATCCCCGGCCCGATGAGTGCGGGAGCCGCCTCGGGGTTCCGGTGCGATCTCGGGGCGGGGCCGGTGGAGATCCGCGGTGCTGTGGCGGTCGACCGTGTCGACCCCGGCTGGCTTCCGAGACGCATGGGTGCGTACTCCCGGTCGCAGATCCCCGACGACTTCATGCGGCAGGCGGTCGCCGAGTGCGCAGGCATCCGGCTCGTCTTCCGAACCGAGGCACGGGAGCTCGAACTTGATGTGCGAGCAAGCAGGATGGTGGTGGGCGAGTCGCTGCCGATGCCTGTCAGCTGGTATGACCTGACCGTCGGGGCAGCGCTCGTCGCACGCTCCCCGAGCGTGGCTGGAACCCGGGTCGTGTTCTCCTTCGACGCTCCGTCCACCTACGCGGTTCCTGGCCCGGCGAGCACGGTTCGCTTCGAGGGGCTGCCCGCCGGTTCCAAAGATGTGCAGATCTGGCTTCCCTACACCGACGAAGTGGTCCTCTCAGCGATGCGCGCCGACGCGCCCGTGTCTCCACCGGCCCCCGGCGAAACGCTGCGCTGGCTCCACCACGGGAGCTCAATCAGCCACGGCTACCGAGCTGAATCGACAACGGGAACGTGGCCGGTGGTCGCTGCTCTGCGCGCGGGGCTGGAGCTGACGAACCTGGCGTATTCCGGGAGCGCCATGCTCGACCAACTCGCGGCGCGCACGATCCGCGATACACCGACGGACATGATCAGCCTGAAGATCGGCATCAACATCGTCAATGGCGACGTAATGCGCTTGCGCGCGTTCCGCACGGCGGTGCACGGTTTCCTCGACACGATCCGGGACGGTCACCCCGGGATTCCACTCGTTGTGGTGTCACCCGTGTTCTGCGGCCCGGTCGAAGACCGCGCCGGACCGACGGTGCAGGATCGGAGCCGTCCCTACGAATGGAGTATCGCCGGCGGCACAGCCGAGGATCTGCAACAGGGGAAACTCTCCTTGGGAGTGATCCGAACCGAACTCGAGGAGATTGTCGCTGCCCGCCGGGCGACGGATGCTGCTCTGTTCTATGAGAGCGGGCTCGAACTGTATGGTGCCCAGGACGCACGAGATCTGCCCCTCCCGGACAACCTTCATCCGGATCCCAATGCGCAACGACTCATCGGCGAGCGATTCGCCGATCGGGTCTTAGCGAGGCTGAACCCGCATGCGACGGTGACGAACTGAGGACCACCGGCGTGTGAAGGCGCCCCCGCCCGACGGCTGAGCCGTCAGCCGCGGCGCGGCTTGCGCGGGGGCCGGTCGTCCCGGTCGTCGCGGCCGCCACGCGCTCCGCGGTCCGGGCGCAGCTCGATGAGCTTGCCGCTGATGCGCGTGCCCCGCAGTCGGTCGAGGACGTCGCCGGGGAGGTCGGCCGGGAGGTCGACCAGCGAGAAGTCCGGGTAGATCTGGATGGCCCCGAAGTCCTCCCGGCTCAGACCGCCCTCGTTGGCGATGGCGCCGACGATCTGCCGCGGTTCGACCCGCTGCCGCTTACCAACCTCGATGCGGTATGACGCCAGCGGGCTGCTACCGGTGCGCGGGCGCCGTTCGGGCCGCTCTCCGCGTGCGCTGCGGTCCGCGCGGTCATCGCGGTCGAACCGGTTGCCGCGCTCCGGGCGCTCGCTGCGGTCCGGCCGGGTTCCGCGGTCTCCGTCACGCTCGGTCCGCTCCCGCCGTGGCGGCCGGGTGTCATCGGGGGAGAGCAGGAGCGGCGTCTCTCCCTGCGCGACGACCGCGAGGGCAGCGGCCACGTCGGCCTCGGGAACGTCGTGGTGCTCGACGTAGTGGCCGATGATGTCGCGGAATCTCGCAATGCGATCGGCCTCGGCGAGGGCGCCGGTGATCGCGTCGTCGAAGCGCGCCAGGCGGGTGACGTTGACGTCCTCGGCGGTGGGCAGCTGCATCTGCGTGAGCGGCTGCCGGGTCGCCTTCTCGATGGCCTTGAGGAGATGACGTTCGCGTGGGGTGACGAAGCTGATCGCGGCGCCGCTGCGCCCGGCGCGGCCCGTGCGACCGATGCGGTGCACGTACGACTCGGTGTCGATGGGGAGGTCGTAATTGACCACATGGCTGATGCGCTCGACGTCGAGACCGCGTGCGGCGACATCCGTTGCCACGAGGATGTCGAGGGCGCCCGACTTGAGCTGGTCGACCGTGCGCTCACGCTGTGCCTGCGCGACGTCGCCGTTGATGGCCGCAGCCGCGTAGCCACGGGCACGGAGCTTCTCGGCGAGCGTCTCGGTCTCGTTCTTGGTGCGGGTGAAGATGATCATCCCCTCGAAGTTCTCCACCTCGAGAATGCGGGTGAGCGCGTCGACCTTCTGCGGATACGAGACCGTCAGGTAGCGCTGGGTCGTGTTCACCGAGGTCGTGGTCTTGTTCCTGACCGTGATCTCTTCCGGGTCGTGCAGGTATTTCTGCGAGATGCGGCGGATCTGCGGGGGCATCGTGGCGGAGAACAGTGCCACCTGCTTGTCGTCGGGGGTGTCGGCGAGGATCGTCTCGACGTCTTCGGCGAAGCCCATCTTCAGCATCTCGTCGGCTTCGTCGAGCACCAGGTATTTCAACTCGGAGAGGTCGAGTGTGCCCTTGTCGAGGTGGTCCATGATGCGGCCGGGTGTGCCGACCACGACGTGAACGCCGCGGCGCAACGCGGAGAGCTGCACCCCGTAGCCCTGCCCGCCGTAGACCGGGAGCACGTGCACGCCGCGCAGGTGAGCGGCGTACTTCTCGAACGCCTCACAGACCTGCAGCGCAAGTTCACGGGTCGGCGCGAGGACGAGCGCCTGCGGGCTCTTCTGCGACAGGTCGATACGCGACAGGATCGGCAGCGCGAACGCGGCCGTCTTCCCCGTTCCGGTCTGGGCCAGGCCGACCACGTCGCGGCCGGCCAGGAGCGGAGGGATGGTGGCGGCCTGGATCGCGGAGGGAGTCTCGTACCCGACGTCCTTGAGCGCCTTCAGGGTGGCGTCACTCAGGCCGAGGTCGGCGAAGGTCGCCGTGGTGGGCGCGGTGTCTGCCTCGGGGGGAGCGGTGGTTTCGGGAGGCGTCATGTTTCAAAGGTAGTGCAGCTTGCTGATCAGTGTTGATGGGTCGTCCGAGGCGTGATTTCGTGGATTCATGCTCGCTGTCTATCCCCGCGCCGTCATTCTTCATGCCCGTCGCTGAATCGTCATCCCGTGCTGCGGCCCTGCGGTTTGCGGGTCGAAGCATCGTCGGCCTAGCCGTGCTGCTTGTCGCCGGCGAGGTGCTCAATCTCCTTGTGCTAGGCCTGTCGGTGCACGCGGATGGTCCGGACGCGGGACATGACAACCCCCGACAGGCCACATCGATTCTGGGCTTTCTCCTCCAGACGGCGGACAAGGTCGGCTGGGTGATCCTCATCGTTATGGTGTTCTGGCTGCTCGTGCGCAGGTTGCCGCGGTTGGCCGGGTATCTCGCGGTCACCGCTGGGGGCTCACACCTGCTCACCGCCGGCGGCGGGGCTCTTCTCCTGCTGATCGACAGTACCCCCGCGGTGAGCGTCTTCACGGCCATGACCGGAGCGACCGTGACCTGCGGGGCAGTGTTGCTTGTTTTTCTGCCGGTGGTATCGCGCAAGCGGCGGGGGCGGGCGCTCGCCGCCACGATCATCCTGATCGTGGCGATCGCCGTTCTCTCGGTGCTGGGCGGTGCCGGCGGCCCGTACTCGGTCGGGGTCGCAACGCTGCTCGGCGCCGCGTGGCTGGCCGTCACCGCGGTCGCCTATTCGAGGTGGCGGCGTGAGGAGGGCGCGCAGGTGTCCCTCACCCACGGACTGGCCCCCGAGCACCGTGAGCAACTCGTGCTCGCCCCCGCGCACCAGGGTGCCTTCCCGAAGGGCTGGCGCGGATTCGGCCTCCTGGTTGCGACCGGCGTTGCGATCTGCATAATTCTGATCGGGATCGGGCTGCTCGTCACCGGGGTGCTGGTTCAGGTGCAGCAGTTCGACAGTACCGTGGTGGAGTGGTTCGCGGACCACCGCACTCCGTTTCTCTCGACAGTGGCCTTGGCCTTCGACGTCGTGGGCAACACTCCGGGCATCATCGTGGTGTTGCTCGTCGCGGTTCCATTGTCTCTCGCGATCACCCGCCGCTGGGCTCCGGCGCTATTCCTGCTTTTTGCCGCAGTGGGCGAGACCGCCCTCTACCTCACGGTCGGGGCCGTCGTCGGCCGGCCACGGCCATCCGTCGACCATCTGTGGCTGACCGTGCCGCCCACGTCTTCGTTCCCGTCCGGGCACGTGGCCGCGTCGGTCGTCACATACTTCGGGATCGCCCTGCTCGTCGTCGCCTGGGGCACGGGCTGGCTGCGTTTCGCCACCGTCGCCCTCGCCGCCGTCCTCGTGCTCGGGGTCATCTTCGGGCGGCTGTACTGGGGAATGCATTTTCCGACGGATGTGCTGACCAGCGTTGTGTACGGATTCGCCTGGCTCCGTGTCTGCTGGTGGGCCCTCCGGCCCCAGCGAGGCGCTACCGCCTGAGTGGGTCCGGGGCGTGTTGTTCCCCTGCTCGCTGGGTCCCGTTCAGATGGGCGACACCACCGGTACACCGATGCCCGCTTGTCTGGTTCTGCGGCTGGGCGACTGTCCGGCGCAGAGGAGGAACGATGAAGCGTTACACAAAGATGGGCACCGTCGGGGTCGTCGGCCTGGGTCTCGGCGTTGCCGTGCTGGCCGCCACGACGCTGCCGGCGTCGGCTGCCGAACACGTGGCCGCCCAGGTAATCAGCGCCAACCCGGCGTTCGGCATCCAGAACAATGTGCTCTCCGCAGACATGACTCAAACTCCCGTCGCCTACGGGCAGCTTCCGCTGGCCAACCCGAAGGGCGGCCTCTCGCACTACGGCTATGGCACGGCGAACGGTGGACCGCTCACGCAGGACCCCCACGAAGCGCTGAAGACGGAGCCGGACAAGAACGTCTACCTCGTTTTCGGGAACAAGCACTATCTCTACCAGGGCCATGAAGGCGGCACGCAGGGGTACGTGACCCGGGTGGACCTCGATGAGAAGGACCTCACCAAGCGAGTGACGCTGATCGCCGACGCCCGCTCCGACGGGGGCTCGGTTCCGACGTTCGACGGCATCACCTGGAACCCCTTCACCCACCAGCTCCTGATGACGGCGGAGGCGTCTGCCCCCAACGGCGGCGTCTTCGCGGTGACCCTCGACGACACGGGCGACCCGGTCGACGGTGCGATCACCAAGCTCGACGCCCTGGGCTCCGGCGGCTACGAGGGAATCCAGAACGACTCCGCCGGGAACGTGTGGCTGGTCGAGGACATCGGCGGAAAATCCGTCTCGGGCGGAAAGGCGCCGGGCAGCTACGTCTACCGATTCACCCCCGCGTCGCCCACCGATCTCTCCTCCGGAAAGCTGGAGGCCCTCCAGGTGCAGCGCAAAGACGGCAGCCCGGTGACCGCGAAGCAGCTTGCTGCCGACCCCGCCGACCCGTTCATCGCCGACCTGCACACCTACGGTTCATCGTTCTCGACGCGCTGGGTCGCCCTGACGCTCGGCGCTGACAACGGGTCGACGGCAGCGGCAGCGGCGGCGGGTGCCACGCCGTTCAAGCGACCCGAGAATGGCGTCTTCCGCCCGGGCACGAACTTCACGGAGTTCTACTTCACGGAGACGGGTGACACCAGCAAGAACAGCACCCTGCCGGGTGCTTTCGGCGGCGTGTTCCGGCTCAGCCAGTCGTCGCCCACGGCGCAGACGGGCACATTGTCGCCGGTTTACGTCGGAGACCTTGCCCACACAGGCCTCGACAACATCCAGTTCAAGAGTCGGGATGAGCTTCTCGTTGTCGAGGATGCGGGGGATGCCCTGCACGCGCAGCGCAACGCGCTTGATTCTGGCTATGTGATCGATGTGAGTAAGAAAGCAGGAAAGCACGCGACGGCAGTCCGTTGGCTCGCCGAAGGACGCGATGCATCCGCTGCCTACGACCACAACATGAGCCCCGGGTACAACGACGGCGACAACGAGATCACCGGCGTACACGTCTCCAACGGTGACCCGTCGGTGCGGGGCCTTCTCGGGGCAACGATCCCGTCGCTCTTCACGAACGGGTGGCGTGGGTTCTGGACGCAGCAGCACGGCGACAACGTGACATGGGAGCTGCTGCCCGCGGCACCAACAAACGACGCGGCGCATCACGGTGCAAAGGGCGGGCCTGACAGCCACCGTCAAGAGACGGACTGACTCAGTTCGAAAGGCCCGCCGATCTGAGTCCGTTCAGTCTGGGTTGGAGTCGGCGGTAGGCGCGAACAAGGGGCGACCCCGAAGGAGTCGCCCCTTGTTCTGTCGGTGCTGACAGCACCTGGCCTACTTAGTCGAGCATGGAGTCCAGGCCCAGCGCGCCGGTGAGGTCACCGTCGACGAGGTCGTCGACCTGGCTGCCGATGTCGGTGCCGCTGCCGTTGTCGTTCACCGCGCCGTCGACGAGGTCGTTGACCTCGGTGCCGATGTCGTCGATGCCGGAGATGTCGCCCACGTCAGTGCCGGTGTCGCTCACGTCACCGTTTCCGCTGACGTTGCCGAGGTCGCTGGCATTCCCGAGGTCGCTGACGTCAACGCCGCCGAGGTCGGTGCTGTTGCCCGAAGCCACGGGGGCGTCCACTGAGGTGTCGTTGCCCGAAGCCACGGGGACGTCGTTGCCGGAGGCGACGGGGACGTCGTTGCCGCTGCCGATGGCGTTGCCCGAGAGCACGTCGCCGCTGTTGTTCAGCGAGTCGTCCACGACGGGTCCGTCCACGACCGGTCCGTCGACGACCGGTCCGTTGACGACGCCGCCGTTGACGAGCGAGGTGTCGTTGCCCACCACGCCGTTGCCGGTGGCGTCATTGCCCGAGAGTGCGTCGTTCAGAATGCGGGTGACGGCATCCGTCGTCTCGGTCGCCGAGGAGTTGTCCTGGGTTGAGGAGTTGATCTGGCTCGCCTGGTCGAGCTCGGAGGCGTGAGCCGGGGCGAGCATGCCGCCCACGATGAGAGCAGAGGCGGCAGCCCCAGCCGTTCCGAAGGCACCGATTCGCTTGGTGATCGTCTTCATTGTGTGAACTCCTATTCGTTGTTCCGTTCCGGCCTCGGGTCGTCCCCGGGGCCGCATTGGTGGTCCGGAGCCAGCCGGAAATCGGATTGGAGCGACGTGCCCTGATCGGGGGTGATCGGCGCCGACGGGGGTGGTTTGTGGTGCGCGGCTGGGGCTGAGATCCGCGTCATTGCGGGGATCGTCTGCCGGCCGCGCGCGGAACCTGAAAAACAGCTGGCAACGGCAAAACCGGCCGGTCCACCATCGCTTCCGAAGGACGCCGCCGGCATCCGCTCGGCATGGCATCGTGTCGGCCGCGTGACTAACGTCGTCACCATGACACCGGATGCCCTGGCCGCGTTCTGCCTGAGCCTGCCGCAGGCGATCGAGACGTTCCCGTTCGGCCCCGAGACGAGCGTCTTCAAGACGAGCGGCAACGGCAAGATCTTCGCCCTGAGCGCCCTCGACCGAGAACCGCTGGCTGTCTCGCTCAAGTGCGATCCGGAAGACAGCAAGGCGCTCCGTGAGGAGTTTCCGGGTCACATCACGCCCGGGTACCACCTGAACAAGAAGCACTGGATCACCGTCGTGCTCGACGGGACCGTCGATGACGCGCTCGTCAAGCAGCTGCTGCGCGAAAGTCACGCGCTGGTGCGGCCGAAAATCCCGCGGGGGAGAGGCGCCTGAGTCGGGTGCCGGCTGACCGCATCCGTTGACCCGCGCACCGTTGCGCGCGTTGGCGCGGCCGCCCAAGATTGATCGCATGAGCGAAGAAGCCGACCCCGTCACCCAGGCCCTGGACGCCTACGCCGCCGCCGTCTACGCGAAGGATGTCGACGCGTTCGTGGCGATCTACGCCGACGACGTGCACATTTTCGACTCGTGGGGCCAATGGGAGTACACCGGTATCGACGCCTGGCGGGAGATGGCCATCGGATGGTTCGCCTCGCTCGGCGACGAGCGGGTGCAGGTGACCTTCGCCGACGTGGGTTCGGCCGTGGGCGACACGGCTGCGGTGGGGCACGCTGCGGTGACGTTCACCGCCGTCTCACCGGCGGGGGAGCGCCTCCGTTCCACCACCAACCGGATGACGGTGGGCCTGGAGAAGCGCAATGGCTCCTGGACGATCGTGCACGAGCACACGTCGCTGCCGATCGACATGGCCACCGGCCAAGCGCTGTTCCCCGCCTAGCTGGGCAGTACACCTAGCCGTTGTGACGCTCTGGGGCAGCGGGTGTCCAGCTAATCGCTGCATCAACGACAGGCCGGCAAAGTTTTCCGCCGCGTGAGAGGTCAATCTTACCTAGTGCGGCGGCGCCCAGACTAGGTAAAGCTGGCCCCTCACGGAGGGCGATGGCGGAGGGCGAGGGCGGAGGGCGGATGGCGGGGGGCTGAGGGCGGCGGGCGACGCGACGGATGCCGCTTGCGAAGGGCCAGGTTGTGCCGCCAACCGCTGGTGATCGGCGCCGCACGGGTGGATGATTTCTTGTGTGGCCAGTGAAAAAAGGTCGCGGGACATGAACCCGGCAGCGAGGCGCGTGCAGCGCGTCTACCTGGTGCTCATGCTCGGGAACACGCTGGCGGCGTCGTTCATCTGGGGCATCAATACGCTGTTCCTGCTCGACGCGGGTCTGTCGAATTTCGAGGCGTTCGCCGCCAACGCGTTCTTCACCGTGGGCATGGTGATCTTCGAGATCCCCACCGGCGTCGTCGCCGACACGGTCGGCCGGAAGGCCTCGTATCTCCTCGGCACGATCACACTGTCCGTCTCGACCGGGCTGTACTGGATGCTGTGGCTCTGGCACGCACCGTTCGTCTGGTGGGCGCTCGTCTCGGTTCTGCTCGGGCTCGGCTTCACCTTCTTCTCCGGCGCCGTGGAGGCCTGGCTCGTCGACGCCCTGACGGTGACCGGGTACACCGGGAGCCTCGAGGCGGTGTTCGGCCGCGGGTTGGTCATCGAGGGCATCGCGATGTTCGCCGGGTCGGTGCTCGGCGGCGTGATCGCCCAGGCGACGAACCTCGGTGTTCCGTTCCTGTTGCGTGCCGGGGTGCTGGTCCTCATGTTCGTGTTCGCCTTCGTGGTGATGAAAGACCTCGGCTTCACCCCGGATCACTCGATGACGCCGATGAAGGCGACCCGGAACATCCTCACCCAGTCGATCGACCACGGTCTCAAGCGCCGCTCCGTGCGCTACGTGATCCTCTCGGCGCCGTTCGCGTCTGGGGTCGGGTTCTACGCCTTCTACGCACTGCAGCCCTACCTGCTCCAGCTCTACGGCGACACGTCGGCGTACTCCATCGCCGGGCTCGCGGCGGCCGTGCTCTCGCTGTCGCAGGTGGGCGGCGGCATCCTTGCGCCGCGCATCCGTGGGCTCTTCGAACGGCGCACCACGATGATGGTCGGGGCGTCGCTCGCCAGCGTCGCTGCGCTCGTGGTGCTAGGGGTGACAAGCCTCTTCTGGCTCGCGATCGTGTTCCTGGTGGTGTGGGGATTCGTCTACGCCGTCGGCGGTCCGGTGCGGCAGGCGTACCTGAACGACATGATCCCGTCGAAGCAGCGCGCGACCGTCCTGTCGTTCGATTCCCTTTTCGGCAGCCTCGGCGGGGTGTTCATCCAGCCGGCCCTCGGTCGCTCAGCGGATGTCTGGGGTTACGGCACCTCGCTCGTCATCGGTGCCGCCGTGGAGCTGATCGGAATCCCGATCCTCCTCGCCAGCCGGCGCCAGCACGACCCCGCCGACACGAAGCACGTGCGTGAGGAGCAGGACTCGAGCGCTCCCGCGGCTCCGTGAGGGTCAACGCCCGTGAGGGGCCAGCTTTTCCCAGTCAATCGACGCTGCGACTAGGAAAAGCCAGCCCCTCACGCGGGTCCGCGTACCAGCGGATGCCGCTGGTGCTACTTGATGACGACGGTTCCGTCGGCCTCCAAGACCTCGAGATCGCCGCCCGTGGCACCCGATGTCTGGATGACCTTGCCCGCGAAGAACTCGGGCCGGACCTTGGCCATGATGAGCATCAGCACCACTCCGAGCAGAATCACGCCCATGCCCAGGATGAAGACCAGGCCGACTCCACCGATCTCAGAGCCGGAGCCGTAGTCCGGGTCAAGGGAGTCGTAGGCCGTCTTGCAGAACATCACGAGCAGGATGACCCCACCGACCAGCGGCGCGAGGAACGTGCACAGGAAAGCCCTCGCCCCGCTGAACGCTTCCGCACGGAAGTACCAGACGCACGCCAGCGCGGTGATGCCGTAGTAGAAGCAAATCATCATGCCCAGGGCGGTGATCGTGTCCCACAACGCATTCTCGGAGACAACGCGGGTGACGACGTAAAAGCCGGCCGCGGCGATCGCCGCCGCGACGGTGGCGTAGCCGGGGGACTGGTGGACCGCGCTGACGCGGCCGAACGTGCGCGGCAGCGCCCGGTAGTGCCCCATCGCCAGCAGCGTGCGCGCCGGGGACACGAAGGTGGACTGCAGTGACGCGGCGGAGCTGCTCAGGATGGCGAGCGACATCAGGATGGCGAACGGGCCCATCACCGGTCCGGCGAGGACCGCGAAGATGCTGGCCTGGTTGTCCGGGTTGCCGGTTCCCAGCCCCTCCGACCCCACGCCGGCGAACGCCAGGGTCGCCAGCGCGACCGTCATGTAGATGACCATGATGACCGCGACGGTGACCATTCCGGCCCGCCCCGGAGTCTTCTCGGGGTTTTTCGTCTCCTCATTCATCGTCAACGTCACGTCCCAGCCCCAGTAGATGAAGATGGACAGCGATACGCCGGCGGCGAATGCGGTGAAGGACCCGACCGCGAAGGGATTGAACCAGTCGGCGCTGATCGCGGTCGCGTCGAACGCGGTGCCGTTGGCCACATGGCTGAACGCCGCGACGGCGAACCAGCCGAGCACCAGCAGCTGGAAGCCCACCAGGATGTACTGGAAGGTCTTTGTGGTCTCCATTCCTCGATAGGAGATCCAACAGGCCAGCGCGATGAAGACCACCGTTGTCGCGATATTCAGCGGCACAATGGTGGTCAGGTCGGCAAGCTCCGGATTTCCCGTGAGCTGGGCCAGCATCAGGTAGAAGAAGTCCACCGCGACGGCGGCGAGATTCGACAGCACGATGATGGTTGCGGCGATCAAGCCCCATCCGCCCATCCAGCCGATCCACGGGCCGAATGCACGGGTGGCCCAGGTGAACGACGTTCCCGCGTCGGGCATGGCGTTGTTCAGTTCGCGGTAGCCCAGCGCCACCAACAGCATCGGGATGAATCCGACGAGGAAGATGGCCGGCAGGTGCACGCCGACCTCCGCGACCGTCGGCCCGAGGGCCGCGGTGAGCGTGTAGGCGGGGGCAATGCACGACACTCCGATGACCACGGCGCCGACCAGGCCGACCGACTCGGCCTTCAGGCCCTTGATGCTGAGGCCGGCCGCGGTCGACTCGCCCTCGGTCACCGCTGGCGCGCTCATCGGTTCACCCCGGCAGCAGCCATCACGCCGGCCGTGTTCATGTCGGTGTCGTCACCGGATGCGGCGGCCACGATCCGTGCGGCCGTGCGCTGTCCCATCCGCACCGCCCCGTCGACATGCTGGTAGCCCTCGGCGGCGAGGTCGGAACTGGACCAGTAGATCGGTCCGACGGGCTCGCGCTGGTCGGCACCGTAACGGTGCAGGCCTCCGAGGTCATAGCTCGAGGCGTAGGCGCCACGGGTCCATTCCTCCGACCCCCAGTCGGACTCGTAGTACACCACGGGGTTCAACGCCTCGTCGCCCAGGAATCCGGCCAGTGACTGCAGGATCTCCCGCCGGCGCTCGTCGCTGCTGAGCGAGAAGGCGTAGTCGGCCTTCTCGTCGGAGATGAAGCCCACGAGGGTGCCGCGGGAATCGTCGTAGTTGGTGTTGTCGTAGACCTCCTGCACGAGCGAGGAGGCGCTGAAGCCGGTGCCGGAGAGCCCGTCCGCCCGCCAGAACGGCGTTTCGTAGACGGCGTGCACCTTGATGACCAGTCCGAGCGACTGGTGCTGGTGCATCTGGTGCTGGCGCCTGGGCAGGGGCGGTTCGAAGGAGACCCGCGAGTACAGGTTCGGTGGCACGGCCATGATCGCGTAGCGCGCGTGGACCGTGGCCGAGTCCGAAATCGCTACGACGCTGCTGCTGCCGTCGCCGGCGTCCGCCGGGTGCCACTGAAGAGTGCGGACCGGGGAATTGAGGATGACGTCCTCGCCCAGTCGTCCGGCCAGGCGCTCCGAGACCTGCTGCATCCCGCCGATGACGCGCTTGTCGAGGATGAAGTCCTCGTCCACCAGGTTGGAGAACGAGCCGGCGGATGCGGCCATCAGCACCGCCTGCAGCGCCGAGAACGCGTGCGCCGGCTTGGTGAGCATGCCGCCGGCAATGAACAGTCCGATGTTGTTGCACGCCTCCTCATCGTCGGAGAGCTGGCGCAGCCAGTGGTGGAACGAGACGGTATCGAGTTCGCGCGCCTTGGGGTGTGCCCAGGGCTCTTCCGCCCCGATTTCCGCGGCCAATCCGTCCAGTTCCTCGATCAGGCGGCTCATCTCGGCGGCGGTGTGCGCTTCCACCGGGAACATCTCTCCCGTGTATCGCGTGCGGGTGCCGTCCGGAGCGATGTAGACGGAATCCCCGGTGCGATAGCGCTCATAGGTCTCCAGTCCGAGCTCATCGAGCAGGCCGATCAGCGCCGTCTGGTCGGGGGAAACCCACTGACCGCCGATTTCGAGCATTGCTCCGTCGATGTTGCTGGTCCAGGTGCGGCCACCGACCCGGTCTCGCGCTTCGAGCACGGCCACACTGAGGCCGGCCTTCTTCAGCTCCCAGGCGGCGGTCAGTCCTGAAGGCCCGGCTCCGATAACAACGATGTCACGTTCCAAGCTGTGCATGTTCAAGTCCTTCATCCGGTATGTGACCGGTTCACTAAATGAATGGCGTTCATTTCGTGAAGACTATAGTGGCATGAACGGCCGTTGCGGAAGTGCCAGCACAGATTTCCTCTCGGGCAATGCGAGAACCGCCCGAGTCCGCACGCAATACGCAGGAGAATGTCGATGGATGCAGGTGCGTCGTCCGCCAGGCGGGACGCGGCGGCGGGCCGAGCGCGCGACTCTCCCCGGCGCGCCGCGGGCCGGCCGCCCCAGGCCGTGCTGAGCAAGGCACAGATCACCCGGGCCGCACTGAAACTCATCGAAGCCGACGGATACAAGGGGCTGACCATGTCGGCCCTGGCCAAACGACTCGGCGTCGCGCCATCCGCTTTGTACAACCATGTCGCCGCGAAGCAGGACGTGCTGGTGCTCCTCGAGGACCACCTGATGGCCATGGTCGACGTGAGCGGTTTCGACGGCGGGCAGTGGGAGCCGGGCGTGCGGCGATGGGCCTGGTCGTACCGCGATGTGTTCGCGCGGCACACGCCGTTGATTCCCGTGATCGCCGTGCTGCCCGTCACCAACGCGCCGCAGACCGTGGCCATGTACGAGGCGGTCACCGCCGGATTCCTGGCCGACGGCTGGCCGCGCGACCGGATCGTGGACGCCATCGTGGCGCTGGAGTCCTTCATCTTTGGCTCCGCCTTCGACGTCATCGCGCCCCCGGACATCTTCGAGACCGGCGGGTTGGCCGCGTCCGCCCCTGAATTCAGTGCGGCCGTCGCCGACCGGTGGGGTGAGGGGGAGACGAGCCGAAGCGATTCGGCCTTCGGTATCGGGCTGGACGCCCTGATCTCCGGTCTCTCCGCACGACGGGCGAGCGGCGGCTTCTGACGAGCCGAGCCGTGCCGTCGTGGCACGCTGGGAGCATGGACCTGGAGGTGTCGCCCGCGCTCACGATTCCCGCGTCGGAACTGGGCTGGCGGTTCTCGCGGTCCTCGGGGCCGGGCGGCCAGCATGTGAACACGTCCGACAGCCGCGTCGAACTCTTCTGGAACGTTGACGAATCGGCGGTGCTCTCCGAAGATCAACGGATGCTGCTGGTCAGCCGCTTGGGGCGCCGGCTCGTCGACGGGGTCGTGACCGTCACCGCCTCCGAGCGTCGCTCCCAGCTGCGCAATCGCGAGATAGCGCTGCGCCGGCTCGCCGAGCTCGTGTCGGCAGGGCTGGCTCCGGGTGCGGCGCGCCGCCGGGCCACGCGACCGACCAGAGGTTCTGCCCGCCGCCACCTCGCCGCGAAGACGCGACGGTCGGAGACGAAGCGGCAACGGCGTCGGCCGAGCGCCGAGTAGCGCAGGCCGGGTCTGGCGCCGAAAGGACGTGGGCCTCCCGAAGGAGGCCCACGTCGAACGGATGCCGATTCCGCTATTTCACGTCGAGAGTCCAGTTTCCGTCCGCCTGAACGGCGATCACCGACGGGCCGGCGCTCAGCGGCACGGTGCCCGAGTAGGCGCCGATCTCGTTGACGAGCAGGCCCATGCTGAACGCTTCGCCGGTCTCTTCCATGACCACGAAATTCCCATCCCCGTCGTGCGAGGCAGCGAGCTTGGCGGCATCGCCGTCGTAGAGGTAGACGGCGTCGCCTGCACCGGAACTCGCGAGTGCCGGTGCGGAAGAGATGGGCGCGATGTTCAGCTTCCAGGCGCCATCAGCCGTGATCTGGATCGTCTTTCCCTCGCCGAACGCGTTGATGCCGTAGATGGTTGTACCGCTGTAGTCGCCGATTGTGTTCACCAGCAGCTCGCCTGTGGAGGCGTTCGAGGCGTCAAGGATGGACATCGAGAAGTTACTCGACCCGGTGTGGGTGGCCGTGACGATGCCGGCGGTCGCGCCAGCCGGAAGTGACACGATGTTGTCGCCCGTACCGGTTTCGGTGACGGGCGCGAAGGTGCCGAAGGTGTCGTCGGCCCACGAGTTCACCGTCGGCGTCTCGGCCTTGGGCGCTTCTGCTGGAGCTTCCGCCGGAGGAGCTTCGGCCGGTGCTTCCGCGGGAGCTGCGTCATCCTTCACCGGATCGGCGGCCGGCTGATCCTGCACGACGGGAGCCGTCGCCACGTTGCCCGTCGCCCCGTTTGCTCCGTTCACGGCCCCCATGACGATCGACAACACGATGACGGCTCCGGTGACGATCCAGGCGATCTTCTTGTGCTCCTTGTAGCCCATGAGGGTTCGTCCGTGTTTGTCCTTCTGGGCTCCGGCCAGCACGAGGATCACGTCGATGAGGGCCCACACGCCGAGGCCGCCGAACGTGATCAGTTTCAGGATGCCCGTGCCGACCTTGCCCAGGTAGAACCGGTCGGCGCCGAAGATGCCGAGCAGCCACGCGAAGAGCCACGTGACGATAAACGACTTGTCGGAGTGGAGTTCAGGGATATCGGTGCGCGCCTCGGTCATGGGAGCGCCGGCCAGCGGGATGCTCTGTTCGCGCTGTCTGTCGGGTGCGGTGAAGGTCGGGGGATTGGTGCTTCCGGTGTCACTCATGGTTGAGCTCCTGTTCTTGGTGCTGAGAGGGATGGATGATGATGGGAAATGCCAGGCTCGTGGCCTGTTACTGCACGACCTCGACGACCATGTCGAGCCCGTCGTCGGGGTGGTAGCCCCACGACGCCGAGAGGTCGTTCCACTCGGCGTTCTGTCGCCCGTCCAACGCGCGGGTGCTGCCCATCCGGCTTGTCACGCTGTCGGGCGTATCGAGCTGGTCGAGCACGCACACGATGTCCTCAAGGTCGGCGCCCTGCGACTCGGCGCCGTCACTCTTCATCGAAATGCTCTGGCCGTCGTCGCCCACGACGATCCAGGGACTGGTCTTCGGGATCTCGCACGCGGTGACGGCATCGTCCATTGGGCTGCCTGCTGCAAGCGACTGCGTTACGTTGACCACCGAGGCCGCGCCGATCGAGAGGACAACGCCGAGGATCAGGCCCAAGGCGGCACATGCGGCGCCGATGGCGACTTCACGTTTGCTGAAAGCGGGTGCGGCATCCGCTTGCCGGTGAGACGGTGATGGCGGCTCGGCAGGCGTTGGCGCCAGTGCGTCGACGTGTGAATCGGTCATGGAAAGGCTCCTTGCGGTGCAAGCTTGAGTGGTGACATGAAGGCGGCAGACGAGAGCGGAACCGCTCCCCCCGGGGGTTGCCGCTTCCCGTCTGCCTGGTGTGCCCGGTCTCGAGTCACCGAACACGACACTGACGGTAGGGTCAAACGCCTGTGCGGGGCGACTCGCACGCTGATAAGAGGGGTTATCGCTCGTGCTGCGAAACGAACGCCGCGCCATGCCCTAACCTGAGGTTCTGCGTGAGGAAGGGAGTTGTGCCGTGTCGGAGCCCTCCCTTTTGATGACGATGTCGGACATCGCGTCACTGGCCCAGGTTCAGCGCCCCGTTGTCTCGGTATGGCGACGCCGGGCCGCTGGCACCCCAGAGCCGTTCCCTGCCGCGGTCGTCCAGCGCGCCGGCCAGGAGCTGTTCGACTCGGACGACGTGGGACGGTGGCTGGCGGCGTCTGGCCGAGGCAACAACCCCGACGCGCGAGCGGATGCGGCAGCGCACGCTGCACTTCAGCTTTCCCTCGGTGGTACCGACGCGTTCCACGCATTGACGGCACTCGTCGCACTGCGCGGAGTTCTCGGCACGCCTCTGGCAGGGCTGTCACGTGACGAGCTGCTCGACGCTGCCGACGAGCGTGATCCGGACGACGACATGTTTTACGGCGAGGTGAAGCGCACCGACTCGGTTGCACTCGATCTGCTGTGCCGGTACGTGGACGCCCTGGTTGAAGCTGCGTACAACGAGCCGGCCGCCTTCGAGAAGCTCATTGCGACCGATGAGCGGCAGGGCGGTCGTGGCCACAGGCAGACCCGGCTGGCCGCAAACGCGCTGCAGCTCATTTCGCAGGTCGCTGCGGCCCTCGCTGCCACCCAGTCCGGTGAGCCGGTGCTCGTGGATGCAACCGGATGCGCGGGTGACGCACTGCTGGCCGTCGTGGAATCCATGCACGGGCTGATCGAGCCGACCGTGTTCACGGCCGGGTTTGACACGCCGGCCTGCCGCCTGCTCCGTCGGCGTCTTCTCGTGCACCGTATTGCCCGGCTGGATCTCGCTGTCGGCGGCGACGGTTCTTTTGCTGTCGATGGCAACGTTGTGCACGTCGTGCAGTACCCCACGCACGACGAACCGGCCATGTCGGGCGCGAAGATGCTCGCGTCGATCGAGAACATCGTTCTGCAGATGGACGACGACCAGCTCGGCGTGGTGCTGGCGCCGGCATCCGTTCTCAGCGACGGCCGGGTGGCGCGGGAGATCGACGACCTGCGCTCGGCGCTGCTGCGGTCGGGTCGGGTTCGTGCAATCGTGCGCTTGCCGACTGGCCTTGTGCCACGCAAACCGCAGCAGGCGCAGGCGCTGTGGGTGCTCGGGGCAGCGCACTCGCACGTGGACCTGGCCGACCGGTGGACGATGGTGGCCGACCTTTCGTCAATCGCCCTCGACGAGGTGGCCATTGATGATCTCGTCAGCGACCTCGTCGCTTCCCTCGGCGATCGTGCGACGGTTCGAGCCCATGCGTTCCGATTCGCACGCCTGGTGCTCACCCGCACACTGCTCGCCAGCCGCGGCTCCCTGGTGGCCGGAGCCCGGCCATCCGCCCACTCGCCGATAGCATCCGACCACGCTGCGCGCGCCGACGCGCTTCTGAGCGCGTTGAATGCTGCAACGGATGCATCGGCCGCGCTGGATCTCGCCATCGAACCCGGGCCGACCGCTGCCACCGCCGGCGCGGCGACGGTCGACACGCTGCTGGCAGACGGGAGCCTGCGCTACATCCCAGGCAACCGCATCGACGAGGCAGATATCGCAGAGGGCGGAACGGAGGCCGACGGCATCCGCCTCATCGGGCCGGCTGAAGTGCTCGGTGACCTCCGGCTTGGTGCTCGACGCATTGACCGGCTGCGCTACGCCGCGGACTACCCCTCGGGACGGGTGACCGAGCCCGGCGACGTGGTCTTCTGCACGGCTCCGCGGCCGTCTGCGGTCGTCGATGAGGAGGGGACCAGCGTGGTCGTCTTCCCCGCACGCATCCTGCGCGTTCATCGGCGTGAGCCGCGTGGATTGGTGAGCCGGGTGATGGCAGCGGATATCAACGCGCTGACGGCAGCCGATAAGACCTGGCGGCGATGGGCTCTTCGGCGGGTCCCGGCGGGGCAGGCATGCGCGCTGAACGACGCCCTCTCCGCCGTGTCGAAGCGTCGCCAGCACGCACTCGAACGACTCTTGCGGTTGGATGAACTGTCCGGCCTGCTCATGGATGGGGTGGCGAGCGGCGGCTTCACCGTCGCATCCGTTGACCCGACCCCACCCAGCCCGGAACGCCCCACGAAAGGAATCGCCTAGTGCCACCCAAGACCAAGGTCGCCCAAGCCCCCTCGACCATGAAGGAGCTGAAGGACACCCTGTGGAAGGCCGCCGATAAGCTGCGCGGCTCGATGGACGCCTCCCAGTACAAAGACGTGATCCTGGGCCTGGTGTTCCTGAAGTACGTGTCCGATGCGTTCGACGAGCGGCGCGAGCAGATCCGCGCCGAGCTCGAGGCGGACGGACTGAACGACGACCAGATCGCGCAGCTCATCGACGACGTCGACGAGTACACCGGCCGCGGCGTGTTCTGGGTGGGCGCCAGTGCCCGCTGGCGCTTCCTGGCTGAGAACGCGAAGGGGCTGCCCGCCGAGCCGGGGGAGGCGCCGAAGTCGATCGGCCTGCTCATCGACGAGGCCATGGACCAGCTGATGACCGACAACCCGTCGCTCGCCGCGACCCTGCCGCGCATCTACAACCGCGACAACGTTGACCAGCGCCGCCTCGGCGAACTGCTCGACCTGCTGAACTCGGCCCGGTTCACCGGCCACGGCGCCACCAAGGCGCGAGATATTCTCGGCGAGGTATACGAGTACTTCCTCGAGAAATTCGCCGCCGCCGAGGGCAAGCGCGGCGGCGAGTTCTACACGCCTGCCGGCGTGGTGCGGGTGCTCGTGGAGGTGCTGGAGCCCGACCATGGCCGCGTCTACGACCCGTGCTGCGGGTCGGGCGGCATGTTCGTGCAGACCGAGAAGTTCCTCGAGGCGCACAAAAAAGAGGGCTCGAACATCTCCGTCTACGGGCAGGAGCTCAACGAGCGCACCTGGCGCATGGCCAAGATGAACCTCGCCATCCACGGGCTGAACGGCAACCTCGCCGGGCGCTGGGGCGACACCTTCGCCCGCGACCAGCACCCCGACATGCAGGCCGACTTTGTGCTCGCTAACCCGCCGTTCAACATCAAGGACTGGGCGCGCAGTGAGAGCGACCCGCGCTGGAAGTACGGCGTGCCGCCGGCCGGCAACGCCAACTACGCGTGGATCCAGCACATCATCTCCAAGCTCGCCCCCGGCGGCAGCGCGGGCGTGGTCATGGCGAACGGGTCGATGTCGTCGAACTCCGGGGGCGAGGGCGACATCCGCGCGCAGCTGGTCGAGGCCGACCTGGTTTCCTGCATGATCGCGCTGCCGACGCAGCTGTTCCGCTCCACCGGCATCCCGGTCTGCACCTGGTTCTTCGCGAAGGACAAGACCGCCGGCGCCCACGGCGGCATCGACCGCACCGGCCAGGTGCTCTTCATCGACGCCCGCAACCTCGGCCACATGGTCGACCGCGCCGAGCGTGCGCTCAGCGACGACGACATCGCCAAGATCGCCGGCACCTACCACGCGTGGCGTGGCACCAAGTCGGCAACGGATGCTGCGCTCACCTACGCGGACGAGCCGGGCTTCGCCTACTCGGCGACTCTCGCTGAGATCAAGGCCGCGGACTACGCACTCACCCCCGGCCGCTACGTCGGCGCGGCGGATGTCGAGGACGACGGCGAGCCGATCGAGGAGAAGATTGCGCGGCTCAGCGCGGAGCTCTTCGCCCAGTTCGACGAGTCGGAGCGCTTGGCGGCGGTTGTCCGCGAGCAGCTGGGGCGCGTTTTATGACTGGATTCACACATGCGCCGCTATCTGATGTGGCAGATGTCAAGTCAGGTTACGCATTCAAGAGTTCTGATTGGAAATCAAGCGGCATACCCGTCATAAAGATCGCTAACGTCCACCCCGGGAACATTGATCTAACCGGCTGTTCGTTTGTAGATGAGACGGTCGCTATGTCGGCGAGTGCTTTTAGAGTCCGCCGAGGCGATCCCCTTATCGCAATGTCGGGAGCATCGGTTGGTGAAATCGGAAGAGTTCGATTCACCGATAAGGCCCTTGTGAATCAACGGGTCGGTGTTTTTCGTGTCAAGGATCCGAATCTACTGGACGAAGACTTTTTGTATCACTTCCTTCAACTGCCCGACACCGTGGGCTATTTCGTTTCCTCGGCGTATGGGTCGGCCCAGCCCAACATAAGTCCGTCCCTAATTTTGAGCGTGGACATTCCGTTACCTCCCATCGCAGAACAGCGGGCAATCGGGGAGGTGCTGGGCGCGCTCGACGACAAGATCGCCGCCAATTCCAGACTCGCAAATCAGTCATTTCATCTCGCAGAGTCCCTGTTCGCCTCGGTTCTATCCCGTGCAGATGCGTACGCAAGTCTGAGTGAACTTGCGATTACTGTGCTTGGGGGCACGCCATCAAGAGATGTCGCCGAATATTGGACGGGCGGGACAGTACCGTGGCTGAATTCCGGCAAGGCGAATGAAGACCGGATCGTCTCACCGTCGGAATACATAACTGAAACGGCGCTCGCGAAAAGCGCGGCAAAGCTTATGCCTGCCGGAGCCACGCTTATCGCCATCACGGGCGCTACTCTCGGCCAAGTTGCCCGGCTAGAGATTCCGGCGTCTGGAAATCAATCACTTGTCGGCATCTGGTCGGAAGACTCGAAGATGACTGATTGGCTGCACTTCGCTGTACGGGCCCAGATCCCAGAGTTGCTCAAGAGAGCGACGGGGGCCGCCCAGCAGCACGTGAACAAGCGGGATGTCGATTCATTGCAAGTCCCACTCGTCTCTGCTGTCGAGCTGGGATCTTTTTCTCGACGGGCCAGTCCTCTACTTGAACTGGCCGCTGTAGCCGACAGAGAAAACGAGAGTCTGGCCGCAACCCGCGACGCCCTCCTCCCGCAGCTCATGTCGGGCAAGCTTCGCGTGAAAGACGCCGAACAACTCGTCGAAAAGGTGGCGTAGCCAATGCCGTACGAACTCGACAACCGGCTCGTTATCGGAGTTGCGTCCAGTGCACTCTTTGATTTGGAAGAGTCGGACGCGTACTTTCTAGAGCACGGCGAGGATGCCTACCGTGTCTATCAAGACGAGCGCATCGACGACCAGTTGCGGCCCGGCGTCGCGTTCCCCTTCATTCAGCGCTTGCTCGGACTCAATGACCTGCGCCCCGAAGACCCACTTGTCGAGGTGATCGTCCTCTCAAAGAACGATCCCAACACCGGTCTGCGGGTCATGCGTTCCATCGCTTCGCACGGTCTACCGATGACTCGAGCGGTGTTTACTAGGGGAAGGTCTCCGCACGAATACATTCCCGCCTTCGACATGTCGCTCTTCCTCTCTGGAAGTGAGCGGGATGTGCGTTCAGCAATAGCTGCCGGTTTTCCGGCTGGTCAGGTCTTGCCCTCTGCAATGAACGATGACGAAGAAGATGGCGGCACCCTTCGCGTCGCATTCGACTTCGATGGTGTGCTTGGCGACGACGAGTCGGAGAAGGTCTTCCAGGGCGCGGGTGGCCTTGACGCTTTCCAGAAACACGAAGTGGAGCATCGCGGTGAGCCGGTCGGCCCCGGGCCGTTGAAGGAGCTCCTCGTCGACTTGACTATGATCCAACAGCTCGAGCGTCGGCGATTGGATTCCAATCCGCAATACCTGCCTCGGCTGCGGATTTCCATAGTTACGGCGCGAAACGCGCCCGCCCATGATCGCGCGGTCTTCACGTTGATGTGCTGGGGCGTCACGGTCGACGATGCATTCTTCCTCGGAGGGATCGACAAAGCGCGAGTGCTCAAGGTGATGAAACCGCACCTGTACTTCGATGACCAACATGGCCACCTCACCTCGGCCGCGCAGCATGCGGCCAGCGTGCATGTGCCGTACGGCATCTCGAATGCGGGGGAGTCGGACGTACCGGAGGCGCCCGCCCTTGAAGTGGACGCTGCCTGAACCAGTCGGTCCAGAACCGAGTGACTCGCATTGAGCAAGGTGACATCGAGCCCGCGCAGATGGACACGCTGCGCAACTACATCGAAGCTATCGGCGGCAAACTTCACATCGAGGTTGAGTTCGGCGACGAGCGATTTCGACTCGCTTGAACCTTCAGGCTCGGCGTCCGGCCCTTTCGGCAAATCGGTCGAGGGCCTGCAGTACGTCGTCGGCCCGCCACACCTGGCCGATCTTGTGCTCTGACTTCTGCTTGAGGATGCCGAGCTCGGCAAGTTTCCGTAGGTGCGGATATACGTTGGGCGCGGCGATCGCGAGCGCCGCGGCAAGGGTACCGGCGGTGAACACCGGCTGCCGCGCGGCATACGAAAGCACGCGTTCGAGTTGGGACCCGGGGCGCGGCTTTGCCCGATTCGCCCAGGCCGCCGCCGTCTCACGGAGTTCGCCGATCAGCACGTTGGAATTGCTGATCGCGTCGGCAGAAGCCTCGGCGAATTGCCGCACGATCGGTTCGAGGTCGCCGCGTCGGTAGGAGGTGAGTGCTTCGTGGTAGCCGCTCACGTCCGTCAGGAGGCCCGCCGATACCGGCACCGTCACGGCTCGCGTGAGGTCTTTTCCGCGCAGCATCGCCTGTACGAGGGCGCGGCCGGTCCGTCCGTTCCCGTCGCTGAACGGGTGGATCGTCTCGAATTGGGCGTGGGCGACTGCGATCTGTGTAAGAACGGGTAGGTCGTCACGACGCGCGAACACCATGAGATCTTCCATGAGCCCGGGAACGCGCTCGTGCGCGGGAGCGACGAAGGTCGCGCCCGCCGGGCTGCGAGCGCTGGTGCCTATCCATACGGGTTCCCCGCGCCACTGGCCCGGAGTGT
This sequence comes from Cryobacterium tepidiphilum, assembly GCF_003716325.1. Classification (GTDB taxonomy): domain Bacteria; phylum Actinomycetota; class Actinomycetes; order Actinomycetales; family Microbacteriaceae; genus Cryobacterium; species Cryobacterium tepidiphilum. The sequence goes on along the minus strand of NZ_RDSR01000003.1, from coordinate 101,115 downwards.
GGTTCGTCCCCTCGAGAAGCACGCGATGCATCGCCTGCACCGAGTCGGTTGTCAGTTCGTTCGCAAGATCCAGCGCCGATTGCATGGCTCGTGTGTTGCCCACGATTTCTGCCGCGTTGCGTTTGCCCGTGTCGCCGAGCTCGGCGGTGAGGATTGCCCGGGCACTGGCGGTGAGGTGCTCGATTTGCGAAGACGCGGCGGCTTCCGAACGCAGCAGGAGAGGAGCGAATCCTGATAACTCGCTACCCAGTGAGGCGTCGAAGCGGATGAGATCGGTCTCGGCTGCGCGTGCGAGCGAGGCGACCTGGGAGCCGAGCGGCAGCATCCGCTGAGCAATAAAGGGGGGAACGGCAGCCTCGTACCGCGTTGGGCGTGACGTGAATCGGTCGACCGCGAGTCGTTCGGCATGGCGGCTGCTCCACTCGAGAGACTCGAATGCGATGGCGGGCCACTCCTCTGGGGTGACTCGCGGCGGTTGTGGGGCTGTCATTCCTTTCTCTCCTGATTCCAAAAGTCATAACTCGATGGCCGCGATTTATTAGTCGTGGCTTGTTTGCATAAACTATCGCATGTTTGTTATTGGATAACGTGTTTCTTCATAATTCCCGCGCAAAGACTTATGAAGAGAATGCGCCGCGGTCAGCACTGATAACACCGCTTATAGAGCCGGATGCCACGGTCGCTGGAATCCAACCCATACGATGCAAAGAGGCATCCGTCGTAGTCGTGACGGTCAAGGGGGAGACACATGACCGGATTCAGTGAGGCGCAATGGGAGGAAGTCGCCCTCGATCTGCTCGGCGAGCCGCTCGGCTGGCACCCGAAACGCGGCGACGAGATCGCGCCGGGCCGCGGCGAACGCGACAGCTGGGATGAGCTGCTCATCCGCCCCCGCCTGCTCGACGCGCTGCGCAAGCTGAACCCGACGGTGCCGGGGGAGTACCTGCAGCAGGCGCTCGCCGAGATCGCCGCACCCACCTCGCAAGACGCCATCACCGAGAACCACCGCATCCACGACTACCTCGTCGACGGCTTCCGCCTCAGCTACATCGGCGCCGATGGCAACGAGGTCAATGCGAGCATCCGTCTGCTGAGCGCCGAGCCGTCGGAGAACGACTGGCTCGCCGTCAACCAGGTCACCCTCGTGCGCGGCGACGACAAGCGCCGCTTCGACCTGGTGCTCTACTGCAACGGCATGCCGGTCAGCATCATCGAGCTCAAGAAGGCAGGCAGCCAGGCAGCGGATGTCGCAGCCGCCCACGCGCAACTCCAGACCTACCTGCGCGAATTCCCCCTCGCGTTCCGCTTCTGCGTTTTCACCCTCGCCAGCGACGGGGTCACCGCCAAGTACGGCACGCCGTTCACCCCGCTCAACCATTTCTCGCCCTGGAACGTCGACGAAGACGGCGAGCCGATGAAGCCAGGCGATGCCAACGACTGGGATGCGACCACCGCCATGGAGATCGCGCTCCTGGGCCTCTACAACCAGGAGCGCTTCCTGCAGCTGCTGCGCTCGTTCACGGCGTTCGACGAGAACGCCGACGGCCTCACCAAGCGCATCGCCAAGCCGCACCAGTACTTCGCCGTCACAAAGGCTGTCGGCAGCACCGTGCAGGCGGTGGAGAGTAACGGCAAGGCCGGCGTCGTCTGGCACACCCAGGGCTCCGGCAAGTCGATGGAGATGGAGCTGTACGCGGGGCTGGTGTCACGGCACCCGAAGCTCAAGAACCCCACGATCGTCGTCATCACCGACCGCAACGAGCTCGACGGGCAGCTCTACGAGACGTTCGCTCAGAGCCTGCTGCTGGCCGAGAAGCCGCGGCAAATCAAGAAACGCAGCGAACTGCGCGATGAGCTCACCAACCGCACCACCGGCGGTATCTACTTCACCACCCTGCAGAAGTTCGGCATCAGCCAGGCCGAGAAGCACGCCGGCACGGAGCATCCGCTGCTCTCCGACCGGCGCAACATCATCGTGGTCGTCGACGAGGCGCACCGCAGCCACTACGACGACCTCGACGGCTACGCGCGGCACCTGCGCGACGCGCTGCCGCACGCCACCCTCATCGCGTTCACCGGCACCCCGATCTCGTTCGACGACCGCAACACCAAAGACGTCTTCGGCGAGTACATCGACATCTACGACCTCTCGCGTGCCGTCGACGACGGCGCGACGGTGCCGGTCTACTTCGAGCCTCGCCTGATCAAGGTGGGTTTGGCAGCGGATGTCACGGAGGACGCCCTCGACGCATCCGCCGACGAGGCGACGGTCGGGCTCGATGACACGGAGCGGGCGCGCATCGAGGCATCCGTGGCCGTCGTCAACGCCGTGTACGGCGCGCCGGAACGGATCGCGGCGCTGGCCGAAGACCTCGTGTCGCACTGGGAGAATCGTCGCGCGCAGCTGACGAAGTTCATCGAGTCGCCCGGCAAGGCGATGATCGTGGGCGGCACGCGCGAGATCTGCGCGAAGCTCTACGACGCGATCGTGGCGCTCCGGCCCGACTGGCACTCCGACGACCTCGACAAGGGCGTGATCAAGGTCGTCTACTCCGGGTCGGCGTCAGACGTTCCGCCCGTCTCGAAGCACGTGCGCCGCGACTCGGCGAACGCGGTGATCAAGGAACGCCTGAAGAACGTCGACGACGAGCTCCAACTCGTGATCGTGAAAGACATGATGCTCACCGGCTACGATTCACCGCCGCTGCACACGCTCTACCTCGACCGGCCGCTGAAGGGCGCGCTGCTGATGCAGACGCTCGCGCGGGTGAACCGCACGTTCCGCGGCAAGGAGGACGGCCTGCTCGTCGCGTTCGCGCCGCTCGCCGACAACCTCGCCAAGGCACTCAGCGAGTACTCGAAGACCGACCAGCATGAGAAGCCGATAGGCCGCGACATCGATGAGGCCGTCGCGCTCACGCTGTCGCTCATCGACACGCTGCGCGGGCTCCTCTCCGGGTACGACTGGCGGGCCGTGCTGAACGCGGGCGGACCAAAGCGGTTCCTGAACGCGGTGAGTGGTGCCACGAACTACCTGCGCGACGTCGCGAACCCCGGCAACCAGGTCGCCGAGGGGGAGGAGACCCTGGCTGCCGCCTACCGGCGTTACTCGGGCCAGCTCTCGCGCGCCTGGGCGCTCAGCAGCGGCTCGGCGAATCTGGCGGAGTTGCGGCCCGAGATCCAGATCTATGAGGAGATCAGGGTGTGGATGGCCAAGTACGACGCGGCTGACCGGCAGGCGAAGGGGGAGCCGGTGCCGGAGGAGGTGCAGCGCCTGCTCGGCGAGTTGATCGCGTCCGCCACCGCCACTGGCGACGTGCTCGACATCTATGAGGCGGCCGGAATGCCGAAGCCGTCGCTCGACGACCTGACGCCGGAGTTCATCGCAAAGACCCAGAAGGCGCGCAACCCGCAGCTCGCGATCGAGGCGCTGCGGAAGCTGCTCACCGAGGAGTCGGCCCGCTCGACGCGCAACAACCTGGTGCGGCAGCGGGCGTTCTCCGAGCGCATCACCGAGCTGATGAACAAGTACACGAACCAGCAGCTGACCTCGGCGGAGATCATCGCCGCGATGGTCGAGCTTGCCCGCGAGATTGGAGCGGAGCGTAATCGTGGTGCCGCCTTCAAACCGCCGCTGAATCCCGACGAGCTGGCCTTCTACGACGCGGTGACGCAGAACGAGTCGGCGGTGGAGGTGCAGGGGCGTGGGGTCCTGGCCGACATCGCCCGGGAACTGGTCGCGGTGATGCGACGCGACGTCCGCACCGACTGGACGGTGCGCGACGATGTGCGGGCGAAGCTGCGGTCCTCGATCAAGCGGCTGCTCGTGAAGCACGGGTATCCGCCGGACCGTCAGCCGGTCGCGATCAAGCTCGTGATGGAGCAGATGGAGTCGATGGCGCCCCGCTACAGCGAGGAGCGCGCGGCGTAGCGGGGCCACCTGACTCGTGTCGCTATGCGGCAGCGGTCGTCGCCTTCACCTCGGCGCGTGCCGTGGCGTGGGCAGCCGGGCGGGCGATGGCGACGATGATCGGCGCGAAGGTGGGCGCAGGCCGATGGCGAGAACGGTCGGGCCGAGCGAGAAGCAGATGAGGAACACCAGCAGCAGCAGATTCGACAACGCAACGCCTGGATATCGTGAAAGAAGTCCTTCCCGAATTCGTATGCGTGTTCTATACTTGGGGTACAGAATCCACTCGTGCCGGGTGAATGTCTGGAGAATATCGGATGCCTTCCACATCCCCGCACGAAAAATCTGAATCAACTGAGTCTGGAACGAGCGATTCTCTTCTGCCGGGCGGGTCACCGCCGCGCGGGGTGCCGCAGGTTCCACCGGGAACGGCTGTTGCGACCGGCATGGACCTGATCGTCGACCGGCTCGACGAGGCCGCCATCGCGGAGGCCGACGCGAATCGCGCGCACGCCCGCAGCTGGACCGCGCTCGCTGAGGTGATGCGCCTGGCGCGTGCGAACCCGCACCTCTACCTGCGGCCCGCGGGGCTCGCCCAGCCCGACATGCTCGAGCTCGCCGAAGATGCGGCAGCGTTCGACGCAGGTCTTCGGCTGCACCTCTCCGCGAGGCAGGTGCGCAGTCGTGCGCACCAGGCACAGGCTCTCGAAGACCGGCTCCCACTGCTCCGGGCGGTCTTCGCGGCCGGCGGCGCGAGTGTCGCGCACGTGACGGCGGCGCTGGAACTTCTGGTTGGCTGGGACGACGACGCGGCGGTGCACGACTTCGACGCCGAAGTCGCGAAGTCAGTGGGCACCCTCATCCCGGCCCAGTTCCGGGCCCGGTCCCGTCGGCTGAAAGAGAAGTTGCTGGCCGAACCTTCCGAAATCCGCCATGCGCGTGCGTTCGCGGAGCGCCGAGTCGCGATGGAACCCGCCGAAGACGGCATGGCGTGGATCAGCGTGCTCGTGTCCGCGCCCGACGCGGTGAGGATCATCGCCCGGCTGAACGCCACCGCTCGTGCTGAGCAGAAGAAGACCAAGCACGGCGAGCCGGGCTGGCGGTCCCGTGACCAGCTTCGCTCAGACCTGGCGGCGGCCTGGTTGGCCGGCGACGGTACCCCCACCGCCGCCATCGTCCGTCCGGTGGTTCTGGTGCCTCTGCTGACGCTCCTCGGGCAGGGATCGGAACCCGTCGAGCTGCGAGGCTACGGCACTATCGATCCCGGCACCGCTCAGGACCTGTTCAGCCGCGCACCGTCATTCCGCCGCGTCGGCACCGATCCCTTCACCGGAGAGAAACTTGTCTACGACCGTACGCGGTACCGGCCCACGCAAGCGCAACGGGACTGGATCGCGATGCGGTTCGAGGAGTGCATCGACCCCACCTGCTCCAGGCCGGTCGACGACACCGACGTCGATCACCTCGAGGAATGGGTGCGTGACCAGGGCGCGACCAACGACGACAATCTCTTTCCGCTCTGCGAGACCAGCAATCGCCGCAAGAACCTCAGCACGCATGATTACCGACGAGAAGATGACGGTCGCGTGACGATCACCACGCCGACAGGGCTCACCGTCACCACCGAAGCGCCGCCGTTCTAACGCGCCGACGTTGCCCACGGGAACGCGTTATGCGAGCCGGGCTGCATGAACTCCCCTCGATCGGGGGAGTCGAGAGAAATTCAGCACCGGATACAATCGAGGTCACCCGAGCGACTGACTCGACAGTCGCTGTTTGACCGAACCGAGGCGCCATGGGTATTGCCCCAGTCAGCCGGGCGCCGGGTGTGCTCGCGCACGAGCACGAGCGTGGCCAGCTGAGGGCCACAGCTTCGGCGTGGGTGGTCGGTGCGGGTGTGACCGCGCTCATTCTGTGGACGCCCCTCCTTGTCGCCGGCTACCGGAGCCCACCGGCCCACCTCGCCCTCGATACGGTCGACGCCTGCGCCGCACTCCTGCTGGCGTATCTCGTCTTCGGCAGGTTCTCGAGAAGTCGCCGGCTTTCCGACCTGATCCTCGCCAACGGCCTGCTCCTGCTGGCCGTGCCCGGGCTGGGGCTGACCTTCGCCGCCGAGGCGCTCAGCGGCCCGCTGCCCGGCACCCTCGACATCTGGGTTCCGGTCACCGTCCGCGTCATCGGCGCGCTGCTGGTGGCTGTGGCGGCGATCGCCCATCTCAGTCCGAGCGATGGTGCTCGGCGGGGCGTCTCCTCTCTCGTCGTCCAGTTTGCGGTGAGCGGGCTCGTCGTGCTCATCTGCGTGGCGCTGTGGGCGGCCCGGCTTCACCTGCCCGTCGCGCTCGACCCCGCATACGTCCCGTCGTCGGCGACCTACGCGATCGGCACGTGGCATCCGCTGCTGCCCCTCGCCCAGGGCATTGCGGCAGCATGCTTCTTCGTCGCCTCGATCGCCTGCACCCTGCGGCCGGGCCACGGCGACGCGCTGCTGCGCTGGCTCGGTCCCGCCTGGGCGCTCGCCGCGTTCGCCCGCCTGAACTACATGCTCTTCCCGTCGCTGTACAGCGACTGGCTCTACACCGGTGACCTGCTCCGGGCCGGATGCTACGTGCTGCTCCTGGTGGGCGGGGCCGGTGAATTACGCCAATACTGGACAGCGCAATCCCGAGCGGCCGTGCTCGATGACCGTCGACGGCTGGCCCGGGAACTGCACGACGGCGTCATCCAGGAGCTGGCCTACATCCGGATGGAAAGCCACGTGCTGGGCGGCGACCCGGACGCGAGCGCCCGGCGCATCATCGCCGCCTGCGACCGGGCGCTCGACGAGACACGCGCTGCGGTCAACGCCCTCGGCCACGCGGATGACGAACCGCTCGGCTTCATGCTGCACCGCACGGCCCGGGAACTCGCCGAGCGCTACACGGTAAAGCTCGAGGTCGATCTCGACGACTCGGTCACGGCGAGCCACGAGCAGCGGCACGCGCTCATGCGGATCACGCGCGAGGCCGTGTCGAACGCGGTACGTCACGGCGAGGCGGAGAAGGTGTCGGTGCGACTGAGCCAGGACGGCGGGCAACGGCAGTTGACGATTCAGGATGACGGTCGGGGCTTCGACGTCGCCGCCACCGTCGGCGGTCATGCGGGATACGGCCTCGTCAGCATGCGGGAACGCGCGCGTGCCCTGCCCGGATCCTTCGCCGTGGCGGCCTCGAGCTGGGGCGCCGAGGTGAGGGTCACATGGTAGGGGAGAGCCGCATCCGAGTGGTGCTCGCCGACGACCACGCCCACGTGCGCGCGCAGATCCGGGCGGCCCTCGAGGCCGGCGGCTGCGAGATCTGCGGCGAGGGCGCGAGCGCCGCCGACGCTGTGCAGCTCGCGCGGGAGAACCGACCCGACGTGGTCCTGCTCGATATCCACATGCCCGGCAACGGCATCCGCGCCGCAGGCGAGATCAGCCGCGACCTGCCCGAGACCGCCATCGTCATGCTCACCCAGTCGACGGAGGACGACGACCTCTTCGACTCGCTGCGGGCGGGCGCCTCGGGCTACCTCCTCAAGAACACCGACCCCGCCGAGCTGCCGGATGCGCTGAGGCGGGTTCTGGCCGGCGAACCCGCAATGAGCCCGCGCCTGGTCACCCGCATTCTCGCCGAGTTCCAGGGGCCGTCCCGGCGGCACCTGCGGCGCTCCTCGGCGGCCGCGAAGCTGAGCGCCCGGGAGTGGGAGGTGATGGAGCTGCTCGGTTCGGGCAGCTCCACCGAGCAGGTCGCCCAACGGCTGTTCCTCTCGCCCACGACGGTGCGGGTGCACGTCTCGACCGTTCTGCGCAAGCTCGCGGTCAAAGACCGTGAGGCGGCCCTGCGGATGCTGCGCGACGAGTGACAGGGCTGGCGCGGCCGGCCGTCGGTCAGCGCAGCCCGATGTTGACGTAGTAGGTCTGTCCGTCATCGAGGGTCACCCCGATCCGCCAGTAGTTGCCGCTCGCGTTGCCGGTCTTCCAGTTGTACTGGTACTGCCGGGCGGTCGCGTCGTACTTGTAGGTGCTGCCGCTGTCGGCTGCGGTCGGGTACACCGACTCGTCCACCGGGGCGCTCATGGCCGCGCCCTTGACCGGCGTCACCCAGGCCGGCGCGGAGGCGGCCTGCACGACGCTCCCGCTCGCGTTCTTGAGCTGGAACTTCACCGGCACGTTGCTGCCGGCCTTGAAGACGCTCGTCGAGACACCTACCTGGTGTGCGGTGTCGTTGATCGGCTGCAGGAAGCCGTCGAAACGGTAGATCACGGTGAAGGTTCCGGTGATCACGGCGGTGTTGCCGGCCTTGTCGGCCGCTGTGGCCGAGTAGGTGAAGGTGCCGACTCCATTGGCGTTGCCGCCAGCGACCGTCACCGTGCAGGAGACAACGCCCGAGAAACTGTCGGTCGCCGAGCAGCCGGCCGCCGGGACGGCGCCGAGCGTGTAGATGGCGCCGGCCACGTTCACGTCCTTCGTGGTCAGCGTCGGCTTCTCCCGGTCGATGCGGATGCCGTCGACCACCGCCTCGGCCGTGTTGCCCGCGTTGTCGGTCGCCGTGCCGCTGGCCGTGTTGGCGCCGTTCGCGGTGAGAACCATGGGGTCGGGGCAGGTCGCGATGCCCGACAGGCCGTCGGCGCAGGTGAACGTCACCGTGACAGGCCCGTTGTACCAGCCGCTCGCGGTCAGGGTTCCGCTCGTCACGGCGCCGGTGATGCGCGGCGCCGTCTTGTCGAGTCTGACGGTGACGGCGTCCGTGCCCACGTTCCCGGCGGTGTCCTTCGCCGTGCCGGTGACGACCCGGCCCGAGGTCTCGGTGGACACTGTGACCGGTGCGGTGACCTTCACGACGCCGGAGCCCTTGTCGTCATCCTTCGCCGTGAAGGTCACGGTGACGTCCGCCTTGTTCCACTCGGCGGCGTTGGGCTTCGGGGACAGGGCGTGGTCGACGGTCGGGGCGATGTTGTCCCACTTGAGGGCCACACCGTTCGCGCTCTCGACGTTGCCGGCCTTGTCGACCGCGTAATACCGCACGCTGCCGGCGCCGCTGCCGGTGAGCGGAACCGCGACCGTCGCCGTTGTTCCCGGCGCCACCTGCTCGGTGCCGCCGTCGACGCTGTAGTGGATCTCCTTCACCCCCGACAGCCCGGCCTGGTCCGTCGCCGTCAGCAGCACGGTGGCCGTGTCGCCGGTGCAGAAGTCGTTCACGGCCGAGCATGTGTTGTTGCTCGTCGTGCTGGGCGCAGTGCCGTCGATGTTGATGCCGGAGACGGTGGCGCCCGCGCTCGCGTTGCCCGCGACATCCGTCGCCGGGTCGCTGGTGACGCTCTGGTTCGCGCCGTCGCCCGCGACCAGCCGGCTGGTCGGGCAGCTCGCGACGCCGGAGAGCGCGTCGGTGCAGGTGAAGTTCACCGTGACGTCGCTCGTGAACCAGCCCGCGCCGTTGGGGCGCTGCACCGGGGCGCCGGTGATGGTCGGGGCGGTGCGGTCGATCTTCACGCCCGAGACCCTGGCCTCGGCGCTGATGTTGCCGGCGTTGTCGGTGATGGTCACCGGGCCGGCGCCCAGGTTCGCACCCTCGCCGGTGATCAGGCTCGGGCCGGGCTGGGAGGCGGCGTCGATACCCGACAGGCCGTCGTCGCCCACCCAGGTGACGGGCACATCGTCGTTGTGCCAGCCGGCGCCGTTGCCGTCGGCGGGGACGCCGGTGAGCGTCGGCTTGGTCTGGTCGATATTGACCGGCCCGTAACTGGTGCTGCTGCGGTTGCCCGCAACGTCCACGGCGTCGCCGCGCACGCTCTGGCCGGCACCGTCGTTGCTGAGCACGGCGTCGCCGGCGCAGCCCGCCACCCCGGACGGCAGGCCCGAGCCCACGTCGTCACAGCTGAAGGTGACGGCGACGTCGGTGTTGTTCCAGCCGCGGCCGTTGGCGGCCGGGCGCGCCGCACCCGAGATCGTCGGGGCGTCGGTGTCGACGTTCACGGCGACGGTGTTGGTGCTCTCGCGCGCCTCGCGGTTGTCTGCGAGGTCGACGCTCCAGTAGCTGATGGTGTGCGTGCCCGTCGAGAGATCGGCGGTGAACGGGCGGCCGTAGACCTGGGGGGCGCCGCCGTCGATCGTGTAATAGGTGGCGGCGACGCCGGAGCCGGCGTCGGCCGCGTCGAAGGCGACCGGGATGCCGCTTGTCACGAACCAGCCGGTGGCGGGGGTCGTCGGGTCGACCAGGGTGGTCGTCGGGGCCACCGTGTCGACCTTCACCGTGAGCGGCGCACCGGCCGTCTCCATGTTGCCTGCTGCGTCGATGCTCCAGAACACGATGCGGTGCACGCCATCGGCGCTGAGCGTGAACGGGCCCTTGTAGGTCTGCGGGTCGCCGCCGTCGATCGTGTAACGGGTGGTCACGGTTTCGGAGAGATTGTCGCTGCCGGCGAGGGTAACCGGAACCGCGGCGCCGTGCCATCCGCTGGCCAGCGCGGCGGGGACATCCGCTGTGGTGGTGGGCGCGGAGCGGTCGATGCGGATGCCGCTGACGGTCTTCGTGGTGACGTTGCCGGCCCGGTCGGTGCAGCTGGCGGTCGCAGACAGGTTGTCGCCCTCACCGGTCACGACGTCGTCGGCGGGCTGGTCGGCAGGACCGGACAACACGTCGGTGCAGGTCCACGCCACGGTCACGTCGTCGGTGTGCCAGCCGTCCGGCACGGTCGCCGTGAGTGTGGGCGGCGTCTTGTCGATGTTGATGCCGGTCACGCCCGCGGTGGCGGCGTTGCCGGCCGCGTCGGTGGCGGTGGCGCTGGCCGCCTGACCCGCGCCCTCGCCCAGGGTGTCGTTGTCCGGCGCTCGGGTAACGCCGGACACGTCATCGGTCGCCGTGTAGGTCACGGTGACGTCGTCGTTGTACCAGCCGGCGGCGTTCCGCACACCGGAGGCCACGGCGCTGATGCTCGGCGCCGTCTTGTCGATCCGCACGCTCACGCTGTCGGTGGCGGTATTGCCGGCGCCGTCGGTCGCGGTGCCGTTCACCGTGCGGGTGCCCTCGGCGCTGGTGGTCACCGGGGCGGTGCAGTCGGCGACGCCGGAGCCGCCCTGGTCGGTGCAGGTGAAGGTCACGGTGACGTCGGTGTTGGTCCAGGCGCCATCCCGGTAGCTGGTCGGGGTGAATTCGTGGCCGATGCCCGGGGCGGCGCGGTCGATGCGCACCTGGGCGCTCTGCGTGGCTTCGGCGTTGCCGGCCTTGTCGACGCTGCGGAAGGTGATGGTGTGGTCGCCGTCGTCGGTGAGGGTGAAGCGGCTGCCGGCCTGCGTGGCGCCGCCGTCGACGGTGTACTCGGTGCGGGCGACACCGGAGAGGTTGTCGGTGGCCGAGAGCTCGACGGTGACGGAGCCGTTCACCCAGCTGTTCGACGCGCCCGTGATGCTCGTGGCCGGCGCGGTGCGGTCGATGTTCACGGCGGTGCTGGTGGCGGTGGTCGACAGACCCGCACCGTTTGCGACCGTCGTCGTGCTGGTGAGCCCGGCGCCCTCGCCCGTGATAACGGTGTCGGCGACGGATGCGGGGATGCCGGATTCGGGGTCGGCCGCGCTCCAGCGCACGGTGACGTCGCCGGAGTACCAGCCGCCGCTGCCCGGCGCCATGGTGGGAGCGCCGCTGAGCGTGGGGGCCGTGGTGTCGCCCGCCGCGACGGTGACGGAGGTCTTCGCGACGTTGCCCGCGGCATCCGTTGCCGTGCCGCCGACGGTGGTGCCGGGCTGGACGGTCTTCACGTTGGTGGTCGCGCCGTCGGCGAGGCAGCTGCTGATCCCGGAGCCCGAGCCCGGGTCGGCGCAGGTGAAGGTGACGGTGGTGGTGCCGTCGGCGTTCTTGGCCTGGCTGCCGGTGATCGTGGGCGCCGATTTGTCGATGCGCACCGTGACGGAACCCGTGCCGGTGTTGCCGAGCCGGTCGGTGGCCGTGGAGGTGCGGGTCACCGTGCCGTTGGCCGACTCGGTGGAACCGGACGGCGTGGGACCGCTCGCCACGCCGGAGCCGGCGTCGGCGGCGGTCCAGGCCACCGTGGTCGTGGCCTTGTTCCAGCCGGCGCCGTTCGCCACCGGCGTGAGGGCGGCCGTGACGGTCGGGCCGGTGTTGTCGAGCGTGTAGCTGCCCTGCAGCGACCGAGACGGCCCCGTGCACGCGTCGTTCTTGTTGAACGAGGCGGCGGCGAGGGCCGTGATGCCCTGCGCACCGTCGCCCGTGCCCGCCGTCGTGGTGAACGTCCACACGGACTTCGCCGTCGCCGACGTCTGGTGGCCGGCGAAGGCGCCGGACACATCGACGCACTTGGTGTCGCTCGACGTGGTCACCGTCAGTGTCACGGCCGCGCCGTTCTTGGCGTAGAGCGTGCCGGCGACCGACACGGTACCGGCGCCGCCGGAGAAGCTCGTGCCGGTGACGTCGGCCGCCAGGGCGGCCGGGGCGTTCACACCGCCCACGATCACGGCCAGGACGGCCGCCAGGGCGGTCCAGGCCAGGCGCCTGCTCGGGTGCAGGGCGCCGCGCGCGGAAGCCGGCTGGTCGGGGAGTGAACGGGCGGGCAAGGCGTTCATCGGGTGTCCTTTTGTTGCTGCATGGCGCACAAGGCGGCGGGTCCACGTCTGACGGTAAATGCGGCGGTGCACCGGCGACTAGGGCCGACGCGTTCAAATGTCTGAACACCGGCCGATTCGTGTCTTATGATTTCCCTGACATCACCGATGCCCTCGCACCACCCGTCCCTTGGGGCTCTCCCGCGGACCGTTAGAAAGATCAGCTCGCCCGTGGACATCACCGGTCTCCTCACCAACGGCATCGGCTTCGTCGCCACCCTGTTCTCGATCGTCATGTGGATGCCGCAGGCGCGCATCACCTGGCGCAATCGAAACGACGCGGTGCGGCTCGCCGGGGTCTCCGAGACGACGCAATGGCTCTCGATGATCGGCTACCTGCTCTGGGGCGTCTTCGGCATGCTGATCGGCTCGTTCTGGGTCGCCGCGCCGAGCGTGGTGAGCTTCCCGCTGTCGCTCGCCACCATCGTGGTGGTGAGGCGGGCCCGGCGCATGTCGGTGCCGGCGGCATCCGTTTCGATCATCAGCATGTCGGAGCCGCTGTCGGAGACCAACCCGACGGATGCCGTGCCGATCCTCACCACCGGATCCATTCCGGTCATCGCCGCCGGCAGCGACCACTCGACCGTCACGGTGCCGATCCTCTCGTCGCCCGCGACCCCCGACACCGCCGGCGCGCCGCGCCATGTCGCCGACGAACGCACCCCGACGACGCCCGTTCCGGTCCTCGCATAGCGGCACGGCATCGCCGCTTCGCCGGCGGTTGTGCCCCTGTCGGCGCCCGGCACGGCGTGGGTATCATGCGGAAGGGGGGCGGCGCCCGGCGCCAGCAGATCGACGACATCGACGAACAGGCTGGAGACACCACATGCTTTCGACAGGCACGACCGACGCACCCACGCTGGCCACTCGCGTGCTCGGCGGCCTCGCCGCCGGCGCCGCGGCGACGACCGCGCTGAACCTCGCGACCTACCTCGACATGACGGTGCGCGGCCGGCCGGCGAGCCAGATGCCCGCCAAGACCGCCGCCGACCTCGCCCACAAGGCCGGGATCGACCTGGGCGAGGGGTCCACCGCCGACAACCGCAAGACCGGCCTCGGCGCCGTGATGGGCATCGCGACGGGCATCACCGTCGGCGTCGGTTATGCCCTGCTCATCGGTGGCCGGCGGCCGCCGCTGGCCCTGGCCGGCGCAGGGATCGGCCTCGGCGCGATGGCCATGGGCGACGGCCCGATGACCATGCTGGGCCTCACCGACCCGCGCAGCTGGAAGCCGGTCGAGTGGGCGGCGGACATCGTGCCGCACCTCGTCTTCGGACTGGTGGCGGCCTCGACCTACCGGCGATTCCGCAACCGCTGACCGCGGCGGCCGCAGGCACCGTTCAGGCGGCGCCCGGGCCGAGCCAGGCGAGCGCGGCGACCACTGCGGCGGCGGTTCCCGTTGTGAGGGTCGGCTCCATCACCCGACTCAGCCTGAGGGCCGACGGATGCGTACCTCTGTTGGGAGAATCCACCGGTAACGCCGGGCCAGCAATGAGAGCCCGGCGCCGCTCAGGAGCGCGGCCGCCGACCCGATGGCCGGCAGCCCGAGTTCGCTGAAGATCACCATGACGACGCTGGCGAGCACGGCACTCGTGGCGTAGAGCGTGTTGCCGCCGAAGATGGACGGCACGCGCAACAGGAAGACGTCACGCACCATTCCGCCGCCCACGGCGGTGATGACGCCGAGCATCACGGCCGGAAGCCACCCGAGGTCCGCCTCCAGCGCCTTCTGCGCGCCGACGGCGGCCCAGCATCCGACGGCCAGCGCGTCGATGAGCGTGAGCACGCGGTGGGTCCAGCGCCCCCGGATGTGCACCACGAACGCGATGGCGGCACCTGTGACGGCCAGGATCAGGTAGTACGGGTCGGTGAGGGCCACGGGCGTTCCGCGCTGCAGCAGGGTGTCGCGGATCATCCCGCCGCCGAGGCCCGACAGAATCGCCAGGCAGACGAACCCGACGAGATCGAGTTTGGCGCTGCGCGCCGCGATGCCCCCGAGGGTGGCGTTGCCGAGGACACCGGCGAGGTCGACCACCCGGATGACGTCGTTCACGGTCTCGGTGGGGTCGGTCACGATGCCACGATACTCGTCGCCGCACCGTGGCCGGCGTGCGCCGCAGGCCTGTTTCCGCCGCGTGATCCGGGGTTAGTGTCGATGAAGTGAGCACGCCTGAACTCCCCGCCGACGACGCGCCGGATCCCCGCCGCTGGCGGGTGCTCGCGGTGCTCATCGTGGCGCTGTTCATGTCGCTTGTCGGCGTGAGCATCGTCAACGTCGCCCTGCCGTCGATCCAGTCGGCACTCGACGCCACCCAGTCCCAGCTGCAGTGGGTGCTCTCCGGCTACGCCCTCACCTTCGGTGTCGGCCTGGTCGCCGCCGGGCGCGCGGGCGACATCTTCGGCCGTGGCCCGCTCTTCATCGCCGGCGTGGCGTTGTTCACGGCGTCATCGATCGCCGCGGGGCTGGCTCCCGACCCGCTGTCGCTCAACATCGCGCGCGCCGTGCAGGGAATCGGCTCGGGCCTCCTGAGTCCGCAGGCCGTCGGCATGATCCAGCACTACTTCCGCGGAGCGGAACGGGGCAGGGCCTTCGGCATCTTCGGCAGTGCCGTGGGCGTGTCCGTCGCGGTCGGGCCGCTCCTCGGCGGCCTGCTCATCGAGGCCGCCGGGCCGGAGCAGGGGTGGCGGTGGACCTTCCTCATCAACATCCCGGTCGGCGTCATCGCCATCATCCTCGCCTGGGTGTGGATCCCGCGTCCGCTGTTCAACCGGCACCTCCCCGACGGCCCCGGCCTCCCGCGCCCCCGCCACGACCTGGACCCGGTGGGGGCCGTGCTGCTCGGCCTCGCGGTGCTCGCCGTCCTCCTCCCGTTCGTCGAGGCGGAGAGCCACCCGGCCGTCTGGTTCGCGCTCCCGCTCGGCATCCTCCTGGTGGCGCTGTGGCTCTGGTGGGAACGCCGGTACAAGGAGCGCGGCAACAGCCCCATGGTCGACCTCGCCATCTTCCGCACACCGAGCTTTGCCAACGGATCCCTGTTGATCACCTTGTATTTCATGGGTGTCACCAGCGTCTGGGTCCTGGTGGCCCTCTACATGCAGGACGGCCTGGACCACAGCGCGTTCGAGTCGGGCTTTGTCGGCCTGCCCAGCTCGGTTCTCGCAGCCGTCACCGCGCTCTGGAGCGGTCGCAATGTCGCCCGGCTCGGCCGAAAGGTCGTCATCGCCGGCATGTACAGTGCCATCCTGGGGCTGCTGCTGAGCATCCTCGTGGTCTGGCTGCACGCCGGCGGCCACGCCAGCGAATGGTGGCTGCTGCTCTCCCTCTCCTTCGTCGGCATCGCCCAGGGCTCGGTGATCAGCCCCAACCAGACGCTCACTCTCGCCGACGTTCCGCTGCGCTACGCGGGCAGCTCAGGCGGGATCATGCAGACCGGGCAGCGGATCGGGACGTCCGTCGGCATTGCCGTCATCACCGCGGTGACGTTCGGCGTTCTGAGCGCATCGAACTGGACAGTCGCCTTCAGCACCGGGTTCGCCGTGATCATCGTGGTCGTGATGCTCGCCCTGCTGATCGCCTACGCCGACCTGCGCCAGCGCCGCCGCTGAGCGGTTTCGCGGCGAGGAACGACGGATGCCGGAAAGGAGTCGCTCAGCAGCAGGCCTCGCCTCCGCAGGGTACGACCGAGGGCAGCGGACGCGGATGCGTCGTCCACCGTGTGACGAGCACCCGGCGGGCCCGCTGGAGGGCCGCCCTGGCGCGCCGCGAGGCTGGGGGATGCGACTCCGACCGCTCACGGGCGACGCGCCTGCGCTCGAGCAGCAGGGCATACCGGCGTTCCTCTGCCTCACGAAGCGAGGGAAACAGGGAGGGGTGGATGTACATGGCCGTGCTTTCGTTCGTGAACGGATGGGACACGACCAACGTTAGGGACGCTCCCACCCCACGACCAGTGGCAGGAATAACGCGCTTCGCGCATATTCTGCCACAGCTCGGCCGGCGGTTCAGAGCGCCCCGGCCGCTGACCGATTCGTCCGTTCCCGCCCTCGGAAAAGGCGGCGGTACGCAGCGGGACTGGTTCCCAGGGCTCGCTGGAAGTGGTGGCGGAGTAGGACTGCCTGCCCGAAGCCGGAGAGGCGAGCGACCTCGTCCACGCTCGCCTCGGTGTCTTCGAGGAGGCTTCTGGCCCTGAGGAGTCGTTGCGAGACCACCCACGCGGCCGGCGTGGCCCCGGTCTCGGCCTTGAACCGCCGCGCGAAGTTCCGTTCTGACATGTGCATCCGGTCAGCGAGTTCCGCGACGCCGAGGTCTTGGGTGAGGTGGCCGGACATCCAACTGAGCAGCGGGCCCATGCCGGCGTCGCCCGGGGCGTGGACCGGGCGGTCGATGAATTGCAGCTGGCCGCCCTCCCGGTGCGGAGGAACCACCATGCCCCTCGCGATCGCCGACGCAGCCTTGGTGCCGAACTCGCTTCGAATGAGATGGAGGCAGGCGTCGATGCCGGCGGCCGTGCCCGCACTGGTGATGATGTTGCCGTCTTCCACGTAGAGCACGTTCTCGTCCACCTCGATGAGCGGGAAGTCGGCAGCCATCCGCTGTGAGTGCATCCAGTGCGTCGTCGCGCGCCGCCCGTCGAGGATGCCGGCGGCGGCGAGCGTCAGCGCCCCCTCGCAGACCGAGAGGATGCGACCGCCCCGGGCATCCGTCTCGCGCAATAGGTCGATCACGGGCTGTGGCGGCGGTGACGCGGTGTGGAACGGGGCCATGACGAGGAGGTCGACGCCGCGGGCGGCCGAGAGGTCATGCTCGACCGACACCGAGAAGCCGGCACTGGTCGGCAGCAGCCCCGGCTCCGGTGTGCACACCCGGAAGTCGAACGCGGGAAGTCCCACACCGAGGCCGGAGCGGTCGAGGGCGAAGACCTCGCAGACCACGCCGAACTCGAACGGCGAGAGTCCGGGTAGGACTATGACGGCGACAGAAGTGATCACCCGGCCAGTGTGGCAGATAATGAGCGCTTATGATCAAGTCTGCCAGCAGTGTCCTGCGGCGTCGTTTGCGGAAACGACGTGGGGGAGTCGGTGCGGGACATCGTCATCGACGGCGCTCCGCGACGCCGTCGACCGGCACGGCGACGCGGCGTCAGTGGTCTCGCCCGGAATGAGAGAATGCCGACATGACGATGTACCTCACCGGCGACCCGGCCGCCGACGCCCTGCTCGCCGAGGACGATCTCGCCCTGCTGCTCGGGATGCTCCTGGACCAGCAGGTCACCATGGAGTCCGCGTTCGCCGGACCCGCCAAGATCCGGGACCGCACCGGCTCGCTCGATGCCGCGGCGATCGCCGAGTATGAGCCCGAGGCGTTCGTGGCGGTCTTCCGCGAGGCGCCCGCGGTCCACCGCTTTCCCGGCTCGATGGCCGCCCGGGTGCAGGCCGTCTGCCAGGCGGTGCGGGACGACTGGCACGACGACGCCACCGCGATCTGGACCGAGGGCGACCCCGACGGCGCGGAAGTGCTGCGCAGGCTGAAATCACTGCCCGGCTTCGGCGAGCAGAAGGCCCGCATCTTCCTGGCCCTGCTCGGCAAACAGCGGGCGCTCGCGGCGCCCGGCTGGCGCGAGGCATCCGCCCCATACGGCGAGGAGGGCAGCCTGATGTCGGTGGCCGACATCGTCGACCCGGAGTCGCTCGCCCGCGTGCGGGAGGCGAAGAAGGCGGCGAAGGCGGCGGCGAAGGCCGCACCGCGCCCCAAGACAGCGAACTGAGGCCGGGGTCATCGGGCGCCGCGGAACACCTGCAGGACAAACGCACAGCCGCCGTGCAGGATGTGTGGAACACCCGGCACCACAATGGGGTTGTACCCGACGCGGGCTGAGCTGCTCAGCCCGGACGAGACGAAGGAGACCATGATGACCGCTGCAACGGAAACGGCAATTCTCGCCGGAGGCTGCTTCTGGGGCGCGCAGCAGTTGCTGCGCCGGCGTCCGGGCGTGATCTCGACCCGGGTCGGCTACTCAGGCGGGGAGACGCCGAACGCGACGTATCGCCACCACGGCAATCACGCCGAATCCGTCGAGATCGTGTTCGACCCCGAGCAGATCTCGTTCCGCGACCTGCTCGAGTTCTTCTTCCAGATCCACGACCCGTCGACGAAGAACCGGCAGGGCAACGATATCGGCGCCAGCTACCGGTCGGCCATCTTCTACACCAGCGACGAGCAGAAGCGCGTGGCGGAAGAGACCATCGCCGATGTCGACGCTTCCGGCCTCTGGCCCGGCAAGGTCGTGACCGAGGTCGCCCCTGCCGGGGACTTCTGGGAGGCCGAAGAGGAGCACCAGGACTACCTCGAGAAGTACCCGAACGGCTACACGTGCCACTTCGTGCGACCGGGCTGGAAGCTGCCCCACCGCGTCGGCTCCGCCAGCTGAGTTCTCGGCGAGCCCAGCCGTGAGAGATTGATTGGGGGAATGGCGGCTCACACCCGTGTAATGTTGCGCCGTGCTCGGTCTCCGTAACACCAGCCGTCTTACACGGCCGACCCTCCGTCTCCATCCCGCGCAGGTCATTCTCGCCGGTTTCCTTGCCGCGATCGTCGTGGGCACCGGGCTGCTGATGCTGCCCATGGCGAAATCGGGCCCGGGCGGCGCCCCCCTGATCGACGCGCTGTTCACCGCGGTTTCCTCCGTCTGCGTGACCGGGCTCGTCGTGGTCGACACCCCCACCTACTGGACCGGCTTCGGCGAGGCCGTCATCCTGGTGCTCATCCAGGTCGGCGGGTTCGGCGTGATGACCCTGGCCTCCGTGATCGGCCTGGCCGTGATCAGGCGGATGTCGCTGCGGTCCAAGCTCACGACATCCGTCGAGGTGAAGAGTGCCGGGCTCGAAGACATCGGCGTGCTGCTGCTCGGGGTGGTGCGCGTCTCGTTCGTGATCGAAGCCGCGGTGATGCTGCTGCTCACGGCGCGGTTCTGGCTCGGTTACGGGCGGCCGCTGCCCGAGGCCGCCTGGCTCGGTCTCTTCCACGCGGTGTCGTCGTTCAACAACGCCGGGTTCGCGCTCTTCAGCGACAACATCGTGTCGTACGCGACCGACCCGTTCATCTGCCTCCCGCTGTGCGCGGCGACGATCATCGGCGGTCTCGGGTTCCCGGTCATCAACCAGCTGCGCAAGCACGCCCACAACCCGCTCCGATGGACAATGAACACCCGGCTGGTGCTGTGGGGGACCGTTACGCTGCTGACCCTCGGCACGCTCTACATCACGGTGCTGGAATGGAGCAACCCGCAGACGCTCGGGCCGCTCGACTGGCCGTCGAAGATCCTGGTCGGCTTCTTCCAGTCGGTGCAGACGCGCACCTCGGGCTTCAACAGCGTCGACATCGGCCAGCTCGACGGCGCCACCCTGCTCGGCATGGACATCCTGATGTTCATCGGCGGCGGCCCGGCCGGCACCGCCGGCGGCATCAAGATCACCACCTTCGCGGTGCTCTTCTTCATCATCCTCGCCGAGGTGCGTGGCGAAGCGGTCGTGAACGTGTTCGGCAAGCGCCTGTCGCGCGCCGTGCACCGCCAGGCCATCGCTGTCGCGCTGCTGTCGGTCGCCGTCGTCGTGGCCGCGAC
Source organism: Cryobacterium tepidiphilum (assembly GCF_003716325.1). Lineage (GTDB taxonomy): Bacteria > Actinomycetota > Actinomycetes > Actinomycetales > Microbacteriaceae > Cryobacterium > Cryobacterium tepidiphilum. Next base: position 80,957 of record NZ_RDSR01000003.1, on the reverse strand, counting down.
GGCCGGCATCATCCTCATGACCGACTACGACCTCGGGCCGAGTCTCTTCGAAGCGATCTCGGCCTTCGCCACGGTGGGCCTGTCCACGGGCATCACCCCCCACCTGCCGATCGGCGGCCAGCTCATCCTCATCGCCCTGATGATCGTCGGGCGGCTCGGCCCGACCACGTTCGCGACCGCCCTCGCATTGCGGGAGCGCCAGCTGTCCTACCAACTCCCCAAGGAAAGGCCGATCATTGGCTAAGTTTCACATGTTCGGGGGCGACCCCACGCGGGTCGCCGAAGCGAATTCGGTCGCGGTGATCGGCCTCGGCCGGTTCGGGCAGTCGCTGGCCCTGGAGCTGATGGCGAAAGGCACGGAGGTGCTCGGCATTGACGGCGATGAGGAGATCGTGCAGAGCCTCAACGGCCAGCTGACCCACGTCGTGATGGGCGACTCCACCAAGGAGCAGACCCTGCGACAGCTGGGGCTGCCCGAATTCGACCGCGTCGTGGTGGCCATCGGCAGCGACATCCAGGCCAGCATCCTCACGACCTCGCTCCTGCTGCGATTCGACATCGAGCACGTCTGGGCCAAGGCCGTGAGCGACGCGCACGGCACCATCCTCGAGCAGCTCGGGGTGAAGCACGTCATCTACCCGGAGAAGGACATGGGCAAGCGCGTGGCCCACCTCGTGCGCGGAGCCATGCAGGACTACATCGAGATCGGCGAGAACTTCGCGCTCGTCAAGACCCGCCCGGGCCAGGCGGTGATCGGCAAGCCACTCGGCGAGGCGCAGATCCGCTCGCGGTACGGCGTCACGATCACGGCCTACCGGCCCGCCGGCCAGGACTGGAACTACACCACGGCCGACACGGTGATCCAGGCGGACGACACCATCCTCGTCGCCGGGCCCACGCAGAAGGCGGAAGCGTTCAGCCAGCTCACCTAGGAGCGCGCCGCCGCGGGGGCGAGGCGTTCGACGGCTCGGCGAGAGCCGGCGCGCCCGAGACTTTGCCGGTAATGGGCGGTAACAGGAATACGGGCCGGAGCCGGGCGCTTGTTAGCCTGTGCAAGCTTTCGGCGGCCAGCCGGATCCGTTCACCAGAGGAGCACGATGAAGACCAGACTTGTTGCAGCAGGAGTACTCGCGGCGGTAGCCCTCGCCCTGACCGGGTGCTCCGCCGACAACGGGTCCGGCGCAGCGGATGCCGCGAGCTCGGCTCCCGCATCCGGCGACGCCCTCGCCGCGGTGAAGGACGCCGGCGTGCTGACGATCGGCACCGAGGGAACCTACCGCCCGTTCTCCTACCACGAGGGCGGCTCCGGCCCGCTGACCGGCTACGACGTGGAGGTCGCGCGCGCCGTGGCCGACAAGCTCGGCGTCAAGGCCGAGTTCAAGGAGACGCAGTGGGACGGCATCTTCGCGGGCCTCGAGGCCGGGCGCTTCGACACCATCGCGAACCAGGTGTCGATCACCCCGGAGCGCAAGGCGAAGTACGAGTTCTCCGAGCCGTACACCGTGTCCAAGGGCGTGATCGTCGTCAAGGACGACAACACCTCGATCGGCTCCTTCGCCGACCTGAAGGGCAAGACCACGGCGCAGTCACTCACCAGCAACTGGTACACGCTGGCGCAGGACAGCGGCGCCACCGTGCAGCCGGTCGAAGGATGGGCGCAGTCTGTGGCCCTCGTCGAACAGGGCCGCGTGGACGCGACGATCAACGACCAGCTCACCTACCTCGACTACAAGAAGCAGAAGGGGGCCGAGGGGCTGAAGGTGGCCGCGACCACCGATGATTCCTCCCAGAGCGCCTTCGCATTCGCCGAGGGCAGCAGTAGCCTCGTCGATGCAGTGAACAAGGCGTTGGACGAGTTGCGTGCGGACGGAACTCTGGCCAAGCTGTCCGAGAAGTACTTCGGAGCCGACGTCAGTAAATAGGCCGGCCGGCTGAGCAAGCGGGGAATCGATGAATCCAACCGGATGGGACCTGTTCCTCAGCTCCCTCTGGCCGATCATCGGCGGGGCCATCGCCGGCACCATCCCGCTCGCGGTGGTCTCGTTCGTCATCGGCCTGGCCATCGCCGTCGTCATAGCGCTCATGCGCCTGTCCAAGGTGCGCGCGGTGTCGGCCGTCGCCGGCGTCTACATCTCGATCGTGCGGGGAACCCCGCTCCTGGTGCAGTTGTTCGTGATCTTCTACGGGCTGCCTTCGATCGGCGTCGTGATCCCGCCATGGCCGAGCGCCGTGGTCGCCTTCTCGATCAACGTCGGCGGTTACGCCGCCGAGGTGATCCGGGCGGCGATCCTCTCGGTGCCCAAGGGGCAGTGGGAGGCCGCGTACATGATCGGGATGTCGCACGGGCGGGCCCTGACCCGCATCATCCTGCCCCAGGCCGCGCGCGTCTCGGTGCCTCCGTTGTCGAACACCTTCATCAGCCTGGTCAAGGACACGTCGCTGGCATCGCTGATCCTCGTCACCGACCTGTTCCGGCAGGCGCAGAAGGTCGCGGCATTCAGCCAGGAATTCATGCTGCTCTACCTGGAGGCCGCCTTGGTCTACTGGGTGATCTGCCTGGTGCTCTCGTCGGGCCAGGGACTGCTGGAGAAGCGATTGGACCGCTATGTCGCCCACTGACGCATCCGCCCTGCTCACCGTGCGCGGGCTCCAGAAGAGCTTCGGCGACAACTCAGTGCTCGCATCCATCGACGTCACCCTCGGCGCGGGCAATGTCCTGGCGCTGATCGGGCCGTCGGGCTCGGGAAAGACCACGCTGCTGCGCTGCCTGAACGGGCTCGAGCTGGCCGACGGTGGCACCATCGATGTGGCGGGGGAACGGCGCCTGGACTTCGGCTCGCCGGTCGGCAAGAAGGACCTGCTCGCCCTGCGCGACCAGTCCGCCATGGTGTTCCAGCACTACAACCTGTTCCCGCACAAGACTGTGCTCGAGAACGTCATCGAGGGTCCGGTTGTGGTGCAGAAACGGCCGCGTGCCGAAGCGGCCGCCGACGCTCTCGCGCTCCTGGAGCGCGTCGGACTCACCGAGAAGAAGAACGACTATCCCTTCGAACTCTCCGGCGGGCAACAGCAGCGGGTGGGTATCGTGCGGGCGCTCGCGCTGAAACCCCGGCTGCTGCTCTTCGACGAGCCCACGTCGGCCCTGGACCCCGAACTCGTCGGCGATGTGCTGGGGCTCATCAAGGAGCTCGCCGGCGAGGGGTGGAGCATGGTCATCGCCACCCACGAGCTCGAATTCGCCCGGGAGGTGGCGAACGAGGTGGCCTTCGTCGACGGCGGCGTGATCGTCGAGCGTGGCGACCCCGAGCAGATGCTGCGCCACCCGCGGGAGGAACGCACGCGCCAGTTCCTGCACCGGCTGCTCTTCCCGTTCTAGCCCCCGTTTCTGCACTGTCACCGAAACTGTGCAAGAATGCACTCTATGACGGATGGTGCAACGGGCGGGCTTCGTGAGCGACGGATGGCGGACACCCGCCGCCAGCTGAGCGACACCGCGCGGCGCCTGACCGCCGAGCGCGGACTGGCCGGCTTCACCGTCGAGGAGGTCTGTGAGCACGTCGGCGTATCCCGGCGCACCTTCTTCAACTACTTCCATTCCAAGGAGGAAGCCATCGTCGGCCACGCCGACGACATGCTCGACCAGGCAGCCCGCGACGCGTTCGTCGCCGGGGGAGGCGGTGAGCATGCCGGCCTCACACCCACCCTCCTCGACGACCTCGCGGCTCTCGCCGTCTCGCACGTCGAACTCGTCGCACACGACCCGGAGCAGATGCGCAGCCTCGCCGCGGCCATCGGCAAGGAGCCGCAGCTCCTCGGCGTGTTCATGCGCTCGGGCGCCGAGAACGAGCGGATGCTGCGTGAGCTGGTGACCCGCCGCGAAGGCCTGGCCGAGGACGACCCGGCCGCCGCCATGGCTGTTGTCGTCTTCCTGGCCGTCGTGCGCCACACCTCCCACCAGTTCTTCGCGGCCGGCAATGCGCATCCGTTCGCCGACCTGCTCCACGCCAACCTCGACGCCCTGCGAAGCGTCTTCGCCGCTGAGCGCCCCGCGCGCCCCTGACCCACCCCAAGCCAAGGAACAAACCGTGAACTCCTCACTCGGCACCATCGAGCCCGCCGCGCCCCAGCTGCTGCTGACCCAACGGCGTATCTGGATCATCTTCTCGGCGCTCATCGCCGGCATGGTGCTCTCGAGCCTCGATCAGACCATCGTCTCCACCGCCATGCCCACGATCGTCGGGCAGCTCGGCGGCGTCGAGCACCAGGCCTGGATCACGACGGCCTACCTGCTCGCCACCACCATCGTCATGCCGATCTACGGAAAGTTCGGTGACGTGCTCGGCCGGCGCACCCTGTTCCTGGTGGCGATCGCCCTGTTCACGGTGGCTTCGGTCGGCTGCGCCTTCGCGGGCGACTTCTGGGCGTTCGTCGTCTTCCGTTCCATCCAGGGCCTCGGCGGCGGCGGCCTGATGATCCTGTCGCAGGCGATCATCGCCGACGTCGTGCCGGCCTCCGAGCGCGGGAAGTACCTCGGCCCCCTCGGCGGCATCTTCGGGCTGTCGGCCGTCGGCGGCCCGCTCCTCGGCGGCTACTTCGTGGACCACCTCACCTGGCAGTGGGCGTTCTACATCAACATCCCGGTGGGCATCGCGGCGTTCGCCATCGCCTGGTTCGCGCTCACCCTGCCGAACAAGCGGGCCACGAGCCGTATCGACCTGGCCGGGGTGCTGCTGCTGTCCACGGCCACCGCGTGCCTGATCTTCTTCACCGACTTCGGCGGCAACGCCGGCCACGGCTGGGGCGCCGTCGAGACCTGGCTGTGGGGCGCCGGCCTGGTGGCCGCGGCATCCGCGTTCGTGTGGGTGGAATCCCGGGCCGAGGACCCGATCATCCCGCTCGGCCTGTTCCGCAATCGCATCTTCGTGAACGCCACCGCCATCGGATTCACCCTCGGCCTCGGCATGTTCGCCGCGATCGCCTTCGTCCCTACCTTCCTGCAGATGTCGTCCGGAACCTCGGCGGCGGTCTCGGGCCTGCTGATGCTGCCGATGATGGTCGGCCTCATGGGCACCTCGATCTGGTCGGGCATCACCATCAGCCGCACCGGGCGGTACAGGCTCTACCCCATCGTCGGTACCCTGGTGACGGCCGTCGCGATGCTCGCCATGACCACCCTCGCCGCCGACACCCCGATCTGGCTGATCTGCGTCTACCTGTTCGTCTTCGGCGCCGGTCTCGGCCTCATCATGCAGGTGGTCGTGCTCGTCGTGCAGAACGCGGTGGACCCGCGCATGATCGGCACCGCCACCAGCACGAACAACTACTTCCGCGAGGTCGGGGCGGCGCTCGGCGTCGCGATCTTCGGCGTGATCTTCACCAACCGGCTCTCCGACAACCTGATCTCGGTGTTCACCGCGGCGGGCGCCTCGGCCCAGGACGCCGGCGCCGCGACCGCGACGCTCGACCCGCAAACCATGAACGACCTGCCGGAGTCCGTGCGGCAGGGCATCGTCACCGCGTACGCCGACTCGCTGGCTCCGGTGTTCTGGTACCTGATCCCGTTCATCCTGCTGGCATTCCTGCTGGCGCTGTTCCTCAAGCAGATCCCGCTCTCGGACACGGCCGGGATGGTGGCGCGCGGCGAGGCGATCGGTGGCGAGGAGGCCGAAGCGCTCGAAGCGGCCATGCGGCCGAAGACGTCCCGGTCCGCGCGCGACACGGCCGCGCGCGAGACACGCGACTGAACCAACGGGCGGTGTCGTGCCCCTCACTGGGGGGAAGCGCCGCTGGATGCGTGCTCCTGTGTGCAGGTAGCGTGGGCGGTAAGCGGATTCCTCGACACGACGAAGAACCAGGCCGAGGCATCCGCGCTGCACCAACCTCATTGTAAATAGCAAACCCGGCGCAAGCCGGGGACGCAAAGCCACGGGACCCTCTGGGTTAGCCGGGTTGCCGAACCGAGAGAAGTAGCACCCATGCGTACTCACGCCACGGGACGCCCTGTGTCCGCCGATGCCCGAGGCATCGACGCGAACGCGCCAGGCCGAGCCCACATCACCGTCGTCACGTCCGCCGCCCAGGCCGTGATGGGCTCGCGCCTCTCCTGACGCCCACCCACCTTCACCCGCACTGCATGGCGGCCGCGCCGGCACTGCCGGTCGCGTAGCGACCCGGCCAGACGTCGGTCGACCGTTGCGGGCGAGGGCGGGGTCCGTCGGACCTGCCGAAGACACCACATCATGCGTACCTTGCGTGAGGGAAGCACACAGGCGATCGTCGCGCCCCTGACAGCGGATGTCGTGGCGCGCGCCGGCACCGACAAGCTGCGCGCCCTGCAGGGCGCCGCCGGTCTCCTGGTCAGCGCCGGGACGCTTGAGGACGTCCTCGACCGGATCGTCGCCGCCGTCGATGACGCGGTCCCCGCTCCCGGCCATGTCCTCGCCGTGCAACTGCCCGGCGGGTCGACGCACACGCGCTGGCGCGGAGACGCCGAGGCGGCCGCGGAAGCGCTCGTGAGCGGTCGACGGGAGGCCCTCGCCGAGGCCTGCGGCGGGAGGTTCCTGGCCGCGCCGGTCGCGTCACAGACCCGGACCTACGGCACCTTGGTCGCCCTCGCCCCGCAGCGCGGTCATTTCACCGCCGACGACGCCGCGATGCTCACCGCCTACGCCAACCATGCCGCCGCCGGCATCGAGATGAAGCTGTTGCTCGCGGAGGCACGCGAACAGTACGAGACGGCGCAGTTGCTGCTCGACGTCGCGCGGGCGCTGTCGGGACAATGCACCGTCGACGCGGTCTCCCAGGCCGTGGCGGAGGCGGCGCTCACGCTGTCCGGCGCCGATCGGTCCGGGGTGGCCCTGTGGGACACCGCGAGCGGTGAGCTGCGGTTCAACGCCTGGAGCGGATGGGACGGCGTCCTGGCCCGGAAGCTCGCTGACTTCGTGCTGATGGAGCACGAGAGTCCCGAATTGCGGGACCTCGTGGCGAACCGCTCTCCGCTGCTCATCAACGCCGACTCCTCCGAGTGGGCGCAGGGGATGCTCGAGCACTTCGAGCTGGAGGCATTGGCGGCCGTTCCCATCGTGGTGAACGGCGATCTCGGCGGCCTCGTCGTCGTGCATTGGGGGCAGGATGCCCCCAATGCTGTCGAGGAGGCCCTGTCGGAGCGGCTCTCCGGCCTTGCCGGCCTCACGTCCGTGGCGTTGGAGAACGCCCGGTTGATGGAAGAGGCTCGCTGGAAGAACCTTCACGACCCCCTCACGGGCCTGGCCAACCGCACCCTCTTCGAGGAGCGACTCCAGGCGGCCCTGTACGGCGCCGTCGACACCCGGGATGCCGTGGGCGTGCTGTTCTGCGACATCAACCGGTTCAAGCGGGTCAACGACAGCCTGGGGCACGGCGCGGGCGACGAGGTGCTGCGCCAGGTCGCTGCCCGGCTTCTCGCGGCGGTCGGCGACGACGAGACGGTGGCGCGCATCAGCGGCGACGAGTTCGTCATACTCGTTCCGGGCGCGGAGGTGCTCGACCGCATCGACGCCATCGTGGGCCGGGTGCGGGAGCAGCTGGCGCATCCGCTGCTCATCGCCGGCGAGAAGCTGTTCGTCGACGTCGCCATCGGCGTGGCCACCAGCGACGGCCCGTCGAGCGAGGAGGCCGGGGCCTTCGGCGAACCCACCAAGCGGATGATCGAGCTGGCCGACCTGCGCATGTACCAGTCCAAGGCCCGCATGCTCGGCCGGCTCGGGAACGAGGCGGTCGGCGTCGACACCCTCCGGCTGGAGACCGAGCTGCGCGGCGCGGCCGGCCGCGGCGAACTGCGCGTGCACTACCAGCCGCAGTTCGACCTCGGCACCGACCGGATCGTCGGCGTCGAGGCCCTCGTGCGGTGGGCGCACCCGGAGATCGGCATGATCTCCCCGGCGACGTTCATCCCCCTCGCCGAGGAATCCGGGCTGATCCGCGAGGTCGGCGCATTCGTGCTCGGCGAGGCCCTCCGCGTCGGGGCCGGCTGGCACGCCGTGGGCTTTCCCATCGACGTCGCCGTCAACGTCTCGGTGGCGCAGCTGAGCGACCCGGAGTTCCTCCCGCAGCTCAAGGGCGTCCTGGCCGATAGCCGCTTCCCCGCGGCGTCGCTCACGATCGAGCTCACCGAGAGCCAGGTCGTCACCGACCACACCGTCATCGCCGGGCTGCTCCGCGAACTGCGCGGGCTCGGCGTGGCGATCTCCATCGACGACTTCGGCACCGGGTTCTCATCGCTGGCACAGCTGCAACGGATGCCGGTAACCGAGATCAAGATCGACCAGGCCTTCACCGCGGAACTGACGAGCACGAGCACCTCGCCGTTCGTCTCCGGAATCGTGGGGCTGGGCCGCGGGCTCGCCCTGCGCGTGATCGCCGAGGGCGTGGAGACCGACGAGCAACTCCAGGCCCTGCGGCGCGCCGGATGCGATCGCGCCCAGGGCTACCTGCTCGGCCGCCCCACCGATGCCGCCACCATCCTGCACCGACTGAAGGAGTCAGCATGAGCACCGCACGCACTCTCACCGGCCGAGCCGGCGCGAAGGAACGAGCGAAGGCTGAACCGACGTGCGGCCGATGCGGCTACCGCACCCGACTGGTGCCGAACCCGTACTACGGCGCCGGGCTCGCCGTGCACCGTTACCTCCGGGTGTGCCGACGCTGCCCATGGACGGTCATCGTCAAGGAGAACCCGCTACCGCTCACGGTGCCCGTGAACGTGACCGAGGAGACCATCGACGACAAGCCGGTGCAGCAGCCGTCCCGGCGGTGGCCGTCGCTCTGGTCGCATCGCGAAGCCAGCTGACGCGGGGCGTATGCCCCCGAAGGTGGTGCATCGCGCGTGCGCCGGTTCCGCTAGTGTCTCGATCATGAAGTCATTTGCGTGCGGTGATGTCGTTCCGGGCTGCGAAGCCCGCTGGGTGTGCTCGACCGACGATGAGATCCTGTTCGAGGTGATGGCGCACGCCGCCTCTGTGCACGGCGTGACCGAGGTCCCGCCGTCGATGGCCGACGCGGTGCGCGGCGCCATCGTCCCGGTCTCCTAACCGGTGCCCCCGGCCCACGCGCCCGAAACCGGGCTCGACTGGCCGGGAATGCTCGATTCGGCGTGCTCGGGGGCGGGCGTCTCGAGCGTCTTCCAACCCATCGTCGACACGGCCCGTGGTTCCGTCGTCGGATACGAGGCGCTGGCCCGCTTCGACGGCTACCCGGAGCGCAACCCGGAGGCCTGGTTCGCCGCCGCCCGCCGGTACGGATGCGCCGAGCAGCTCGAGGTCGTCGCCCTGCGTTCGGCGCTCGCGGCACGCCCCGACCTGCCGCAGAACTGCTTCCTCACGGTGAACGTGTCACCCGACCTTCTTGTCACCGACAGCGTGCGCGCGATCTGGCGCGACCAGGGGGACCTGGGCGGACTGATCATCGAGCTCACCGAACAGACCCCGATCGAGTCATACCTGGCCCTGGAGCCCGATCTCAACCGGCTGCGCGCCGCCGGGGCGCTCATCGCCGTCGACGACGCGGGCGCCGGATACGCGGGCCTCGGACACCTGCTCGCGCTGCGACCGGCGCTGATCAAACTCGACCGCGCCCTCGTGCAGGACGTCGACCGTGATGAAGCCAAGCGGGCCCTCATCGAGATGATCGGCACGTTCGCGAGCCGCATCGACGCGTGGCTGCTCGCCGAGGGCGTCGAGCGCGTGGACGAGCTCGACACCCTCGTGCAGCTCGGCGTACCGCTTGTGCAGGGCTACTGCCTGGCCCGGCCCGCACCGGCCTGGGCGGGCATCGACCCGGATGTCGGTCTCCGGCTGGCCGCCCGGCTGGATCAGGGGCAGAAACTCACGATCCGCGACATCGTGGAGCGCGTTCCGACGGTGGCGGACACCGCCGAGGCATCCGCCGCCTTCGTCGCCGACCCGAACCTCGCATCCGTGGTGCTCATCGACCGGCATCACCGGCCGCTCGCGGTGCTCGAGAGCGACGCGTCGCACCTCGGCGTCACGAGCCCCGGCCTCCGAGCCAACCTCGACACCGGGATCGCCGACGCGCTGCGGCGGGCCCTCACGCGCGAGCGGGGCAGTCGCTTCGAGCCCGTGCTCGCCACAGACAACGCCGGGCGCTACGTGGGCCTTGTGCGCCTGGAGCGCATGATCGAGGCCGCCTTGGCGGCAAACGGCGCGCCCGGCGCCTGAGCGGGTCGCCGCGAGGCGGGGTCTACCCTCGAAGAGCGGAACGAGGAGGAACAGGTGCGCACTGCGGTCACCGGGGTCCTGCTCATCGTCGTCGGGGTGGTCGCGATCCTGTCCGGCGTCCTCACGCCCGGTGCCGCCGCGGCGCTCGGGGAACGCGTCTGGCCCATCCTCGCCTTCGTCGTCGCCATCACCGTGGTCACCGAACTGGCCTCCGAGGCCGGGCTCTTCCGGGTGCTCGCGGAGCAGGCGGCGCGGTGGGGCCGGGGGAGGGCGTGGCTGCTCTGGTTGCTCGTCGTCGTCCTCGCCGTGCTCAGTACCGTGTTCCTCTCTCTCGACACCACGGCGGTGCTGCTCACGCCCGTGGTCATCGTGCTGGCTCGGCATGTCGGGCTCAGCCCGCTCCCGTTCGCGCTGACGACGGTGTGGCTGGCCAACACCGCATCGCTGCTGCTGCCGGTGTCGAACCTCACGAACCTTCTCGCCCAGCACCGGCTCGGCGGCCCGAGCCCGCTCGACTTCGCCCGCCTCACCTGGGCGGCCGCCCTCGTCGCTGTCATCGTGCCCGTCGTCGTCATCTTCGTGCTGTTCCGGCGCGCGCTCCTCGTGTCGTACCAGCCCGAGGTGCGGGCGCCCGTCGACGACGTGCCGCTGCTCGTGTTCACGGCGGCCGTGGTCGCCCTGCTCCTGCCCGCCCTGGTCTCAGGCCTGCCGGTGTGGATCCCCGCGAGCGTGGCCGCCGTGCTCCTGGCGGGCGCGTTCCTGATCCGGCGGCCCCGCGCGCTTGCGGTGTCGCTCGTGCCCTGGCAGCTGGTGCTGCTGGCCGCCGGACTGTTCCTCGTCGTGGAGGCTGCCCACGCCCTCGGCCTCGAGGCCCTCCTGGCCACCGTGGCCGGCTCCGGCGAGGACACCGGCGCCCTGCTGCGGCTGGCCGGTGTCGGGGCGGTCGGGGCCAACGCGATCGACAACCTGCCCGCCTACCTCGCGGTGGAGCCGGTGGCCGATTCGCCGGCGCGTCTCGTCGCACTGCTCATCGGCGTGAATGCGGGCCCGCTGGTCACGCCGTGGGCGTCGCTGGCGACCCTGCTCTGGCACCAGCGGCTCACTGCGATGGGCGTCGAAATCTCCTGGGCGCGCTACATGCTGCTGGGCCTCGTCGTGGCTCCGGTCGTCGTCACCCTGGCCACCCTCGCATCCGTGCTCTGACGCGCCGGCCCCGCCCGGGTGGAACGGCGGGGACGTGGGGCGTCGGCCGCATCGGGCGCAAGATGGGGGAATGGACCCCGTCGACGCACTGAACGAGATCGCATTCTGGCTGGAACGGGAGCTCGCCCCCGTGTTCAAGGTGCAGGCGTTCCGCAAGGCCGCCGCCGCGATCGGCAAACTCGACTCGGCAGACGTCGCCGACCGTGCCCGCGACGGACGGTTGAAGGCCATGAAGGGTATCGGCGGCCGCACGTTCGAGGTCATCAGCGAGACCGTCGACGGGCAGGTTCCGGACTACCTGCTGGCCCTCCGGAAACGCGGCTCCGCGCCGCTGGCCGAGGGGACCGGTGATGTGCTGCCACTGCTCCGCGGTGACCTGCACAGCCACAGCGACTGGTCAGACGGGGGAACCTCGATCGAACTCATGGCCGACGCGGCACGGCTGCTCGGCCGGGAGTACCTGGCACTCACCGATCACTCGCCGAACCTCACCGTGGCCAACGGCCTCTCCGCAGAGCGCCTGGCCGAGGAGCTCGACGTCGTGGCCGGAATCAACGCCGGCGAAGGCGCTTTCCGGCTGCTGGCCGGCATCGAGGTCGACATCCTCGAAAGCGGTGAACTCGACCAGACGCCACAGATGCTCGACCGGCTCGATGTCGTCGTCGCGAGCGTGCACTCCAAGCTCCGGTCCGACTCGCGCACCATGACCCAGCGGATGCTCCGGGGCATCGCCGACCCGCACACCAACGTGCTCGGGCACTGCACCGGCCGCCTCGTGCAAGGGTCGCGCGCGCCGCGGCCGCCCTCGGACTTCGACGCCCCGCGCGTGTTCGCGGCCTGCGCCGAGAACGACGTCGCTGTCGAGATCAACTCCCGTCCCGAGCGGCAGGACCCGCCCGACGAGCTCATCGCGCTCGCGCTCGAGGCGGGGTGCCTGTTCAGCATCGACACCGACGCGCACGCGCCGGGACAGCTCGACTTCCTGCAGTACGGCGCCGCCCGGGCGTCGCGGAACGGCGTGCCGCCCGAGCGCATCATCACCACATGGCCGCTGGACCGGCTCCTGGACTGGACGCGCGCCAGGCGGTGACGACTACCGCTTCTGGAAGTCCTCCGGGAATCCGTTGAACTCGTCCGGGTGGAAGCCGGTGCGCTCGCCGCGGTCCAGCCCGGCGATCTGGGCCATCGCCTGCTCGTCGAGCTCGAAATCGAACACGTCGATGTTCTCGGCCTGGCGTGCGGGTGTGACCGACTTCGGAATCACGACGGTGCCCAGCTGGATGTGCCAGCGCAGCACGACCTGGGCGGGGGAGCGGCCGAGTCGCTCGGCGATTCCGACGATCACCGGGTCGTTCAGCACAGCGCCCTGGGCCAGCGGGCTCCACGCCTCGGTGAGAATGCCGTGCTCGGCGTGGAAGGTTCGCAGCTCCTGCTGCTGAAGGTAGGGGTGCAGCTCGATCTGGTTCACCGCCGGCACCGTGTGCGCGTTCTCAAGCAGGCGCTCCAGGTGCGGCACGAGGAAGTTGGAGACGCCGATCGCACGGGCTCGTCCGGCCCGGTGGAACTCCTCGAAGGCGCGCCAGCAGTTGAGGTACTCGCCGCGCTTGGGCGCCGGCCAGTGGATGAGATACAGGTCCACCGCGTCGAGCCCGAGCTCCTCCAGGCTGTCATTGAACGCGACGTGCGCCTGGTCGTACCCCTGGTCGTCGTTGGCGAGTTTGGTCGTCACGAACACCTCGTCCCGTGGCACGGACGACTCGGCGATCGCCTCGCCCACGCCGGCCTCGTTCTGGTACCGCGCCGCCGTGTCGATGCTCCGGTACCCTGCCGAAAGACCGGCTGTGACCACGCCGCGGGTGTCCTCCGGCGGCACCTGGAAGACGCCGAGGCCGAGCTGGGGAATCGACGCCCCGGTGTTCAGGGTGAGGCGGGGGACGGTCGCACCGCTGGTGGAGGCAGGGGTCATGTCGTGTGCTCCTTGGTCGTCGACGGGTGCCGGCGTCAGCCGGACTCCTGCCAGCGTACGGCGACCAGTCGTAACAGGCGACCAGTCGTAACAAACGAGAACGCGGTCGTGAGTCGGTGAAACAATCAACGGATGCTGACCTCACTCCCCATCCTCGACCTTTCCCGCCTCGACGCCGGGCCCGCGGAAGCTGCCGCCTTCCGTGACGAGCTCCGCGAGATCACCCACGACGTGGGCTTCTTCTACCTGGTGGGGCACGGGGTGGAGCAGGAGCTCATCGACGAGATGCTGTCGATCTCGCAGCGCTTCTTCGAGCTGCCCGCCGAGGAGAAGCTCGCGATCGAGAACACCCGCAGCCCGCAGTTCCGCGGCTACACCCGGATGGGCGGGGAACGCACCCACGGCGACGTCGACTGGCGGGAGCAGATCGACATCGGCGTCGAGCGCGAGGCCGTCGAGCCCGGCCCGGGCGTGGCCGACTACTGGCGGCTGGAAGGGCCGAACCTGTGGCCCGCTGCCCTGCCCGGCCTCGAGGCCGCGGCCAACGAGTGGACCGAGAAGCTCTCCGCGGTGTCCCTGCGCCTGCTGCGCGCCTGGGCCCTGTCGCTCGGGGCGCCCGAGGACGTCTTCGACGACGCATTCGCGCGCAGTCCGTTCCCGTCGATCAAGATCGTGCGCTACCCGGGCGAGACCGGCTCGGAGGAGCGGCAGGGTGTCGGTGCGCATCGCGACGGCGGCGTGCTGACCCTCCTGCTCGTCGAGCCCGGCAAGGGCGGCCTGCAGGTCGAACACGAGGGGGAGTGGATCGAAGCCCCGTCGGTGCCCGGGGCCTTCGTGGTGAACGTCGGCGAGATGCTCGAGTTGGCCACCGGTGGGTACCTGAAGGCGACCCTGCACCGGGTGGTCTCGCCCCGGGTGCGCACCGACCGCATCTCCATCCCGTTCTTCTTCAACCCGGCGCTCGACACCGTGATGCCCGCGCTGCAGCTGCCTCCGGAACTCGCCGAACGCGCCAGGGGCCTGTCGGTCGACCCGACGAACAGCCCGATCCTGCAGACCTACGGCGACAACGCGCTCCGGTACCGCCTCCGCGCCCACCCGAACGTGGCGGCCGAGCACCACCTGGACCTCATCGGCTGACCCTTCGGCGCCCCGGCGCGCCCGTCACACTCCGCAACATCGATGCACGCGTGCCCCGCGCGGGTGGATCGTTGAAGGACGAACGGAGTGGGGAGGGTGACATGGGAGCCAACCAGGCGATCAGCCGGGAGCAGCCGGAGGTGCGGTTCGCCGGCGGCGGCGTCGGCCGCGGCCTCGACGCCGCGGACTTCACGCAGGCGTTCCGCAACCACCCGGCCGGGGTGGCCGTCATCACAGCGGATGCCGGGGACGGGCCGGTCGCACTGACCGCGACATCCGTCTTCTCGGTCAGCGTCGACCCGCCCCTGCTCGTCTTCTCGCTCTCCGACCAGTCATCCAGCGCGGGCAGCATCCAGCGTGCGGGCAGCCTGGTCGTCCACCTCCTGGGGGCGGACCAGCTGCACCTGGCGAGGCTCTGCGCCACGAGCGGAGTGGACCGCTTCGCCGACCGCGGCAGCTGGGACCGGCTGGCGTCGGGTGAGCCGTACTTCACCGGCGTGGACACCTGGATCCGCGGCACGATCGTGGGGCGCATGCGCGCCGGTGCGTCCACCGTGATCGCGCTGCACGCCCTCGAGGCCCGGCTGCCGGACGACAGCGCGGCAGCGCCCCTCGTGTACCACAACCGTTCCTGGCACGGCCTCGGCGACCACTCCCGGGTCGGCGGCTGACAACCGGCCGATATGCCCCCACTTCGGGGGTGAAATCGCGGCGGATGTCCGCGAGGAGCGATTCCTCCGTAGACGCGGCGAGGGCCAGGCGGCACACTAATGAGTGTTGCTCACCCAACATGCATTCCACTTGCTGACCCGAACGTAACTGGAGCATTCCGTGTACCAAGCCGTCTTCATCGCCATCGACCTCGTCGCCGTCAGCCTGCTGACGTTCGCGCTCTACTTTCCCCGGCACCACCGCCGAGATCTCGTCGTGGCGTTCCTGGGGGTGAACGTCGGAGTTCTCGCCGTCGCCATCGTGCTCGGGTCGGCGCCCATCGGCGCGGGCCTCGGCCTCGGGCTGTTCGGCGTGCTCTCCATCATCCGGCTGCGTTCCGACGAGATCACCCAGCATGAGGTGGCGTACTACTTCGCCTCCCTCGCACTCGGGCTCATCGCGGGGCTGAACTCCATCATGAACATCATGGCCATCTGCCTCATGGCCCTCATCATCCTGGTGCTGTTCGTCGGCGACCACCCCCGGCTCTTTCGCCGGTACCGCCAGCAGACGCTGGTGCTCGACAGCGCGTTCACCAATGAGGACGAACTGACCGGTCATGTCGCGGTGCTGCTCGGCGCGCGGGTGCGCTCCATCCAGGTGCGCCGCCTCGACCTGGTCAACGACACCACGGTCGTCGACGTGCGGTACCAGGTCGGTGAGAGCCTGTCGCTCGCCCGCGAAGCGCTTCCGGTTCGGCAGGAACTCGCGCGATGACCATCGCGGACGAGCGCGTCGGCGTCCCCGGTGTCGATGCGGCGCCCCTCCTCGACGAGTACACGGATGCGGTAGTCGACGAGCAGGTGCGGCCGGGCGACGTCATCGCCGGGCTCGCCGCGATCAGCCTCGACGAGATCATCGCGCAGGCGAGCCTGCAGACGCGGGTGGACCGCAAGTACGTGGTTCCCGTCCCGGAGCTGGGCGCCGTGCTGGCCGGCGTCGAGGACGACGCGCGCGTGGTCGAGATCGCGGGCCTTCGCGGCCTCGGCTACGAGTCGGTGTACTTCGACACCCCCGACCTCCGCAGCTATTGGCTCGCCGAGCACGGCCGGCGGCGCCGGTTCAAGATCCGCACCCGCACCTACCTCGAGTCGGCGCAGAGCTACCTCGAGGTGAAGACGCGCGGGGGGCGCAGCAGCACGGTGAAGGATCGCGTGCCGTACCTGGGCGCTGACGTGCGCCTGCTCACCGACGAGGGGCGCGGATACGTGCAGGCGGTCTTCACCGAAACGGGCGTGCCCGGCGTCGATCCCGGCAGTCTCATCCCGGTCCTCACGACGCGCTACACCCGCACGACCCTGTTCCTGCCCTCGTCGGGCAGTCGCGCCACGATCGACACCCAGCTGTCGTGGGAGCTCGACACGGGCAAGCGCCTGGAGCGGCTGGCCATGGCGATCGTCGAGACCAAATCGGGACAACGGGCATCCGCCGTCGACCGCCTGCTCTGGTCGCACGGGCACCGGCCCGCTGTCATCTCCAAGTACGGCACGGGGATGGCAGCGCTCAATCCCGAGCTGCCGGCGAACAAGTGGGGGCGGGTGCTGCAGCAGCACTTCGGCCGGCCGGGACGACCGCAGCGGGCGGCACTGGACCGGGGTGCCGGACGGTCTTAATATGGCGCCAGGAGCACACCAAGGACGGTGTGCTGAAGGGTCCATCATGAACGCAGGAAGCTCTGGAAACGACGGACGGGAGCAGTCCCGGGGGCGCGAGGCCGATCTCCATCACGTCGAGGGCGTGCAGCACTACGTGCGACAGGTGGGGAAGGTCGCGGAGGCACTCTCGGGCGACGACGACCTCACGAAGAAGGTGATCGACGCCGTCCACCGCGGCAGCAGCTCCAGTGTGGAGAAGCTGTTCGGCGAACTCGGCGTGGAGAGCGTCGTCACCATCACGGCCGTCGACGGCCCCTCCGGAAGCGAGGGCACCCCCGGCACCCTGGCCCGCAGCAACACCGGCGGCACCAAGACCAAGACCATCACGATCGAGATCGGCATCGGCCCGTTCAGCGTATCGGTGACCGTGAAGAAGGAGTCCAAGTAGCGCACCCGTGCCTGCCCCAGCGGCCCGTCCGCATGCCACCTTGCCTCACTTACCCCCCGGGGGTATAGTGTCAGGTACGGACGGGCCCGCTGGCGCCCGCAGGAGAGGAGCCGACGTGACCGTTCCCGCAGCGACGTCCGCGCAGGAGCCACGCGCCGCCGTCACCGGTGACCGCGTGGAACTGCTCATCGGCGGCATGACCTGCGCGTCGTGCTCGGCGAGGATCGAGAAGAAGCTCAACCGGATGCCGGGGGTGCAGGCGAGCGTCAACTACGCCACCGAGAAGGCGCATGTCACGCTGCCGGCCGGCACGGCGGTCGCCGATGCGATCGCCACCGTCGAAGCGGCCGGCTACACGGCCACGCTGCCCGAACCATCGGCATCAGGCGATGCGCAGCCGGAGGATGCGGAGACCCTGAGGCTGCGGCAGCGACTGCTGGTCTCGGCGGCACTCGCGCTGCCGGTCGCCCTGCTGTCGATGATCCCGGCCCTGCAGTTCACGAACTGGCAGTGGCTGGCCCTCGTTCTCGCCGCCCCCGTCGCCGTGTGGGGCGCGTGGCCGTTCCATCGTGCCGCCTGGGTCAACGCCCGGCACGGCGCCGCCACGATGGACACCCTCGTGAGCGTGGGGGTGCTCGCCGCGCTCGGCTGGTCGCTGTACGCGCTGTTCTTCGGCACCGCCGGTGAGCCCGGGATGGGCATGAGCTTCAGCGTCGTCGCGCGCCCGGGCTCCGGCACCGACGAGATCTACCTCGAAGTCGCGTCGGCCGTGACGGTCTTCATCCTCGCGGGTCGCTACGCCGAGGCCCGCGCGAAGAAGCGCTCCGGCGCGGCACTGCGGGCCCTGCTCGACCTCGGCCCGAAAATGGCCTCCCTGCTTCGGGACGGAGTCGAGACCCGGGTGGCCGCGGCGTCCCTCGCCGTCGGCGACCGGTTCGTGGTGCGGCCGGGGGAGAAGGTCGCGGCCGACGGCCACATCGTCGACGGCGCCTCCGCGATCGACGCCGGCATGCTCACGGGTGAGGCGGTGCCGGTCGAAGTGCACCCGGGGGAGCCGGTCACCGGAGGAACCATCAACGTGCACGGCCGGCTCGTGGTGCAGGCCGACCGGGTGGGTGCCGACACCGAGATCGCCCGCATGGGGTGGCTCATGGAACAGGCCCAGTCCGGGAAGGCGGAGGTGCAGCGCCTCGCCGACCGCGTCGCCGCCGTCTTCGTCCCCGTCGTGCTCGGCCTCTCCGTTCTCACGCTCATCGGGTGGCTCGTCGCCGGCGCCGGCGCCGCGCCGGCCTTCACGGCGGCCGTCGCGACACTCATCATCGCCTGCCCGTGCGCGCTGGGGCTCGCCACACCGACCGCGCTGCTGGTCGGCACCGGCCGCGGTGCCGGCCTCGGCATCCTGATCAAGGGTCCGCAGGTGTTGGAATCGACCCGTCGGGTCGACACCATCGTGATCGACAAGACCGGAACCATCACTGACGGGCGCATGGCGCTGGCCCGGCTGGCGGCCCTCGACGGCGAGGACGAGGCTGATGTGCTGCGGTTGGCGGGCGCCGCCGAGAACGGCTCAGAGCATCCGATCGCCGCCGCCATCGTCGACGCCGCACGCGGCCGGGATGAGGAGCTCCCCCCGGCCGAGGCCTTCGAATCCATGCAGGGTTTCGGGGTGCAGGCCGTCGTCGACGGGCACCTCGTGCTCGTGGGCCGGCTCCCGTGGCTCGTCGGCCACTGGCAGGTGCCGGTGACCGACGAGGCCGCCCGGCTCCACCACGACCAGGAGCAGGCCGGACTGACGAGCGTCGCGGTGGCCTGGGACGGCCGCCTCCGCGGCCTCATCGCCATCGGCGACACCGTGAAACCGACCAGCGCCGCTGCCGTGCGCCGCCTCCGTGCCCTCGGGCTCCACCCGGTCCTGCTCACGGGCGACAACGCGGGGGTCGCCCGCGCTGTCGCCGACCTGGTCGGCATCGACGACGTCATCGCCGGTGCGCTGCCGGCGGACAAAGCGGATGTCGTCCGCCGGCTCCAGGGCGACGGCCGGGTCGTGGCCATGGTCGGCGACGGGGTGAACGACGCGATCGCCCTCGCCACGGCAGACCTCGGCATCGCCATGGGAACCGGCACCGACGTGGCCATCGAGGCCAGCGACATCACCCTCGTGCACGGTGACCTGCAGACGGCCGTCGACGCCATCCGGCTCGCCCGGCGCACCCTCGGCACCATCAAGGGGAACCTGTTCTGGGCGTTCGCCTACAACACGGCAGCCATCCCACTGGCGATGGCGGGACTGCTGAATCCGCTCGTGGCGGGCGCAGCGATGGCGCTCTCGTCGGTGTTCGTGGTGACGAACAGCCTCCGGCTCCGGAGGTTCCAGCCCTCAGCCGCCTGAGCCCGGCCGCCTAGATCGACTGGGGCAGGCCGTGCTCAGAGCGGTTGCGGCCGAGCGCCTTCGCCCGGTACAGCGCGGAATCCGCGGAGGCGATCACGCTGTTCAGGTCGGTGATCCCGTGGCCGAACGAGGCGATGCCGTAACTCGCGGTCGGGTCGAGACGCGGATCGTCCGCGTGCGCGGCGGTGAGCTTGCGACTGATCTCGGCGACCACCTCCTGCGCCCGATCCGGACCGGCCGTGGGCAGGAGCAGGATGAACTCCTCGCCGCCGTACCGGCCCACGACATCCGTCGCCCGGATGCTGCCCATGCAGGCGCCGGCGAACACCTGCAGCACGTCGTCGCCGGCCGGGTGGCCGTAGGTGTCGTTGATGGACTTGAAGTGATCGAGGTCGGCGAGGATCAGCGACCCATAGCTCTTCTCGCGCTGCATCTGACGCACCGTGTCGGTGGCCGCCTCGATGAACCCGGCACGGTTGAGGAGCCCGGTCAGGCTGTCGTGCATGGCCCGGGCGTTCAGGTCCCGGGTGCGCTGCTCGTTGCTGAGCGCCGCCATGCTGAACGAGACCACGACCAGGAGCACCATGGTGACGAGCGTGGTGACCGCCGATCCGAAGTAGGCGCGGAAGGTGGCGCCGTCCGGTCCCTCGGCCATGAAGGCGACCAGCCGCAGGAAGTAGTACGCGGAGAACGTCGCCGACGCGAAGAACATCGGCCGGCGCACCCGGGAATAGCTCCGGGGAAGCGCGGAGAGCTCGTACGAGGCCAGCCCGATCATGAGGCTCATCAGGGCGAGGAAGGCGGCCCCGCCGGACCACACGTTGGTGGCCGGGTGGTCGAGGGAGGCCACGCCGAAGGCCACGACGGGGGCGGCGACGAGGGGCCAGACCTCCGGCCTCGGCAGTCGCAGCGATCGGGCGCCCGCCCACACGTCTGCGGCGCCGGCCACCAGCAGGGCGTTGCCGAGCGGGTTGGCCCAGACCTGGTGCGGCGTTCCATTGAACAGATAGGCGGCCGAGCCCGCCAGGAAGAGGATGAGCGCCAGGCTCCACCATCGGCTGTAGGCCGAGCGGGGGCCGCGGTGGGTGGTCACGGTGAAAAGGAAGACCAGGGTGAGTGCCACCACACCGAACGCGACCCGTAGTGTCGCAACGTCGAGCATTGTGTGTTCCGCTCCGCCCATCCTGCCTAGCCGCTTATCTGAGAGATGAGTGTATGGCACGAGTAGAGTGATCTTCAGCAACGACGGCGCGTCCGTCCGGCGCGCCCTGACAAGGAAGTACAGACAATGACGACTCGCTTGAACCCGTACCTGAGCTTCCGGGACACCGCCCGCGACGCCATGACGTTCTACCAGTCGGTGTTCGGCGGTGACCTCACGGTCAGCACCTTCGGCGACTTCCAGGCGTCGGAAGACCCGGCCGAGGCCGACAAGGTCATGCACTCGATGCTCACGTCGAGCAATGAGTTCGTCCTGATGGCGTCGGACACGCCGAACAGCATGGACGCCCCGTCGGGCGGCTACTCCCTCTCCGTCAGCGGCGAGGACGAGCAGGAGCTGCGCGCCTACTGGGACAAGCTCGTGGAGGGCGGCAGCGTCACGATGCCGCTGGAGCAGGCGCCCTGGGGCGACACCTTCGGCATGTGCACCGACAAGTTCGGCGTGAACTGGATGCTCAACGTCGCCGGGCAGGGCGGTGCGACACAGCCCTAGTGCACCCCGGTCACGCCGGCTGTTCGGGCACCGGTGTCACCAGCGCGCCCGTCTGACGGAAGCGCTGGATGTTCGCCAGCACGAGGTCGGCCATCGCCCGACGGCTCTCCACGGTCCCGCTGCCGATGTGCGGCGTCAGCACCACATTGTCCAGACCTGTGAGCGCCTCGGGAACGTTCGGCTCGTCGGCGAAGACGTCGAGCCCGGCGCCGGCGATCGTGCCGTCCATGAGCGCTTGCACGAGGGCGGGCTCGTCGACGACGGATCCCCGTGCGATGTTGACGAGGTAGCCGGCGGGGCCAAGCGCGCGAAGGACGTCGGCGGAGATGAGCCCTCGTGAGTCGGGGCCGCCCGGCGCGGTGACGATGAGCACGTCGCACCACGCGGCGAGCTCCTCGACGGAGGCCAGGTAGTCGTAGGCGACGTCGTTCTTCGGGCGCCGGTTGTGGTACGAGATGGCCACGTCGAAGCCCCGCAGGCGGTGGGCGATCGCCAGGCCGATGCGGCCGAGTCCGACGATGCCGATCCGCTTGCCCGTCACCCGCGCGGCGAGCGGAAAGGGGCCGTTCGCCCAGTGGCCGGCTCGCAGGAACCGGTCAGCGAGACTCACACGACGCAGCGTGTCGATGACCAGGCCGACGGCGAGGTCGGCGACGCAGTCCGTCAGCACGTCGGGGGTGTTGCTCACGACGACGCCCTGCCGGCGCGCCGTTGCGATGTCGCTCGAGTCGTACCCGGCGCCGAAGTTCACGATCGCGCGGAGGTCGGGAAGCGCGCGGAGCTGCTCGGCGCCCAGGCCCGCCTCTCCGGTGGTGACCGCGATGGCGACGCCCCGGCCGCGCTCGGCGAGGTCGGCCGCGGAGTCGGTCGCCGTGAACGGTACGACAAAGTAGTCGCGCGCGAGGTCATCCTGCAGCATCGACATCATCGGCTGGGCCTGAAGGATGCGGGTGGTCGGCTCGCTCATGAGGCGGCCGTGAGCAGGGCGAGCCGGCGGATCTGCTCCGGGTCGGCGAAGGCGGAGCCCACGGCCACGGCGCGCACGCCGGCATCGAGGAACGACTGGGCATTGCCGGCGTTGATGCCACCGGTGGCGACGAACTGCACCTCTGGGAAGGGCCCGTGCTGGGCGGCCGCCCAGTCGGCGCCGAGCTGTGCCGCCGGGAACATCTTCTGCCAGACGAGTCCGAGGCCGAGCGCCTTGCCGATCTCGGTCGAGGTGGCGACGCCGGGCAGGTGGGCGACACCCAGCCGGTCGGCCTCGCGGGCCACCTCCTCGTTCAGGTCGGGCGCCACCGTGAAGCGCGCGCCCGCCTCCGCGGCCGCGCGCACCAGCGCGGGGGAGGTGACCGTGCCCGCCCCGACCAGCTTGCCGCGGTCGGCGCCGGCCGCGATCACGGCACGGAGCGTCGCGATCGCGTCGTCGCTCTGGATCGGGACCTCGATCAGCTGCACGCCGGCCGCCCAGGCCTTCTCGCACAGCTCGACGGTCTGCGTCGCAGAGAGTCCGCGGAAGATGCCCATGACGGGATGCTTCGACAGGTGCTCGTCGAAGAAGGCGGTGGTGTCCATGCGTGTTCCTTTCGGTTGGGATGGTGCAGCCGCGGCGGCGGCCGGTTGAGGATGGTCGGTCAGTCCCGGGCTGCGCGCGCCGCCGCCTCCGACGACTCCAGCAGCAGGGTCGTGTCCGTGTGCGAGATCACGAAGTCCACGCCGTAGTCGCGCCAGTGCCCGATCTCCGCCGTGCCGTTGCAGTCCACACCCACGGCGATGCCGGCCTCGTGGGCCGCGTCGACGATCCGTTCGATGACGGCCTGCAGTTCGGGGGATTCCGGGTATCGCACCCGTCCGAAGCCCAGGCTCAGGGCGAGGTCGTTCGGGCCGACGTAGATCGCATGCAGGCCGTCGACCCTGACGATCTCATCGATGTTCGCGAACCCTTCCGCGGTCTCGATCATGGCGATGCAGGTGGCCTTCTCGTCGCCCTCGGCGACGTCGACCAGCGTGCGCCGCGCGGTGGTCCACAGCGGTCCCCAGCTGCGATTGCCCGCCGGGGCGTACCGGCACGCGTCGGCAGCCCGCCGCGCCTCGGCAGCGGTGCTCACGAGGGGCACGATCACGGCGCCGGCGCCGAGGTCGAGGGCTCGCATCAGCAGGTCGGGGGTGTTCCACGGCACCCGGATCACCGGGATCGACGGCGTGTGCTCCAGCGCGTTCATGAGAGCCGGGGCCGAAGCCATGTCGGCGAATCCGTGCTGCAGGTCGACCACGACGAAATCGAATCCCGATCGGCCGATGATCTCAGCGGCGATGGGGTCGTCCAGCCCGCTCCACACGCCATAGGCCAGGGTGTTGTCGGCCCAGAGCCGCTTCAGAGTCGCCATGGCCTCAGTCTTTCTTCGCCTTGCGGTGCGCCGCCAGCATCCGTTGGTGCGAGCCCTCGAGGTGGTCGCGCAGTTCACGCGTGACGGCCGACCCGTCACCCGACATCATGAGCTCCAGCAGGACGCGGTGTTTGGCCGCGGACTCATGGAGGTCCGCGTCGACGTGCACGGTCGTGCGCAGCAGCGTGTTCAGCATCGCCGAGTACTGGTACCAGACATCGGCCAGCCGGCGGTGTCCGGAGAGCGTGTAGATGAGGCTGTGGAACTGGATGTCCGCGGCGGCGAACTCGTCGCCGTCGCGGGCATCAGCGGCGGCCTCGAGCCGCGCGACGAGCGCGGCCAGCTCGCCCCACTCCTCGGCTGTGCTGTTCTGCAGCGCGAGCTCGGCGGCGAGGATCTCGATCGCCTCGCGCAGCGAGTAGAGCTCGTCGATGTCCCTCTCGCTGATCCCGATCACGTACGTGCCGTTCCCGCGTGACTCGACCAGGCTCTCCAGCTCCAGCTGGCGCAATGCCTCTCGGATGGGGCCACGGCTCACGCCGAATCGCTCGGCCAGCTGTTCCTCGACGAGCCGCTGGTCCAGCTCGAGTTCGCCGCGAACGATCGAATCCCGCAGGTGTTCGGTGACTTGTTCCCCGTAGGCCTTCCGCCGGACGGGCTTGAACGTCGTCATCATTGCCTCCTCATCGCGGTAACTGCTTCTTGACATGTTATTAGGAAATCTGTTTACTGTTCTCTGTTCACGGTTAACAATGGACCGCGAGACAGGATGAGACAGCGTGGTTTCCACCATTTCGATTCAGAGCGTCAACCTCGGTGCCCAGGTCGCCCAGCGGTTGCGGGAAATGATCCTGCGCCGCGACCTCCCCGACGGCATGCGCCTGGTGGAAGAGGAACTCGCCGGCCGGTTCGACGTCAGCCGCGGGCCGATCCGCGACGCCCTCAAACAGCTGGAACGCGAGGGACTGGTCGCCGTCCGCAAGCGGGCGGCCTACGTCGTCGGACTCACCGCTGAGGACATCGGCCACCTGTACGACCTGCGCAAGGCGCTCGAACTGCTCGCTGTCAAAGCCGTCGTGGTCCACGCCACCGACCAACAGTTTGCCGAGATGCAGGGCTGCGTCGAGCGGATGCGGGAAGCAGCCGTCATCGATGACCACCCCGGGTTCGCCGACGCCGACGTTGATTTCCACGGCCTGCTGTTCACGATCTCCGGCAATCGCCGCCTGGCCGACGTGTGGCACCAGTACATGCCGATCCTCGCCACCATCCTGCAGTCCGCCGTCGGGCAGGAGGAACGCCTGCACAAGTCGGCGGAAGACCACAACTCCCTCCTCGGCATGCTCCGGGCGGCCGACGACCGCGTCGCCGACGAAGTCAGCGACCACATCGACCGGGCCCGGGAACGCATGATCGCCGCCTACGAGCGGCTCGCCATCGAGGCCGCGGGCTGACGCCCGCCCCATCCGCTTATCCACGACCCAATCGCACCACCCAATGCACCACAGAGAAAGGGAACTGAAGTGAAACTTCACCACCGCAACCGCATCAGCATGCTCAAGCGTGCCCTTGCCGTCACAGCCACCGTCGGCATGGCCGCCGCACTGGCCGGCTGTGCGTCCAACGGGGGATCGGGAGACTCGGGCAAGGCTGCCTCGGGCTCCGACTACCCCTCGCACCCCATCACCCTGACGGTCCAGGCCGCTCCGGGTGGCGGTTCCGACCTGGCCTCGCGCACCATCGCCAAGGTTCTCGAGAAGGAGCTCGGCCAGAGCATCATCGTCGAGAACCGCCCCGGTGCCGCCGGCTCGCTCGCCGTCAAGTACGTCTCGGGCCTCAAGCCCGACGGCTACCACATCGGGTTCACGCCCGTCGAGCTGGCCATGTTCGACCACCTCGGCTACGACGTCTCCCCGGACGACGTGCAGCTGCTGGGCGAGATCATGAACCAGCCGGGCACCATCGCGGTTCCCGCCAACAGCCCGTACAAGGACCTCAAGAGCCTGGTGGAGGCGGCGAAGACCAAGAAGATCACGGTCAGCAACTCCGGCGCCGGGTCCTCGTGGGAAGCTGCGACCAAGCTGCTCGGCAAGGCGGCCGGCGTCGAGTTCACCCCGGTTCCGTTCGATGGCGGCGCGCCCGCTGTGACCGCCGCCTCCGGTGGCAAGGTCGACGCAGTGGTCGCCGGTGCGGGCGAGACCCACACCGCGGCCGAAAACGGGCAGCTCCGCGTGCTCGCCGTGTTCAGCGACGAGCCGCACCCCGTGTTCACCGACATTCCGACCGCCAAGTCTGAGGGCTACGACGTGGTGTTCGGCGCGTGGGGCGGCCTGTACGCGCCCAAGGGCCTGCCGGACGACGTCGCGACCACGCTCGAAGACGCGATCGCCAAGGCCGTGAAGTCGCCCGACTTCGTCGACCCGATCAGCAAGACGGGCACGGTCGTCGTCTACAAGAGCGCTGACGACTTCACGAAGTTCGTGAACGACGAGCACGAGCGCTTCGGCGAAGTCCTCGGCAAGTGACGCCGGTCGATCGTGAAATCACGTCGTAACAAGCAGGACGGCTCCGCGGCAACCGCCGCGGGGCCGTCCCGCCCGGCTGACGCCGTCACTCGCACGCCGAGCCTGGAGGAGGGCATCTCCGCAGAGGAACTCGCCCTCGTCGAAGAGATGGAGCGCGAGGTATCCGCGCTCCAGGCGCGTCCCTCGCGCAAGCTGGAAGTGGCCATCGCGTTGGGTCTCGTGGTGCTCTGCGTCGCCGGCCTCATCGGCTCGCGCCTCATCGGGGTGCGCACCGAGACCGGCGGAATCGACCCGCGCTGGTGGCCCACGGTCATGTGCGGTATCGCGCTGGCGCTGTCCATCCTGCTGGCGGTCATCGCCTTCACCCGGCCCCCCTTCGACCGCGAAGACCTGGAGAGCACCAACCGTGGCGGCTGGGTACGGCTCGCCTGGACCATCGTGCTTTCGGCGCTCTTCCTTGTCGCTTGGACGCTGACGGGGAACTTCGTCATCCCGGCCGTGATCCTCCTGGTCGCACTGATGTGGGTCTATGACGGCCGTGGCTGGAAGGCGCTCGTCATCTATCCCATCGCCACGATTGCCTGCATCTACCTGCTCTTCCACACGTTCCTGAAGGTGCCGCTATGAACCCCTGGGTTGAAGGATTGACCGCCCTGCTCGATCCCACCGTGCTGTTGGGCATGGCGGTCGGCATCGGCCTGGGAATGCTTGTCGGCGCATTCCCCGGCATCACGGCCACCATGGCCGTCGCCCTGGCCTCCGGCTTCACGCTGACCATGTCGCCCGTGCAGGGCTTGGCCGTGCTCCTCTCGATCTACACCGGTGCGAACTTCGGGGACAGGATTCCAGCGATCCTCGTCAACACCCCGGGGACTCCGGCGGCGATCTC
This sequence comes from Cryobacterium tepidiphilum, assembly GCF_003716325.1. Taxonomy (GTDB): domain Bacteria; phylum Actinomycetota; class Actinomycetes; order Actinomycetales; family Microbacteriaceae; genus Cryobacterium; species Cryobacterium tepidiphilum. The sequence goes on along the minus strand of NZ_RDSR01000003.1, from coordinate 53,779 downwards.
GACGACGTTCGACGGGTATCCGCTTGCCAAACAGGGCAAGGCGGGTCTGGCGCTCGTGATCTCCGGCTTCGCTGCCGCCATCGGCATCCTGGTCAGCATGGTCGTGTTCTCGGTCGCCGCGGTTCCGATCGCATCATTCGCCCTGAACTTCGGCCCGTACGAGTTCTTCGCGCTCGTGGTCCTGGGCCTCACGGTCATGATCTCGATCTCGTCGAAGTCGCTGATCAAGGGCATCATCGCCGGCCTGTTCGGCCTGTTCCTGGCGACGATCGGCCACGACCCGATCACCGCCGACCCTCGGTTCACGTTCGGCTTGGACGTCCTGAGCGACAAGCTCGACTTCATTGCCGTGGTGATCGGCCTGTTCGGCATCGCCGAGATCTTCGACCAGATGCTCAGCCACAACAAACTGCACCTGAAGCCGGTCGCCTCCCTGGGCCGCTGGTGGCCGTCGAAGAACGAGTACAAGCAGATGGGCAAACCCCTCCTCATCGGCTCGGTCATCGGCACGATCGTCGGGATCGTGCCGGCGGCGGGTGGCGACATCGCCGGGCTCATCGGCTGGGACCGCGCGAAGTCACTCTCCAAGAAGCCGGAGGAATTCGGCAAGGGGTCCTTCGAGGGCCTCGTCGCCGCCGACTCCGCGTCGACCTCCACCCTCGGCGGCGCGCTCACCACCACCATGGCCCTCGGCATCCCCGGCGACTCCGTCAACGCGGTGATGCTCGGCTCAATGCTCATCTGGGGCCTGCAGCCCGGGCCCCAGCTCTTCGCGACGCAGCCCGCGCTCGTGGCCAGCATCGCCGGAATCATGGTCGTCTCCACGCTTGTGAGCATGGGCCTGAACCTGTTCCGCGTCCGTGGGCTGGTGAAGATCCTCGACCTGCCCCGCAACTACCTGTGGGCATCCGTCCTGATCCTCTGCGTCATCGGCACCTACGCGACGACCAACGACATCAACACCGTGGTGGTGATGCTCTGTGCCGGCGCCGTCGGGGTGCTCATGAAGCGCACCGGCTTCCCGGCCGGCCCGGTCGTGCTCGGCCTGCTGCTCGGCCCGCTCGCCGAGTCGAACCTGCGTCGCGCACTCGTCATCGACGGCTTCGGCGGGTTCTTCACCGCACCGATCGCCATGGTGCTCCTCGTGTTCGCGATCCTGGCATTCGGGGGCACGCTGTACAGCCGTATCCGCGCACGCCGCAAGGAGATGGCGGCGGTCGCAGCCGTGGCCGCCGACGCCTCCGTCCCGCGCGAGACCACCACAACCAAATCAAAAGGAAAGTAACAACGTGAGCCAGCCCGACATCATCACCGCCCTGCCTGTCGCGTTCGACAGTGACGGCACGCTCAACCTCGACGGCACGCGGGAGATCTTCCGCAAGGCCGCCGGGAGCGGAGTGCAGGGAGGCCTCGTGCTCGGCACCACCGGCGAGTTCGTCTCGCTCGGCTTCGAGGAACGCGGCCAGATCGTGCAGGTCGCGGTGGAGGAGCTCGCGGGCATCCGCTGCATCATCCACGTCGGCGCGGCCAGCCTGTTCGAGGTGCTTCGGCTCATCGAACAGGCCCGCGCCGCCGGGGTGACCGAGATCGCCGTGCTGACGCCGCACTACCTTCCGGTGACGGATGCCGAGATGGTGCGGTTCTACACGGCGGTCTCGGAGGCGTCGGACGGGCTGGACGTCTACGTGTACGTGTTCCGGGCGCGCACCGGCAACTTCATCACCGCCGACGTGATGGCGACCATCTCGCGGCTGCCGAACATCGTCGGCGCCAAGGTGAGCGACGAGCCGTTGTCGCGCCTGGACGAATACCGGGCCGTCGTGCCGGACGACTTCATCATCTACACCGGAAGCGACCGGGACATCGCCCGGGTCGGCGACCACGGTGCACAGGGCGTCGTCTCGGGCATCGCCTCGACGCTCCCGAAGCCGTTCACGGACATCACCGCGAAGATCGGCGCCGGTGAGACCGACCTCGCCGAGGCGCAGAAGGCCGTGGACGACGCGGTCGATACGGTGCGGGGCGACATGGCCCGCATGAAGGCGGCGCTGCGCATGGAGGGCGTGCACGCGGGCTGGCCCCGCATGGCGCTCGAGGAGCCCGATGCCGAGGGCCTCGCCGAGCTCGAGCGGGTGGTCAGGCAGTACGACACCTTCGCACCGGTGGAATGAGCGGGGCGGCCGAGGAGCGCAGGCGGCTCCGCAGCGAGATCTGGTTCAACGACCTCGATGAACCGGCGGAGACCGCCGTCTACCTCGAGCGCTTCGCCAACTACGGGATCACCCGCGGCGAACTGCAGTCCGGCCGGCCGATCATCGGCATCGCCCAGACCGGCAGCGATGTGGTGCCGTGCAACCGGCACCACATCGCACTGGCCGAGCGGGTGAAGGCGGGGATCCGCGACGCCGGCGGCATCCCGCTGGAGTTCCCGGTGCATCCGTTGCAGGAGACCGTGCGGAGGCCCACCGCGGCCCTTGACCGGAACCTCGCCTACCTGGGCCTCGTCGAGGTCATGGCGGGTTACCCGTTCGACGGCGTGGTGCTGACCACCGGATGCGACAAGACGACGCCGGCCTGCCTGATGGCTGCTGCCACCGTCAACATCCCGTCGATCGTGCTCTCCGGCGGCCCCATGCTGAACGGCTACCTGGACGGCAAGCGGGCCGGCAGCGGCATGGTGCTCTGGGAGGCCCGGCGCAAGCTCGCGGCCGGGGAGATCACCGAGGCGGAGCTGGTGGACCAGGTGTTCAACGCCACCCCCAGCGCCGGCCACTGCAACACCATGGGCACCGCGCTGTCGATGAACAGCCTCGCCGAGGCGATGGGGATGTCCCTGCCCGGGTGTGCCGCCATTCCCGCCCCCTACGCCGAGCGCGCCGCCATGGCGTACAAGACCGGCCTTCGCATCGTCGGGATGGTGCACGAGGACCTGACGCCCGGCCGCATCATGACCCGGGCGGCGTTCGAGAACGCGATCGTCGTCAGCTCGGCTATCGGCGGCTCCACCAACGCGCCGCCGCACATCAACGCGATCGCCGCGCACATGGGCGTCGAGCTCGACATCGCCGACTGGGACCGCATCGGGCACGGGATCGGGCTGCTGGCCAACGTGCAGCCGTCGGGGGAGTACCTCGGTGAGGAGTTCCACCGCGCGGGCGGCGTGCCGGCGATCATGGGCGAACTGCTCGCCGCGGGCCGACTGCACGGCGATGCCCTCACCGTGACAGGCGACACCATCGAGGCCAGCTACGGCACGAGCGCCAGTCGTGACCGCGACGTCATCCGCTCGGTCGACGACCCGCTGATGGCCGACGCCGGCTTCATGGTGCTCTCCGGCAACCTGTTCAGCTCGGCCATCATCAAGACGTCGGTCATCAGCGAGGACTTCCGCGCGCGGTTCCTCGGGGACGACGGCCGGTTCACCGTGCGGGCGATCGTGTTCGACGGCCCGGAGGACTATCGCGCCCGCATCGAGGACCCGGACCTCGGCATCACCGAGGACTGCATGCTCGTGGTGCGCGGCGCCGGCCCCATCGGGTATCCGGGTTCCGCGGAGGTCGTCAACATGCACCCGCCCGGCTACCTGATCCAGCAGGGCGTGCGGATGCTGCCGTGCCTGGGTGACGGGCGCCAGAGCGGCACCTCGGACAACCCCTCCATCCTCAACGTCACGCCGGAGTCCGCGGCCGGCGGCAACATCGCCATCGTGGAGACCGGGGACCGCATCACCGTGGACCTCGTGAACCGTTCGGTGCAGCTCGAGGTCGACGACGAGGAGATCGAGCGCCGCTGGGGCGACCTGCGGCAGACGATCCCGGTGTCGAACAGCCCGTGGGAGGAGCTGTACCGCGCCCACGTCACCCAGCTTGCCGACGGCATGACCCTCGGCTTCGCCGAGAAGTACCACGATGTCGGGCGCGTGAAGCCCCGCCACTCGCACTAGTCCCGCCCGCCTCGCCCCCGCCCACCGGGGTGAGGTGCGTCCGGCGCGGCGGCAGGGCGTCAGGAGGTGGCGGTCAGCTCGAAGCTGTGGCTCGCCGCCGCGTGGTAGTTGGAGTGCACCTCGACGCTGACCACATTGGCGCCGTCGACAAGCGCCGAGCCCGGCACCGTGAAGGTCACCGGGCTCGCGAGGGCGGTGGCGGCGGAGACCGCCGTCGTGGCGTAGGTTCCCGAGCCGATGGTGCCGGCAGGAAGGTTGTGGCGCCCGACCTCGGTGCCGTTGACGTAGACCACGATCCCGTCGTCGGACCGGGCGGTGAGGGTCACCGACGCGATGGCCGCGGCGTCAGCCACGGTGAAGGATGCCCGGTGGTACGACGTCAACGGCTTGGGCGTGCTCGCGGTCAGCGTCGTGGCGATGTCGCTCGTTCCCCACCCCATCGGGGCCCGCCCCGAGTCCCAGCCTGAGTCGTCGAACGCCCGCCCGGCCCACCCCGAGGGGGGATTCGTGCTGCTGTACCAGTAGCGCCACGACGAGCCGGCCTGGATCAGCTCGGTTCCGGCGGCCGCCTCCGTGGGCGTCTGTGTCGGTGTCGTTGTCGGTGTCGGTGTGGGCGTCGTGGTCTCGGCCGCGACGGCGGCACCGCTGGTATGCACGGCCGCCAGGTTGTCGAAGGCGACCGGGATGCTGGTGGGGGTCGCGCTGCTGCTCAGGTACCCGTACAGGCCGATCCCACCGGCCGACTGCAGTGACGCCGTGCTGTCCGCGGCGGTCACGGTCCAGGAGCCGGGCTCGGTGCTCCCGGCTTTCCACACCTTGGCCTGCAGCGTGGTGGGTGCCGTCCCGGTCACCTGGAGTCGGAGCTGGAGACTGTCGCCGCTGTTGAAGGTGAGACCGGACACGGTCGCCGTCTTCAGGATGGTGTCGGTGTTGCGCTGCAGCTGAAGCTGCACCCGCCCGGTGCTGTTCACGATGACGCGGGCGCCGTAGGTGTCCGTCCCCACCCGGCGCCCGATGACACCGGTGTAGATGCTGCTGGCGGAGGGACGGGTGAACCGGAGGCTGGTGCTGAGGTCGGTGTCGTCCGAGGAGACGGCGTTCAGATAGGCGTAGAGGTTGCGCCCGCGCGGAAGGGTGATGGTCCCGGATCCGTTTCCCACCGCGAAGCTCGATGCGGTTCCCGCGACCGTCCACGCGCCGCCGGTGTCGGCGGTACCGAACCCGCCGCTGACCGTGCGACCGAAGGAGTCCTGGGCGAAGGCATCCGTTGACGGCGTGGGCGTGGGCGTTGTCGAGGCGACGGTGACGGAGCGGGTCGTCGTTCCCGTCGCTCCGGCGTTGTCCTTCACGGTCAGCCTGACGGTGTACGTTCCGGCCGTCGCGTAGGTGTGGCTCGCGGTCGCGCCGCTCGCGGTGGCTCCGTCGCCGAACGACCACGCGTACGACGCGATCGTGCCGTCCGAGTCCTTCGACCCGGAGCCGTTGACGCTCGTGGACAGCCCGTCGGTCGTGGCGGAGAAGGCGGCGGTGGGTGCGGCGTTGGTCGACCCGGCCTGGTACGGCACGCGGGTCACGCTCAGCACCGCGGAGGTGCTCACCTGGGTGAACCGCGCGTACTCGCTCGTTCCGCCGTGGATGGTGACGCGCGTCAGGTTCGGCACGGCCGACGAGATTCCGTAGTAGGACAGCCAGGTCGACGAGGTGAGCGGTTTGTCATTGACGTAGGAGTGGCTGTCGCCGTTGATCAGGAAGACCGGCTTCTGGAAACTCGCACTCTCCGATGCGATGGCCCGCACCAACGGCTGGAACGCCGTCTTGTAGGTCGTGCCCGTCCAGCTCGAGTAGAACATGTCGGCCTGGGTCAGCAGCACGACCGCGCGGCTGCCGGCGGCCTTGGCCTGGGCGAAGGCGTCGTGCAGATGGGCGATGTCCGCGTTGGTGCGGGCCGTCACCTCCGCGCTCTGGGCCGACGTTCGGGAAGAATAGCCGCTCCAGGTGTTCAGGTCGTTGTTCGAGCCCACGATGTGCAGGGTGGCGAAGGTGAGGCCGCTCTGGTTGAAGCGCACGTTCTCCGGGTAGCCGGACTGTGCGGTGACGCTCATCCTGTTGGCGCCGAGCGTGGTCCCCGGGGAGGGGAAGAAGGTGCTGCGCACCGCTGCCAGCCGCTCGAGCGGGTTGGCGGCGCCGACCGTTGCGCGGCTGCAGTCCGTCCATTCGTTGTCGCCCGGCGTATAGACGAACGGGTCGGCGAACCGATCGAATCGCGACTTGATGTCGGCGTAGTAGGCGTCCGAGCAGTTGAGCGGGCTGCTGATGTCGCCGATGTGGCTGACCATCTGCAAGGCGGGGTCGGCGTTGATCTGGTTGGTGAACGTGGTGAAGTTGTCGTACTGCGTCTCCCCGTATGGCACGTCGCCGATCACCGTGAAGGAGAAGTCGTCTGCGGCGGCGGCGGGCCGGGCCACCAGGGAGGAAGTCGTCAGGAGGAGCAGGGTCGCGACAGCGACCGGAACCAGGTTCTTCGAGTGCATGATGGCTCCACAGTGCGTGTTTCGGGTTGTCACCGGGAGGCTGCACGGCCCCGACCGGTTAGCGGTACGGTACTCCCATCCTCGGGGGGACGCGAGCTTTTCTCACAACTTTTCGTCCGGCGCCAGCCCCCGAGCGGGTGGCACGCGTCGCGGGAATGATTCCGCCGGGTGCCGCGTTGGGTTGAGTCAAAGGCACTCAAGTTTCTAGAGGAGGTCAGATGCCTTCATTCTTCGGCCCGGACGGTCAGGGGAACGGCTCGTTCGACGAGTTCCTCGCCCGCTACCTGCAGGGGCAGCGCGCTGCACAGGCGGCGCGTCCGATCGACATCACGCGGCTCCTCAGCCGCCGTACCCACGAGGTGCTCGCGCAGGCCGCGCGGTTCGCACTCGAGCGCGGCCACTCCGAACTCGACGCCCTGCACATCCTGCACGTCATGGCGCCGCAGTCGCCGGCGCTCGACGTGCTCCGCGGCATCGGCGTCGACCCCGACCGCGTCACCGCCGCGGTCCTGGAGCGGCTTCCCCGGGACTCGTCCGGACAGACCGCGTCGGCGCCGTCGCTCACCCCGTCGGCCCAGCGCGCGCTCCTGGACGCACACCAGGTGGCCCGCGCCTTCGGTTCCACCTACATCGATCCCGAGCACCTGTTCTTCGCCCTCGTGGTGAACCAGGACGCGGCCGTGGGCCAGCTGCTGGCGACCCTCGGCGTGACGCCGCAGGCGCTGCAGGCCGGCGACGCCCGGCGGGAAGCGAACCCGGCGCCGGACGGCGCCTCCGAGGCCCCCATGCTGGAGCGGTTCGGCATCGACCTCACCGAGCGTGCCCGCGAGGGCGGACTCGACCCGGTGATCGGCCGGGCCGACGAGATCGAGCAGACCGTGGAGATCCTCGCCCGACGCACCAAGAACAACCCGGTGCTGATCGGCGAAGCCGGCGTCGGCAAGACGGCCGTCGTCGAGGGCCTTGCCCAGGCGATCGCGGCCGGCGACGTGCCCGAGCAACTGCGGCACAAGCGCGTCATCGCACTCGACCTGCCGGCGATGCTCGCCGGCACGCGCTTCCGCGGCGACTTCGAAGAACGACTGACGACGCTGATGGATGAGATCAGCGCCCGCCGCAGCGAAGTCATCGTCTTCATCGACGAACTTCACGGCATCGTGGGGGCCGGCGCGGGCGGCGACGGCGGAATGGACGCGGGCAACATCCTCAAGCCCCGACTGGCCCGCGGCGAGCTGCACCTGATCGGCGCCACCACCCTCGACGAGTACCGCACGGTGGAGAAGGACCCGGCGCTGGAGCGTCGGTTCCAGCCGGTGCGTGTCGAGGAGCCGGCCATCGAGGACGCCGTGGCGATCCTGATGGGACTCCGCGGCCGCTACGAGGAACACCACGGTGTGCGATTCACCGACGACGCCGTGCGCGCGGCGGTCGAGCTCTCGGCCCGCTACCTGACGGACCGGCAACTCCCCGACAAGGCCATCGACCTCATCGATCAGGCGGGCGCCCGGCGGCAGCTCGCCGCCCTGCCGCGGGTCGATGTGGCCTCGCTCCGTGAGGAGCTCGCGACGCTGCAGAGAGCCAAGGCCGACGCGGTGGCCGACGAGCGCTACGAGGAGGCCTCGAGCCTCCGTGACCGCATCGAGGAATCCGAAACCCGGCTCCAGGAGGCGGAATCGCCCGCCGGTGCAGACCGGGCGGCCGACCGGGTCGTCGACGAAGGCCAGATCGCCGCGGTGATCTCCCGCGCCACCGGCATCCCCGTCGCCCGCCTGACGCAGGGCGACCGGCAACGGTTGTCGGGGCTCGAGGCGGACCTGCACGAACGGGTCATCGGTCAGGACGACGCCGTGACCGCCATCGCGAAGGCGATCAGGCGTGGCCGCACCGGCCTCGGAGACCCCAGCCGGCCGGTCGGGAGTTTCCTGTTCCTCGGGCCGACCGGCGTCGGCAAGACGGAACTGGCCAGGTCGCTGGCCGAAGCGATGTTCGGCGACGAGAGCGCCCTGTTGCGCTTCGACATGAGCGAGTTCGGCGAGCGGCACACGGTCAGCCGGCTGGTCGGCGCTCCTCCCGGCTACGTGGGCTACGGCGAAGCCGGGCAGCTCACCGAGAGAGTGCGGCGCAACCCATACTCGGTGATCCTCCTCGATGAGGTCGAGAAGGCGCATCCCGACGTCTTCAACCTGCTGCTGCAGGTGCTCGACGACGGCCGGCTGACCGACGGGCAGGGGCGCACGGTCGACTTCCGCAACGCCGTGGTCATCATGACCTCGAACCTCGGATCGGAGTTCCTCGCCAGCCGCAGCGGCGCCCTCGGCTTCGTCGCCGCGAGCGACGACGACACCGGATTCGGCTCGGAGCAGGCGCTGCGCAGCCGGGTGATGGGGGCGCTGCGAGACGCGATGCGGCCGGAGTTCCTCAACCGCATCGACGAGATCGTTCTGTTCCGCAAGCTCGGCACGGCCGACCTGCGCCGCATCGTGCGGCTCCTGGTGGGCAAGACCGAGGACCGGCTGCAGGCGCAGGGCATCGGCCTGCGCGTCACCGAGGAGGCCTTGGACTGGATCGCCGCCGAGGGCTACCAGCCGGAGTACGGCGCGCGGCCGATGCGGCGGGTGATCCAGCGTGAGGTCGACGACAGGATCGCGGAGATGCTGGTCGAAGGCGTACTCGCCGCGGGCGACACCGTCACCGTCGCGGCCTCGGACGGCGCCGTGCAGGTCACCGCCCGGACGGGCGACCTCCAGGCCGCCTGATCGCCCACCGGCCCGTCGAACAGCTCGGCGGGCCGGTGCGGCGTGCCGCCCGGCCCAGCTGCGCGGCGACGGATGCGCGGGTACGGTGGGTCGCGAACGGGCTCGCCGGCCCGCGCATTCCGAACAGGAGGATCCCCGCATGTCCGGAGAGAGCACCAGTCCTGCGGCCATCGCCGCGCAGACCCTGTTCCGTGTCGCGCTGGGCGCGGTCCTCGTCGCCCACGGCTCGCAGAAACTCTTCGGCTGGTTCGGCGGCGGCGGTGTCGAGGGGACGGCCAAGGGAATGCACGCCATGGGCTTCCGCCCCGCGAAGCCGAACGCGGTGCTCGCCGGCCTCGGCGAAGCCGGCTCGGGAGCCGCCCTCGCCCTCGGGCTGTGCACCCCCCTCGCCGGCGCCGGCGCGGCCACGACCATGAGCGTCGCAGCGAGCACCCACGTGCGGAACGGCTTCTTCGCTGCGGAAGGCGGGCTGGAATACCCGGCGGTCCTCGGCCTCGCTGCCGCGTCGTTCGCGGTGGGTGGGGCCGGCCGGGTGTCGCTCGACCACGTCACCGGTCACGTCCTCGACCGGCCGTGGCTGCGCGTCGTCGCGGTCGCGGCCATGCCCGTCGTGGTGGCCGTGCAGCTCTATCGCCGTCGGCTCGCCCTGGAAGCGACCGAGGCGGAGTCGGCCGCCGGGCTCGACGTCGCCTGAGCGCGGTCCCCGGAAGGGCAGGGCGCACACGAGGCGACGAGCAGCTCGCTGAGCTGCTCGTCGCCGTCTCGAGGTGCGTCCTGATCGTGTCCTCTCCTGTGAGTCGGCGTCCCCTGGCTACTTCGTGCTCGTGGCGGTGAGGTCGTCGAACGAGATGAGATTGGTGGGAGCGGCGCTGCGGCTGAGGTAGGTGTAGAGACCGATCGCTCCGGCCTTCTGCAGCGCTGCCGTCGAGTCGGTAGCGGTTGCCTGCCAGGCGGCCGGCTCGGCGGTGCCCGCCTTCCAGACCTTGGCCTGGATGGTGGTGGGCGCCGTGCCGGTGACCTGCAGCCGGTACGCGAGCTTGTCGCCCGTCGCGTAGCTCAGGCCCGGCACGCTGGCCGACCGGAGGATGGTGTCGGTGTTGCGCTGCAGCTGCAGGGTCACCGAGCCGGAGCTGCTGATGACCGCGCGGGCGCCGTAGCTGTCGCTGCCGACCTGGCGCCCGATGACACCCACGTACACACTGCTGCTGACCGGCCGGGTGAACCAGGCCGTTGCCCGCAGATCGGTGTCAGCGGAAGACACCGCGTTCAGGTAGGCGTAGCGATTGCTGCCGCCGGCCGCCGTGATCTTCGCCGCACCGTCGGACACGCCGTATGCCGACGCGGACCCCGCGACCGTCCACGCCCCACCGGTCTCGGCGCTGCCGAGGCCGCCGCTGGCGGTGCGCTCGAAGGTGTCCGTGGCGAGGTCGGTGCCGCCGGCCGGAGGCGGCGTCACGTCATCCGCCACGGTCACCGTGTGGCTTACCCGGTTCGTCGCTCCGGCGTCGTCGGTCACCGTCAGGGTGACGGTGTAGTCGCCGGCCGACGCATAGGTGTGACCGGCGGTCACGCCGGCCGCCGTGCCGCCGTCGCCGAAGGTCCAGGCGTACGAGCGGATGCTGCCATCCGCGTCGCTGGACGCCGCCCCCGTGACGTTCACGGCGAGCTTGTCGGTCGTGGAGGAGAACGCGGCCACCGGTGCCACGTTCGCCGGGGGCTCCGGCGTTCCGCCGCCTCCCGCGCCGTCGCCGGTGCCGGTGGCACTGAGGTCATCGAAGGAGATGGTGTTCGGGGTCGGGGCTGCGCTGCGGCTGAGGTAGCTGTAGAGGCCGATGCCACCCGCCTGCTGCAGGGCTGCCGTCGTATCGGTGACGATTGCCTGCCAGGCGGCCGGCTCGGCGGTGCCCGCCTTCCAGACCTTGGCCTGGATGGTCGTGGGCGCCGTGCCGGTGACCTGCAGGCGGAACGCCAGCTTGTCGCCCGTCGCGTAGCTCAGGCCCGGCACACTGGCCGACCGGAGAATGGTGTCGGTGTTGCGCTGCAGCTGCAGCGAGACCGATCCGGAGCTGCCGACCACGGCGCGGGCGCCGTAACTGTCGGTGCCCACCCTGCGCCCGATGACGCCGACGTAGGCGCTGCTGCTCGTCGGGCGGGTCAGCCAGGTCGTCGCCCGCAGATCGGTGTCGGTGGATGACACGCCGATCAGGTAGGCGAAACGGTTGCTGCCCCCGGGAACGCTGATCTTCGCGGCGCCGTCCGAGACGCTGTACGCGGAGGACGTTCCCGCGACGGTCCAGGCCCCACCGGTCTCAGCCGTGCCGAGGCCGCCGCTGCTGGTGCGCTCGAAGGTGTCCTTGGCGAGGGTGCCTGCCGGTGGCGGGGTGCCGCCGCCGTCTCCGGGGTCGCCACCGCCGTCACCCGGGTCGGCGCCGCCCGCCGTGTTCTCGAGGCCCGGCGTGCCGGCCGTCGTGGACGCGGCGCGCCAGTTGCTCGCCACCGAGTTGTCGGCGGTCGGTGACACGAGCTCCAGTGACGGACCGGTGCCGTCGGCCGCGACGGGCCACGGTGACGCGTCATCGAAGGCGACCGTGTCGACGACCCGGCTGCCCTGCTTGAGTTCCAGCGTCTCGCCACCGTTGCTCAGGGCGCCGTCGTATTCGCCCCCGACGAAGCGGTTCGCGCCGGTGTACGCGGAGCGGAAGGCAGTGTCGTTCTCCACGAACACCACCCGACCGCCGGCCGGGATGACGGTGCCCGCTTGCACGGTGAGGTCGATCGCGTCGATCGTCCACCCCGAGATGTCGACAGCCGTGCTGCCCGGATTGGCGAGCTCGATGAACTCCCCGCCGGTGCCGCCCGGGTTGTACTGGATCTCGTTGATCACCACCGACGCGCTCGCCGACTGGCTGGCGGGCACGGGCTTGCCGGAACCGGTGTTGTTCGCGATCACGCTGCGGCGGTCGGCGAGGCCGTCGAGGAATGCCGAGCGTGCCGACGATGGGGTGTAGCCGCCCCACTTCGCGCGGTCGAGGTTCCAGTCCGCACCGGTCTGCGCGGTGATGGCGTCCCATTCGGCCTCGTACTTGCCGGCCGGCAGGAACTCGTCGGCCAGCGTGCGCAGCCGGCGGAAGAACATCTCCTTGAACTCCGGGTAGGCGAGCATCGCCTGCGTGAAGTTGTTCGAGGTGTCCGGCGTGAGGAATTCGCCCTTGCCGTCACGGGACGGCGTGGTGAAGATCCAGTTGAGGTCCCAGTGCCACATCTCCCAGCGGCCGGTGTCGGCCGTGTCGCGGGCGAGCCACCAGTTGTAATAGCCGCTGTCCTGGTGACGGATGATCGAGTTGATCGCCATGTAGTTGATGAGCTCGGGAACGTTGACGTTCTGGTAGATCCAGGCCCGCTGCGCGGCGCTGGGGGAGGCGTCAACGGTGTTGGACAGGGTCCACACATCGGTGAAGTCCTCGTCCTCGCGGGTCTTCTTGTCGAGCCAGCCCGACGCCTCGAGCGCAGACGGGGAGCTCGTGCGACCCACGCTGCCGGCGTCGCCCTTGTAGATCGCCCAGTCCTCGACGCCCTGGTCCTTGCGCCATTCGCCGTCCTCGGTCTCCATGATTCGAGTGAGGCCCCAGAACGCGCCATTGCGCTGGGTGCGCACGGGGATGATGTTCAGCGCCCGGGCGCCGGCGTCCTTCACGGTGTCCCAGCCGACGTCGGTGAAGTTGTGCGAGTAGTTCTGCAGTGCGAACTCGTCGAGCGCGTACGGCAGCTTGCCGCCGAGGTCGAAGGTGTATCCCTTCGGGAGTTCGACCTTCCAGTTGACCTTCGGGTCGGTGCGCGAGGAGTTGCCGCGCACGTTCATGAGCACGCCGTCGATGACCTGGCCGTCGTACGCCCAGACCGCGTCGCCCTGGACGTCGTCTTCCCGGTGGTTGGCGAGGATGTCGTTGTACACCGCGTCATCCATGAACCATTCGATGATCGGGATCGTGCTCGTCACGTTCGGGTCGCGTACGACGAGGCCGCGGTAGTGGGCGGAGTCGCCCTCAGCCGGCTCGGAATACGAGGTGCCGTTCACGCGCGCTTCGATGCGGTAGCGGATGAGCTTGCCGGCGGACTGGGCGGGGATCGTGGCGGCGTAGACCCCGTCGCCGGCTCCGCCGGGGCTCGCGGCGTCGTCGCGGAACGGGATCGCCACGTCGTTGCCGAACGTGACCTTGTAGGTGAGGGAGGCATCCGAACCCGCCGCGAGCCGGGCGGAGACGACGACGGCCTGCCCGGCGGCCGGGCGTGCCGGCGTCGCCGTCAGATCGGTCACGGTCGGCGTGGCCGGCGCGGGTGTGGTGCCTTCGACGGAGTTCTTCGCGCGCGGCGTGCCCCCGTTCAGCAGGCTGGCGCCCCAGTTCTCGGGCTGCTCGTTGTCGGCGGCGAGGTCGCGAAGCTCCAGGGTGGGCCCGGTGCCGTCGGGTGAGGTGGGCCACGGGGCCGTGTCGGCGTAGGTGACGGTGTCGACCGTGGCCAGGTTGGCGTCAACGAGGGTGACGGCCTCGGAGCTGTTCTTCAGGTCCCCGCCGTACACGGCGTCGGGTGCGAAGCCGTTGGTGGCGGTGAACTGGGCCGCGTCTCTGGCCACGACGAAGCGTGCGCCCGGTGCGACGACACTGCCGGCCGGCAGGGTTCCGGAGACGCCCGCCGTGAACGACCACCCCGACATGTCGACGGATGTCGTGCCCGCGTTCGTGAGTTCGAGGAAGTCATCGGTGTCGAGGTCGGAACCGGCATGGTAGTTCAGCTCGGAGATGACGATACCGCCGGTGGCGGCGTGGGCGGGGGACGCCTCGATGGTGACGAGCACTCCGGCCATGGTCAGGAATGCCGTGACGAATGCCAGGCTGCGACGATGGAGGACGGGCACTCGAGGGTGTGCGTGAGCCATGGTATTCCTTGGAACGAAGGTGGATGCCCACGGGTGGGTGGCCACGGGCGTCCGCGTTGCTCGGGTACAACGCGATGCAATCATATCGATCCCGGGGCCCTCACCCGCTACCCCCGAATGGGGGTATTTCTAAGGAAAGCTCGTCAAATCTGAGTGTGCGCTGGGGGAGCGCCGGGTAGGTTGTGGGTATGGCCAGCGACGCGCACATGCTCTCCGTACCCGGACCGCACGGCGAACGGGTGGTGCGCATCTCCAGCCCGGGGCGCGTGCTGTGGCCGGACCTCGGGATCACCAAGCTGGACCTCGCCCGCTACCTGGTGGCGGTGGGGGAGGCGTTCGTGCGCGCGAACGGCGACCGACCGCTGGCACTGCAGCGCTTTCCCGGCGGCATCGAGGGAGAGGAGTTCTTCTCGAAGAACCCGCCGAAGGGGGCGCCCGACTTCATGCGCGCGGTGACGGTGCGCTACCCGAGCGCGCGGACGCATCCGCAGCTGGTCATCGACGAACCGGCCGGCGCGGTCTGGGCCGCCCAGATGAACACGGTCGTCTTCCATCCGTGGGCCTCGCGGGCCGAGAACTCCGACAATCCCGACCAATTGCGCATCGACCTCGACCCGCAGCCCGGCACGGGGTTCGCCGAGGCCGTGCCCGCGGCGCTCGAGTTGCGGAGCGTGCTCGCGGAGGCGGGGCTCACGGCGTTCATCAAGACCTCCGGCAACCGGGGACTCCACGTGTTCGCCCCGATCGAGCCGACCCACGAGTTCCTCGATGTGCGGCACGCCGTGATCGGCGCCGCCCGGGAGCTGGAGCGCCGCATGCCGAAGGCGGTCACCACCGCGTGGTGGAAAGAGGAGCGCGGTGAGCGTGTGTTCGTGGACTTCAATCAGGCCAACCGGGACCGCACGATGGCGGGCGCGTACAGCCCGCGGGCCCTGCCGCACGCCCCCGTGTCGTGCCCGCTCGCCTGGGAGGAGCTGGAGACGACCGACCCCGCCTCATTCACGGTGCTCACCATTCCGGAGCGCCTGCGCAGCGTCGGGGACCCGTGGGCCGACATGCACGCCCGCCCCGGGTCGATCAGCGAGCTGCTCGGATGGTGGGAGCGCGACCTCGCGGCCGGACTCGGAGAGCTGCCCTTCCCGCCGGACTACCCGAAGATGCCCGGTGAGCCGCCGCGCGTGCAGCCGAGTCGCGCACGCAAGACGGAGGACTGACGCGTCAGACCATCACGTCGCTCAGGTCGTAGGCGACCGGCCGTTCCAGCTGGTCGAACGTGCACGAGCGGGCGTCACGGTCGGGGCGCCACCGGTCGAACTGCACCGTGTGCCTGAACCTCGATCCCTCCATCTGGTCGTAACGCACCTCGGCCACCCGGGTCGGCTCCAACCGAACGAAGGAGGTGTCCTTGCCGGAGGAGAACCGGCTGCGATCCGTCTCGCCATGCACGGCGTCGCCCGACTCGTCACGCACCACGAGGGGTGCCAGCTCGGTCACCAGTTCCTTCCTCCGCTTGTCGGTGAAGGCGGAGGCACCGCCCACGTTCTGCAGGGCGCCGTCGCGGTCGTAGAGACCGAGGAGCAGCGACCCGACACCGCTCCCGCTGGCGTGCACGCGGTAACCGAGCACCACGACATCCGCGGTTCGGTGGTGCTTCGCCTTCAGCATCACCCGTTTGCCCGGCGTGTACAGGGCATCCAGCGGCTTCGCGACGACGCCGTCGAGCCCAGCGCCCTCGAACTCGACCAGCCAGCGGCGCGCGAGCTCCGCATCCGTCGTCAGCTGGCTCAGGTGGACGGGATGGCCGAGCCCGCCGGCCAGCGCCTCGAGCCTGGCACGGCGCTCCCGGAAGGACCGGTCGAGCCACGAGCCGCCGGCGTCGCCGAGCAGGTCGAATGCGACGAACATCGCGGGCGTCTCGGCCGCGAGCTTGCGGATGCGGCTCTCGGCCGGGTGGATGCGCTGGGTGAGGACCTCCCAGTCGAGCCGCTCGGCGCCGGGCGCCCCGGTTCGCGCCACGATCTCGCCGTCGAGCACGCAGGGCCCGGGAAGAAGGCGCGTGAACGCCTCGACGAGCTCGGGGAAGTACCGCGTGAGGGCCTTGGAACCGCGACTGCCGATCTCGACGTCCTTCCCGTCGAAGAAGACGATGGCCCGGAAGCCGTCCCACTTGGGCTCGTAGCCAAGCCCCCCGGAGACGCTCCCCGGCTCGGGGACGGCGGGCACCGCCTTGGCGAGCATGGGCGAGACCGGTGGCTGCGGTGAAATCTCCATGACCCGATCCTTCCGCGCCGGGAGCCGCGGCGACAGGGGGTGACCGGTGAAGCAGGTGCGCCCGCTCCTGGCAATCCTCCCCGTGCCCCTGACCGGTCGGGGACATTCACGGCAGAATGGCCGAGGGGGACCCTGGTCTGGGGCCTCTCCAACCCGACGATCGACGATTGCTTGAATGCAAGGAGTGGCATGGAATCCTGGCCGGGAACAGCGCATCCGCTGGGCGCAACCTACGACGGGAGCGGCACCAACTTCTCGATCTTCAGCGAACCGGCTGAGAAGGTGGAGCTGTGCCTGTTCGATGCGGACGGCACCGAGACCCGGATCACCATGCGGGAGGTGGAGGCCTTCATCTGGCACTGCTACCTGCCGGAGGTGCAGCCGGGGCAGCGGTACGGCTACCGCATCCACGGGCAGTACGACCCGGCGAACGGCCAGCGGGCCAACCCCAACAAGCTGCTGCTCGACCCGTACGCGAAGGCGACCTGCGGCACGAACGACTGGAGCCAGGCGCTCTTCGCGTACAACTTCGGCGACCCGGACTCCCGCAACGACGAGGACTCCGCCGCGCACACGATGCTGAGCGTGGTGGTGAACCCGTTCTTCGACTGGGCCAGCGACCGTCATCCGCGCACCCCGTACGCGCAGAGCATCATCTACGAGGCCCACGTGAAGGGCCTGACCGAACTCAACGACGCCGTTCCGGAGCAACAGCGTGGCACCTACGCCGGGGTGGCGCATCCCTCGGTGATCGAGCACCTGCAGAAGCTGGGCGTGACGGCGATCGAGCTGATGCCGGTGCACCAGTTCGTGCAGGACTCGACGCTCGCCGACAAGGGACTCAGCAACTACTGGGGCTACAACACCATCGGCTTCTTCGCCCCGCACAGCGCGTACGCGTCCACCGGCGAGGACGGCCAGCAGGTGCAGGAGTTCAAGGGCATGGTCCGCAGCCTCCACGCGGCGGGCATCGAGGTCATCCTCGACGTCGTGTACAACCACACGGCCGAGGGCAACCACCTGGGCCCGACGCTCTCGTTCAAGGGCATCGACAATGAGGCGTACTACCGCCTCGAAGAGAACGACAAGCGGTACTACACCGACTACACCGGCACCGGGAACACGCTGAACGTGCGGCATCCGCACGTGCTGCAGCTCATCATGGACTCGCTGCGCTACTGGGTGACCGAGATGCACGTCGACGGTTTCCGCTTCGACCTGGCGTCGACGCTGGCCCGCGACCTGTACGACGTCGACCGGCTCTCCACCTTCTTCGAGCTCGTGCAGCAGGATCCGATCGTGTCGCAGGTGAAGCTCATCGCGGAGCCGTGGGACGTCGGACCCGGCGGCTACCAGGTGGGCAACTTTCCGCCACAGTGGACGGAGTGGAACGGCAAGTACCGTGACACCGTGCGCGACTTCTGGCGCGGTGAACCGTCGACGCTCGGCGAGTTCGCCTCCCGCATCACGGGCTCGGCCGACCTGTACGAGCACTCCGGCCGGTTCCCGGTCGCGTCGATCAACTTCGTCACCGCACACGACGGCTTCACCATGCGCGACCTCGTCTCGTACAACGAGAAGCACAACGACGCCAACGGCGAGGACAACAACGACGGCGAGTCGTTCAACCGGTCGTGGAACTCCGGTGCCGAAGGCGACACCGACGACCCGACGGTGCTCGCCCTGCGAGCCCGGCAGCAGCGCAACTTCCTGGCCACCCTGCTCCTGTCGCAGGGCGTCCCGATGATCCTGCACGGCGACGAGCTGGGCCGCACGCAGGGCGGTAACAACAACGGCTACGCCCAGGACAACGAGATCACCTGGGTGCACTGGGACCAGGCCGACCTGCCGCTGGTGGAGTTCACGGCCGCGGTCGCGAGGCTCCGCACCGAGCACCCCGTGTTCCGGCGCCGGTTGTTCTTCAACGGGCGCCCGGTGCGCCGCGGCGAAGGCGAGCCGCTGCCCGACATCGCCTGGCTGAACCGCGACGGCGAGGCCATGCAGGAAGAGGACTGGGACGCCAACCTCGCCCGCACCGTCGGTATGTTCCTGAACGGGAATGGGATCCGCGAACGTGACGCCCGCGGGGAATATATCGTCGACGTGAACTTCCTGGTGTATTTCAACGCGGATGCCGAGGACGCCGACTGCACGCTGCCGCCGGCGGAGTACTCGGAGCAGTGGGAGGTCGTCATCGACACGGCGGGGGCCCAGACGGACTCGCCTCCGCACGACGCCGGGTCCGTGCTGCCCGTGCAGGCGCGCTCCCTCATCGTGCTGCGCGCCTACACGAAGCCCGCGGCCGAGCCGGACCATTCCGTCGCCGCTTCGCTGGCCGGGCTCTCGAGCGCGCAGGCGCTGCCGGTGCCCGGAGCCGAGCACGAGCAGGCGCCGCGTTCGCCCTCCCAGACGGCGAACGCGGCGGACGAGGCCGCCGCGTCGACAGAGACGGGTGCGACGCCCGACGGCGCACAGCCCAAGGCGAAACCGGATGTGAAGACGGGCGCGAAGCCGGATGCGAAGACGGATGCGAAGCCGGATGCGGGGGAGGAGTCCTAGCCATGCGCATCCCGGTGTCGACCTACCGCCTGCAGATCCGCGCCTCATTCGACCTCGACCAGGCGGCCGGCGTCATCGACTACATCGCCGCACTCGGCGCCGACTGGCTGTACCTCTCGCCGCTGCTGACCGCCGAGGACGGCTCCGACCACGGCTACGACGTGATCGACCACTCCGAGGTCGACCCCACCCGGGGCGGCGACGAGGCCCTGGTGCGCTTCTCGGGCGCCGCCCGGGAAGCCGGCCGCGGCATCCTCGTCGACATCGTCCCGAACCACGTGGGCGTGGCCACGCCCGTCACCAACGCGTGGTGGTGGGACCTGCTCAGCCACGGGCAGCGGTCGCGCTACGCGGAGGCGTTCGACGTGGACTGGGCGGCGGGCAACGGCAGGATACGCATCCCCGTGCTCGGTGACGGCGACGATGAACTCGGCGCGCTCACGATCGCCGGCGACGAGCTGCGCTACTACGACAACCGGTTCCCGATCGCCCCCGGCACCGCCGACGACGGCGCCGACGCGCGCACCGTGCACGGCAGGCAGAACTACGAGCTGGTCAACTGGCGCCGCGCCGACGCCGAGCTGAACTATCGCCGGTTCTTCGCGGTGAACTCGCTCGCCGGCATCCGGGTGGAGGTGCCCTGGGTGTTCGCGGAATCGCACGCGGCGATCGCGCGCTGGGTGCAGGACGGTCTGGTCGACGGCCTGCGGGTCGACCACCCCGACGGCCTCGCCGACCCCGGCGGATACCTCGACGCGCTGCAGCAGGCCACCGGCGGCACCTATGTGCTCGTCGAGAAGATCCTGGAGGGTGACGAACCGCTGCCGCCGAGCTGGGCGACCGCCGGCACGACCGGGTACGACGCGCTCGGCGACATCGACCGCGTCCTCGTCGACCCGGCCGGCCGGCATCCGCTCGACGCCCTCGAGGTGAGCCTGCAGGGCGCCCGCGTGCCCATCGACGAGCTCTGGCCCGAGATCGTGCACGACAACAAGCGGCGCATCGCCGACGGCATCCTGCGCTCGGAGGTGCTGCGCCTGGCCCGGCTGGTTCCCTGGATCCCCGCCGCCGCCGACGCCATCGCCGAACTCATCGCCTGCTTCCCGGTGTACCGGTCGTACCTGCCGTTCGGCCGCGAGTACCTCCGCGAGGCGGCCGAGCGGGCGTGCGCGCGCCGCCCGGAGCTGGCCGACACAGTGAACGCGCTGCTCACCGTGCTGGCCGACCCGGAGCAGCTTGTGGCGATCCGGTTCCAGCAGACCTCGGGCATGGTGATGGCGAAAGGGGTGGAGGACACCTCGTTCTACCAGTTCAGCCGGTTGACGTCGCTGAACGAGGTCGGGGGAGAGCCCGGCGAGTTCTGCATCGACGTAAACGAGTTCCACGATCGCCAGCAACGGCGGCAGGGCGCGCTGCCCGCCTCGATGACCACCCTCTCCACCCACGACACCAAACGCGGCGAAGACGTGCGCACCCGCATCTCGGTCATCGCCGAGATTCCCGCCGAGTGGGAGGAGACGCTGGCCCGGTTGCGGGAGGCGCAGCCGCTCGGAGACGCGGTGTTCGAGAACCTGCTCTGGCAGGCGGTCATCGGGGCGTGGCCGGCGTCGCGCGATCGCCTGCACGGCTACGCCGAGAAGGCCGCCCGGGAGGCGGGCACGTCCACGACCTGGACGGCGCCGGACGAGCCGTTCGAGCAGCGGATGCACGCCCTCATCGACGCGGCCTTCGACGACGAGCAGGTGAACGGCCTCGTGACGGCGTTCGTCAACCGGGTGGCGCAGCCCGGCTGGTCGAACAGCCTGTCGGCGAAGCTCCTGCAGCTGACCGCACCGGGCGTTCCCGACGTGTACCAGGGCAGCGAACTCTGGGAGACCTCGCTCGTCGACCCCGACAACCGCCGCCTTGTCGACTTCGGCGTCCGCCGCGAGTTCCTCGCGCGCGTCGACGACGGATGGCTGCCGCCCGTCGATGAGACCGGTGCGGCCAAACTGCTGGTCACCTCCCGGGCCCTCCGGGTGCGCCGTGACCACCCGGAGTGGTTCACCCGCTACCAGGGCGTCCCGGCGTACGGCCCTGGGGCGCAGCACGTGGTGGCCTTCGACCGCGGCGGCGCGGTGACCGTCGCCACCCGGCTGCCGGTCGGTCTCGCGGCCGCCGGCGGATGGCGCGACACGACCATCGTGCTCGCCGGCCATCCGCTGCGCGACGCCGTCACGGGCCGCCGGTACGACGGCGGCACCGTTCGCGTCGCCGACCTGCTCCACGAGTACCCCGTGGCGCTCCTCGTGCCCGACCACGCGGCATCCGTTGCCGGGGAGGACTAGACCATGACGCCCCACGACCGACCGTTCACCGTCTGGGCGCCGCGCGCCTCCCGGGTCGACCTGGTGCTCACCGACGGCAACCACGCGCTGGTGGCGGCCGGCGACGGCTGGTGGGAGCCGGCGGCCGGCACGCTGCCGGAGCCCGCAGATGACGTCGACTACGGGTTCCTCCTCGACGGCGAAGGCCCGTTCCCCGACCCCCGGTCCCGCCGCCAGCCGCGCGGCGTCCATGAGCTCTCCCGTCGTTACGACCACTCGCGCCACGCCTGGGGCGATGGTGCGTGGACGGGACGCCAACTGCCCGGCGGCGTGATCTACGAGCTGCACATCGGCACGTTCACGCCCGAGGGCACCTTCGACGCCGCGATCGGCCGGCTCGGCCACCTGCGCGCCCTGGGGGTCGACTTCGTCGAGGTCCTCCCCGTCAACGACTTCAACGGCACCCACAACTGGGGTTACGACGGCGTGCTCTGGTACGCCGTGCACGAGGGCTACGGCGGCCCGGAGGGGTACCAGCGCTTCGTCGACGCCTGCCACCAGGCGGGGATCGGCGTCATCCAGGACGTCGTGTACAACCATCTCGGACCGAGCGGAAACTACCTGCCGATGTTCGGGCCGTACCTGACCGACGGGCCCGGCAACACCTGGGGCTCCTCGGTGAACCTCGACGGCCCGGGATCCGACACGGTGCGCCGGTACATCATCGACAACGCGCTCATGTGGCTGGGCGACTACCGCGTCGACGGGCTGCGCCTCGACGCCGTGCACGCGCTCGTCGATCACCGCGCCGTGCACCTGCTCGAGGAGCTGGCCAGCGAGGTCGCCGCACTCAGCGCCCACGCCGGCCGTCCGCTGACCCTGATCGCGGAGTCGGACCTGAACGACCCGCGGCTCATCACGCCCAGGGAGGCGCACGGCTACGGGCTCGACGCGCAGTGGAGCGACGACTTCCACCACGGCGTGCACGTCGCCCTCACCGGGGAGACCACCGGGTACTATGCCGACTTCGAGCCGTTGTCGGCGCTCGCAAAGGTGCTCACCGAGGGCTTCTTCCACAACGGCACCTTCTCCAGCTTCCGGGGCCGCGTGCACGGCCGGCCGATCGACACCGCTCGGATGCCCACGTGGCGCCTGGTCGTGGCCGGCCAGAACCACGACCAGATCGGCAACCGGGCGGTGGGCGACCGCCTCACCGCGCAGCTCGACTCCGGCCAGCTGGGGATCGCGGCGGCCCTCACCCTCCTCGGCCCCTTCACGCCCATGCTGTTCATGGGGGAGGAATGGGGCGCCTCGACGCCCTGGCAATTCTTCACGTCGCATCCCGAGCCCGAGCTCGGCACGGCGACGGCCCAGGGCCGCATCGCGGAGTTCGAACGCATGGGCTGGGACCCGAATGTGGTGCCCGACCCGCAAGACCCAGCGACTTTTCAGGATTCGAAGCTCGACTGGGCCGAATCGGCCGAGGGTGAGCATGCACGATTGCTGCAGCTCTACCGCGACCTCATCGGTCTGCGGCGCAGGCATCCGGACCTCACCGACCCGCGCTTCGACCGCGCCTCGGTGCGCTTCGACGACGAGGCACGGTGGCTCGTCCTCGATCGCGGCGACACATCCATTGTGTTCAATCTTGGTCCTGACCAGCAGAAACTCCCCGCATTCGGCGCGACCGAGCTGCTCTTCTTCGCGACCGATCCCCACGCCCGGCCGAGCTTCGCCCCCGGCACGGTGACCCTGCCACCGCACGCCCTCCTGGTCCTCGGGCCCTGAGCGCCGGTGACCGGTTTCTGCGGCGATCGGCGCGGCGATTGCGCCAGGAACCGGTCACTCGCCGCCGTCCTGAACCGGGCCGCGGCGGCGCGGGAGGCGCATTTTTACACGAGATGCTCAGGTTCAGCGGATGCTTTCGTCAGGTTTCGGGCGCAGCATGGGGCTGCATTTCGCGCAAAAACGATCGACCACGGTGGATCTGCGCTCGGAGCCGCACGGTTTCGAATAAACCCGAATAACGACCGTTACCGTCGCGTGACCGCTTGGATCGCACTCCCCGTGAAGCCGGGACGTGCGTCGCGTTCCGATGCGGCGGAATAAGCATTGGACACCATTTCTTGAATCTACGACGCATCTTCTCGCGCGCCTCGCTGGGGACCGCCACCGCGGCCTCCGCCGCCGCGATCCTCATCGCCACCCAGTTCACCGCCCAGGCCAACCTGCACGCCGAGAGCGTCGCCGAGACGGCCGCCCTCAGTCACACCTCGGGCTTCAAGCACGAGCAGCTGAACGCGTACCCCGTCATCGCGAAGGCCCAGGCCGACAAGGGCGCCGAGATCACCATCAAGAGGGCCAACCAGGTGATCGCCGCCACCAAGCACAAGGTGGATGCGAAGCCGCTGGCCTCGTCGGTCGCCTCGCTCTCCAACTACTCCAGCCTGTCCGCCTACACGGTGCGCTCGCTCACCGAGAAGACCCAGGACGCCACCAAGAAGGTGCAGGCCGCGGCCAAGGAAGCGGACCGCAAGGCGGCCGTGGCCAAGGCCAAGGCGGAAGCTGCGGCCAAGGCGAAGGCGGAAGCCGAAGCCCGCGCGGCCGAGGAAGCGGCGGCCGCCGAGGCCGCTGCCGAGCAGGAGTCGTCCAGCGACTCCTCCAGCGGCTCCTCCAGCGACTACTCAGCCCCGCCGGCCTCGTCGGTGAGCTCGGGCGACGCCCGCTCCATCGCCCGTTCCATGGCCTCGTCGCAGTACGGCTGGGGCGACGACCAGTTCCAGTGCCTCAACTCCCTGTGGGAGCGCGAGTCCGGCTGGAGCGTCTCGGCCTACAACGCCTCGAGCGGCGCCACCGGCATCCCGCAGGCCCTTCCCGGCAACAAGATGGCCAGCTACGGCTCCGACTGGCAGACGAACCCTGCCACGCAGATCGCCTGGGGCCTGAACTACATCAGCGGCTCCTACGGCACGCCCTGCGCCGCCTGGGGCCACTCCGAGTCGGTCGGCTGGTACTGAGCCGGCACTGCTCTCGCTGTTCGCACTCCGATACGCGGGTCCAACGCCGTTGCGCGGGCTGAATTCAGCCCGCGCAACGGCGTTCGGCCCGCGTTCGGCGTTTAGCGGATGCGGGGGAGCGAGCGCGTGGGCCGGCTTCAGGCAGCAGGCGCCGCGAGCGATGCGCGCAGCGGGAAGTCCTGGTCGTCGAGGATCACCTGGGCGCAGATGCCGAGCCGCGTGTTCACCACGATGGGCGCCATGAGGTTCACCGAGGTGCCGCCCTCGCCGGGGTTCGCGACCACAAGCACGAGCGCGTCGTCGGGCGAGGTGAGCCCGAGCGCCTGCACCTGCTCGTCGGAGATGACCGGCTGGTAGTCCGGCAGGTACACGCCGGCGTCCAGCACGAACAGTCGGGTGCGGGGACTCGCCTGGGACTGCAGACCGAACAACCCGGCGGCGCCGGCGATGGGCTGCAGTGCGAAGTCGACCAGCGGTTCCAGCCCGGGCGGCGGCGTGACGAATGCGAGCGCGGCGCTCCCTGTGGCGACGCTCATCGCAGGAAGTCCATGAGCGTCGGCTGCAGCACGCGCGCCGTGACGGCGAGGGCGGACTGGTAGGTCACTTCCTGGGTCTTCAGGTCGAGGATCACCTGCGAGAGATCGATGTCTTCGACGCCTGCCCGCTGAGCCTCGAGGGAGCCCTTCTGCTCCATCAGGAGACCCTCCGCTCGCTCGATCTGATTCTGCCGGGCGCCGACCTGGGCCTGCTGACCGGCAATAGTCTTCATGTGCGCGTCGAGCGCTGTCAAGTTCGTGGCGACGTTCACCGGTCCGCCGGGATTCGTGCCCCGCAGCTCGGAGGCGATCTTCGCGACCAGCGCGAACACCGAGTCGTCCGTGCCGGCGGTCGTGTCGGCCTGGCCGAAGACGGCGGCGCCGTCGATGTCGACCCGCACGGTGGAACCGGGACCGATGCGCCGTTCCACGGTGGCGCCGGCGACGCCGTTGAACGTGTGGTCGCCGTTGAAGGCCGCGCCCGCACCGGTGGTGCCGGCGAAGACGTTCCGCCCGAGGTACGTGGTGTTCGCCTGGGCGAGCAACTCCTCGCCGAGGCCGTCGAGCTCGGCGGCGATGGCGTCCTTCGCCGTCTGCGACAGCGCGCCGTCGTTCGCGCCCTGCACGGTGAGGTCACGCACCCGGCGCAGGAGCGAGTTCGTCGACGACAGCGCCGAGTCGATCGTGGTGAGCCATCCGTTGCCGTTGTCGGCATTGCGGCTGTACTGCTCGACGGCCCGCTGGTCGGCGCGCACCTTCAACGAGTCGGCCGTGGCGGCCGGGTCGTCGGAGGGGCGGTTGATGGCCTTGTGCGACATGGCCTGCTCCTGCAGCTTGTGCAGCTGGGCCATGTTCGCCTGCAGGTTGCGCTGCGCCGACCGCATCGAGGTCTGGCTGGTGACTCGGGTGATCATGGCTTACCTTCCGACAAGTCCGGTGTGATTGATCAGGGTGTCGAGCATCTCGTCGACGGCCGTCATGACGCGTGCGGCCCCCTGGTAGGCGTGCTGGAACATCAGCATGTTGACGTTCTCCTCGTCGAGGTCGACGCCCGAGTTGGCCAGCTGGCGATCGACAGCGGATGTCGCGGCGAGGTCGGCCAGCGAGGCGGTCTGCAGTTCCGACTTGGTAGCGACACCGATGCTCGTGACGAACGACGCCCAGGTGCGGTTGGGGGAGTCGGCGGTCGCGCCGAGCTGCGCGATCGCGTCGGCGACCCCGCCGTCCTGGCTGCCCGACGCGGGGTCGCCCGTCGCGATCCCCGAGGCATCCGTTGGGATGACGCTGAGGCCGAGAGCGGCAGGCAGGGCGGCGTCGAGCCCGAAGAACGCCAGGCCCGTCGCTCCCGTGGTGCTCACTCCGCCCTGGTGGATGGCGTTGACCTGGCCGGCGAGTTGCGTGGCGAAGTCGTTGTACGACGCCGCCGCCTGGGCGAGCGGTCCCGACGCGGCGAGCAGCGACAGCCCGCCGGCGATCTCGCCGCCGTCGATGGCGACCGGTGTGCCGGGGGAGCTGGCCCACTGCAGGCGAACCGGCGCGGCGCCGGCCTGGTCCATGCGGCTGGAGCCGGTAACGGTGAGGCGCTGGGCGGTGGTCCCTGAGACGAGCAGATTCCCTCCGACCAGGACATCGACGGTGCCGTCGGGGCGCTCCTGCAGCGCCCCGCCCGTGAGCGATGCGATGGTGGTCGTGAGGGTGCCCCGCTGGTCGAGCAGCTCGTTCACGTTGCCGCCGGAGGCGAGGGTCGAGCGGATCTGGCCGTTCAGCTCCGCCACGCGGCTCGCGACGTTGTTGAGCTCGTCGACATGACCGGAGAGGTCGGCCCGCACCTCTGACCACTGGCTGTCGACGGCCTGATAGCCGGAGGCGATCTGGGTCACGAGCACGCCCGCCTGGCTGAGCACCAGTCCCGACTGCGCCGACTCGCCGGGCGCGTTCGACAGGTCCTGCCACGCCGCCCAGAACTCCTGCAGCTGCGTGGACAAGCCGTTCTCGCCCGGCTCGTGCAGGGAGGTCTCCAGGCTGCTGAGCGCGTTGGCGCGCACGGCGGTGTACCCGGACGTGCCCGCCGTGGACCGCACCTGCGCGTCGAGGTTGGCGCTGCCGAGCCGTTCGATCCCGTCGACCGAGACGCCCTGGCCCACGCGCACGCCGCCGGTGAACATGCCCATCTGGGCGGAGCCGCCGATCGCGGAGGTCGTCACACGCTGCCGGGTGTACCCGTCGGTGTTGGCGTTCGCGATGTTCTGCCCGACCACGTCGAGGCCCTGCCTCGCCGCGACCAGCCCGGAGTATGCGGTGCTGAGGCCGCCGAAAGTGCTCACGTCATCGCCCTCACAGACTCTGGTCGAAGAGGCGGGCGTTGGGCACGGAGCCCCCCGACGCGCCGCGGGCGTCATAGGTGTGGGCGTCCTGGCCGACGCCGGCGAGCGTCTCCTGCGTGGACCGGGCGGCGGCGCGGAGGAACTGCTCGTTGACGTCGCGGAGACTCTTGATCTGGCTGGTGAGCGACGTCATGGCAGTCAGGTGGGCGCCGAAGATCTCGCGCCACGGCCCCTCGGGCGCGCGCTCCACGACGTCGCGCAGCGTTCCGTCCTCCGGCGTGTCCCACTCGCGTGCCAGTGCCGCGACCTCGACCGAGCGGCCGAGGCCTGCTTCCCGCAGCCGTCCCATGACCTGCTCGACCTCCTGGGTCGCGTGCTGAAGCCAGCGGGTCTTGCCCGACATCAGCAGCAGCTGTTCCTCCTCGAGCTTGAAAATAAGCAGCTCGAGCAACTCCCGTTCGCGCCACAGCAGCGACGACAGTTCGTTCGCGCCCACGTCTCCTCCAAGCTCTTGGTTTGCACATACCGGCGGTATGGTCACCTCTTCCGTCGACTATCGGTCGCGGGGAGGGCGGGGTTAGCTGTGAAAAGCATCCATGCACCCCAAACGGGTTGCATTGTCCGCATAAATGCCGACAGACGATGCCCTGAACTGGGGGTATGGCGCCCCCCGGCGGCGCTCGATCCATCGTTAGCGTGAGATTCGAGGCGAAAACTTCACCTCGATAAAGCGTCATCGAGCTTCAGCCTCACCGCGTGCACCCGAAGATACGCAGAATTGTCCGCCTGTAAGCCTCTCCGGGAGTCAGTGGTGAATCGGTCAGAACGCAACGCGCTCGTGCTCGAGAACCTGCCCCTCGTCGGGTATCTGGTGTCAGAGGTCTGGTCCAAGGCCCGGCACCTCTCCCGTGACGACCTCGCCTCGGCCGGCGCGCTGGCGCTGGTGACCGCGGCGGATGCCTTCAATCCCGATTTCGGCGTTCCGTTCGGCGCGTTCGCGAGGCGTCGCATCATCGGCGCCTTCGCCGACGAGATGCGCTCCAACGACTGGGCGAGCCGCTCCACCAGGCGCCGCATCAAAGAGACCGTCGCCGTGCAGGAGACGCTGTCGGCCGCCCTCGGCCGCGCGCCCTCGATCGATGAGATCGCAACCGCACTCGGCGTCGACCGCGAGACCGCCGCCGCGGGCCTCGCCGACGCCTCCCGCGTGCTCACGACCCTCGACGAGACGACAGCGGAATTCCTGGTGGCCGACACGGTCCTGCCCGACGAGGCGGTGCTCATCGCCGAGCGCCTGAGCTTCCTCCGCGCCGCCGTCGCCGCGCTGCCGGAGAAGATGCGCCACGTGGTCGAGCAGGTGTACATCCACGACCGCTCCGTGAAGGAGATCGCCGCGGAGCTCGGCACCACGCACTCCGCGGTCTCGCAGCAGCGAGCCGAAGCCATCCGTCTGCTTCGCGACGGCATGGGAACCCACTACGCCGACGACTCCGACATCGAACACGTGCTGGAGTCCCGGATCGCGCCGGCCAGCCGCAGCGCCTACCTGGCCCGCCTGGCCGACCACGCCGCGCACGGTGTCACCCGCACGCTGCACCAGCGCGCCACCGCCACCAGCCCCGCCGCCTCCTGACGTGCAGTACTACTCCGAGTTTCGCTGGTTGAACGCCGCTACGCGGGCTGAATTCAACCCGCGCAGCGGCGTTCAACCCGCGCGGGGCGAAATGGACGGGCCCCACACCTAACGGGGGCGCGGCGGCTGCCGATAGCTCACAGTGCCGGCCCACGGATGGGTAGGCGCACCAACACCCAGATCACGGAGGAATTCACCATGGGTATGCAGATCAACACCAACATTGCGGCGCTCAACTCGTACCGCAACCTGTCGGGAACGCAGAACGACCTGTCGAAGTCGCTGGAGAAGCTTTCCAGCGGCCTCCGCATCAACCGCGCCGCGGATGACGCAGCAGGCCTGGCGATCTCGGAGGGACTGCGTTCGCAGGTCAGCGGCCTGAACGTCGCCGCCCGCAACGCGCAGGACGGCATCTCGGTCATCCAGACCGCTGAAGGCTCGCTCACCGAGGTGCACTCCATCCTGCACCGCATGCGCGACCTCGCCGTGCAGGCCGGTAACGACTCGAACAACGCCGACTCGCGCGCTGCGATCAGCACCGAGGCCAAGGCCCTCACCGACGAGCTGGCCCGCATCAGCGACTCCACGAACTTCAACGGCATCCAGCTGCTTGACGGTTCGCAGTCGTCGCTGAAGTTCCAGGTCGGCGCCGACGGCGACGCCAGCAGCCAGATCGCGGTCGACCTCAGCGGCGCCAACGTCGCAGCTGTCGCCACCGCGCTCAACAGCGGCTCGACCACGGCGACCGGTTCGTCGTTCGCCACCACGCTCGCCTCGCTCACCACCGCAGCGGCAACGTTCGAGAGCACCACGGCCGCCGGCGTGACCACCTCGGTCACCACCGGCACGCTGGCGGACACCGCCGACGGCAGTGCCGCAGGGTTCCAGAGCGTGGACGAGTACGCCACCGCGCTGCGTTCGGACGCCGCCTTCTCCGCCAACTTCTCGGTCTCCGTGACCAAGGACGCGAACGGTGCGGGCACCGGCATCGTCGTGACGGCCCTCGACGGCGGAACGGTCGACACCGCGACCGCTCCGGCAGCGGGCCTTGCCACCGGTGGGTCGACGGGCGCGACCGTCACGGGCGTCAAGTTCGACACCGCGGCGAACGCTCAGGCGGCCATCAAGGTCCTCGACCAGCAGATCACCAACATCTCGACCGCTCGCGCCACCCTCGGTGCCGCTCAGAACCGGTTCGAGTCGGCGATCAAGAGCCTGAGCGTCTCGAAGGAGAACCTCACCGCTGCCGAGTCGCGCATCCGCGACACCGACATGGCCGAGGAAATGGTCAAGTTCACCCGGGCGAACGTCCTGTCGCAGGCCGGCACGGCCATGCTCGCGCAGGCGAACCAGTCCAACCAGGGTGTGCTGCAGCTCCTCCGCTAAGCGGAGCGGCTGAGCCCACCGGGCACCTGACGGTGAGCACCAGCTGGTGGCCGTCGGCGGATGAACTGGACCTCATCCGCCGGCGCCACCAGCTTTTCTCGTAACCAGCATCATCCGTTCGACACCTCGGAGGAACCATGGGATCGACTCTCGCCATCGACGGTCTCGTCAGTGGCCTCGACACCACGGCGCTCATCAACTCCCTCATGCAGGTCGAGGCCGTCCCGCAGACCCTTCTCAAGAACAAGGTCTCCGAGGCGCAGACCCTCGTCACCGCCCTGCAGGGGCTCAACACGAAGGTCGCGTCCCTCGCCGACCTCGCCGGCAAGACCGCCGCGCCCGCGGCCCTCGACCTCTACTCCGCCACCAGCAGCTCCTCGGATGTCACGGCGACCGCAACCTCCGCCGCCGCCCCCGGCCAGCTCGACGTCACCGTCGACCAGCTCGCCTACGCGCAGAAGTCGGTCTCGGCGTCGATGACGCAGTGGCCCGCGTCGCCTCCCGTGCTCACGGTCGAGAGCAGCGACGGCACCCTCCACGAGATCACCGCCGCATCGACCTCGCTCGACGACATGGTCTCGGCGATCAACACGTCGGATGCCGGCATCACCGCCACGAAGGTCTCGATCGGCGGCGGCAACTACCGTCTCCAGTTCACCTCGAACACCATCGGCGCCGACGGTGCGTTCACGCTGTACCAGGGGAGCGGCACGGCGACGCCGCTGGCCACCACCCCGATCCAGGCCGCGCAGGACGCCTCGATCACGATCTGGGCCGGCACCCCCGCGGCCCAGACCATCACCTCCACGAGCAACACGTTCACCGACCTGCTCCCCGGGGTGTCGCTGACCGTCTCCGCCGTCTCCATCGACCCGGTCAGCATCACCGTGAAGCGCGACGACAACGCCATCTCCAAGAGCGCTTCCGACCTCGTGGCGTCACTCAACGGCATCTTCTCGGAGATCGCGAGCAAGTCTGCCGTCACGACCAACACGGACTCCTCGGGCACCACCAGCGTCAAGGGCGGCGTCTTCACGAGCGACAGCACCGTGCGCGACGTGAACGAGAGCCTGCTCTCCGCCGCCACGCTCCCCGTCGACGGCATCTCGCCGTCGGAGTACGGGATCAGCATCAACAAGTCGGGCTCCATCGACTTCGACCAGGACGCGTTCAAGGCAGCGCTGGCCAAGGACCCCGTCGCGACCAAGGCGGCGCTGCAGGAGATCGCCTCCCGGGTCTCGGACGCCGCGACCGGCATCTCGGACAAGTACGACGGAACCCTCAGCCAGGTCATCAGCGGCCAGCAGTCGGAGGTCAAGGACCTCAGCACGCAGGTGGACAGCTGGGACAGGCGCCTCACCGACCGCCGCACCACCCTCGAGCGCACCTACGCCGCGCTCGAGGTGCAGCTCAGCAACCTCAACAAGCAACAGTCCTACCTCTCCTCCCAGCTCGCCAGCCTCCCGAGTTCGAATTGATGATGATGTCGATGACCACCAATCCCTACGCCCAGCGCTCCCAGTACAATCAGGACGCGATCCTCTCCGCCACCCCGGTGCGCCTGCTCACGATGCTCTACGACCGCCTGCTGCTCGACCTCGGCCGGGCCGAAGCCGCGCAGTCGGCCGAGAACTGGTCCGTCGCCGGCGAGAACCTGCTGCACGCGCAGGCCATCGTCTCCGAGCTCTCCTCCACGCTGAGGGTCGACGCGTGGGACGGCGGCGAAGGCCTGATGGCCCTCTACACCTATGTGTCCACGGCGATGATCAGCGCCAACATCCACCACGACATCGAGCGCACCCGCGAGAGCATCGCGCTGCTCGAACCACTGCGGCAGACCTGGCACGAAGCGGCGGCGATGCTGCCCGCGCAGGCGCCGGTCACGAACATCGGAGGCACCCTTGGCGTCGCTTGAGCAGACCACCCTTGAACCCCACCTGGCGGCGTGGGAGCTCGTGCTCGATGAGCTCGAGGCCAGCCTCGCCATGGCGGGGGAGCCGACGACGGGCTGGGTCCCCCCGGCCGGACTCGGCCTCATCCCCGAGGCCCTCGTCGAACGCGCGCAGGCCCTGAACCGCGCACAGCGGATGCGGGTGGCCGAGCTTGAGAGCGCCAAGCGCGAGACGGCCGCGCACCTCACCGCGCTCCGGAGCATCCCCGCACTCCGCAACACCGCCGCATCCGTCTACCTCGACGTCGCCGGATAGCCGGGAGAAAAGAAAATCCCGCACACGTCTAACGAAACCTGAGTGAGCGCCGATAGCTAACAGCGAGCACGGATCGCTCGCACCTCTCGGCCACGGACCGGCCTTCGTTCGACATGAAGCGGGTTTTGTCGTGTTCGATTCCGTGACCGCCACGGCGCTTTCGAGCGCCCTGGATGGCCTGGCGCTCCGCCAGCGCACCATCGCCAACAACATCGCCAACGTCAACACGCCCGACTACCACGCGAAGCGGGTGGCCTTCGAAGACGCCCTGGCCGCGTCGGTCGCCGCGGGGGACGGGCAGGCGACGCCGACGACCGCCACCTCCCTCGAGCCGACCAACACCAACGGCAACAACGTCAACCTCGACACCGAGACGCTCTCGAACATCGACACGGTGCTGCGGTACCAGTTCGCGAGCCAGGCAGCCAACCACCAGTTCTCCTTCATGCGCGCCGCGCTCAGGACCAACTGATGACGTTCGACGCGATCGGGATCGCCTCCACCGGCCTCACCCTGCACCGCAAGTGGCTGGACGCCGTCTCCGACAACCTCGCCAACGCCAACAACGCCTCGCCCACGAGCGGCAACGCCTTCCAGGCCCGCTATGTTCTCGCCCAGGCGGGGGAGGGCGTGAGCGGCGCCTACGTGGCGGGAGCCGCGCTGGGCGACGCCGAAGGCCGCCTCGTCTACTCGCCCGACCATCCGCTGGCCGACGCGGAGGGCTACGTGCGCTACCCGGACATCGACATGGCCGAGCAGATGGGCGAGCTGATCATGGCGCAGCGCGGCTACCAGGCTAACGCCGCCGTCGTGGACCGCGCGAAGACCGCGTACGAGGCCGCCCTGCAGATCGGACGCAACTGATGCCCATCCCCGCCATCGGCTCCCTGCCGGCTGTCAGCGCGACCGACATCTCCTCGAAGGCCGTCCCGTCCACCGACGGGTCGGCTTTCGGCGCGAGCCTCGGTGGCGCCGTCGACGGGCTGCAGCAGCTCGAGTCCACCTCGAACCAGCTCGCCGTCGCGGCCGTGACCGGTGACCTGACCGACATCCACGCCGCCACCATCGCCGCGAGCCGGGCCCAGGTCACCCTCGAACTCGTGGCCGCCGTGCGCAACAAGGGCGTCGACGCGTTCAACGAGATCATGCGAATGCAGGCCTGATGCCCACCCAGGTCTCCTCGGCGTTCCGCCGCTTCGCCGCCACGCTGCGCGAGTTCACCCTCGCGCAGCGCACGGTCGCGATCATCGGCGTCGCCGTGCTCGTCCTCGGCGTCGCGGCACTGACCATGTGGGCGACGAAACCGTCGTACACGCCGCTGTTCTCCGGGCTCAGCGCAACGGATGCCAGTTCCATCGTCGACCAGCTCAACACCGACGGCATCCCCTACCAGCTGAGCAACGGCGGCGCGACGATCCTCGTGCCCAAGGACAACGTCTACGACGAGCGCCTGAAGGCGGCCGCCGCCGGCCTGCCCTCCTCCTCGACCGGCGGATACTCCCTCCTCGACAAGATGGGCGTCACGGCGTCGGAGTTCCAGCAGTCGGTGACCTACAAGCGGGCACTCGAAGGGGAACTCGCCTCCACCATCGAGGCCATGAAGGGCGTGAAGACGGCCTCGGTGCGGCTGGCGATCCCCGAGGAGACCGTCTTCGTCTCCACCAAGAAAGACCCGACGGCATCCGTTTTCGTTGAGACGCAGAACGGCGTCACCCTCTCCAGCGACCAGGTGCAGGCGATCGTGCACCTCACCTCCGCGTCGATCGAGAACATGGCGCCCACCGACGTCGCCGTCATCGACGCGCAGGGCGTCGTGCTCTCCGCCGTCGGCGTCGGCGCCACCGGCTCCGCCGACAAGCAGGCCTCCGACTACGAGAGCCGGGTGCGCACCGCCGTGCAGACCATGCTCGACAAGGTGGTCGGCCCCGGCAACTCCACGGTCGTGGTCGCCGCCGACATGAGCCGCGAGTCCGCGCAGCAGACCTCCGAGACCTACACCTCGCCGACGCAGGCACCCGCCCTGAACGAGGCCGTGAAGAAGGAGACGTACACGGGTGCCGGCGGATCCCAGGCCGGCGTGCTCGGGCCCGACAACATCGCCGTGCCCGCCGGGACCGATGGCAAGGACGGCACCTTCACCTCCGAGGACACCACGCGAAACAACGCGCTCAACAAGGTCACCGAGGAGCGCACGATCCCGGCCGGCGCCGTCACCCGGCAGACCGTCTCGGTCGCGCTGAACGCCGACGCCACCTCGGGCGTGAACGTGAACGACATCACCAACCTCGTGACCGCCGCCGCCGGAATCGACACCACCCGTGGTGACGCCGTCACGGTGGCGAGCGTGAGCTTCAACAGCGCGGGCGCCAAGGCGGCAGCGGATGCGCTGGCCCAGGCCGAGCAGCAGGCCGCGGCCGAGCGGTTTGCCGCGATCGTGCGCCTGGCCATCATCGTCGGCGGAGCCGTGATCACCTTCGTGCTCGGGCTCATCCTCTACGCCCGGCGTTCCCGCAGGCAGACCCGCGAGTCGATCGAACTCGGTGAGCTCTCCGAGGCGCCCGCCGCGCTCGAGGGCACCGCCATGCCGGCCGGGCTCGAAGCGCCCACCGTTCCGCTCTTGATCGCCCCGCCGCCGGCCCCCGAGCCCCCCGACGGCGCGACCGCCGAGGCCAGCCGCCGGCGCGCCGAGATCGACTCCCTCGCCGGGCGCGACCCGCAGAAGGCCGCCGACTTCCTCCGCGGCCTCATGGATGACAGGCAGCCGGTATGAGCGAGGTACTGACCGCACTCAGCGGAACCCAGAAGGCCGCCATCGTCCTGATGAACATGGACCAGCAGCGCGCCGCGCAGGTCATGAAGCAGTTCAGCGAGGTCGAGGCCGAGGAGATCGCCGCCGAGATCGTGCGCCTGCGCCGCGTCGACGCATCCGTGGCCGAGAGCGCCCTCGAAGAATTCCACAGCCTCACCGTCCGCGGGGCGCGCGGCGCCCGCGGGGGCCGCGACTTCGCCGTCGGACTGCTCGAGGCCTCCTTCGGCGCCGAGAAGGCCGCCGGCGTGATGAACCGGGTGGCCTCGTCGATGGCGGGCAAGGCGTTCGAGTTCCTCGACACCGCGGAGCCCGGCCAGATCCAGACCCTCCTCGACGGCGAACTGCCGCAGACCATCGCCCTCATCCTCGCCCACCTGCGGCCCGAGCACGCCTCCGCCGTGCTCGGCGGCCTCGATGACTCCCTGCGCACCGACGTCGCCCAGTGCATCGCCACCATGGGCAGTGCCGCGCCCGAGGCGGTGCGCGTGGTCGCCGACACGCTCAAGATCCGGGCCGGCGCCGTCGTGTCCTCCCGCGAGGCCACCGAGGTGGTCGGCGGCGTGCAGCCGCTCGTCGAGATCATCAACCGGGCCAGCGCGGCCACCGAGCGCGCGCTCCTCGATGGACTCGAGGCCCGCGACCCCGACCTCGCCGAAGAGGTGCGCTCGCGCATGCTCACCTTCGCCGACATCGTCAAGCTCGACAGCCGCGACGTGCAGCAGGTGCTGCGCGGCATCGACGCGGCCGTGCTCGCGATCGCCATGAAGGGCACCACCGAGTCGGTCGCCGAGGTCATCCGGGCCAACATGTCCGAACGCAACCGGGAGATCCTCGAGGACGAGATCAAATCGGCGCCCCCGGTGCGCATGTCGCAGGTGGAGGAAGCGCGTGCGCAGATCGTCCGCGCCATCCGCGACCTCGAAGCGCAGGGCAGCATCACCGTGCTGCGCGGAGACGAGGACGACTATGTTCTCTGACGCCACCTCCTCCCGCCCCGCATTTTCGGCAGTGAGCTTCCCGCGTCTCGGCGACGACGTGAGCGCCGGGTTCGAGGAGCAGGCGCGGGCCCGCGGCCACGCCACCGGCTACACGGACGGCCTCCGCGCGGCCCGCTCCGAGGTCGAGGCCCGGGTGCGACGCCTCGAGGCCGACCACCAGGCGGTGGTGGGGGAGCTGCGCGCCAAGCACGAGAGGGCCGTTGCGGTGCTCGCCGCCGCGACGCGCGCCCTCGACGACCGCACCGTCCCGGTGCTCGCCGACGCCCACGGCGCCCTGGCTGCGGCCGCCCTCGACCTGGCCGAGGCGGTGCTCGGCTACGAACTGGACGATGAGCCCCGCAGCGCCCGCGCCGCCCTCGCCCGCGCCCTCCACGAGGTCGACGTCGACCTCGTGCGCGTCGTGCGCATGCACCCCGCCGACCTGGCACTCATCGATGCCGAGGCGCGCGCCCGCGCCGGCGTGCGGTTCACCGCGGATGCCACGCTCAGCCGCGGCGACGCGATCACCGAGTTCCCGGACGGCTACCTCGACGCCCGCATCTCCTCGGCCCTTGAGCGGGCCAGGGCCGCCCTCCTCCGGGAGAATCGATGACCATCGCGCCCCCGGCCCCCCGCACGACAGCCCACAACCCGCTGTCGTTCGTCGCTGCGCGCGCTGCCGCGCAGCCGGAACGGGTGGGTGTGGTCTCGTCGATCGTGGGGCTCGGACTCGAGGTCACGGGCCTGCGCGCGGCCATCGGCGACCTCATCACCGTGGGCGAGCGCCCCCGGGTCGACGCGGAGGTCGTCGCGACGACGCGGGACGGCATCCGTTGCATGCCACTCGGCCGCCTCGACGGCATCACGGCCGGCGCGCCCGCCCGCTCCACCGGCGCCCCGCTGCTGGTGCCCACCGGGGCCGGGCTCTTCGGACGGGTGCTCGACGGACTCGGCCGCCCCATCGACGGCAAGGGCCCGCTCGAGGCGAGCACCTTCGTCCCGTTGCAGAACGAGACCCCCTCGGCGATGCACCGCGCCCGCATCGAGACGCCGCTGCAGCTCGGCGTGCGCGTGCTCGACACTCTCACGACCGTGGGTCGGGGCCAGCGCCTCGGCCTCTTCGCCGGATCCGGCGTCGGCAAGTCGTCGCTGCTGTCGATGGTGGCCCGCGGCACGGATGCCCGGGTGTCGGTCATCGCGCTGGTCGGCGAACGCGGGCGCGAGGTCCGCGAGTTCCTCGAAGACGACCTCGGCGAGGAGGGCCTGGCCCGCTCCATCGTCGTCGTGTCCACCTCCGATGAGCCGGCGCTTATGCGACTGCGGGCCGCGTTCGTCGCCACCCGCATCGCCGAGTCCTTCCGCGACCAGGGCGCCGACGTCATGCTCATGATGGACTCGCTGACCCGCGTGGCCATGGCGCAGCGCGAGATCGGGTTGTCGGTGGGGGAGCCGCCCGCGACGCGCGGATACCCGCCATCGACGTTCTCGCTGCTCGCCCAGCTGCTCGAACGCGCCGGAACCGGGGAGACGGGCTCGGTCACCGGCATTTACACGGTGCTCGTCGACGGCGACGACCACAACGAGCCCATCGCCGACGCCGCCCGCTCGATCCTCGACGGCCACGTCGTGCTCGACCGGAAGCTCGCCGTCGTCGGACACTTCCCGTCCGTCGACCCGCTCGCCTCGATCTCCCGCGTCGCCTCCCGCGTCAACACGCCCGAGCACACCCGGACCGCCACGGCGCTCCGCACGGTGCTCGCCGCGCGCAAGGGTGCGCAGGACCTCCTCGACGTCGGCGCCTACCAGCGCGGCACCAACCCGCTCGTCGACGCCGCCGTCGACCACGAACCCGCGATCAATGCGTTCCTGCGCCAGCGCATGGACGACCAGACCGAGGCCGCCGAGACGTGGGCGCGGCTCACCCACCTCACCGGCCTGTTGGGAGTGAACTGATGGCCCGCGTCTTCCCGCTCTCCGGACTGCTCCGACTGCGCCAGCTGCAGCAGGACCAGGCGGCGAGCGAGCTCGCCGCCGCCAACGCGCGGCTGCGCGAGAGCCGGGTGCGCCGGGACCGGGCGCGCGGCGCCCTGGGCGCGACCTCCGCCGACGCGACGAGCGTCGAAGCCCTGTACGCGCTCGCCGCCGCCCGCGCCTCCACACGCAGCATGCTCGCCGACCTCGACGCCCTCGGCCGGCACCACGAAACCGGCGTGCAGCAGGCGCAGGCCGCGTTCGACCTGGCCCGAGCCAGCGCCGTGGGCCTCGAGAAGCTCGCCGCCCGGCACGCCGAGGAGGCCGCCCGCGAGGAGCGGCACGAGGAGCAGGTGGTCCTCGACGAGATCGCCTCCACCGGGTGGCACCGCGACCAGGAGGCCGGCCGATGACGATGATCGAGGCGATGGGCCGCATCCAGCAGATCCAGTCCACACTCCAGCAGCTCCGCGGCGTGCAGGCACCGGCGTCGACGGGTGCCACGGCCGCGACCGCCGGATCGGCGGGATTCGCGACGTCGCTGGCCGGCGCGCTCGGCGCCGCGGCAGCAACCTCCACCGGCACCGCCACCGCGCCGGCGAACCCGGGCGCCGCCACCGGCTCCGACGTGGTCGCGGCAGCGGAGAAGTACCTCGGTGTGCCCTACGTCTTCGGCGGGGAGGACGCGAGCGGCATGGACTGCTCCGGGCTCGTGCAGCGCGTGTACGGCGACCTCGGCATCGACATGCCGCGCCTCGTCTCCGGGCAGATGACCGTCGGAACCGAGGTCGGCTCGCTCGCCGAGGCCAAGCCGGGCGACCTCATCGTGACCGGCGGCGGCGACCACATCCTCATCTACGCGGGCGACCACAAGGTCATCCACGCGCCGTACGAGGGCCGCACCGTCTGCCTCGTCGACGCCTACATGGACGACTCCGACATCGACACCATCCGCCGCGTCATCCCCGACTCGCCGGCCCCGACCGCCGCATCCGCCGTGGCCGCCCTCGCCGGCACGGCAGGGCTCGGCGGCACCGCGCTCAGCGGCACTGGGCTCGGCGGACCCGGGGCCGGGCTCGGCGCCGGCGGCAGCGACATGCTCTCGGCAGCACTCGCCTCCATCGTGAAAGGAAGCGCCTCATGAGCCTGTTGCTCGGAACCACGCCACCGCCCGCGGCGCCGGCCGCGAAGGCCGCGTCCCGCCCGGGCGCGCCCTCCGATGACGGTGCCTTCGCCGCCGTGCTGAGCGACACCGTGGCCCCGACCGCCGACCACGCGACGTCCGCCGCAACCGGATCGACGGCGTCCGGCGCCGACGACGCATCCGACGGCACCGCAACGGATGCCGGCGCGGGCGCCGCCGCGCCCCTGGTCATTCCGGCGGTGTTCGCCCAGGCCGCACCGCTCGTCGCCGGAACCGCCGCCGGCACCGCCGTCGCCGGTACCCCCGCTGCGGCCGGAGCCTCCGTCGTCGCAGTCGCCGGTGCGCCGTCCGGCGCCGTGCCCGCCCTGGCTGCTGCTTCGGCCGCTCCGGTTGCGGGCGCGACCGCGATCGCACCGGCGAAGCCCGGCCAGGGCGAAGCGGGAACCACTGCGGGCACGGCTGCCGCCGGTCCCGCCTCGGCAGCCCCGGCCGTCGCGGGCCGAGCAGCGGTGGGCCCCGCAGCGGCGCCCGCCACGACGGTATCCGCAGCGACGGTGCCCGCAGGGATGGTGTCCGCGACCGTACCCGGAGGGACGGTGTCCGCAGGAACGGCCCCCGCAGTGCCGTCCTCCGCTTCGTCCGCCGCGCCCGCCACTCCCGCGACGACCGCCGCCACCGCCCCGCCGGCGACCGCGCCCGCCGCGGTGCCCGGCGTGCCCGTAAAGGCAGCCGCAGCCACCTCGGCCGCATCCACCACCGCTGCACCCGCCCCGCCCGCACCCGCCACGACGCCGGCGCTCCCGGACGCGGCCGTCACACCGGATCCCGCGGCATCCGCCGTCGACGCGCCCGCAGATGCGCTCACCGCCGGGCCCGCGACGCCCGCCGACCCGGCATCGGCCGCCGCACCGGTACCCGCTCCCGCCTCCGGCTCGGCCACGGTGACGGCGCCCGGTGCCGTGGCGCCCGCAGCGCCCGCCGCGGCCGCCGCGCCCGCCACAGCGCCCGCACCCCTGGCCACACAGATCGCGGGTCCGGTGTTCTCGCTCGCCGCGGCAGGCCCGGGGGAGCACGTGGTCACCGTCACCGTCACCCCCGACACTCTGGGCCCGGTCACCGTGCGTGCGCACGTCACCGCAGACCGCGTGCACGTCGAGCTCTTCGCTCCGAACGACGCCGGCCGCGACGCGCTGCGCGCCATCCTCCCCGACCTGCGCCGCGACCTCGCCGGCTCCTCGGCGCTGTCCACGAACCTCGACCTGTCAGCACACGACCAGGCGCCCGACACCGGGCAGAACCCCGACCGGCAGGCGCGGTCGGCCGTCGAGGACCGGGCGAGAGCGCCCCGGCACGCGGTCGAGCCCGCCATCCCCGCCTCCTCCCGTCGGCACTCGGCATCCTCCCTCATCGACGTACTGGCCTAAGGAGAGACCCACCATGACGATCGACAGCGTCACCCCGGCCGCGCGCACCGCGGGCATGTACACCACGCCCACGGCCACGCGCGAGCCGAAACAGACCATGGACTCCGAGGTGTTCATGTCCCTCCTGGTGACCCAGCTGCGCAACCAGGACCCGAGTTCCCCCATGGACACGAACCAGATGATCTCGCAGACGACGCAGCTGGCCATGATGGAGAAGATCACCGCCCTCTCCACCACGAGCGACGAGAACTTCTCCCTGCAGATGCGCATGGCCGCCGCCGGCCTCGTCGGCCAGCAGGTCAGCTACACGGATGCCGACGGCGCCACCGTCAGCGGCACGGCCACCGCCGTCTCCTTCGCCGGCCCGGTTCCCCTCGTCACCGTCGGCGGCGCCGACATCGCCCTCGACGCCATCGCCGGCGTCGCCACCGCACCGCCGGCATCCGCCGCACCCACCACGCCCGCCAACTGAAAGGCACACCATGCTTCGCTCGCTCTACTCCGGAATCTCCGGGCTCCGTGCCCACCAGACCATGCTCGACGTGGCCGGCAACAACATCGCCAACGTCAACACCGTGGGCTTCAAGGCGTCGACCGCCGAATTCGAGGACACCCTCTCGCAGGTGATCAAGGGCGCCGGTGGCGCGCAGGCCCAGGCCGGCGGCACCAACCCCGCCCAGATCGGCCTCGGCGTGAAGGTGGCGGCGATCTCCACCAACTTCACCCAGGGTTCGGCGCAGGCCACCGGCAAGGCCACCGACCTCATGATCAACGGCGACGGATTCTTCACCGTTCAGGTGGGCGGTGAGGCGCTCTACACCCGCAACGGGGCGTTCGGCTTCGACTCCGACGGCCGCCTGGTCACCAGCGACGGCGCCTTCGTGCAGGGCTGGACCGCGCAGAACGGCGTCATCACCGACACGGGGGCCGTGGGAAACATCACGCTCACGAAGGAGACCGTCGCCCCCGCCCAGGCCACCACGAACGCGATCTTCACGGGCAACCTCCCCGGCGACGAGGCCGACGGCGCTGTCCTCACCCGCGACGTTCCGGTGTACGACGCGCTCGGCAACAAGAGCACCACGCAGCTGACCTTCACCAAGAGCGTCTCGGCCGGCGGCTGGGATGTCAGCGCCGGTGGGACAAGCCTCGGCACCCTCGCCTTCACCGACGGTGAGCTCCAGGGCAGCGGCACCATCACCGACGCCGCCTCGGGCGTGACGTACGAGTTCGGCGGCGTCACGAGCTTCGCGGGCGTCACGAGCATCGCCATGTCGAGCCAGGACGGCCGCAACGCCGGCACGCTCGAGTCGTACAGCATCGGCAACGACGGCACCATCTCCGGGTCGTTCTCCAACGGCGCGATCGCCCCGATCGCCCGCATCGCCCTCAGCACCTTCGCGAACCCGGGCGGCCTGGAGAAGGCGGGCGGCTCCACCTACCGCGCGAGCGCCAACTCCGGTGCCATCATCACCGGCCCCGCCGGCTCCGCGGGCCTCGGCTCGCTCTCCGGCGGCTACCTCGAGATGTCGAACGTCGACCTGTCGCAGGAGTTCACCAACCTGATCGTCGCCCAGCGCGGCTTCCAGGCCAACGCCCGCATCATCACCACGTCCGACGAGGTGCTGCAGGAGCTCACCAACCTGAAGCGCTGATAACCCCCTCCTCGACGGGAAACCGTAGTCGTGGCCGCTGAACGTCGCTGAAAACGACCACGACTCCGGTTTCGCGGAGAGGGAAACGCATCCCCCTACCACTGATGGGTGAAACCCGCGCCTAACGGCGACGGCGGGTCGGCCGACAGTGGTGCTTGACGACTCAGGATGAGTCGCGCAAGAACAGGGATGGAACCCATGATCGTAGTCACGCGGCTGAACGACAGTCGATTTGCGATCAATCCCGACCTCATCGAACGCATCCACTCGAACCCCGACACCACCCTCGTGATGGTCGATGGCGCGAAGTACATCGTGACCGAGTCGATGGATGAGGTCGTCGAACGGATCGCCGCGTACCGGGCGCGCGTGCTCGCCCTCGCCTACGAGCCCCAGCCCGCGCAGCGTGGCAATGGCCGCCCATTGGGGCTGGTGTCGGCAGCGGATGACGCGGGCCCCGACGACGATATCGGTGACACCGGCAACACGGTGCCGCTGCGCCCGCGGAGGAAGTGATGGATCCCGCAACCCTGATCGGCATCCTGCTGGCGTTCGGTGCCCTGATCACGATGCTGACCCTCGAGGGCTCCCACATCTCGGCCATCCTGCTGCCGGCCCCCATGATCCTCGTGTTCGTGGCGACCATCGCCGTGGGCGTCGCCGGCGGCACGCTGAAAGACGCGCTTCACTCCTTCAAGGCCCTGCCGCACGCGTTCAAGGGGAAGGTCACCCCTCCGCAGGAGATCATCGACCAGATGGTCGGTCTCGCCGAGACCGCCAGGAGCAAGGGACTGCTCGCGCTGGAGCAGGAGGCGGACAACGTCGACGACCCATTCCTGCGCGGCGCCCTGCAGAACATCGCCGACGGCACCGACGGCGACGAACTGCGCACCCTCCTCGAGGACGAGATCGCGACGAAGTCCAAGGGGGATCGCACCGCCTCCCGGTTCTTCATGTCCCTCGGCGGATACGCGCCCACGGTCGGCATCGTCGGCACCGTCGTCTCGCTCACGCACGTG
This sequence comes from Cryobacterium tepidiphilum, assembly GCF_003716325.1. Lineage (GTDB taxonomy): Bacteria > Actinomycetota > Actinomycetes > Actinomycetales > Microbacteriaceae > Cryobacterium > Cryobacterium tepidiphilum. The sequence continues at coordinate 10,378 of NZ_RDSR01000003.1, read as the reverse complement.
CTGGAGAACCTCTCCTCGCCCGACGAACTCGGTCCCATGATCGCGTCGGCGTTCGTCGCCACCCTGTGGGGCCTCCTCTCCGCCAACTTCATCTGGCTGCCCATCGGCACGCGGCTGAAGCGGCTCGCCGACCTCGAGGTCGACCGGATGACCCTGCTGCTCGAGGGCGCGCTCGCTGTGCAGTCCGGAAGCCAGCCGCGCCTGCTCGGCGAGCGACTGCGCGCCATGGTCCCGGCCGAGGCCCTCCCGAAGGCGGCATGAGCGCCCGGCCCCGCCGGCGCAAGCTCGGCGACGACGAAGAGGTGCACCCGGACGAGCGCTGGATGGCCTCGTACATGGACATGGTCACCGTGCTGATGTGCATGTTCATCGTGCTCTACGCCATGTCGACGGTTGACCAGAGCAAGTTCAAGCAGCTGGCGAACTCCCTCGCGACCGGCTTCGGCACGGTCGCCTCCGAGAACGTCGACGCGGCGGAGGGGGTGATCGTTCCGCCCGACCTGGTGAAGGCGGACGGCGCCGGCTTCACCGACACCGAGACGAACGTCGAGACCGACCTGGACCTCGCCCGCGACGAGGTGGCGAAGCTCGTCAAGATCCGCGACGAGATGCGGGAGAACCTGCGTCGCAACGGCGTCGAGGACCTGGTGCAGTTCAAGATCGACGAACGCGGCCTCACGGTCGGCCTCGTCGGCTCCGAGACCTTCTTCCGCCCGGACCGGGCGGACCTCAGCGCGAAGGCGACCGTGGTGCTCGATTCCATCGCCCCGGCGCTGGCCACCGCGCACCGCAACGTCTCCATCGAGGGCCACGCCGACAAGCACGGCCGCACCATCAACTTCCCGACCGACTGGGAACTCTCCTCGGGCCGCGCCACCCAGGTGCTGCGACGCCTGGTGGAACACGGGGGAGTGCCGCCCGGTGAGGTGGGTGCCGTCGGCTACGGCGCCGCCCGCCCGGCCGCCACCGGCGACGCACTGGAGGACATGGCCCAGAACCGCCGCGTCGATGTCGTCGTGCTCTCGACCCTCCCCGACAAGGCACGGAAACTCATCCCGGGGGTGGTCGCCCAGCCCTGACCGGGAATCTCCGGAAAACACCACGACAGCCCCTTACATCGGTGACGGGGCTGCCGATAGTGACCGTTGTGACGGTCCAGGAACAATCAGGCAGCGGTATGCCCGCGCGCGGGACCCGCTCCGTGGACGTCTACGACTTCCGCCGTCCGACCACGCTCGCGCGCGAACACACCCGCGTGCTCGAGCTCGCTTTCGAGACCTTCGCCCGCCAGTGGGGAACGCAGCTGACCGCCAAGGTCCGCGTGGTGTCGCAGGTGGCCTGCGAGCAGGTCATCATGTGCACCTACGACGAGTACGCGGCGTCGCTGCCGCCCACCACGGCCATGGTGCTCTTCGCCCTGGAGGACTTCGACGCCAAGGCCGTCGTGCAGTTCCCGACATCCGCTGCCCTGTCGTGGGTGGGTCACATGCTCGGCGGCAACGGCACGCAGATCGTCACGGGGGAGCGAAAGTTCACCCTGATCGAGCAGGCCCTGCTGCGCCGGCTCATGGAGGACGCGCTCGAGGACCTGCGGTATTCGCTCGGTTCGCTCCTTGTCACCCCGATCAGCGTCGACGGGATCCAGTACAACTCGCAGTTCGCGCAGGCCGCTGCCACGGGCGACCTGATGATCGTCGCCGGCTTCGAGATCCGCGTGGGGGAGAGCATCGCTGCGGCCACCGTCGCGCTGCCGGCGGATGCGCTGCTGCCGCAGCTGGGCGAGACGAACCCCACCCGCTCCACCGCCAACGCCAAGGAGCTCGTGCATGCGCAGCTGGCCTGGGTGCCGGTGGATGTGTCGCTGCGGCTCGCGTCGGCCCGGGTACTGCCCGACCGCATCCTCAATCTCGCTGTCGGCGACCTGCTGCGCCTGCCGCACCCGCAGCACCGGCCGCTCGACGTCGCCGTCGGCGGCCAGCCGCTCGCAGGCGCTGCGGTGGGCGCCAACGGGTCCCGGCTGGCCTGCGTCGTGACCTCCACCGACTTCGGCGACGCCGCCGCACCACTCACCACCCCCGCCATGCACGTCCAGGAGAACTTCAGATGAGCCCCACCCAGACGCTCCAGACCGCCGCCGCCGAGGCGCTCGTCGGGCTCCTCCCGACGCCGGTCCCGTTGCAGGTCCGCGCGGTCGACGCCATCCCCGCCGGCCGCTCCGCGGGCGCCGTTGTCGGCTCCTTCGTGGGCTCCACCTCCGCAGACCTCGCGGTCGTGATGACCGACACCTCGGCGGTCCGCGCCGCTGCCGGCACCGACACCCCGCTGGTCGCAGCGGCCGACGTGCTGCGCCCGGCCCTGGAAGCCGCGTCAGCCGTACTCGGCAGCGGCGTGCTCGGCGACACGCGCATCGACGACGCATCCGCTGTCTTCGCCGACCCAGAGACGGTGCTCTTCGAACTCAGCGACAACGGCATCGAGGCGGGCTGGTTCGGGATCCGCGTGCGCGCCAACGGCGCGATCGGGAACTCCGTGCGGCCGCTGAACGATTCGGTCGTCGGAAAGCTCGGCCGCATCAGCAACGTGGAGATGTCGCTGACCGTCGAGATCGGGCGCACCCGCATGTCGGTGCGGGACGTGCTGGCCCTCGAACCCGGCGCCGTCATCGAACTGGACCGCTCAGCCGGAGCGCCGGCCGACGTGCTCCTCAACGGGCGCCTCATCGCGCACGGGGAGATCGTCGTCATCGACCAGGACTACGCCGTGCGCATCACGCAGATCCTCGACGTCGCCGAGGGCCTCTCGTAAGTGGACACCGTTCTCGTCGCGTTGCGTGTGGTGCTGTCCCTGGCCGTTGTGCTCGGGCTGCTCTGGTATGTGCAACGCCGCGTCACCGGGCGGGCCGGGGCGAAGCGCTCAGCGGGCATCGTGACGGTGGTGGGCCGGCACGCCATCGGCCAGAAGGCATCCGTCGTCGTCGTCGACGTGGAGGCCACCCGGTTCGTGCTCGGGGTCACCGAGCAGAACGTCACCGTGATCCACACCGAAGCGCGCGGCGCGATCGCCCGCGCCCGCCACACGGCCCCCATGCTCGAGGCGGTGCCCACGACGGCGCAGCGTGACGACGAATTCGCGCGCCTGTTGGCGGATGCCGCGGCGGACCAGGAGGAGAAGCCCTTGGAACCGCCGCTCGTCTTCCGGCCGCGCCGCGAACTCCACCACCCGGAACGCGCCGGCAAGCTGGGCGGCTCCATCCTCTCGCCGGCCACCTGGCAGCAGACCGCGGCCGCACTCCGGCAGGGACGGTGAACGCGGCCGCCTCGTATCGGCGAGCGAGGATACTGCGCGCCTGCGTGCTCGCCCTGCTGGGCCTGGCCATCGTCATCGCCGTGGTCATGCTGTCCGCGGGAGCCGGCCACGCCGCCCCGGGCGACCCGGTGGCGCCGACGGACCCGGCCACGCCAACAGCGCCCGCGACACCCGGCACGGGCGGCGGCTTCACGGTGGAGATCAACGGCCCGGACGGCGCCCCCTCGTCGGCGATCGTCACCCTCGTCGGCATCACACTCCTGTCGGTCGCTCCAGCGCTGCTGCTCATGATGACGTCGTTCACCAAGATCTTCGTCGTACTGGCCATGACCCGGAACGCGCTCGCGCTGCCGTCGATCCCGCCGAACCAGGTGCTCGCGGGACTCGCCCTGTTCCTGTCGCTGTTCATCATGGCGCCCGTGATCACCGACATCAATACGCTGGCCGTGCAGCCATACCTTGCGGGGCATATGACGTTCACCGATGCCATCGGGACCGGCTCCGAGCCGCTCCGGCAGTTCATGCTGGGCCACACGCGTGAGGAGGACCTCGCCCTGATGACCCGCACGGCCGGGCAGGAGAACCCGGAGTCGGCGGCGACGGTTCCGATCCTCACGCTGATCCCCGCGTTCATGATCTCCGAGCTGCGGGCCGCGTTCATCATCGGCTTCGTCATCTTCGTGCCGTTCCTCGTCATCGACCTCGTCGTATCCGCTGCCCTGATGTCGATGGGCATGATGATGCTGCCGCCGGTGATGATCTCGCTGCCGTTCAAGATCCTGCTGTTCGTGCTCGTCGACGGCTGGGGGCTCATCATCACGTCGCTCGTGAGCAGCTATCACACCGGGGGTGGCTGATGGACTCGAACGCCGTCCTGGACATCGGCCTGCAGGGCCTCGTCATCGCCGCGAAGCTCTCGGCGCCCATCCTCGTCACCGCGCTCGTCGTCGGATTCGCCGTGTCGCTGCTGCAGTCGATCACTCAGATCCAGGAAGTGACGCTGTCCTTCGTTCCGAAGGCGATCGCCGTGTGCCTCGCCCTGCTGGTGGCCGGCCACTGGATGATCTCCGAGATGGTCGCCTTCACCCACCAGATGTTCGAGAAGATCCCGTCCCTGCTCGGCGGCGGCTGATGGGCGCGCGGCCGTGAACCTCACGCTCGACTTCACCTGGATCGAAGCCGTCATGCTCGCCGCCGTGCGCATGACGGCCTTCCTCGTCATCGCCCCGCCGTTCTCCTACAACGGCATCCCGGTGCGCATCAAGGGCATGCTCGCCATCGGGCTGGCCTTCGCCGTGTCGCCGCGGGTGACGCCGGGGTTCACGTCACCCGACACGGCGGGCTTCGTCACTGCCCTCGTGCTCGAGGTCGTGGTCGGGGCGGCCCTCGGGTTCCTGGTGCTGGTGGTGTTCTCCGCCGTGCAGTCCGCCGGCAACCTGATCGACATGTTCGGCGGTTTCCAACTGGCGCAGGCATTCGACCCGCAGGCCATGGTCAACGGCGCCCAATTCACGAGGCTCTACCAGATGACCGCCCTGGCGCTCCTGTTCACCTCCGGCGGCTACCAGCTGATCATCGGCGGCCTCGCCCGCAGCTACAGCGCGCTGCCGCTCGGCGCCGGCATCGACCTCGGCCAGCCCATGCACGCCGCCGTCGGCGCCGTGACGCAGATGTTCCTCGCCTCCGTGCAGATCGCCGGGCCGCTGATCGTGGTGCTGTTCCTCGCCGACGCCGGTCTCGGCCTCCTCACCCGTGTCGCGCCGGCGCTGAACGCCTTCGCACTCGGCTTCCCGCTCAAGATCCTGCTGACCCTCCTCCTGATCGTCATCGTCTTCGTCGCCCTTCCCGGCATCGTCGCCTCACTCACCGGGCACGCCCTCGACACGCTGATGGGGGTGAAGTAGATGTCGGACTCGTCAGAACGCACCGAACAAGCGACCGAGAAGCGGATGAAGGAGGTGCGGTCCAAGGGACAGCTCTCCCGGTCGCAGGACCTCACCGCCTGGCTCGGCATCGGCGCCGCGGCCGTCATGCTGCCCGCGACCATCTCCGCCGGGGCGAACGCCGCGTCGGCGCAGCTGCTCGGCATCGGCGGCCTGATCAGGCACCCGGAACCCCAGCTCGCGCTGCAGGCGCTCGGCGACGGCCTGGCCTCCATGACGGGCACCATCGCCCCGCTGCTGGCCGCAGTGGTCGTGATCGTCCTCGCCGGCGCCGTCTTCCAGGGCGGCGTGCACCTCAAGAAGTTCACCGGCAACTACGAACAGTTCAACCTGGTCTCCGGCATGAAGCGCACCTTCGGCACCCAGGCGCTCTGGCAGGGGGCCAAGGCGCTGCTGAAGACCGGCGTCGTCGCCCTGGTGCTGACGGCGGTCGTGCAGGGACTGACGCCCGTGCTGATGACCGCCGGGGGATTGCCCGTCTCCGCCCTCCTCGACGCGGCGGGCACGGGCTCCGCCTCCCTCCTGCAGGCGGCCGTCGTCGCCGGGCTCGTCCTCGCCGCGGCCGACCTGTTCGTCGTGATGCGGCGCAACCGCAAGAAGACCCGCATGACGAAGAAGGAGGTGCGTGACGAGAACAAGAGCTCCGACGGGGATCCGCTGATCAAGTCGCAGCGCCGCTCGCGGCAGCTGGCGATGAGCCGGAACCGGATGATCGCATCCGTTGCCGACGCCGACGTCGTGCTCGTGAACCCCACCCACTTCGCCGTCGCATTGAAGTACGAACCGGGCAAATCCGCCCCGCGCGTCGTCGCCAAGGGCGCCGGCGTGGTCGCCGCCCGCATCCGCGAGCAGGCCGAGACCGACCGCGTGCCGATCGTGCAGGACATCCCGCTGGCGCGCGCGCTGCACGCCGCGTGCGAGATCGGCCAGGAGATCCCGGTCGACCTGTACAACGCCGTCGCGCGCGTCCTCGCGTTCGTGATGGCGCTGCATTCCCGCGGCGCCGCCAGCGGCACGCACACCATGCACCCTGCCAAGCCTTACGGAGCTCACTGACGTGAAACGCAATCTCCCCATGCTCGCCGTCCCGGTCGCGGTCGTCGGCATCCTGCTGCTGCTCGTGGTGCCGGTTCCGGCGTTCCTGCTCGACGTGCTCATCATCGTCAACATCCTGCTCGCCCTGGTGATCCTGCTCACCACGATGTTCGTGAAGAAGCCGCTCGACTTCTCGGTGTTCCCGTCGTTGCTGCTCGTGGCCACGCTGTTCCGGCTCGGCCTCAACGTGGCCTCCACCCGCCTGGTGCTCGGCGACGGCTACGCGGGGCAGGTGATCGCCGCCTTCGGGCACGTCGCCGTCAGCGGATCGATGATCATCGGCGCCGTGATCTTCCTGATCCTCGTCGTCATCCAGTTCGTCGTCGTCACCAAGGGTGCCGAGCGCGTCGCCGAAGTCGGCGCCCGGTTCACCCTCGACGCCATGCCGGGCAAGCAGATGGCCATCGACGCCGACCTGAACGCCGGGCTCATCACCGACGTGCAGGCCCGGGAACGGCGCGCCGAGGTCTCGGCCGAAGCCGACTTCTACGGTGCGATGGACGGTGCGTCGAAGTTCGTCAAGGGTGATGCGATCGCCGGGCTCGTCATCATCATCATCAACGTCGTCGGCGGCATCGCGATCGGCATGATCCAGCGCGGACTCTCCATCACCGACGCCCTCAACACCTACGCGCTGCTCACCATCGGCGACGGCCTGGTCACCCAGATCCCGGCCCTGCTCATGGCGGTCTCCACCGGCATGATCGTCACCCGCTCCGGCGCCGAGTCCGAGATCGGCTCGGCCGCGTCGCTGCAGCTCACCCAGTCGCGCACGGCGCTTCGGATCGCCGGGGGCGCCGCCGTGCTGATGGCGCTGATCCCGGGCATGCCCGTCATCCCGTTCCTCGTCGTCGGGGCCGGCCTGATGCTCATCGCGCAGCGCGCCACGGCCCGCGTCGCCGGCGAGCTGGCCGAGCAGCAGGCAGCGGATGCCGCGGCCAACGCCCCCAAACAGGACACCACTGAGGACCTCATCGAACAGATGCGGGTGCACGCGCTCGAGATCCAGCTGGCCCCCGACCTGGTCGACCTCGTCTCCGGCGCCTCCGATGACCTGCTGGCGCGCGTGCGGGCGCTGCGCCGCAAGGTGGCCATGGACCTCGGCGTGGTGCTGCCGCCCGTGCGCACCCGGGACAGCATTGAGCTGCCCCCGTCGACGTACGTCATCCGCATCGCCGGCGTGGAAGCCGGCCGCGGCATCGCCCCGTCGGGCAAGGTGCTGGCCCTCGGCGACACCCTGGATTCCCTGCCGGGGGCGAGCACCGTCGAGCCGGTGTTCGGGCTGGCGGGCAAGTGGATTCCCAGTGAGATGCGCCACAGCGCCGAGATGACCGGCGCCACCGTCGTCGACCGGGTCTCGGTGCTCGTCACACACCTGTCGTCGATCATCAGCACCAACGCCGCCCGGTTGCTCACCCGCGAGGACGTGCGTGTGCTGACCGACGGCGTGAAACAGGTGAATCCGTCTGCCGTCGAGGAGCTCGTGCCCGGCCTGCTCTCGCTCGCCGAGGTGCAGCGCGTGCTGCAGGGGCTCTTGGCCGAGCAGATCCCGATCAACGACCTCCCGCGCATCTACGAGGCGCTCGCGCTGCGCGCGAAGGTGTCGACCGACCCCGAGGGGCTGGTGGAGGCGGCGCGGCAGGCGCTCGGGCCGGCGCTTGCGGCGCAGCACGTCGACGGCTCGTTGTTGCGCGTGATCATGATCGACCCGGTGCTGGAGCAGTCCATGCTCGAGGGTCTGCGGCCCTCCGACCACGGGAGCCAGATCCTGCTCGACCCCGCCCGCACCGAGGCGGTGCTGGGCTCGCTGCGCGAGTCGGTGCAGGCCGTGGAGCGGAACGGCCAGAGCGCCGTGCTGGTCTGCGCCCCGGCGTTGCGGCCGGCGATCCGCCGGCTGGTGTCGGCTCAGAGCGGAGGCCTGCCTGTGCTCTCGTACCAGGAGGTCACGACCGGGAACGTGAGCATCGAGACCGTCGGGGTGGTGCGCGCGAATGACTCGATTTCAACGTGAGGGCGCCAGCCTTGAGACGTTGCAGGCATCCGTTCTCGTCGAGTTCGGGCCTCATGCGCGGATCGTCGCCGCCGAGAAGGTGACCGTTGGCGGCATCCGCGGCTTCTTCGCACGCCAGCACTATGAGGTGACCGTGGAGGTGCCGGGGCCGGCCCCGTTGCCGCGGTCCCTCGACACTCCCGCCCGGCTCGGCATCGCGGCCCTCCTCGCCGAGGCGGAGGAGGCGGAGGCGCAGCTGCACGGCGCCCCGTCGCCTGTGTCGACGGGCTCTGGCGACTTCGCGGCGCTCATGGACGACCTGACCTTCACGACCGTTTCGCCCGGGGACCTCGAACTCCTGAACCCGGAGGCGACTCGGCCGCCGGTCATTCCGTCACCGCTCGCGGGGGCCGGCGACCTGGTGCTCGTCCTGGGGATCGGCGAGGATCCGCTGGTGGTGGCGCAGTCGATGGCCGAGCACGTGGCGGGGGAGGCGGCAACGGATGTCTCGGGTGCCGGCCTCCTGGCCCGCACCCGCGCTGAGTCGGTGACCGACCGGCGTCGTGCCCTCACCTGCCGGGCGCGAGGGGTGCAGAACGGATGCCCGGTCTACGTCGCATTCGGCCTCGGTTGGTCCGACGGCGAGGAGGCCGCCACGGCTGTCGCGGACCTGGGAGCGGACCAGGTGTGGGTGGCCGTCGACGTGGCGCGCAAGAGCTCCGACACCGCGGCGTGGGTGGGTGCGCTCGCGCGGCGGCTCCCCGTCGACGGCGTGGCCGTCGTGGACTGCGCGGCGACGGCATCGCCCGGGACTGTGGAGGAGCTCGGGATTCCGGTCGGATGGGCGGACGGCCGCCCCGCGGGGGATCGCGCCTCACGTCGCCAGGCCCGGCACGGCGATAGGCTGGCCTGATGCTGGTGCTCACACGCAAGCCGGGGGAGAAGATCCTCCTCGGCGACGACATCGTCATCACGGTGCTCGACGCCCGCGGCGACAGCATCCGCATCGGCATCGACGCACCGCGCGGACTCAAGATCCAACGTGACGAGGTCGTGCGCGCCGTCACCGAGGCGAACATCGCGGCTGCCACCGCGGATGCCTCCGCCGAGGACCAGCTGAGGGCCAGCCTCGGGCTGCTGCGGCCACCGGCTGCGCCCACGCCGTCGGCTGGGCCCACGACGTCGGCGGCCCCCGGTGAACCTCAAACGCCCGAGGCCTGAAGCTCGTCCTGCTCAGCGCTGCCTGCCGTGAGGCCTACTCTGAGTTTCCACTCTGAGTGCCCACTCTGAGTGCCCAGCCTGCGCGACGCTTCTCGCGAATCCTGCCAGCAGCGCGATTCTGCTAGTTGCCGTAGGTCTGTTCGAGTTGGTCGAGCAGCCGGGTGGGTGATTTGGTGGCGGGTCGCCATCGTCCGGTTCTGTCGATCCAGGGTGGGGCTTTGATCTGTGGTGACCCGTCGATCATGCGGATCTCCCACCCCGAGGTCTCGATGGTGCGGTGGTGGAACCAGCACAAACAGACACCGTTGCTCGTGTGGGTGGGTCCGCCGTCCCGGTCGGGCCAGACGTGGTGGATTTCTGTCCACGCGGCGGGGATGTCACAGCCCGGGATGATGCAGCCGCCGTCGCGGAGCATGATCGCGCGGCGCTGGGCCCGGTTGAAGGTGCGTTCCTTGGTGCCGAGTTCGACGATCTTGCCGTTTTTCTTGAGGACGACTTTTTGGAGGCCGCCGGCGCAGATCATCTGCCGCACCGCGTCCATCGAGATCGGGGTCTCCACCCCGTCGATGTGGCCGACACCGGTGCCCTGTTCGAGGTCTTCCTGGCGGACGCTGACCAACACGGTCGGGGCGTCTCCGGCGATGGTGGGGGTTTCGGCGGCTTTCGCGGCGGTGGCGACGATGACGGCGAAGATGTCGTGCCGCTTCTGGTCGGGCGTGCGCGTGTCGCCCGGGTCGCGGGTCTCACCGCGGGCGGCGAGTTCTTCGTCGATGAACGCGACCGGGGCGGTGCGCGGGCTCATATACGCGTCGATGACGCGTTT
>NZ_RDSR01000029.1 GCF_003716325.1 Cryobacterium tepidiphilum | reverse complement strand
CGTGAGTGATGAGTCAACGTCGACGGTTGTCGTGTCGTCGGCCGCCGTGGCCGGCGCCGCGTCCGAGGAACGTGTCGTCGACGTGTCGCCCAGAAGGCTGATGGCGTTGCCCTCGACGCTTACCGGGGTGTCGGCGTCGGGCGCGACCTGCGTGCCCGATGCGGTGCCGTCGGTGCCGTCGGTCGTTGCCGGAGCGTCACCGCTGGTGGTGTTGCTCGTGCCGTTGGCCGAGGAACCAGTCGTCGACGTGTCACCGAGCAGGCTGATGGCGTTGCCCTCGACGCTTACCGGGCTGTCGGCGTCGGGCGCGACCTGCGTGCCCGATGCGGTGCCGTCGGTTCCGTCGGTCGTGGCCGGAGCCGAGTTGCCAGCGGTGCTGTTGCTGCCGTTGGCCGAGGAGCCGCTCGTCGAGGTGTCTCCGAGGAGGCTGATGGCGTTGCCGTCGACCGTGACCGGGGCGGCGGCATCCGGTGCGATCTGCGTGCCCGATGCGATGCCGTCGCTGCCGCTTGTCGTCGCGCCGCCAGTGTCGGTGCCCGACGGTGTGGCATCCGTCGTCGAACCCGAACTGGAGGAGTCGCCGAGCAATGAGATGGCATTGCCGTCGACGACGACCGGGGCTGCGAGGTCGGGAGCGACCTGACTGCCCGAGGCGACGCCGTTCTCACCCGACGTCTCTGCGGCGTTGGCCGCTCCTACGCCGAGGAGCGACAAGCCCCCGACGAACAGGGCGCAATAGAGCCCCCTTTTGACAAAAGAATTCATGATGAACATTTCTCCTTGACTGAAACTGAATGCCCATGAGGGCGGGTCTGCGTGCTGCCGAAAGCGGCAGGGCAGACCGGTCAGTCAGGAGTGGAGCCGGGCTCGAAGGCTATGCCGCCGCACCAGCTGGTGTCGGCGAGTGTGGACAACGCCAGCCCCCACCCCGGGCGGGGAAGGATGCCAGCGGGAAGAAGGGCGGGAGACCCGGAACCCGCACCGGCTCCGGACGAGGCGCTGGACCCCGCACCAACCAGGACTGCCGGCGGACCGCCGAGTGGGAGGCCCGGGCTGCGGTCAAGGGGGAGAGGGACAGCGGATGCGAAGCCGATGCTCTCGAGAGGGCCGGCACCCCGCCCCGCGCCACCAGGGAGGGACCGGAAGAGCGGAGTCCCGCGTGCTGCAGTGAGGTCACGTGGGGCCGTGGCGAACACATCCGGCACATCCGGCACGTAAGCACCGGGCAGGGCGATGGGCAGCGGAACGGGCTGCGGGGAGGGGCCGAAGACGACCTGCTCGAGCAGGTCGACGGCCGCGCCGGGTAGATCATCGACAGTGCCGGGGTGGAGCGGCGCCAGCACATCGGACGATTCCAGCAGGTCCGACACCGGTTGGGCTGCCTGGCCGAGGAGAATGCCCGCGGGCTCCGCAGCGGCTTTTTCAATGCTCTGGGCGGAATCCAGCGCCGCACCGAGGACGCTCATTGCGGGTGTGGTGACGACGGTTGCCTCATCCGCGACATCCGTGAGGACATCGTCGGCCGCCGGGGCCGCCGGGGCCGCCGGGGTTTCGGCGGGGGCGGGAAGAGCCGGTACCGCGCGAAGCGCGGGCACTACGACATCCGCGACGTCGTCCACGGCGCTCTCGACCGCCCGGGACGACGGAGCAGTGTGCGACGGCACGGGAGCGGCGCCCTCCGATGGAACCGGCCCCGTGGCATCCGTCGGCAGGTCAGCGGAGCCCAGCGCATCTGACACCTCGGTGACGACGGCGGAAACAAGAGACGGCGCATCGTCTTCGGCGGCGCTTGCAGGGGAGTGCCCGGAGAGCAGGCTGAGCGTGACGAACCCGGCACCGACGAGCGCACCAAGCAAGGCTTTGTGCAGCGCGCCGCACGCGAGTTTGCGCGGTGCCTGCTCCGACGCTTCGTCCACTCTTCACCCCCCGATGGGCTCAGTGACTCCGAGCAAAGCACCGAGCGGACGAATTCGCCACCCCTTGCTCGGGAATTGCCGCCGCGCCGACGCGTCTCGAAGTCGCTACGGTGTCAACGTGGAATCGATCATCACGGCAGACGACATCGCGGTACTTGGCCTGGGGCCGATGGGAATGCCGATGGCGCGCAATCTCATCACTGCCTTCGGCCGGATCACAGTGTGGAACCGCACCGCGGCCGTCGCCGATCGTCTCGCCGACACGGCCACCGTCGCGCCCGACGTGGCGGCCGCAGCCCGCCCGATCGTGCTGACCGTTCTTCCCGACCTGCCGCAGGTGGAGTCGCTGCTCGACGAGCTTCGCTCCGGGTGGGCGTCGGCGGGAATCGACGACCCGATCCTCGTCGTCCACGGCACCGTCTCACCGCCGCGCGTTGCTGAGCTCGCCGCACATCTCGCTTCGGACGGCATCCGCGTTGTCGACGCCCCCGTGAGCGGCGGCCCGATCGGAGCTGCGGCCGGCACCCTGAGCGTGATGGTGGGCGGGGACGCCGACGCCGTCCGGCGCCTTGGACCGGTCTTCGCGGCTCTCGGCGCAACGGTGCGGCACCTCGGCCCGAGCGGCAGCGGCGCCCTCGCCAAACTGTGCAACCAGGTGGTGGTCGCTGCGACCGTCGCAGCAGTTGCCGAGGCGACCGTCCTTGCGGAGGCCGGGGGGCTTCCGCTCGAGCCGCTCTTCGAACTGCTCTCCGGCGGGCTGGCCGGCTCCGAGGTCCTCCGGCAGAAGGGGGAACGCTACCGCACCCGGGACTTCGCCGGCGGCGGCAGCGCACTCAACCAGCTGAAGGAACTGCGTTTCACGATGGAAACGGCAGACGCCCGCCAGCTCAGCCTGCCGGTCGCCGCCGCGACCACAACGCTGTTCGAGCGCATGGTGGCGGACGGGGCCGGGTCGCTCGACCACACGGGCGTGCTCGGCACGGTCGAGCAGATGTGCGGCGAGAGGATGTCGGACGAGCCCTGACCGGGGCCCCCGCGTCTACACCTGGAGGGCAGGCACCCCGACCGCGGGAGCCTCGACGTCGGCAGCCGCGAGAGCAGCGACCGCTGGATCGACGGGAACCGCCGCCGCAAATGCGTCGATCGTGCGCCGCACGGTCTCCGCGGCCGGAGCATCCCAAATCGCCTGGTTGAAGATCTCCACCTCGATATCGCCGGTGTAACCGCCATCGAGCACGGCGCGCGTCATGGGCGCGAAATCGATGTGGCCCTCGCCCGGCTGGCCCCGCCCGAGCAGCACATCCGCTGGCAGGGGAGTCAGCCAGTCGCAGACCTGGTAACTGGCGATCCGGCGCCCCGCAGCAGCGCGTGCGATCTGGTTCAGCACCTGCGGGTCCCACCAGATGTGGTACGTGTCGACGATGGCGCCCACCGCTTCGGCGGGGAACTGCTCGGCGATGTCGAGAGCCTGCCCGAGGGTCGAGACCACGGCGCGGTCGGCGGCGAACAACGGATGCAGCGGCTCGACACCCAGCGTCACCCCGGCCGCGATGGCGTCCGGCACCAGTTCGGCGATGGCGTCCTGCACGCGAGAACGGGCGCCCGCCAGGTCCTTCGATCCCTCCGGAAGCGCGCCGGCGACGAGCACCAACACCGCCGCCGACCCGTCGGCGCCAGCGGCGGCGAGTGTGACCGTCTCCTCGATGGCGCGGCGGTTGTCGTCGATGGCCCGACGGCGCTCCGGGCCCTCCGGCGCGGTGAAGAAGCCGGCCCGGCAGAGGCTCGAGAAACGCAGCCCGGAGGCGGTGAGCCGCGTCGCCGCCTGGGCCAGGCCCACCTCGGCCACGGGCTCCCGCCAGAGTCCAATGGAGCGGATGCCGGCATCCGCTGTGAGCGCCAGCGCCTCATCGAAGGAGGCGTACTTGATGGTCGCCTGGTTGAGCGACAGGCGAGGGTGGGCGTGGCTCATAGTTCGACTCCGTTCAGGGTCAGCAGCTGGTGCCATCTGGCGACCGCGAGCTCGGGTCGCTCGAGCGCACCGGCCGCGTTGGCGAGGCGCACGATGTCGGAGAGGTGCGGGAGGCTGCGGGCGGAGTGCAGGCCGCCGATCATGCTGAACGCCGCCTGGTGGCCGTTCAGCCACGACAGGAAGGCGACGCCGGTCTTGTAGTAGAAGGTCGGCGCGGCGAAGATCTGGCGCGAGAGCGCCTCGGTCGGCCCGAGGATGCGCCGGTACGCGTCGGCGTCGCCGCGCCCCAGCGACTGGATCGCCGCCGACGCGTTGGGGGCCACCGCCGCAAACGCACCCAGGAGGGCGTCGGAGTGCGCGACGCCATCGCCCTCGATGAGGCGGACATAGTTGAAGTCGTCACCGGTGCAGAGGGTGGCCGTCGCGGGCAGCCGGGAGCGCACCGAGATTTCGTGGTCGGCGTCGAGCAGGCTCATCTTGATGCCGCGCACCGCCGCCTGGTTGTCGTCGATGATGCGCAACACGGTCGCGGAGGACTCATCGAAATCGCGGGACCCGAAGTAGCCGGCGAGCGTGGGGTCGAAGACCTCGCCGAGCCAGTGCAGCGTGACGGGCGTCGTGGCCGCGCTGAGCACCTCCCGGTACACGCGCACGTAGTCGTCGGCGGTTTCGGCGGCCCGGGCGAGATGGCGGCTGGCCATCAGCACCACGCCCGCCCCAGCATCCTCGGTGAAATGCAGTTGTTCCTTGTAGGCGTCGATGACGGCGTCGAGCGGGATGCGCTCCTCGGCCACGTGGTCGGTGTTCACGCCCACGACCAGGCGGCCGTTCACGCTGCGCGCCTCCGCGGCGCTGCGCGTGATGAGCTCCCGGGTAGCGCGGGCGTCGAGGCCCATGTTGCGCTGCGCGGTGTCCATGGCGTCGGCGACGCCGAGGCCCCACGACCAGATGTGGTGGCGGAAGGCGAGCGTGGCGTCCCAGTCGATGTCAGCCGGCTGCCCCGGGGTGTTGTCGCCCCACGGCTTCGGCACGACATGCGCGGCCGCGTAGGCGGTGCGGGCCGTCAGCGGATGCCGCGGCCGCTCGAACGCGGGCGCCGCGTTCAGCTCGGCGTGGGTGACCTCACCGGCGGGGGAGAGGAGGGGGAGCGTGGTCATGCGTGTGCCTCGCTAGCCGATGCTGACGACGGGCAGCTCGACGCGGCATCCGCTCTCGGAGCTTGCCAGCCCCTTCTCGGCGAGCAGCACGCCGCGGGCGCCGGCGAGGAAGTCGAACCGGTTGGGTCCGTCGTCGACGACGTGGCGGATGAACTCCTCCCACTGCGTCTTGAACCCGTTCTCGAACACGTCGTTCTCGGGGACCTCGATCCAGTCGGCCGCGTAGTCGTGGCCATCGGGAATGTCGGGGTTCCAGGTGGGCTTGGGTGTGGCGTTCCGCGGCTGGATCTTGCAGCCGAACAGGCCGACCACGGCGCTCCCGTGCGTGCCGTCGACCTGGAATTCGACGAGCTCGTCGCGGTTGACGCGCACGGTCCAGCTGGAGTTGAGCTGCGCGACGATGCCGCCCTCGAGTTCGAAGATGCCGTAGGCCGCGTCATCCGCCGTCGCCCGGTAGGTGGTGCCCGCCTCGTCGACGCGGAGGGGGATGTGGGTGGTGGCCTGCGCGTAGACGCTCTCGACGCGGCCGAAGAGGTTCTCGAGCACGTAGTTCCAGTGCGGGAACATGTCGACGATGATGCCGCCGCCGTCTTCGCTGCGGTAGTTCCAGCTCGGGCGCTGGGCCGGCTGCCAGTCGCCCTCGAAGACCCAGTAGCCGAACTCGCCGCGCACCGAGAGGATCTGACCGAAGAAGCCGGAGTCGATCAGGCGGCGGAGCTTGCGGAAACCGGGAAGGTAGAGCTTGTCGTGAACGACGCCGTTCTTGATGCCGGCCTCCTTCGCCAGCCGCGCCAGTTCGAGCGCCTCCTCATAGCTCTCGGCCGTGGGCTTCTCGGTGTAGATCGCCTTGCCGGCCGCGATGGCCTTCTTGATGGCGGGCACGCGCGCCTTGGTCACGAGGAAGTCGGCGTAGATCTGCCAGCGGTTGTCGGCGAGGGCGGCGTCGAGGTCGGTCGTGTAGTGCTCGATGTCGTGCTTGTCGGCGAGCTCCTTGAGCTTCGCCTCGCTCCGCCCCACGAGGATCGGCTCCACCTGCACCCGGCTGCCGTCGGCGAGGAGCACCCCGCCCTGCTCGCGGATCGCGAGGATCGAACGAAGCAGGTGCTGGCGGTAGCCCATCCGCCCGGAGGCTCCGTTCATGATGATTCCGACGGTCTGTGCTGCCACGTGAGTGTCCTTTGCGTACTGGCCTCGGCGACGAGGTTGGGAAAGCGTTTACCCGAGCGTATTGCACGACGGGCGAATCGGCAAGACGCGCCGCAAGACGCGCCCCCACTCCCGGTAATGCGGGTTGAACGCCGCTACGCGCGTTGAATTCAGCCCGCGTAGCGGCGTTCAACCCGCGGAGCTGTGAGCGAGCCGCGAAGCACGCACAGGGACGCGAGCTGGTTCTGAGGGAGCTCGTTTCGCCCAGGGAGGCTGACGGTGTGGTGTGCTGCTTGCAGGACGTGCTGGGGGGCACGGCGCCCGGCCGCGCTTACCGCTGCGGAGTGCTCTCCCGCACGACGACGCTCGTGGCGACCGGCGTGGTAGTCGCGTCGCCCGAGCGCTTCGATACCGCCACCGACAGGGCCAGCTCGCCCACGTCTTCCATCGGAACGTGCACCGTGGTGAGGGCTGGCGAGACATCCTGAACGGTCGGAATGTCGTCGAAGCCGGCCACGGCGATGTCACGACCGGGAACCCGTCCCGCTGCGCGGAAGGCCGAGAGGGCGCCGACCGCCATCACGTCGTTCAGCGCGAACACGCAGTCGACCTCATCGATGCCGCGATCGAGCAGCTCCATCGCCCCGGCATAGCCGCCGTCGCGTGTGAACTCGCTGCGCACCACGTGCTCGTCCGTGATCGCGAGGTCGCGTTCGGCGAGCCCTTGCCGGAAGCCGCCGAGGCGGTGCTTGACCGTCAGCAGCGCATCCGTTGCGGCAATGGCCGCGAAGCGCCGGTACCCGCGGTCGACGAGGGCGTGGGCGAGCAGGCGCGCACCCTCGTAGTTGTCGAGCACGACCGTGTCGAAGGGGAGCTCGCCCTGGCTCACCATGACCACCCGGCCGCCGTTCGCCTCGAACGCCGTGAGTTCGTCGACCAAGGCCTGTTCGTTGTCCTGGTCGGCCGAGCGGGAGCCGGTGAGGATCATGATGCGGGGCCGTTGGCCGCGCAGTGCGCGCACGAGCTCGAGCTCTCGGGCCGAGTCGCGGCCGGTGACGGCGATGGTGACCACGAGCCCTGCATCGTCGGATGCGCGGATCACGCCGGCGGCGATCGACGAGAAGTAGGGGTCGGCGATGTCACTGACGAGCAGGGCGACCGTGTTGGTGCTGCCCTTGGCCACGGCCTGGGCGGAGAGGTTGGGGCTGTAGTTCAGCCGCGCTGCGGCCGCCAGGACGCGCTCCCGGTACGAGTCGTTGACCTTCCGGTCGCTGCCGTTGAGGGCGCGAGACGCCGTGGCGAGCGATACACCTGCCTCGCGGGCGACATCAAGGAGCGTCGCAGGGGACCGGTTGATTTCCGTCACGCCGTTCTTTCGTTCTTGCGTTCCGGCTCAGATGCAGGAGACGTTGACGTCCAGATTACGCGAGATGAACTGCGTGAGCGTGACCGTGCCGCCGGCGGTGAGCGGTGCGGCGGCGCACATCGCCTTCGCCGTCTTCTCCGAGCTTGCACCCGGGAGCCAGCTCGGCAGGCCGCGCAGCACGCTCGACTCCGGCAGCGGGCCGACGATCTGGTTCCACATGGAGGCGGTGGAATACAGCCCCACGCGGGCGCCGACGCTGTGGAACATGGCGGTCATGCCCTCGAGGTCGGCTGCGTTGGCCGTTCGATCCATGGACCAGGTGTTCTCCGTCTCGACGTCGAGCCACCAGGTGTAGTGCGAGGGCTGGTCCACGCCGCGCAGGTAGACGTCATCCCATGCCTTGGCGTACCCGTACATGTAGGCGCACGCGGGGTCGTAAGCACCCTCGCACGTTCCGTAGGGGTTGTCGACGGCGGCGTCGCTGCTGAGCGGGTAGACATTGGACGTCGGCCACCAGGTTCCGCCGGAACCGGCAAAGCCCGGGTTGGCGGTGTTGACGTACAGCGCCACCTTGGGCTGCACCGTGGCTCCCGTGGAGGTCTCCGCCCACGCGAGCTCGCTGTCGAAGCACGGGTTCGTGTCGTTCGCGAGGCCCCCGGTGACGCCCACGATCGCGAACGCCTGCCCGCTCGGCAGCGTGCGTCCGCACTGGGGCCAGGAGACGTCGTTGCCGAGGAGGGTCGCACCGGGCTTTGGTGTGCTGTGCGTGCTGGTCTGGGGTGCGTCGCCGCGATCCGGCTTGAAGGCGAAGCTGGTGTGCGAGCTCGCCGCGTTGGCCGCCTGCGCTCCGAGGAGCGGGAGGCTCACGCTGGCGAGGGCAATCGCCACCACGCTCAGCATCCGAGTACGCATCCGGTAAGTATGAGGCATCGCCATGTGGGTTCACAAGGAATCGGCGCGGCTCCGGGTCGGCATCCGTCGCGCTCGAATCGGCCGGCCTCGTTTAGCTGATATAGTTTCTGAGTTGTCATTGAGCGGTTGCTCAGGGTGACATTGCGCCCGTAGCTCAACGGATAGAGCATCTGACTACGGATCAGAAGGTTGGGGGTTCGAATCCCTCCGGGCGCACACTGGTTGAGACAGTTCGAAGCGGCTCGCGAAAGCGGGCCGTTTTCGTTTAAGCCGATGTCGCGGTGTGCGCCCCCATGCACGTTTGGCCCATACCCCGCGATGGGGCGTTTCGTCGGCACGCGGGCTGAACGCCGCTTCGCGGGTTGAATTCAGCCCGCGCAGCGGCGTTCAACCCGCGGATCGCGCGGGGGAGGTCGCGCGGAGGTCGCGCTGGGAGGTCGCTCTGCGGGGGCCACTGGTGCGTGGAGGCGGCCGTGCTAGGCGGAACGCGGTCCGGGTGATAGTGTCGCAGTCTCAAATGAAAACCACTTCCGTTTTATGGAAGAGGTGAGAAGGAAACGTGGCGCAGGAGCCGGCGTTTCCGGAAGGAGGAGCCCCGATGTCACTGGCGACGCGCTTGTCCCCGCCCGCGCTCGACGACAGCCGGGGAGCCTTCTTCGACGCGAGGCCGCCCGCATCCGGTGACGTGGACCTGTCCGTCACGATCGGGTCGCTGACCCTCGCCAACCCGGTGATGCCGGCCTCCGGCTGCTTCGGGCCCGAACTCGGTCGCCTGATCCCGGTGGATGAGATCGGCGCAACCGTGACGAAGACGGTATTCGCGGGCTCGCGCGGCGGCAACCCCGCCCACCGCCTCACGGAGATCCCGGCCGGGATGGTCAACAGCGTCGGCATCCCGAGCAAGGGCCCGCGCGGCTACCTGAGCGACCTCCACCCGGCCTATGCCGAGCTGGGCGTTCCGGTCATCATCAGCGTTGGCGGGCATCGGCCCGACGAGTACGCGCCGATCGTGGCAGAGCTCGACGCCGCGGGAGCTGCCTTCGAGATCAACGTGTCCTGCCCCAATCTCGACCGGAACGGCGTCGACATCGGTGCCGATCCCGACGCCATCACGCAGGTGGTCGAGAGTGTGCGGGCCGTCACCGACAAGCCCCTGATCGTGAAGCTTCCGCCGATGGTGTCCTCCATCGTCGACTGCGCCAGGGCTGCGGAATCGGCCGGAGCCGACGCGCTCTGCGTCTCCAACTCGGTCCCGGCATTGCCGCTCGACTCCGTGACGCTGCGCCCCGCGCTCGGCAACGTGATCGGCGGTCTCACCGGCCCCAGCATGCGGCCCATCATCCTCCGTCTCGTGTGGCTGACGAGCACCTCGGTGCAGGTTCCCGTCATCGCCTGCGGCGGCATCGAGACGGCGAACGACGCCCTTGAATACTTCTCCGTCGGAGCCCGGGCCGTGCAGGTGGGGACGGCCAGCTTCTCGCGGCCCTACGCGATGGTGGATATCGTGCGCGAACTCACCCAGCGGTGTCGGGCCGCGGGAGCCACCACAGTCGCCCAGTTGGTGGGATGATCGCAGGCACGGCGATGGGCGCCTGCCCTCGCCGCCAGCCCTACAGAAGGCCCTATGGAAAGGAACCGACCATGACGAGCAGCCAGCACGCTTCGATCGCGCAGGCCGTGAGCGAGCTCACCGTGACGGAGGCCGACGGCTCGACCTGGATCGACATGTCGACTCGCCCCGACGCCATCGAGAACATCGGGCAGGCGGTCGCCCACGAGGTGAAGAACCTCGGAGCCGGCGCCGTCATCGGCTGGTTGAGTGCCGACGAGACCGTCCTCGCCCACATCGTGGCTCGTGAACTCGGCGTGCCGAGGGCCGTCATCGACGTCGACCTCGGCCTGCTCACGATCTCACCCGAGTTGCAACCGAACTGCGACGTTCTCGTTGTGGCCACCTCCCTCGACCAGTACCCGTCGCTCCAGGCCATCCGCACGGTCCTCGAGAGCAACGGGCACCACGTCGTAGCGGTGGTGAGCCTGGACGCCCAGTCCGGTCTCGAGTTCGCTGACGCATGACCCGACGCGGGGCGCCTGGCGCGCCCGCCGACTGAAACAGGAGGTGACGGAATGAGTTCGACGGGAACCGCCGGGCTGGAGGGCCTGGTCAGGGTGAGGCCGCCGGAAACCGGGCTGCGCCCGGAGCCGACGTGGGACGAAGCCGAAGTGGTGGCGCACGAGGTGATCGGGGGTCGCTATCACCGCCTGGTCCTCCACTCTCCGTCGATCGCGGCCCGCGCCGACGCCGGCCAGTTCGTCATGATCACGGTTCCCTCTGCCCCGGGGGAGCGTGTGCTGCTGCCCCGTCCAATGGCCATCCACCGCCGACGCGTCGCCACCGGCGACCTCGAGGTCATCTTCAACATCGTCGGCCGCGGCACCGACGTCCTGGCGAGAGCCGTCGAAGGGGACGCCCTCCTGCTCACCGGCCCCCTGGGCCGCGGCTTCGAGGTTCCCGACGGCGACGGCCCCGTACTTCTGATCGGCCGAGGCATCGGCGTCTGCGCGGTCATGGGTGTCGCGGAGGATGCCCAGGCCCAGGGCGTTCCCGTGCTCGCCGCGCTCAGCGGTCGCACTCGGGACACCGTGATCGGCGAAGCGGACTGTGACGAGCTCGGGGCCGAGCCGGTCATCGTCACCGACGAGGACGGCTCGAGCGCCATCGAAGCCCTCGAGACCATCCTGCGCACCCGGCTTGACGGCACGCCTCCCCGCGTGGTGATGGTGTGCGGATCGGGTCGCCTCACGCGCCTGGCCGTCGCCCTCGGCCGGGAGTGGAACGTGCCCGTTCAGGTCTCCCTCGAGGCGCACATGGCATGCGGGGTGGGGTACTGCCACGGATGTGCCGCACCGATCGCCGCCCGCGACGACGTGGAGGGTCCGCTCGTCTGCGTCGACGGCCCCGTGTTCGATGCGGGGGACTTCGACGAAGTCGCTTAGGCGTCCACCTTCGGGGTTCCCCCGATGGCGGCCTGGATGTCGGCGGCGGTCTCCGTCACGGCGCGGATGAATTCCTGCCGCGCCTCGGGCGGGCCGCTGCGCTCGCCGGGGGTGACCAGCGTGACACCCGCGATGATCGTGCCCGATGCATCCCGCACGGGGGCCGCCGTGGCCCACATGTCGACGTCGAACTCGTTGTCGCACACGTCGTATCCGTTGTGGCGGATCGCTTCGAGATGCTGCATGACCTCTCCGACATTGCCCGGGGTGGACGGACGCAGGCGCTCGAAGTCGTGCCCCTCCAGCAGCTCTTCGACCTGCTCGCGAGGGAAGTCGCTGTACAGCACCCGCGCGGAGGCCGCCGCGTGCAGCGGAACAGTCCGCCCGACCTGCACCGACAGGTGCAGCGGGCGACGGCTCTCGACGAGGGCGACGCACACCGCGCGGCCGTCGATCAGCTGGGTCAGCATGGCGGTCTCGTTGAAGCGCTGGCTCAACGCTGCCAGGTCGACGCCCGCGCTGTGTGCCAGCGTCTCCCGCCGCACCATGGCCGAGAGCCGCAGGAGGCGCCGGCCCGCGTAGTAGAGCAGCGAGACGCTGTCGCGACGGATGAAGCCCTGGACTTCCAGAGACTTCAGCAGACGGTGGGCGGTCGGCAGTGGCAGCTCCGCCTTCTCGCTGATGTCGGTGAGGGAGAGCCCGTCATGCGACTCGCCGATCATGGTGAGGAGATCGAGGGCCCGTACGAGTGCGCTCAATGGTCCGCCTTCCTCTGGGCCCGTCCAGTTCCCGGACGCCGACTGTTGCAAATGTTCCAGTTATATCGCTTCCGAAAGCGACGGGCGCAATCGGTTCGCATGCTCGTGGAAAAGTATGGAAGTGAATTCCGATTTATGAAAGTATGACATGCACCAGGTACCAGACACAGCGAAAGGCGAACAGGCGATGAAGGCTGAATTCGGTTGGCGAGGCAGGGTCGGGTTGATTCTTCCCGCCGATAACGTCGTGATGGAACCCGAGCTGGGCAGCCTGGCCGTCCCGGGGGTCAGCTTCCACGGACTCCGCATGACGTCGACCGTCCACGAGCAGATGCGCCAGCAGGCGATCGACCTCGGCGGCGTCCTCGACGAGATGGGGGTGGACGTGGCGGTCTACGCCTGCGCCGAGACCAGCTTCAACGCCGGCGCCGAGATGCGCGAGAACCTCTCATCGCTCATCGCCGACAACTGCCGGGTGCCGGTCGTCACCGCCACGAACGCCATGCTCGAAGCGATCGCCGCGGTCGGCATGCGCCGGGCATCCGTCGTCACGCCGTACGCCCCCGGCTCCGGCGCGCTGTTCGAGTCCACCCTGCGCGAGCACGGGGTCGACGTGCTGTCCGCGACGCACCGCGACTTCCGGCTTGAGGGCGGCGACCCGCGCGAGTGGTTCCACACCAACAGGCAGGACAGCCGCACGGTGCGGGAGATGGCGCGTGCCGTCGTGCACCCGGATGCTGACGGCCTGATCGTCTCGGCCACCAATTTCCCGGCGCTCGGCGCCGTACAGGAACTGGAAGCCGAACTCGGCATCCCCGTCGTCACGAGCAACCAGAGCATCCTCTGGTGGTGCCTCACCCGTCTCGGTCTCGACACGGCCGAACTTCCCCTGCACGACCTCGGTCGCCTGTTCGCGGAGCCCCTGTCTGCCGCAGGTGGCGGCCGCTGATGAGGCTCGAGGGCAAGAGGGTCCTGATCACCGGCGCGGCCGGCGGAATCGGCTCGGCGCTCGCGAACGGCATGGCGCGCGAGGGCGCATCCGTGGCCCTGCACGCCCGACGTGACGACGCCGCGTTCGGCCTCCGGGACGAATTGGCCGCTTCGGGGGCCACCGTCGCCGTGGTCTCCGGTGATGTCAGCTCCGGCCCCGCGGCCCGGTTGCTGGTGGAGCGAGCGATCACCCGCCTCGGCGGGCTCGACATCCTGGTGAACAACGCGGGAGTGATGAACACCACACCGTTCCTGGAGCTGCAGGACGAGGAGTGGTCGCGCGTGATCGACACGAACCTCAGCGGATACTTCTACGTGGGTCAGGCAGCGGCCCGGCACATGGCG
The DNA here is from genome assembly GCF_003716325.1 of Cryobacterium tepidiphilum. Taxonomy (GTDB): domain Bacteria; phylum Actinomycetota; class Actinomycetes; order Actinomycetales; family Microbacteriaceae; genus Cryobacterium; species Cryobacterium tepidiphilum. Next base: position 22,735 of record NZ_RDSR01000029.1, on the reverse strand, counting down.
GCGAACGGGGGCGGGAGCATCATCAACGTCTCCTCCACCCGGCAGGTACAGGCGAACCCCGGCAACACGGCCTACGCGTCGGCGAAGGGGGGCGTTGCCATGCTCACCCGGTCGATGGCGCTCGAGCTGGCCGAGCACGGCGTCCGCGTCAACAGCATCGCCCCGGGAAGTTTCGTCACCGACCTGAACCGGCACTACCTCGAAGACCCCGATGTCGCCCGCTCCCGCATCGCGCGGATTCCCGCGGGACGGTTCGGCCGCACGGAAGAGCTGGTCGGCGCCGTCGTCTACCTGGCCTCCGAAGAGGCATCCTTCACCACGGGCGCTTCGATCATGATCGACGGCGGACAGACCCTGTGGTGAGCATCGGGGCGACCAGCGGCGGCCCGGCATGCTGATCCTCACCGCCTCCGACGTCTCCGAGGTCTTCGGCATGCGCGAGGCCTTCGAGTCCGTGCGGGAGGCGGCCGTGGCGCACGTCGAGGCCCGCACGGCCGTTCCACCCCGCGTGGCATTGCGAACGGCCGAGACCGACGGCGAATTCCTCGTGATGCCGGGCGTCGTCGACGCATCCGTGTTTGGAACGAAGGTGTGGTTCGCGTTCCCCGAGGCGCACGGGTCGGTCCCCGCCACCGCCGCCATGATCCTGCTCGTCGACCCGGGCAGCGGCCAGGAGGTGCTGATGGACGGCAGCGTCATCACCGACATGCGCACCGGAGCCATGACCGGTCTCGCCGCCGAGCGCCTCGCGCCGGAGGGCGCCACCACCCTCGCCGTCATCGGTACCGGCATCCAGGCCAGGACCCAGGCGCTCGCCCTCCTCCACGCCCTCCCGGCGATCGAGACGATCAGGGTCACCTCCCGAAGCGCGGACCGCCGGCAGCGGTTCGCGGGCGGCCTCGCCGCGGAGGTCGCCCGTGAGCACCGGGATCGCGCAGTGCGGGTGGTCGCCGTCGACGACGGTGAGGGCGCCGTGGCCGGCGCACAGGTCGTCGTCGCCGCAACCACTTCCGCCGTGCCCGTGATCGAGGATTCCTGGCTGGACGGCGATGTGCTGGTGTGCAGCGTGGGCAGCCACGACCCGCGCAGCGCGGAGATAGCGCCGGCGACCGTGGGCCGGGCGTCCACCGTCGTCGTCGACACCTACGTGGGCGGCGCCACCGGCGCCGGCGATGTGTCGGGCCCCATCGCATCCGGCCTGCTGGATCCGGGCAGCGTGATCGAGCTCGGCGATCTCCTGCTGGGCCGCCGGTCGCCGTCTCGGGTCGGCGTGCGGATCTTCAAGTCCGTGGGCTTCGCCGCGGCCGATGTCGCGTGCGCGCGTGCCGTCCTCACAGCCGCCCGAAAGCGGCGGCTCGGACGCGACGTCGCCCTGCACTCCTAGCCCGGTCGTCGTGGCTGCAGAACATCCGCTGGCACATTTAACAACTTGTTAACAGAAACGGCCCGTTTCAGCTTGCGTCAGGGGACCGGGGAGGTCAGACTGATGCCCTAGCTTCGGAAGACGGTTCCGAATAATGGAAGTGCCGGTCCCACAAAGGAGTAGATATGACCAGCAAGGCAGACACCGCCGCACCGATGGATGTGGCCGAACTCGAACGAACCCGGGCCGAGAGGAAGTACGGCCGTAAGGCGATCTTCTCCTCCGCCTTGGGGTACGGTCTCGACGGCTTCGACCTCCTCGTCCTGAGTTTCGCACTGCCCGGCATCATCGCCACGCTGCACCTCACGAACACGGCGGCCGCCTCGCTCGCCACCATCACCCTCATCGGCGCCGTCATCGGCGGCATCGTGTTCGGCGTTCTCGCGGACCGCTTCGGACGCGTGAAGATGCTGAGCTACTCCGTCATCTTCTTCGCCGTCTTCACCGGCCTCGCGGCGCTCGCCCAGGGCTACACCGACCTCGCCATCTACCGCTTCCTTGCGGGTATCGGCATCGGCGGTGAGTTCGGCATCGGCATGACGCTCGCGGCCGAGGCGGTGCCTGCCAAGCTGCGCGCCCGGGCCACCTCATGGGTCGGCATCGGCTTCCAGTGCGGCGTGCTGGCCGCGGCGTTCCTGTCTGCCCCGATCATCTCGGCGTTCGGCTGGCGCGGCCTGTTCGTCGTCGGCGCGTTCCCCGCGATCATCGCGCTCGTTCTCCGCAAGAAGCTGCAGGAGTCGCCCAAGTTCCTCCAGCGCCAGGCCCAGACCGCCGAGAACAACCTCGCCCCGGTCTCCTCGGTGCGCTCGCTCCGGATGCTCGTGGCCGACAAGGAGACAGTCGGCATCAGCATCGGAATGCTCGTTCTGAACTCGGTGCAGAACTTCGGCTACTACGGCATCATGATCTGGCTGCCCTCGTACCTCAGCACCCGCTTCGGGTTCAGCCTGCTCGGTTCCGCCACCTGGACCGCCGTCACCGTGATCGGCATGATGGCAGGAATGGTCGCCTTCGGTTACGTCGCCGACCGCCTCGGCCGTCGCAAGGCCTTCTGGATCTTCCAGGTCGGCGCCGCCCTCTCGGTGCTCGTCTACAGCCAGCTGACGGACCCGACCGCGCTGCTCATCGGTGGCTTCATCATGGGCGCCTTCGCCGACGGCATGCTCGGCGGCTATGGCACCCTGATGGCGGAGTACTACCCGACCGAGGCTCGCGCTACGGCCCAGAACGTGCTGTTCAACCTCGGCCGCGCGGTCGGCGGCTTCGCGCCGGTGGTCATCGCCATCATCGCCGCGTCGCACGGCTTCGGTTTCGCCCTCGCGGTGCTCCCGGCGATTTATGTGCTGGCGTTCTTCGCGATGTTCCTGCTGCCGGAACGCAAGCACATCGAGCTCTGAACCGGGCATCACGACCCCGGCACGCTGACGGAAAGGAATGATCATGGCTGCACTCACTGCCTCCATACCCCCGGCGGTGGCGCAGGATCGCGCGTCGCACCGCGATGACCTGGCAGCCGACCTGCGCGCCCTGGCGGACCGCCGGGGCGACGTGGACGCGTTCATGATCCTCTCCCGCCCGTCCATCCTCCGCCGCCTCGCGCGGATGATCGCGGAAACCCTGCCCGTGGGAATCGACCGGCTGGTCGGTTCGCACGGGCAGGACGACGCCCTCGTCTCCGCGGTCGCCCTGCACACCGGAATCCCGTTCGCCGTGGTCGACACGGCCTCCGGCGCGGTGCACGGCGAACTGCACGTGTCCGAGAAGGTGGCGATCGTTCGCACACGCCGCGCAGCGGGCGAGGGCACCCTGGAGCAGCGGCTGGAGGAGCTCGGGGCGCACGTCGTGACGTCGGTGAGCGTCCTCGCCGCCGAGTCGACGGCATCCGCTGGTGACCGCGCCTTGTTCGGCGCAGCTGACATCGCCGGCCCCGTCGTCCCGGGGAGGGCAGCGTGACCATGGTGCAGGGCGCCGTCGCCTCCGTACGCGCCGAGGACGTCGAGGTGCTCATTCGCGAGTTCGCCGCGATGACGGAGCCCGGCCCCGGTGTGACGCGACTGGCGTACTCCCGGCTCGAACGCGAGGCGCACGCTGTCTTCGCCCGGTACATGCGCGAGCTCGGCCTGATCGTGTGGACGGATGCCGCGGGCAACACCATCGCTGAACTCGCCGGCCAGGACGAAAGCCTGCCCGCGATCGGCACCGGTTCGCACCTCGACAGCGTTCCCGAAGGCGGCTCCTTCGACGGCGTGGCCGGAGTTGTCGCAGCCCTGGAGGTCGCGCGACTGTTCGTCCACGGCGACGTGCGGAACGTGCACCCCATGCGGTTCGTGGTCTTCGCTGCCGAGGAGGGCGCACGGTTCGGCCAGGCCTGCACCGGCAGCCGGATCGTGGCCGGACTGACGACCAGCAGCGACGTCGGCACGCTCGTCGACAACGACGGCGTCGTGCTGGCCGATGCGATGGCCGATGTCGGCATCGACCCCCGCCGCGTGGAGGACGCCGTCTGGCGGCGCGACGACTGGGCGGCCTTCGTCGAGCTGCACATCGAACAGGGCAGCGTCCTGACCGAGGTCGGCGCGCGCGTCGGCATCGTCGATGTCATCTCCGGCAGCACCCGGCTGCGGATCGACGTCACCGGGCGCGCTTCGCACACCGGCGGCACGCCCATGCACCGTCGAGCGGATGCCCTCGCGGCGGCCGCGCAGGTCATCCTCACGGCTGAGGAGATCGCCAACGACGCCGAGCACCGCGGAACGCGCATCACGGTGGGGCGCATCGAGGTGGGCCCCGGCTCGATCACCACCATTCCGGGCAGTGCGCACCTCTTCGTCGACGTGCGCGACATCGACAGCGACCGGCAGCGGGAGGCCGCCAGCCAGCTGATCGCCGCGGCGTACGGGGTCGGCGAGGAGCGCGGTGTCGGAATCCAGGTGGAGATGCTCGCCGATGCGTCACCGGCCGTGCTGCCGCTCTGGGTTCGGAGCTCAATCGCCCGCTCGGCCAGCGGGCTGGGCGTCGACTACCGGGTGATGCCGAGCGGCGCGAGCCACGACAGCCAGATGGTCAACCACGTCTGCCCGGCCGGCATGATCTTCGTGCCGAGCCAGAACCACGGCATCAGCCACGCGCCGGAGGAGTTCAGCCGGTTCGACGACCTCGCCCTCGGCGTGGACGTCCTGGCGGCGTCACTCCTCGACCTCGACGCCCGAATGCAGGCGGAGTCTCAGTAGCCGGCGCGGGACGCGTCGTTGCTGGCGGACCAGCGGGCCGCGAGCGCCTCTGACCCTCGAGCGAGCATCGCGACGTCCGCGCCGACGAGCAGGAATCCGGCGCCCGCGTCGAGGTAGGACTGGGCGACCTCGGGGTCGAACGCGTTGACACCAACAGGCTTTCCCGCCGCGCGAACCGCCGCGAAGGCGCGCAGGGCCGCGGCGGTGACATCCGGGTGCGTCTGTTGTCCCAGGAGGCCCATCGAAGCGGCGAGGTCCGACGGGCCGACGAAGACTCCGTCCACCCCGTCGATCGCCGCGATCGCGGCCGCCGCGTCGACTCCCGCGGCCGTCTCGATCTGAACGAAGAGCGACACGTGGTCGTCTGCGCTGTCCAGGTAGGCATCGACACGATTCCACCGGGCGGAGCGAGCCAGCGCCGATCCCACCCCGCGCCTGCCGTGGGGCGGATATCGCACCGCTTCGACCGCCGCCCGGGCCTCGTCGGGTGACGACACCATCGGGATCAGCAGGTTCTGCGCCCCGAGATCGAGCACCTGCTTGATGGTGACGATGTCGCCGACGGGAACGCGCACGACAGGCGTCACGTCATACGCTGCGACCGCCTGCAGTTGCCCCAGTACCGACTCGAGGCCGTTGGGGGAATGCTCCATGTCGATGAGCAGCCAGTCGAGCCCCGAGCCCGCGCAGATCTCCGCGATGAGCGGGCTGCCTGAGCAGACCCACATGCCCGCGAGCGGTCGTGGCGCCCCGTCCAGGCGCTGCCGGAATGTCGGGGCTAGACGAAGCGGCACGAGACGGTTCCCATCGGTCCATAGTCGGCGAGCACGGTGTCGCCCTTCTCGACCCACATCGGGCGCGTGAAGGAGCCGGCGAGGACGATCTCCCCGGCCTCCAGCCGGTCGCCGTGCTGGGCGAGCTTGTTCGCGAGCCAGGCGACACCCGCGGCGGGGTGGTTGAGCACCGCGGCCGCGACGCCCGACTCCTCGATCGCCTCGTTGCGATAGAGCAGGGCAGAGACCCATCGGAGGTCCACCGCGCCGGGCGGCGTCGGATTGCCGCCGTAGACCATACCGCCCATGGCCGCGTTGTCGCTGATGGTGTCGACGATCGTCCGGCCGGTCATCTCGATGCGCGACGACAGGATCTCGAGCGCCGGGACCACGTACTCGGTCGCCCGCAGGACGTCGAACACCGTCGCATCCGGACCGTCGATCGCCTCGCGCAGCACGAATGCCAGCTCGACCTCGACCCGCACATTGGAGAACCGGCCGTGCTCGATGATCGCGCCGTTCTCGAACACCATGTCGGCGAAGATCGCCCCGTAGTCCGGTTCGGTGATGCCCGTCGCAGCCTGCATGACCTTGGAGGTGAGCCCGATCTTCCGGCCCACGGGTCGTCTCCCGGCGGCGGTTCCGCGGCGACGCCACTCGTTCTGCACGGCGTAGGAGTCCTCGACCGTCATACCGGGATAGCGCATGGTCAGGAGCGGCACCGTCGTGCGGTCGCGCTCGGCGCCGGCCAGCTCATCGGCGATGGCGGTGATTGTCTCTGCAGGCAGCATTGTTCTCCTCGGTGAGACTACAGCTGGGCGCCCAGCTTGTACTCGCCCTTCTTCCACTCGGGCATGTCCTCGTCGTCTTTGCGCGTGTACGAGAAGCCGTCGGCGCCGATGGTGACCGCCATTTCGGAGGAGTCCGTGCGTGAGACGAGCGGCTGCGGGTTGCCGTCGAGGTCGAGGACCAGGGACGCCTCGGTGTACCAGCTCGGCACGACCGGGTTGCCCCACCAATCGCGGCGCTGGTTGTCGTGCACGTCCCACGTGACCACAGGGTTGTCGGGGTCCCCGGTGTAGTAGTCCTGCGTGTAGATCTCCACGCGGTGGCCGTCGGGGTCGCGAAGGTAGAGGTAGAACGCGTTGGACACGCCGTGCCGGCCCGGCCCACGCTCGATCGCGTCTGAGCGTCGCAGGGCGCCCAGCTTGTCGCAGATCGCGATGATGTTGTGCTTCTCGTGGGTGGCGAAGGCGACGTGGTGCATGCGTGGTCCGTCGCCACCGGTCATCGCGGTGTCGTGGACCGTGGGCTTCCGTCGCATCCACGCGGCGTACACGGTGCCGTCGCCGTCCTGGATGTCCTCGGTGACACGGAACCCGAGATCCTCCATGTACTTCACTGCGCGGGGGACATCCGGTGTCACCTGGTTGAAGTGATCGAGCCGCACCAGGGCACCCGGCGTGTACAGGTCGTAGCGCCAGGCGAGGCGTTCGACGTGCTCGACGTCGTAGAAGAACTCGTACGGGAATCCGAGCGGGTCCTCGACGCGGACCGCCTCGCCGATGCCCTTGGTGAAACCCTCCTTGCGGCGCTCGACGCGGCAACCGAGCTCGGTGTAGAACGCGACCGCCTTGTCGAGGTCCTCGGGCGAGCGCACGCGGTACGAGAACGCGGCGACCGCCGCCACCGGTCCCTTGCGCAGCACGAGGTTGTGATGGATGAACTCCTCGAACGAGCGCAGGTAGACGGTGTTCTCGTCCTCCTCGGTGACCACCAGATCGAGCACATCCACGTAGAACTTGCGGGAGAGCTCGAGGTCGGTGACGACGAGTTCCATGTAGGCGCAGCGCAGGATGTCGGGCGGCGGTGCGCTGGGGGTCGGGATGGCATTCGACGAGCGGATGGGGTCGGTCGCCGTGACGACAGGCTCAGGGGCTTCGGGGGTGATGGTCATGTCAGGCGTCCTTGCGTGAGGGTACTGGTCTGTGTCGTCGGGGCAGGTCAGAATGCCTCCTCCTCCGCCGCCTCCGCGACCTCTTGAGGAGGCGCGGACTTGCCGAAGGAGGGGTTGTGGACGGCGCCGAGGGTGATGTGCACCGCCTGCTGGTCGGTGTAGAAGTCGATGGAACGGTATCCGCCCTCGTGTCCCAGGCCGGAAGCCTTGACGCCGCCGAACGGGGTGCGCAGATCGCGCACATTGTTGGAGTTCAGCCACACCATGCCCGCCTCGATCGCCTGGGCGAAGTTGTGGGCGCGCTTGAGGTCGTTGGTCCAGAGGTACGCCGCGAGGCCATACCGCACGCCGTTGGCGAGGACGAGCGCTTCCTCTTCGGTGTCGAACGGCGTGATCGCGACCACGGGTCCGAAGATCTCCTCCTGAAAGATGCGGGCGTCGCTCGGCACATCCACGAAGACGGTCGGCTCGACGAAGTTCCCGGTGGGGAAGGCATCGGGGCGGCCACCACCAGCGACGAGCCGGGCCTCGGACTTGCCGATCTCGATGTAGCTCATGACCTTGTCGAAATGCTCCGGGTGCACGAGGGCACCGACCTCGGTGTCGCCGTCGTGCGGGTAACCCACGACGACCCGCTTCGCCTGCGCCGCGTAGCGCTCCACGAACTCGTCGTAGATCTCGCGCTGCACGAGGATGCGGCTGCCCGCCGTGCACCTTTCGCCGTTGAGGGAGAACACGCCGAAGATAGTGGCGTCGACGGCGGCCTCAAGGTCGGCGTCGGCAAAGACGATCGCCGGTGACTTGCCGCCGAGTTCCATCGACAGGCCCTTCAGGAACGGCGCAGCGTTGCCGAAGATGATCTGGCCGGTGCGGCTCTCGCCCGTGAACGAGATGAGGGGAACATCCGGATGCTTCACCAGAGCGTCGCCGGCATCCTCGCCGAGGCCGTTGACGAGGTTGAAGACGCCTTTCGGGAGGCCGGCCTCCTCGAAGATGCCGGCCCACAGCGATGCGGACAGCGGAGTGAACTCGGCGGGCTTGAGCACGACGGTGTTGCCGGTCGCGAGCGCTGGCCCGAGCTTCCACGACTCGAGCATGAACGGGGTGTTCCAGGGGGTGATCAATCCGGCGACGCCGATCGGCTTGCGGTTGACGTAGTTGATCTGGCGTCCGGGCACCTTGAAGGTGTCGTCCGCCTGGGCGACGATGAGGTCGGCGAAGAACCGGAAGTTCTCGGCCGCCCGCCGCGCCTGTCCGAGGGCCTGGGTGATCGGCAGGCCCGAGTCGAAGCTCTCGAGTTCGGCCAGGCGTGCGTCGCGTGACTCCACGATGTCGGCGATGCGGTGCAGGATGCGGGAACGCTCGCGCGGCAGCATCCGGGGCCACGGCCCGTGTTGGAACGCGTTCCGGGCTGCGACGACGGCGCGATCGATGTCGGCCTTCTTGCCGGCTGCCGCCTGCACGTAGACCTCGTTGGAGACCGGGTCGAGCACGTCGAACGTGTCGCCGTCGACCGAGTCGACGAACGCTCCATCGATGTAGTGCTGGATGCGATCGGGCAGGTCGGCGGGAACGTGCAGCGTTCGCGGTTGCGTTGTCGTCTGGCTCATTCGAACCTCCGGTTCAGAAGCTCAGGAGGCGCAGCGCCTCGTCGGGGTGTTCATGGATCAGGAAAGCATCGAGGGTGGCCGAGCGGTGGTGCCGGGCGGCCTTCTCGATCTCGTAGAGAGGAGCCTCCGCTTCGATGAGGAGAAGGAGGTTCTCGTGTTCCTGCACCGACTCCTGGGCGCGACCGGGAACGAAGGTGAAGGTCGAGTACCGAAGGTGCCCGAGCCGGGCCCACTCCGCATTCACGAGCTCAAGCATCCGCGGGTTCGCGCATTGGGCGAACAGGATCGAGTGGAACTCGCGGTTCAGGGCGGTGAAGGTGTGCGGTTCGAAATCGACGAGCCCGGCCGTCATCCGCTCGTTCACGGCTCGCGCCCGGCTGATGTCGTCGGCCGAGAGGTGGCGCGCGGCCAAGGCGATCGCGGCGGCTTCCATGACAGACAGCGCCTGCATGCTGAACCGGTACTGCGAGTCGTCGACCATCGACACGTGGGCGCCGACGTTGCGCTCGAAGGTGACGAGGCCCTCCGCCTCGAGCTGACGGATGGCCTCGCGCACAGGAACGACGCTCATGTCCAGTTCCCCGGCGATGGACCCGAGGACCAGCCGGTAACCCGGCGTGAACTCCTGTCGCGCGATCCGTTCCTTGATGTAGTGATAGGCGCGCTGGGATTTGCTCAGCGTCTTGTCGTCAGCCTGGCTCACTGCGTGTCCCGCCAATCCCGGTACCTCGCCTTCCATCCGGCGTTCATCGGGAAGAGGCCTTCGAGCTGATTCCCGGCGGCGACCTGCTTGGCGATCCAGCCGTCGGCATCCTCCTGCGCGAGAGCCGCGTCCGCGACCTCCTCCGCCAGCGCCGGAGGGATGACGATGACGCCGTCCGCGTCGCCGACGATGATGTCCCCTGGTTGCACGGTGGTCCCGCCGCAGGCGATCGTGACGTCGACGTCCCAGGGAACGTGCTTGCGCCCGAGGACGGCGGGGTGGGCGCCCGACGAGTAGACCGGGATTCCGACCGCCGCCACGGCTTCGGCGTCCCGCACGCTTCCATCGGTCACGATGCCTGCGGCGCCGCCGGTGTGGGCCCGAATGGCGAGGATGTCGCCCAGGGTCCCCGCGCCGGCCTCCCCGCGCGCCTCGATGATGATGACCTCGCCCGCGCCAACGGCGTCGAATGCGCGCTTTTGCGCGTTGTATCCGCCTCCGTGCGACTCGAAGAGGTCTTCCCGCAAGGGAACGAACCGAAGGGTTTTCGCGACGCCGACCAGTTTCGCCTCGGGGTGCAGGGGACGCACGCCGTCGATCGTCACGTTGTTCAGCCCCTTCTTGCGCAACTGGGCGGAGAGGCCGGCGACCGGTACCGCCTCGAGCTTGGCGCGCAGCCCTTCGGGTAGCCGCGTCGAGCTCGTCGAGGGGAGGCCGGCCGCCTCGCGGGAACCCCAGGCCTCCGCGCGCTGCGCGTCATCGGCGCCCGGAAGCGAGCCGAGAGCGGGATCGAAGGCGGTCTCACCCTGCACGACGGTCGTCCGAAGGCGTCCCGAGGAGGGGGAGCCGGATGCGGACGGCGCGTCGACCTCGACCTCGACGACGTCTCCCGGAACGACGACGGATGAGCCGGCCGGCGTGCCGGTGAGGATGACGTCGCCGGGCTCCAGCGTGACGTGCTGGGCGAGGTCGGCGACGATCTGCGGGAAGGAGAAGAGGAGATCCGCTGTCGTGTCGTCCTGGGCGAGGTCGCCATTGACCCAGGTGCGGATGCGAAGACCCGCGGGGTTCACCGATCGCGCGTCGACCAGCTGCGGGCCGAGCGGCGTGAAGCCATCCCGGCCCTTCGAGCGGACGTTGGAACCCCGGTCGTTCGCGCGCAGGTCGTAGAGCCCGAAGTCGTTGGCAGCGGTCACCCAGCCGATGACGTCCCACGCGTGCTCCACGCTCACGCGTCTCGCCGGCGTTCCCACCACGAGAGCGATCTCGCCCTCGAACGCGAGGAGTTCGGTACCGGCCGGCCGTTCGATGGTGCCTTCTGAGGCCGCGACCGAGCTGGACGGCTTGAGGAAATAGGAAGGCGAGGCGGGCCGGCGACCGCGTTGATCCGCCCGGGACGGATAGCTGAGGTGCACCGCGATGATCTTCCCCGGTCGCGTGGGCAGGCCGGCGAAGCGGGGGTCGCCCTGGTCGTGCGTCGGCTGTTCCGTCATGAGCTCCCTTGCCTGTTGTTTCGTATCCGAAATCGTATATCATGGTGCTGCGTCTGGCAAGGTTCCCCGGGACCTTTCCAGGCGGCACCCAACAGACAAAGGAGTCCAGCGCATGAGCGCAGTAGCAAACGGGTTGACCCCGACGGGAACCATAGCCACCACGGATGACCGTCGCCGCGTCGTCTTCGCCACCATCGTCGGCACCACCGTGGAGTGGTACGACTTCTTCATCTACGCCATGGCGGCGGGCCTCGTCTTCGGGGACCTCTTCTTCAAGCCCGCGGGACCGTCCCTCGCCACGCTGCTCTCCTTCGGGACGGTCGGGCTGAGCTTCCTGTTCCGTCCGCTCGGTGCCTTCCTCGCCGGCCACTTCGGTGACAAATACGGGCGCCGGCTCGTGCTCGTCGTCACGCTCATCCTGATGGGAGCGGCCACCACGCTCGTCGGCGTGCTCCCCACCTACCAGGCGATCGGTGTCGCAGCTCCGGTGCTGCTGATCCTGCTCCGCATCCTGCAGGGTGTCTCGGCCGGCGGCGAGTGGGGCGGCGCCGTCCTGATGGCGGTGGAGCACGCGCCGCGGCCCCGCCGCGGATTCTTCGGCGCCGCACCGCAGATCGGCGTTCCCATCGGGTTGCTCCTGGCCTCGGGGATGAACGCCCTCATGACCATCATCGCGCCCGGCGAGGCCTTCCTCGCCTGGGGCTGGCGCGTCCCGTTCCTGTTCTCCTTCCTCCTGGTGCTCGTCGGCTACTACGTGCGGCGCCGCGTCGAGGAGAGCCCGGTGTTCATGGAGATCGCTGAGCGGCGCGAGAAGACGCGCATGCCGATCGTCCAGTTGTTCCGCAAGCACACGCTGCTGGTGATCATCGCCGCGTTCGTCTTCGCCGGCAACAATGCCGTCGGCTACATGACCACGGGCGGCTACATCCAGAACTACTCCACCAACCCCGATGGTCCACTGGGGCTCGACCGGGGGCCGGTCCTCTGGGCCGTCACCGGCTCGGCCATCACCTGGCTCATCTCCACGGCACTCGGCGGCTGGGTGAGCGACAAGATCGGCCGTCGATCCACGTACATCATCGGCTGGGTCGTGCAGTTGGTCGGCGTCTTCGCCCTCTTCCCGCTCGTGAACACCGGGAACATCGGCTTGCTGTTCCTCGGGCTCGCGCTTCTCACCCTCGGCCTCGGCTTCACCTATGGTCCGCAGGCGGCGCTGTACTCCGAACTGTTCCCGGCGTCCATCCGCTTCTCGGGGGTATCCATCTCGTATGCCCTCGGGGCGATTCTCGGGGGCGCTTTCGCGCCGACGATCGCCACGGCCCTCGTCCAGGCCACGGGTACGACCGTGTCGGTGACCTGGTACCTCGCGGGCGTCACCCTGCTCGGGTTCATCGCGACGCTGCTGCTGAAGGATCGCTCCGGTATTCCCCTGGGTCCGGACTTCGAGGCGGAGCAGACCAAGAGCCCGGTCTACGGCCTCTCCCGGGCCTGAGGAGTCCCATGCAATTCCACCACCACGGCTACGTCTCGCACGACCCGCGCCTGAGCCCTGCCGCAGGCGTCGGCCTGGACCGCCCCGACGAGCTTCCGGAGGAGGTCGACGTGCTCATCGTGGGCACGGGGCCGGCCGGGATGATCCTGGGGGCCCAGCTGTCGCAATTCCCGGACATCACGACCCGCATCGTCGAACGCCGGGACGGACGCCTCGCGATCGGGCAGGCCGATGGCATCCAGGCTCGCAGCGTGGAGACCTTCCAGGCGTTCGGCTTCGCCGAGCGCATCATCAGCGAGGCCTACCGGATCACCCAGATGAATTTCTGGAGCCCGGATCCAGCCGACCCGACGAGCATCATCCGCACGGCGCGCACGGAGGACGACCCGGCGGGGATCAGCGAGTTCCCGCACCTCATCGTCAACCAGGCCCGGGTGCTCGACTATTTCGCCGAGGTCATGGCGAACTCGCCCAGCCGGATGACGCCCGACTACGGCCTGGAGTTCGAGCGCCTCGACGTCGCGGACGACGGCGAGTTCCCGGTCACGGTCACTCTGCGCCATTCCGCGGGTTCCCATAGCGGACAGGTGCGCACCGTCCGGGCGAAGTACGTGGTGGGCTGTGACGGGGCGCGGAGCGCCGTGCGCGAATCGATCGGTCGCGCGCTCGTCGGCGACCAGGCCTTCCACGCCTGGGCGGTCATGGACGTCCTCGCCGTGACGGATTTCCCCGACATACGCACGAAGTGTGCCATCCAGTCGCACAAGGGCAGCATCCTGCACATTCCCCGCGAAGGCGGCTACCTCTTCCGCATGTACGTGGACCTGGGCGAGGTCAGGTCCGACGACCGCGGCGCCGTGCGAACGACGACGGTCGAGGCCGCCGTCGCCAAGGCGAACGAGATCCTCCACCCGTACACGCTCGACGTGAAGGACGTCGCCTGGTACAGCGTGTACGAAGTGGGGCACCGCGTCACCGACAAGTTCGACGACGTGCCCGAGGGGGAGGAGCGCACCCCACGGGTGTTCATCGCCGGTGACGCGTGCCACACCCACAGTGCGAAGGCCGGGCAGGGAATGAACGTCTCCATGCAGGATGGCTTCAACCTCGGCTGGAAGCTCGCGCACGTCATCAGCGGCAGGAGCCCGGAATCACTGCTGGCCACCTATTCGGCCGAGCGCCAAGTGATCGCGCAGAACCTCATCGACTTCGACAAGCAGTGGTCGAGCCTGATGGCCGCGAGACCCGAGGATGTCGAGGATCCCGCCGCACTCGGCGAATTCTACGTGCGCACGCAGGAATTCCCCGCCGGGTTCATGACCCAGTACGCGCCGTCGATGCTGATCGGCGACGGGGCGCACCAGTCCCTGGCCACCGGGTTCCCCGTGGGCAAGCGCTTCAAGTCCGCACCGGTCGCCCGCGTCGCCGACGGCAACCCCGTCCACCTGGGGCACCATCACCGGGCGGACGGGCGCTGGCGCCTGTACGCATTCGCCGACGCCCCCGCTCCAGGCGAGGCGTCCGCCGTCGCCGACTGGGCGCAGTGGCTGGCAAGCTCGCCCGACTCACCGGTGCTGACATACACGCCCGCTGCCACCGACCCGGACAGCGTTTTCGACGTCAAGGTCGTCTACCAGCAGCGGCATGTCGATGTCGATCTCGGTCGGGTGCCCGGGATGTTCCTGCCTCGGGTCGGCCCGTTCGGACTCATCGACTATGAAAAGGTGTACGCCACCGATAACACGGCGGACATCTTCGACCTGCGCGGAATCGACCGGAACACCGGCTGCGTCGTCGTCGTGCGTCCCGACCAGTACGTCGCCGCCGTCCTTCCGTTGACCGACACCGAGGCACTCGCCGCTCACTTCGCACCGATCATGCGCCCGGTGACCGCGGCGGGAGCGGCGGCTGTGGAGCAGCCGGCCTAGGAGCCGGTCAGGAGTTCACGCGGATGATCTCCTGCTGGTACGGCGCGATCACGTGTGTCGACACGCGGAGGTCGAGAAGCAGGAACGGCCGGTCGCCGACCGGGGTGCTGGTCCATTCCCCGAGCCGGTCGAGGTCACCGAGCGTGCGGACGACGACGCCCTCGGCACCCACGCCGCGGGCGAGGGCAGCGAAGTCCACCTCCGGAATCCGCATGGGTTCCGGCGCGAGGCCCTGGAGGCCGTAGAGGTTCACCTCCGCCCCGTAGGCGCCGTCGTTCCAGACGACCGCGAGGCCCCGGCCGGCGGCCGCCCGCACGGCAGAATCGAGGTCGGCGAGCGCCATGAGGCCCCCGCCGTCCCCGGTGCTGAGCACGATCGTCGCCTCCGGTCGGGCGAGGGCGGCACCGGGAACGCTGGGAAACCCGAGCCCGATGGACTGGTACGCCGTGCCGACCATGATCATCCGCTCGGGTGACGCCACCGGCCAGTACATGTTCGCCCACCCGATGAAGTGGCCGCCGTCGGAGACCACCACGCGGTCTTCGGGCAGCAACTCGCCGATGCGCACCGCCGCCGAGCGCGGGTCGAGCCGCCCGTCAGGGGCCACCGTGTCGCCCGGTTCGCGGGCCAGGAGCGGGGCCACATCGATCGACTCCCGCCATCCGCTGCGCCCACCGCCCAGGGACGCCAGCTCGGCGACGAGGGCGGATGCCACGAGCGCGGCATCGCCCTCGATGTGGTCATCCACGCGCGCATGCGTCGGAGCGGGGGCGAGGTCGACCTGCACGACGTGGGTACCAGGGGCGAAGAGGTCGCCGAAGCGCATCGTGAACTGGTTCAGGGACGCACCGAAGACCACGGCGACGTCGGCGTCGCGGACCAGCTCCATCGCACCCGCTGCCCCGAAGCCGCCGGTGACGCCGAGGTCGAACCGCGCGGCCGGGAAGATACCCCGGGCGAGCGCCGTCGACCCGGTGATCGCACCGGTCGCCTCGGCGAGGTCCCCGAGCGCCGCGCCGGCATCGGCGAGCCACGCGCCGCGGCCCGCGAGCAGGAAGGGACGGTTCGCGTCGGCCAGCGTGTGCGCGAGGGCCGACACCGCGGGGGAACCGACCACTCCGGTGATCGACGACGGTGCCGGCAGCTGCAGCGTGCGAGCCGAAGGCAGCGGGCCGGCCTCCTCCTTCGCGAGGTCGTAGGGAATGGCGATGATCGCGGGGGCCCGCGTGGTGAGGGCGTGCGTGAGCGCGGCGATCGTCGTGCCTGCGGCCTCGTCGCGGGTGACCGTGAAGGTGCGCGCACCCACGGCGGCGGCGAGTGCCGTCTGGTCGACGTCCCACGGCCGGCGCCCGGCCGTCGGGGCGTCGCCCGTGACGAGCACGAGGGGAACGCGCGCCTGCACGGCTTCGGCGAGTGCGGTCAGCGTGTTGCTGAAGCCGGCCCCGTAGGTCGTGGTCGCCGCCGCGATTCCGCCCCCGGCCCGGAAGTGCGCGTCGGCGGCGGTCACGGCGCCCGCCTCATGGCGCATCGACGTGTAGCGCGCCGGGGTCTGGCGGAGCAGGGCGTCGAGGAAATGGGCGTTGCCGTTGCCCATCACCCCGAACACGTGGTCGATGTGCTGGGCGAGGGTGACGGCGACGTGGGTGGGGACAGTGGACATGGCGAAGCCTTTCAAGACACACACGGGAACGAATCCGATATGTGTCTCGCCCACGTCATCGTCGGCTACGTGCCCCTTTTTCGAGCACCGGAACGCGCTCGGCGCCCGGACGACACAACGATATAGGATCGGTGCCCGGGGCGTCGAGGGGGAGTGACGTGCGTTCCGGCCGAGTCCGACGAGAGGAACAAGGTGCGGTTACTGCTGATCAGGCACGGCCAGACGCCATCGAACGTGCGGGGCGCTCTCGACACCCTGGTTCCCGGCCCGGGGCTCACGCCGCTCGGCCTCCAGCAGGCGGCGGCGATCCCGAACGCCCTCGCGGATGAACCGATCGACGCGCTCTACGCATCCGTTCAGACCCGCGCCCAGCTCACCATCGCACCGCTCGCCGACGCGCTCGGGCTGCCCGTCATCGTGCGCGAGGGCCTTCGCGAGGTGGGGGCAGGCGACCTCGAGATGAACAACGACCGCGTCTCGGTGGAGCGATACCACGACGTGGCGTTCGGCTGGGCGGCGGGCGACCTCGACCGGCGGATGCCCGGGGGTGAGAGCGGCGCGGAGGTCTTCGGGCGCTTCGACGCCGTGATCGAGGAGATGGCCGCAAGCGGCGCCACGACCGTCGCCTGCGTCTCCCACGGCCAGGTGATCCGGGCGTGGACGGCGGCCCGCGCCGACAACATCTCCGTGGAGTTCGCCGCCCGCCACGAGTTGCACAACACCGCCGTCGTCGCGCTCGAGGGCTCGCCCGCCGGCGGGTGGACCGCGCTGTCGTGGATGGGTTTGGCGGTCGGCGGGGGAGCCGTCGACGAGGGCCTGCAGACCGGCCCGGGCGGCGAGCCGGCCTGACCCGCCCCGCCCTTCGACCGGGTCGCTCTCCTTCTCCACGCACCCGCGTGCCACCTGGCGATCGACCAGGCGGCTGACGCTGGCTGGTGAGCAGCGTGTGCCGCTTCGGGGATACCGCAACCGATGCGCACGTCCATCGAAGTGAATCAGCGGCTCATCGGCGAAATCCGAGAGGGCCGCCCGGTTCGTCGCTCTCCCTCAAATGTCAATTCAATCAAAGTACATGTTCAAACAACTGTGATTTACATATAGAGGACGCCGTCACAAGCTTAGAGAAACCACTCCGTATGCGCCGAGGCCGGCCCCGAAAGCGATGTCCTGCACAGGGGAGCAGGTGCAACGCCCGGATCAAGTCGACATTGGGGCGATGCGAGTGGGAGCAGTGCCCAGTGTTGAGCAGGCTAGGCGAGGAGAAGCAATGGTAAGCCACACCACGAGAATCGCGGTCATAGGCGGAGGGATTGGCGGACTCACGGCTGCGATTGCGCTGACGAGGATCGCAGATGTCCGGGTCACCGTGTTCGAACAAGCCCCCGAGCTCGGCGATGTCGGCGCCGGCGTCACGGTCGCCCCGAATGGCCAGCGTGTTCTCGAAAAGCTCGATGCGCTTGAGCCGGTCAAGCGCGCGGGAGCGACCCCCGACGGGCCGGGTATCTACATGGATGCTTTGGGCAGCGTCGTGACCGATGCGGCATGGGAAGACACGGCCAAGCGGTACCAGAACATTGGAATGTACCGACCCGATCTGGTGGACGTTCTGGCAAAGGAGGTCGCGCCGGAGTCGGTGCGTCTGGGACATCGACTGACGTCGGTTCGCGCCCTGGATGAGGGTGTCCGCGTCGAATTCGAGAATGGCTTTCACGACGAGTTCGACGGAGTGGTTGGCGCGGACGGCGTCCACTCGGTGGTGCGGGACTCGCTTATGGAACTCCCACACCCCGTGTACTCCGGGTCCATTGCCTACCGCGGAGTGATCGCCGCTGCCCTTCTTCCTGACGACTGGCCGATGATCAGTCAAGTGTGGATGGGCGAGGGGAAGCACTTCATGTGTTACCCGCTGCAGCAACGCAAGTTGTTCAACTATGTGGGGTTCGTGCCGAGCGACAGGCCACTTAAGGAATCGTGGTCGGCGCCGGGTGATGTTGGTGAGCTCGCTGCGGAGTTCGGCGGGGATAAGTGGGATGCCACGCTCCGCCGCTTCATCGACCTCATCGATCACACGTTTTGGTGGGGCCTCTACGACCACGAGCCGCTCTCGAACTGGTCGCGCGGACGAATCACGTTGCTCGGCGACTCAGCGCATACCATGCTGCCGCATGCCGGCCAGGGCGTGAATCAGGCCATGGAAGATGCCATCACGCTGGCATTCTTCCTCAGGGAGGCCGATGGAGCCCACGAGATCGCGGAGGCATTCAAGCGCTACACCGCCATTCGTATGCAACGCACGGCGATCCTGCAGAACAGTTCGCGTCGGAGCGGCTCGCAGTTCGACGCGCAAAACGAATTCGCCGACATCAAGAAGCGCGATGCAGACCTGCGTGCAGGCCGTGACTTCCGCCGAAGCGTGCTGTTCGACTTCGACGCCGTGGCGGCAGCCGAACGAGCACTCAAGCGATACAGGAGGATCTAATGACCATGACATCGATCAGCATCATCGGTACCGGCAAGATGGGCTCGGCTATCGCCGGGATCGCGGCGCGCGCGGGAGCGACGATACAAATCATTCGCCGCCGCGCCGGAGCAGGCTCGTCGCTCGAGCGCTCGGATGCGGAGTACGGCGTTGTCGGAGACCGTCTCACCGGCGACCTCGTCGTCCTTGCCGTCCCCTATGAAGCGTATCCGAGCATTCTCGAGCACTATCGGGATCAGCTGAGCGGCAAGGTCGTCATCGATATCAGCAATCCGATTGACTTCACGACCTATGACGAGCTGCTGGTCCCCGCGGACTCCTCGACCGCGATCGAGCTTGCAAAGGAGCTCCCGCTCGATACGACAGTGGTCAAAGCGTTCAATGTGAATCTCGGCGACACGCTGAGTGCGGGCACCAACGGCACGACAACGACCACTGTCCTGTTCGCCGGTGACGATCCGGAGGCCAAGATCGCCCTCACGACCCTCATTGAGTCGGCAGGACTGCGTGCGGTCGATGTGGGCCCCCTCTCGCGCGCGAGGGAACTAGAGGCCATGGGTTTCCTGCAGATCATCTTGGCAGCGAGCGCCAAGACGCATTACGAGTCCGGGTTCACGCTCCTGTCCTGAGCGGGGACCGCCACCGTATCTGGAGCGGGCTTGCCAGCACCGCCGAGTCTCTCTGCCGCGAAGTCGAGAAGTGCCGAGGCTCGAGGCGTGAGACTCAGATCTTCGGGCCAGATTCCCACGACGTGAGACTGGGTGACCGGTGGGTCGAAGCGGCGGATGACGAACGGCCGCCCTTCCGCGCTTATCTGAGCCGCGTTGGGTCGCGACATGAGAAGGCCGTAACCTATACCCCGGCTCACGATCGCCTCGACCAGGCTGATGTGGGCAACTCGTGCTGCCGTCTTCGGCTGGAGGCCGCGCGCGGCGAACGCGTCAGTGACGTTGCGAACACCGGGAGCCGCGTCGACTTCGACATATGGTTCGTCTGCAAGATCCGCGAGGTCGATCGTGGCGGCCTGCGCGAGTGGATGATCCGGGTGAAGGTGGACTTCGAGCTCGGTGGCGTAGATCTTGCGACGGGAGTACCCCGCTGGCAGTGACACGTCGTAGACGAGTGCCACGTCGAGATGGCCCGCATCGAGCGCGGAGCACAGCTCTTCGTTCGTGCCCAGCATGAACTCGATGGTCACCCCAGGATGCCTTTTGGGGAAGCCTTCGAGAAGCTCGGGGATCACACTCGTAGAGAAGCCCGAATAGCAGCCGAGCTTGACGGGACCCCGGAGTTCCTGCCCTTCGCCGGCGCTCAGAATGAGCTCCCTAGTGTCAAGGAGGATCCGGTGGGCCTTCTTGGCGAACTCCTGGCCAGTCGGCGTCAAGGTAAGGCCTCGAGCCTTGCGTCGCACGCAGAGTTGTGCCCCCACCGCGCGCTCAAGATTTGTGATGGCCTGCGACAGCGCAGACTCCGAGATGTGCATGTGGGCTGCGGCTGTACTCAGCGTCGTGAAATTCGGCAGTGCGGCGAACAGTTCAAGCTGCCTCAAGCTCACATCCATCACGGTTCTTCTCTCCAAGCTTCTGCGACTGGATCGAATTATATCTTCTTTCTATAGCGATTTACTTTCAGTGTTGAGCCTCACACAATGAGTGGGACACCGAAGACGGCTGATTCCACCGACGAGAGTGGCAATGACGGCCGATTGGTCTGTCAAAGATTGCAGCCAAGCGTGAGGAGTGAAGGGTTTGACTACAGAGACGTCGACACCGCTTGAAGGAGAAGCGGGACTGTCCACCGAACTACTCAAAGATCTCTATGCCAAGATGCTCATCACACGGCAGGTTGATACGAGTGCGATCGCGATGCAGCGCGAGGGCCTCATCTTGGCTTATTCGCCACTGCGCGGCCAAGAAGCGGCGCAGATCGGCAGCGGCATCGCACTCGACCTGGCCCGAGACTTCGCCTTTCCTACGTATCGTGAACTTGGAGTTGCGGTTGCGATGGGAGTCGATCTCGTCGGCTACCTGGCTAGCTACCTTGGTATTTGGCACGGCGGTCTTTACGATCCGATGGCTTCGCGCTTCGGGTCGATCAACGCGGTGGTCTCGGGGTCGGTGCTGCACGCCGTGGGGTGGGCAAAGGGGGCACAGCTCTCCGGTGACGGTGGCGTCGCCGTCACCTATTTTGGCGATGGGGCGAGCTCCGAGGGCGAAGTGCACGAGGCCATGAACCTTGCCGGGATCGACAAGCTGCCCGTCGTCTTCTTCTGCCAGAACAACGGTTGGGCGATTTCCCTCGCTGCCGAACGTCAGATCGCCGGTGGTACTGTCGCGGGGCGCGCCGCCGCTTACGGCATCGAGGGCGTGCAGATCGATGGCAATGATGTCATCGCCGTGCTTCACGCAACACGACAGGCACTCGCTCGCGCCCGAGCCGGAGACGGGCCGACTGTTATCGAGGCGATGACCTATCGCGCCGGCCCACATTCGACGTCCGACGATCCTGGCCGCTATCGTTCGCTCGATGACGAACAGAAGTGGCTGTCGAGAGATCCGATCGCGAGCTTCGCTGAACGCTTGCGTGCGGAAGGGATCGCCGACGAGCAGTTCTTCCTGGCCGCCTCAGCCGAAGCAGCGCGCGCCGCCGACGCCGTTCGCGCGGGCCTCGCGGCGCTGGGCGACCGACCGGGTGAGGAACTTTTTGATTTCGTGTTCGCTAATCCGACGGCGACACTCCAGGAGCAGAAGCACGCGTGGCAGGAGAGTACCCATGACTGAGTCGAAGAGCACCGTGTCGGGGACTCCGGCGACGCACGTGAGAATGCAGGGAGCCCTGAATCTCGCACTGAAGCATGCGCTCGCCGAGGACGATCGCACGCTCGTCTTCGGCGAAGACGTTGCGAAGCTCGGCGGCGTGTTCCGCGTGACCGATGGCCTGCAAGAGACGTTCGGCATCGACCGCGTCTTCGACTCTCAGTTGGCGGAGGCGAGCATCATCGGCATGGCCGTCGGCCTCGCTCTGCACGGATACCGGCCCATCCCGGAAATCCAATTCGACGGATTCGCTTATCCCGCCATGAACCAGATCGTCACTCAAATGGCGAGGATGAATTATCGCACGCGAGGCGCTGCACCTATGCCGATCACGCTGCGCCTGCCGAGTTTCGGCGGAATCCGGGCCCCGGAATTCCACGGAGAGAGCCTGGAGTCCGTGCTGGCTCACGTCCCGGGCCTGAAGGTCGTGTCTCCCTCGAGCCCGAATGAGGCGTACCAGCTGCTTCGCCAGAGCATCGCGGATCCGGACCCGGTTGTTTTCATGGAGCCGAAGGCGCGCTATTGGAACAAGGCCGAGTTCGACCCCCACGTGCCGGTCTCCGATTATCTGCCCATCGGCAGGTCCCGTGCGGTCCGGTCTGGCAAGCACGTCACGCTCATCGCGTGGGGTGCCATGGTCGCGAAGTGCTTGCGCGCGGCGGAACTCGCCGAAGAGGACGGCGTTGAGATCGAAGTCCTGGATCTGCGCTGGCTGAAGCCGATCGACGTTGCCGGCCTCGAGGAGTCCGTGAGCCGCACGAAACGGGCCGTGGTCGTGCACGAAGCACCATTCAGTGGTGGCCTCGGCGGCGAGGTGAGCTCGATCATCACCGAGCGCTGTTTCGACTCGTTGCGCGCGCCCGTGCAACGAGTTGCCGGGTACGACGTGCCTTATCCGTCCGGAGCTCTGGAAGACCAGTATTTGCCGAGTGTCAACCGGATCTTGAGGGCCGTTCAACGCGTATTGGAGTATCGACGTGGCTGAAAGAACGCTGGTTCTTCCCGACCTGGGCGAGGGTCTTCTCGACGCCACCGTGTTGGAGTGGTTAGTGTCGGTGGGCGATCATGTCGAGCGCGGCGACGCGCTCGTGGAGGTCGAGACGACGAAGTCCGCCGTCGAGCTGCCGTCACCCCAGTCCGGGACGGTGGCCCGATTTCACGCTGAGGCTGG
>NZ_RDSR01000028.1 GCF_003716325.1 Cryobacterium tepidiphilum | reverse complement strand
GTCCACCAGCCGGCCCAGCTTCTCGACCGCCCCCGCGAAGCGCAGCGCCTGCTCGTCGTTCAACCCGCCGGCCGTCCCCACCGGCACCGTCTCCAGCAGCGTCGCGGTCGTGGCCTCCACCACCCGGATCGGATCAACCTCATCGGGCTGATCGACGTCGGGATCCGAGGCCAGGAGCGTCATCGCACCCGAAACCTCTCCGAGAACAAACCTACGTTGGTGAACATGCCTCAAGTGTAGCAAGAATAGAAGAAGAATGCGAGAGAAGTTCACGCAAAGTTGAAGACGTTTTTCGTCGCATCCGTTGTCGACGCGGTTGTTCCCGCAGAAACTGCTCACTCGCGGAAGGATGTCCCGGCCCGCCGCCGGCGGCCCGAGGGGAACGACGAGGACGGCCCGGTTGAAGCAGGGGCTCGCAAAGATGACGAAAGGGCTGACAATGAGCCGCGGCATCCGCTATGGTATGTAATATATTATTGCTGTGAGGGCAGCGCCACATGGCCGCCCGAACAGCAGCGCGACCAGCACAAACTCCAGCATCCGAAGGCGGACGGCATGACCAACGACGTGATCATCGTGGGAGCGGGAATCGTTGGCGCCGCCTGCGCTCGCGCCCTCGCGATGGCCGGCTTCGACGTCACCGTCATCGACCGTGGCACCACCGCCGGCGGCACGTCATCCGCGTGTGAGGGAAACCTCCTCGTCTCCGACAAGGGGCCCGGCCGCGAGCTCGAACTCGCGCAGTACGCGGCCACCCTGTGGACGCAGGCGGCGGTCGACCTGCGCACCGAGCTCGGGCCGGACTTCCCGTCGGTCGAATACGACCCGAAGGGCGGTCTCGTCGTCGCCACAACGGATGCCGGAGCCGCGCCGCTGCTCGCCTTCGCCGCCGGCCAGCGGTCGGCCGGGGTCGACGCCCGGGTTCTCGACAGGGCAGAAGCTCTCAGCCTCGAGCCCGACCTCGCCCCTGACTTCCGCGCCGCCGTTTTCTATCCCGAGGACTCCCAGGTGCAGCCGACGATCGCCACCGAGGCGCTCATGGCGTCAGCCCGACGCCACGGCGCCCGGCTCATCGAGAACACTCCCGTCACGGGGGTCCTGCGCGACTCGGCCGGCGCCCTTGTGGGAGTGACCACGGCGGCCGGCGAGCTCCGCGCCGCGCGCGTGCTCATCGCCGCCGGCCCCTGGTCGGGCGAGGTTGCCGCCTCGTTCGGCCTCGTACTCCCCGTGTTGCCGCGCCGCGGCGAGCTCCTCGTCACCTCCCGCATGCGGCATCGCATCTTCCACAAGGTCTACGACGCCGACTACGTGGGCGCGGTGGGGTCGAACGACAGTGCACTGCAGACGTCGAGCGTGATCGAGTCCACGGCGGGCGGCACCGTGCTCATCGGCTCGTCACGGCAGCAGATCGGCTTCGACTGCCGGTTGCAGGTCGACGCCCTCGCGGGCATCGCCGCCAAGGCGCTCCGCCTGTTCCCGTTCCTCGCCGGCGCCGCCGTCATGCGCACCTATGGAGGATTCCGGCCGTTCATGCCCGACCATCTGCCCGTCATCGGTGAGGACCCGCGCCTGCCCGGCCTCTGGCACGCCGCCGGCCACGAGGGCGCGGGCATCGGCCTGAGCCTCGCCACCGCCGAGATGATCCGCGACCTCATGCAGGGTCGCCCGACCCGGCTCGACGCGGCACCCTTTTCACCGGCGCGCGACTCGCTCGCCCCCCACCTCGAGCAGGCCGCCTGATGGCCCCGCGTCTGCTGGCCGCGGGCGACGACCCCGTGCGTCCGGGGCCGTCGACCCCGCTCACGATCGACGTCGACGGCGAACCGGTGACGGGCATCCGGGGTCAGAGCCTGGCCGGCGTCATCCTGGCCGGCGGCACCCTCGCCCTCCGCCGCACCTCGGTGCACGGCGGGCCCCGCGGTGTCTTCTGCGGTATCGGCGTCTGCTACGACTGCCTCGTCGAAGTGAACGGGCAGCGTGACGTGCGCTCCTGCCAGCGCCGCGCCGCCGACGGCGACGTGGTGCGCACCCAATACGACCCACTGCCCGAGGCGCCCGAGGGAGACCACGCATGACCGCCGTGCTCGTGATCGGAGCCGGCCCCGCCGGGCTTGCCGCAGCCCGCGCGGCGCGCGCCCGCGGCGCATCCGTCACCCTGCTCGACGCGGCCGACGAACTCGGCGGCCAGTTCTGGCGCCACCTGCCCGCTTCCCGCCCGGCATCGAACGAGCGCGTGCTGCACCACGGCTGGGACACCTTCCGCGATCTCGCCGAGACCCTCGAATTCGACGACGGATGCCGCATCCTGCGTCAGGCGAGCGTGTTCGCGATCGAGACGCGCGGCTCGGGCCCCGCCGAGGTGCATATCGTCGTCGGCGAGGCCGACGGCGCCGGCCGCGATCGGCTCGTGCTGCGCCCCGACGCGATCGTGGTCGCGACCGGAGCGCACGACCGCACCCTTCCGTTCCCGGGCTGGGACCTGCCCGGCGTGTTCACGGGCGGCGCGGCGCAGGCCCTGGCCAAGAGCGAACGCCTCGCGGTGGGCGAGCGCGTCGTTGTCGCCGGAGCGGGCCCGTTCCTGCTCCCCGTCGCGGCCTCCCTCGCGGCCACCGGGTCGCGCGTGGTCGGCGTCTTCGAGGCGAACCGCGTTCCGGCGCTCGTGCGCGGGTGGCTGCCGAAGCCATGGCAGTTGTCCGGCGCGGTGAGCAAGGGCGGCGAGCTCGCCGGCTACGTCTCCGGGCACCTCCGCCACCGCATCCCGTACCGGCTGGGCCGCATGGTCGTCGGCGCCCACGGCACCGACCGCGTCGAGGCGGTCACGATCGCCGCCGTCGCCCCCGACTGGACGCCGATCCCGGGCACCGAGCAGCGCATCGAGGTCGACGCGGTGTGCGTGAGCCACGGCTTCACACCGCGTCTCGAGCTCGCCATCGCGGCCGGTTGTGCGCTCACCGCCGACCGCTTCGTCGAGGTCGACGCGGGCCAGGAAACCAGCGTGCCCGGCGTTTATGCGGCGGGCGAGGTCACCGGCATCGGCGGGGCGGACCTCGCGCTGGCCGAGGGCACCATCGCCGGGCACGTCGCTGCCGGCGGCACCCTCACCGATGCCGAACTGCAGCGCCCGGTGCGCCGCCGCACCACCTTCACCCGGTTCGCCGAGCGGCTCGACGCGGCCCACGGCATCCGCTCGGGCTGGCCCGCCGTGGTCACCGACGACACGATCGTCTGCCGGTGCGAGGAAGTGACCTACGGGCAGCTGCGACAAACGGTCTCGAGCACCGGGTCGCGGTCGCTGCGGGCGCTCAAGCTCAGCACCCGGGCCGGCCTCGGCATCTGCCAGGGCCGCGTCTGCGGGCGGAGCGTCGAAACGCTGCTCGCCGGCTGCCAGCCCGACGGGCTCCTCGGCGATCCCGTGAGCACCGACCGTCGGCCGATCGCCGGCACGATCCGTCTCGGCGAACTCGCCGCGGCGCCCACCACCGCGCTCCCAACCACATCCACCCCATCCCCATCGATAGAAGGAACCCCATGAGCCAGACATTCGACCTCGGCGGCGTCATCGTCGCCACCACCCTCGCCTTCACGGAAGACGCGTCGGCGCCCGCCGGCCTCGCCGTCGACTACGACAAGTTCGCGGCACACTGCGACTGGCTGATCAGCAACGGATGCCGCGGTGTCGGCCCGAACGGATCGCTCGGCGAGTACTCTTCCCTCACCGACGACGAGCGCCGCAAGGTCGTGCAGACCGCGGTCGAGGCCGTCGGCGGGCGCGGGCTCGTGGTCGCCGGCGTGCACGGTGTCGGCTGGCACCAGGCGCAGCAGTGGGCGCAGAACGCGAAGGACGACGGCGCCGACGGCGTGCTCCTGCTGCCGCCGACGATCTACCGGGCGAACGAGTCGGAGGTCATCGAGCACTTCAAGCGCGTGGCCGAAGTGGGCCTGCCGATCATGGCCTACAATAACCCGTTCGACACCAAGGTCGACCTCGTGCCGAGCCTCGTGGCCAAGCTCGCCGAGATCCCCGAGGTCGTCGCGATCAAGGAGTTCTCCGGCGACGTGCGCCGCGTACTCGAGATCAAGGAGCTGTGCGACATCGACGTCATCTGCGG
Source organism: Cryobacterium tepidiphilum (assembly GCF_003716325.1). Classification (GTDB taxonomy): domain Bacteria; phylum Actinomycetota; class Actinomycetes; order Actinomycetales; family Microbacteriaceae; genus Cryobacterium; species Cryobacterium tepidiphilum. The sequence goes on along the minus strand of NZ_RDSR01000028.1, from coordinate 33,194 downwards.
CGCCGACGACCTACTCTTCGAGTCCCTCGTCGCCGGCGCGACCGGCTGGTTCGCGGGCTACCCCAACGCCTTCCCGCGCGAGGCCGTGGAGATCTACACGCTCGTCAAGGACGGCCACATCGAGGAGGCACTCGAGCTCTACACCGAGCTCGTGCCGGTGTTCCGCTGGGACTCGAAGACCGAGTTCGTGCAGGCCATCAAGCTCTCGGTCGACCTCGCCGGCGGCAGCTACGGCGGCCCCACCCGCCCGCCGCGCGGGCCGCTGAACCCCGAGCAGGACGCCCAGGTGCGCGCCGACACCAAGCGCGCGCTCGACTACATCGCCACCCGCGGCTAGCTCGCCTCCTGCAACTGCGCGGGTTGAACGCCGCTGCGCGGGCTGAATTCAGCCCGCGCAGCGGCGTTCGGCCCGCGGAACGCGAAAGTGCGCCCGGGCCACGCCGCGGTCAGGCGGCGCCCATGAGTTACTGAGAGGATTGCCCTATGCGTTCGAAACGGATGTTCACCGCCGTCGACTCCCACACGGAGGGGATGCCGACGCGCGTGGTCACCGGTGGTGTGGGCGTGATCCCCGGCGCGACCATGAACGACAAGCGGCTGTACTTCATGGAGCACCTTGACGACATCCGTCTGCTGCTCATGAACGAGCCGCGCGGGCACGCCGCCATGAGCGGCGCGATTCTGCAGCCGTCCACCCGGCCAGACGCCGACTGGGGCGTCGTCTACATTGAGGTGTCTGGCTGCCTGCCCATGTGCGGGCACGGCACCATCGGCGTCGCGACCGTGCTCGTCGAGACCGGCATGGTGCAGGTCGAGGAGCCCGTGACGACGATCCGCCTTGACACACCCGCCGGCCTCGTCATCGCCCGCGTCGCCGTCACCGACGGGCACGCCGACTCCGTCACGATCGAGAACGTGCCCTCGTACAGCGTGCGGCTCGACGCCGAGGTGGAGGTGCCCGGCTACGGCACGGTGCCATACAGCCTCGCGTTCGGCGGCAACTTCTACGCGATGGTCGACCTCGACGCGGTGGGCCTGCCGTTCGACCGCGAGAACCAGCAGGAGATCCTGCAGGCCGGCCTCGCCATCATGGAGGCGATCAACCAGACCGACCCGCCGCGGCATCCGCTGATCGAGGGCGTCGATCACTGCCACCACGTCGAGTTCATCGCCCCCGGCTCGACCGCGCAGCACTCCCGGCATGCCATGGCCATCTACCCCGGCTGGTTCGACCGCTCGCCGTGCGGCACCGGAACCTCCGCACGCATGGCCGAGTTGTGGGCGCGCGGCGAGCTGGGCCTGGGCCAGGATTTCATCAACGAGTCGTTCATCGGCTCCCGATTCGTCGGGCGGCTGGTCGAAGAGACCACCGTCGAGGGCATTCCCGCCGTGATCCCCACCGTGACCGGGCGCGCCTGGGTCACCGGCATCGGCCAGTACCTGCTCGACCCGTCCGACCCGTTCCCCGCCGGATTCCAGTTCTAAGGAGCACCATATGACTGACACCGCCACGACCGCCGACACCACGATCGAGGAGCTCGACACTGTCGCCCAGCGGGCAACGGATGCCGCGGCCGGCTGGTCGCAGACCTCGCCCCGCGAGCGCGCGGCCGCCCTGGTCGCCGCCGCCGACGCCCTGCAGGGCAACGCCGACGAGCTCATCGGGATCGCCGCCGACGAGACCGGCCTGTCGACGGCGCGCCTCACCGGCGAACTCAAGCGCACCGCGGTGCAGCTGCGCCTCTTCGCCGACGTCGTCGTCGACGGCGGCTACCTCGATGTGCGCATCGACGAGGCCGACCCCGACTTCGTGCTCGGCCCGCGTCCCGACCTCCGCCGCTTCCTCGTGCCCGTCGGTCCGGTGCTCAACTTCGCGGCGAGCAACTTTCCGTTCGCGTTCTCCATCGCCGGCGGAGACACCGCGGCCGCGCTCGCTGCCGGCTGCCCCGTGGTCGTCAAGGCGCACCAGGGCCACCCGCGTCTCTCCGAGCGCACCACCGAGGTCGTCGCCGAGGCACTCGAGTCCGCAGGGGCGCCGGCGGGCACACTGCAGGTGATCTTCGGCCGGGACGCCGGCGTGACCCTGCTGAAGGACGAGCGGATCAAGGCGGGCAGCTTCACCGGCTCGATCAAGGCCGGCCGCATCCTCGCCGACATCGCGGCGGCACGGCACGCGCCGATCCCGTTCTATGGGGAACTCGGCAGCGTCAACCCCGCGTTCGTCACGCCCGCGGGCCTCGCCGAGGAGTCCGACGCCATCGCGACCGGCTTCGTCACGAGCGTCGCCGGCTCGGCCGGGCAGCTCTGCACCAAGCCCGGGTTCCTGTTCCTGCCCGCCGAGCACGGGCTCGGCGAGATCATCACGAGCGAGGCCCAGAAGGTGCCCGAGCACCGGATGCTGTACCCCGGCATCGCGCGCGGGTACGCCCAGCGCCGCGACGCCATCCTCAGCACTCGCGGCATCACAGTGCTCGCGGAGGGCACCCTGCGTTTCGACGACGAGGGCCAGGCCTGGGCGACTCCGACTATTGTCAGTGTCACCGCCGACCAGCTCGAGAAGCACCGCGAGAACCTCCTCGATGAGGCCTTCGGCCCGCTCGCGATCGTCGTGGAGTACACCGACGAGGACGAACTCGCGCCCGTGGCCGACGACCTGTTCGAGGGCAACCTCACCGGCACGGTGCACGCCGGCTCCGGCGAAGACTCCGAGGCGCTCCGTTCGCTCGTGCGCTGGCTGGAAGGCCACACCGGCCGGGTGCTCTTCGGCGGATGGCCGACAGGCGTGGCGGTGACGCCCGCGATGCAACACGGCGGACCGTACCCGGCGACGAGCAATGACGCCGGCACCTCCGTCGGCACCGCCGCGATCTCGCGCTTCATGCGGGCAGTGACCTACCAGGGCGCGCCGCAGAGCCTGCTGCCCGCGCCGCTGCGGGACGACAACCCGTGGGGCGTGCCGCAGCAGCGCGCGGCGGCCGGCGAGTCGAGCGACTGGGGTTCCGCCGCCTCCTGAGCGGCGCCCGACCTGTCCGTTTCGACGGACGCGAGCCCGGTTCAGGCGTGCTGGCCCAGCTCGGCCAGCACTTCCGGCAGCCCGTCGACGAGCTCACGGGCGAGGTACCCGGTCGGTCCCACGCGCGCCGTGAGGCGGTCGCCGGCTGCGGCGTGCAGGTGCGTACCCCAGCAGGCCGCCTGCTCGGGCGAGGCGCCGCGGGCGAGGAGGCCGCCGATCGCGCCGGCGAGCACGTCGCCGCTCCCGGAGGTCCCGAGCCCGCCCTGCCCCGAGTCCGCCCGCCACCGCTGCCCGCCGGGTGCGGCGATCGTGCCGAAGCAGGTCACCACCGCCCCGTAGCGCTCCGCCGTCTCGGCGAGGTCGTCGGCGAAGGCCTCACCGTCGTCACGGACGTCCCGCCCCAGCAGGCGTGACGCCTCGCCCTTGTTGGGGGTCAGCACGAGGCGCCCGTGCCAGGGCGCGAGCTCGTCGGCGAGGCGCGGCACAACCCCGAGGGCATACGCGTCGAGCAGCACGGCGGTATCAGGGCCGACGATCCCGAGCAGGGTGCGCACGAGCCTCTCCGCCTCGTCGCCGTCGTCGAGCCCCGACCCCACCACGACCGCCTTCGCGCCCGCGAGGTTCTCGGCCAGCCGCCCGGCGTCGTCACCGCGCACCGAGCCGTCCCCGGTCTCGGCGAGGCCGGTCACTCCCGACTCCGGGACGGCGATCGCCAGCGGCACGGCCACCGACTCGGCGACCGCCATCGACAGCCGCCCGGCGCCCACGCGCAGTGCGGCCGTGCCGGCCAGCAGGGCGGCGCCCGGCGTCTGGCGGGCGCCGCCGATCACGAGCACCGTGCCGCGCGCATACTTCGAGTCCGCCCCGCGAGGCAGGGCCCACTCCCGCAGCAGCGCGGGCGTGAGGGTCTCAGTGCGGGAAGGCATCGCGGTTCCCGGTGTGGGCCGTGACGGGCGTCTCCGACTGCTCCAGGTGCGCCACCGAGTTGTAGTCGCTGACGGCCCACGAGCCGTCGTCCCGCCGGTCGAGAATGCTGACCGACGCGTTCAGCAGGGGCGTGGCGCGCGCCAGGGCCAGCACATCCGTTTCGGTGAGGTGCTCACAGAGGTAGCGCACCAGGGTGATGACCGCGTCGTGGCTGACCACGAGCATCCGCTCGCCGTACGCCGGGTGGTCGACGTCGCGGAACAGCGAGCGCACCCGCAGGGCGACATCTGCCCACGATTCGCCGCCGGGCGGCCGGTAGTAGAACTTGCCGAGGTGCCGGCGGCGGGCGGCCTCCTGCGGCAGGCGCGTTTCCACGCCGGTGGTGGTCAGGCCGTCGATGATGCCGAGCTCCCGGTCGCGCAGCCGCTCGTCGGTCTGCACCGGAAGCGCGACGCGCTGGTTTTCGAGCGCGATCTGGGCGGTGCTCGCCGCGCGCCGGTACGGCGACGACAGGACCGAGGTGGGAAAGCGGTCGTCGGGCAGCGACCGGAGCCAGTCGCCGACCGCGACCGCCTGGCTCTGGCCGGTATCGGTGAGCGGAACGTCCGCGTCGCGGTGCGACAGGTCGATGACCTCGGCGCCGGTACGCTCGGCGGCGGTCGCGGCGACGTTCGCCGAGCTCTCGCCGTGACGCACCAGCAGCAACGATGTCAGCCCCATGACCCGAACATACAACCGGTCTGCGCCGCCGCAACGAGCGGGATCGTCCGGCCGCGGCCACCGGTGTGCATGCCTGTGCCGCACGTCGGCTGCGGCGTAGCCTGACGATATGGCACAGGACAACGAGCACGCGGGGGGCGAGCGCCGGGCGCCCGCCGTTCTCTTCGACATCGACGGCACGCTCATCGATTCGAACTACCTGCACGTGGAGGCGTGGAACCGCGCGTTCACGGCCGTCGGGCATCCGGTCGACTCGTGGCGCATCCACCGGGCCATCGGCATGGGTTCCGACAAGCTGTTGCCGGCTCTTATCGGTGAGGATGCCGCGGCGCGGTTCGGCGACGAGCTGCGGCACCTGCACAGCACCTACCTGGCCGAGACCGCCTCGCTCGAGCGCCCCTTCGCCGGAGCCAGGGAGCTGCTCCGAGCCGTGGCGGCCCACGGCGTGCAGGTCGTGCTGGCCACCTCCGCGTCGCCCACCGAACTCCAGACCCTGCTTCAGGCGCTCGACTGCGACGAGTCCATCTCGGTGGTCACCTCCGCCGGCGACGTGGGCGAGGCCAAACCGGCACCCGACATCCTCCAGGTCGCGGTCGACAAGGCCGGCATCTCCACCGGGCAGGCGGTCATGGTCGGCGACGCCGTGTGGGACGTCGAGGCCAGCAAGCGGGCCGGCATTCCGTGCGTGGCGGTGCTGAGCGGGGGCACCGGTGAGGCGGCACTGCGCGACGCCGGTGCGGTCGCCGTCTACGAGGATGCCGAGGCGCTCCTCGGTGCCCTCGACAGCTCGCCGCTCGCTGCGCTGTGGGGGAGCGGGACCAACCAGACGATCAGCGGCTGAGCCGTTACCCGAGATCGGGTCGGGGCGCAGCCCCTTGTCGCACACCGATTGCGGAGTAGCGTCAGCAACGTAGGGGCAATCCCTCACACGAAGAAAGGTCCGACAATGAACCTCTTGCTCATCATCATCGCCGTTGTTGCCGTCATCCTGTTGATCACCGGCGGATTGGGATCCTCCCTGCACTTCCTGCTCTGGATCGGCATCGTGCTCGCGATCATCGCCGTGATCCTGTTCCTGGTCCGGATGCTGTCCGGACGCCGGGGCGTCTAGCTCCCGCACCACCGCCTTCGGGGGAGGGCCGCGCGATTCGTCGTGCGGCCCTCCCGCACGTCAGGGGGCGGTTCCGAGGGGCTCGACCGGCTCCGGTACGGGCCGCTTCGGCGGGCGTCCATCGCCCGAGGAGCGCCCGGTGAGCCGGCGCCCGATCCACGGCAACACGTAGGTGCGGTAGTACTGCCCGCCACCCTGAACCTGCTCGTTCGCCGGGGCCTGGCCCGCAGCATCCGCGCGCCATTCGCCGGGAACCGGCACGCCGAGCGCCGTGAGCACATTCGACGCCACCCGCGTGTGCCCGCGGGCGTTCAGGTGCAGCTTGTCGGGTGACCAGTAACCACTGGAGGCGAGCTCGGCGTCCGTCCAATTGTTCACGAGGGTGATGTCCGGCCGGCTGAAGAGGGCGCGGCCGGCGGCGGCCATCTGGTCGCCTCGTCGCTGCAGCAGGCCGCCGAGCGGGAGGTGGCGTGACGGGTTGGGCCCGCTGAGCAGGAGCACATGCGCTCCCTCCTCGCGCGCGCGGTCGACGACCCGCTCGAGCAGGCCGATGACGTACGACAACTCCACCTTCGGGCGCATGAGGTCATTGCCGCCGCCGCAGATGCTGATGAGGTCGGGGCGCAGGGCGAGGGCCGGTTCCAGCTGCTCGTTCACGATCGGGCCGAGCAGCTTGCCGCGGATAGCGAAGTTCGCGTAATCCACCGGTGCGCCGGCCGCCGTTGCGAGGCCGAGCGCCACGAGGTCGGCCCAGCCGCGCACCTGCCCGTCGGGGAGGTCGTCGCCGACGCCCTCGGTGAAGCTGTCTCCCAGGGCGACGTAGCGCGTGAACATCCTGCAAGTCTGCACCCACGGCATCCGTCTCGCCAACGCTCGTCTTTGGCGCACGGGCGGCATCCGCTCGTGTCCTCCTAACGGTCGACTGGTGCCTCGTTCAGGGGGTTCGTAGCCTTACGAGCACGAACCGGCTCCACGGAGCCGCCGAAGATCAGGAGAACGATGTTCAACCTTCCTACGAGCACAAAGACGAGCACGAGGACACGAACGAGAGGACGCGGCCTGGCAGCGGGCATCGCCGTGACGGCGGCTTTCAGCGCGACCGTCCTCGTTCCCGGCGTCGCATCCGCTGCGCCTGCCGCACCGGAACGCGTCGCGGTCGCCGAGCCGGTGGCGGGCCCGCTCATGAACTACGCGGTGAACGCCACCCAGGCCAACCGCGGCCAGACGCTCAAGGTCGAGCGGGCGGTGGAAGCGGCCGGCGGCACGGTCATCGAGTCTTACGCCGAGATCGGCGTGGTGATCGCGCAGTCCGACAACGCTGCGTTCGCCGACTCCGTCGCCGCGCAGCAGGGCGTGCTCTCCGTTGGGGCCACCCGCACCGCCCCGGTGACGGCGGACGACCCCACGTTCGGCGTGAATGACCCGCTGGCCCACGGCGAATCGGGCAACCACCCGGCCGACAAGAGCACGGCGAAGACGAAGGATGCCGGCGTCGAGGCCCTCGGAACGGTCGCCGCGGACCCCGGCGAAAGCCTGCAGTGGGACATGACGGCGATCGGCGCCGACAAGGCGCACGAGGTCACCGACGGCGACCGGAGCGTGCTCGTCGCCGTGCTCGACTCGGGGATCCAGGGCGACCACCCCGATCTGGAGGCGAACATCGACACCAGCGCCTCGGCCAGCTGCCTCTCCGGAGTGCCCGACACCAGCTATGACTCCTGGCAGCCCACCACGAGCTCGCACGGCACCCACGTCGCCGGCACGATCGCGGCGGCGCGCAACGGCGTCGGCATCGTCGGCGTCGCGCCGAACGTGCGCGTCTCGGCGGTGAAGGTGGTCAACGACGACGGGTTCATCTACCCGGAGGCCGCGATCTGCGGCTTCATGTATGCGACAGCCACCGGCGCCGACGTCACCAACAACAGCTACTACATCGACCCGTGGATGTACTGGTGCGATGACGACGCCGACCAGGCGGCCGTGAAGACGGCCGTGGACCGGGCCGTGCAGTACTCGCAGGAGCACGGCGTGCTGAACGTCGCCGCCGCCGGCAACGAGAACACCGACCTCGCGAACAAGACCGTCGACACCACAAGCCCTGACGACACGACGCCGGCCACGCGCCCGATCAACGCCGACTGCACCGACCTCCCGGCCGAGCTTGACGGGGTGGTGACCGTGGCGTCCACGACGCAGGCCGGCGAGCGCTCCAGCTTCTCGAACTACGGGCTGGGCATCATCGACGTCGCAGCGCCCGGCTCGCGGATCCTGTCCACCGTCGCCGGCAGCGGTTACGCCTACTACTCCGGCACGTCGATGGCCTCCCCGCATGTCGCGGGTGTCGCCGCCTTGCTGAAGTCGGCGCATCCGGAACTCAGCGGACCGGCGCTCGGCGACGTCATCGCCGCCCAGGCCAACGACGTGCCGTGCCCGGCGGCCGCGACGGCGTGCACCGGCACCACCGAGGACAACGGCTTCTTCGGCGACGGCCTGGTCGACGCCCTCGAGGCCGTCAGCTGACCTGACGAACGGATGCCGTGGGGCGCGTCGGCAGCAGCCGGCGCGCCCCACGCACGTCTAGAGGCGCGAGCCCTGGGATGAGGCGCGGCATTCGTTGTCGGTCAGAGGTCGGCGATCAGGGTCCGTTCGAAGCCGATGGCGCTCTCGTAGTGGCCGTAGTTGCCGATCTCCACGAACCCCAGGCGGCGGTACATCGCCAGAGCCTCGGGCTGAGCGTACCCGGTCTCCAGGCGCACGCGCCGATAGCCGAGTCCGCTGGCGATCGACTCCAGCTCGGCGAGCACGGTGAGGGCGTGGCCCTGCCTGCGGTACGCGGGGTTCGTCCACATCCGCTTGACCTCGGCGGTCGCGTCGTCGAAACGACGGATGCCGCCGCCAGCGACGGTCGTGTCGCCGTCGCGCAGCACCACGAAGGCGCCGCTCGGCGGGTCGAACTCGGCGGCGGGCACGTCGTCGGCCGCGTCACCGGGGCCGTAGCGCACCTCGTACTCGAGCCGGAGACCGGCCAGTAGGGGAGCGACCTCCGGGTCGCCGAGCCGGACGCGCACGATTTTCACTCGTCCCATTCTGCCAGTTCGCACCCGGTCGCCCTCTCGCCCCAGGTCCGCATCCCCGTGAGGGGCCAGCTTTTCCTAGTGAGGGGGCGCTTGCACTAGGTAAAGCTGACCCCTCGCACGGCGGGCGAGGGGGACGGGACGGTGAGGGGGACGGGACGGTGAGGGGGACGCGGACAGCGGGCGGAGGGCGGGGGGGTGGGGGCCGTGTCCCGGGCGGGCCGTAGACTCGGGGGGTGGCAGTTAACCCCGAAATCCAGGGGCGGGTCTTCCCGCCGACCGCACCGTACCTGGTCGGGCGCGAGAAGGTGCGCGAGTTCTCCCGCGCCGTCTTCGCGACCGACCCGATCAACCTCGACGCCGAGGCGGCTCGCGCCGCTGGTCACGCCGACGTCGTCGCACCGCCGACGTTCGCCGTGGTGGTGCAGGAGGCGGCGCTCGCCCAGCTTCTCGCGGAACCCGGCACGGGCATCGACTTCAGCCGCGTCGTGCACGGCGACCAGCGCTTCAGCTTCACCCGCGCCATCGTCGCCGGCGACGAGCTCACCGCAACGCTCACGGTCGCTGCCGTCAAGAGCCTCGGCGCCCACTCGATGGTCACCGCCCAGACGAGCATCGTCGACTCCGAGGGCGCCCACGTCGTCACCGCCACCTCCACCCTCGTCGTCAGGGGAGACGAATGACCCAGGCACCTGACCTCAGCTCCGTGTCCGTCGGCGATGTGGTCGCCGAGGCGACCTTCCCGCTCACGCGCGATTCGCTCGTGCGCTACGCCGGCGCCTCCGGTGACTTCAACCCGATCCATTACCGAGACGACGTCGCGGCATCCGTCGGCCTGCCCGGCGTGCTCGCCCACGGCATGCTCACCATGGGGCTTGCCGTGCAGCCGGTCGTGGCCTGGGCGGGCGACCCGGCGCGGGTCGTGGACTACCAGGTGCGGTTCACCCGCCCGGTCGTGGTCGACCCCGAAACCGGCGCCCTCGTGACCGTCGTCGCGAAGGTCGGCCAGCTCGACGCCGACGCGCGCACCGCACGCATCGACCTCACCGCGAGCGCCGCCGGGCAGACCGTGCTCGGCAAGGCGCAGGCGCAGGTCGACCTCGCCCGATGACGAATTCCAGCGTGACGCCCGTCGCCCTGAGTGAGCTGACCACCATGCGGGTCGGCGGCGTTCCCGCGGCCATGCTCGAGCCCGGCAGTGAGCAGGGGCTCGTGGATGCCGCGCTCGCCGTCTGGGCCGACGGCGGCGAGTGGATGCTGCTGGGCGGCGGGTCGAACACCGTCGCCGCCGACGAGGGCTTCGACGGCACGGTCATCCGCGTGGTGACGCAGGGCATCGAGCGGCTGCCTGCCGATGGGGCGACGGATGCCGCGGTGCGGCTGCGCGTGCAGGCCGGCGAATCGTGGGACGGCCTGGTCGCCCACGCCGTGGAGCAGGGCTGGTCGGGCATCGAGGCGCTCTCCGGGATTCCCGGCTCCGTCGGTGCCGCCCCCGTGCAGAACATCGGCGCTTACGGGCAGGAGCTCGCCTCGAGTCTCGTCGCCATCGACTTCCTCGAGGAGGAGTCCGGCGAGCTGCGTCGCATGGAGGCCGCCGAGCTCGCCCTGGGGTATCGCACGTCCGCGCTCAAGCAGGGGCTGCGCGGAGTGGTCGTCGCGGTCGAGCTGCAGCTGCGCGAAGCTCTCGCATCCGCTGACGGAACGCCGCTCGGCGAACCGGTCGCCTACCCGCAGCTCGCCGGTGCCCTCGGCGTGCAGCAGGGCGACCGGGTACCGCTGGCCGACGTACGGCAGAGCGTGCTCGCCCTCCGCGCGTCGAAGGGCATGGTGCTCGACGCCGCCGACTCCGACACCTGGAGCGCCGGATCGTTCTTCACCAACCCCATCGTCACCGAGGGTTTCGCCCGCGCCCTGCCCGCGTCGGCCCCGCGCTGGCCGCTCGGCCGGGAGCTGCCCGACCGGGTCATTCCGCTGGAGGAATACGCCGGCGTCGGGCCGGTGCCGGGTGCCGACAACCCGATGCTGGTGAAGCTGAGCGCCGCCTGGCTCATCGAGGCGGCCGGCATCGCCCGCGGCTTCCGCCTGCCCGGGTCACGCGCCGCCATCTCGAGCAAGCACACGCTGGCCCTCACCAACACCGGTGGCGCCACAGCGGATGAGGTCGGCCAGCTCGCGCGCTTCGTTCAGGGCCGGGTGGCGGCTGAGTTCGGCATCATCCTGCAGCCCGAGCCGGTGCTCGTGGGCCTGACGCTGTAGCCGCCTGCCACAGGTGCATGGCCGCGTAGGAGCGCCACGGCGCCCACGCGGCTGCGCGCTCGGCGAGAGCGCGGTGACCCTGCGCCTTGTGCAGGCCGTCGTGCACGACGCCGACCGCGCGTGCGCCGGCCAGCAGGGCCACGTCGCCGATGAGCCAGGCGTCGGGGTCGTGCAGCACTCGCATGGCGATGTAGGCCGCCGTCCACGGCCCGATGCCCGGGCGGGCCAGGAGTTGCGCGCGCATGGCAGCGGGGTCGGCGTTGTGGTGCACGACGAGCTCTCCGTCGGCCAGGGCGCGGGCGGTACCGACGACCGACCGGATCGACTGGCCGGGCAGCCGGAGCGGCCGGTCGGGGTCGAGGGCCTGGCCCGGTGCCGGTTCGGGCAGCGCTGCGATCTGGGCGGGTGCGGGGAAGAGCCGGTCGAGGCCGGGGATGCCCGACTCGTAGGGGGACCCCACCTGCGCTGCCAGGCGGCCCAGGTGGGTGCGAGCCGCGGCAACGGAGATCTGCTGTCCGACCAGTGCGCGCACCACGAGCTCGTGCGGGTCGACGGCGCCTGGCACCCGGATGCCAGGGGTTCGCGCCACGAGCGGGGCGAGCGCGGGATCGCCGGCCAGCGCCGCGTCGATCGCGGCCGGGTCGGCGTCGAGGTCCAGCATCCGCCGGATGAGAGCCAAAGCGGATGCCGCGTCGGCGTCGCGCGTGAGCTCAAGCCGCGCTCGCACGCGCCAGTCGGACTCGTTCACCCGGGCGGCCGTGACCTCGATCGCGCCAGGACCGCCGGGCAGCGTGAGCGTGCGCGCGTATCGCAACTGGCGTTCGTCGGAGAGATCTGCAGCCTCCACGCCCTCCACCGCTCGAACGGCGAGGAACCCGAAGACCCCGCGGGCGTCGAACGGCTCCCGCACCGGCAGGTCCACGTCGACGGGCAGCCGGGGCGCCGTCCTCGCGTGCTCGGGCGCCTGTCCGTCGTTCGTGCTCACCGGTCCATCCTCTCGTGCCGGAGGGCCGCCGACCGGGCGTCCGAGCACGCCTAGTCCTGGCGGCGGAAAGCGGCGGCGATGCCGGCGACCACGAGCAGCAGGCCGAGCGCGATGACACTGCCCAACAGCCAGAGCGTGGGGTCGAGGTGGGTGGGCTGCAGCGTCCAGACGGCCATGAAAGCCGCGAACACGAGCAGCACGACGCCCCAGAAGATGGTGCCGAAGCGGGGCCCGCGACGCTCGTAAGCGGATGCCGTGGGGAATCCCGGGCGGTAAGCGGTTGCGCCTGCTGGCGGAACGGTCGGCGTGGTGCCCGTGCTCGATTCGGGCGTGGGGGAGGTCTGGTCAGTCATGATGAGTCCTAGTCGTTGACGATGTTGACGTATCCGGCGAGTGACCAGACACGGACGACGGGGATGGAGCGTGCGCCGGCTCCGTCGGTGTTGAACGTCTGCGCGTCGTGGAAGAACACGCCCCCGCGGTCGGGGTCGGCGCCCCGGAGTAGGGCGTCGCCGTCGTGGTCGACGGCACCGGCGAGGAGGTTCGACTCCACACGCACCGGCTGGTCTGCGGGCAGCACCAGGTCGGTCTCCCCGAAGCCGACCCACACGTCGACGACGCTGCCGCTGCTCGCGCTGTCGAGGTTCGTGAGGTCGACGGTGGCCTGCCCGCCGATGAGCGCGTAGTCGGCAACCGTGCTCGCGGAGTCGATGGTCCACTGCGGCGCACCGAACGGGTAGAAGTTCGTGCCCGACGGGAACAGGCCGAGCGCGACGAGGGCGACGACCGCGAGGAACGCGAAGCCGCCCATGGCGCCGCTGTCCCGACCGCGCAGGCCCGAGACGATGATGCCGACGGCCAGGGCGCCGAGGGTGGCCGCCAGGCCGATCAGCAGGGCGCCCATGGACCAGGTGCCGCCCGCGGCCACACCCGAGTAGACGCCGGCCGCGACGGCGCCGGATGCGAGGGCCAGACCCAGCACGATGGCCGAGAATCCGGCGCCCGGGTGACGGTGGCGGTGCCATTCCCGGTGCCAGGCGTGCGCCTCGGCGCGTTCCTGGCGGCGGTACTCGCGCCATTCCCGGGCCTCGGCGGCGCGTGCCGCGTCCCGCTCGGCGTCCCGTGCCCCGGTCTGGTAGGGACCGAGGTCATAGGGTGCGGTCGGGGTGTCGCTGGGCGCCGGGTAAGCGGCGGTTGGATACGGGGCGGTGGGGAAGGCGTCGGTGGCGAATGTGTCCGTCGGGGAATCGTCGGCGTTCGCGGAGGAGTCGGTGTCGGCGGTCGCGGAGCCATCGGTGTCGGCCGGCGCGGCGCCGGTTGGCGCTGTCGGGGCGTATGCCGCCTGCTGGTACGCGGCCTGCTCGTAGGGGGCCGTGTCATCGGGTGCGGTCCCGGGGCGGGGAGCGCCGGAGCCGGGACCCTGCCGGGTGCCGGCCGCCGGCATCCGTCGAGCCAGGAAGACGACCAGCCAGATCAGGCCCACCGTGACGGCGATGCCCCAGCCCACGGCGAACGTGGTCTCCAGCCAGCCGGGCATGCCCCACGCGAGCGGTGCGCCTTCCCACCACAGCCCGTGCGAGAAGGGCACCAGGGTGACCAGCAGCAGGGCGCCGATGGCGATCATCGCGGGCTCGAACACGCCGCGGAGGGCCTGCTCGGCGTGGATGCGGCCGCGTAGGTCGGGGAGGAGCGCCCAGCCGACCGCGTAGGCGAACAGGATGGGCGCGCCGAGGATGGCGGCGACGACGGCGATGCCGCGCACGATGAGCGGGTCGAGGCCGGTGCGCACGGCGATGGCGCCGCAGACGCCGGCGAACCAGCGTTCGCCGCCGCGCACCATGCCCGAGGAGCGGATCCAGTCGAAGAAGCGGCCGAGGGCGGTGGGGCCCGTGCGGTACGGGTTACCGGCGTGCGGCCCGTGGGGGGCGTCGCCGGGGGCGGAGCTGAAGGGTGCATCGGTCATGGTTCGAGCATGGCAGCGCGGTCCGGCGCCCTGCTATGAGGGTTCACCCTGATCCGACCCTGAGATCTGAGGGCAGGGCCCCGAGCGGATGCCCCGGCATGCTTTGATTCAAGGGTGAAAACCGAGCGGATGGTGCGGCCCCGGCTGCGGCTGGTGGGCGGCGTGTGCGCGGGGTTCGCCGAGCACACCGGGCTACCGGTCGGCGCCGTGCGCACGGCCACGCTGCTCCTTGCCCTCTGTGGCGGCGCGGGGACGCTCCTTTACGCCTGGCTCTGGACGCTCACGCCCTCCGCCACGGGGGCGTCTGCGGGTCCGCTCCCGCACGTGCGCCTCGCCGGCTCGGTGGCGCCCGGGCACGAGGGCGCCGGCGCCCGGGCCGAAGCGGATGCCCCGTCCGCCCGCTCCGCGCCGGTCACCGAGATCCTGTTGGGCGTCGCCCTGCTCGCTGCCGGCGGTGCCCTCGTGGCGGTGCGCCTCGGCGCCGACATCCCGCTCGACTTCGTCATCCCCGCCATCGTCGTCCTCGCCGGGACCGCGCTCGCCTGGCGCCAGTTCGCCGACATCCGGAGCGGCGCCGTACAGCGCTCCTCCGCGTTGCTGGTGCGCGCGCTCGGGGCGCTCGTGCTCGTCGCGGTGGGCATCCTGCTGTTCTTCGTCACCGGGCAGGCGCCGAACGCCTGGACGGTCATCGTGGCCGCGGCATCCGTTCTGCTCGGCGTCGCGGTGGTGAGCGCGCCGTGGCTCATCCGGCTGACGGCCGACCTCGCCGAGGAGCGCGCCGCGCGCGAGCGGGAGGCGGAGCGGGCCGAGATTGCGGCGCACCTGCACGACTCCGTGTTGCAGACGCTCGCGCTCATCCAGCAGAAGGCCGGGCCGCACAGCGATGCCGCGCGGCTCGCCCGCGCGCAGGAACGGGAGCTGCGGGAGTGGCTCTTCACCGGCGCCGGCGCGGCGCCGGTCGATCTCGCGGCGGAGCTGCGCCGCATCGCCGCGGTCATCGAGCAGGATTTCGCCGTGCGGTTCGAGGTCGTGACCGCCGGCCCGATGCTGGCCGAGGCGCCCGAGGCCCTCGTCGCCGCCGCCCGCGAGGCCATGCTGAACGCCGCCCGGCACGCCGGCGGCACCGTTTCGCTCTACCTCGAGACGGGCGCGGGCGGCATCGAGCTCAGCGTCACCGACCGGGGCCCGGGTTTCAGCCTCGACGCTGTCCCGGGCGACCGCATGGGCGTGCGCGAGTCGGTCCTCGGGCGGATGCGCCGGGCCGGTGGCAGCGCGACCGTGCGGCCCGGGCCCGGCGGGGCCGGTATCGAGATCGTGCTGCGGTTGCCCGCCCCCGCCCCCGCACCGCCATCCGCGCCCGCGCCCGCGCCCGCCCCGCCATCCGCGCCCGCCCCCGCCGCCCCCGCACGAGCTCACCCTGAGGGGTCGCATATCGACGTTCCCAACGTCCCGGAAGGTCGAAACGTGACCCCTCACGCACCCGAGGACGCGCCAGCGCCCCCGCACCCCGAGGAACGAACGCATGACAACTGAAGCCGGCCCCCTCGCATCCGCTGCCCTGCCCGTCGTCATCGTCGATGACCACTCGATCTTCCGCTCCGGCCTCCGCGCCGAGCTCGACGACGGCATCAACGTGCTCGGCGAGGCCGCCACCGTCGAGGAGGCGGTTGCCCTCGTGGTCGCGATGCAGCCGCGCGTCGTGCTGCTCGACGTGCACCTGCCCGGCGGTCGCGGCGGAGGGGGAGCGGAGGTCATCCGCGAGGCCGCCCCGCACGCGCGTTCGACCCTGTTCCTGGCGCTCTCTGTCTCCGACGCGGCGGATGACGTGGTGCGCGTCATCCGTGCCGGAGCGCGCGGGTACATCACGAAGAGCGCGTCCGGCGCCGAGGTGTCGGATGCCGCCCGTCGCGTCGCCGACGGAGACGCCGTCTTCTCGCCCAAGCTCGCCGGATTCGTGCTCGACGCGTTCGGCGCGGTGGCCGGCGAGACCGCGGAGACGACGGAGGAGCTCGACCGGCTCTCGGCCCGTGAGCAGGAGGTGATGCGGCTGATCGCCCGCGGCTACACCTACAAGGAGGTCGCCACGACCCTGTTCATCTCCACGAAGACCGTCGAGACGCACGTCTCTGCGGTGCTCCGCAAGCTGCAGCTCTCCTCCCGGCACGAGCTCACGGCCTGGGCCCTCGAGCGCAAGCTCCTCTGACGCGCCCGTCGCGTCTGCCCGTCCCGCCCGCCCCACCCCTCACGGGTCGTAGGTAGCGTGACCGGTCCAGCCGCGCCGCCGCAGGTTGCGTTCGAGGCGGCGCACGAGCGAAGGGACGTCGACGAGATCGTCGGCGCTCACCTCCGTCACGTGATAGTCAAGGGACTCGATCTCGGCTTTGCGCGAGAGATCGCGACGCCACTGTTGAATGTCGGTCCGGTGATGGTCGCCCTGGTACTCGAACACCTCGCGATAGTCCTCGAACAACAGGTCGACCCGCGCGACGAATCGGCCGTTCTCGTCGTAGAGCTCCACGTTTGCCCGGGGTGCAGGAAAGCCGTGGGTGACCACGATCACCCGCAGTATCGATTCCCTCGGCGATTCGGAGTGGTCGTTCAGGAGACCGAGCGCCCGCCGGAGTTTGCTCCGCCACCGGCGTCCGGGATGGGCGGCGACCGCGGCCGCCAGCTCGCCACTCGTGACTATCGGGTGCTTGTGGAAAATCAGGTAGTCACCAGCGGCGACGAGCTCGGCGAGGCTCAGCGCGGGAGCGAGGTCGCACCAGGTGCGCGTCGGTGACGTGAGACGGATGCCATGGCGGGCCGTGACATCCGTTGCCCTCATCTGCAGGCGCCGGCCACGCGCCCCGCCGCGACGGATGGCGCGGGCCGGATGGGGCACGGCGACTTCGAGCAGGGCGCTGGGTTCGATGAAGCGGAGAGGAACCGGCAGGCCGAGGAGCGCAGCCGCGGTCGCTCCGCTGAAGAACGCGTGGTCGGGGAGGGCAAGGCCGAGCAGTTGGCACCGACGGAGGAGCGAGAGGTGCGCGTCGACAGGTGCGCGCAGCCCCCAGTAGGGGCGCACGAGATCACGCGCCTGCAATCGGTGCTTCGGCACTCCCGCGCTCTGTGCGATCGGAACGCTGAAGCCTTTGGCCACGAGGTGATTGGGCAAGGGTTTACGTGCTGTCACCCCGGCAGGATGCCCCCTCCGCACGGGTCCGCGTCGGACTTATCCACACCCTCGCCCGCTATGGCGCGTGAGGGGCCAACTTTTCCTAGTCGAGGAGGCCTCGCACTAGGGAAAGTTGACCCCTCACGGGGAACGTGAAAGCGCGCAGCGCGGGGGCGGGGCTACGCGAAGAGGCGCTGCAGGCGGCGCACGCCCTCGAGGAGCGCCTCGTCACCGAGAGCGTACGACAAGCGCACATATCCGCTGGGGCCGAAGGCCTCGCCGGGCACCACCGCGACCTCGGCCTGCTCGAGGATCAGGTCGGCGAGCTCCAGCGACGTGGTCGGCGTGACGCCTCCCCACGGGCGCCCGAGCAGGCCCGTCACATCCGGGTACACGTAGAACGCGCCCTGCGGCGTCGGGGTCACGATCCCCGGGATCGTGTTGAGCTCGCCCACGATGAGCTTGCGTCGGCGGTCGAACGCTTCACGCATAGCGGATGCCGCATCCTGCGGCCCGTTCAGAGCCGCGATCGCCGCGCGCTGCGAGATGTTCGACACGTTCGACGACAGGTGCGACTGCAGGTTGGCGGCGCCCTTGATGGCGTCCGCCGGGCCCACCATCCACCCGATGCGCCATCCGGTCATCGCGTAGGTCTTGGCGACACCGTTCACGAGGATCGTGCGGTCGGCGAGGGCCGGCACCGCCTCGACGATCGACACGGCGCGCACGCCGTCGTAGGTGAGGTTCTGGTAGATCTCGTCGGTGATGACCCAGAGACCGTGCTCCTCGGCCCACTCGCCGATCTCCCGCGTCTGCTCGGGCGAGTACACGGCGCCGGTCGGGTTCGAGGGCGAGACGAAGAGCAGCACCTTGGTGCGGTCGGTCCGGGCCGCCTCTAGCTGCTCGACCGTCACAAGGTAGCCCTGGTCGCTGCCGGCGAAGACATCGACCTGCACGCCGCCGGCGAGCTTGATCGCCTCCGGGTACGTGGTCCAGTACGGCGTGGGCACGAGCACCTCGTCGCCCGGGTCGAGCAGCGTCGCGAACGACTGATACACCGCCTGCTTGCCGCCGTTGGTCACGACCACCTGGCTGGGCGAAACCTCGAGCCCGCTGTCGCGCAGCGTCTTCGCCGCGATCGCCTCGCGCAGGTCGGGAAGGCCGGCCGCGGGCGTGTACCGGTAATTGCGCGGGTCGCGCACCGCCTCAAGCGCCGCCTCCACGATGTGGTCGGGCGTCGCGAAGTCGGGCTCACCCGCCGCATAGCTGATGACGGGGCGACCGGCGGCCTGCAGGGCCTTCGCCTTGCCGTCCACCTTGAGGGTCGCCGACTCGGCGATGGAGCTGATTCTCTGGGAGATGCGCGAGGATTCGTGTGCCACGCTACGAGCATAGGGGGAGCGCCCGCGAACTTTACAGGGGCCTTCAGGTGTCCTACACTTGATCGAAGTGGCTGAAATCCGCCATGCTTTTTTGCGCCAATTTTTAGGTTTCGCCCTCACGGGTGAAACTGAGAGAAACGGATGCGGGAAGCACAGTGATTTCCCCCTAGGGTGGTGGCTCAATTGGTAGAGCAGCGGTCTCCAAAACCGCAGGTTGCAGGTTCGAGTCCTGTCCGCCCTGCAAGTCGGTGGTCTTCCCGCCGGCCCGTGAAAGGTGTAACAGGTGGCCCGAAAAGTGATCGACGAACCCAGTGAGGAACTCGTCGCGAACGCGAAGACGGCGCGCGAGACCAAGCGCGGCCCGTTCGCACGGCTGACCCTGTTCATCCAGCAGGTCATCGCGGAGCTGAAGAAGGTCGTCACCCCGACGCGCAAGGAGCTCCTGAGCTACACCGGCGTCGTGCTGGTCTTCGTGATCATCATGATGGCCCTGGTCTACGGGCTGGACTGGTTGTTCGCGCTTGTCGTCACGTACGTCTTCGGCACCCCGGCCTCCTGATGACGGCGCACGAGCGCCCACGCAACGCCCATGCAACAGAGAAGGATTGAGATTTAGTGTCTGAGACGCATCACAACGACGTCGACTGGGCTCCCGCCGCCGAGCAGTCCTCCGAAGAAGACCAGGCGCAGGAAGGCAACATCCGCGCCGACGACGAAGACTCGAGCGAGGCGGCCGAGCACGTCGCCCTGCACGTCGAAGACGAGAACGTCGACGCCCTCGACAACCTCGACGCCGCACTCGATGCCCTCGCCGAATCCAGCGACCCCGAGGCCGACGCGCTCGTCGACGACGCCCTCGCCGTCGCCGACCGCACCGAGATCGAAGCGGCCGCCGAGGCGGTCGAAGACGAGGAAGACGAAGACGCCGAGGAGGCGGCCGGTGAGAACACCGGCGTCGTCGACGCATCCGACCCGTCGGTTCTCGATGAGGTAAGCGGCAACGCAACGGATGCCGACGCCACCGTCGACCCGTACGAGGCCTTCCGCAACGACCTGCGTTTCCTCCCCGGCAAGTGGTACGTCATTCACTCCTACGCCGGCTTCGAGCGCCGCGTGAAGTCGAACATCGAGAACCGCAAGCAGTCCATGGCCATGGAAGATTTCATCTACCAGGTCGAGGTTCCGATGGAAGACGTCGTCGAGATCAAGAACGGCCAGCGCAAGATGGTCACCCGCGTGCGCATCCCCGGCTATGTGCTCGTGCGCATGGACCTGAACGAGGACAGCTGGTCGGTCGTGCGCCACACCCCCGGCGTCACCGGCTTCGTCGGCAACTCGCACAACCCCACGCCGCTGCGCCTCGACGAGGCGTTCGGCATGCTCAAGGGCCTGGTCGAGATCCCCGATGTCACGCCGGCCAAGTCCGGCGGCGGCCAGGGCACGAAGGCGCAGACGCGCGTCATCCCCGCCGAGGTCGACTTCGAGATCGGCGAGACCATCACGATCAAGGAAGGTTCCTTCGCGGGCCTGCCCGGGTCGATCAGCGAGATCAAGCCCGAGAGCGGCAAGCTCACCGTGCTCGTCTCCCTGTTCGAACGCGAGACGCCGGTCGAGCTCAGCTTCGACCAGGTCACCAAGCTTTAACCCTCCGGGGTTCTCCAACCACCGGGGCCCGTCCGGGCCACCGGGAGAGCATTCCCAGCGGATGCTCGAACATCAATAAGAAGGAAGAACAATGGCACCGAAGAAGAAGGTTACTGGTCTGATCAAGCTTCAGATCAAGGCCGGCGCCGCCAACCCCGCGCCCCCCATTGGTCCCGCGCTCGGTCAGCACGGCGTCAACATCATGGAGTTCTGCAAGGCGTACAACGCCCAGACCGAGTCGCAGCGCGGCAACGTCATCCCCGTCGAGATCACCGTGTACGAGGACCGCTCGTTCACGTTCATCCTGAAGACCCCGCCCGCCGCTGAGCTCATCAAGAAGGCCGCCGGCGTCGCCAAGGGTTCCGGAACCCCGCACACCGTCAAGGTCGCACAGCTCACCCAGGCCCAGGTTCGCGAGATCGCCGAGGCCAAGATGGTCGACCTCAACGCCAACGACATCGACGCCGCGTCGAAGATCATCGCCGGCACCGCCCGCTCCATGGGCATCACGGTCGAGGCGTAACAACCCCGCCAACCGGCCTTCGTCACCAGGCGGGGCCGGTGACATCCGCTTCTCTCGAAGCACGTGGAAGAGCCAGCCAGGCTCACGAAACCACACTCTCAGTTTTCATTACAGGAGATTCAAATGGCACAGAAGTCAAAGGCCTACCGGGCCGCGGCCGAGAAGATCGAGGCCGACAAGTTCTACACCCCCGCCGAGGCCGTCGCTCTCGCCAAGGAGACCGGCTCGGCGAAGTTCGACTCCACGGTTGAGGTCGCCCTCAAGCTCGGCGTCGACCCCCGCAAGGCAGACCAGATGGTCCGCGGTACCGTCATCCTTCCTCACGGCACCGGCAAGACCGCCCGCGTCATCGTCTTCGCGACCGGCCCCGCGGCCGAGGCGGCCCTCGCTGCCGGCGCTGACGAGGTCGGCGGCGCCGAGCTGATCGAGAAGGTCGCCGGCGGGTACACCTCGTTCGACGCCGCCGTCTCGACCCCGGAGCTCATGGGCCAGGTCGGTCGCCTCGGTAAGGTGCTCGGCCCGCGCGGCCTCATGCCGAACCCGAAGACCGGCACCGTCACGCCCGACGTGGCGAAGGCCGTGTCCGACATCAAGGGCGGAAAGATCGAGTTCCGCGTCGACAAGCACGCCAACGTGCACTTCGTCGTCGGCAAGGCATCGTTCTCGGCCGACCAGCTCACCGAGAACATCGACGCCGCGCTCGAAGAGATCGTGCGCCTGAAGCCGAGCTCCGCGAAGGGCCGCTACATCACCAAGGGCGCGGTCTCGACCACGTTCGGCCCGGGCATCCCGCTTGAGGTCAACGCGATCTAGTCCTCGTCTCGCGCGAAGGGGTCCGCCGGTCGGCGGGCCCCTTTTCGCGTCCCCGCGCGTCCCCGCACGTGACGCACAGGCGATGCGCGGGGTGAACGCCACTGCGCGGGCTGAATTCAACCCGCGCAGCGGCGCTCGACCCGCGTGACGAGGATCGGGGCGCGTAGGATCAGGCGGGTGAGCGTCAGCGTGAGACAGGCAGGGCCAGCGGATGCCGCGGCGCTCGCCCCCGTCGCCGCCGACACCTTCGCCCTGGCCTGCCCGCCGGGCACCGGACCCCGGTCGATCGCCGACTTCATCGCCCGGCACCTCAGCCAGGAGCGCTTCGAGGGCTATCTCGCCGACTCGGAGCGGGACATCCGTTTGGCGTTCGACGGTGACGAGGCCGCCGGCTATACGATGCTCGTCTTCGGTGAGCCGCACGCCCCCGAGGTCGCCGCCGCGATCACGCACCGCCCGACCGTGGAGCTGAGCAAGGTCTACGTGCTCGGCCACCACCACGGCGCCGGCGTGGCCGCGACGCTCATGTCGGCGACGCTCGCCGCCGCCCGGGAGAGGGGAGCAACGGGGGTGTGGCTCGGCGTCAACCAGCACAACGCCCGCGCCCTGCGCTTCTACGAGAAGAGCGGCTTCGCGATCGTCGGTACCAAGACGTTCCTCGTGGGCCAGGAGCTGAACGACGACTTCGTCATGGAGCAGGCGTTGTAGCGTCCTGCCCGGCGGTCACGCCTCGTCGGAGACGCGCAGCACGATTTTGCCGCGCGTGTGCCCCTGTTCGATGAGGCGATGCGCGTCGGCGCCCTCGGCCAGGTCGAACACCCGGTCGACGTGCACGCGCACGCTGCCGTCCTCGATCAGGGCCGTGATCTCGTCGAGCACGCGCGCGTCGGGTGCGACCTTGTACGACGTCGCACGGATGCCGGCTTGCGCGGCCTCCTGCATCATCGTCGGCCAGCTACCGGTCGGGGCGTTCACGAGCAGGCCACCGGGCTTCAGCACGCCGAGCGACCGGCTCCCCGTGTTGTCGTGCACGTTGCCGATCAGGTCGATGACGGTGTCGAGCCCCGAGACGACGTCTTCGAACCGCTGCGAGCCGTAGTCGATGACCTCGTCAGCGCCGAGCTCGCGCAGGAAGTCCTGGTTGCGGGCCGACCCGGTCGCGATCACGTGCGCGCCGGCGTGGTGGGCGAACTGCACCGCGAAGTGGCCGACGCCGCCGCTGCCGCCGTGGATCAGCATCCGTTGCCCGGGGGAGGCGCCGGCGACCAATTGCACCATGCCCCACGCGGTCATGGCCGCGAGCGGCACGCCCGCCGCCTCGACGTGGCCGAGCGTCGCGGGCTTGCGTGCCACGCTCATGCCGCTGACCACCACGTAGTCGGCGTACGTGCCGGGGATGCGCGGCGCCCGCGCCATGCCGTAGACCTCGTCGCCGGGCTGGTGCGGGTACTCCTCGTAGGGCGCGTGCACGACGACGCCGCTGAAGTCGTTGCCGAGAATCGAGGGCCAGGCGGGTGTGGCAACGGATGCCCCGCCGCCGGCCCGCGTCTTGGCGTCGATCGGGTTGACTCCCGCCGCGACCACGCGCACCAGCACCTCTTCGATCACGGGAGTGGGTGTGGGCACCTCCGCGAGGTGCAGCGCCTCGGGGCCGCCGGGCTGGTCGATCACGAGTGCGCGCATGGATGCCGGACGTTCGCTTGCCTGTGCCATGCGTCTATTCTGCGCCACCTGCTCACTCGCGCTCGCAGGAAGCGCGGCTCACGGGAACCGCGGCCGAAGCGAACTGCGGTCAGCGGTAGTAGTCGTCGGGCGCGTAGCGGGCTTCGCGCTTCTGCTGCCGCGCGAGGATCTCGAGCAGCTGGTCGGCGAGGCCCACGAGGATCGCGATCTGGTCCTCGTCGCGTTCCACCCACCGGCACCGCGGCTCGGGATGCACGGGCACGAAATCCCGGTGCTCCTCCCACACCACGAGGGTGCGTTCGGCGCCCAGCACGTACTGCTGCCACCACACCTGCCGCAGGTACGACCGGGGGATGCTGCGCCACGGCTTGCTCGTCGTCTTGATCTCCGCGAGCAGGAGCTCCCCGTGCACGTCGACCACGACGCCGTCTGGGGTGGCCAGGTGACGCGGCTGGCGGTGCGCGTGGTACAGATTCGTGCTCGGTTCGATGCCGTGGTTCGCGAGCACCCAGGCCGCGATCTCCGGTTCGCGCGCACGCCCATGGTCGGTGAAGGGGTTGCCGCCGAAGCCCGTTCCGTGGAGCTTGTCGAACGCCGCGTTCTGCACCGATCTGGGCGTCGCGAGCTTTGCGACATCCGTTGCGGTGATGCCCCGGCTCCTGGCCCGCAGCCACGCCACCCGGTCGGAGGAATCGGCCACGATGCGCAGCGTGTGTGCATGTGGTGCGGGCGCTTGCGCGGGTCGGGGCAACGGATGCTCGTCCTCCTCGAAGAGGGAGAGCATCGTGTCGGTCACCTGTCTATTGTGCCCTGACTTGGGGGCGCGAAAGTGCCGTTTGTGCCCACCGTTGGGGGCGCGCGCGGTCTTCTTCTGCCGAATTCGGAGCCAATAACGTGTCCTCATAAAAGGGGACCGGCCGCATCGGCCACGATGATCCCGCTCAACGACGAGAGGTGGAAACATGCCCGAACGCTCCACGAAACTCCCCATCCGGATCAGGCCGTTGCTTGCGGCGTGTGCCGTCCTGGGTCTCAGCACGGTGGCGACGTTCGCCTCGTTCACCGACAACGACACGGCGTCGACGATGTTCAGCACCGGGACGGTCGACCTGGCGCTCGACGCGACGGGCAGCGACCTGCGCAACTGGACGACGCTTGGCATGGAGAACGCGAAGCCGGGCGACGTGACCTACGCGCCGCTCGTCGTGAGCAACATCGGCACACTCGACTTCACGTATTCGATGGCGACGACAGCAGTCGGCGACGAATTTCTGGCATCTGCGCTACTGGTGACCATAGTTTCGGGGGCAACGCAATGTGACGCTACCGGCTTCGCCGACGGTACGGAGGTACTTGCGGAATCACCGCTTATCAACGCTGCATTAGCTAATCGGCCGCTAGCGGCTAACTCCGCGACGCCTACGAAGGAGGCGTTGTGCTTCAAAGTCAGCCTTCCCGCCTCTGCCGGCAATACCCTGCAGGATGCCGGCGTGAACATCCACCTCTCGTTCACCGCGACCCAGGCCGCGTAACGACCGTGATCCGCCTCGCCCGACTGTTCAAGGAGACCGCGCTCACGGTCACCGCGGTCGTCGGCGCCGTGTGCATCGCAGGGTTCGTCGCGAACATGTTCTTCGGGATCACGCTGCTGGTCTTCCGCTCCGGCTCCATGGCGCCGGCCATCCACACCGGTGCCCTGGCGTTGGCGCAGCAGGTTCCGGCCGCCGACGTCCACGTGGGTGACGTGGTGAGCGCACACAACGCCCAAGGCGCCCTCATCACGCACCGGGTCGTCGCCATCGAAAGCGCCGGCGGCGGCACTTACGCGATGACGATGCGCGGCGATGCGAACGACGTCGCAGACCCGACCGACTACCTCGTCAGTAGCGTCGACCGCATCGTCTGGCACATCGACGATCTCGGTTACCTGGTGCCGTGGGCGCAGCAGCCGTTCGTCGTGTTCCTCGGCGGCGCGCTCGTGGGTGCCATCGTGGTGTCCTCCGTCATCCGGCGCTCCCCGCGCCGCGAACCACGCGATGCGGGCGGACCCGATACACCCGCGAACGGGAGCCCCAGCGCCGTGGCTTCCCGTTCGCGCTCCCTGCCCGCCGCGACCACTCTCCTCGGCGTCGTCGTCGCGGTACCACTGCTGGCGACGCTCCTGCCGCCCGTACGCGCCACCTACGCCGCGTTCACCGACACGGCCACGGCCTCCACCAGCTTCCGCACCCTCACCGAGGCACAGCTCCGCCCGGTGCTCGACGGATGCTCCGTGACCGCGGACCGTCTCACCGTCACCTGGTCCGACCCCACCGGCGCCGTGCCCGACCGCGGATACTCGGTGCAGAGCGCGAACTCGAGCGCGCACATACCCGCCGACTCGAGCCCATACAGCTGGAGCACGCCACTCGTCGCCGACGACCTGGTCACCATCACCGCACAGCACTTCGCCAGCTGGTCGGCCTCGATAGGGGTGCGGGTCACGACGGCGACCGATGGGAGCACGACATGTTCAGAGGTCTGAGACAACTCGGGGCCGCCGCGGCGATCGTCGTCGGCGCAGCCGTCTCGGGCGGCGCCCTCACGGCAACCGCGGCCATGGCAGACGACACGGGCGAAGCCGGCGCCGACTTTCTCACGGTCACCAGCTCCCCGGCCGGGGGCTTCGAGAACCTCGCGCCGGGCGGCACGGCCGTCTGGTTCGTCACCGCCCGCAATTCGGCGGCCGTCGACGCCGCGCTGTCGCTCCGCGTGCAGAGCGACAGCGACAGCGCACTGCTGACGGATGCCGCACAAGGGCTCCGCATGCGGCTCACGGCGTGCAGCATGGCCTGGACCGGCACAACGGGAGCGTTCCAGTGCCCCGGAGTCGAGACCCGCGTGGCCGACGGCGCGCTCGCCGTCATCCTCGGCGGCTACCCGCTGCCCGCCGTGCCCGCGGGCTCGGCGGCCCACTACCTGGCAGAGGTCAGCGTGCCGCGCGAAGCCACCAACGACGTCGCCGGCCAGACGGCCGACCTGCGATTCGAGATCACCGCGGTGCAGGGCGAGCCCCAGGCGAACGCATCGGCCACTCGAGTGAGCGGGGGAGCCGCGGCAACGGAGCCGGGCTCGGGCCCCGCCGTGCTCGCGGGCACCGGCATCAGCGGCGCATCCGCTTGTCGAAGCCTGGCCCTGGCCCTGCTCGGCGCCGGCTCCCTCGTGCTGGTGCTGCGTCGCATCGGGATCGAGTGAGCGGTTCCGACAGTCGATCTGCAGCTTTCGTTCCTACAACCCATAGCTATCTCATAGGGAACGCTTTGATAATGACAGCATGAGCACTGCAGAGCACACCCGCGGACCGAAGCTTCGCAAGGCCGACGGCAGCACCATTCGGGTACTCGTCGTCGACGACGAACCCGGGCTCACCGACCTGCTCTCCATGGCCCTGCGCTACGAGGGGTGGGAGGTGCGCACCGCAAGCGACGGGCAGCAGGCGCTCCGAACGGCCCGCGAGTTCCGGCCCGACGCCATTGTGCTCGACATCATGCTTCCCGACATCGACGGCCTCCAGGTGCTGCAGCGTGTGCGCGCCGACGGCCACGAGACGCCCGTGCTCTTCCTCACCGCGAAGGACTCGCTCGACGACCGCATCGCGGGCCTCACGGCGGGCGGCGACGACTACGTCACCAAGCCGTTCAGCCTTGAGGAAGTAGTGGCGCGCCTCCGCGGACTGATCCGTCGCTCCACGCTCTCCGTCGCCGATTCGAGCGACCCGCGCATCACGATCGGCGACCTCACCCTCGACGAGGACAGCTACGAGGTGTTCCGCGGCGACGACCAGATCGAGCTGACTGCCACCGAGTTCGAGCTCCTGCGCTTCCTCATGCGCAACCCGCGCCGCGTGCTCAGCAAGGCGCAGATCCTCGACCGGGTCTGGAGCTACGACTTCGGCGGCCGCTCCTCCGTCGTCGAGATCTACATCTCCTACCTCCGCAAGAAGATCGACGCCGGCCGCGACCCGATGATCCACACCGTGCGCGGCGCCGGTTACATGCTGAAGACCCCGAAATGACCGAGAACGCGACAACGGATGCCGAAGCCGGCTCCGCGTCGCATCCGCCGGCCGACCGGTCGCCGGCCCACGCCCCGTGGACCCTCCGCCGCCGCCTCGTCACGGTCGTCGTCGCACTGCTTGCGCTGGTGAGCATTGTGATCGGCTTCGTCAGCGTTGCCATCCTGCGCGCGGGCCTCCAGGACGAACTCGACCAGCAGCTGCGCTCCGCCGCAGAGCGCTCGCACGGCGTTCTCGACCGACCCGACCGCCCGGGCACCATCTCGGAGCCGTCAGCGGCCAACATCCTCAACGGCCCGGCGCAGGCATCCGGCACCCTTGCCCTGGTCTTCGACGGCACCACGATCTCCTACGGCTACCTCGACGAGACCGGTGCCGTGCAGGGCCTCACCGATCGCCAGGTGCAGCTCCTCGCGGAGCACACCACGGCATCCACCCCGGTGACCATCGACCTCGGCGGCGACGTCGGCCGATATCGGGTGCTGGGGGAGGTGACGAGCTCCGGTGTCGCCTACCTGATCGGCTTGCCGCTGGCGACGGTCGACGGCACCGCAGCACGGCTCGCCGCGACCATCGCCGTGGTGTCTCTGGCGGGAGTGCTCATCGTCGCCGGGCTCGCGGCGTGGGTGGTGCGGCTCGCCCTGCGGCCGCTGCAACGCGTCACCGCGACCGCCGGGCGCGTGTCGGAGCTGCCGCTCGCCCAGGGGGAGGTGTCGCTTGTCGACCGCGTGCCGGAGGCCGACGCCGACCCGCGCACCGAGGTCGGCCAGGTGGCGCTCGCGCTCAATCGCATGCTCGACCACGTGGACCTGGCCCTCGAGACCCGGCAGGCCAGCGAGAACAAGGTGCGGCGGTTCGTGGCGGATGCCAGCCACGAGCTTCGCACGCCGCTGGCGGCGATCCGCGGCTACTCCGAGCTCACCCGCCGCACGGGCCAGGACCTCCCCGAGGACATCGCGCACGCGCTGCGCCGGATCGAATCCGAGAGCGTGCGCATGACCGGCCTGGTCGAAGACCTCCTGCTCCTGGCGCGACTCGACGAAGGGCGCGAACTGGAGCGTGAGGAGGTGGACCTCACGGCCCTGTTGATCGACGCCCTGGCCGACGCGCACGTTGCCGGGCCCGATCACATCTGGCACCTCGACCTGCCCGACGAGCCCCTGGAGGTCGAAGGCGACGGCGCCCGCCTGCACCAGGTCGTGGCGAACCTGCTGGCCAACGCCCGCATCCACACGCCCGCCGGAACGACCGTGACGGCCGGCCTCGCCACCCGCGATGTCGACGGCGCACCCAGCGCGGTGATCACCGTGACGGATGACGGCCCCGGCATCCCCGACGAGCTGCAGCCCAGCTTGTTCGAGCGTTTCGCCCGCGGCGACAGTTCCCGCTCCCGCGGAACGGGCAGCACCGGCCTCGGCCTGGCGATCGCCCGGGCCGTCGTCAGCGCGCACCACGGCCAGATCACGGCCGAGAGCCGGCCAGGGTTCACGCGTTTCACGGTGACCCTGCCGGCCTAGCCTCCGGCGCTATTCCACGGAGCTGTTGAGGCGCGCCAGCAGGCTGGCGAGCTCGTTCAGGTCACCGGCGGACCACGAGCTCAGCCGGCTGTGCACCATCGCCTTGTCCTTCACGTGCGCCCGGTGGAGTTCGTCCTTCCCGAAGGCGGTCAGTGCGAGGATGCGCACCCGGCCGTCTGCGGGGTCGGGCTGCAGCTCGAGCAGTTTGAGGTCTTCGAGCGCCCGCACCTGCCGGCTGATCACGCTCTTGTCCACCATGAGCGCCTCGGCCGCGGCGCCGGCGTGGAGGGGTCCACACCGGGCCAGCAGCCGCAGCAGTTTCAGGCCGAACGGCTGCAGGGCGGGATGCATGGCCGTCGCCGCATCCCGCATGCTGGCTCGCACGTGGGAGATCAGCCGGCCCAGCTGCTCCTCGACAGCCGCGATGGCCGCGACGGTCTCAGCATCCGTTTGCTCGATGACAGGCATGGACTACCGCCGGGGCTCCAGCGGAGCGCTGATGTCGATCGATCTGGTGTCGTGGGCCTCGCCGACCGGGGGGAGGGCAGCGGCCGCGGCGCTCACCTCGATCAGGGTGTCCTCGGTGTCCTCGGTCTCGCGTTTGCGCTCCCGGGCGGCGGGCACCTGGTCGACGGCGATCGTGTCGATCGCGCCCGTGGCCGCGCCGCTCTTGCGCTGCAGCGCGTTCTTCGTGCCGAGCTTCACGTTGGGCAGGAAGAGCACGGCGATGAGTGTGACCAGGGCCAGGGGAACGCTGTAGAGGAACACGGTGCCGACCCCGGAACCGTACGCGCTCTCGACCAGGGTGCGCACCACGGTGGGGAGCTGGGCGATGTGCGGGATGTTCCCGCTGCCGAGCGCCTGGGCCGCGACGGCCTGGTCGGCGGGTGCCAGCTCCAGGACGCTGTCCTTGATGTGCTGGGCCACATAGGTGCCGAGCACCGAGCCGAGCAGCGAGACGCCGACCGTGCCGCCCAGGCTGCGGAAGAACGTGACCGCGCTGGTGGCCACACCGAGGTTGCGCACCTCGATGGAGTTCTGCACCACGAGCACGAGGTTCTGCATGAGCATGCCGAGGCCGGCCCCGAGTACGAACATGTAGACGCCCACGAGCACCAGGTTGGTGTCGTAACGCAGGGTGCCGAGGAGGAGCGTGCCGCCGACGACGAGCACGCCGCCGGAGACCATGATCCCCTTCCAGTTGCCGCGACGGCTGATCAGGTTGCCGAACACGGTCGACGCGATCAGCAGGCCGCCCATCATCGGGATCGTGAGCAGGCCCGACTGGGTCGGGGAGGCGCCGCGTGCAAGCTGCATGTACTGGCTGAGGAAGACGGACGTGCCGAACATCGAGACGCCGACCGAGATGCTGGCGATGACCGAGAGCGCGAACGTGCGGTTCTTGAACATCGTCAGCGGGATGATCGGCTCCTTCACCTTGAGCTCGACGATGACGGCCGCGATGAGGGCGAGGCCAGCAGCCGCGACCATGATGAACGACGGCACGGAGGCCCACTCGAAGTCCTTGCCGGCCAGCGAGACCCAGATCAGCAGGGTGGAGACACCGCCCGCGATGAGCACGGCGCCCGCGTAGTCGATGTGGACGGTGCGCTTGGGGTGCTTCGGCAGGTGCAGCGTGACCTGCAGCAGGATGATCGCGATGATCGCCACCGGGAGGGCGATGAAGAAGTTCCAGCGCCAGCTGAACGCGTCGGTGACGACGCCGCCGAGGAGCGGGCCGCCGACAGTTCCGATGGCCATCACGGCGCCGAACAGGCCCGCGTACTTTCCGCGCTCGCGGGGACTGATGATGTCGGCCATGATGATCTGGCTGAGCGAGGCGAGGCCGCCGGCGCCGAGGCCCTGCAGCACGCGGAAGGCGATCAGGGTGTCGGTGTTCTGCGAGAACCCGGCCAGGGCGGAGCCGACCACGAAGGTGCCGAGCGCGAGTTGGATGAGCAGCTTGCGGTTGAACAGGTCGGCGATCTTCCCCCACAGCGGCGTCGAGACCGTGGTGGCGAGAAGGGTGGCGGTGACCACCCAGATGTAGGCGGACTGGTCGCCCTTCAGGTCGGCGATGATGACCGGCAGCGACGTGGCGACGACCGTGCCCGCGAGGATCGACACGAACATGCCGAGGAGGAGCCCGGACAGGGACTCCAGTACCTGGCGCTTGCTCATGGAGCCGTCGGGGTTCACCGGGGTTCTGGTCTTGGGGGATGATGACGAGGAACGCGAAGCGCGTGGCATGGGACTCCTGCTAGTAATTGACAACGGTCAACTATAAACAAGTAGTAGACCTATGTCAACTATCCCGGTTCGGTAGGCTGTTGTGACCGCACCGACAGAAAGAACAGGCGTGACGACGACTCCCCGGCTGGTCGCCTTCGACCTTGACGACACCCTCGCCCCATCGAAATCCCCGCTCGACCCCCGCATGGCCGACCTCTTGGTGAGGCTCCTCGGCGTGGCCGAGGTCTGCGTCATCTCCGGTGGCCAGATCGGCCAGTTCCGCATGCAGGTCATCGACCGGCTTGGCTCGACGGATGCCGCGCTGCTGTCGCGCCTGCACCTCATGCCCACCTGTGGCACCCAGTACTACCGCTACCAGGACGACGCGTGGGCGCAGGTCTACGCCCAAAACCTCACGGACGACGAGAAGGTGCGTGCGCTCGCCGCCGTCGAGGCGTCCGCGCGCGAGCTCGGCTACTGGGAGACGGAGACCTGGGGACCGGTTCTGGAGGATCGCGGCTCTCAGATCACGTTCTCCGCCCTCGGGCAGGCCGCGCCCGTGAGCGCCAAGGTCACGTGGGACCCGGACGGCTCGAAGAAGAACCGGCTGCGCGCCGCAGCCCAGGCCCAGCTGCCCGACCTCGAAGTGCGGTCCGGTGGGTCGACATCCGTTGACATCACCCGCCGCGGCATCGACAAGGCCTACGGCATGAACCGGCTTGCCGAACTCACCGGCATTCCGCTGGGGGAGATGCTGTTCGTGGGGGACCGCCTCGACGAGCAGGGCAACGACTACCCGGTGAAGGCCCTCGGCGTTCCGTGCGTGGCCGTGAGCGGCTGGGAAGACACCGCAGACGTCGTCGCGCAACTGATCGCGGAGCTCAGCGCGCCCGTCGCGTAGCCCCGCGCCCCGCTCCGGCGTGGGTCCAGGAAGCCGGCGTGCGTTGTACCGCGAGCCGTCTTCCCAAACCCAAGCCGCAACGGATGCCGCGCCTCGCGTCGCGTGGGGCCGCGCTCCGCTCGGGCGTGGGCCCGCGCTCCACGTCGCGTGCGCCCGCGCTCCTGCGTCGCGTGCGCCCGCGCTCCTGCGTCGCGTGCGCCCGCGCTCCTGCGTCGCGTGGGCCCGCGCTCCGCTCCGGCGTGGGGTTCAGGAAGCCGGCGTGCGTTGTACCGCGAGCCGTCTTCCCAAACCCAAGCCGCAACGGATGCCGCGCCTCGCGTCGCGTGGGCCCGCGCCCCGCTCCGGCGTGGGGTTCAGGAAGCCGGCGTGCGTTGTGCCGCGAGCCGTCTTCCTAAACGCAAGCCGCAACGGATGCGACCGCGCCTTCGACGGGACACCCGGGATCACGCGGATCGAACCCGCCGACCTCGCGGCGACCTGACCGATTTGCGTGGCGGGTGCGGCATCCGTTAGTTTGTATGAAAGCCAAAGACCGCCGGTTATTGCCGTGCGCAGAAATGCCACAGTGATCGAAGGTTCATTCACGTGAACGGCCTGCGCAGGTGTTCGAAGTCATAAGCGGTGAAATCCGCCTCAGCTCCGGCCCTGCGCTGGAGCTTTTTTCATGTCTGCGCCAAGGGCTACCGGCAAACAAAGATCAAGAGGAGCGCCATGGCGAACAAGGAAGCATCGGTCGCCGAGCTTACGGAGAAATTCCAGAGCTCGACCGCCGTTCTGCTCACCGAGTACCGCGGACTCACTGTTGCCCAGCTCAAGCAGCTGCGCAAGGACATCAGTGGGGACGCCACGTACGCCGTGGTAAAGAACACGCTGACCAAGATTGCGGCGAACAACGCCGGCATCACGTCGTTCGACGACGAGCTTGCCGGACCGTCCGCCATCGCTTTCGTGCACGGTGACCCTGTCGCCGTCGCGAAGAGCCTGCGTGCCTTTGCCAAGGCAAACCCTCTCCTGGTGGTCAAGGGCGGTTACTTCGACGGTAACCCGCTCTCCGCCGCAGAGGTAGGCAAGCTCGCCGACCTCGAGTCCCGCGAAGTTCTGCTCGGCAAGCTTGCCGGCGCCTTCAAGGCCTCGCTGTTCGGAGCCGCATATCTGTTCAACGCACCGCTGTCGAAGGCCGTTCGCACGGTCGACGCGCTGCGTGAGAAGCAGGAGTCCGCGAACCAGGCGTAGCCCGGT
>NZ_RDSR01000027.1 GCF_003716325.1 Cryobacterium tepidiphilum | reverse complement strand
GCCAACGCCTCAGCCAACGCCTGTTCGGTGACGCCCTCGGCCGGTTCGCCGAGGCCGTGCCGGATCCCGGCGGCGGTCTCCGCGCCGATTCGCCCGGCCGCGACCGCGTCCCCGAGCGCCGCATGCCACGGCCGCGCGTCGATGGCGAGCCGGGCCAGGACCTCGTCCTCGGGGTGCTCCTGGGCTTGCTCGTTGAGGTTCCGGGCCGCTTCGGCCTCGGCCATCATTCGGCCCACGGCCACTTGCCGGCGGGCGGCGGTCTTGGAGGAGCCGGAAATCGTCTGCAGCCACGCCTCCGGCGACGCGTGGCCCTTCCGCCACGCGAGCCCGTTCTGCCCGAGCTCCGGAGCCGACCGTTTCGCGAGCGCCGCCGCCCCCAACGCGACGTGGGCCTCCACCATCCGCTGGTGCGCCGTCATCACGGCCATCGTCGCCTCGAGCTCCGCGTCGGGGACCTGGTCGAAGGACGCGGCCGTGAGCGCGTGGCCGGCGAGGGTGCCGGTGAGGCCTGTGTAGACAGCTTCTATGCTGAGCATGCCTCAATGATCGCAGCAGCCACCGACATTAGAAGCTACAGACGACAATCTGTGGACAAGTCCTCGGCAGGTGCCCCCTGTGGAGGAGTGACCGCAGGGGCAGGGGCAGGGGCCTAGGCGCTGGGAGTAATGCCAAGGGAGACAAGCTCGCGACGGTCGACGCTTCACGCCTCCGCGGTGTCACCGCTCACGCTGGGCCGGTGACGCCGGCGACACCGGCGACACCGGCGACGACGGCATTGTGCAGCTGGTCGATATCCAGGCCGAGACGGCCGGGGCTCGCGATGTTGGTGAGCAGCACGAAGCACACGTCGAGCTCCGGGTAGATCCAGAACTCGGTGCCCGCCCACCCACCATGCCCGTAGACACGCGTTTCCAAGAGGCCCGGCGCCGAGTGGCGCAGGTTCCAGCCGAGGCCCCAGTCCTGTCCGCGCTCCACGGGGTACGGTTCGAGCTTGGGCAGGCCCCCCGTGCGCGGCCGCAGCATCGCCGAGACCGTCGACGGGTGCACGACGTCGCCGTCGTTCCGCAGCAGGGCGCTCCCGAGCGCGAGCATGTCGTCCGCTGTCGCGTAGAGCCCGGCCCCTGGGTGTCTGAGTTGCTGGAACGCCGGGTAGTCCAGGCCCTGCTCGGCGGCGTCGAACACCGGATGCGGGTTGCAGGAGACATCGAAGGTCAAGCCCGGCATGCCGGCATCCGCTGCCAGAGTCGCAAGCTCATGCTCAAGTGAGGTGCCGGTCGCCTGTTCGACGAGGGCCTGCACCCCGGCGAAGGCGATGCTCGAGTAGCGCGACATGGTGCCAGCGGTGAAGTCCATGTCGCCCTGGAGCAGCGACGGGAGCAGCCCCTTCGGCGTGTCCAGCGGCGGCTCGCCGATTCCCGAGGTGTGCGTGAGCAGGTGGTGCAGGCGCACCACGTCATTGCGGCCGGACCCGAAACCGGGAACCGCCTGTGCCAGCGGCGCCGTGAGCGACAGCAGACCGCGCTCGACCGCGCGCAGGGCCGTCAATGCGACGAGCGGTTTGGTGATGGAGAACAAGGGGTAATGATCGTCAGCGGATGCCGCACGCGAACCGCTCGCACCGAACGCCTCAAGCGCGAGTGTGCCGGTGGAGGAGGCGATGCCGAGTACGGCCGTCGGCAGGATCCCGGCGTCGACCTGGCGCGCCGCCCAAGCGAAGGCGTGGCTGAACTCCGAGGCGCGTGAATCGTCATCAGGCGAAGGCATGCGTCGACGTTACCAGCCGGTGGGGAAGAAAGGGAATGCGCTTTCCCTGGCGGGGCGTGTCCGGAGTGGGCTACTCTTGGGAGAGCGCTTTCCGGACCGCCCAGCGACGAGGGCCACCCGGTCTTTCCCAACGGAGTGAGGAACCAGTCGTGAGTGAACCAGAACGCTATGGCCTGATCGGAACCGGCTCGCGTGCCGGCATGTACATCACCGCCGCCACGACCGCACACGCCGACGTGGCCCGGCTGGTCGCCTGGAGCGACCCTAACCCCGGGCGGCTCGACTACTACGAACGCCATTTCACGGATGCCGGCCAGCCGGTGCCTGCGCGCTATGCCGTGCCCGACATCGAACGGATGGTGTCGGAACAGAACCTGGACCGCGTCGTCGTGACGAGTCCCGACTTCACACACGCCGAGTACGTCTCCCGTGTGCTTCGCGCCGGGGCCGACGTCGTGGTCGAGAAGCCGCTCACGATCGACGCCGACGGCGTGCGCCGCATCCACGAGGCGATGCTCGAGAGCGGCCACGAGGTCATCACCACGTTCAACTACCGCTACAGCCCCCGCAACAGCTCGCTCAAGCAGTTGATCGCGTCGGGTGGGATCGGCCAGGTGACCTCGGTGCACTTCGAGTGGGCGCTCGACACCGTGCACGGCGCCGACTACTTCCGCCGCTGGCACCGCTACAAGGAGAACTCCGGCGGCCTGCTCATCCACAAGTCGTCGCACCATTTCGACCTCGTCAACTGGTGGATCGACGCGTCGCCCGTGCGTGTCTTCGCGAGCGGCGGTCTGCGGTTTTACGGCGCCGAGAACGCGCGGGCGCGGGGCTTGGCCGGCCGGCCCGCGCGCGGCACCGGCCACGCCGACGGCGACCCGTTCAGCCTCGACCTCAGCCAGAACCCCGCCTACAAGGGCCTCTACCTCGACGTCGAGCACCACGACGGCTACCTGCGCGACCGCGACGTCTTCGACGAGGGCATCACCATCGAAGACAACCTCGCCGTGCTCGTCGACTACGACTCCGGCGTGACCATGAGCTACTCCCTCAACGCCCACAGCCCCTGGGAGGGCTACCGGGTGACCGTGAACGGCACCGAGGGGCGCGCCGAGCTCGAGGTCGTCGAGCGCGGCTCGGTGCTGATCGGCGACGACGGCACCGTGATCGTCGACCCGAGCGCCATCCCCGACGCCGATGCGACCGACGACCTGCGCCCGCACGGCGACCGCCTCATCCTGCAGCGCCACTGGCAGCCGGCCGAGGAGGTGCCCATTCCCGACGGCATCGGCGGCCACGGCGGGGGAGACGCCTACCTGCTCGACCACCTCTTCCACCGCACCACCGCCGACGAGCCGCTGCAGCGCGTGGCGGGCTTTTCCGACGGCGTTAAGGCTGTCTCGGTCGGCATTGCCGCCAACCGTTCACTCGAGACCGGCCTGCCGGTTCGCTACACCGACCTCGAACTGGGACTCTGAGACATGCACTACGGCGGAGACTACAACCCCGAGCAGTGGCCCGAAGCGGTCTGGCCCGACGACATCCAACGGATGCGTGAGGCCGGCGTCACCATGGTGAGCCTCGGCATTTTCGCGTGGTCGCGCATCCAGCCGGCCGAGGGTGTCTTCGAGTTCGAGTGGCTCGACCGCATCATCGCGATGCTGCACGAGGGCGGCATCGCCGTGGACCTCGCAACGGCCACCGCCTCGCCGCCGCCGTGGGCATCCGCTGTGTACCCGGAGATTCTGGCGCACGACGAGAGCGGCGCCGTCTACTGGCCGGGCAGCCGCCAGCAATACGCGCCGACCTCGCCCGTGTACCGGCGGCTGGCGTCGGAGCTGGTGACCCGGCTTGCGGAACGCTACGCGCAGCATCCGGCCGTTGTCATGTGGCACGTCAACAACGAGTACGGCTGCCACCTGCCTCTCGACTATTCGGATGCCGCCCGCGATGCGTTCCGGGTCTGGCTTGAGGCCCGCTACGGCACGATCGACGCGCTGAACGCGGCGTGGGGAACATACTTCTGGTCGCAGCGCTACGGGTCGTTCGCGGAGGTGTTCCCGCCGCGGAAGGCGCCGTACAGCCACAACCCCGGGCAGCTGCTCGACTTCCGGCGGTTCACCTCCGACGCGCTGCTCGAGTGCTACCTGATGGAGAAGCGCATCATCCGTGCGGCGGGGGCGACGCAGCCGGTCACCACCAATTTCATGGGTGCTTTCAAGCCCGCCGACTACTGGCGGTGGGCCCGCGAGATGGA
Organism: Cryobacterium tepidiphilum; assembly: GCF_003716325.1. GTDB lineage: Bacteria > Actinomycetota > Actinomycetes > Actinomycetales > Microbacteriaceae > Cryobacterium > Cryobacterium tepidiphilum. Next base: position 37,620 of record NZ_RDSR01000027.1, on the reverse strand, counting down.
CGTCATCACCGACGACTGCTACCCCGATCCGAATGACCCCGAGAGTTTCCGGGCGTCGGCGTTCCAGCGCGACCTGATGCGGTCGTTGAAGCCCGAGGTGCCGTGGCTGCTCATGGAGCAGGCGACCAACGCCCTGAACTGGCGGCCCACCAACGCCCCGAAGGCGCCGGGGCAGATGGCGGCGCTCAGCATGCAGGCGGTGGGACGCGGCGCCGACGGCATCCTGTTCTTCCAGTGGCGGCAGTCGCGGAAGGGTGCGGAGAAATTCCACTCGGCGATGTACCCGCAGGCTGGCACGCGCACGCGCACTTGGCGGGAGGTCGTCGGGCTGGGCGCCGAGCTGGCTGCGCTTCCTGAGCTGCCGGCCGGCTCCTGCGACGCCCGCGTGGCGATCGTCTTCGACTGGGAGAACTGGTGGGCGATCGAGAACCCCGACCACCCCGTCGTGCTCGACTACCTCGCCCTGGTGCAGCGCTGGTATGCCGCGATCCATCGGCAGCACGTGCAGGTGGATTTCGTGCACCCTGCGGGTGACCTGTCGGGCTACCGCGTCGTTGTGGCGCCGCACCTCTACCTGCTCACTGCGGCGGGTGCCGCGAACCTGACGGACTTCGCCTCGTCGGGCGGTCACCTCCTGGTGGCGGCGTTCAGCGACGTCGTCGACGAGACCGATTCCTTCCGCCCCGGCGGTTACCTCACCCAGCTCGGGCCGACCCTCGGCATCTGGCTCGAAGACTTCGGGGCGCTCGCGCTGCCCGACTTCGGTCCCGGCCAGGCAGAGGCGCCCCTGTCGTCGCCGCAGGGCGTCGTCACCGGCACCCTGCTCGCCGAGGAGATCCACCTCGACGGTGCGACCGTGCTCGGTCGCTTCGAGGCTGGCCGTCTCGAGGGCCGCCCGGCCTTCACGGTGAACGAGGTCGGCGACGGTCGGGCGTACTACCTGGCGACGATTCCGGATGCCGCGGGCGCTGCAACCATCACCGGTCACGTTCTCGCCGAGGCCGGCGTCGCACCGGTCGTTCCGGGGCTGCCGGAGCAGGTCGAGGTCGCGCAGCGCGGTGACGTCATCACCCTCATCAACCACGGGGCATCCGTTGTCACCCTCGACATCGACGCAACGGATGCCGTGACCGGCGCCTCCGTCTCGCGCCCCACCCTCGCCCCGTTCGACTACCTGCTCCTCCGTGACGTCGCTGCGGCCAACACGACCTGACTCGCGTCACGCGACCCGCGTCTCGGCACCGAAACGACCTTCGGCACTCACTAGGCTCGGCCCATGACATCCACGTTCACCTTGTTCTCGACCGTCTACCTGGTCGTCGCGCTCGCCGCCGTCGTCATCCTGTTCTGGCTGGCGATCACCGCAATTCGCGCGCTCAGCGTCTACATCGCGAAGAACCGTCTTCCCCGCGGTCACCAGCAGTAGCTTCCCCTTCCCGGCGCGCGGCTGCATCATGGCACCATGACCTACCCGGGTGAACCGTGGATTTCGACGACCTCGCGCAGGCTCAAGACGATCGCGTCGTACTCCCTGCCGGTGACCGTTACCGAGTTCGCCGACGTTCTACGGGTCGCCCTCCATCACCACGACCGGCTGGTGCTCACCGAACTCGGTGAGGGCCAAGCGGTCGTGTTCCGTCGAACGACCCTGGCTGGCCGAGCCGACCGTATCGTGCTGACCTTTGCGCCCGAGGACGGCGGCACGAAGGTCGACGTCACGAGCCGCGGGATCGACGTTCCCGGTTTCGACTTCGGTCGGTACACCGGCGATCTGCACGTGCTCTTCGACGCCGTCCGGGCGGAGATCGCGTGCAGGGGCGACGAGACGGGCGAGCCACGACCGAGGTAGACACCTGCGGACCAGGTTGAACGGCGCGCCAGTCACTTTCGTCCGGAACCGGCAACCTCGGTGAGTGGGAGGCGTGGGAGTGGCCACTGTCGCCAGCGGATGCCGGTGGGCGGCTTTCGTGGAGCCATGGTGCCGCCTAGGAGCGCCGCCTAGGAGCGCCGCCAGTGCGCCGCCTACGACGCCTGCACCCGGTGCAGCTCGGCGTAGCGGCCGGCCCGCGCGATGAGCTCGTCGTGCGTGCCGACCTCCACGATGCGTCCGCGCTCCAGCACGACGATGCGGTCCGCCGAGCGGATCGTCGACAACCGGTGCGCCACCACGAGCGTCGTGCGCCCGTGCATGAGGCGGCCGAGCGCCTCCTTCACCTTCGCCTCCGACTCCGGGTCCAGCGCGCTCGTCGCCTCGTCGAGCAGCAGCACCCGCGGGTCGCGAACCAGCGCCCGCGCGATCGCCAGCCGCTGCCGTTGGCCGCCCGAGAGCAGCGCGCCGCGCTCGCCGACGACCGTGTCCCACCCCTGCGGCTGCGACTCGACGATCTCCAGTGCGTTCGCGTCCCGCAGCGCCCGCAGAATCCGCTCGTCGCTGACGTCGTGCAACCCGTACGCGACATTCTCGCGGATCGACCCCTCGAACAGCACCGACTCCTGCGGCACCACCGACACGAACCGGCGGAAGGTGCGCAGGTCGATCTCTTCCATGTCGGTGCCGTCAAGGCGGATGCGCCCGCTCGTCGGCCGCAGGAAGCCCAGCACCAGGTTCACCATGGTCGACTTCCCCGATCCCGACGACCCCACGAACGCGACAGTCTCGCCCTCCCGGATGTCGAGGGTGATGTGCGAGAGCGCGTCGTCGTGGGCACCGGCGTACCGGTAGTCGACAGCCTCCAGGCTCAGGCGTCCGCGCACCGCCGCCAGCTGGCGCTTGCCCTCGTTGAGTTCGAGGTCCGGCTCCTGCATGACTTCGGCGATCGAGCGGATGGACTCGGTGCCGCGCGACACCACGGGCAGCAGGAGCAGCAGGCTCGTCATGCTCCCGGTGAGGAGCGTGAAGTAGGAGCTGAGCAGCACCACCTCGCCGGGCGTGATCTCGAACCAACCGGTGATCGAGATGAGCGCGGCGAGGATCAGGCAGGCCACGCCGAGTATCTGCAGGCTCACCCACGACATCGACGCGAACCGCCCGTTGAGCAGGTCGAGGTGGAAGCCCGCGCTCCGCACGCCCTCCGCGCCCTCCGATACGCGTTGCACGGCGGTGCGCTCGATGCCGTGGGCGCGCGTGATCGGCATCAGTGTCGCCATCTCGCCCACGCGCGACGAGAGCTGTTCTACCTCCCTGCGGAACAGCTCGTTCGAGACCCGTAGCCGTCGGTTGAGCACATGACGGAGCCCGATGGCGAGCGGGATCGCCAGCGCATACACCGGCAGGAAGGCGGGCACGTTGATCGACGTCATCACGACCGCCCCGATGAGCACCATGGTCGATGACAACAGCGGATGCGTCACTTGCTGCAGCATCAGCTCGATGTTCTCGACGTCGCGCACCAGCTTCGTCTGCACCAGCGACGAGTTGGAGCGGGTGTGGAACCCGATCGACAGGTTCTGCAGGCGCTCGGCGAGGCCGTTGCGCAGCTGCGCTCCGAGTGCCCGCACGACCCCCATGAACAACCGGGTGTACAGCACGTGGTTGGGGTAGTTCTGGAGCAGCGCCACCAGGGCGATCCCCGCCCACAATCCGAGCGCACTGGCCGGGCCGCCGGCCACCACCACGTCGACGACCTCCGCGGTGATGACGGGCAGCAGCCACATCGGGATCTCCTTGAGCGTGAAGAAGAACACCGCGAGGATCACGCGCCCCCGATAGCGCCCGAGCAGCCCGAAGATTGAGCGCAGGGGGTGCGCGGCGGTCACGGTCAGAGTAGAATCAGAAAGCGCTTTCCGGATCACGGTTCCATGCTACTGAAGAATCCTTTCCCGCGGGTCGCGTTGTCCCGGTCGACGACCCGGATGGCGGGCGCACGGGACGCCGTTCTCGCGTGGGATCATGCAGGAGGGCCCGCAACGACGCAGACCCCCGAAAGCGGAAGACCGGAAGCAGAAGAGGAGAGTGGCGAGGATGACCGTCAGCGTTCGAGAGGTCGCGGCGTCGGCCGGCGTCTCCGTGGGTACGGTCTCCAACGTCATGAACCGGCCCGACAAGGTAGCACCGCAGACCGTGGAGCGGGTCCTGGCCGCGATCGAGGCCCTCGGCTTCGTGCGCAACGACGCCGCCCGCCAACTCCGTGCCGGACGCAGCCGCAGCATCGGCCTCGTCGTGCTCGACGCCGGCAACCCGTTCTTCACCGACCTCGCCCGGGGCGCGGAACGCCGCGCCGCCGAACAGGGCTTCTCGGTGCTGATCGGCAACAGCGACGAAGATGCGAACCGCGAAGCCGCCTACCTCGACCTGTTCGAGGAACAGCGCGTGTACGGGGTGCTGATCACGCCCCTCGGCGACGCGACCGCCCGCCTCGAGCGTCTCCGCGAGCGGGGAACGCCCACCGTGCTCGTCGACCGTGAGGCCGGAAACGCGCGCTTCTCATCCGTCGCCGTCGACGACCACGTCGGCGGTCGCCTCGCCGCCGACCACCTGGTCTCGCTGGGGCGCCGTCGCCTCGCGTTCGTCGGCGGCCCGCTCGCGATCCGGCAGGTCGCCGATCGCCTGGCCGGCGCGCGGGAGGCGGTGGCCGGGCACGCGGATGCGACGGTGGAGGTGTTCGAGACCGAGTCCCTCAGCGTGGACCAGGGCCGGGCCGCCGGCGAGAGGATCCTCGCCCGGCCGGCCGCCGAACGTCCCGATGCCGTCTTCGCCGCGAACGACCTCCTGGCCATGGGCCTGCTCCAGGCGCTCCTCGGCACCGGGTCGGTGCGTGTGCCCGACGACATCGCCCTCGTCGGGTACGACGACATCGCCTTCGCGTCGGCCGGCGTCGTGCCGCTCACGTCCGTTCGCCAGCCCAGCGAGCGGATCGGCTACACCGCCATGGACCTGCTGCTGCGCGAGGCCGCCGGGGGCGCCGGGTTCGAGCACGAACGCGTACTCTTCACGCCCGAGATCGCGCTGCGCGAGTCCACTCTCGGCCGCCGCGCCTGACGCGTCAGCGCTGCGTGTTCGCCTCGGTGATGGCGATCTCCTGTGTCGCCGCTTCCCGGGCCCGCCCGTCACCCGCGTGCCTCACGAGGAACCGCGGTGAGAGGTGCGACTGGAACCGCACCCGCAGGCGCTGGTACTTCACCAGCCAGAACACCAGCACGATGGCGGCGATGATGCCGGAGAACGCCGCAACTCCGAGCGCCCAGCGCGGCCCGAACTCATCCGCCACCCAACCCACGAGGGGCGCCCCGAGCGGGGTCCCCCCGGCGAAGATCGCCATGTAAAGGGCCATCACCCGGCCCCGCATGGCCGGCAGCGTGCTCGTCTGCACGTATGCGTTCGCCGTGGTCATGAGGGTGAGGCTCGACAGGCCGACGAACGCGAGCGACACCGCGAACGAGACGTAGGTGGGCATGAGAGCCGCGATGGTGCAGGTGGCCCCGAACGCGGCGGCACCACCGACGACCAGGCGTAGCCGGGCCCGGGAGCGACGGGCGGACAACAGGGCGCCCGCAACGGAGCCGATCGCCATCACCGAGCTCAGCAGGCCGAACTCACCGGCGCCCTTGTGGAATTCCACGGTCGCCATGGTCGAGGTGAAGATTGCGAAGTTGAACCCGAAGGTGCCCACGAGGAACACGGTGATGAGCACGACGACGATGTCGGGGCGCTGGCGCACGTAGCGGAAGCCGGCGGCCAGTTGCCCGCGTTTCCGGGAGGCGCGCGGCTGCACGCGCAGCTGGCCCACCCGCAGCAGGTTCATGGCGAGCACGGTGAACGCGAACGTCACCGCGTTGATGAGGAACACCCAGCCCGCGCCGACCGCAACGGTGAGCACGCCCGCGATCGCCGGGCCGAGCAGGCGGGCACCGTTGAACGACGCGGAGTTGAGCGCGACCGCATTCGAGAGGTTCTCGTCGCCGACGAGGTCGGACACGAAGGTCTGCCGGGCCGGCGCGTCGATGGCGGCGACGACGCCGAGACCGAGGGCGAACAGGTAGACGTGCCACAGCTCCACGACTCCGGTGACCGTGATGAGTCCCAGCCCCAGGGCGAGCAGGCCCATGGCCGACTGGGTGACGATGAGCAGTTTCCGCCGGTTGAACCGGTCGGCGATCAGGCCCGACCACGGCATGAGCGCGAGCTGCGGCCCGAACTGCAGGGCCATGACGATCCCCACGGCGGTGGCGTTCAGGTCGGTGAGATCGGTCAGCACGATCCAGTCCTGAGCCGTGCGCTGCATCCAGGTGCCGATGTTGGACACCAGGGCGCCCGCGAACCAGATGCGGTAATTGACGTTGCCCAGGGAGCGGAACATGGCACTCATCGCGTCCCCCGGAGCGACGCGTATGCCATAGAACCCCAGTCTACCTATTTAGTTCGCAAAAGTTAACTAATGCCTCGCGCGTGGGGAGCGGCAGAATGTCCCTGTGCGCACCTACACCGATGACTACGGCGTCTCCATCAGCTACCACGTCTGGCCCGTCCCGCGCCCGCGCGCCGTGATCCAGCTGCTGCACGGGGTGGGGGAGCACGCCGGCCGGTACGCGGTGCTCGCGGAAGATTTCAACCGGGCGGGCTACACGGTGTACGCCGACGACCACCGCGGCCACGGCCAGACGGGGCTCACCCAGTACAACGGCGACCTCACCCAGCTCGGGCGGCTCGGCCCGGGCGGCCTGCGCGCGACGGTGGCTGCGGTGCACCAGCTGACCGGCATCATCCGCTCGGAGCATCCCGGGGTGCCGCTCGTACTCGTCGGCCACAGCTGGGGCTCCTTCATGGCGCAGATGCTCGTGAACCAGCACGCGGCCGACTACGCCGCCGTCGTGCTGACCGGCACGGCGTATCGCTGGCCGGGCTACCTCGACGCCGGTGACCTGAACCGCCGGCACAAGCAGCTCGGCACGACCGGCGTCGAGTGGCTCAGCCGCGACCCGGCGGTGGCCGCCGCGTTCGTCGCCGACCCACTGTGCACCAACACCCCGCTGGCGAAGCTCTTCGGCATGCGTGAGGCGGCTCGGCTGTTCGGCCGGCCCGCGCGCGGCCTGCCCGCCGAGCTGCCGGTGCTCATCCAGGTGGGCAGCGATGACACCGTGGGCGGAGAGCGCAGCGCTCTCATGCTCGCGAACGCATACATCCGTCGGTCGCGGCTCCGCGACATCCGCCTCATCGTCTACCCGGGGGCCCGGCACGAGGTGTTCAACGAGACCAACCGCGAGGAGGTCGTCGCGGACCTCGTCGGCTGGCTCGACGAGCACCTTCCCGCGCGCGATTAGGCTGAAGCCATGCACGGTGAATACAAGGTCCCCGGTGGCAAGCTCGTGGTCGTCGACCTCGACGTGGTCGACGGGAAGCTCGCGAACTTCCACCTCGCCGGCGACTTCTTCCTCGAGCCCGATGACGCCCTGGAGTCGATCGACGCCGCCGTCACCGGCCTGCCGGCGGAGAGCGACTCTGCCACCATCGCCGCCGCTGTCCGCGGCGCCCTGCCGGAGAACGCCACCCTGCTCGGCTTCACCCCCGAGGCCGTCGCCGTCGCGGTGCGCCGCTCACTCGTCAAGGCAAGCGGATGGCGCGACTACGAGTGGTCGATCGTGCACCCGCCCGCCGTTCCCCCGGCCGTCAACCTCGCGCTCGACGAGGTGCTCGCCACCGAGGTCGGCGAAGGCCGCCGCCGGCCCACGCTGCGCATCTGGGAGTGGGACCAGTCCGCCGTCGTCATCGGCAGCTTCCAGTCGCTGAAGAACGAGGTGGACCCGGAGGGCGCCGCCGCCCACGGATTCGACGTCGTCCGCCGCATCTCCGGGGGCGGCGCCATGTTGATGGAGAAGGGCGCCATCATCACCTATTCGCTGTACGTGCCGGCCGAACTCGTGCAGGGCATGAGCTTCGCGGACTCCTACGCGTTCCTCGACGAGTGGGTGATCGTGGCGCTGCAGTCGCTCGGCATCGACGCCGTCTACAAGCCCCTGAACGACATCACGAGCCCGAAGGGCAAGATCGGCGGCGCCGCCCAGAAGCGCTTCGGCAACGGCGGCATCCTCCACCACGCCACGCTCAGCTACGACATGGACGGCGAGGTGATGACCCAGGTGTTGCGCATTGGCCGCGAGAAGCTCAGTGACAAGGGCATCACCAGCGCGGCGAAGCGCGTCGACCCGATCCGCAGCCAGACCGGCCTGTCACGGGCGGCGATCATCGAACGGATGAAGGAGACCTTCACCGCGCTCTACGGCGCCACCCCGGGAGACATAACCGACGAGGAATACGAGCGCGCCGACCAGCTCGTGGCCGAGAAGTTCAGCACCCCGGAGTGGATCGCGCGCGTCCCGTAACGAGCGCGCTATCGTCCGCGCGTGAGTAGGTCCTGGTACTCGGCGTGCGCGTCGATCCAGTCGTCCACGTAGGGGCAGGCGGGAACCACGGGCAGGTCGGTGCGGGCCCGCACGTCGTCGAGCGCGAACTCGGTGAGGATGCTGGCCAGGCCCTGGCCGCGCTCGGCCGGGTCGACCTCGCTGTGGGTGAAGCGGATCTCGCGCCCGGTGGTCACATAGTCGAGCAGGCCGACGTTCCGGTCGTCGAGCCAGACGGTATAGCGGGACAGGGCAGGCTCGTGCTGCACCTCAACACGAGAACGGTCGATCGTGGGTTCTGCTGGCATGCCGTCAGACTAGTGCGGGCTGGCACAATGAGGGAATGCCCATCGCCTGGTCCCAGTCCTCTCCCAGCCAGGTGATCCACGCCGACAACCTCGAGGTCCTGCCCGGGCTCCCCGACGCATCCTTCACCCTCGTCTACCTCGACCCGCCGTTCAACACCGGCCGCTCGCAGGCGCGCCAGTCCACGACGTCGGTGCGATCGGCCACGGATGCCGACGGCTCGCACGCCGTCGGCACGGTCACCGGGTTCAAGGGCCAGCGTTACGAGCGCATCAAGGGCGACCTGCTGCGCTACGACGACCGCTTCGAGGACTACTGGGCATTCCTCGAGCCGCGGCTGATCGAAGCGTGGCGGCTTCTCGCCGACGACGGCACGCTCTACCTCCACCTCGACTACCGCGAGGCGCACTACGCCAAGGTGCTCCTCGACGCCCTGTTCGGGCGGGAGTGCTTTCTCAACGAGATCATCTGGGCCTACGACTACGGCGCCAAGGCCAAGAACCGCTGGCCCACCAAGCACGACACGATCCTCGTGTACGTCAAGAACCCGTCGCGGTACTACTTCGACTCGGCCACCGTCGACCGGGAGCCGTACATGGCGCCGGGGCTGGTGACGCCCGAGAAGGCGGCGCGCGGCAAGCTGCCGACGGATGTCTGGTGGCACACGATCGTGTCGCCCACCGGCAAGGAGAAGACCGGCTATCCCACCCAGAAGCCGGCAGGCATCCTTCGCCGCATCATCCAGGCGTCGTCGCGCGAGGGGGACTGGGTACTCGACTTCTTCGCCGGGAGCGGCACGACCGGAGCGGTCGCGGCCTCCCTCGGCCGCCGGTTCGTGCTCGTGGACCGGAACCCGGAGGCGGTCGCCGTGATGCGCGCCCGCTTCGCCGCCGTTCCCGACGTCGCGTTCGTCGACCTCGCCGCCGCACCGGACTCCGCCGCCCCCGGCGTACCCGAGCGTGCACCGCTCCACCCGCAGCCTCCCGCCGAGACGTACAGTTCCGGACGAGACTGACCGGCACGCCTGTCCACTTCGTCCGGAACGGGCAATCTCGGCGCGTGCGAGACGTGGGACGGGTGGAAGACTGGCCGCATGCGTTTCCGTATCTTCACCGAACCACAGCAGGGTGCCACCTACGACGACATCCTGGCCGTCGCACAGGCCACGGAGCGGCTGGGCTTCGACGCCTTCTTCCGCTCCGACCACTACCTCACCATGGGTGGCTCCGGGCTGCCGGGGCCAACGGATGCGTGGACCACGCTGGCCGGCCTCGCCCGCGAGACCCAGCGCATCCGCTTGGGCACCCTCGTCTCGTCGGTCACGTACCGTCTCCCCGGCATTCTCGCGATCCAGGTGGCGCAGGTCGACCAGATGTCGGGCGGCCGGGTGGAACTCGGCCTCGGCACCGGCTGGTACGAACAAGAGCATGCCGCGTACGGCATACCGTTCCCGCCGAAGCGCTTCGGCATGCTCGAGGAGCAGCTGGCCGTGATCACGGGCCTTTGGCAGACGCCGCTGGGCGAGCGATTCAACTTCGACGGCGAGCACTACACGCTCGTGGACTCGCCCGCACTGCCGAAGCCCGTGCAGGAGCAGGTTCCGGTGATCGTGGGCGGCGGCGGCCCCCGGCGCACGCCGGCCCTCGCCGCCCGCTTCGCGACCGAGTTCAACCTGCCCTTCCCGGCGTTTGCCGACATCGCCCGAAAGTATGCGGGCGTGCGGGCCGCCTGCGAGGAGATCGGGCGCGACCCGGACGACCTCACGTACTCGGCGGCGCTCATCGCCGTGGTCGGCGCCGACGAGGCCGAGTTCGCCCGCCGCGCGGCCTCCGTCGGGCGGGAGCCGGCGGAGCTCCGGCAGCACGGTGTGGCCGGCACCGTGGGTGAGGTGGTGGACCGCCTGGGTGCCCTCGCTGACGACGGTGTGGAGTGCGTCTACCTGCAGATCATGGACCTGTCGGACCTCGACCACCTGGCGTTCATCGCCGAGGAGGTCGTGCCGCAGCTGCGCTGACGGCGGCGCGCCCCTCACAGCAGGAGCGCAGTCGCCGCCGGTAAGCTCGCGGGGTGCCCGAACAACATCGTCCCGTGTCCGCACGCGTGCGCCGGAGGCGCGTCGCGGCGGTCGGGCTGCTGATTCTCGCGGTCCTCGCCGTGGGTGCCGGCGTGATCTGGGGCAAGGGTTCCGTGCAGGCGCACTTCGCGCCCTCCGCCACGCCCGATGCGGCCGCACGGCCCACTCCTGCGCCCTCCGCCGAGACCCCGCGCCCGACGCCCTCGGCCACGCCCGTCCCCGCGGCCGTCGACACCTTCGACAAGCACGCCCACTCGATCGACGACCCGGCCAGCATCTGGGTGGTCGTCAACAAGCAGCGCCCGCTGAACCCTAAGGACTTCGTGCCGCCGGACCTCGTCACCGTCCCGGTTCCGCACGTCTGGGAACCTCAGTTGCGCAAGGTCGCCTCCGACGCCATCGTGGCGATGTTCGCCGACTACACCAAGCAGACCGGGCTGAAGATGCAGTCGCAGAGCGCTTACCGCAGCTACGACAGCCAGGTCGAGGTGTACACCGAGGACGTCAAGACCAACGGGCAGGAGGCGGCCGACTCCTCCACCGCCCGTCCCGGCACGAGCGAACACCAGACCGGGCTCACCATGGACATCAGCGCCCTCCCCGCCGACTGCTCCCTCGCCGCGTGCTTCGGCGACACCCCGCAGGGAAAGTGGCTGGCGGCGAACGCCTGGAAATACGGCTTCCTGCTGCGCTACCCAGCCGACAAGGTGGCCGTCACGGGCTACGAATACGAGCCGTGGCACTTCCGCTACATCGGTCGAGACCTCGCCAAGCGGATGCATGAGACCGGCATCACCACGCTCGAGGAGTTCTTCGGGCTGCCGGCCGCCCCCGACTACCCCTGAGGCTCGGGCGCGGGCTCCTCCACGGGCTTGCGGATGAAGAACGACCCCGCGATGGCGAACAGGAAGATGATGGCGCCGGCGAGGAAGGCGACCCGCACGCCGCCGGCGGCCGAGGCATCCGCTGACGCACCGCCCGCAAGCAGCGTGGCGGTCTGCGCCGACATCAACGTGACGAACAGGGCGGCGCCGGCCGCGCCGGCGACCTGCTGCACGGTGCCGAAGATGGCGCTGCCGTGCGAGTACATGCTCGGCTTCACCGCGCCGAGGCCCGCGGTGAAGAGCGGCGTGAACATCAGCGCCAGCCCGATGCTCAGCACGATGTGCGCGCCGAGAATCAGAAACGGCGAGGTGTCCTTGCTGACAAACGCGAGCGACCACATCGCCGCCCCGGCCAGGAACGAGCCCGGGATGACCAAGGGTTTCGGCCCGACCTTGTCGTAGGCGCGTCCCACGAACTGGGCGAGCAGTCCCATGACGAGGCCGCCGGGCAGCAGGAGCAGGCCCGTCGCCACCGGCTCCAGGTGCAGCACCTGCTGCAGGTAGATCGGCAGCACGATCAGGGTGCCGAACAGCCCGAGCATCGTGACGACCATGATCGCCGTCGTGAGCGAGAAGATCGGCGAGCGAAAGGTGCGGAGGTCCAGCAGGGCGCGGTCGGATCGCTGCAGGCGCAGCTGCCGCAGCACGAAGACGACCAGGGAGACCGCGCCGACCGACAGCGACGTCCACATGGGGAGGGCGCCCGTCGCATCCGCTGGGTTGGTGCTCGCGCCGATCTTGCTGAGCCCGTACACGATGCCGCCGAAGCCGAGCGCCGACAACACGACCGAGGGCACGTCGATCGGCACACGACGCGGCTCACCGACGTTTCGCACCTGACGGATGCCGATCACGAGCATGATGACGGCCAGCGGGAGCACCAGCGCGAACATCCACCGCCACGAGAGCAGGTTGAGGATGACACCGGAGATGGTCGGCCCGAGGGCCGGCGCCACCGAGATGACGATCGACACGTTGCCCATGGTCTTGCCGCGCTCGGCCGGCGGCACGAGGGTCATCAGGGTCGTCATGAGCAGCGGCATCATGATCGCCGTGCCCGAGGCCTGGATGATGCGCGCGCCGAGCAGCACCGTGAACCCCGGCGCGAGCGCCGCGATGAGGGTGCCGGTGGAGAACAGGCTCATCGCGGTGATGAACAGCGGGCGCGTGTTGAACCGCTGCAGCAGGAACCCGGTGATCGGGATGACCACGGCCATCGTGAGCATGAACGCGCTGGAGAGCCACTGCGCCGCGACGGCCGAGATGTGCAGGTCGATCATGAGTGCCCGCAGCGCGACGTTCATGATCGTCTCGTTGAGAATGACGACGAAGGATGCCGCGAGCAGCAGCCAGATCACGTGGCGGTTGCGCGCAGAAAGGGTGGCCGCCGAGGCGACATCGACGGTGGAAGTGGGGGCAGACACGAGGTAACCGGCTTTCCGGGATGCTGGAAGGGTGGAGGGTCCCGGCGGGCTGGGCCGCGGCGCGGGAAGAGAATGCGCGTCACCTGTACATAGCGCCCTCGATTCTAGCAGCGCGACCCTCGTCGGGGCGAGGGCCCGGAGGGTCGGAGGCGCTCGCCGAATCCATGCTCTTGCATGAATTTCGGATGGAGTGTACAGGGGTCTGCCATGCCCGCATGTTTGCCTGTTGCGTCCCTTTACTGCAGAACCAGAAACGAATCGTGCGCTCCACCCTCACCTCTTCCTCCCGTCGCAGCCCGAAACACCGGCTCGAGAAACCCGTCACCAAGCGCCCCCTCCTCCTCAGCATCATCGCCGTCGGTGCCTGCACCGTCGTCGCCGGCCTGGCCGCCACGAACGCGGGCGATCCCGGCGCCCCCGCGTTCGGCGCCATCCGTGCCGCAGAGACGGAAGCGGCACCGGCTCCCGAACCGACACCCGTGGCGACGAAGGTCGTCGCCGGCAACGGCGCATCCGCTGGGCCTGTCACGGGCGGCACCACCGTCACGGTGCACGGCGCCGATCTGAGCAGCGTCTCAACCGTGAAGTTCGGCGGCAAGCCGGGCACCGTGGTCGCCGTGACAGATGACGCGGTCACCATCAAGACACCGCCCGCGGCAGGCCTCGAGACCGGCACCGTTCCGGTGAAGCTCTTCGACGTGAACGGTGACCCGGTCGTCGCCAAGGCGCCCGCGACGCCCGTGTCGAAGCCGGCCAAGCCTGCCGAGAGCGGGAAGCCGACGCCCTCAGCCGGACCGATGCCGACGCCGAAGGCCGCTCCCGCCCCGACTCCTGCTCGCGTGACCGAGGAGCCGGCAGCGCCCGCGTCGCCCGCGCCGACCGCGGAGCCGTCTGCGGCGCCCGCCACGGCGGGACTCAGCGCAAAGCCCCTCACCCTGACCTTCCGGTACCTGCCCGACCCGCATGTGACCGCCCAGATCGACTACGTGCTCGCGCACTGGAACGACTACAACAGAGACGAGTTCGGTGCCATCCCCGGCAACGACTGCGTCAACTTCACGAGCCAGTCGCTCCTCGCCCGCGGCTGGAAGATGGACGACGAGTGGTCGTTCAACCGCGACACGTTCCAGTCCACCACCGCGTGGACCAGCTCGACCGCGCTCGCGGCCTACCTCGCCGAGCACCCGGAGCGCGCCACCGCGCTCAGCGATGACGAGCGCTCCAAGGTCAAGGTCGGCGACGTGGTGCAGTTCGACTGGGACAACTCCGGCGACCGGGACCACACCGGCATCGTGACGAAGGTCGAGACAACGGATGCCGGCACCGTCATCCGCTTCGCCGGCCACACCGCAGACACCGACTATGCGTCGGTCGACGACGCGATCGCGGGCGGCGGCTCCGTTTCCTACTGGAGCATCCGCTAGCCCCTCTGCCCACGCAGCCCTCGCCTGCACCCCCCTTCGCGAGTGCGGGCAAAGTGCCGTCTGCGGTCGCGCGGGGCGGCAGAAATCCCGCACCTGCGAGTGGGCTGCGCCTACCCACTCTCGCGAGTGCGGGCAAAGTGCCGTCTGCGGTCGCGCGAGGCGGCAGAAACCCCGCACCGGCGCTTCGGGTCGGGGGTGACATGGCCCCGTTTTCGCTTCTGAACTTTTGGCTCACATGAGCGGGACGTTCACGAGTGAAAACGGGCACTGACTCCAAACGAGCGCCGACAGCTACGCGAGCCAGCGGCACCAGTCCGCGGCGCTAGCCAGCGCCGCCGCCCAACGGTCCAGCCTCTACGCGATCGCCTGGTCGACGATCGCGCGAGCCTCCTCCTGCACCTGGTGCAGGTGGTCCGCGCCCTTGAACGACTCGGCGTAGATCTTGTACACGTCTTCGGTGCCGCTCGGGCGCGCGGCAAACCACGCGTTCTCGGTCACCACCTTCACGCCGCCGATCGCCGCGCCGTTGCCCGGAGCGTTGCTGAGCTTCGCGACGATGGGCTCGCCGGCGAGCTCGGTCGCCGTGATCGCGTCGCCGTCGAGCTTGCTGAGCGCGGCCTTCTGCTCCGGCGTCGCCACCGCGTCGATGCGCGCGTATGCCGGCTGCCCGAACTGCTCGGTGAGCTCCGCGTAGCGCTGGCTCGGCGTCTTCCCGGTCACCGCGAGGATCTCCGACGCCAACAGCGCCAAGAGGATGCCGTCCTTGTCGGTCGTCCACACCGACCCGTCGAAGCGCACGAAGCTCGCCCCCGCGCTCTCCTCGCCGCCGAACGCCACCGATCCGTCGATGAGCCCGGGCACGAACCACTTGAATCCCACCGGCACCTCCCACAGTTCCCGCCCGAGGAAGCCGGCGACCCGGTCGATCATGCTCGACGACACCAGCGTCTTGCCGATCGCGGCATCCGCTCGCCACCCGTCGCGGTGGCTATACAGGTAGTCGATCGCGACCGCGAGAAAGTGGTTCGGGTTCATGAGCCCCGCGTCGGGCGTGACGATGCCGTGCCGGTCGGCGTCGGCGTCGTTGCCGGTGAGCAGGTCGTACGCGTCTTTGTGCGTCAGAACGGATGCCATGGCCGACGGGCTCGACGGATCCATGCGGATCTTGCCGTCCCAGTCGAGCGTCATGAACCGCCAGGTCGGGTCGACGGTGGGGTTCACCACGGTCAGGTCGAGGCCGTAGCGCTCCGCGATCGCGCCCCAGTAGCCGACGCTCGCGCCGCCCAGCGGGTCGGCGCCGATGCGGATGCCGCTGGCCTTGATCGCGTCCATGTCGATGATGTTGGCCAGGTCGTCGACGTACGCGCCGCGGAAGTCGTAGGTCTCGACCGCGCTCGGCTCGCTCATTTTCACGTTGTGCATGCCCGCGCCGATGATCTCGTTGGCGCGGTTCGCGATCCACGAGGTCGCGTCGCTGTCGGCGGGCCCGCCGTGCGGCGGGTTGTACTTGAACCCGCCGTCGCTCGGCGGGTTGTGGCTCGGCGTCACCACGATGCCGTCGGCCTGGTCGTCGTGGCTGCGGTTGTAGCCGATGATCGCGTGCGAGAGCGCCGGCGTCGGCACGTAGTCGTCGAACTCGTCGACGAGCACACGCACCCCGTTGGCCACGAGCACCTCGAGCGCCGTCGTGTACGCGGGAGCGCTGAGCGCGTGCGTGTCGGCCCCGATGAAGAGCGGCCCGGTGATGCCCTGACCGGCGCGGTATTCCACGATCGCCTGCGTCGTCGCCGCGATGTGGTTCTCGTTGAACGCCGTGTTGAGTGAGCTGCCCCGGTGGCCGGAAGTGCCGAACACCACCCGCTGGGCGGGAACCCCCACATCCGGCTTGAGGTCGTAATACGCGGCGACCAGCGCATCGACGTCGATCAGATCCGATTCCTGGGCGGGAGTTCCTGCTCGCTCGTTCATGCCCCCAGTCTGGCACCGGGGGCGTGGATTTAGGGAGGCCCCGGTCTAGGGTGGCGGTGTGACGCCACGGATGCCCCCGGCCCTGCTCGTCGCTGCGGCTGCGGCCTACGCGTGCAACGTGGCCCTCGGCACCGCGGTGGCCGTTCGCCTCATCGACACCTCCCGGTTCCGCTGGCTGCACCACGCCCTGTACACGACCACCTGCGTGCTCAGCGGATGCGCGCTGTCGGCGCTGCTTGCGACCGGCGACCGCGGCGCTCGGCAGACCGCCTCGGTGCTGGCGCCCGCCGCCGTGCCGCTCGCCATGGTGCCCTTCGTCGATGCCAGGTCACCGCGGCATCCGTTGGTCGCGCTCGCCGCGGCGCCGTTCTTCGCGGCAGCGGTCGTCCGATCTCGAAAGGAAGTCGGCTGATGGAGTTCCTCGACGTCGTTCGCCGCCGCAAGACCACGAACGGGCCGTTCTTGCCCGACCCGGTCTCGGAGGAGCACCAGCGGCTGCTGATGGAGGTCGCCGGGCGCGCGCCGTCGCAGCTGAACAGCCAGCCGTGGCGCTTCGTCATCATCGAGGACAAGGCCATGATCGGTGAGATCGCCGCGATCAGCGGCGAGAGCATGACCGAGGCCATGGGCAACGGCACCTTCTTCGAGCGCTACAAGCCGTACTTCCGGTTCAGCCAGGAGGAGATGGAGCGCCGCCGAAACGGCATGCTCTTCGACAAGCTGCCGGCGCCGCTGCGCCCGTTCACCGGGCAGGTGTTCACCAAGCGCGGCCAGAAGCTCATGAACGCGCTGCGCGTGCCGCAGACGCTCGGCGAGGAGAACCGCAAGCTCGTGGCCGGGTCGCCGCTGCTGCTCGGCGTGATGCTCGACCGCGGCGAGAACCGGCCCGGGGAGTTGTCGTCCTTCTATTCCCTCTTCAGCATGGGCGCGGCGATGGAGAACGTCTGGCTCACCACGGTGGAACTCGGCATGGGCATCCAGTTCGTGTCGTTCCCGATGGAGGTGCCGGGCAACTGGGCGCGCATCGAGCGGCTGCTGAACGTGCCCGACGACCTGGAGCTGATGGCCGTGTACCGGCTGGGCTACCTGCCGCCCGCTGAGCGGCGCCCCGCCATCGACTGGACCAGCCACCAGCGGAAGCTCCCCTCGCAGTACGTCTTCCGGGGCACGTGTGACACCCCGCAGGCCGGCTGGGACGAGCCGCTCCAGCCGTGAGGTGTCGCACATCGACCTTCCCTGGCGCTCGGAGGGTCGATTTCTGACCCCTCACGGAGAGAGAAGGGGCGTCAGTCACGGATGCGGCCAATAGGCTGTGAGCCATGCCAGAGTCCGCACCGCACACCGACACCTACAGCTTCCTGGGGCCCGCCGGCACGTTCACCGAAGCCGCCCTGGCGCAGGTCCCCGAGGCGCAGGGCAAGCCGTGGCGTGCGGTCAACAACGTGGGCGAGGCGCTTGCCGACGTCGTGAGCGGACGCAGCGTGGCCGCCATGATCGCGATCGAGAACTCCGTTGACGGCGGCGTCTCCGCCACGCAAGACGCCCTGGCCAGCGTGCCGGGCCTCCGCATCATCGGCGAGTACCTGGTGCCGGTCAACTTCGTGCTCGTCGCGCCCCGCGGTGTGACCCTCGACGCCGTCACCGTCGTCACGGCGCATCCGGTGGCCTACGCCCAGTGCCACCTGTGGCTCGACGCCAACCTGCCCGAACACGGCCACCTCCCCGCGTCGAGCAACGTCGCCGCCGCCGAGGCCCTGTTTGAAAGCGGCCAAGCGGATGCCGCGATCGCGCCGCCCGGCATCGACAAGCGCCTCGACGTGGATGTGCTGGCCGAGAACATCGGCGACAACCCCAATGCCATGACGCGGTTCGTCCTCGTGAGCAGGTCCACGGTCATCCCGCCGCGCACCGGTGCCGACAAGACCAGCCTGATCGTCGAACTGCCCGAGGACCGCTCCGGCGCGCTGCTCGACATGCTGGAGCAGTTCTCCACCCGCGGCGTGAACCTGAGCCTCATCGAGTCGCGCCCGATCGGCGACGCCCTCGGCCGTTACCGCTTCGTCATCGACGCCGACGGCCACATCTTCGACGAGCGCGTCGCCGACGCGCTGCTCGGCCTTCGCCGCTCCAGCCCCAACGTCATCTTCCTCGGCTCGTACCCGCGCGCCGACAAGCAGCCCATCGAGTTCTTCGCCCGCTACGACGACGAGGTCTTCCTCGAGGCCCGTGCCTGGCTCGACGCCCTGATCGGAGAGGAGCCGGCGTGAGCGGCGAGGCCGAGCGCCCCCGCTTCCGCGGCGGACAACACCGGCCCCCGCGGAGTGGAACCGCGAGTGAACCGCTGTTCTGGCACGCTGTCCAGTGGCGGGCCGCGCACTCGCGCAACTGAGTAGTCACACCACGGGCACCCGCACCACGAGTGAGCGCGGGTCGACCCGCACGTAGACCGAGACGACCGGCCCGAAGTCGTCGCCGTCGAGCTCGAACTCCTGTGGCTCCTCGAGCGCGATGCGCACGTCGGGCGCCCGCAACGTCGTCATGGTGCGCTCGTTGTCCGACTCGGTGAGCTTGATGATGCGCCGCCCAACGGCCGACCGGCGCAGCACCCCGTTCTCCCAGGTCACGCGACGCCAGATCTTCAGCCACCCCAGCATTCCCTTGGGCTGCAGCACGGCGATGTCGAGGATCCCATCGTCGACCTCCGCCTCCGGGAGGAACTGCATGTTGCCGGGCAGTACCCCGCAGTTCGCGATGAGCACACTGCTGACGTGCGCGGTGCTCTCCGGGCGGCCGCGCAGGCTGTAACGGATGCCGAAGGGCGTGGCTTTCGGCATCAGCCGCACGCCCGCGTCGACGTAGGCCAGCCATCCCACGTGCTTCTTCAGGTCGGGCCGGGTGTTCACGATCATCTCGGCGTCGAGGCCGACCCCGGCCATGACGAGGAACACGTAGTCGCGCGTGGTGCCGTCGGCCCGGGTGGCGCTGGCCACCCCCACGTCGACGGCCCGCTCCGCGCCCTCGAAGGCGAGCGCCACCGACACGTCGAGGTTCCCGAGCGGCAGGCGGAGGTTCCGGGCGAGCAGGTTCCCCGTGCCGGTGGGCACGATCGCGATAGCGACGCCCGAGTCGCGCAGGCCCTCCGCGACCGCGCGCACGGTGCCGTCGCCGCCGGCCGCGATCACCACGGATGCGCCCTGCCGCAGCGCCTGCCGCGTCGCCGCCTGGCCGGCATCCGCTGTCGTCGTCTCGAACCACAGCGACTCGCCCCACCCGGCCGCGGCCGCCGCCGCGGCGACGCTCGCCCGCAGCCTGAGGGCGTCGACCTTCACCGGGTTATACACCACGGCGGCGTGCGGCGCGGGATCGGCGGGGTGCGGGGGTGCCACGTGGCCAAGGCTACAACCGGTGTCGCTTGTAGACTGGGCCGGTGATTGATCCGGTGCTGCTCCGTACGAACCCCGACCTCATCAAGCGCTCACAGGAGGCGCGCGGGGCATCCGTCGCTGCCGTCGACGATGCCCTGGCAGCGGATGCCGAGCGCCGGGCGTCCATCACCGCGTTCGAGGCGCTGCGCGCCGAGCAGAACCAGTTCGGCAAGAAGGTGGCCGCCGCTCCCAAGGACGAGAAGAAGGCGCTCGTCGCCGAGGCGCAGACCCTGGCCGCCCAGGTGAAGGCCGCCGGCGCCACCGCCACCGACGCGGAGGAGCGCTTCGCCCAGGTGGTGCGCACCATCGCGAACCCGGTGATCGAGGGCGTCCCGGCCGGCGGAGAAGACAACTTCGTCACCCTGCGCACGCACGGGCAGCCGCGCGAGTTCGACTTCGAACCACGCGACCACCTCGAGCTCGGCGAGATGCTCGGCGCCATCGACATGGCCCGCGGCGCGAAGGTGTCGGGCGCCCGCTTCTACTTCCTGCGCGGCATCGGCGCCCGGCTTGAGCTGGCCCTCATGAACATGGCGCTCGACAAGGCGCTCGGCGCCGGCTTCACGC
Source organism: Cryobacterium tepidiphilum (assembly GCF_003716325.1). GTDB lineage: Bacteria > Actinomycetota > Actinomycetes > Actinomycetales > Microbacteriaceae > Cryobacterium > Cryobacterium tepidiphilum. The sequence goes on along the minus strand of NZ_RDSR01000027.1, from coordinate 17,214 downwards.
CGCTCATCACGCCGACGCTCGTGCGCCCCGAGATCATGGACGGCACCGGGTTCCTCGGTGAGCACGCCGACGAGATCTACTATCTGCCCGCCGACGATCTCTACCTCACCGGCACCAGCGAGGTGGCGCTCGCCGGCTACCACGCCGACGAGATCCTCGACCTCGAAGGCGGCCCGCTCCGCTACGCCGGCTGGTCCACCTGCTACCGCCGCGAGGCCGGCTCCGGCGGCAAGGACACCCGCGGCATCATCCGCGTGCACCAGTTCAACAAGCTTGAGATGTTCACCTACGTGCTGCCCGAGGATGCCGAGGCCGAGCACGAGCGCCTCGTCGGCCTCCAGGAGGAGATGCTGCAGGCCCTGGGCCTCAGCTACCGCGTGATCGACGTCGCCGCCGGTGACCTCGGGTCGAGCGCGGCCCGCAAGTTCGACATCGAGGCCTGGGTGCCTACGCAGGGGGCATACCGGGAGCTCACCAGCACGAGCAACTGCACGACCTACCAGGCCCGGCGGCTCGACATCCGTTACCGCACCGAGTCGGGCAAGACCAGCCCGGTCGCGACCCTCAACGGCACGCTGGCCACGACGCGCTGGATTGTCGCGATCCTCGAGACGCACCAGCAGGCGGATGGCTCGGTCATCGTTCCCGAGGCGCTGCGGCCCTGGCTCGGCGGGCTCGAACGCCTCGAGCCCATTCGATGACGGAGCCCTGGCTCGTCGCGCTCGACATCGATGGCACCACCATGCACGAGGACGGCTCGATCAGCGAGGCCGTGATCCGCGAGATCCGGCGCCTGGTGCGGGCCGGCCACGAGGTCATGCCTGCGACCGGGCGGTCGTCGTCGGCGACCCTTCCGGTGCTGGAGCACCTCGACATCGGGCCGCAGTTCGTCGTGTGCTCCAACGGGGCGATCACGATGCACCGCGACGCGAACGCCCCGGTCAGCTACCGGCGCGGCTGGATCGAGTCCTTCGACCCGACCGACGTGCTCACCCAGATCCGCGCGAACCTGCCCGAGGCCCGCTTCGCCGTTGAAGACGAGCACGGCTATTACCGCTACACCGAGTCGTTCCCCGACGCCACGATCGGGTTCGACAGTGAGCACGTCGACTTCGGGGAGCTGCTGCGGCACAAGGCCACCCGCGTGGTCGTGTTCTCGCCCGACCACGACGTCGACGATTTCCTGAGCGTGGTCGAGCGGATGGGACTGCAGCACGTGACCTACGCCATCGGCTGGACGGCGTGGCTCGACATCTCCCCGGAGGGCGTGAACAAGGCCACCGCGATGGAGCGGGTGCGCACGGAGCTGGGGATCCCGCGGGAGCGGGTGCTGGCCGTCGGTGACGGGCGCAACGACATCGACCTGTTGCAGTGGGCCGCCGCCGGTGGGCGCGGTGTGGCGATGGGGCTCTCGCCCGACGAGGTCGTCGAGGCTGCCAACGAGGTGACCGGTTCCGTGGCCGAAGACGGCCTCGCCCAGGTTCTCGCCACACTGTAGGGCCGAGGTTGTAAGGTCGGGCCATGGCCAGGCGACCAGCGTCGAAGCGGGACGTCCTCCTGCGAGCCCCGCTTGCCCGGCACGGGCGGCTCGCCCGCCACGGGCTGCGCCACGCCTTCGCCCTGGCCGGCATCGCGCTGGCGGTACTCGTCGTGAGCGCCGTGACGGTGACCGCGGTTGCGCTCTGGGATGTCTCGTCGAGCCTCGAGAAGGGCGTCACCCTGCCCGGCGATGTCACATCGACCCCGGCGCCCGACGTGAACGCCATCGAGGGCGGCGTCAACCTGCTGCTCGTCGGCAGTGACAGCGGAGAGGGAGACCCACGGTTCGGGGAGCGCAGCGAGCATCTGAACGACGTGACGATGCTGCTGCACATCGCCGAGGACCACGCATCCGCCACCGTCGTGAGCTTTCCGCGCGACCTGTTCGTCGAGATCCCCGAATGCCCGCCCGCCCAGAACCGCTCCGGCGGGTACCAGGCGCCGGGCACCGACGGAGGCTTCACCGACAAGATCAACACCGCACTCTCCTACGGCGGCCTCGGCTGCGTCGTGGCCACCGTGCAGAACCTCACCGGCCTCTCCATCCCGTACGCGGCGGAGATCGAGTTCAACGGCGTGATCGCCATGTCGAACGCCGTCGGTGGCGTGCCCGTGTGTGTGGCCGAGAAGATCGAGGACACCCACACCGACCTGGTGCTGGAGCCCGGCCGGCACGTGCTGAAGGGCCTCGAGGCGCTGCAGTTCCTCCGCACCCGCTACGGGCTGGCCACCGGCAGTGACCTCGCCCGCATCGGCAACCAGCAGTCGTTCCTCTCGTCGCTCGTGCGTGTGATCAAGAGCGACGGCACGCTCAACAACCCGATCAAGCTCTACAGTCTCGCGAAGGCGGCGGCGAACAACATGGTGCTCTCGAGCCGCCTGCAAGACCTCGGCACCATTGTCTCGATCGCCGCCGCACTCCGCACCATCCCGTTGGACCGCGTCGCCTTCCTGCAATACCCGGTCGACGAGGTCGACGGCGGTCTCGTGCCCCGCACCGATGACGCCGACATCCTGTTCACCGCGCTGGCGAACGACCAGCCCGTGACGGTGAGCGGCGGGCTGGGGCAGGCCAGCCAGCCGGATGACTCGCCCGAGGAGACACCGACTCCGACGGATGCCGGTCCGTCGCCGACCGACACGCCGGGTGCGATCCCGTCGCCCTCAGGCACGCCCTCCGCGGCGCCCGGGCCGGTCGAGCTTCCCGACACCATTTCGGGCCAGACTGCGGCGGAACGCACCTGTACCAACGGCCGCACCCTCGATGAGCAGTAGCGGTATCCCAGCTCCTTTTCAGATTCTCCTGACAGGCTGACGCGTCTGCCATCGGATAGAATCAGGCCCTGTTCGTTCGCGAACGGGGAGGGCTGTCCGAGCGGCCGATGGAGCCAGTCTTGAAAACTGGTGGGCAGAGATGTCTCGTGGGTTCGAATCCCACGCCCTCCGCCACAGCAACCATGCAGCGAGTCGACAGGGAGGGAGCCGAGTGAGCGATCAGGTCCGCACGCGTACGCGAGCCCGTAAAACGCCCACCTTCGCCCGTCACGGCCGACTTCGCAAGTCCAACCCCTTCACCGCCCTGGCGAAGGTCGCTGCCGCAGCCGTCGCCGTCGTCATGGTCAGCACGGTCTCCGTTGCGGCGATCGCGACCTACGACGTCGCCACCACTGTGAAGCCCGGCGTCACGCTTGAGAACGAAACGGATGGCCCCGCGCCCAAGATCGGCGCGATCCCCGGCGGTGTGAACCTGCTGCTGGTCGGCAGCGACAGCCGCCAGGGCCAGGGCGACGCCTACGGCGACCCCGACGTGGAAACGAGCGTGCTGAACGACGTCACCATGCTCATGCACATCGCCGAGGACCACAGCAGTGCCACGGTCGTCAGCTTCCCCCGCGACATGTTTGTCTCGATCCCCGAGTGCCCCGATCCTTCGGGCGGCACGTTCAGCGCGATGAGCTACCAGAAGATCAACACCACGCTCAGCTACGGCGGCCTTGCCTGCACCGTCAAGACCGTGGAGCAGCTCACGGGCCTCGCCATCCCCTACGCCGCGCTGGTGCAGTTCAACGGTGTCGCCGCCATGTCTCAGGCTGTCGGCGGTGTGCCCGTCTGCATCGCCGAGCCGATCCACGACGACCACACCGACCTCGACCTCCCTGCCGGTGAGCAGGTGCTCCAGGGCAAGGAGGCATTGCAGTTCCTCCGCACCCGGCACGGTGTCGGTGACGGCAGCGACTTGGGTCGCATCAGCAACCAGCAGGTGTTCCTGTCGTCGCTCGTGCGCACGCTCAAGAGCTCGCAGACGCTCAGTGACCCGCTCAAGGTCTACTCGATCGCCAAGGCCGCCGCGAAGAACATGCAGCTCTCCAACAGCCTGAACAGCATCGACACCATGGCCGCGATCGCGATGGCGCTGAAGGACATCCCCCTCGACAAGGTCGTGTTCGTGCAGTACCCCACGGGCGCCGTCGATGGCGGTGTGGCCCCGTCCGAGGAATCGGCCCAGGCGCTCATGGACGACATCAAGAACGACATCGTGCCGGTCCTCGACCCGGGTGACGCCGCATTCCTCTCCGTGCCTGACCCGAGCGAGGCATCCGCTGGCGACAGCACCGACGCCGGCGGCGCGACAGCGGATGGCGGGGCCACGGCCGACCCGTCGGCCGACCCTTCAACGGGCGACGCCACCCCCGCGCCTGAGGCCCTGCCTTCCGACGTGTACGGGCAGACCGCCGGTGAGCACACCTGCTCGGCCGGCCGGCCCGTCGAAGACCAGTAGCGTTTGGGCCTGCCCGCTAGGGGTGGTCGAACGGATGGCCCGGGTGCGGTTATGATGGCTGTCGTGCGTTTGCTTGTCGAGCGCCCGGGAGACGTCGCATAGTTCGGCCTAGTGCACCACCCTGCTAAGGTGGAGTGCCCTTTACAGGGCACCGTGGGTTCAAATCCCACCGTCTCCGCCGTGAAGAGTCCAGCCGTGTAGCGTGTGCTCATGTTTTCTAAGACTTTGGCCTCCGGTGGCACGCTGCGGCCTCTGGAGCCCTGGCGGGCTGAGGAGTTCGCGGCGCATCTCGACCGTGCCCGCGAGCACATCCGCCCCTGGGTGGGGCCGTCCTTCGTGACCACTGATGTGGCGGGTGCCCGTGCCACGCTCGACCGCTACGCCGACCGTGCGGCCCGGACCGGTGCGGGCATCTACGGAATCTGGGACGGTGACGATCTTGTCGGCGGCGTCATGTTCGTCGACTTCTCGGAGGCCACGCGGGCGTTCGCGGTCGGATGCTGGCTCCAGCCGGACGCCGAGGGGAACGGCCACATCACGAGCGCCGTGCGCGAACTGCTCGCGCACGCGTTCGACGAGCGCGGCATGCACAGGGCGGAGTGGCGGTGCCGTGCCGATAACGATCGGAGCTCCGCCGTGGCCCGCCGTCTGGGCATGACGCTCGAGGGCGTGCTCCGAGAGGCGTGGCCGGTCGGCGACGTGTTCCACGACAAGCAGGTGTGGTCCCTGCTGGCCGCCGAGTGGCAGACCGCGTCGACGTCCGTGGGAACAACCGGGCGGTAGGTGGTCGGGCGACGACGCATTAAGCCACGATCGCCAAGCGGCGCACGCGCTCCCGGTATCCTTGGGGCGGCAGACCCGCCCGGATCGAAGGAGATTGATGGCTGCGTCGGAATTCGCTGCTCACCGTGACGCATGGGTGCAGCGGGAAGAACTCGCCGAGAGCCTGATACCTCTCATCGGTCGCCTCTACCGTGATCACGGCGTCGTCACGTCGGTGCACGGTCACCGGCTGATCAACCTGTCAGCCACCGGCGTCATCGCCGTTCACGACCGGGCGCGGGAGCTCGGGCACGCCGAACTGACCCTGCGCCAGAGCGAAGTCGTGCTCCGCGCGCTGGCCGAGATCCAGCCGGCGCCGGCATCAGTCGACATCGCCCGGCTCGCGCTGTCACTCGCCGAGGCCGGCGAGGCGGTGGACGTGCGCGAGCACATCCGCCGGATCCTGAGTGAGCCGACGATGCCGGCATCAACAGCGGGGAGCACCGATGTCGTGCTTTACGGCTTCGGGCGAATCGGGCGGCTCCTCGCCCGCATCCTCATCGGACAGGCCGGCAACGGATACGGGCTTCGCCTTCGGGCGATCGTTGTGCGCCGGGGCTCCGAGAACGACCTTGCCAAGCGCGCGAGCCTGCTGGCGCGTGACTCCGTGCACGGCCCGTTCGCCGGTTCGGTCACCGTCGACGCGGCGAATGACGTGCTCATCGCCAACGGAACGCGCATCCAGGTGATCTACTCCGACGATCCGGCCGGCATCGACTACACCGCCTACGGGATCCACGATGCACTCGTGGTCGACAACACCGGACGGTGGCGCGACGAAGAGGGGCTGTCGCGTCATCTGCTGAGCACGGGCGTGGCCCGCGTTCTGCTGACCGCGCCGGGCAAGAGTCCGCTGAAGAACATCGTGCACGGCATCAACGACGACACGATCACCCCGGACGACCGCATTCTCTCCGCCGCGTCGTGCACGACGAATGCGATCACGCCCGTGCTGAAGGCCATCGATGAAGCGTTCGGCGTCGCGCGCGGGCACGTCGAGACGGTCCACTCCTTCACCAACGACCAGAACCTCACCGACAACTTCCATAAGGGCGACCGCCGCGGCCGATCGGCCGTGCTCAACATGGTCATCACCGAGACCGGTGCCGCGAAGGCCGTCGCCAAGGCGCTGCCCGCCCTCGCCGGCAAGCTCACCGGCTCCAGCATCCGTGTTCCCACCCCCGACGTCTCACTGGCGATCCTCAATCTCACCCTCACGCGTCCCGTGACGAAGGTCGAGGTGAACGACTACCTGCGGCAGGTCTCGCTCCACTCCGAGTTGCGGCAGCAGATCGACTACGTCGAGTCGCCGGAGGTCGTGTCGACGGATTTCGTGGGCTCACACCGCGCCGGGATCGTCGACGGCCTGGCCACCATCGCCGACGACGTGAACCTCATCCTCTACGTCTGGTACGACAACGAGTTCGGGTATTCCAGCCAGGTCGTCCGTGTTCTCGAGCGGATGACCGGAACGCACCCGGTCGTTATCCCGACGCGGGCGCAGCTCACCCACTCCGTGGCAGCCCTCTAGAGTCGCCGCGGGGCGTCCCAGCGCATTCGGGCCCTGCCCTGTTTGGGGGGCCCCGCTCGACTCTGTGCGGCATCGAAATGCTGATCTAATTAGCGAGCGTCAATCAACCTGGCTTCTCAGCAGAAAGCATTCCGTCACCCCATGCATTCATTCCGTTCGCGCGCCCTCGCCGCCGGTGTGGCGGCCAGCACCTTCGCGGTCGCGGCCGCGCTCGTGGCCGCCGCCCCCGCCTTCGCGGCGACGACAGACACCTCCCAGACCTTCTCCGCCAACGGAATCATCCAAACCTGGACCGTCCCGAACGGCATCACGGAGATCTATGTGGACCTGGCCGGCGCCCAGGGCGGCGCGTCCTACGGCGGTGGCGGCGGCGGCGCGGAGCTCACCGGCACGCTCTCCGTCACGCCCGGTGACACACTCAACATCGTCGTCGGCGGCCTGGGCGGCAACGGTGTGCAGTACCAGTCGGGCGCCGGTGGCGGCGGCGGGTCCTTCATCTACACCACGGCGGATCAGAACGGCATCCTCGCCGCGGCCGGCGGTGGCGGTGGCGCGGCGTCGAACAACGGAGCATACGCGGCGAGCACCGGCACCTCCGGCACGGTAGGCGGCGGTGGCGGCGGCGCGGGTGGAACCGGCGGCAGCGGGGGCCAGGGATCCACGGCCAGCGGCGGTGGCGGGCTTCTGAGCAACGGAGGGGGCGGCGCCGGCGGCCGATCCGTCGCCAGCGGCGCTGCTGGTGCCGGATCAGGCGGTTTCGGTGGCGGTGGCGGCGCGGGGTCCTACTCCGGCGGCGGCGGCGGTGGCTACAGCGGTGGTGGCGGCGGTTACTTCAACGGCAGCAACGCCGGCGGCGGTGGCGGCGGCGGATCGTTCTTCGCGGGCGCCCTCACCGGCGCGGTGAACAACCACGGCGGCAACGGCTTCGTCACGATCTATTACCCCTCACGGCTCACCTCCATCTCACCGGCAACCGGTTTGACCGGGGACGCGCTGACGATCGACGGCAGCGGCCTGACCGGCGCGACGGTGACGATCGCGGGAGTCGCGGCGACGGTGACGTCGTCGAGCGACACCCAGCTTGAGGTGACCGTCCCGTCGCAGTCTCCGCTGCCAGCCGGCGCGCAGCGGGTTGACGTGACCACCGCGGGCGGCGTCACGCTTCCCGCCGTCGGCGCTTTCACCTATGAGCCTGCTCCCACGGTGGCCGGCGTGAATCCGGCCTCGATCCCGCAGGGAAGTGCGCCGACCGTCACAATCACCGGCACGCACTTCACCGGCGCGACGGATGTCTACTTCGGCGCAACGCCCGCAACGGCGTTCACCGTGACGTCCGACACGACCATCACGGCCACGGTGCCGTCGAACCTCCCTTCCGGAATCGTGGACACCACCGTCGTCACACCGAACGCCACGAGCGTTACGGGCGCCGCGGACGAGCTGACCGTCGTCCCCTATCCGACGATGACGCTGTCTCCGGGCGCGCTCCCGAGCGCGCAGGTGGGCGTCGCCTTCTCCAGTCAGCTCAGCGCCGGCGGGGGCACCTCCCCGTACACCTACGCGATCACGAGCGGGTCCCTTCCTGATGGCATCACGTTGGACGCGGCATCCGGCGCCCTGACGGGCACGCCGACCGCTGACGGCAGCTTCACGTTCACCATCGAGGCGACCGACCAGTACGGCAACACGATCAGCGCGAACTACTCCGTCGACGTCATGGCGGCCGTGCCGACGATCACCGACCTCAGCCGCGTCAGCGGACCGACAAACGGTGGCACCGACCTCACCATCACGGGAACCGACCTCACCGGGGCGACCGCGGTCATGATCGGCAGCACGCCGGTGAAGAGCTTCACGGTCGTCTCCCCGACGACCATTACGGCCATCACCGACGCGAGCTCTGCGGGCGACTTCACCGTCACGGTGACCACGCCGGGAGGCACGAGCGCCACGTCGCCCGATGTCCACTTCTCCTATGTGGCGGCGCCGACGGTCACCGCCGTCTCCCCGACGAGCGGGGCGGGAATCGGCGGCGCGTCCGTCACGATCACGGGGACGGGCTTTACCGGGGCATTGGCCGTCGACTTCGGCGGTACTCCCGCGCGCTCCTACACGGTGAACTCGGACACCTCGATCACAGCGGTGGCACCGACCTCGTCAACCGGAACGGTCCACGTGACGGTCACCACGGCGGGCGGTGTCAGCACCACGAGTGCCGCCGACCAGTTCACCTTTGAGGCGCCGGCGACCGCGGTCCCCCCGACAGTGCCGACGCACGACCAGCTCGCACACACGGGCGCCGACATCGGCACGCCGCTCTCCCTCGCTGGGGGCCTGCTCCTGGCCGGCTTGATCACCGCTGCCCTCGCGCTCGTCGCCCGCCGTCGACGAGACGCCCGGTAACAGCATCCTGAGACGTCCCGCCGCACCGAACGTGCGGCGGGACGTTTCCGTTTGGTGAAGCGGATGCCTCACGCGCATCCGCTGGTTGACTATGCCCGCGGCTGCCCGAACCAGCGCGTGAGAGCGTCGCTGAGTGCCTCGCTGCTGCCCGGATCGACCCACGCCACGTGGCCGTCGGGCCGGATGAGCACAGCCGTCGGAGTGTCGATGTCCCCGAGGACCGGCAGCTCCCACGCGCCGGCGTACCGCACGTCGACGGCGCGCACCCGGTCGGCCCAGCGCGAGATGTCGATGGGCCCCGAACCGGCGAAGCGGAGCAGCAGCGGCCTGGCCTCGTGCAGGAGCGCGTAGACCCGCGTCGGCCCGGCTGGGGTGTCAAGGTCCAGGTCCGGCATCCGTCGACCAAGAAGCGGATGCCCGTCGCCCAGGTCGTAGGCGATGTCCAGGCCGTGAATGAGCGCGGCGACCTGCCTTTTCGCTGCGTCAGTGGTCATGACGTCGTCGATGATTCCGGTCAGCGCCGTCGTGCGGGGATCCGCGCGCTGCAGGACCGTCTGCGCCATGGAGAGCTGGAGCGCGCGGGCCGCGGCCGGGTGCCGTTCCGCGTGGTAGCTGTCCAGCAGCGCCTCCGGTGCGACGCCGGTGACCACCTGGGCGAGCTTCCACCCGAGGTTCACGGCGTCCTGGATGCCCAGCCCGATTCCCTGGCCACCGGCGGGGTAGTGGATGTGCGCGGCGTCGCCCGCGAGGAGGACGCGCTCGCTCCGGTACGTCGCGGCCTGCCGGGTGGCGTCGCTGAACCGCGAGATCGACGTGGGGTTGCGCACCCCGAAGTCGGTGCCGTAGACGGCGATGAGCGCCGCGCTGAGATCGGCGAGGGTGGGTTCGGTGGCCGGCCCGATCTGCGGTTCCGTCGTGACGACCCGATAGGTGTGGCCGTCCTCCATCAGATGGAGTGCATGGATGCCTGTCTCGTTCTGGACGAAGCCCGCTGGCGGCTCCGCGGCCACCTCGACCTCCGCGATGAGGTTGCTGCGCGTCGCATCCCACCCCGGGAACTCGATGCCGGCTGCCTTCCGCACCAAGCTTCGACCGCCATCCGCTCCGACGACGTAGACTGCGCGCATGCTCTCGCCGTCACGGAACAGGACCTCGACGCCGCCATCGTCCTGGACGAGGCCGGTCACCTCGCGACCGTGCTCGACCCGCACCCCGAGCTGTTCGATCCAGCCCGCGACGATCGGCTCGATGCGGTTCTGCCACAGGGCCAGCCCATACGGATGCCGGGTCGGAAAGTCGCTGATGTCCAGCACGGCCGTGCCGAACCTCGCTGTCTGCGCGATCTGCCCTTCTTCGAGAAACCGGTCGGCGATCCCGCGCTGGTCGAGGATCTCGATCGTGCGCGAGTGGAAGCCGCCCGCGCGGGAGCCGACCAGCTCGGAGGTCGCCCGCCGCTCCACCACCACCACGTCGACGCCCGCCAACGCCAGTTCGCCCGCCAGCATCATCCCGGTCGGGCCGCCGCCCACAACGATCACATCAGCCATAGCCGTCCCCTTCGTTCACCCGACGGGACAGCGTAGGCCCTGCGAGGGGGCTTGCGGCAAGGCACCCTCGCCCCGTTATCCTGAAAATGCAGGTGCAGGTGCAGGTGCAGGTGCAGGTGCAGGTGCAGGTGCAGGTGCAGGTGCAGGTGAGCGCCCCTGTCGCGAATGCAGGACGCATCGGGTCGATGTCACCGAAAGCAGGACGGACTCGATCTTTTGCGGGCATCCTTCCTGTGGTCGCGACATCGGGACGTTGGCACGGCCTCTGGGCATGGCATGATCGGGACATGACCGAGCGCCTCATGCTCCTCGACGCCGCATCGCTGTACTTCCGCGCGTTCTACGGTGTCCCCGACACGGTCCGCGCGCCGAACGGCACACCCGTCAACGCCGTGCGGGGCTTCCTCGACATCATCGCCAGGCTCGTCACGGAGTTTCGCCCCACGCATCTCGTCGCCTGCTGGGACGACGACTGGCGGCCGCAGTGGCGGGTCGACCTCATCCCGAGCTACAAAGCACACCGGGTGGCCGCCACGACCGCGGGCACCGACGTCGAGGAGACGCCGGACCTCCTCGACGCCCAGATCCCCGTGATCCGGGAGACCCTCCACGCCCTGGGCATCTGCATCCTCGGCGCCCCCGACCACGAAGCGGATGACGTGGTCGGCTCCCTGGCCCGCCAGGCCGACGTGCCCGTGGACATCGTCACCGGCGACCGCGACCTGTTCCAGCTCGTCGACGACGCCCGCGGCGCACGCGTCATCTACACCGCGCGCGGCATGAGCAAGCTGGAACTCGTCACCGACGAGGTCGTGCGGTCGAAGTACGGCATCGACCCCGGCCAATACGCTGATTTCGCGGTGATGCGCGGCGACGCATCCGATGGCCTGCCCGGTGTGGCGGGCGTCGGCGAGAAGACGGCGGCCAACCTGCTGCGCGAATACGGCGACCTCGCCGGCATTGTCGCGGCGGCGGGCGACAGCAGCATCCCGATGTCGGCGTCGCTCCGGCTCAAGATCAAGGCAGCGGATGCCTACCTCGCGGTCGCGCCGAAGGTCGTCGAGGTCGTTCCCGACCTCGGTTTCCTGCCGTTCGACGCGCGCATCCGCCCGCTCGCGGCCGAACAACGCGCCGCCATGGAGCGGCTCACGGAGCAGTGGGGGCTCGGCGGCTCGGCGAAGCGCGTCATGGAAGCGCTGGACCAGGCGGCCGGCTGAACGCACCCGAAGCATCCGCTGTGGGGTCCCTCCGAAGCCTCCGCCGCGCACTGTAAGCCGCCCGAATAGCCGAGTATGTTGGGCCGGGTACGGGCCCTGCGGGCCGCCAGAAACGAGGAGGATGCAATGCTGCTTGACGGAAAAACCGTGATCGTCACCGGAGGCAACAGCGGCATCGGCGAGGCCATCGTGTACGCCGCCGCGAAGGAGGGCGCGAACGTCGTCATCGACTACGTGGTCCACCCCGACGAGGCGCAGCACATCGTCGACAAGATCACCTCCGACGGCGGTCACGCGGTGAGCGTCAAGGCAGACGTCAGCAAGGTCGCCGACCTCCAGGTCATGATCGACAAGGCCGTCGACGAATTCGGCCGCCTCGACGTGCTCGTGAACAACGCCGGCATCGAGACCCGCACCTCGGTGCTCGACACCACCGAGGACGACTACGACAAGGTCATGGACATCAACATGAAGAGCGCGTTCTTCGGCACCCAGCTCGCCGCCAAGCAATTCATCAAGCAGGGCGATGGGGGAGTGGTGCTGAACATCTCCTCGGTGCACGAGGACTGGCCGATGCCCGGCAACACGCCGTACTGCGTGTCCAAGGGCGGCATGCGGATGCTGGCGCGCACCGCTGGCGTGGAGCTCGGCCCCAAGGGCATCAGGGTTCTGAACGTCGGGCCGGGAGCCGTCGCGACCCCCATCAACGATTCCACCCTCGGCGACCCCGAGAAGAAGAAGGCGCTGAACGAGTCCATCCCGGTGGGTTACGTGGCCCAGCCCGAGGAGATCGCTAACGTAGTAGTGTTCCTCGCCTCCGGCAAGGGCGGCTACGTCACGTCGACCACGGTCTTCGTCGACGGCGGCATCATGCAGGGAAGCGTCGGCCTCTAACCGGCGCAGACAGGAGGGGCGGCAGGGCATGGTGATCCGCCGCCTCCCCGCCGGGTCCTTCGCGTTCGTCATGGCCAGCGGGATCGTCTCGACCGCGCTCGCCGTCGTCGGATGGACCGTCCCCTCGACCGTGCTGCTGGTCATCTCGGTCATCGCGTTGGTCGTCCTCGGTGCGCTGACCGTGGCCAGGGTTGTGCTCAGGCGAGCGGATGTCATGGAGGAGGCCCGCAATCCCGGGCGCGCTTTCGGGTTCTTCACCATCGTCGCGGCCCTGAACGTCGTGGGACTCCGCGTGTACTCGCCCGACGCCCCCGGCATCACCATCGCCCTGGCGGTGCTCAGCGTTCCGCTCTGGCTGCTCTGCAGCTACGGCGTGCCCGCCAACCTCATGCTCCGCCCCCGCACCGACCCGGTGGCGTCCGACATCGACGGCAGCTGGTTCCTCTGGGTGGTCGGCACGCAGTCCCTCGCCACGGTCACCGCAGTCTTCGCCGCCGATCCCGGCAACGAGGAGCTCGCGGCTCCCGCGGTGGCGCTGTGGGGCATCGGCGTGCTGCTGTACCTCATGCTCGCGACGCTGGTCACCCTCCGGCTCCTGACCGTGCCGAGCCGGCCCGACAACTTCAACCCGTCGTACTGGATCTACATGGGCGCCACCGCGATCACGGTACTGGCGGGCTCCACCATCGTCGTGCTGCCGGCGGACATCCCCGTCGTGCGAGCCACGGCATCCGTTGTCTCGGGCCTCACCTACCTGCTCTGGGCGTTCGGGGTGTGGTGGGTGCCGCTTCTCGTGATCTTCGGACTCTGGCGGCACGTCGTGCACAAGGTGCGCATGCGGTACGAGGCCGGGCTCTGGAGCATCGTCTTCCCGCTCGGCATGTACTCGGTGGCGAGCACGCATTTCGGCCTCGCCGCCCACCTGCCGTTGCTGGTGACGATCGGCGAGATCGACGCGGGGGTCGCGGGCGTCGCCTGGCTGGCGGCGGCGGTCGCCATGGTGGCCGCGGGCGTGGGTCGGCTGCGTCACGGGGCGCCGGGCAGAATGGTGTCATGACGAACGCCTCCCGCTCCAGCTACGCTCCGCAGGTCTTCCGGCCGTCGGAACTGCCGTCGAAGGATCGTGGGGCGGGGGCGAAGACCACGCCGCTGGTCACTGCGGCGCGGGGCGCAACGAGCTACCTCAACGGCATCACCCAGTTCGAACCGGGGGCTGCGATCGGCCATCACACCCACAATGTCGCCGAGTCGGTCATTGTCATCCGAGGCAATGCCGTCGTCGACATCAATGGGGTCGAAACGGCGCTGTCCACGTTCGACACGACCTTCGTGCCGGCCAATATCCCACACCACTTCGCGAATGCCTCCGACGCGGAGCCGATGGCGATCTTCTGGACGTACGGCTCCCTCGACTCCACACGCACCATGGTGTCCACGGGCGAGCACGGCCGCATCGACAGCGAGCACGCGGGCGCGGGCGACGAGGTGCGGGTCGTGCGTGAAATCGCGCAACTGGAGATCAAGCCGGGGCACGAAGACGCGTTCGAGGCGGCCGTCGCGGAGGCGATCCCGCTCTTCCAGCAGGCCACGGGAGCCCGCACGTTCGCGTTGGAGAGGTCTGAGGAGTTCCCGCAGCGTTACCGACTCATTGTCGGGTGGGAGACGGTCGAGAACCACCTGATCGATTTCCGCGGATCCGAGCAGTTCCAGGCGTGGCGTGCGCTCGTCGGGGAGCACTTCGCGTCGCCGCCCGCAGTGGAGCATGTGCGGAACGTGCTCACCGGCTTCTAGCCTGAGGGGTTCGGCCCAAGCGGGCGGCGTCGAGGCCGACGCCGCCCGGGTGATCACGCCGTTGGGGCGAGGCCGAGCTGCTGCAAAATGCCGAGCTGGTCGCTGCTGCCCCAGCGCTCCACCACGAGCCCGTTGTCGAAGCGGCTGATCTGCACTCCGCGCACCGAGACCGACTTTCCGGTCGCGTCATTGCCGAGGAAGGGGCCCCGTTGGGTTCCCGTCATCGTGTAGGCGATGGCGACGTCGGTGTCGTTGGCGACGAGCCGCTCGACTTCGATGTGCAGATCGGGGAATGCCGTGGTCATCTGCGTGAAGAGGTCCTTGTAGCCCTGGGGCCCGGGAGCCTGCCCGGGCGCCGGGTCGTGGTCGACGGATGCGGGCGCGACAACGTCGTCGAAGAGGTCGAAATTGCGGGTGTTGATGGCCTCCCCGAACTTCTGCTGGGCGGCGATGTTGTTTTCCTGGGTCATCACGTTCCTTTCGTTGGGTTCATCCCCAACGTAGGCGCCGATGCCCCGGCCGCTTTCAGACGGGGTGAACTGTCTGCGAAGTCCCAGCTGCACGCGACTGAGGAAATGTCAGTGGTTGCTGGTTGACTACGGCCATGACAATCATTGATGATCCGCCGGAGGTCCCGGCGTTCGACTCGTGGGGGCCGACGAACGCCGATGAACCGTTCGTCGAGGCGCTGCCCGAAGGGTATGCGGACCGTCTCGACCTGTTCCTCGACGACGTGTCGCAAGACGATGCGGTGATGGCGATGCAGGCTGCACGCCTCGCCCGGTCCGTGGAGCACGCCAGGTCGTGGGCCGTCGTGTCCGACGACTTCGTCCGGCGTGACGCCCCGCTGACTCCGCGCGAGCGAGAGGCGTGGGTGCTCCGCGCGTTCGCGACGGAGATCGCCACCCGGCTGCACCTTTCGCTTTCCGCGGCCGAGCGCCTCATCGCCGAGAGCGAGGCGCTGGTGCGCCATCTCCCCGCGACGTTGGAGGCGGTGGAGTCCGCCCGCATCAGTTACCGCCACGCTCAGGTGATCATCGACCAGGCGCAGACCCTGCCGAGGGAAGCCTGGGCCGAGTACGAGGAGGCGGTGCTGGACGACGCTGCCGAGTTCTCCGTGCCGCACTTCCGACGCCGTGCTGTGCGGGCGCGGGAGAGGATGCACCCCGAATCGATCGTGCAGCGCACCCGGGAGGCCACCGCCAAGCGGCGATTCGGGTTCGAGGCGGATGCCGACGGGATGGCCTGGCTGCACCTCTTGGCCCCTGCCGCGCGGGCGTCCGCTGCCTTCGACCGGGTGGACCGTATCGCCCGCAGTCTGCAGGGGGCGCGTGAATCCCGCACCTTGGAGCAGCTGCGGGCGGATGTCGCCACGGTGCTCCTGATCGACGGCAAGCCAGACGAAGCCGCGGAAGACGACCCGAAGGCGGCAGAAGGCGGGAAGAGGAAGAAGAGCGTGTGGGGCATCCGTCCGACCGTCTTCGTCACGGTCCCGGTCATGACGCTGCTGGGCAAGAGCGACGAGCCGGCCGTTCTCGACGGGTACGGTCCGATCGACCCGGAGACGGCCCGCGACCTCGCTGCGCACGCGCCGTCGTTCATCCGACTGCTCACTCATACTGAGACGGGCGTCATACTCTCGATGGGAAAGACGCGGTACAAGGTGCCGAAAGACCTGCGCCTCTGGTTGCAGAAGCGCGATGCCGACTGCCGCTCCCCGTGGTGCGATCACAGCGCATTCCGTAGCGATATCGACCACACTGAGGATTGGGCCAAGGGCGGGGCAACGGATGCCGTCAATCTCGCATGCTTGTGCGACTTCTGCCATCGCATGAAACACCTGACCACATGGACTGTGACGCAGGGCGAGCATGGAGTGCTCGAGTGGACGTCGCCGACCGGGCGAAAACACATCACCCATCCCGCAGTGGACCTGCCGACGTCCGCGACGGCACCGGCACAGCCGGTGGACCCGGACGCACCGCCGCCGTTCTGAGAAGCATTACAGCATGGGTGCGGGCGGGCACTCCCAGGGGAAGCGCCCGCCCGATGTCGCCTGAGCGAGACTAGATTCGCGATACCTTGCGTCGTGCTGCCATCAGCAGCGCGAGTCCCAGGAGCGGGAACAGGGCAACAAGCGCGATCAGTGGCGACACCGTCACGCCCGTGCTCGCGAGCCAGCCGGCTGGCATGAGGCCAACCTGGCTGCCCTGGGCGGCCGGCTCGATCCAGCTCGCGTTCGTCACCGTGAGCGACGGCACCGCCGGGGTGCCATCGACGGTCAGGACCGCGCCTCCAGACGCCGCTACGGCAGAGTCGCCGTCGGCAGTGCCATTCGACTCGATGCCGGTTGCGATGTCACCGGCGGCGCCCACTGTGGTGCCTTCTGCTCCTGTGGTCACCTCGCCGTTCACTCCCACCGCGACGGCCGTGCCATCGACTGTGCCATCGACTGTGCCGTCGTCGACTGTCGTCGCGGTCTCACCGTTCACACTGACAACCGATTCGGTGCCCAGCGGCGCGGCGAAGATACGAAGTGACCGAGCGAACGGAAGCGCGCTCTGCGTGAGTGATGAGTCAACGTCGACGGTTGTCGTGTCGTCGGCCGCCGTGGCCGGCGCCGCGTCCGAGGAACGTGTCGTCGACGTGTCGCCCAGAAGGCTGATGGCGTTGCCCTCGACGCTTACCGGG
>NZ_RDSR01000026.1 GCF_003716325.1 Cryobacterium tepidiphilum | reverse complement strand
TTGGATGGGGCGGACGCGATCATCACCGTGCTCACCCCGGCACTGCCGCGCGTGCACCCCGACCAGCTCGGCCTGGCCGAGGCGGCCCTCGTCGCCGCCGCGACCGGCACCAGCGAAGACAGCGGGGAAGACAGCGGGGTGCCGGTGTCCGCGGACCTCTCCCGCGTCCAGGCGGGCCTCTGGCTAGCGCACCTCAACCCCGACGGGGCGGAGCCGCGCGAGGAGCAGGCCATGCAGAACCGGGGCCTGCGCTTCGGACGCGAACACGGCGGCCTGATCCCCGTGTCGGGAATGCTGATGCCTGAGACCGCCGCTGCCGCGAAACGCGTCATCGACGCGTATATGAGCCCCCGCACCGCCCCGGTCGCGTTCATCGACGAAGAACTCGCCGCCCGCGGTGAGACCCGCGACCCGGGCGACACGCGCACGCCGGACCAGAAACGGCACGACATCTTCGCCGTCATCGTCGCCACCGCCGCGAAAGCCACCGAAACCCCCACCATCGCCGGAGACGCCCCGACCGTGTTGGTCAGCGTCCGCCAGGAAGACCTGGCAGCGAACCGGGGTGTGGGTCACATCGACGGGGTGGAGACACCGATCTCGATGGACGCGGTGCGGCAGATGATCTGCGCCGGCGGCCTCCAAAAAGTCGTCCTCAAGAAAAACGGCAAGATCGTCGAACTCGGGTCGAAGGAACGCACCTTCAACCGGGCCCAACGCCGCGCGATCATGCTCCGCGACGGCGGCTGCATCATTCCCGGCTGTGACATCCCCGCCGCGTGGACCGAAATCCACCACGTCTGGCCCGACCGGGACGGCGGACCCACCCACACGAGCAACGGTGTCTGTTTGTGCTGGTTCCACCACCGCACCATCGAGACCTCGGGGTGGGAGATCCGCATGATCGACGGGTCACCACAGATCAAAGCCCCACCCTGGATCGACAGAACCGGACGATGGCGACCCGCCACGAAATCACCCACCCGCCTCCTCGACCAGCTCGAACAGACGCGAAACGCGTAGGGGCGTCGGAGACCCGTCAGCGACGAGGCAGGCCGTGCGTGAGATGATTCCGCACCGACGGCCACTCCGACTCGATGATCGAGAAGACAACGGTGTCGCGGAGCGAACCGTCGGGCATCCGCTGGTGGTTGCGCAGCACGCCGTCCTGCTTGGCGCCGAGGCGCGCGATCGCCGTGCGGGACTGGTGGTTCATCCAGTGGGTCCGGAACTCCACGGCGATGCACCCCAGCGCCTCAAAGGCGTGGGTCAGCAGCAGCAGTTTGGCTTCCGTATTGATGCCTGTTCGCTGGGCGCCGGCCGCTGTCCACGTTGACCCGATCTCCACGCGGCGGTTGTCGGCATCCACATTCATGTACGTCGTCATCCCGCACACCGCGCCGGTGTCGTTGCGGCGCACCGCGAACGGCAGCATCCGCCCCTCCGCCTGGAGGCCCAGCCGCCTGTCGATCTCGGCGCGCATCGCCTCGGGAGCAGGCACCGACGTGTACCAGAGGGCCCACAGCCGCCCGTCGAGGACGGCGTCGATGAGTTCGTCGTGGTGGTCGTAAGACAGCGGCTCGAGGGTGACCAGCTCGCCCTGGAGCGTCACGGGTTTCAGGAAGGGCACGACGATGACGCTAGCAGCCACGACAGCCTGCCCGGCATGCCGCACGGGCGAACGTCAGGATCCTGCGTCGCCCAGCGCCTGCTCGAGGCGTTCCACCTTGCCGTCGAGCTCGCCCGTGTGTCCCGGGCGGATGTCGGCCTTCAGCACCAGCGCAACGCGCGTTCCGAAGGCGCCCACGGCATCCGTCGCCTTCTTCACCACCTCGAAGACCTCATCCCACTCGCCCTCGATGGTGGTGAACATCGAATCCGTGCGGTTGGGCAGGCCGGAGTCCCGCACCACCCGCACCGCGGCCGCCACGGCGTCGTGGACGGAGTCGCTGCTGTCCCCGCCGGACGGGGAAACGGAAAATGCGACAAGCATGGTTCACTCCTTCGTCGCCGTGATGACCGGTGCATCGCGCGCAGTGTCCAGCCTGCTCCCTCGTCGCCCTGCCGTCCACACGGCGCGGAGGGCGACCGCCAGCACCACGAACTCCAGCACGTTGCGCACGGTGAGCACGAACAACATGGCGGGATTCGCGACGAGCAGCCAGTCGTAGAGGTAGGGGTAGATCACCTGTGTGAGCGCTGCCAGCAGCAGCATGAGCGCCGCAGGAAGGCGCCATCGATGACCCTGCAGCACGATGCCGAGCAGCGCCGGGGCGGCCAGCCAGCTGATGAACTGCGGCGAGCCGACCTTGTTGAACGCGATGAGTGCCACCGTGAGCGCGAGCACGAGCGGCGGAAACAACGCCTCGAACGGCGCCGCCCGGCGCTGGGCCCACCAGCCGAACGCGAGGATGCCCAGGACCGCGAGCCCGAGCAGGGGCGTCATGAGTGCGCTGACGACGTCGGTGCCCGCGCCCGAGACCTGGAACGTGAGGATGTCGCGGTCGTAGTAGATGACGCTGCCACCGCCGAGGGCCGCCTGCCAGAGCCAGGGCAGTGCAACCGGCGCCTCGATCTGAATGCCGCGTCCCGTCTGCTGGGTGATGAAGCTGAGCACGTTCCCGCCGCTCCCCACGGCGAGGGCGACCGCGACGACGAGCACCGTGGTGACGGCGGCTGCCGCGACGACCCGCAGCCGGTGACGGCAGGTGACGACGAGGGCTCCGACCACGACCGCCGGCCACACCTTGACCCAGGCGGCGAGCGTGAGCAACGCGCTCCCCCAGGCGGGATACCGAGCAAGAACGAGCAGTGCGACGATCACGAGCGCCACGGCGATCGCATCGATGCGGGCGAGGGCGGTGGGCCCCTGCAACAGCAGGAACGCGAGCCACCACCCGGCAGCCGCCAGGCGGCGCGGACGGCGCCGGCGGCCGAGGAGCACGGCGAAGGCGCCCGCATCGACGAGCGTGACCAGGGCGAGCCAGCCGAGGGCGTACGCACCGGGCGCCAGCAGGTGCGCGGCCAGCATCGGAACGAAGGCCAGCACCGGGTACACGAACGGCACGTCGATGCCAGGCACCGGACCACCTGATACCGCCGTCGTCACCCAGGTGCGGTAGACCCAGTCCACGTCGCCGAGCGGCTGGCCGGGGCCGAACAGGCACAACGCTATGAGGATCGCGTGCACCGCGGCGAAGGCCACCCACGGCAGGAGGGCGGAGCGGATGCGCACCAGGTCAGGCGAGCAGCGCGGCGATGGCCGCGGGAACGGCTTCGGCGACGTCGAGTGCGGCGATGGGCCCACCGCCGGAGGCGATCACCGCGGCGTTCCCCTGCACCAGCGCGGCCGTGGCGGCCAGCGCGGCCAGGGTGTCCGGGTCCGCCTTCACCTGGGCGGAATGCGTGGCCACGAGGGCCCCCAGAATGCCGGCCAGCACGTCGCCGGTGCCGGCCGTTGCGAGCCAGTCGGTTGTGCCGGAGACGACGAGGCGAGCGCCGTTGGGAGAGGCGATGTGGGTTGCCGAACCTTTGAGCAACACCGTCACGCCCAGATGCTTCGCTGCCTTGATCGCCCACTCCGCGGGGGCAGACGCCACCTGGTCGACGTTGACCTGCTTGCCCCGATTGGTGAGGAGTGTCGCGAGTTCCCGGTAGTGCGGGGTGATCACCGTCGGGCCCCCGCTGTGGTGTGCGAAGTCGAGTGCCCCGGCGTCGAGAACGTTGGGAAGCTCCTGCGCCAGCGCGTGGTCGAGAGCGGCGTCGGTGACGGAATCGCGCTCATCGGCGTTCATGCCCGAACCGAGCAGCCAGGCCTGCACCTGGCCGGGAACCATGACCACTTCGGGCCGGCGCTGCAGCACGAGCGCAGCGGCACGCCGTGGGCCGAGGAAGCGGATCATCCCCACTCCGGCACGCATCGCGCCTTCCACTCCGAGCACAGCGGCCCCGGGATAATTCTCCGAACCGGTGTGCATCCCGAGCACCCCGCGGGAGTACTTGTCGTCGGTCTCCGAGGGCACCGCGATCCAATTGCGCGCCTGCTCGGGTTCCCATTCCAGCCATCCACGAGGTTTCACCATGTCACTCACGATAGATTGTTTGGGTTCGAAGCAGCAGTTCGGATGCCGGACAACGAAGACCGGTGGTCGTCGAGTACACCCGGGAGTCGTCATGGCATCGGTCGCCTTGTTCCAGCCGCTCACCCTGCGCGGCGTCACCGTGCGCAATCGCATCTGGGCCTCGCCGATGTGCCAGTACAGCGTCGAAAAACGCGACGGCGTGCCGGTGGACTGGCACCTGGTGCACCTCGGCGCCATGGCCACGGGCGGCACCGGCCTCGTGGTGGCGGAGTCGACGGCCATCAGCCCCGAGGGCCGGATCTCCGACAAGGACACCGGCATCTGGAACGACGAACAGGCGGCGGCATGGTCGCACATCGTGGGCTTCCTGCACGGGCAGGGAGCGACGGCGGGCATCCAGTTGAACCACGCCGGGCGGAAGGCCTCCACCTGGCCCGCCTGGGGCACCGACCGACACGGAACCGTGCCGGTCGAAGACGGTGGCTGGCCGACAGTGGCGCCCTCGGCCGTACCGTTCCCCGGCTACGACACCCCGCGCGCACTCGACGCTGCCGGGATCCGGCAGATCGTCGATGACTTCGTGGCGGCGGCCGGCCGTTCGGTGGCCGCCGGCTTCGATGTACTCGAACTCCACGCTGCGCACGGCTACCTGCTGCACCAGTTCCTGTCCCCGCTCTCCAACGAGCGCACCGACGAGTACGGCGGCAGCCTCGAGAACCGCGCCCGGCTGCTGCTCCAGGTGGTGCGCGAGGTCCGGGCCGCGATCGGCGACGACGTTCCGCTGCTCGTTCGCTTCTCCGCCACCGATTACGTGCCCGGCGGTTGGGATCAGGACCAGACGGCCGTCGTCGCCGGCTGGGCGAAGGATGCCGGTGCGGACTTCTTCGACATCTCCACCGGCGGCAACGCCGTCGGCGTGCAGATTCCGCTGGGTCCCGGTTACCAGGTCCCCTTCGCGGAGCACGTGAAGAACGAGGAGGACCTGCCCGTCAACGCCGTTGGTCTGATCACCACGCCACAGCAGGCGGAAGACATCGTCGCGTCCGGGCGCGCCGACGCCGTCATGCTCGGCCGTGAACTGCTGCGCGACCCGCACTTCGCCCTGCGTGCGGCCCATGAGCTGGGCGCAGACATCGGCTACTGGCCGCCGCAGTACCTGCGCGCACGCCTTACCTGAGGCGAGGCGCCACTAGCTCATTTCCGCCAGGCAGAGGATGTTTCCCTCGCTGTCGACGAACCAGGCGGATCGCTCCCCCTCGTTCGACGCCACGCCATTCTCGGTCTTCAGTCCCGGGAAGTCGTAGTCCTCGAAGGTGACACCGCGGCCGCGGAGGTCGCTCATCATCGTATCGAGGTCATCCGTCTCCCAGCACATGGCGGTGTTCTTGGCGGTTCCCGCATTGCCGGTCTCGTAGACCAGGAATCGGGATCCGCCGGGCGAGCGGTACATCAATCCGCCGTCGGCGGTCTCCTCGGGTGTGCCGAGCCCGAGTTTGTCCTGATAGAAGCCGCGTGCCCGCTGCAGGTCGGCTGCCGGGAGCACCGCGATCGTCTCTGCCTTGTCCAACATGAGAATCCCTCTGATCTCCCCCACATCAGCTTACGCCGCTCAGGGTCCGCAATCGAGCCCGAATGCGCCGACCGCGAGCAGGATCACACGCGCCGGGTGGCGTCCTGAACCTCGCCGACAAGCTCCTCGATGATGTCTTCGAGGAAGAGCACGCCGGTGGTCTCACCGTCAATCGTGAATGACCGAGCCAGGTGCGCACCGGAGCGGCGCATGGTCGCCAACGCGTCCTCCAGGTCGGTGCCCTCGAAGATCGACACCAGTTGGCGGATGCGTTTGGCCGGCACCGGCGCGGTATAGGCCGGCTTCCCGGATTCCTCCGACGCCCCCACGTCCAGGTCGAGCACGTCCTTGAGGTGCACGTACCCGGTCGGTTCGCCGGCGTCGTTGGTGAGCACGTAGCGGGAGAACCCGTGCTTCGCGACGGCACGCTCGACGTCAGAGGGCGTCGCCGTCTCGGGAAGGCTCACCAGCGCGTCAAGCGGCAGCGCGACATCCGTCACCTTGCGATTGGTGAACTCGAACGCGGCGTTCAACGCGCCGGTGCTGTCGAGCAGCACGCCCTCACGCGTGGACTGCGTGACGATCGTCGCCACCTCGTCCAGGGTGAAGGTGCTGGTGGCCTCGGTCTTCGGCTGCACGCCGAACAGGCGCACGACCGCGTTGGCGCTCGCGTTCAGGGCGATGATGACCGGCCGGAACACCCGCCCGAAGAACACGAGCGGCGGAGCGAGGATGAGCACGGCGCGGTCGGGGACCGAGAACGACAGGTTCTTCGGCACCATCTCGCCGAACACCACGTGCAGGTACGAGACGATGAAGAGTGCCACGAAGAACGCCACGCCCGCGATCACCTCGTCGCTCCAGCCGGTGAGGTGCAGCGGCACTTCGAGGAGGTGGTGGATCGCCGGCTCGGAGACGTTCAGGATCAGCAGCGAGCAGATCGTGATGCCCAGCTGGCTGGTGGCCAGCATGAGGGTGGCGTGCTCCATCGCCCAGAGCGCCGTCTTCGCGCTGCGCTTGCCGGACTCGGCGAGCGGCTCGATCTGCGATCGCCTTGCCGAGATCACGGCGAACTCCGCGGCGACGAAGAAGGCGTTCGCGAGCAAGAGGAAGACCAGCCAGGCCAGGGCTGCCCAGTCGTTCATCGGCGGGCCTCCCCTGCGGTCTGGTCGTGGTTGTCAAGCGAAGCAGGAGTGCCCGGAGACGCCGCGGTGACGTCGGACGCCGGCGTGAACCGCAACCGGTCGATCCGCCGGCCGTCGAGGCGTTCCACCCGCAGCTCGCCGCCGGCGACCGCGACGGTGTCCCCGACGACGGGCAACCGGCCCAGCTCGCTCATGACGTAGCCGGCCACTGTCTCGTATGGGCCCTCCTCCGGTACGACGACCCCGGCGCGTTCCAGGAGCTCGTCGGGCCTCAGCATGCCGGGGAATGTGAGGGAACCGGTGCCGACCACGACGCCGGCCCGGGCGCGGTCGTGTTCGTCGGCGACCTCCCCCACGAGTTCCTCGACGAGGTCCTCCAGGGTGACCACCCCGGCGGTGCCGCCGTATTCGTCGACGACGACCGCCATCTGATATCCACGGCCGCGCAGGTCACCCAGCAGCACGTCGAGCTTCATCGTCTCGGGCACGCGGACCGCCTCCGACTGCAGGGCGGACACCGGCACGTCGTCGCGGCGGTCGCGGGGAACGGCGACGGCCTGCTTGATGTGCACGATCCCGGAGACGTCATCGATGCTGTCATCCACCACCGGGAAGCGGGAGTAGCCGGTCTGCTGGGCCAGCTCGACGACCGCCTGCGCCGACGCGGTGCGCGGCACGCTCGCCAGCCGGGGCCTCGGGGTCATCACATCGGATGCGGTGTGGCCGGAGAAGAGGAGGGTGCGGTGCAGCAGGGTGGCCGTGTCCTTCTCCAGCAGCCCCGCGCTCGCGGACCGGCGCACCAGCGACGACAGCTCCTCGGCGGTGCGGGCGCCGGAGAGCTCCTCTTTGGGCTCGATGCCGGCCATCCGCAGCAGCCCGTTGGCGCTGTTGTTGAGCAGCAGCACCACCGGCTTGAACACCACGGTGAACACCGTCTGGAACGGGATCACGAGTTTCGCGGTGCCCAGCGGCAGGGCGAGGGCGAAGTTCTTCGGCACCAGTTCGCCGACGATCATCGAGATCAGGGTCGCGAGCACCACGCCCGTGATCGCGGCGATGGGGCTGACGACCGCGGCCGAGAGCCCGGCCGCCACGAGAACGGGCCCGAGCAGGCCGCTGATGGCCGGCTCGAACATGTAGCCGGTGAGCAGCGTCGTGAGCGTGATGCCCAGCTGCGCGCTGGACAGGTGCGTCGAGGTGATCTTGAGCGCCTCGATGGTCATGCCGAGGCGGGTCTCGCCCGCCTGCCGGCGCGCCTCGAGGTCGGACCGGTCGAGATTGACCAGCGAGAACTCGCTGGCGACGAAGAAGCCCGTGCCGACGGTGAGGATCACACCGATCGCGAGCATCAGCCACTCAAGCATCGCCGAGCCCCATCACGGGCGAGGGTCTATGGGCAGGAGGGGGGTCGTCCATCGTCATACCACTATAGCCGCGGCTGCGGCCGCAAGCCGCGGGTCCTCCGCCCGCTGCGCCCGCCTGACCTCGTTTCGGCAAACCGCGCCCGCTCCAGCGATAGCGCCCCGCCGAAACGTGGTCGGAGGGCGAATCGCATCGCCGCTACCAGGAGACCGGGAGCGCCTTGCCCTCCTCGTAGCCGGCCGCCGACTGCAGGCCGACCAGGGCGCGGGAGTGGAACTCGGCGAGGTTGGTCGCACCGGCGTACGTGAACGAGCTGCGCACGCCGGAGGTGATCATGTCGAGCAGGTCCTCGATCGACGGGCGCAGCGGGTCGAGGTAGATCTTCGAACTCGAGATGCCCTCGGCGAAGAGGGTCTTGCGGGCGAGCTCGTAGGCGTCGAGCCGGCCGAATCGCTCCTGCACGGCCTTGGTCGATGCCATCCCCCAGCTCTCCTTGTAGAGCCGGCCGTCGGCATCCGTGTTGAGCGTGCCCGGCGCCTCGACGGTGCCGGCGAACCACGACCCGATCATGACGGAAGACGCCCCGGCGGCGAGCGCGAGGGCCACGTCCCGCGGATAGCGCACTCCGCCGTCCGCCCACACGTGCGCCCCGAGTTCCCGGGCCGCTTCGGCGGCCTCGAGCACGGCGGAGAACTGCGGCCGCCCGACCGCCGTCATCATGCGCGTGGTGCACATGGCCCCGGGCCCCACGCCCACCTTCAGGATGCCGGCGCCCGCCTTCACGAGGTCCTGCACGGCCCGGGCGGTCACGACGTTGCCGGCCACGATGGGCAGCCCGAGGCCGAGGTCGGCGACCGTGGCGATCGCCTTGAGCATCCCCGCCTGGTGGCCGTGCGCCGTGTCGAGCACCAGCACGTCGACGCCGGCGGCGGCGAGGGCCTTCGCCTTCGTCGCCACGTCGCCGTTGATGCCCACCGCCGCGGCGACCCGCAACCGGCCGTCGGCGTCGACGGCCGGGCTGTACAGCGTGGAGCGGAGCGCGCTCGTGCGACTCAGCGTGCCGACCACCGTGCCGTGGCTGAGCACCGGGGCGAAGTCGATGCCGGCCGCGCTCATCACGTCAAAGGCGCGGCGGGGGCTGTCGATGTCGTCGGCCTCGAGCGACGGCAGCGACCCGTGCAGCAGGTCGCCGAGGCGCGCATCCGGCAGCGCGGTCGCCAGCCGCGACGCGACGATGCAGCCGAGGTACTGGCCGTCGGTGGCGTGGATGACGATCCCCTGGCCGTCCACGGGCGGCACCAGGGCCAGCGCGTCGGCGACCGTGTCGTCGGGCCGGAAGTCGAGGGGCGTGTCGAAGCGCACCGACTGGTCCTTCACCCAGCGGATGGCCTGGTCCAGGTCTTGCAGGCGCATGTCCTGGGGCAGCACGCCCAATCCGCCGCGCCGGGCGAGCGTCGCCGCGAGGCGCGGGCCGGTCACCGAGTTCATGTTCGCCGACACGATCGGGATGGTCGCACCGGTCCCGTCACCGGGTGCCAGCGACACGTCCAGGCGGCTCGCGACTCCGGACCGCGCGGGTACCAGGAACACGTCGGAGTAGGTGAGGTCGTGACGAGGCTCTTGCCCATAAAACCGCATGGGAACAACGCTAGTCCCCCACCGTGGTGGCCGCAGGCGGCGACCGATGGGATTAGGCTTGAACAACGAGTGTCAAGGCACCAAATCGACCGGTGCCGCATCCGAAAAATCAATGGAGAGAGTGGGCGATCGGCGGTGTCAAGCCAATTGACCGGTAGCGGGTCCGACGAAGCGACGACGGGCGACTTCGGAGCCAATGAATGGCTCGTAGACGAGATGTACGAGCGGTACCTCGTCGACAAGAACTCGGTGGACAAGGCCTGGTGGCCCGTCCTGGAGAGCTACCAGCCGGTCTCGGGCGCCCAGGGTTCGCCCGGCTCCGCCCCGGCGGCCGAACCCGCCCCGCCCACAGCCCCGATCGCCGTTATCGGCAACCAGCCCGCGGCTCGCACCACCTCCGTCGCCCCCAAGCCCGAGCCCGTCCCCGCGCAGGCGCCGGCCCCGGCCGCCCCCGCGAGCGCTGACACCAGCGAGGCCAAGGACACGGTGACACCCCTGCGCGGGATGTCGAAGTCCCTCGCCTCCAACATGGAGACCAGCCTCACGGTGCCGACGGCGACATCCGTTCGCACCATCCCCGCGAAGCTGCTGATCGACAACCGCATCGTCATCAACAACCACATGAAGCGCTCGCGCGGCGGCAAGGTGTCGTTCACGCACATCATCGGCTGGGCGCTGATCCGGGCGCTGGGCATGTTCCCCAGCCAGAACGTCTACTACGACGAGGTCAACGGCAAGCCCTCCGTCGTCGCCCCCGCCCACGTGGGCCTCGGCATCGCCATCGACCTCCCCAAGCCCGACGGCACCCGGTCGCTCATGGTCCCGGCCATCAAGCGCGCCGACACCATGACCTTCGGCGAATACCTCGTGGCCTACGAGGACGTCGTCGCCCGGGCGCGCAAGAACAAGCTCACCGCCGACGACTTCTCCGGCGCGACAGTGTCGCTCACCAACCCCGGCGGCATCGGCACCGTGCACTCGGTCCCCCGCCTCATGAAGGGCCAGGGCTGCATCATCGGCGCCGGCGCCCTCGACTATCCCGCCGAGTTCCAGGGGGCGAGCCTCACCACGCTCACCAACCTGGCCATCTCGAAGACGATCACGCTCACCAGCACCTATGACCACCGCGTCATCCAGGGTGCCGGCTCCGGCGAGTTCCTGAAGATCGTGCACGAGCTCCTCATCGGGCAGCACCGCTTCTACGAGGAGATCTTCGCGGCCCTCCGCATCCCGTACGACCCCATCCACTGGGCGCCCGATATCAGCGTCGACCTGGCCAGCGCGATCGACAAGACGGCGCGCGTACAGGAACTCATCAACGCGTACCGCGTGCGCGGGCACCTGATGGCCGACATCGACCCGCTCGAGTACGTGCAGCGCTCCCACCCCGACCTCGACATCTCCACGCACGGGCTCACCTTCTGGGACCTCGACCGCGAATTCGTCACCGGCGGCTTCGGCAACCAGCGGCTCATGCCGCTGCGCGACATCCTCGGGGTGCTTCGCGACACGTACTGCCGCACCATCGGCATCGAGTACATGCACATCCAGGACCGCGCCCAGCGCAAGTGGGTGCAGGAGAAGATGGAGAAGCCGTACGTCAAGCCCACGCATGACGAGCAGCTGCGCATCCTCGGCAAGCTCAACGAGGCGGAGGCCTTCGAGACCTTCCTGCAGACCAAGTACGTCGGCCAGAAGCGGTTCAGCCTCGAGGGTGGCGAGTCCACCATCGCCCTGCTCGACACCATCCTGCAGAGCTCGGCCGAGGAAGACCTCGACGGCGTCGCGATCGGCATGGCCCACCGCGGCCGCCTGAACGTGCTCACCAACATCGCCGGCAAGACCTACGGCCAGATCTTCCGCGAGTTCGAGGGAACCCAGGACCCGCGCACCGTGCACGGCTCGGGCGACGTGAAGTACCACCTCGGCACCGAGGGCACGTTCCGCGGCGCCGGCGGCGAGGAGATCCCGGTCTACCTGGCCGCGAACCCCTCGCACCTCGAAGCCGCCGACGGCGTGCTCGAGGGCATCGTGCGCGCCAAGCAGGACCGCAAGCCCATCGGCACGTTCTCCACGCTGCCGATCCTCATCCACGGCGATGCGGCGATGGCCGGCCAGGGCGTCGTGCTCGAGACGATGCAGATGTCGCAGCTGCGCGCCTACCGCACCGGCGGCACCGTGCACATCGTGATCAACAACCAGGTCGGCTTCACCACCCCGCCCGGCGAAGGTCGCACCTCGTACTACGCAACGGATGTCGCCAAGACCATCCAGGCGCCGATTTTCCACGTCAACGGGGACGACCCCGAGGCCGTGGTGCACGTCGCCGAGCTCGCGTTCGCGTTCCGCCAGCAGTTCAAGAAGGACGTCGTCATCGACCTCGTCTGCTACCGCCGCCGCGGACACAACGAGGGCGACGACCCCTCGATGACGCAGCCTCTCATGTACAACCTGATCGAGGCGAAGCGGTCGGTGCGCAAGCTCTACACCGAGGCGCTGGTCGGCCGCGGCGATATCACCGAGGAAGAATACGAGGCCGCACACCGCGACTTCCAGGAGCGCCTGGAGCGCGCGTTCATGGAGACGCACGCCGCGCAGACCGGCTCGATCCCTGCCGTCGGCTCGTCCGACCTCGGGCAGCCAGCAGGCCAGACGGCCGAGCAGGCTGTCGGCGAACCGGAGACGACCGGCGTGGCCCAGGAGGTCATCCACCAGATCGGTGACGCCTTCGAGAACAAGCCCGCCGGCTTCACCGTGCACAACAAGCTGCAGCAGCTTTTGCAGAAGCGCGTGGACATGAGCCGCAACGGCAAGATCGACTGGGGCTTCGGCGAACTCCTGGCCCTCGGGTCGCTGCTCCTGGAAGGCACGCCGGTGCGCTTCGCCGGGCAGGACGCCCGACGCGGCACGTTCGTTCAGCGCCACGCCGTGCTGCACGACCGCGTCAACGGCCAGGAGTGGCTGCCGCTGGCGAACATCAGCGACAACCAGGCCCGGTTCTGGATCTACGACTCGCTGCTCAGCGAGTACGCGGCCATGGGCTTCGAGTACGGCTATTCGGTCGAGCGAGCGGATGCCCTGGTGCTGTGGGAGGCGCAGTTCGGCGACTTCGCCAACGGCGCCCAGACCGTCATCGACGAGTTCATCTCGTCGGCCGAGCAGAAGTGGGGCCAGCGCTCCTCCGTCGTGCTGCTGCTGCCGCACGGTTACGAGGGCCAGGGACCCGACCACTCCTCCGCACGGATCGAGCGCTTCCTGCAGCTGTGCGCCGAGGACAACATGACCGTCGCCCGGCCGTCCACCCCGGCGTCCTACTTCCACCTGCTGCGCCGCCAGGCGTACATGCGGCCCCGGCGCCCGCTGATCGTCTTCACCCCGAAGGCCATGCTGCGGCTGCGCGGTGCCACCAGCGAGGTGTCCGATTTCACCAACGGCAAGTTCGAGACGGTCATCGACGACGCCCGCATCACCGACAAGTCGGCCGTCAAGCGGGTGCTGTTCATGGCCGGCAAGCTCTACTACGACCTGCTGGGCGAGCTGGAGAAGAACCCGAACCCAAAGATCGCGCTCGTGCGCGTGGAGCAGTTCTACCCGCTGCCCGCTGACCGGCTGCGGGAGGTCGCGGACGAGTACCCCAACGCCGAACTGGCGTGGGTGCAGGACGAGCCCGAGAACCAGGGCGCATGGCCGTTCTTCTGCCTCGAGACCGGCAAGCTGGGCCCGCGTCCCGTGCGCCTGTTCTCCCGGCCGGCATCCGCCTCCCCGGCGGCCGGCTCGGCCAAGCGGCACGCGGCCGAGCAGGTGGCGCTGGTCGAGGGCGCCCTCACCCTCTAGTTCCTCACCCTCCGGTCCCTGCCCGCGAAACCGCGTGGGCGGGGACCGGGCGTGGCGGGCGGCATCTGCATACAGTGAGAGAGTGGACTACGCACTCCTTGTTCTATTCGGCATTCTCACCATCGTGGCCGTGGCCAGCGTGGCGCCGAAGCTGGGCGTGGCGGCTCCTCTGGTGCTCGTCGTCATCGGCACGGCGTGCAGTTTCATCCCAGCGCTTCCCCCGATCGAGTTCCCGCCGGGGCTGATCCTCTCGCTCGTGCTGCCGCCCATCCTGTACGCGGCGGCGGTGAACGTGCCCCTCGTCGACCTCAGGCGCAACATCAAGCCGATAGCGGGCCTCTCGGTGCTGCTCGTGATCGTGAGCGCGCTGGCGACGGGCCTGCTGTTCTACTGGCTGCTTCCGGCGCTGAGCCTTCCCGCCGCAATCGCACTCGGCGCTGTGATCAGCCCCCCGGATGCCGTGGCCGCCACCTCGATCGCCAAGCGGCTGGGCCTCCCCCCGCGCCTGGTGACCGTGCTGGAGGGTGAGGGGTTGGTGAATGACGCATCCGCCCTCGTCCTGCTCCGTTCCGCCGTCGCGGCGACGGCGGGTAGCGTCGCCCTGTGGGAGGTCGTGGGCGGGTTCGTCCTGGCGGCGGTCGTGGCGATCGTGGTTGGGCTTGTGATCGGCCACCTCACCGTGTGGGTGCGCTCCAAGCTCCTGAACCCAGTGCTCAACACGACGGTGTCGTTCGCGGTGCCGTTCCTCGCCTACCTCCCGGCCGACGAGCTCCAGGCATCGGGCGTCCTCGCCGTGGTGGTCGCCGGGCTGGTCACCGGGCATCAGAGTGCGAAACACTTCAACGCGCAGATCCGCATCAGCGAGCGCGTGAACTGGCGCACGGTGCAGTTCGTGCTGGAGAACGGCGTCTTCCTGCTGATGGGCCTGGAGCTCAAGACGCTCGTCGTGCAGGTACGCGATGAGAGCAGCCTGTTGCAGGCCATCGGGTTCGGGCTCCTCGCTACCGGCCTGCTCATTGTGGTGCGCATCGCGTTCGTCGTACCGCTGATCGCGCTGCTTCGCCGGGACCAGCGACGAGCGGCGCAGGCGGGGAAAGACCTGGAGTCCGCGATCCGTCACCTCGACAGGCCGAAATCCGAGGCGGCGGATGCTCCCGCACGCATGTCTGCGCCCACGACGGGCCGAGCGCGGCGTTTCCTGGTGCGCCGACGCGCCGACGTTGATTCCCTCACGGCGGACGGCCTCGGCTGGCGCGGCGGCGCCGTGCTGGCCTGGTCGGGGATGCGAGGCGTGGTCACCCTCGCTGCCGCCGAATCCCTGCCGGACATCCCTTACCGTGCCCAGCTCGTGCTGATCGCGTTCATCGTCGCCATCGTCACACTGCTCGTGCAGGGCAGCACCCTCCCGGTGCTCATCAAGGCCCTCCGCATCGTTGGAACCGACAGCGGCGCCGACCGGCAGGAGCTCGCGACCCTGGTGCGCCAGGTGAGCGCCAAGGGACTCGCGGCGCTCGACAACCCGAACCTGGTACAGAAGAACGGCGCCCCGTTCGATCCCGCGGTCATGGACAGGGTCCGTGCCGACAGCCAGCTCATCGGCGAATCGCTGCGGGAGCAGGCGAACGTCGACGAGGCCGAACCCCCCGGCTTCGCCGGCCTGGACACGACCGAGGAGCCCAGCGCAGTGGATGACTCCGCTGCGACCATCGGACCGCATCAGCAACACCGCACGCTGCGACTGCGGGTACTTCGAGCCGAACGGGACGCACTGCTCGAGGCCCGAGCAACCGGCGCCTTCAGCTCCCGCGTCATGGAGCGGGCGCAACACATGATCGATTTGGAAGAGTCGCGCCTCGCGCAACTGAGCGACGACGACTTCTGACGCCTGCATCCGTCGCCGTTTCGTCCACCCGGCGTCAGTGGGTGGACTGCACCGCCCGGAGCTTCTGCAGCACCATGTCGCGCAGGTCTTCGGGTGCGGTCTCCTTGCAGGCGCGCTGCACGACGTCGGTGAGCGTGCGCCCGATCAGGTGCTCCGTGCTGCAGTCGGTGCAGCTCTCCAAGTGCTCCCGGATATCGGCGGCGTCTTCCGCGCACAGTTCGTTGTGCAGGTATTCCTCGAGTTCGGCCTTGGCCTTCTCACATCCGCAGTCAGTCATTGTGTTCTCGCTCCAGACTTCTTCGGGCTGTCTGTTGGTGTACTGCTGCCGAATCCGCGTTCGGTGGCGTAACCCGACAGCAGGTCGCGAAGGAGTCGCCGGCCACGGTGCAGGCGGCTCATCACGGTGCCGATGGGGGTTTTCATGATGTCGGCGATCTCCTGGTAGGAGAAGCCTTCGACGTCGGCGAAGTAGACCGCCAGGCGGAACTCCTCCGGAATCGACTGCAGCGCCTCTTTGACGGCGCTGTCGGGCAGGTGGTCGATGGCCTCGGCCTCCGCGGACCGGCTCGACATGGCCGTGCGGGACTCTGCCCCGCCCAGCTGCCAGTCCTCAAGCTCGTCGATGGTGCCCTGGAAGGGCTCACGCTGCTTCTTGCGGTAGGTGTTGATGAACGTGTTGGTGAGGATGCGGTACAGCCAGGCTTTCAGGTTGGTGCCCTGCTGGAACTGCTCGAACGCAGCGAACGCCTTGACGAAGGTGTCCTGCACGAGGTCCTGCGCGTCTGAGGGGTTGCGGGTCATGCGCATCGCCGCCGCATACAACTGGTCGATGTACGGCATTGCCTGTTCCTCGAACAGGTCCCGGCTGCTCACGGAGCTCTCGTTCGGGGTCGCTGGCGTGTCTGAAGTCATCAGGGGCAATACTAGGCCGTCAAACCGGGCGTTGCCGGGGGCCGGGAGCACCTCCGGGCGAGCGGCGACGGCGGGGCGTTCCATGAGCAGCATTCCTGCCATGCAGCGCCTCCTTATCCGTTGTTCATGACCGACTACTCTGATAACCAATGCTGACGTCCAGATATTCCAAGCCCGAGTTCAACCCGTATGGGGACAACGCCCCCGACACGGGAGATGAGCTGTGGGCGGCGCCGACGGCCGCCGGCCCGCTCGCCACGCGGATGTCGCTTCCGGGCTCGAAATCGCTGACCAACCGGGAGCTGGTGCTCTCCGCCCTCGCCGACGCGCCGTCGCGCCTGGTGGCCCCGCTGCAGTCGCGCGACACCGACCTCATGGTCGCCGCACTGCGCCAGCTGGGCACGGGCGTCGAGTCGGTGACGGGTGCCGACGATGTGCCGGATCTACGCATCACGCCCGGAGAACTGCTGGGATCGACGACGATCGACTGCGGACTGGCCGGCACGGTGATGCGGTTCCTGCCCCCGGTGGCGGCCCTCGCCCTCGGTCCGACCACCTTCGACGGCGACGCCGGTGCGAGGCGCCGCCCGATGCGCACCACCGTGACCTCGCTCCGCGCACTCGGCGCCGACATCAACGACGACGGGCGGCTCGCGCTTCCGTTCACGGTGCACGGCACCGGCCGCCTCGCGGGCGGCGCGATCACGATCGACGCCTCCACGTCGAGTCAGTTCGTCTCGGGCCTGCTCCTGTCGGCCGCCCGGTTCGACAACGGCCTGCAGCTGCGGCACGAGGGGGCGCGGCTGCCGAGCCTGCCGCACATCGAGATGACGATCGCCACCCTCGCCGGCCGCGGCGTCACGGTGGAGAGCGCCGCCGTGGGCGAATGGACCGTCGCACCGGGACCCATCCGCGGGGCCGAGGTCGCCATCGAACCGGACCTGTCCAACGCCGCACCGTTCCTCGCCGCCGCCCTGGTCGCGGGCGGCAGCGTGACCATCACCGGATGGCCAGCCACCACGACGCAGGTCGGCGCCGACCTGGCCGAGCTGCTTCCGCTGTTCGGGGCCACCGTCAGCCACGACGGCGGCTCGCTCACGGTCACGGCCGGCGACGGCATCCGTGGTGTCGACCTCGACCTCAGCACCGGCGGTGAGCTCGCCCCGAACCTGGTGGCGCTGGCCGCCCTCGCCGACTCGCCGAGCACGATCACGGGCATCGGGCATATCCGCCACCACGAGACCGACCGCCTGGCCGCGCTGGCCGCGGAGATCAACGGGCTCGGCGGCCAGGTGACGGAGCTCGAGGACGGCCTGCGCATCGAGCCGCGGCCGCTGCACGGGGGCGTCTGGCGAAGCTACGACGACCACCGGATGGCCACCAGCGGCGCCATCATCGGCCTCGCGGTTCCCCGGGTGGAGGTCGAGAACATCGGCACGACGGCCAAGACGCTCCCCCAGTTCGCGTCGCTGTGGCGGTCGATGATCGCCGGGCCTGCGGAGGCTCGGCTCTAGATGACCTGGTGGGACAGCGCCGACGACGACGAGCAGCCCGAGTACGACGAATCGAGCGTGCGGGTCCGGCCCAATCCCAAGGGAAACAAGCCGCGCACCAAGACCCGGCCAGGGCACGAGAACGCCCTCGTCGGCCGCATCCTCGGTGTCGACCGCGGCCGGTACACCGTGCTCCTCGATGAGGACCGGCCCGGCGAGCGCACCCTCACCGCCGCACGGGCAAGCGAGCTGCGCAAGAAGGCCGTCGTCACGGGGGACCGCGTCGACGTCGTCGGCGACACCACCGGTGCGGAAGGGAGCCTCGCCCGCATCGTCCGCATCCGCCCGCGCGCGACCCTGCTGCGCCGGAGCGCCGACGACACCGACGCCGTCGAGCGGGTGATCGTGGCCAACGCCGACCAGATGCTCATCGTGGTCGCCGCGGCGAACCCCGAGCCGCGCACCCGTCTCGTCGACCGCTACCTCGTCGCCGCCTACGATGCCGGCGTGGCGCCCATTCTGTGCATCACGAAGACCGACCTCGCCGACCCGGCCGGCTTCCTGCGGAACTTCCAGGGCCTCGACCTCCCCGTGATCACCAGCCGCGAGAACGACATGCCGGTGGACCGGATCGCCGAGGCGCTCATCGGTCATGACACCGTGTTCGTCGGGCATTCCGGTGTCGGCAAGTCCACGCTCGTGAACGCGCTCGTGCCGGAGGCGAAGCGCGCGACCGGCGTCGTGAACACGGTCACCGGGCGGGGCAGGCACACCTCGTCGTCGACCGTCTCGCTTCGCCTCGAAACGGATGCCGGGCGCGGCTGGGTGATCGACACCCCCGGCGTGCGCTCGTTCGGGCTCGGTCACATCGACACCGACAACATCCTGCGGGCGTTCACCGACCTGGCCGCCGTCGCCGAGGCGTGCCCGCGCGGGTGCACGCACCTGCCCGACTCGCCGGACTGCGCGATGATGGAGGCGGTGGAGCGCGGCGACCTCGGTGACACCGGGCAGGCACGCCTGGATTCGCTGCAGCGGCTGCTCACGACGTTCGCCGCGCCGCCCGCGTACTGAGCGCATCCGCTGCCCCGGACGGAGCAGGTAGCGTTGCGGTATGACCGAAACCACGCGCCTTGAAGCCGGCGACCCGGCACCGCAGTTCACGCTGACCGACCAGGACGGCGCATCCGTCTCGCTCGGCGATTTCGCCGGCCAGAAGGTCGTCGTCTACTTCTACCCGGCCGCGATGACGCCCGGCTGCACCACCCAGGCCTGCGACTTCCGCGACAGCCTCGGGTCGCTGAAGGGCGCGGGATACCAGGTGCTCGGCCTGTCGAAGGACGCGCCCGCCAAACTCAAGGAGTTCCAGGAGCACGACCGGGTGAACTTCCCGCTGCTCTCCGACGAGGACCTCAGCGTGCACCACGCGTACGGCGCCTACGGGGTGAAGAACCTCTACGGCAAGGAGGTCACCGGCGTGCTGCGGTCCACGTTCGTGGTCGACGAGTCGGGAACCATCCAGCTGGCGCTCTACAACGTGAAGGCCACCGGCCACGTGGCGAGCCTGCGCAAGAAGCTCGGCCTCGACGCCTAGCCAACCACCGCTACCGGATCGGCCCAGCGCTACCGCTCCAGCGGGCGCGACCCGCCGAAACGTGGTCAGGCCGCCGAGACGGGTGCGCGCGGCGGGCGATGCACGACGGACGCGTCAGGCGGATGGGTCAGGCGGGGAGTCGCGGGACGGCGTCGATGAGGCGCCGGGTGTAGTCCTCGCGAGGCGCCCCAAGCACCGCGGTCGTTTCGCCCTGCTCCACCACGCGGCCGCCCTGCAGCACCACCATCCGTTGGCACAGCGCGGCGACGACGCTGAGATCGTGGCTCACCATGAGCACGGTCAATCCGCGGGAGCGCCCCAGCTCGGCGAGCAGGTCCATCACCTGGATGCGCGTGGTCACGTCGAGCGCGCTCACCGGCTCGTCGGCCAGCAGAAGCCGCGGCCCCGGCACGATAGCCCGGGCGATGGCGATGCGCTGCCGCTGCCCGCCCGAGAACTCGTGCGGGTAGCGGGAGGCGGCGTCGGCCGGGAGGCCCACCGACGCGAGCGCCTCCGCCACCTGCGCCGCGGCATCCGCCCCGCGGGCGATGCCGAGCGACCGGAGCGGCTCGGCGACGATGCGCCCGACATTCTGCCTCGGGTCGAGCGACGAGTACGGGTCCTGGAACACCGTCTGCACGCTCCGGCGGAACTGGCGCATGCGTGCGCGGTCGCGAACGTCGAGCGGCGCACCGTCGAACAGCACGCGCCCGGAGCTCGGCGTGGCGAGGCCGAGGAGCAGCCGCAGCAGGGTGGTCTTGCCCGCCCCCGATTCCCCCACGAGGCCCACGTTCCGGCCCCCCTCCACGGCGAACGAGATGCCGGAGACGGCCGGCACCCCGCCGCGGTAGGCGAACGACACCTGGTCCAGCTCGAGGATGGGCGCGGTCATGACACCTCCAGTGCCGCGTCGAGAGCGGCGGCGCTCGCGACGAGCTCGGCCGTGTACAAATGCCGCGGCGCGGCCAGCAGGTCGGCCAGCGGCCCCGCTTCCACAGCCTCGCCGTTCCGCAGCACGAGCACGCGGGAGGTCTCCCGCGCCACCACGGCGAGGTCGTGGCTGATGAACAGCAGTGCCATGCCGCGCCCGGCGACCAGCCGGTCGAGCAGGTCGAGGATCTCCGCCTGCACCGTCACGTCGAGCGCCGTCGTCGGTTCGTCGGCGATGAGCAGCTTCGGCCGGCAGGCCAGCGCCATCGCGATCGCCACCCGCTGCCGCTGCCCGCCGGAGATCTCGTGCGGGTACGCCTTCGCGATCCGCTCCGGCTCGGGCAGGCTCACCTCACGCAGTGCGTCCAGCACGGCGGCGCGCAAGGGCGCGCCCCGCAGCCCCTGGTGGCGGCGCAGCGGCTCGGCGAGCTGGCTCCCCAACCGCATCAGCGGGTCGAGCGACGTGAGCGGCTCCTGGAAGACGACGGATGCGACGTGCCCGCGCAGCGGGACGAGCGCGCGCTCCGGGGCGCCCACCACCTCGGTCCCGTCCAGCCGAACACTCCCCCGCACGGTCAGCCCCTCCGGGAGCAACCCCGTGATGGCGAGCGCGGTGAGCGACTTCCCCGAGCCGGATTCGCCGATGAGGCCCAGCCGTTCGTCGGCCGACAGCGAGAACGACAGCCCGCGCACCCGGTCAACGCCGCCGGCGGCGACGCTCAGGTCCGTGACGTCCAGCAGGCTCACGAGCGGCTCCTTCGGGTGGGATCGGCGACGTCGCGGAGACCGTCGGCGACGAGGTTCACGCCGATGACGAGGATCACGAGCGCAATGCCCGGCGCGATGGCGCCGACGGGCGCGGTTGCGACCGTCGCCTGCGCCTCCTGCAGCATCCGCCCCCAGGAGGCGTTGGGCGGCGGCGCGCCGAGTCCGAGGTAGGAGAGGCTCGCCTCGGCGAGCACGGCGATGCCGAACTGCAGGGCGAGGTTGACGCTCAGAGTGGGCCAGACGTTAGGGAGCACGTGCCGGCCGACGATGCCCGCCCAGCTCGTCCCGGAGGTGCGGGCCGCGGTGATGTACTGCGCGCGCAGCACCCTCTTGGCCAGCACGCGGGTGAGCCGCGCCACGATGGCCGACATGCCGAGGCCGATCGCGAGGATCGCCGACCACAGCGACGCCCCCTGCGCGGCGACGATCAGCATGGCCAGCAGCAGCACCGGGAAGGCGATGACGATGTCGAAGAACGCCGACAGCGTGTCGTCCACCCACCCCGATGCGAACGCTGCCGCCAAGCCCAGCAGGATGCCGATGGCCGCCGCGATAACGACCGATCCGAGGCCGACCAGGAGGGCGATGCGGGCCCCGACCATGAGCTGGCTGGCCAGGTCGCGCCCGAGCTTGTCGGTGCCGAGCCAGTGCGCGGCCCCCGGCGCCTCCAGGCGCGTTCCCGAGGTGTCGGAGAGCGGGTACGGGAGCCAGAGCAGCGAGACGAGCGCCGTCACCACGACGAGCCCCACCAGGACGAGCCCGACCACGAGGGTCACCGACCGCCGGCCGCCGGCAACGGATGCGCGACCGGCGGCATCCGCACGCCCTGTCACGGTCGACGGGCCGCTGGCGGGCAGGAGAGAGCCATCGGCCTCGCGCATGGGTGCGTTGCTCATCCGCTCACCGGTTCCCGGAGATGCTCGCGCGCAGCCGCGGGTCGACGAGGCGCTGCACCAGGTCGGCGAGGAATCCGATGACGAGCACCGCCACCGTGCTCACCAGCAGGATGCCCTGGATGTTGGGGTAGTCGTGCTGGGCGATCGCGCGCAGCAGCATGCTGCCGAGCCCGGGGAGGGTGAAGACGCTCTCGATGACGACGGCGCCGAGGAACGTGGTGGCCAGCTCGATGCCGAGGATGGAGATCACGGGCACCGACGCGTTGCGGAGGCCGTGCCGCCACATCGCGACCCGGAACGGGGCGCCGAGGGCGCGGGCGTTCCGGAGGAAGTCACTGCCGAGCACGTCGAGCGTCGCCGAGCGCACGTACCGGGCGAGGCTGGCGCTCATGACGATGGCGATCGTGATCACCGGCAGCGTCAACGAACGGATGGCGTCGGCCGGGTCCGCCCAGTCGTCCCGAGGAAACCCGCCGGAGGGCAGCAGCCGCAGCCGGATCGAGAACAGGCTCACCAGCAGGATGCCCACCCAGAACGCCGGCACCGCGATACCGAGCTGTGAGAGCGCCGACAGCGCCTGTCCGTACCAGGTGCGCGACTTCCAGGCGGCGACGAAGCCGACGACGAGCGACACCACGAGGGCGAGCGCGAACGAGAGCAGGGTGAGCGGCACCGTCACGGCCAGGCGCGACACGATCTCCGGCCCCACCGGAAGCGAGCTGATGAACGAGCGGCCGAGGTCGAGCGTGAGCACGTCGCCGAACCACGACGCGAACTGCTCGGCGAGCGGCCGGTCGGAGCCCACCTGCGCCTGCGCCGCCGCGATCTGCTCCGGCGTCGCGTTCACCGACAGCAGTGCGTTGGCCGGGTCGCCGGGAAGCAGGCGCAGCAGCACGAACAAGACGACGATCGCCGCGAGCAGCGAGATCAGGAGGAACGCGGCGCGGCGCAGCAGGTACCGAGTCATCCGCGCCCTCCTCCGGTCGTTGCCTGTCTCTCGTCGCGCGAGCCGCGGCATCCGTTGCCCTGGCCCGCCGCGCGGGTTGAACGCCGCTTGGCGCATGGCGTTCCACGCGCCAAGCGGCGTTCAACCCGCGTGCCTCCCAAACGCTACTTCGTCGTGATGTCGTAGGCGTAGAACTGCGAGTTCAGGCCGTTCACCGGGTACCCGGTGAGGTCGCTCGACGCGACGACGATCTGCGGGTAGAGGTACAGCCAGGCGCTGGCGGCATCCTTCGCGATCTGCTCGTTCACGAGCTTGAGCTTGGCCGTCTGCTCCTCGGTCGACGACGCCTGCTCGGCCTCGGCCACCCACTTCGTGACCTGCGGG
This sequence comes from Cryobacterium tepidiphilum, assembly GCF_003716325.1. Classification (GTDB taxonomy): domain Bacteria; phylum Actinomycetota; class Actinomycetes; order Actinomycetales; family Microbacteriaceae; genus Cryobacterium; species Cryobacterium tepidiphilum. Next base: position 27,547 of record NZ_RDSR01000026.1, on the reverse strand, counting down.
TTGTCGTAGCCCCAGTAGAAGTCGGGGTCGCCGTACCAGACCACGTCGCGGTCGTTCACGTGCTCCTGCAGGGTGGCGGTGAAGTCGTGCTTCTGGAACACCTTCGTGTACCACTCGTCGGCGCTGATCGGGTTGATCGTCATCGTGATGCCGACCTTCGCCAGCTCGCTCTTGAGGAACTCTGCGACCGCCGGGTGCGGGTCGTAGGTGGGGGCGTCGAGGGTGAACGCGAACCCATCCGGGTAGCCGGCCTTCGCCAGCAGGCTCTTGGCGAGGTCCACGTCGTACGGGTTCACGTCTGTGAGGTCCTCGTACCAGGGGTCGGTCGGCGGAACCATGGAGCCGATGAGGGTGCCGTGGTCGCCCCAGATCGAGTTCAGCAGCTTCTCACGGTCGATCGCGGAGTAGACGGCCTTGCGCACGTCGACCTTGTCGAAGGGCGCCACCTTGTCGTTGAACGCGAGCAGTTCCTTGGTCGTGGAGTCGCCGTCGCTCACGACGAAGTCGGGGTTGTTCTCGAACTGCGAGAGGGCGTCGGGGCTCTGCACGCTCGTCACGATGTCGACCTCGTTCGTGAGCAGTGCGTTGCTGAGCGCCGTGGCATCGGTGAAGTAGTTGAAAACCACCTCGTGGTTCTTGGGAGCGTCACCCCAGTAGCCGTCCCAGGCTTCGAGGCTCAGCGAGCTGCCGCGCTTCCACTCCCCCAGCGTGTACGGCCCGGTGCCGTCCTCGCTGGTCTTCAGGTCGGTGGCCTCGCTGTTCACGATCCAGATATAGCTCAGCAGGTACGGCAGCGAGATCGATCGGGACGAGAGTTTCACCACGACGGTCTTGTCGTCAGGCGTCTCGATGCCCGAGATCACGGCGAGGCTCGACTTGCGGGCCGACTGCGAGTCATCCGCTGTCACGCGCTCGATGCTCGACTTCACGTCGGCGCTCGTGAGCGCCTTGCCCGAGTGGAAGGTGACACCGTCACGCAGGGTGAACGTGTAGCTGAGGCCGTCGTCGCTCATCGTGTAATCGGTCGCCAGCAGCGGTTCGACGTCGCCGGCGTCGGTGAGCTTGAACAGGCCCTCGTAGACGTTGCCGTTGAACGCCTCGGTGACACCCTGGCCGCCGCCGGAGCTGGCGCTCAGGTTCTGCGGTTCGTAGATCGACCCGATCTCGATGGTGTCGTGGGCAGCGGATGCCTTCCCGCCGCCCTGCCCCACCGAGCAGCCGGTGAGGGCGAGGGTGACGATGGCACCGGCCGCGATCAAAGCGGTGGTGGCCTTCGTTCTGGTTGTCTTCCCTGTGCGAATCATGTTCAGAATTCTCCTGTGGTGATGCGGAACGAATGGACGCGCGCATGCCTGCTGCTGCAGCGCGCTAGTGCAGGGTGTGGCCGCCCCGGAACCGGACCGCCTTCTCACCGGCGTGCACCGGGAAGGCGAAACGGTTGTTCGGTGGCGGCATGGGACAGTTGTAGTGGATCGAGAAACCGCACGGCGGCACGAAGGCGCGGTTGAAGTCGAGGACGACGTCGCCGGGCTCGCCGAACTCCGTCCGCTCGCGCTCGACGAACAGGAAACGCCCGGCGGCGTAGCTGCCCGCATCGCCGGGGAGGCCGTTGCTCGCGTCGCCGAAGACGAGCAGCAGCGTGCCGTCGTCGTCGAAGGCGCTGAACGTGTAGTCGATGCCGCCCAGGGTGAAGGTGATGTCGCCGGGCACCACCAGGTCGCGCGTGCCGCCGTTGTCACGGATGTGCTCGAAGGGGATGGTCCGGTCAGCGGACACGGGGGTGAACCGGGCGGAGATCACCCAGGCCGGATCGAAGTCCCAGGCCGTGACGGTGTCGAAGTGGGTGATGGCCGCGGAGGCGGCGTCCCAGAAACGGATGCCGTGCTCCGGCTCGCCCGTGTCGAGGTTCAGGCGCTGCAGCCTGGTGACCGTCACGCTCTGCGGCTGCCCGGCCGTCGCATCCGTCTCGTTGCCGGACGCGTCGTCGCCGAGCCAGCGCGTCTCGACCAGGGCGAGGTTCCCCTGCGGCGCGGTCACGGCGTGCAGGCGGCGCTGCCGCCAGGCCGCCCAGCCGTCGCGGGCGCGATCGACGAGGTGTGACGGGGCGTGCACGGGCGCGGAAACGGCGTCGGAAGTGTGGGACACACCGGAGTCAACGCCCCGATGCGCGCCGGCTATTCCGAACGCGTCGGAATTCCGGTCAGAATGTGCGCGCACCGGCATCTTTGGCGCCGGTGGCCGCCAGCACCGACGGGGTGAACAACAACCCCACCACCAGGATCGAGGGGATGATGAGGGCGAGGCCGAGCCCGATGTTGGCGTCGACGCCCTGCAGGAATCCGATGCCCACCGCCACCTGCACGACCTGCCAGGTGACCGCGGCACCGCGTATCCACCCGCGGCGCCGCAGGACATTGACGGCGATGGCGCTCACCCAGGTCGCCGCGATGATCACCAGTACCAGGAGGGCGATGGCTCCGGCCTCGGAAGCCGCCGGCTGGGTGAGGAGTTCGATGAACTCCCACCCCGCGACGAGCCACAGCGCGAGCGCCTCGAGGGCGAGCAGGGCTGCCAGAACGAGCAGGGTCGCCGGGTGCCGTTCACGCGCAGGGGCGGCATCGTCTGCGACTGTCCGACCGTTGTCTCTTCTCACAGCAAATCCCACACAAAACTATTGATTTGGCCCAACCATTATGGGAGCATATTTGAGGCCCGCTTGGTGCTCACAGGGACGTGAGCCGATCTCGATCTGTGGATCTGACCTTCCTGCAAGGGGCCTTCACCGCATTCTAGGCCGATCGGCCATGCACACCGCAAATAAGGAGCACCCCCATGGATTGGCGCGACAAAGCAGCCTGCCTCACGGCTGACCCGGAACTCTTCTTCCCCGTCGGCAACACCGGCCCCGCCGTGGACCAGATCGAGAAGGCCAAGTCCGTCTGCGCCCGTTGCAGTGTCACCGAGGTCTGCCTGCAGTACGCGCTCGAGACCGGCCAGGACTCCGGCGTCTGGGGTGGCCTGAGCGAAGACGAGCGCCGCGCACTCAAGCGCCGCGCCGCTCGCGCCCGCCGCGCCTCCTAGAGCCGCATCCCGGGCCGCCGCCCGTCCCAGCGGCGCCCGATTCTCACGTAACGCCCGCGCCGGTCGCGGGCGTTACGCCGTTGTGGGGTGTAGGTATCGCAGCGGGATCTCGATGGTCACCTCGGTGCCGCTGCCCACCATGGTGTGCCAGTCGATGGTGCCACTGAGTTCGCCCTGGATCAGCGTGCGCACGATCTGGGTGCCGAGGCCGGAACCCACCTTGCCCTCGGGCAGCCCCGATCCGTTGTCGCACACCCGCACAGTGAGGGCCTCGTCGCTGCGGATGGCCTCGATGGCCACCTCGCCCTCGCGTCCGGCCAGGCCGTGCTCGACGGCGTTGGTCACGAGTTCGGTCAGCGCCAGCGCCAGCGGGGTCGCGTACGCGCTCGGCAGGGTCCCGAAACTTCCCGACAGCGTGGGGTGGGCGGTGGTGTTGTGGGCGGATGCCACCTCCGCGACGAGCAGGAGCACCCGGTCGAAGACCTCGTCGAAGTCCACGATCTGGCTGAGGCCCTCGCTGAGCGTGTCGTGCACGACCGCGATCGCGCCCACGCGGCGCATCGCCTGGGTCAGCGCCTCCCGGGCCGTGTCGGAGTGGGTTCGGCGCGCCTGGATGCGCAGCAGCGACGCCACGGTCTGCAGGTTGTTCTTCACCCGGTGGTGGATCTCGCGGATCGTCGCGTCCTTGGTGATCAGTTCGCGTTCCTGGTGCCGCAGCTCCGTGACGTCGCGGGTGAGGATGATCGCACCGGTGCGCGCGCCGTGGCTGCGCAGCGGGATCGCCCGAAGCGACACGGTGACGCCGCGCGCCTCGATGTCGGTGCGCCACGGCGCCCGGCCCGTCACGACGAGCGGCAGCGATTCGTCGACGACGGCGTTGCCGGTGAGCAGGCCCGTGGTGACCTCGGCCAGCGACTCCCCCTCGAGTTCGTCGGCGAAGCCCATCCGGTTGAAAGCCGACAGCGCGTTCGGGCTCGCGAAGGTGGTGATGCCCTCCACGTCGAGGCGCATCAGCCCGTCCGAGGCGCGCGGGGCGCCGCGCCGCGGACCCGTCGGGGCGCCGAGGTCGGGGAAGTCGCCGCTGGCGATCATGTCGAACAGGTCGTTGGCGCAGTCGTTGAAGGTGAGCTCCTGGCGCCCCGGCGTGCGCGCCTCGCTGAGGTTGGTGTGCCGGGTGAGGATCGCGATGGGGCCGGTGACCTGCGGGCCGCTCGCGCTCAGCCGGCGGATGACGGGCACGGCCCGCACCCGCGTCGGGGTCTCCTCGTACCAGTCCGGAGCCGTGGAGTCGACGATCCTGCCGGTCTCGTACGCCTCGGTGACCTGCTTGCGCCACTCGTTCTTGATCGGCTGGCCGACGAAGTCGCGGTAGAACAGCGTCGCGGAGCTCGACGGCCGGGCGTGGGCGACGGCAGTGAACCCGCCGTCGTCGGTCGGTACCCACACGACGATGTCGGCGAAGGCGAGGTCCGCGAGCAGCTGGCCGTCGGCCACCAGCAGGTGCAGCCAGTCGGCGTCCTCGGCCTTGCTGGGGCCCTGGGCTAGAACGAGATCACTGAGCGTCGACACGTCCACAAGCCTAGATGGCGCCCGTGACCCGGGCTACCATGCACGTGTGAGCAGCCCGAAGGAGTCCCCCGACAGCGGCGGCGGAAGCTGGGTCACAGTGCTCATCGCCTTCGGCGCCAACCTGCTGATCGCGATCGCGAAAACCATTGTCGCGCTGCTCACCGGGTCAGCGTCGATGGTGGCCGAGGCCGCTCACTCCTGGGCCGACACCGGCAACGAGGTCTTCCTGCTCGTCGCAGAGCGGCGAGCCGGCCGGAAGAGCGATGAGGAGCATCCGCTCGGTTATGGCAAAGAGGCGTACGTCTGGTCGATGTTCGCGGCCATGGGACTGTTCACGGCCGGCGCCGTCTTCTCGGTGATGCACGGCATCAGCTCACTCACCTCCGAGGAACCCGCCGGCGACTACTTCTTCGCGTACCTGGTGCTCGGGGTGTCGTTCGTGCTGGAGGGCATCTCCTTCCTGCAGGCGTTCCGGCAGGCGCACGCCCGCGCGAAGAAGCGCGGCGTTGGGACGATCGAGGGGGTCCTCGCCAGTTCGAATCCCACACTGCGCGCGGTCTTCGCCGAGGACTCGGCGGCCCTCGTCGGCCTCGTGGTCGCTGCGCTCGGGCTCCTACTGCACCAGCTCACCGGATCGGCCGTGTTCGACGCCATCGGGTCGATCGTCATCGGGGTGCTCCTCGCCGTGGTGGCGGTCATCCTCATCGACCGCAACCGCCGATTCCTGGTGGGCCAGGAGACCAGCGACGTTGTCGAGCAGGCCATCATCACCCGGATGCTGGAGCACCCTGACGTCGCGAAGGTCACCTACCTGCACCTCGAGTACATCGGCCCCGAGCAGTTGTTCCTGGTGGCAGCGGTGGACCTCGTGGGCAACGAGGCCGAGAGCGCGGTCGCGGAGACCCTGCGCGGTGTGGCGCTCGACCTCGAGCAGGACCCGCACGTGGGCGAGGCGGTGCTGACCCTGTCGGTGGCGGGCGATCCGCCGCTTCGGCCGACGGAGAACGGCGCTCAGCCGGTGGCCCGCCGGGCGTGAAGGCCGGCGACGGCGCGGCTCCGTCGCGCGGCCCGCACCGGCTGGGGCTCGGGAACCAGTTCGGCGTGCACGAGCTGGCGGATGCGCGCCCGGACCGCGGACCGGGGCGCCGCGTCCCGCAGGGTGCGGCCGGCCAGCACCGCGGCATCCGTTGCGTGCTGGTCATGCGGCACGAGAACGACCGAGCCGATGTTGCCGAACCGGCGCAGCGTGGACTGCACCTGGCCGTTCGGGTTCATGCCGATCGCGGTGGAGCGTACGCGGTTCATCACGACGGTGACCCGTTCCGTGGTGACGAGGTCGGCGAGGTCGCCCCACGCGCGCAGGAACCGGGACATGCCGACCGGGTCGGCCAGCCCGCAGGCGACCACCTGGTCGGCCTCCCGCAGGGCCGCCAGGGTGGCGGCGTTGCGGCGCGGTGAGAACAGGTCGCTCGAGATCTCCTCATCGGACTCGAGGCTGAAGCCGGTGTCGAGCACGACGTAGTCGACCCAGTGCCGCACCGCCCGGAGCGTTGCGCCGACCCGCTCGGCCGAGAGTTCCGGCCACCGGGCCGGGCGGCCGATGCCGGTGAGCACCCAGAACGCCCCGTGCGGGGAGTTGTAGCGCTGGGCCACCCGCTCGAGCTCGGCCTGGGTGAGGCTGTCGGCGCCGGCGAGCCGGCAGGCGGCGGCGAACCCGGGTGCCTCGTCGAGCATGCCGAGGCTCGGGGCGACAGATCCGCTGTAGGTGTCGACGTCGCAGAGCGCGACGGTGTGTCCCGCGGCGGCGATCTCCGCGGCGATGTTGATGGCGAGGGTCGTGCGCCCGGGCGACCCCGCCGGTCCCCACACGGCGATCACCCGCCCCGCATCGAGAGCGCTCGGCTGCCGGGCGAGGTCACCGACGCGGAGCGGCACCGTCACCCCGTTGACGAGCACCCTCTCGATCTCCGACCACGGCGCCTGCCCGTCGACGACCTCGTGCAGGCCGAGCGATGACGCGTAACGATGGTCGGGCTCGGACTCGGCGAGCGCGACCACGCGCACCCCGCGGGCGTCGCAGGCGGCGAGGAGTTCGGAGGTCAGGAGGGCGCGGGTCGCCCCGATGACGATCACGTCGGGCGTTCCGGCCTCGAGCGAGGCGATCAGTTCGCGTGCCGTGGCGAGCCGGGCGACGACGGTGTGTCCGTGTTCGACGATGTCGCCGATGAGGCGGTCTTCCGTGTGGCGATCGAGCGCGAGCACCAGGTTGGCCATGTCATCCCTCCAGCGGCGCGTTGACGGGCACGAGGGCGATGGCGTCCTCGTTGGCGACCGACTCGAGCACCGCAGCGACCTTGTCCTTGGGCACCAGGATCTCCACCGACTGGCCGCTCCCGCCTGTCATCAGGCCGGTCCTCTCGATGACCCGCACGACGGACGCGGAGGTGACGAGCACCACGGGCGGCCCGAACCGCCCGTGGTCCACCTGTCGCGCGGACCAGACGTCGGCGACCGCCCCGGGCGTGAGCGAGCCGGACAGGGTCTCGGTCGTGTCCACGACCAGCCGGGTGACGGATGCGCCGGCGCTGGTTCCCACCGATGCTCTCGGCAACAGCTCCCCGGCCGCGACCGTGCGCGTGACGAGCAGTCCGCCGGGAGGCAGGGTGGCGGGCGTGACGTAGACGCTCGCGGCGGACTCCATGCGCACGGGGGTCGCCACCAGGTCCGCCCTCCCCACCCGGTCGCCCACCTGGAGCGGCGCCCGCGCGGCGTAGACGGCCACGGAGGTGTCCATGCCGCCGACGACGAACCAGACGCCGGCGATGGACGCCGCTACGAGCACCAGTCCGATGACGAATCGCGGGTCGACCCAGTAGCGGCCCGCCGCCGGTGTGGCGCCGGCACCCCTGGTGGTGCTCCCTGTGGTGCTGCCCTTCTTCTGCCGCATGATGTCCCTCCGCTGAACGCTGCTCATATCGTCGCGGTTCCGCGGCGACGCCGCGCAAGTTATCCACAGGCCCGGCATGGGTGGCCTTCCGCGGCGGATAATCGACACATGACCGAACGCGTGTCGCCCGATGCCGCCTCATCCGAGCAGGTCGGCCGTTTCCTGACCCTCGGCGACACCGCGGAGATCCTCAACATCACGTCGGCGGAGGCGCTCGATCTGGTGCGGACGGGCGAGCTCCCGGCGATCCGCATCGGCGGCGGGATCTGGCGGGTCGAGCGAGCGGTGCTCGAGTCCTACATCGAGGGCAAGTACGAAGAGGCGCGCCGTCTCGCGCTGTGGGAGCAGTCCGACTACGCGAACATCCCGGAGCTCTCCGGCGGCACGATCATCCGTCCCGTGGAGGACTGAGGCTACCGGGCCGGCTGACGGGCCAGGGTCGTCAGGACAGGCGAACCAGGTGGATCTGGCCGAGCGGCACCAACCGCACCTGGCCCACCTCGCAACTCCGGCGGAGCGTGCCGGGAGGGTGCACCGCCAGGTCGACGTGGTCCCGACCGACCCGGTCGATGGTTCCGTGGAGCGCGCCGGCCGGGGTCAGGATCTCCACCGGCTTGCGGCGACGGCACAGGTCGCGGAGCACGAACGGCAAGCCGATGCGATCGACGATCCGCGCCGGCGACTCCGGCAACGCGCGCAGTGACCGCTCGATGTGCCCGGGCGCCAGCAGCACGCCGGCGATCCCGGCCAGCGGCAGCACGCACTGCATGGGGCGGACGAGTTCACCGACCAGGTCGCCGGCCAGCCAGTCCTTCCCGAACGTAACCGGGCGCACTGTCACCGTGTTGCCCGCGATGAGCACCAGGCGGAGGAGCTGGGAACCGTCACGGGCCTCCGCAAGGCTGGTCAGCCGGTCGCGCAGCGAAAGCCGCCCAACGCGCAGCCGTTCGTCCTCGGCGCGCAGGTCGGTCTCCTCCGCACTGAGCTCGTGTTCGAGCTGTCCTTCGAGATCGTCGAAGAGGTTGTCCCAGCGCACACCCCGACGCTAGTCGCGCCGCTGTTTCTGTGTGCAGGTTATCCACAGCCTGAAAAAATGCTGGACGCCCGGCGAGAGGACTGGTTGAGTGTCAGCCAAGGATTCTTCGTCTCTTGAGGAGGAGAACCTGTGATCCGCCCGCAATGAAGTCCTCGTCGTTGAGATTCCTCGGCGAGTCATTGGTATCACGTACATCGGAGTCGCCATGAATCCACTCCCGCACCCGCCCGGGGTGCACCTGCCCGTCGACGAGGACTATTTCGGTGTCCAGCACAGCTCGCGCGGCGACCTGCCCGATCCGGAGCCGCTGCTGGTGAACCTCACCCGATGCGTCATCGAGGTGCTGGCCGGTGCGAGGGAGCTGGACCAGCTCGCCAGGTGGGTGAGCGACGACGTCTACCGGCACCTGCTCAAGCGCACGGTGCTCTCAGCCCGCGCTCGCGCGGTCAAGGGCCAGCAACCGCACCGGCCGTCGATCACTATCGGCCGCATGTCCATCTCCGAGCCGAGTGACGGCGTCATCGAAGCCGTGGTGATGGTGCACAGCAAGGCGAGGTCGCGCGCGGTGGCGTTGCGGCTCGAAGGCATGGACAATCGCTGGCGCGCCAGCGCCATCCACGTGCTCTGACTCGCCAGCGCCCCGCTCACGCCGCGCCCCGCGCCCAGCGCGGGTTACTTCTTCTTGCCCTGCGAACGACGCTCGGCGCGGTTGACGGGAGCGTCGGACGCACCGTTGGCACGCTGGCCGAAGGCACCGCGGGCTGCGGGCGCACCGTCGGTGTCCCCGCCGTTCTCCCCCGCGGCCTCGGCAGCCCCCGCGGCAGCGTTGGACGCCGCGACCCGGCGAGCGCGGTCGGTCGCCGCCCGCTGCACCTGGCCGCGCTGGTTGCGCACCTCCACGCCGCCGGAGTCGCTCGGCGCCGTGTAGCTGAGCTTCTCGTCGGCGCCCTCGGCGGGAGCGAGGCCCCGCGCCGCCACGATCGGGCTGGCGACCTCGCCGGGGGCGCGGGTGACCTCGACCTCGAGGTTGAACAGGAACCCGACGCTCTCTTCGCGGATCTGCCCCATCATCTGCTGGAACATGGCGTAGCCCTCGCGCTGGTACTCGACCAGCGGGTCGCGCTGGGCCATGGCCCGCAGCCCGATGCCGTCCTTGAGGTAGTCCATCTCGTAGAGGTGGTCGCGCCAGCGGCGGTCGATCACCGACAGCACCACACGGCGTTCGAGCTCGCGCATGGCTTCGGACCCGAGCTGCTCCTCGCGCTTCTGGTACGCGAGCCGCGCGTCGGAGAGGATCTCGCGGCGCATGAAGTCGCGGTTGATCCTGCCTCGCTGCCCCGCCTCGGCCACGACCTCGTCGATCGTGATGCCCACCGGGTACAGCGTCTTCAGCTCCGCCCACAGGGCGTCGAAGTCCCAGTCGTCGCCGTTGCCCTCGCCGGTGTGCGCGTCGAGCACCTCGTCGATGACCGCTTCGAGGAAGCGCTGCGTGCGCTCGTGCAGGTCGTCGCCCTCGAGGATGTGCCGGCGGTCGCTGTAGATCGCCTCACGCTGGCGGTTCAACACATCGTCGTACTTCAGCACGTTCTTGCGGATCTCGGCGTTGCGGCCCTCGACCTGCGCCTGTGCGCTGCGGATCGCCCGGCTCACGACCTTCGACTCGATGGCCATGTCGTCGGGAACGCCCTGCCGACCCATGAGGCTCTCCGCCGCTCCCGCGTTGAACAGGCGCATGAGGTCGTCGGTGAGCGACAGGTAGAAGCGGCTCTCGCCCGGGTCGCCCTGGCGACCGCTGCGGCCGCGCAGCTGGTTGTCGATGCGGCGCGACTCGTGGCGCTCCGTGCCGAGCACGTACAGGCCACCGGCGGCGGTGACCTTCTCGGCCTCCTCGTTCACCTTCTCCTTCACGGCGGCGAACACGTCGTCCCAGGCCGCCTCGTACTCGTCGGGCGTCTCGACCGGGCTGAGGCCCTTCGCGTTCATCTCGGCGACGGCGAGGAACTCCGCGTTGCCGCCGAGCATGATGTCGGTGCCACGGCCGGCCATGTTCGTCGCCACGGTGACGGCGCCGAGGCGTCCCGCCTGGGCGACGATGGCCGCCTCGCGGGCGTGGTTCTTCGCGTTGAGAACCTCGTGGCGCACACCGCGCTTGGCCAGCAGCCGGGAGAGGTACTCGCTCTTCTCGACGCTGGTGGTGCCGACCAGCACCGGCTGGCCCTTCTCGTGGCGTTCGGCGATGTCCTCGACGACCTGGCCGAACTTTGCTTCCTCGTTCTTGTACACGAGGTCGGACTTGTCGAGGCGCGCCATGGGCTTGTTCGTGGGAATCGGCACCACGCCGAGCTTGTACGTGCTCATGAACTCCGCGGCCTCGGTCTCGGCGGTACCGGTCATGCCGGAAAGCTTGGAGTAGAGGCGGAAGTAGTTCTGCAGGGTGACGGTCGCCAGCGTCTGGTTCTCGGCCTTGACCGCGACGGCCTCCTTGGCCTCGATGGCCTGGTGGATGCCCTCGTTGTACCGGCGACCCATCAGGATGCGCCCGGTGTGCTCGTCGACGATGAGCACCTCGCCGTTCATCACCACGTAGTCCTTGTCGCGCTTGAACAGCGCGTTGGCCTTGATGGCGTTGTTGAGGAAGGAGATCAGCGGGGTGTTCGCCGACTCGTAGAGGTTGTCGATGCCGAGGTAGTCCTCGACCTTCTCGATGCCGGGCTCGAGCACGCCCACGGTGCGCTTCTTCTCGTCGACCTCGAAGTCGACGCCGGGCGTGAGCCGCTTGGCGAGGCTCGCGAATTCGTTGAACCAGCGGTTCGCCTCGCCGGAGGCGGGACCGGAGATGATGAGCGGCGTGCGCGCCTCGTCGATGAGGATCGAGTCGACCTCGTCGACGATCGCGAAGTAGTGGCCGCGCTGCACCATGTCGCTCGCCTGCCAGGCCATGTTGTCGCGCAGGTAGTCGAAGCCGAACTCGTTGTTCGTGCCGTAGGTGATGTCTGCAGCGTACTGCTCGCGGCGTTCCTGGGGGGTCTGACCCGACAGGATGCATCCGGTGGTCATGCCGACGGCGCGGAACACGCGGCCCATCAGCTCGCTCTGGTAGCTGGCGAGGTAGTCGTTGACCGTGACGATGTGCACGCCGCGGCTGGTCAGCGCGTTCAGGTAGGCGGCGGTCGTGGCGACGAGGGTCTTGCCCTCGCCGGTCTTCATCTCGGCGATGTTGCCGAGGTGCAGCGCGGCCCCACCCATGAGCTGCACATCGAAGTGGCGAAGACCCAGGGTGCGAACGGATGCCTCGCGCACGGCCGCGAACGCCTCCGGCAGGAGGTCGTCGAGGGATTCGCCGTTGGAGTAGCGCTCCCGCAGGAGGGTCGTCTCGTTTCGCAGGTCCTCATCGCTGAGTTCCTTGAAGTCGTCTTCGAGCGCGTTGATGGCCTTCGCATAGTTCTCGAGGCGGCGGAGAACCCGACCCTCGCCAACACGAAGAACCTTTTCCAGAATTGAGGCCACGAATGCACTCCACTAGTCGTCACGGCGTGGGCACGCCTGTCGTCCGGACGGTCGAGCGCGCCTGCCTGGGATAGCAGGCAGGCGCGCCACGCCGACCTAACCGGCAACTATAACAATGCTAGTTGGTCAGTGCCTGAGCTGCCGTGCCGCGGTCACGTCCTCCTGGAACTCGTCGGCGTTGTCGTCGAGTGAGATCACGCCGTAGTCCCAACCCTTGCGCCGGTACACCACGCTCGGCCGGCTGCTCTCGGAGTCGAAGAACAGGTAGAAGTCGTGTCCCACCAGTTCCATGTAGTACAAGGCGTCGTCCACCGTCATCGGTGACGACGCGAACACCTTCCGCCGGATCACGACGGGGGTGTAGTCGCCGTACGGTTCTTCTTGTTCTTCCTGGTTCGCCACGATGGGGATCGCGCCGGTGCGCACGCGCTCAAGGGTCTCGGCGTCGACCGGGGTGAGGTCGATGTTGCTGAACCCGGCAGCGGATGCCTCCTGCAGCGAGGTGGGCCGGTGGGCGCCGCCTCGGTGCACCTTCTTGCGATCCTTGGCCCGGCGCACGCGTTCCAGCAGCCGCCCGAGCGCCACATCGAATGCCGCGTACTTGTCGGTCCCGTCGGCCTCCGCACGCACGACCGGTCCCTTGCAGATGAGGGTCAGCTCGACCCGGTCGTTTCCGGAGCTGCCCCCGTTCCCGCTCTTCTCGCGGTGCCGGCTCACCCGTATCTCCAAGGCGATGGCCTTCGGATCCAGGTCCGCGACTTTCGCGGATTTCTCGGTCGCATAATCCTCGAAGCGATCAGTGATGCCCATGTTTCGTCCGACGATGTTAATTTCCACGACGACCTCCCGATCTGGCGAACCACCCAGGTTCCGGGCGGTCCTTTCGCGCCTTTCAGTCCACCGTAGTAGGGGTGCCGACGTTCGGCACAGGCTTTTGTCGACGAGTTTGCTGGGAGCCGGAATCGGCCGCGTCATCCTGCGGGAGGCGGCGGAAATCGGCGTCGGGTCTCCGCGAGCGCCACCAGCCCGACCACCGTTCCACCCGCCTCGCGCACCGCTCGGCGCGCCTCCAGGAGGGTCGCCCCCGTGGTCACGATGTCGTCCACGACGAGGCAGGCGAGCCCGTCGAGTCGCCTCGGCGCGACCAGGGACGCCTCCTTGTTGCGGGTGCGTTCCATACGCCCGAGCCCCACCTGGTCGGCGACGTCGCCCACCTGCCGGAGCGAGACGCTGGGCGCGAGTCGGGCCCGCCGAAGGAGTCGGTCGACCGGATGGTAGCCGCGGGTGCGCCAGGCGCGTGCCGACGACGGGATGGTGACCAGCTGCACGGGGCCGCTGCTGGGCGGCGCATGTGCGAGCGCCGCCGAGACGACGACGGCGAGCGGCGGCGCCAACGCCGGCACGGCATCCGTTCGGCCCCCGTCCTTGTACGCACCGAGCACCCGCCTGGCCACACCGGCGTAGTCGAGCGCGACCCAGACCGGGGTGCCGCCGCGTTCGGTGACGCGCACGTGCGCGGTGAGCTGCCCGCGGCAGGCGTCGCACAGTGAGCGGTCGGGGGCGCCGCATCCGCTGCACTCGACCGGCGCCAGCACGGCCCAGGCGTCGCGCAGCGCGGCCGTCAGCCGCCGTCGCCAGTCCATGCCGCCAGCGTGCACGACCGAATGCCGTGCGCGGCCGACCGGGAACGGATCGGTGCGGAAACCGCGCGCCGCCCCGGCTGGGGAGGACGCCGGTCAGCGCCGCCGGCTCAGCCGGTCACGCCCTGCTGGGTCGCCATGAGGGTCACGTCGTCGATGCGCTCCTGCCAGCCCGCCCCGCGCTGCAGTTCGAGGCGGCCATCGGAGGTGAGGGTGCGCAGTTCACGCACGCTGTTGCCGCCGACGATGCCCACGCTGTCGGGCGGCGGCTCCAACGGCGAGCGCAGCCCGGCAATCTCCTGCGTGAGGATCCGCGGCTGGTCATCGGCGTCCGTCGTGAGCACGGCCACGGTGAGGTCGTCCACCCACGCCGCGTCCCGGGCGGTGCCGATGTCGCTGGCGAGCAGCAGCGGGTCGCCCACGCCGGTCGGCCGGCCGCTGTCGCGGCTGATGGCGGCAGCGACGAACCGGGTCTCGGTGGCCGAGCGCAGCACGGCGACGAGCCGGGTGCCGTCGCGGGACACCTTGAGCGAGCTGATGCCGGTGAACTCCTTCCACGGCGTCTTGACCGGCACGGCGTCGCCGGCCGGGCCGTAGACGACGAGCTCGTCCGGCCGCTCCGATGGCACCGACCACACGTAGCCGAACGTGTCGATGGACGGGGCGATCAATCCGGAGCGGGGATCGAGGAGCTCGGGTTTCTCCCCGGTCTCGACGCCGAACACCCCGGAGGAGGTGAGGACGGCGGCACGCGTCTGCCCGGGTGAGACCGACACCGCGGTCGGATCCAGCCCCGCGACAACGCCCGAGAGCCCCGGAATCTGCTCGAGGTCAGTGCCGCTGCTGGGGAGGAAACCGAAGGTGCCCTTGCGCAGGATGAGCGGCCGGGCGTCGACGTGCGGGTCAACGACCGGGGCGTCCGGTCCGAGTTCGCCGATGTCCTGGGTGTTCTGGTTGACCGTGACGGTCACGCTGAGTCCACTGGGCAGGCTGTTCTCGAGCTGGTACTTCATGCGCTCCGCGGTGATCCGGTCGGCGCCGAGCGCCTCCTGGTTCAGATCCACCTTCGCATCGCGGCCGACCACTTGCACGGCGTCGGCGGTGAGCTCGGTCCCTTCGGGGAAGGCGGTGATGACGGCCTGGTCCAGCCAGCTCGCGGGGCCGGCCAGGAGGGCCTTGACGATCCGGGTGGGCGCCGTCGCGCCGCGCGGGAACCAGCGGAGGTCGGGGACGAGATAGTTGAAGCTCGGGTCGAAGAAGTACAGCGACTGGGGGCTGAAGACGTAGGAGAAGGTGTTCTCGTCGATGACGATGCCGTCGGGGGCGCCGCTGATGCGCCACTGCCCGTCGACCATGGCGAACGTGTATCGCAACGGCGTGGGTTTGGTCGAGTCGAATTCCCGGTATTCGCCGCTGGCGTTCACCTCCGCCACGGGGTCGACCGAGACCTGCATGGTGTGGTCGTCGACCGTGAGCGGAACGATGGCGCCGCCACCGTCGACCGTGACGCCGGCGTCGGGTTTCCACTCCTCGCGGAAGGTGGGGGTGAGGAACTCCCGGGCGATCTCGTACTTGTTCTCGGGGCTGGAGGCGGCGTCGATGAAGCCGCGCAGGATCGCCTCCTTGGTAGCGTCCTTCTGGGGCCGTGACGGCAGGAACACTGCGGCGGGGCCGTCGCCTTGCGGCGCCGCCTGGCCCTCGTGCACGCGGCCGTCGCTGGGGATGCCGGTGCAGCCGGTGAGGCTGACGGCCAGCGCGACCAGCGCGGCCGCGAGCGCGGATCGCTTACGC
The DNA here is from genome assembly GCF_003716325.1 of Cryobacterium tepidiphilum. GTDB lineage: Bacteria > Actinomycetota > Actinomycetes > Actinomycetales > Microbacteriaceae > Cryobacterium > Cryobacterium tepidiphilum. The sequence continues at coordinate 11,976 of NZ_RDSR01000026.1, read as the reverse complement.
ATGCTGTCCCCCGTTCCCGGCCTCGACGATCTCCACGACCGGCCCGTCCGCGTCGCGCGGCGGGAGCGGCAATGGCGACGAGGTGATCCTTCCCCGTTCGGTGCGCGGCAGGGTGAGCCGGAAGCACGAACCCTTGCCGGGCATCGACCAGACCTCGAGGTGGCCGCCGTGCGCCGTGGCGTCTTCGAGCGAGATGGCCAGCCCGAGCCCGGTTCCCCCGATGGTGCGCTTGCGCGACGGGTCGGCGCGCCAGAACCGGTCGAAGACGCGCTGCGCGTCCGCGTCGCTCATGCCGAGCCCGTAGTCGCGCACGGCGAGGGCGACGGCCGACTGGTCGCTGTCGACCGACACCACGACGGGTTTGCCCTCCCCGTGTTCGATGGCGTTGCCGATCAGGTTGTGCAGGATGCGACGGATGCGTCTCGGGTCGACTTCCGCGTCGAGGTGGCCGCCGGGCGCGACGAGGCGCAGGTCAGTCCCCTTCGACTCGGCCAGTGTGCGCATCCCGTCGATGGCGTCCTCGGCGAGGTGCACCAGGTTCGTCGGTTCCGTCTCCAGTTGCACCGAACCCGCGTCGTAGCGGCTGATCTCGAGGAGGTCGTTCAGGAGCAGTTCGAATCGCTGCACCTGGGCGTGCAGCAGCTCGGCGGTGCGCGCGGTGGACGCGGGGAACGACCCCCGCTGGTCGTACAGCACGTCCCCGGCCAGGCGGATGGTCGTCAGGGGCGTGCGGAGCTCGTGCGAGACATCCGAGACGAAGCGCTGCTGTACGCGCGACAACTCGGCGAGCTCCTTGATCTGGCTCTGCAGGCTGTCGGCCATGCCGTTGAACGAGCGGGCGAGCGTCGCGATCACGTCCTCGCCCTTCTCGGGGATGCGCACCTCGAGGTCTCCGGACGCCAGCCGCTGGCTGGTGTCCGCCGCGACCCGGATCGGGGTGACGACGAACCGCACCACGACCCAGGCGACCGCGCCGATGAGCAGGATGAGCGTGAGCCCCGCCACCAGCAGCGTCTGCTTGACGAACAGCAGGGTCGCCTCGGCGTCGTGCAGGCTGTACCCGATGTAGAGCTCGTACCGCCCGGCGACCGGCAGGCTGAGCTGGGAGCCGACGACGATGCCGGGGGCAGCGGAGGCGTCTTCGGTGGCGAGGGTGACGGACTGCCAGAACTGCGTGTCCGGCTCGTCCTGCACGGCGTTCCGCAGTTCATCGGAGATGACGTCGGTGGAGTCGCCGAACCGCGAGAAGTCCTGCGGGGCGACCGTCGACGGCTCCTGCCCGGGGGCACGGAACATGGCGATGAGTCCCGACGACGACGCCGTCGTGATGGTGGTCGTGGCCGAGTCGAGCAGGGTGCGCACCTGCACGCGATCGGTGGCGTCGGAGGAATCGAGGATGTTCTGGGCGGCCCGGGTGGCGCGCTGCGAGTCGAGGAGCACCTGGTTCAGGCGCGACTGGAACAGGTCGTTCCCGATGCTCGCCGACATGTAGACACCCACGGCGACGATCGCGAGACCGGAGAGGATCACGGTGATGGTGATGGTGCGGAACTGCAGTGACGACCGCCACAGGGCCGGCAGCCAGTCCTCCCCCGGGCGCCAGGCTCGCCAGTTGAGCTGCCGCAGGTGAGGGAATCGTGCCGTGCCGGAGGGTGCCACCGGTCTCCTACGCGGGCGAGCCGGCCCGGTAGCCGACCCCTCGCACCGTCGTGACGATCCGGGGGTTGTCGGGGTCGTCTTCCACCTTCGCGCGCAGTCGCTGCACGTGCACGTTCACGAGGCGGGTGTCGGCCTTGTAGTGGTACCCCCACACCTGCTCCAGCAGCATCTCGCGGGTGAACACCTGTTGCGGCTTTGAGGCGAGGGCCAGGAGCAGGTCGAACTCAAGAGGTGTCAGGTTGATGGCCTGGCCGCCGCGCTTGACCTCGTGGCCGACGGGATCGACGACGAGGTCGCCGATGCGCAGCGACTCGGCGGCGGATGCGGCCGCCGCCGGGCGGAGGCGGGTGCGGATGCGGGCCACGAGCTCCTTGGGGTTGAACGGTTTGACCACGTAGTCGTCCGCTCCGGATTCCAGCCCCTTCACGACATCCGTTGTGTCTGACTTCGCCGTGAGCATGATGATGGGCGTCCCCGACTCGGCGCGGATCTGGCGGCACACCTCGATGCCGTCGAGGCCCGGCAGCATCAGGTCGAGCAGGACCAGGTCGGGCTTGGTGACGCGGAATGCCTCGAGGGCTGCCGCGCCGTCAGCGCAGAACGAGGGCTCCAGCCCTTCGCCGGCCAAGACAATGCCGATCATCTCTGCGAGGGCGGTGTCGTCATCGACGACCAGAATCCGTGAGGTCATAGTCCGTTTCCGCTTATCTCACCAGCGATTTCGTCGATGAGTGCTGCAATGTTGGGCACAAGACTAGTCGAGTGTGCCGGTCAGTCGCCTTCAGGCGTGAGTCGGGGGCTTTCCTATGCCAGCATGGGGACGTGACCGACGCGCAGAACTGGCAGCCGCCCGGCGGCGACCCGGAGGCGGGCCGCGGCACGCCTCGGTACGGCGAGTACGCCGCCCCCACCCCGCCACCCGCCCCTGTTCCCGGGGCGCCGGGAGCGTGGGCGCCACCGCCCAAACCGGGCCTGATTCCGCTGCGGCCCCTCGGCTTCGGCACCCTGCTGTGGGCGCCGTTCCAGGTGCTGCGCCGCAATCCGAAGGCCACGTTCGGCAGCGCGCTGCTCGTGCAGGGGGCGGTCATGCTCTCCACACTCGTGGTCGTCGGCGTGGTGACGTTCGTCGTGCTCGGTCGTCTCGCCAACGCGCCCGACGACCAGCGCGACACGCTCGAGGCCGGGTCCATCGCGGCGATCATCCTGTCCGCCCTGGTGCCCATCGCACTCTCCATCATCGGCGCCGCGCTGCTGCAGGGCATCATCGTGGTCGAGGTGGCCAGGTCCACGCTCGGCGAGAAGCTCACTTTGCGCGGGCTGTGGCGGAGCGCCCGCGGCCGGTTGTGGACGCTGGTGCTGTGGACGCTGCTGCTCACGCTAGCCTTGGTCGTCGCCGTCGCGGTCGCCGCCGGGGTCGTCGCGGTCCTGGTGGTCCTCGGCGGTGCGTGGCAGGTCGTCGCAATCGTCGTCGGCGTGCTGGCTGTCATCGGCCTCCTCGTGCTCGGCGCCTGGCTGTTCACCCGGTTGTCGCTCGTGCCGAGCCTGATCGTGCTCGAGCGGCTGGGGATCGGGCCGGCTGCGCGCCGGTCGTGGTCGCTGACCATCGGGTATTTCTGGCGCACGCTCGGCGTGCAGTTCCTGGTCGCGGTGATCGTCAACGTCATCTCGCAGATCGTCACGACGCCGCTGTCGCTGCTGTTCGGGTTCGCCGTCTCGCTGGTCGACCCGAACGCGGCGCTGGACTCCTACCTGCCGTCGATCATCCTCTACGTCCTCATCCTGTTCGTCGCGCTCATCATGGGCGCCATCGCCGCGGTGGTGCAGTCCGCGACGACGGCGCTGATCTACATCGACCTGCGGATGCGGAAGGAGGGCCTCGACCTGGAGCTGGCGCGCTTCGTCGAGTCCGCGTCGTTCCGCACGGGCGCCGAGACAACCGTTCCCAACCCGTACCTGACGTGAGCACGTCCATCGTCGGCTGGTTCGGTGCCTCGGCAGGCCCGATCCTCGCCGACGTGCCGGTCGACCCGACCGCTCCCGATGCCCGGGAATGGTTGCGCAATGAGCTCGCCAAGGCGCCGTACCAGGCGGCGAAGCCGACCTGGTTCGACCGGCTGTCGCAGGCGTTCTTCGACTGGATCACCTCGCTCACCCTGCCCGGCGGTGACGGTCTCACCGGCTGGCTACCCGTTGTCGTGACGGTCGTCGTGCTCGGCGCCCTCGCGGTGGCGGTGCTCGTCTTCGGGCTGCCGCGCTGGAACCGGCGCAGTCGCCTGGCCGATGAGGGGCTCTTCCACGAGGACGACCGGCGAACGGCCGCCGACATGCGTGCCGCCGCGCAGGCAGCCGCGGGGCGCGGGGACTGGTCCCCGGCCTGCGAGGAGATGTTCCGGGCGCTCGCCCGGGGCCTGGCCGAGCGCACCGTACTCACGCTGACGCCCGGGATGACCGCACGCGAGGTGGCAGCGCGGGCGACGGATGCCTTTCCCGCCCAGCGTGAGCGCCTCGCGTCGGCCGCCGTCGGGTTCGACGAGGTGCGCTACCTGAACCGCCCCGGCACGGAGCAGGGTTACCTCGCCCTGGCCGCACTCGAGCACGATGTCCGCCACGGTGCCCCCGCGCTCAGTGCGGTGGCCCAGTGACCCCGCCGGGCACCGCCGCCCGGGCGCGGGCGGCGGCCGAGACCGCCCGGGAGGCGCCGGCGCTCACTCCGACGCTGCGCGGCGCCGGCCGGGCGGCCAGATTCTGGGTGGTCGCCGGACTCATTGCCCTCGTCGTCGCGGTCATCGCCGCCTACGTCGCCGGGGCGGGCGCCTCCCTGCAACCGGCGCTGTCCGCGAAGAGCTCGACGCCCGCCGGAAGCCGGGCGCTGGCGGAGGTGCTCCGGGAGCAGGGCGTGCGGGTGATCGTCGCCGACACGCTGACCGAAGCGGAGGACGCGGCCGCGGCATCCGCTGACCCGACCCTGTTCTCGTACGACGCGAACGGGTACCTCACCGCCGGCCAGCTGCGCGACCTGGCGCGCCTTGCCCCGCGCACCGTGATCGCGGCCCCCGACTTCCTGACCTTGCACACCCTCGCCCCCGGCATGGGCTTCGGCGGGGTCTCATCGGCCGATCCGCTCGAGGCGCGCTGCGACCTGCCGGCCGCCCGACGCGCGGGCACCCTCTCCTCCGGGGGCGACACCCTGCGGCCCGGTGACGCGCCCGGCGACGTCACCCGCACGGGATGCTTCCCCGGAGGGGACGGCACGTTCTCCGTCGTGACCCAGGCAACGGATGCGGGGATGCTCACCTTCGTCGCCCCGGCCGAGGTCTTCCAGAACGGGCACATCACCGCGGAAGGCAACGCGGCCCTCGCGCTCGGCCTGCTCGGCGCATCGGACACCCTGATCTGGTACCTGCCGACCCTGGCGGACGTCGTGGACCCGGGGCCGCCGTCGATCGGCGAGCTGACGCCCGGCTGGGTGACACCGGCTCTCGTGCTGCTCGCGCTCGTGGCGCTGGCCGCCGCGGTGTGGCGCGGCCGGCGCTTCGGGCCGCTCGTGGCCGAGAACCTGCCGGTCACCGTCAAGGCAGGGGAGACCATGGAGGGGCGCGGCCGGCTGTATGCGCGCAGCTCCGCTCGTCTTCGGGCGGTCGACACCCTCCGGGTCGGCTCGGTCAGCCGACTGGCGAACCGGCTGGGCCTGCCACGCACCGCCACGGTCGACGAGGTCGCCGTGCAGGTGGCGGCGGTGTGCGCACGACCGCTGCCGGACGTGCGCGCGATCCTCGTCGACGCCGTCCCGGCGGGCGATCGCGACGTGGTGCGGTTGTCCGACCGACTGGCGGAGCTGGAGCGCGACGTGAAGCGCCGCCTGGAACCCGGACGGGGGGACGCATCCGCCGGCCCACCGGGTGCGCCGAACCGCCCTGACACGGAAGAATGAAGTCATGACTGCCCAAGCCCCGCCCGTCGATGCCCTCCGCGAGTCCCTGGCCCGGGTGCGCAGTGAAGTCGGCAAGGCGGTCGTGGGGCAGGAGGGAGCCGTCACCGGGTTGATCATCGCCCTGCTGGCCCGCGGGCACGTTCTGCTCGAGGGCGTGCCCGGCGTCGCGAAGACCCTCCTGGTGCGCTCGCTCAGCCACGCGCTCAGCCTCGACACCAAGCGCGTGCAGTTCACACCCGACCTCATGCCCGGCGACGTGACCGGGTCGCTCGTCTACGACGCGGCGTCCGGGGAGTTCGAGTTCCGCCGCGGGCCGGTGTTCACGAACCTGCTGCTCGCCGACGAGATCAACCGCACGCCGCCGAAGACGCAGTCGGCGCTGCTGGAGGCGATGGAGGAGCGGCAGGTCAGCGTCGACGGCGTCTCGCTGCTACTGCCCGAGCCGTTCATCGTCGCGGCCACCATGAACCCCATTGAGTACGAGGGCACCTACACGCTGCCCGAGGCGCAGCTCGACCGGTTCCTGCTGAACCTGGTGCTCGACGTCCCCGAGCGGGAGTCGGAGATCGAGGTGCTCCGGCGGCACGCCGCCGGCTTCAACCCGAGGGATCTCGCAGGCGCGGGGGTGCAGGCCGTGCTCGGCGCGGCCGATCTCCACGCGGCTCAGGCCGCCGCGGCATCCGTCGGGGCCAGCGCGGATGTGCTTGCGTACGTCGTCGACCTGGCCCGCGCAACGCGGCAGAGCCCGTCGGTGAAGCTCGGCGTGAGCCCGCGCGGAACCACCGCGCTGCTCGCCGCCGCCAAGGCGTGGGCGTGGCTGTCGGGCTACGACGCCATCACGCCCGACCACGTGCAGGCCATGGTGGTGCCCGTGTGGCGGCATCGCATCCAGTTGCGGCCGGAGGCCGAGCTGGAGGGGGTGTCGGTGGACACCATCCTGCGCTCGATCCTGCAGCAGGTGCAGGTGCCGCTGTGACGCCGAGCCGCCCCACCGCCGTGAGGGGTCGCATATCGACCCTCGTCGCGCCCGGGAACATCGATTTGCGACCCCTCGCCGTGGTGACGGGTCACTGATGGCCCTCACCGGGCGCTTCGCCGCGCTCCTCGGGCTCGGGCTGGTGCCGGTGATCCTGTTCGGCGGCACGACGCTCGGCGCCGCCGTGGCGCTGGGGCTGTGGGTGCTGCTCGCCGTCATCCTCGGCCTCGTGGACCTGGTGCTCGCCGCATCGCCCCGGCGCCTGGTGCTCGAGCGCCTGCTTCCGGCGCGGGTGCGGCTCGGCGAATCGGTGGCGAGCGAGCTGTTCCTCACGAATTCCGGCTCCCGGCGGCTGCGCGGGATCGTGCGCGATGCCTGGCAGCCCTCGGCCGGTGCCGGTGACAACCGCAGCGCGGTCGACATCCCGGCCGGTGAACGGCGAGGCGTCACGCTCCAGCTCACGCCGAGCCGGCGCGGCGAGCGGCGGGTGGCGGAGGTGACGGTGCGCTCGTTCGGCCCGCTCCGGCTGTGGGCGCGGCAGGCGACCCTGCACGCGCCCGGACACATCCGCGTGCTGCCGCCGTTCCACGCGCGCAAGCACCTGCCGTCGCGCATCGCCCGCCTGAAGGAGCTCGACGGGCGGACCAGCACGCTGGTGCGCGGGCAGGGCACCGAGTTCGACTCGCTGCGGGAATACGTGCGCGGCGACGATGTGCGCTCCATCGACTGGCGGGCGACGGCCAGGCACAACGGGTCGGCCGACAACCCGGGACAGCGTGTCATGGTGCGCACCTGGCGGCCGGAGCGGGACCGACGGGTGGTCGTCGTCGTGGACTCTGGGCGCACATCCGCTGCCCGGGTGGACGACGAGCCCCGCCTCGACACCGCGTTCGAGGCCTCGCTGCTGCTGGCCGCGCTGGCGTCGCGCGCCGGCGACCACGTCGACTTCCTCGCCTACGACCGCCGAGTGCGCGGGCGCGTGCACGGAGCGCAAGGCGCCGAGCTGCTCGCACGCATGGTGGACGCGATGGCGCTCATCGAGCCCGAGCTGATCGAAACGGACTGGACGGCGGTGCCCGCGCAGGTGCGTGCGCTCACCAGCCAGCGGGCGCTCGTGGTGCTGGTCACCCCGGTGGATGCGCCAGGCGCGTCGGCCGCGCTGCTGTCGGTGCTGCCACAGCTGACGGCCCGGCACACCGTGCTCGTGGCATCCGTCACCGACCCGGAGCTCTCGCGGGCGGCCGGCGAGCGGAGCAGCCTCGACGAGGTGTACCGGGCCGCGGCGGCGGAGCGCGCGATGCTCGACATCGCCCGGGTGTCGGCGGCGATTCGACGGCAGGGGGCCGAGGTGGTCACCGGCTCGCCGGCCGACCTGCCGCCGGCGCTCGCGGACCGCTACATCGCCCTCAAGGCCGCCGGCCGCCTCTAGCCGCGTCCTGTCCCTTCCCGGCTCGGCTCGGCTACCCGGCGTAGATGCGGCGGGAGCCTGCCTCGAACTCGCCCAGGTCGCCGGTCTCGCCGTGTCGCCTCGCCCGGCGACCGAGCAGGAGCATGTAGGCGAGGAACGCGGCGAGGGCGAGCGCGCCGATCCCGATCTTGACCGGCCAGGGCCAGGGCGCCGGGGTCACGAAGCCCTCGATGATGCCCGAGGCGAGCAGCACGAACACGAGCCCGATCGCCACGGTGAACAGCGCGCGCCCGTCTTCGGCGAGGGCCTGGCCGCGGGTGCGCGGCCCCGGCGCGATCCACGCCCAGAAGATGCGGAGCCCGGCCGCGGCCGCGACGAAGATCGCCGTGAGTTCGAGCATGCCGTGCGGGGCGATGTAGAGGAAGAACACATCACCCTTGTCGTAGGCGAACATGACGGCGGCGTTGACGCCGAGGTTCTGGGCGTTCTGAAGCACAAGGTACGGCACGTACACGCCGACGATGCCGAACGCGACGAACTGGGCAGCGATCCAGGCGTTGTTGGTCCACACCTGGCCCGCGAACGACGCTGCCGGGTTATCGGAGTAGTAGTTGACGAAGTCCTCGTTCGCGAGCTTCCGCAGCTGCGCGTCGGTTCCGAAGCTCGCAAGAACTCGCGGATCGTTCAGCGCCCACCCCGCGTAGAGCGTGGCGACCAGTGCGGTCACGACGGCGACGGCAAGGGTGAGCCAGCGCAGCCGGTACAGCGCGGCCGGCAGTTGCAGGATGAAGAAGCGCGGCAGCTGGGCGAGCAGGTTCGTCCCGGCACCGGTGAAGCGCAGGCGCGCACGGGAGAGGGCCACCGACAGGTGGTCGCCCTGGAGGGTGGAACCGGCGCTGGTCTTGATCGCGGAGAGCTGGGCCGCACCCGACTGGTACCGTTCGATCAGCTCGTCGGCCTCGGCGCCCGACAGGTGCCGTTTGCCCCCGAGCGCGGCAAGGCGATCCCACTCCGCGCGGTGCGCAGCAGTGTATGCGTCGACGTCCATCTGGTTCAATAGTGGCATGGTTCAGGCACGGCCGACGGCCGTATTCGAGGGCGACGTCCGTGGCGACGCCGAGCTGCTCACCGGGGAGGCGGTCGCCCTGGACGTGCGCCCGGCGGGCGTCATCCTGCGCGCAGCCGGCGCCATCATCGACTGGATCACCTACCTCGGCATCTACCTCGGGCTGGCGCTGCTCATCGCCTGGCTCATCGGCGACGCGCTCGATCCGGCTCTCTCCGCGGCGCTGTCGGTGTTCGGGCTCGTCGTCGCCATCCTCATCGTTCCCATCGTCGTCGAGACGGTCACCCATGGCCGGTCCCTCGGCAAGCTGGCGATCGGTGCGCGGATCGTCCGCGACGACGGCGGCGCGATCTCCCTCCGCCATTCGGTCATCCGCGCCCTGGTCGGCGTCCTCGAGATCTTCATGACGTTCGGCGGACTCGCGGCGGTCGTCGGCCTGCTGAGCGCCAGGTCGAAGCGGCTCGGCGACCTCCTGGCCGGCACCTACAGCCAGCATGAGCGTGTGGCGGGGGCAGCGGATGCCGTCTACGGCGTTCCCGTGCAGCTCACGGCCTGGTCGCACACCGCCGACGTGGCCACGCTCCCCGACGCCCTCGGGCGACGCATCGCACAGTTCCTCCGCCAGGCGACGCACCTCACCGCAGAGAGCCGCACCCGGCTCGCACAGGCGCTCGCGGCCGAGGTGTCGGCGTACGTCTCCCCGCTCCCCGACGCACCGGCCGAGCTGTTCCTCGCCGCCGTGCAGGCCGTGCGACGCGACCGTGAATACGCCGCGCTCCTCCTCGAGCGCGAGCGCCTGGAGCGGCTTCGCCCCACCCTCTCCGGTCTTCCCCACGCCTTCCCCGACCGCTAGATAGCGCCTCTCCCTCACCGCCGCCCTAAGGTTCCCAACCTGACGCCTCCCGAGAGACCGGCTCGCTCCCTCGTCTCGCGCGCCGGGACAGGGGTTCGGCGGGGTGTCGAGTTATGAGCGGTTGGGGGCCGACCGGAGCTTGCGGAGGCCGGCGCCGAACCCTTCATTGTCTGAGCTGAGGAGCCGAACCCCGTGTCCCGGCCCCACCCCAATGCCCGGGTTAACGCAGGAAAGCCACCCTGGTGGGGGTGGCTTTCCTGGTGGTGCGTAAGTTAAGTCCGGCGGTGTCCTACTCTCCCACAGGGTCCCCCCTGCAGTACCATCGGCGCTGAGAGTCTTAGCTTCCGGGTTCGGAATGGGACCGGGCGTTTCCCTCTCGCTATGGCCGCCGAAACACTTGTGATGTATTCAAGTGATTCGAGCAATCATTTCTGATTGGTCGGTTCTCGACCGTACATCGAGAACCACATAGTGGACGCGGGCAGCTTCGTTTCGAACGAAGTGTTATCAAATTATCGGCTTATTAGTAGATCCTGGCTCAGGACGAACGCTGGCGGCGTGCTTAACACATGCAAAGGAGGTGATCCAGCCGCACCTTCCGGTACGGCTACCTTGTTACGACTTAGTCCTAATCACCGATACCACCTTCGACAGCTCCCTCCAAAAGGTTGGGCCACTGGCTTCGGGTGTTACCGACTTTCATGACTTGACGGGCGGTGTGTACAAGGCCCGGGAACGTATTCACCGCAGCGTTGCTGATCTGCGATTACTAGCGACTCCGACTTCATGAGGTCGAGTTGCAGACCTCAATCCGAACTGAGACCGGCTTTTTGGGATTCGCTCCACCTTACGGTATTGCAGCCCTTTGTACCGGCCATTGTAGCATGCGTGAAGCCCAAGACATAAGGGGCATGATGATTTGACGTCATCCCCACCTTCCTCCGAGTTGACCCCGGCAGTATCCCATGAGTTCCCACCATTACGTGCTGGCAACATAGGACGAGGGTTGCGCTCGTTGCGGGACTTAACCCAACATCTCACGACACGAGCTGACGACAACCATGCACCACCTGTATAGAGACCTTGCGGGGCGACCATTTCTGGCCGTTTCCTCTATATGTCAAGCCTTGGTAAGGTTCTTCGCGTTGCATCGAATTAATCCGCATGCTCCGCCGCTTGTGCGGGCCCCCGTCAATTCCTTTGAGTTTTAGCCTTGCGGCCGTACTCCCCAGGCGGGGAACTTAATGCGTTAGCTGCGACACGGAGACCGTGGAATGGCCCCCACATCTAGTTCCCAACGTTTACGGCATGGACTACCAGGGTATCTAATCCTGTTCGCTCCCCATGCTTTCGCTCCTCAGCGTCAGTTACGGCCCAGAGATCTGCCTTCGCCATCGGTGTTCCTCCTGATATCTGCGCATTCCACCGCTACACCAGGAATTCCAATCTCCCCTACCGCACTCTAGTCTGCCCGTACCCACTGCAGGCCCGAGGTTGAGCCTCGGGTTTTCACAGCAGACGCGACAAACCGCCTACGAGCTCTTTACGCCCAATAATTCCGGACAACGCTTGCACCCTACGTATTACCGCGGCTGCTGGCACGTAGTTAGCCGGTGCTTTTTCTGCAGGTACCGTCACTTTCGCTTCTTCCCTACTAAAAGAGGTTTACAACCCGAAGGCCGTCGTCCCTCACGCGGCGTTGCTGCATCAGGCTTGCGCCCATTGTGCAATATTCCCCACTGCTGCCTCCCGTAGGAGTCTGGGCCGTGTCTCAGTCCCAGTGTGGCCGGTCACCCTCTCAGGCCGGCTACCCGTCGTCGCCTTGGTGAGCCATTACCTCACCAACAAGCTGATAGGCCGCGAGCTCATCCTTGACCAAAATTCTTTCCACCCCCAGGAGATGCCTCCGAGGGTCGTATCCGGTATTAGACGTCGTTTCCAACGCTTATCCCAGAGTCAAGGGCAGATTGCTCACGTGTTACTCACCCGTTCGCCACTGATCACCAGGAGCAAGCTCCTGGGTCACCGTTCGACTTGCATGTGTTAAGCACGCCGCCAGCGTTCGTCCTGAGCCAGGATCAAA
>NZ_RDSR01000025.1 GCF_003716325.1 Cryobacterium tepidiphilum | reverse complement strand
CGATAGTCACAGCCAGGCGAGATGACCCCGTTGTCGCACCACAGAATGCTGACTCAACACGCCGCTTGACGGCCATTGGCGGCATCTCGCCCACCGCCAACACCCCCATTCTTCAGCAGCCTCCTAGTCGGCGAGCCGAAACACTAGGCGTTGTTGGCCCCTCACGGTAGCGGGGCGGGGCTAGAGCACCTTCGAGAGGAACGCCTGCGTGCGCTCGTGCTTCGGGTTCGACAGCACCTCGCGCGGATCGCCGGACTCCACGACCACGCCGCCGTCCATGAACACCAGCTCGTCGGCGACTTCCCGGGCGAACCCCATCTCGTGCGTCACCACGATCATGGTCATACCCGAGCTGGCGAGGCCCTTCATGACGTCGAGCACCTCACCGACGAGTTCCGGGTCGAGGGCACTCGTGGGCTCGTCGAAGAGCATGAGCTTCGGCTCCATGGCCAGGGCCCGGGCGATCGCCACGCGCTGCTGCTGCCCGCCGGAGAGGTGCGCCGGGTAGTAATCGGCCCGTTCGGCCAGCCCCACCCGGTCGAGCAGCTCCAGCGCGCGCTGACGCACCTGCGCCTTGGGTTGCCCCTTCACGAGCACCGGCGCCTCCATGACGTTCTCGACAGCCGTCATGTGTGGGAACAGGTTGAACCGCTGGAAGACCATGCCGATATCGCGGCGCTGCCTCGCGGCCTCCCGCGGGTGCATCTCGTAGAGCTTGCCTCCCACTTCGCGGAAGCCGATGAGCTCGCCATCCACGCTGAGGCGCCCGGCGGAGAGCACCTCGAGGTGGTTGATGCAGCGCAGGAACGTGGACTTCCCCGACCCCGACGGGCCGAGCAGGCACATCACCTCGCCGCGCCTGACCTCGAGCGAGATGCTCTTGAGCACCTGGTTCGATCCGAAGCTCTTCGAGACTCCCTCGGCAAGCACCATGGGCACGTCGGTCATCAGTGGCCTCCGGATTCGTTCGGGGGGAGCACGACGGTCGGCTTGTCGACGCCGACAGCCGGCGCGACGCCGGTGAGGTCGTCACCCTTGCGGTCGGGTCGCCGGTCGCCCACGCCGCGCGCGAACCGCTTCTCGAGGAAGTACTGCCCGATCATGAGCACCGATGTGAAGGCGAGGTACCAGATCGACGCCACGATGAGCAGCGGAATCGGGTTGAACGTCTCCGCGGAGATGTCACGGGAGCGTCCGTACAACTCGAGGCTGAACGGAACAGCGGTGACCAGCGACGTGGTCTTCAGCATCGAGATGACCTCGTTGCCGGTCGGTGGAATGATCACGCGCATCGCCTGCGGAATGATCACGCGACGCATGGTCTGGAACCAGCTCATGCCGAGCGCCGTCGCCGCCTCCTCCTGCCCGCGGTCGACCGAGAGCAGGCCGGCGCGCACGATCTCCGCCATATAGGCGGCCTCGTTCAGCGAGAGGCCGATGATGGCGAGCGTGAACGTGTTGAGCGCCACCTTGGTGTCGAACGACACCCACGGCTCCATGAACGGGATGCCGATGTCGATCGTCTGGTAGATGATCGCGATCAGGCCCCAGAACACCAGCTGCACGTACACGGGCGTTCCGCGGAAGATCCAGAGGTAGAACCAGGCGACGCTCTTGACCACCGGGTTCGGCGACAGCCGCATGATCGCGAGGGTCACACCCAGGATGATCGCGATGATCATCGAGTAGACGGTCAGTTGCAGCGTGTTGAACGCCGCCATCGAGATCCGCCGGTCGAACACGTACTTGGCCACCGTCGGCCAGTCGTACGCCTCGCGCCCGGCCGCGTCGATGACGAACAACGCGAAGATGACCACGAGCACCACGGCGAAGGCCATCCGCCACGGATGCCGCAGGCGGATCGCCTTGATGGGTTCCGAGTCGGGCTCCTGGGGCGAGCGTGCGCCCGCCCCAGGAGTGTTCGTGGTTGTCACCACTTAGCCCTTCGTGGCTGCGTTGACCGTGATCTCGTCGAGCGCTCCCGCTTCAACACCCCACTCCTTGAGGATGTCCATGTAGGTGCCGTCCTCGAGCATCGACTGCAGCGCCGCCTGCACGGCCTTGGTCATGTCCGAGTCCTTCTCGGTCGCGATGCCGTACGGGGCGACGTCGAAGCTCTCGCCCGCAGGCTGCAGCTTGCCGTCGGTCTTCGAGATTGCGTAGAAGGTGACCGGCGAGTCGGCGCTGAGAGCGTCGGCCTTGCCCAGCACGACGGCGTTGGTCGCCTGGTCCTGCGAGTCGTACTTCTGCACCTCGATGGCGGCCTTGCCCGCGTCGAGGCAGGCCTTGTTCTTGGCGGGAAGCTCGTCGGTGTCCTCGACGGTCGTCGCCTGAACGGCGACCTTCAGGCCGCAGGCGTTGTCCGGGTCGATGTCCGTTCCGGTCTTCGACGCCCACTGGATGCCGGCGGTGTAGTAATTGACGAAGTCGACCTGCTTCTCACGCTCGACGTTGTCCGTGAACGACGACTCGCCGATGTCCACCTTGCCCCCGGTGATGCTGGGGATAATGTTGTCGAACTTGGAAACCTGGTAAACCGGCTCCAGCCCGAGCTTGGCGGCGATGGCATCCGAGATCTCGATGCCCCAGCCAATGGGGTTGCCGGCCTCGTTCTTGTACTCGTTGGGCGGGTAGGCGGCGTCGGTGCCGATGATGAGCTTGCCGGCCTTGGCGACGTCGTCCGGCAGCAGGGCGGCCGCGGCGTCGTCCTTGGCGACCGCGGGGGGCGTGCTGCTGGCGTTGCCGGCACCATTGCCGGCAGAGCTACCCGGTTCGGGCGCCGAGTTGTCGACACAGCCGGTGAGGGCCAGGGCGGCAACGGCAGCCAGTGCCGGGAGTACGTATCGTGCTCGCATGTGAGTCCTTCGTGCGGGGAATGGGACAGTGCCATCCGGCGGACCGGTAAATGACACAGTGAGCCTATTACACGCGCTGCGGCGGGAGACCGCGCGCGGATAACGTTTTTGCGGCTGATCTCGGCCTTGCCGAGCCTGACGGCTGTGCCTAGCATCGCAGCAAGGACAAGGAGCGTGACATGAGCGATCAGAGTGACTACCCGAGGAACGACGGCACGTCGAGCGCAACGGATGACAGTTCGGTCGGCCTCGGCAACCGTCCCGACGAGTTCCTGGAGGACACCTCGCCGCACGAGCCCAAGCGCAGCGAACCGGGGAGTGCGGTGGAGGACGACGGACCGCCAGAAGAGCCCGGCATCGACAAGGACCGCGACCTGAAGCAACGCGCGTCGGCACGCCCCGACTCGGAGGTTCCCGACTGACGACGGCCCGAGGCGCGCAGGCCCGAAGCACGGACTGGCCGGGGAGTTTTCGCCCTAGACTTGAGGGACTGTGAGCACGTACTGGAGCCTTCTGCGAACCTCCGGCGTCGCTCGTATCCTCGCGGCCCAGCTGACCGCCCGTTTCCCCTTCGGGATGCTGTCGCTGGCGTTCCTGATCCACATCGAGCGGGTCTACAACTCGTATACGGCGGCCGGCCTCGTGCTCGGCGCCATGAGCATCGGCCAGGCGATCGCCGGCCCGCTGACCAGCCGCCTGATGGGCCGGCTCGGCATGCGCCCGGTGATCGCCGCGACCCTCGTCATCTGTTCCGTGTCCATCATCCTGATGGCCCTGCTGCCGCTTCCGGTCATCGGCCTGGTGCTCATCGGATTCGTCGCCGGCATCACCACCCCGCCGATCCAGCCGGCCGTGCGCACCATCTACCCCAAGATGGTGAACTCCCGGCAGCTCAGCCCGCTGTTCTCCCTCGACGCCTCGGCGCAGGAGGTCATCTGGGTGCTCGGCCCGGTCATCGCCACCTTCGTGTCGATCCAGATCAGCACCGTGCTCGGCATCCTGCTCGCCGCGGCGTTCCTCGTCGTCGGCGGCATCTGGTTCCTGTCCCTGCCCGAGGTCGGCCGGGTGCGCATCCCGCGCAGCCGACGCAAGCTGGGCGTCGTCCTGAAGCGGCCCGCCGTGCTGCTGAGCACCGTGGTGGGCTTCATGCTCGTGGCCGCCTGCGCCGCCGTCGAAGCGGGCGTGGTGTCGGTCTTCGGGCAGGGCAGCTCCGACTCGGGCTGGATCCTCGCCATCTTCGCCGTCGGCTCGCTCGTGGGCGGCCTCGCGCTCGGCCACGTACCGATCGGGCCCCTCGCGCTCGCCGGCCGCATGCTCATCGTCACCGTCGGCATCGGGCTGGCCTGCGTGTGGCTCAACTTCTGGTGGCTGGGCGCGACACTGTTCCTGGCCGGCATCGGCATCGCCCCGTCCTTCGCGGTGCTGTTCGGCATCGTGTCGGCCAGCGTCAAGTTCAGCGACACCGCCGAGGCCTACGGATGGGTCGGCACCGGCCAGCTGATCGGTGCGGCCATCGGGTCTGCCGTCGCCGGCTTCATGATCGACAATCACGGCCCGGTGTCCGCGATCCTCAGCGCGGCCGGTTTCGCCGCGCTGGGCTTCCTCATCGCGCTCCTCGGCAAGCGTTGGCACCCCGACCTGCGCGGCCGCGATGCGAGCCCCATCCCCGACACAGAGCCGGTCTCCGTCACCGTCTCCTAGCGCTTCCGAGCTCCCCCCAGCGCCGAAACCGACAGATCCGGTCCAGACAGACAGGCGTGCCCGTCGGTTTCGACCGGAAGTGGCCATCTCGTCGAAAACGCAGCGGGCGGCGCGCGAGACCGGCCGGGCGGGAAGCGCGCGGTTGAATGGACACATGACGTCTTCGCCACTGGTCAGCCTCAACGACGGACGCAGCATCCCGCAGCTCGGTTTCGGGGTGTACAAGATCGCGGATGCCGCGGCCTCCGACGCCGTGCAGGTCGCGTTGCAGGCGGGGTACCGTCACATCGACACGGCGGCGCTCTACGAGAACGAGGCGGGCGTGGGCCGCGGCGTCGCCGCCTCCGGCCTGCCGCGTGAGGACGTCTTCGTGACCACGAAGGTGTGGAACGACCGGCACGGCTATGACCAGACGCTCCGCGCCTTCGACGAGAGCCTCGCCAAACTGCGCCTCGACTACGTGGACCTCTACCTCATCCACTGGCCCTCACCGCGGCAGGACCGCTACGTGGAAACGTATCGCGCCCTCGAGAAGCTGCGCGCCGACGGTCTCGCGCGCTCGATCGGCGTCTCCAACTTCCACCCGCATCACCTCGACCGGCTGCTGGCCGAGACGGATGTCGTGCCGGTACTGAACCAGGTAGAACTGCACCCATGGCTCGCCCAGCGCGATGTGCGCGCCTACGACGACGCCCACGGCATCCGCACCGAAGCCTGGTCACCCTTGGCGCGCGGACGCGCCGCCGACGACCCGTTGCTGCAGGAGATCGGCCGCAAGTACGGCAAGAGCCCGGCGCAGGTGGTCATCCGCTGGCACCTCGATCTCGGCACCATCGTCATCCCGAAGTCGGCCACGCCGAGCCGCATCCGCGAGAACATCGATGTCTTCGACTTCCACCTCGACACCGACGACATGGCGCGCATCGCCACGCTCGACGACGGGTCGCGCACCGGCCGCGACCCCGACGACCTCGGCTGAGACGGGCTGGTTCTGCGGTGGGCGCTACCAGCGCTCGTGGATGTCGGCGCGCAGCAGCGTGTCGTAGATCTCGTGCACGCCCTGCGTGAAGGCCGGGCTGAGGAGCGGCAGCGAACCGGCGACTGCGTTGGCCTCGGCCTGCGCCACCGACCGGGCGCCAGGGATCACCGAGCTGACGCCGTCGAGCTGCGCCACCCAGGCCAGCGCCGCCTGCGCCGGGGTGAGGGCGGGGTCTTCAGCGGCGACGAGCTCGCTGAACTGCTGCGCGGCGCGCAACCCGGTCTCGTAGTCGACACCCGAGAACGTCTCCCCCACGTCGAAGGAGCTGCCGTCGCGGTTGAAGCTGCGGTGGTCGGTGGCCGCGAAGTGGGTCTCCCGCGTGTAACGGCCGCTCAGCAGCCCGCTGGCCAGCGGCACCCGGGCGATGATGCCGACGCCGGCATCGCGCGCGGCCGGCAGCACCTGGTCGAGCGGCTTGAGCCGGAACGCGTTCAGGATGATCTGCACGGTGGCCACGCCGGGCCGCTCCATCGCGACGAGCGCCTGGTCGCAGGTCTCCACGCTCACGCCGTAGTTGGCGATCGCCCCCTCATCGACGAGGGTGTCGAGGGCGTCGTACACCTCGCCCGACTCGATCACCGCGGTGGGCGGGCAGTGCAGCTGCACCAGGTCGAGCGTCTGGCTCGCGAGGTTGCGCCGCGACCGGTCCACCCACACGCGAAAGTTCTCCAGCACGTAGTTCTCCGGCAGCTGCGCCGCCCGGCGCCCGATCTTCGTGGCCACCGTGAGGCCGAGGCGGCTCTGGTGCTGCAGGTAGCCGCCGATGAACGTCTCGCTGCGCCCGTCGCCGTAGACGTCGGCCGTGTCGAAGAAGGTGATGCCCGAATCGACGGCTGCCGAGAGGATTGCGTCGGCGTCGCCCTCGGTGAGCTCGCCCCAGTCGGCGCCGAGCTGCCAGGTGCCGAGGCCGATCACGGAGACGGTGCGGCCGGTCTTTCCCAGAATGCGTGTCTGCATGCCACCCAGCCTAGCCACGAGCCTGCCGCGTGCGGAGGGGTCACTTCGATCAGACGGGACAGCGGGGGCGCGGTCGCTTAAGCTGGCAGCGTGACCGATTCTGCGCGCGACACACCGACGTCCGCCACGCTGCTCCTGGGCGACGACCTGCTGGAACGGATCCGTTCCCGAGCGGCCGGCTACGACGAACGAAACGCCTTCTTCACCGAGGACCTCGCCGACCTCGAAGCCGCCGGTTACCTGCGCGCGCTGGTGCCGGCCGAGCACGGCGGACTCGGCCTCAGCCTGCAGCAGGTCGCCCGCGAGCAACGGCGCCTGGCCGCCGCTGCCCCGGCGACGGCCCTCGCCGTCAACATGCACCTGGTGTGGACGGCCGTCGCCAAGGTTCTCGTCGACCGGGGCGACGACTCCCTCTCCTTCCTGCAGGAGGAGGCGGGCGCCGGCGAGATCTTCGGCTTCGGCGTGAGCGAGCCGGGCAACGATCTCGTGCTGTTCGGGTCGATGACGGATGCCGCACCCCAGCCCGACGGCGGCTACCGGTTCAGCGGCACCAAGATCTTCACCTCGCTCTCCCCCGCCTGGACGCGGCTCGGCACCATGGGTCTCGACAGCTCCGACCCGGAGCAGCCGAAGATCGTCTGGGCGTTCATCGACCGCGACGAGCCCGGCATCCGCCAGAAAGACGACTGGAACACCCTCGGCATGCGCGCGAGCCAGAGCCAGTCCACGGTGCTGAACGGCGCGTACGCCCGGCCGGAGCGGGTGGTGCGCATCCTCGACCCGGGCCCGAACCCCGACCCGCTCATCTTCGGCGTCTTCGCCACGTTCGAGATCCTGCTCGCGTCGGTCTACACCGGCGTCGGCGCACGCGCGCTCGAGCTCGCCGTCGAGGCCGCCAAGCGGCGCACCTCGATGAAGAACGGCGGTCGCCCGCTCGCCGAGGATCCCGACATCCGTTGGCGCATCGCCGACATGGCGATGGCCCTGGACGGCATGTACCCGCAGATCGACGCCCTGGCCACGGATGTCGACACGCTCGCCGACCATGGACCGCGCTGGTTCGCGCTGCTGGCCGGCCTCAAGCACCGGGCGACCGAGAACGCCGTGCGCGTGGTGGAGCAGGCGCTCCGGGCAAGCGGCGGGTCGTCGTACTTCGCGGGGAACGAACTCGGGCGGCTGTACCGCGACGTGGTGGCCGGGCTCTTCCACCCCTCCGACGCGGAGTCGGCGCACGCGACCGTGGCGAGCGCGTGGCTGGGACCGCTCCCGTGAGCCGCGCCATGGAGCGGGGTCACGGCGCATGATGGAGCCCACGGGGGCGGTGCCCGTGCACGACGCCGTGTACACGCGGCGGGTGCTCGACCTCACCATGCGGCTGGCCGAGGTGATCTTCGCCGCCGGCGCGGGCGCGGAAGACGCGACAGCGGCCATGCAGGCCGTCGCCCACGCGTACGGGCTGCGAAACACCGAGGCCGACATCACGCACACCATCCTCGCGCTGAGCTACGAGGACCCGATCACCCACGAGTCCACGGCGCGCAGCCGCAACGTGAAGTACCGCACGCTCGACTACTCCAAGCTCACCGCGACCAGCGAACTCATCGCGGAGCTGATCGAGCACCCCATCGACGTGCTCGACGCGCGCAAACGCCTCGCCGTCATCATCAGTTCGAAGCCACGCATCCCCGTGCTCGTGCGGCGCATCGGCTGGAGCCTGGTGGGCGCCGGCGCAGCCGTGCTGATCGGCGGCGGCGCGGTCGTGCTGGTCGCGGCGTTCATCGCCACGTTCTTCATCGACCTGATCACCACGGCCATGGCCAACCGCAAGCTTCCAGTGTTCTACCAGAGCGTCGTGGGCGGCGCGGTCGGGCCGGTGGTCGCGGCGGTCGTGCAGGTCGTCGACCCCACCGCCTCCCCGTCGATCGTCGTCGTCGCCGCGATCATCATGCTCCTGGCCGGTGTCACCACGTTCGGCGCCGTCCACGACATCCTGTCGGGTTTCTACATCACCGGGACCGCCCGCATCATGGAGGCGATCCTCGTCACCGGCGGCCTCGTCACCGGCGTGGCCGGGGCGGACTTCCTCCTCGGCCGGCTCGGGCTGCGGCTGCACATCGACGCCGCGGCGCCGCCGACGCTCGCCGACCTGCCGGCGCTGCTCGGGGCATCCGTTGTGATCGTGCTCGGTTTCGCCATTGCGGTGCAGGTGCCGTGGCGGGCGTTCTGGGTGGTCTGCCTGCTCGGGGCGCTGGCGGAGTTCCTGTTCCTCACCGGGTCGGGCGCCGACTTCGGGCTGGTCTGGTCGTCGGCGATGAGCGCGATCGGCGTGGGCCTCGTCGCTGCCATCGCGGCGCGGCTGGTGCGCACTCCGCCGCTCGTGATCGTGGTCTCCGCGCTCGTGCCGCTGGTGCCGGGCCTCAGCCTGTTCCGCGGGCTGCTGCAGATGTCGGAGGGGGACATCTCCGGGCTGCTCAGCATGATCACCGCGGCGGCCATCGCGGCAGCACTGGCCGCGGGCGCGCTCCTCGCCCAGTTCGTCGTTCAGTACCTGTGGGGCCCGGCACGGCGCCTGCAACGCCGCTTCATCGGCCCGCTCATGGCCCTGCCGGTGCGCCTGGGGCGCGGACCGACCGGCCGGATCTAGTTCTTGACCGCGCCCTCGCCGGTGTCGTTCTCCTCGACGAACCGGTACGGGATCGGCTCCTCGGTGTCGGCGCCCCGGCGGTAGCTGCGCACGATGGGGTCGCCGTCTTCGCCCGCGGTCTCCACCACGAGCACGTCCTGGTAGGCGCCGTCCACGTAGTCCAGATCTACTTCCTCGCCTGAACCGATGGTGTTCGGCCCGTACAGCACTGCTCGGTAGGTGCTCTTCCCGTCCATGAACTCCGGCCCTCCTGGTCGCGGCCGGCACTCGCGTGTGCCGGCTCGTTGTCAGCTTACGGCGGCCAGGCCGGCGCGAACAGGCCTCTCGAACAGGGCCTCGCGAACAGGAGAAGAATAGCGGCGACCTGCGCTGCCGAAGAGATGACGAGGACCGAATGACCCTTCCCACCCAGGACACCCGCGTCGACTACCCCGTCGGGGCGCTGGAGACCGCGACCGTGGTGCTGCACACCGAGCCGGTGGCCGACGGCCGCACGGCCGTGCTGCTCGAGGCGACCAGCGCGCATCCGCTCGACGCGGGCTGGCCCGACCAGGGGCCCGACCGGGCGTCGATCCTTGTCGGCGCGGTTCCGCTCGCGGTCGTCGCGGCCGGCGGAGCCGCCACCCCCACGAGCGTGGCCGGCGACCTGCTCGCGGGCAGCGACGAATTGCGCAGCATTCCGGTGGTGGACTGCGTGGTCGCCGCGACGGACGGCAGCGCGCTGCACCTCGGCCGGGACATCCCCGTGCCCAAGGGCACACCGGGCTGGGCGTTCGTCGTCGCCCACCTCGTCGACGGCGACCCCGGCCTCCGCGAGGGCGACCGCGTCGAAGTCGTCGTCGACGCGTCCTTTAGACACAGCATCTCGGCCGGCCACACGGCCTGCCACCTCGCCTCGCTCGCGTTGAACCGCGCGCTCGCCGACCGCTGGAAGAAAGAGGTGCGCCCCGACGCACTCGCGCAGCCCGACTTCGACGGCACCGCCATCGACGCCTCGCTCATCCGCGAGAACGGGTCGACCGACACGTACCGGCTCGGCAAGTCGCTGCGCAAGAAGGGCTTCATCACCGACGGGCTCGTCGACGTACTTCCCGACGTGCAGGCCGCGGTCGAGCAGACGCTCGCCGACTGGCTGGCAACGGATGCAGCGGTGCGGATCGAGCGCGACGGCGAGTTGCTCACCGACCGGCGGTACTGGGTGTGCGAGTTGCCCGGCGGCGCGGCGCGCATCCCCTGCGGTGGCACGCACCTTGCATCACTCGGCGAGCTCGCGCAGATCGGCGGGCTGTCGGTGCGGCTCACGGTCGCGGACGTCGATGGCACACCCGTGCTCACCATGGAGACCGACCTGGTATAGCGACCGCTGGTGCGGGCCCAGGCAGGCGGCCGTGTCAGCGGATGCGAGTAGCCTGAGCGCATGTGTGGACGTTTCGCCATGGACAAAAGCACCGACGACCTGATCCAGGAGTTCGTCGCCGAGGGAGGCGACGTGCGCGACTGGCGGCCCTCATACAACATCGCGCCTACCGACCGGGTTCCGGTGGTGCGCTCGCGTGAGCGCGGCGGCACTATCACGCGCACCGTCGACAGTGCAACGTGGGGACTCCGGCCGATGTGGGCGGGCGAGAAGGCGCCGGCGCCCATCAACGCCCGGCTCGAGTCGGTGGCTACGAACGGACTGTTCCGGCACGCGTTCGGCTCCAACCGGCTGATCGTGCCGATGAACGGATACTACGAGTGGGAGGCGCGGCCGGAGGGCAAGCAGCCCCACTTCATCCAGAACAACTCGCTGCTCGCCGCCGCCGGGCTGTACGAGCCGCGCAAGCAGCCCGACGGCAGCTGGTCGCTCACCATGACCATCATCACCCGGGAGGCGAAGGACGCGTCCGGCGAGATCCACGATCGCATGCCCGTGTTCCTCACCCCCGACACCTACGATCAGTGGCTTCGCCCCGGCCAGGCCGACACCGAGAATCTGCTGGCGATGCTCGACCGCGCCTCGCTGGCGATGGCGGCGACGATGCACACCTATCCGGTGTCGAAGCGGGTGAACAGCGTGCGCGACGAGGAGGCCAAGCACGACCCGGCGCTCACCGAGCCGCTCTGAACCGAGCCACACGGCGCCCGAGGCCGGCCGAGGCATCCGCTGGCCGTTGGCGTGCACCAGGGCTTGACGACGAGCCCGCTCCCCCGCACAGTGGCCGTATGCGCACCAATGATCCCTCCCCCGGACAGGCCTCCGCCGCGCCCGCGCTCTTCCACTCCCGTGGCCCGATCAGCGCGGCGCTGCTGGGCATGCTGCCGCATCCCCTGGAACAGGCCGACGGCCTCGCCGTGCTCGCGCAGCACGTCGACGCGGCGATCGCGGCGACGCCCGACATCCTCCACGACGATGACCTGCAGCTGTCGCTCTTCGTGCTGTACGGGCTGAACTACGGGTCGGTCGTCGCCGCCGACGACGACTGGGAGTGGAACCCCGGCCTCATCGCGATTCGCGGCGCCATCGAGCGGGCGTTCGAGGCGGCGCTGCGCGAACGCGTGCCGGCCGTGCCGTTGCCGCCGGCGAACCGGGAAGCCGTGGCGGAGGCGCTGTTCGAGCTCACCAAGCCGAGCACCGGCCCCAGCCTGTCGAAGTACGTCGCCCGGCAGGCGACCGACGAGCAGCTGCACGAGCTGGTCATCCAGCGCTCGGTGTACACCCTCAAGGAGGCAGACCCGCACTCGTGGGGCATCCCGCGGCTTTACGGGCGGGCCAAGGCGGCCATGATGGAGATCCAGGCCGACGAGTACGGCGGCGGCAACGCCACCCGCATGCACTCGGCGATCTACGCCGGGCTCATGAGACTGCTCGGCCTCGACGACCGCTACGGCGCCTACGTCAACCAGGTGCCCGCGATCACCCTCACCTCGTTGAACATGTCGAGCATGTTCGGCCTCAACCGGCGACTGCGCGGCGCGGTGTGCGGTCACCTCGCCGCGTTCGAGATGACGTCGGCGATCCCCTCCCGGTACTACGGCAACGGATTCCGCCGGCTCGGCTACGGAGAGGACGTCACCTGGTACTACGACGAGCACGTCGAAGCGGATTCGGTGCACGAGCAGATCGCGGGTCGCGACCTGGCGGGCTCCCTGGCGGAGGACGAACCGCAGCTGCTGCCGGACATCCTGTTCGGCGCCAACGCGTGCCTCACCATCGACGGCTGGGCCGGCGACCACATCCTCGCGTCGTGGGAGGCCGGGCGGTCGTCGCTCCGCGTCCCCCTCGCGCCCGCCGAACGGGTCTCGGCATAATGGACGCACCCGGGCACGAGGTCCCACCGCTGCATCCGTTGATCGTCGCCTGCACCGACGGACCGCTGCTCGTGCGCGGCGACGTGGAGCTGGTGGCGGCCGATGGCGAGCCCATCGAGCGCACCCGCAAGGTCGTGGCCCTCTGCCGGTGCGGCGCCTCCACGATCAAGCCCTACTGCGACGGCACCCACAAGCTCACCGGCTTCACGACCGGCCCCGAGCACTGACCCGCCTCCGAGTCCCGCCCGGGCTGGTGTTCGGGAAGCCGGCCCCCGTCCTGACACATGCCCGCTTCCCGAACACCTGCCGCACGGCTCGATGCGGCTATCGCCCGCGGTTGGTGCGGCGCACCGGTCGTGGGGCGCGACCGCCGAGGTACGACTGGGCGGAGTCGACGAGGAACCCCTGGCGCAGCGCCTCACGACCGATGAGCATTCGGAACCCCATCGAGTCGCGGTTCGTGAGCGTGACCTCCGCCGGCACCGTGCGCCCGAGTATCGTCACGTCCATGAGCACCACGATGCGCTCCTCCTCGTGACCCGAGGAGCTGCGGACGCTCCGGCGGTCGTGCACGGCGCATTCGACCTCGACGGCGTCCTCCTCGGATTCCTGCCACGGGTGCACCCCGAAACGCACCCGCTCCCCGCCGGCGCCTTGCGAGACCCGGATGTCGAAGGCGTGGAGCGACGAACTGCGCGCCCCGGTGTCGAGTTTCGCCTTGATCCACGGCACGCCGATGCCGGGGAGGTTCACCCACTCCCGCCAACCGGCGATGGTGCTTAAATGGGGAGGCTCTGTCATCCCATCATCTTCTCAGGGGCTCCACATGAAAATCGCTATTCTCTCGCGCGCCCCGCAGTCGTATTCCACACAGCGCCTTCGTGCGGCTGCGGCGCAGCGCGGCCACGAGGTGAAAGTGCTCAACACGCTGCGCTTCGCCATCGACCTCTCCGGCCCCGAGCCGGACCTCCACTTCCGCGGCCGCCCGCTGTCGAGTTACGACGCCATCCTGCCCCGCATCGGCAACTCGATTACGTACTTCGGAACCGCCGTCGTGCGCCAGTTCGAGCAGATGGACGTGTACACACCGAACACCGCGAACGGCATCACCAACGCGCGCGACAAGCTGCGGGCCACGCAGATCCTGTCGCGGCACAACATCGGGATGCCGGCCACGGCCTTCGTGCGCAACCGGGCGGACGTGCGCCCGGCCATCGACCTCGTCGGCGGAGCGCCGGTGGTCATCAAGCTGCTCGAAGGCACCCAGGGCATCGGCGTGATCCTCGCCCCCGAGGCGAAAGTCGCCGAGGCTATCATCGAGACGCTGCATTCCACGAACCAGAACGTGCTGATCCAGCGGTTCATCGCCGAGAGCCGGGGCCGCGACATCCGCGCCCTCGTCGTCGGCGACCGGGTCGTGGCCGCCATGCGCAGGGTCGCGAACGGCGACGAGTTCCGGTCGAACGTGCACCGCGGCGGCTCGGTGGAGCCGGTGGAGCTGTCGCCGGAATACGAGCGCGTCGCGGTGCGGTCGGCGCAGATCATGGGTCTCAAGGTCGCCGGTGTCGACATGCTCGAGGGCAACGAGGGGCCCCTCGTCATGGAGGTCAACTCCTCCCCGGGCCTGCAGGGCATCGAGACCGCCACCAAGCTTGACGTGGCCGGTGCCATCATGGACTACATCTCGAACGAGGTCGCGTTTCCCGACATCGACGTACGACAGCGGCTGGCCGTCTCGACCGGCTACGGCGTCGCGGAAATCCTGGTGCACGGTGGCGGCGACTTCGTCGGCAAAGAGCTTGGCGAGTCCGGGCTCTCCGAGCGCGACATCACCGTGCTCACGCTGCACCGCGGAACGACCGTGGTCCCGAACCCGCGGCGCAACCACGTGCTGCAGGCCGGCGACCGGCTGCTCTGCTTCGGCAAGCTCGCGGAGATGCGCTCGATGGTTCCCAACCGCCGCCGACGGGCGAAGGTGCGGAAGCTGCCGAAGGAGCCGGTCGCGGAGTCGTGAGCGCCGGCCGAGTTGATACCAGAATGTGACTCTGACCGGCTCGAAGTCCCGCTACCGTGAGGAACATGAGACGCATCGTCGCGGTCACCGGTGTGCTGCTCGGAGCCCTGCTGCTCTCGGGCTGCACGATGTCCGACTCCGGGAGCAGCAGCGATGGTGGCTCCGGCGGAAGCGTGGGCATGCCGGCGCCGGTCGGCCCCGAGATCGGCGGCGACTCCGCTGGCGGGAGCTCGGGCGGCGACACCGCCGGCGGGGGAACCGTGGTGCAGCGACAGGTCGTCACGACCGGCTCGGTCTCGCTCAGCGCCGATGCGCCGTTGGATGCCGCGGACAAGGCAACCAAGATCGTCGAGGCGAAAGGCGGCCGGGTCGACGACCGGGTTGAACAGGCTCCGACCGACACCCAGAAGCCGAGCGCCCGGCTGACGCTGCGCATCCCCTCGGACCGTCTCACCGCGACCCTCGCCGAACTCGAGAAGCTGGGCGAGACCAATCAGGTCTCGATCTCCTCGTCCGACGTCACCACGAAGGCTCAGGACCTGGACGCTCGCGTCAAAGCCCTGCAGACCTCGGTCGACCGGCTTCTCAGCCTGATGGCGAAGGCCACCGACACGACCGACCTCATCACGATCGAGTCCGCGCTCTCAGAGCGTCAGGCCGAGCTGGACAGCCTGCGGGCGCAACGCGACTACCTGTCCGGTCAGGTCGAACTCTCCACCATCACGCTCGACATCGTCGCCACCGGCGTCGCTCCGGCCGGAACGCCCGGCGACTTCTGGGGCGGGCTCGCCGCCGGCTGGGCTGCCCTGGTCGCCTTCCTCGGCGGCATCGTCGTGGTCATCGGCGTCGTGCTGCCGTGGGCGGCCCTGACCGCGGTCGTCGTGCTCATCGTCTGGTGGATCGTACGCGCTGCGAAGCGCCGCAGGACGCGGAACGCGCAGTCGGAGCCGGGGAGCGGAACAACGACCAGTCCCCAGTACACGGAGGGCCATTGATGCCCATTGTCGGGCTGATGCCGTCCCTCGGCAGGCCGTTGCTCGCGACCTAAACGTGCAAACCGTCAGACAGCCAACGGAATCTCATGGATCTCGTCTGCCGCATGCCCGGCGCGCTCGTGGATCCGTTGGACTGCATCGGCGGACGGACCTTCCGAGAGGCAGTAGACGATGCCCTCTTCAGGACTCGCCCACGCCTGTTTGAAGTTCACCCCTTCATCAGCCTGAATCGCCAAGTCGGCGTTATGCGCTTCAAGCAACTGCTCGGCAGTCAATCCGGTCATGTTGTGATGCACATCCATGAATTGAGGCATGATGCCGCCTCCCTCTCACCGAGAATTTCTCATCCGAGAATAGGCTCGCCATGAGGCTACGGTCAAGGGATCCGGTCTCGCTCTGGCGCGCGGGGGGCGTCGAAGCGGCGAAGAAATCAACTGCTTCCCTGATCGACGCACCAGCGGGCGTCCTAGACCACTGGCGGCCGTATCCGCGGGGCGCGAACTGCATTTGGTGGAGCTAAGGGGATTCGAACCCCTGACCTTCTCATTGCGAACGAGACGCGCTACCAACTGCGCCATAGCCCCAAACTGCTTATGCAGAATATCACGCCCGCGAGCGCTCCCCGTCAACGGCGACCGCACTTGCGCGGCGCGCCGTGCGTCACGACGTGAAGGGCAGCGGATGCCGCGAGCGGCGAGGCGCGAAGGCTCAGCTGGCGGCGCGGCGGCGACGCAGCACGGCGTCGAGGTCGCCGATGCCCGGCGACGTCTCCCCGACGACGCCCATCGACGCGAAGCGACTCGGCGGCCCGGCCGGCGCCTGCACGGTGATCGCAGCCGTGATCGGCGTGATGCCGCCTGTCTGGGTCGCGAGCGATGCAGCCTTCCGGGCGATCTCGTCCTCGGCCATGGCGCGGCGGAGGTCGGCGGCGGCGTCGACAGAGGCCATGGCAGCCTGCGCCACCGAACCGCGGGAGAGGTGGAGGGGGCGTGGCAGCGGCTGCGGCGTCCACGTGTGCGGGGCGGCGGGCTCAGCCGCGTTCCGCGCCGGCTGACGGCGCGCAGGCGCCGCCGGTCGCTCCACAGCCTCGGGCAGGTGCACGACACGCAGTTCCTGCGCTTGGCGGGCGAAGTGGGCGAGCGCCATCACGGCGCCAACGATGAGCGCGAATCCGGCCATGACAAGGAGCGAGGAGCCGCCGAGTGCGGAAATGACGAGCCCGGTCACCGTCAGCGCCAGGCCGGCCAGGAGCGTGAGCGCGCTGAGCGCACGGCGGCGCCGGAGCTGCCGCAGCTGGCCGAGGGGCGTCAGGAGGTCCTCGGCGCGCATGGCCTTCTCGGCCTGCATGCGCGCCACGGCAGCACGGCGCGCGGCTCGAGCGGCATCCACCGCGGCCTTCGCCTCACGTTCGGCGTCCGCCTCGGCCTGCGCCAGCATCCGTTGCCTACTCGACACGGCGCGGGCGTTGGCCTCGACGCGCACGACGCCCGGCACCTCCGACGTCTCGGCCAGAATCCGCAGGGTCTGCTGCAGGCGCACCGCGTTGCGCTCGGTGGCGAGGTACTGCCGCCACCGCGACCAGGCGGGCACGAGGTAGGCGATCCAGAGGGCGGCGGCAACGGCCACCATCACTCCCCCGCCGAACACCTCACTCTGCATAAGCACTACGGTATGAGTCCTTTACGCCAAAAACGCTGATTAGCGTGGGTGTGTCTCGGCGTGTCACGGTCTTATGATCGGCAGCGGATGCGCCGCCGCCTCGAGATCCGCCTCTGGCACGCGCGCGGCATCCGCTCGCACCAACCCGTCGTGCCAGCGGCGAAGTACCCCGCGCGGCACCTCCTCCGCGACCAGCCCGAAGCTGAAGTGGTCGCGCCAGTCCCCGTCGATGTGGATGAACCGGCGCCGCAGCCCCTCGTAGCGAAAGCCGAGTTTCTCGACGACGCGCAGCGACGGTGCGTTCTCGGGGCGGATGCAGATCTCGATGCGGTGCAGCCCGAGCTGCGAGAAGCAGTAGTCGGTTGCGAGCGCCACACCGGTCGGCGTCACCGACTTTCCGGCGAAGCGCTCGGCCACCCAATACCCGATCGTGGCGCTGGAGAGCGAGCCCCATGTGATCGACGACACGTTGAGCTGGCCGGCGAGTTCACCCTCGTACTCCACGATGAACGGCAGGCCGCTGCCGCTGCGCGAATGGGCGAGCAGATTACGGATGCTGGCGCGCGTGTCGAACGCGACCGGCGTGTAGGGGCTGGTCGCCTCCCATTTCCGCAACCACGAGCGGCCCCGCAGGAGCTCCTCTTCCAGCCGGCGCGCGTCGCGCAGGCGGATCGGACGCAGGGTGACGGCGCCATCTCGCAGTGTGGGGATCGAGACCGGCACGGGAGGGCTCTCAGGCTTCGAGTCGCTGGGCGAAATCGCGGATCCAGGGGCGAAGTTCCTTGCCCAGGTCCTCGCGATCGGATGCGAGCTGGATGATCGCCTTGATGTAGTCCAGCCGGTCACCGGTGTCGTAGCGCCGGCCGCGGAACACCACGCCGTACACGCCGCCGGTGCCCTCCTGGTCGACGGCCATCTCCTGCAGCGCGTCGGTCAGCTGGATCTCGTTGCCCTTGCCCGGCTGGGTGTGCTCGAGCACACCGAACACCTCGGGCCGAAGCACGTATCGGCCGATGATGGCCAGGTTCGACGGGGCATCCGCTGCGGCCGGCTTCTCGACCAGCCCGGTGACCCGCACGACGTCGGGGTCGTCGGTCTCCTCGATGGCGGCGGCGCCGTACATGTGGATCATCGAGGGGTCGACCTCCATGAGGGCCACGATGGTGGCGTTCCGCTTCTCCTGCTCGTCGAGCATGCGGCCGAGCAGCGGGTCGCGCTCGTCGATGATGTCGTCGCCGAGCAGCACCGCGAAGGCCTCGTTGCCCACGTGCATCTTCGCGCGCAGAATCGCGTGGCCGAGGCCGCGGGGGTCGCCCTGCCGCACGTAGTGCATGTCGGCGAGGTCGGTCGACTCGTTCACCTTGGCGAGGCGGTCGCGGTCGCCCTTCTCCTTGAGGAGCACCTCGAGCTCGAACATGCGGTCGAAGTGATTCTCCAGCGCGTTCTTGTTGCGGCCGGTGACCATGAGCACGTCGTGCAGGCCCGCGGCCACGGCTTCCTCGACCACATACTGGATCGCCGGCTTGTCGACCACCGGGAGCATCTCCTTCGGCATCGCCTTGGTGGCGGGCAGGAAGCGAGTGCCGAGACCGGCGGCAGGAATAACAGCCTTGGTAATCCGTGAAGTCATGTCCTCACAATATCGGCATCTAGGATTGCTGCATGGATTCCGATATCGGACACCGAAAGCGGGCGCTCCGCGCCGATCTGCGGGAGCGCCGCCAGAACCTCACCTCGGTGGAGCGGGAGAATGCCACATCAGGCATAACTCGCAACCTGCAGAAGCTGGTCCAGGACCACTCGGCCCGCTCGATCTCCTGCTACCTCTCTTCTCCGAACGAACCCGACACGCGCCCTTTCCTCAACTGGGCCGAGGCGGAGGGCGTGCGCATCCTGTTCCCGATCTCCCGGGAAGACGGCCTCCTCGACTGGACGGTCGGCGAGGGCCGCGAGGAGATCCAGGGGCTCGCCGGGGCGCCCGAGCCGATGGGCGAACTGCTCGGTCCGATCGCGATCAACGACGTCGACCTCATCATCATCCCGGCCGCGGCCGTCGATCATACCGGCCTGCGCATGGGCTGGGGGCGCGGCTATTTCGACAAGACCCTCGGTTCAATGGAAAAATGTCCTCCGGTGTATGCCGTCATCTACGACCTGGAATACATCGACGAGGTGCCCCGCGAGGTGCACGACCAACCGGTCAACGGCATCGTCACGCCCTCCCGCATCATCTCGTTCTAACCGGGCAGGCACCCGCCTGCCCACCCGACACCCGGAGCCACAGTGCCTACATATTCCTACCGCTGCACGCAGTGCGAGACCGCCTTCGACATCCACCAGTCGTTCAGCGACTCGTCGCTCACCGAGTGCCCCAGCTGCGAGGGCCGGCTGCGCAAGGTCTTCTCGTCGATTGGCGTGACCTTCAACGGCTCCGGCTTCTACCGCAACGATTCGCGTTCGTCCGGTAAGGGCAAGGGCACAACGGATGCGAAGTCGCCCGCGAGCACGTCGACGTCCGGGTCGTCGGAGAAGGCGGCCAGCGGCTCCAGCAGCGGCAACAGCTCGAGCAGCAGCAGCGGCTCCAGCAGCAAGGCGACCAGCGCCTCCTGACCCGCCGCCGGCATCCGCTCGCCCGCCGGCACCACCAGCACCCCGACGACCAGCAGGAGTACGACGTGATCCAGGGCTTCAAGAAGTTCATCATGCGCGGCAACGTGATCGACCTCGCGGTGGCGGTCGTCGTCGGCGCGGCGTTCACCGCCATCGTGAACTCGATCGTCGAGGGCATTCTGAACCCGCTCATCGCGTCGATGTTCAGCGCTGACACCCTGGCACAGTCGCTCGTGGTCGACCTGTCGGGCAAGAACGATCTCCTGTTCGGCAAGGTGCTTGCTGCCGGGATCAACTTCCTGCTGGTCGCCGCCGTCGTCTATTTCGTCTTCGTGCTGCCGATCAACAAGTTCAAGGAGGCGCAGGCGCGCCGCGACCAGCCCGCCGACGTCTCGCCTGCCGACCAGCCGCCCACCGAGCTCGAGCTGCTCACCCAGATCCGCGACCTGATGGCCGCGGGCAGCGACCACGAGTCCAAGCACACCGCCTGACCCCCGCTGACCCTCTCATCCCGCGAGCCGCCCCCTCCCGCGAGTGCGCGGTTTCCGCCGCCCGGGCGACGCTCCGACGGCACAAAGCGCGCACTCGCGACCACACCGCGAGCCGCCCATCCCGTGGGTGCGCGGTTTCTGCCGCCGCCACCGCTCCAAGACGACACATAGCCCGCACTCGCGGGCCGAGCAGGGGCACGCGAGCGGATGCGGCCGCCCGCCTGCTACCAGTGCGGCGGGCGGTCCCGCCTCAGCCGGTCGTCGTTCTCGCCGCGCACACCGGAGGACGCGACACCGCCCTCACCGCGCGGCACCGGCACCTCGGGGCTGGGATCGGTCTCCGGTGCGGGCGTCAGCGCGGCCCGCCGGGCACGCCCGGGCGCCTTGACCACGCGCTGCCGCGGCTCGTCGCCCGTCTCGGCCGGCTCAGCCACGACGGTCAGGCCCCGCGGGCGATGGTGTCGTCGTGCGGCTGCGTCGCCGTCTCCCCCGGCAGCAGCCCGACGAGAGCCGCGACCCGGTCGGCCACGGCCTCGGGATTGCTGAACAGTTCGAAGCTGTGCACGCGCAGGTAGTGCCAGCCCAGGCGCCGGAGCACCTCCGGCCGCAGCCGCAGCGACTCGCGCAGGCTCGCCCGGTTGACCACGGCATCCGTTTCGACGACGGCCGCCCGCCCGGCGTGGGCGACCGCGAGCGCCAGCTTGCCCCGGTGCCCGAGCGACACCCGGAGGCCACGGCGCTCCAGCCGGTAGGCGAGGTCGACGAGCATGGCCTCGCTGCCGTCGCGCATGGGGCCCTCTTCGCCGTAGGCGACGGTACCGCCGAGCACCTGGGCCAGGGCCAGGATCCCGTGCCGCTGGCGGTCCTCCTCGATGTCGTCGGGGCCGAAGCAGGTGACGATGTCCATCGACCGGCGTGCGCGCGTCATACCGATCGCGAGCAACCGGTCGCCGCCCGGCTCGCCGAGCGACCCGAAGTTCGACAGCAGGCGACCGTGCGGGGTGCGGCCGTAGCCGATGGAGAAGATGACGCGGTCGCGGCTCTGCGCGGCGGCCTGCTCAAGGGTGAGCACCGTGAACGGCTCGGCGCGGTCCTTGAGAATGAAGTCCGACAGGTCGGAACGCTTCGCGAACGCCGCGAGCACGGCCTGGTTGACGCGCACGGCGTGGCGGGGGCTCGCGGTGATGACCATGAGCGACTCGCGGGTGCGCTTGACGGCGTGCTCCATGACGAGCTCGACGACCTTGGTCACCTCGGCGTCGACGCTCTCCACGGCGCCGGTGTCGGCGTCGGGCATGCCGTGCCCACCCTCGACGTAGTTCACGGTGAGGCTGCCGTGCCCGAGGAAGCTTCCTGCCCACGGCAGGGAGTCGATGCGACCACCGTAGAAGCGGTGGTTCACGAGCTCGGCGAGGTCTTCGCCGCCGGCGCGGTAGCTGCGGGTGAGGGTCAGCGTGGGCAGCAGCTCGCCGAGGCGCGCGAGGGCCGAGTCCGCGTGCAGGGCGTCGACGCTCGCGTCGGGCCCGGCCGCGTCATCCGCTCGGTCGGTGATGCCTATCTCGAAGGACGACGGTGTCTGCGTGACCGGGTCGCCGAATGCGACGACCTGCTTGGCCCGGCGGATCGCCCCGGCGTTCTCGGCCAGCGTGGTGGCTCCGGCGTCGACGAGGAGCACGGTGTCGAACGTCATCTGGCCGGTGAGTCGCGGGATCTCGTACGGCGACGCGAGCCAGACCGGCGCGAGCACGCGACCCAGGTGCGGCACGGTCTCGTGCAGGCGTGCCGGGGTGGCCTTGTCGGCGCGCAGCAGCCGGCGCAGCTGATCGGCCTCATCCGGGTAGTCGACGATCGCGATCTTCCAGGTTTCGGCGAGCAGCCAGGCCAGCAGCCCGCCGGCAGCGGATGCGTGCGCCTCGTCGACGAGTTTGAAGTCGGCCTCGAGGCGGTCGAGCACGGGCGTGTTCGCGTTCAGCAGCGCCTTGTCGCCCGCGAGCAGGGCCTCCAGGGCCGACTGCCACCAGGCCAGTTCCAGTTCGGCGGCGACGTTCTCCTCCGACACGTGCCGCTGCGACAGGTCGGTCATGAGCGGGTCGAGGTTGTGTTCGCGGAGCGTCGAGAGCAGCGCGGTGCGTTCGTGCAGGTTGGCGAGCACCTCGCTCTCGGCGGCGAGTCCCGACATCATGTGCACCAGCTCCCGGATGGGCCGGTTGGCGAGCTGACGCGTGGTGCCGGAGATGCCAAGCGGCACGTCGAGGGTGGCGAGGTCCTCCGAGACCCGCTGGAAGGCCACGTGCACGTCGGCGATGCCGACCGGAACCTCGGGGGTCGCGCCGGCCACCACGTAACGCTGCCAGAGCGTGCGCTGCTGCTGGATGCGACGCAGGCAGTCGTTCATGTCGCTCACGTGCACGCCGGGGCGCAGGTATTCCTCCGCGAGCTTGCGGAGTCGGCGGCGGCTCGTCGACGACATGTCGCCCGACTCTCGGCGGGAAGCCGTCGCGGCGATGAGCTCGGTGAGGGGCCGGTCGTAGACGGCCGGCTGGAACTTGTCGAGGGTCTCGCGAATGTCGAGCAGCAGGCGCAGGTAGATGCCGAGCTCGGTGATCGACTCGAAGGGGCGCAGCTTGGTCTGGTTGATCAGCCCGAAGGCGCGCTCCAGAAGTCGGGGCAGTTCGACCTGGTCGATGCGCTTGGCCAGTTCGTGGGCGGAGGTGGCCTCCGACGTGGAGGTGAACGACGCGCCGTACCAGGGCGAGTCGCCGGGGCCGTAGCGGAACTCGCCGAGCGCGGCGGCCTTGATCAGGGTCTCGGCGGCACGCGAGCGGTCGCGCGCCAGCAGCTCGAGGGCGCGGCGGTCGAGCCGGGCCGTGGTCGACGGAGGCGACGGCAGCTGCGCCAGGCGCGCCAGCTCACCGAGCGCGTCGAGCACCGACACCCCGAGGGCAGTGTCGTGCCGGGTGAGGGCCGATCGGTAGTCGAGCAGCACCTTCCGCAGCCGCACCAGCGCGTCGTCGACGTCGCCGACCTTCGGCTGCTCGGCCTTCTCGTTGCGGTTGATCGACTGGATCAGGTCGTGGCGCAGCGTGCGCGGGCTGACACCGAGCCCCGGCAGGCCCACCTGCGCCAGCCGGTGCGCGATGCCGTCGAGGCTCGAGCGACGCGCACTCACCACGAGCACCCGCTTGTGCTGCGAGACGAGCGATCCGATGGCGTTGACGATGGTCTGCGTTCCGCCGGTGCCGGGAAGCGTCTTCACGACGAGCGAATTCCCGGCGGCGATCTGCGCGATCACGCTCTCCTGCTCGGAGTCCGCGTCGAGGAGGAGCGTGTCGGTGGCGGGCGGCCGGGCGTCCTGGCCGAGCGGCTCGACCGGTCGGTAGGCGGCCTCGATGGTTCGGCGCGCACCCGGGTTTCCGGCGAGGGCATCGAGCAACGGATGCTGCGGCTTGACGACATCCGCTGCCAGCGCTCGCGAGACATCCGCGAACGACGACACGACCAGGCGCGGCAGCACCTTGAACCACGGCAGGTGCGTCGTGAGCCCGCGCAACCGGTCGATGACCGGCTGCGGCTTGAAGGCCCCGTTGGTGATGGCGAGCGCCACGAAGGCATCGGCGTCGAGGGTGATCTGGAACTGCTCGTGCAGGGCACGGGCGAGCTCCGGGTTGAGATAGGGGGCGCCGCGGAGCTTCAGCTCGAAGTCGCGGCCGTAGCGGCGGATGGCGAGCGGGCGCAGCAGCACCGGGGCGCTGAACTCCTCGCCCTCGAAACGCCACTCGGCCAGGCCGATGGCGAGGTGCACCGACTCGATGCCGCGCATGGAGCGCAGCTCGATGCCCTTCTGCGTGATCACGCCGGCGGCGAGACGGGCGTTGCGCAGCGCGAGCTCGTCGCGGATGAGGTTCGAGAGCAGCGTGGACTTGCCGGTGATGAACTGGGGCAGGCCGCCCGGATGCGTGGCGCTCAGTTCGATGCGCGTGCGCACGCTGTCGCTGAAGTGCAGCAGCGGCGAGCGCCCGCCGACCTCGGCGAGTTCGTCGTGCCAACGCTGCCACACCGGCTCGGCGATGTTGCCGGCGACGAAGGCCGGGTCGCCCAGGCTCACGTGGTGAGGGGCGGATGCGGGTGGTGCCGCGGGCGCAGGCGAACCCAGGGAGTCGGACATCCTGTCGTCGTCATCTGCATTGGAATCGGGTCGCCACACACCGACACCCTAATTGCATACCCTCGGTTTCACCGGTAAGGCACCCCGGTTTCTGCCCGATTCTGCGCGTTCAACGGCGATTTCGGCCGTCCGGCCGACCTCAGGTGACGGGTTCGTGCCGCCGATAGTGCTCGGTGAGCACGTACGCCGGCGTGAGCCCCAGCCAGAACACCCCGATCCCGAAGACCAACTGGCCGACGACGAAGGCGGGGACCACGCTCGAGAAGCTCGGAACGACGGTCACGACCGCACCGATCATGATGACGATCGCCGGCGCGTAGCCGTAGATGTGGGCGCGCAACAGGGCGACGCCGGCCATGATCCACCCGATGCCGAAGATGACGCGGGCCACGAGCTCGCCGAATCGGAACGGCCCGGGAACCACCGTTCCGTCGAGGAGTTCCGGCGCCGCCTGCGCGAGCGACGGCCACAGGAAGGAGTGGCTCCAGTAGACGGCGCAGAGGAGCACCGTCCCGGTGCCGGCGACGAGCACGGCCGAGAACCCGAAGGACCCGACCTGTGCCGCCCGCCGCACGTACAGGGAGGCGAGGGCGAGCACGAGCAGGAGCGACGCGGCGAGCAGCACGATCGACGCGAAGAGGAAGATCGGCGATTGCGCCCGGCCGCTCTCCGTGCGAGCCACCGGTATCAGTTGCACCGCGCTCCCGAGAACGAGCAGCACCCCGGCGGCCAGTGCGGACGGCTTCGTCAATCCCTCATACCGGTTCACAGCAACCTCACCCCAGTGAAAGGCGTCCCACGGCCGGGAGCGGATGCACGCGGCTCACGGGGCTGCTGGTGCTGATTGTGCCACCGGTTCAGCCGGCGCTCAAGCCCGCGAGGCCGCCCCGTGATAGGCCGACTGGTAGCGCACGAGCGGCGGCGGCGGGTCCTGGTCGGGACGGCCCATCCAAGTGACCTCGCCGACGAAGAGTGTGTGGGTGGCTGCAGGGTGCTCGGCCACGGTGCGAAGCTCGAACCAGGCGAGGGCGTCACGGAGGAGCGGAGGCGCTCCCGGCTCGGTACGGAAGTGCGGCACCTGGTCAAGAAGGCCGACGAGAGGCGAGCCGGGCTCCCCCAACTGCTCGGCGATGCCCTTCTGCCGGGCGGAGAGCAGGCTGATCCCCCAGCGACCGGACTCCTCGATCGCCTCGGCCAGGCGCGAGAGTCCGTAGATGCTGGCCACCATGGTGGGCGGGTCGTACGACACCGACAGCACGTCGGTGACGGTGGCCGCGTGGTCCCAGCCGCGGTGCACGGTCGTGATCACGGCGACCCCCTTCGCGGCCCGGGCGCTGATGCTCTTGTACAGCTCCGCGTCATCCGTTGTCACGGCCGACGGGTCGAGCGTTCGGCTGGTGGCGCCGGGCAGCGGCTCCATCAGCGGCCCCCGATGGCGGCGATGATGGTGGCGACGAGCGCGATGACCACGAACGCGGCCAGAGCCAGGCGTCGCAGCAGCACATCGGCCACGGAGTACCAGGTGCGCTTGCGCCGCGGCTTCGGGTCTTCCTCCACGGCCTGTCCAATCCTTGCGCGCGGTGTGAGCATCCGCTTCGACCAGTCTAGAAGAGCGGATGTCGATGAACGTCGGTCGCGAGGACTAGCGTTTAAGGGCGACCATGACCTCCCCACACCCTGACGACTATCCCCTCACCGAGCCGATTCCGGTGCACAGCGGCAAGCAGCCGTGGCGCCAGAGCCTGGAATCGCTCACGGTGCGCAATTACCGCATCTTCACGGCGTCCAACATCATCGCCATGACGGCGGTATGGATGCAGCGGATCGCGCAGGACTGGCTCGTGCTGCAGGTCACCGGGAGCGTCGCCGCCGTCGGCATCACCGTGGCGCTGCAGTTCGCGCCGATGCTGCTGTTCGGGCTTTACGGCGGCGTGATCGTCGACCGGCGCTCCAAGCGGATGCTGCTCATGCTCACCCAGGGCACCGCCGCCGTGCTGAGCGCGGTGCTGGCGGTGCTCGCCCTCACCGGCACCGTGGAGGTGTGGCACGTCTGGGTGATCGCGTTCGCGATCGGGCTCGTCACCGTGATCGACAACCCCGCACGGCAGGTCTTCGTGAACGAGATCGTCGGGCCGCGCTACCTGCGGAACGCCATCACGCTGAACTCCTCGGTGTTCCAGCTCGGCGGTCTCCTCGGGCCCGCCGTTGGCGGGTTCCTCATCGAGGCCGTGGGCGGCGGGTGGGCCTTCGCGATCAACGCGGTCGCCTGCGTCATCACGGTAATCACGCTCGCCCGGATGGACGCAGGCGCCCTGCACCTCACGCCGCCGGCCCCACGCGGCAAGGGCCAGCTGCGGGAGGGCCTCCGGTACGTCGTCGCCAAGCCCACGATCTTCTGGTCGATCCTCATGCTCGCGTTCCTCGCGGTGTTCACGCTGAACATGCCCGTGCTGCTGGCCGCGTACGCGTCGGAGGTCTACCGGGTCGGCGCCGGCGGCTACGGGCTCTTCAACTCGCTGGTCGCCGTGGGCGCGCTCGTCGGGGCCCTCGCCTGCACGCGCCGCGCCAACATCCGTTTGCGCACCGTGATCTACAGCGGCGGCTTCTATGCGCTCCTGCAGGCCGGCGCGGGGCTCATGCCCACCGAGATCGCGTTCGGCATCGCCCTGCTCGTGGTGGGGTTCACCAACCAGCTGTTCTTCACCGCGGGCAACCCGCTCGTGCAGATGTCGTCGAACATGCGCGTGCGCGGTCGGGTGATGTCGCTCTACGTGCTCGTGCTGCTGGGCGGCCAGTCGCTCGGTGGAGTCGTCATGGGCCGGCTCGTCGAATTCGCCGGGCCGCAGGTGGGGATGCTGGTGAGCGGCCTGGTGCCGGCCCTCGCGGCCGCCGTCATGGCCGTCATCATCGCCCGGCAGCACCACCTGCACCTGCCGATCCGGCTCCGCCGGCGCTGAGTAGGGTCAGGCGGAAGCCGAGGGTTCCCGCAGCTCGCGCCGGCCGCCGCGGAGAACGCCGACGAGGCTGATCGCCGACACGATCGCCCACACTCCTTCGAGGAGCAGGAAGCCCCACTGTGCTTCGAGCAGGGCGTTAATGGCAAGAATCGCCGACCCGACCGTGTTCAGCACCAGGTAACTGAGTGCCTTCTGATTGAGATAGCCCCACTGGGCCAGGGCGAACCCGGCCAGGACGAGGAGCGATCCGATGATCTGAACGAGTTGACTCATGACGACCTCCATCAAGCGTCGTCTTTTCTGGCCGGGTACGATGCTTCACTCGTCCGGGGTGCGATGCCGACCATCACGCCTCCGACAGCTTAACCGAGCGACCCAGCCGCGGCATCCGTCGCGACCCGGGGTAGCGTTGAAGAATGCGGCCCCGAATCTTTGTTGCCGTCGCCTGCCTCGCCGTCGCAACGCTCTGCGCGTCGTGCGAGAGCAATTCGGGGGCGGGCGGCGCGGCGTCCAGCGTGGGCCGTTCTCCGTCGGCGAGAGCAACGACTCCCGCAACGCCCACGCCCACGTCGTTGCCGACCGTGACGCCCACCCCAACGCCATCGCTCGCGGAAGCGACGCTCGCGCGCATGTCCGACGCGGAGAGGGTCGGCCAGCTGTTCATGATCGGCTGCCCGAGCACGACGGCCACGGATGCATGCCGTCGCACGATCCGCGCGGGGCACATCGGCGCGGTCATCCTCACGGGCAACAGCACACTGAGTATCGCGGGCGAGAAGAATGTGACGGCGGCGTTGCTGGCGGCGGCGCCCGCCGGTGTGCGGCTGTTCATCGCGACCGACCAGGAGGGCGGCCTCGTACAGCGGATGCAAGGGTCCGGCTTCACCGACATATCCTCGGCTGTCGATCAGGGTCAGTGGGCCACGGCAGACCTGCAGCGCGCCGCCACCACCTGGGGGCGGGAGCTGTGGGCGGCCGGCATCAACGTCGACCTCGCCCCTGTGCTCGACACCGTGCCGCCGGGCGTGGACAACGCGCCGATCGGCGAGCTCGACCGTGGATACGGCCACACGCCGGAAGTCGTGAGCCGGCAGGGCAATGCGGTCGCACAGGGCCTCGCGGCGGCTGGCCTCATCGCCGCTGCGAAGCACTTCCCCGGTTTGGGGCGGGTCACCGAGAACACCGACACGAGCGCGCACGTCGTCGACGACACGACCACGGCCGACGACCCGGCACTGCTCCCCTTCGTCACTGCGATCCGGTCGGGGGTCGCGTTCGTGATGATGTCCACCGCCGTCTACACGCGCATCGACGACAGCACGCCCGCCGCCTTCTCGCGGCCGATCGTCACCGGGCTGCTCCGCCACGACCTCGGTTTCGGCGGCGTCGTCATCAGCGACGACCTCGGCGCCGCCGAACAGGTCGCAGGCTATGCGGTCGCCGAGCGCGCGCTCAAATTCATCGCCGCCGGTGGTGACCTCGTGCTCACGGTCGATGCCTCTCAAGCCGAGGAGATGACATCCGCTGTGTTGAACCGCATGCGGTCGGATACGGCATTCCGTGAGCAGGTGGATGCCGCGGCGTTACGGGTGCTGGCTGCGAAGCAGGCGCACTCGCTGCTCTCGCCATAATCGGTGCTGCTGGCCGGTGACACGGGGACCGGACGGTCGTAACGTGGGCTCGAGCGTTGCTGACGCGCGCGCGGATTCTCACCGAGGAGCGTTCCATGAAGGTATTGCCCGGTCTGAAGCAGGTCGAACGTCTCGAGGATGCCGCGTGGCTCGATCCGCTCGCCAAGCCGCTGCGGCGGGTCGCGCGGGCGGCGCTGCGCACCCGGTGGCTCGCGGACATCCTGCACGGGGTGCCCTTCGGGCATCCGCTGCACCCGTCAGTGGTTCTGGTGCCGATCGGCGCCTGGTCGTCGGCCGCGATCCTCGATGCTCTTCCCGAGAACGAGCGTGCGTCGCGGCTGCTCGTGGCCGCGGGTGTGGCCGGCGCCGTTCCATCTGCACTGTCCGGCTATGCCGACTGGTCCAACCTGCTGAAGAAGCAGTCCCGTGTCGGGCTCGTGCACGCCGCGAGCAACTTCACCGCGGTCCTCCTCTATACCGCGTCGTTCGTGCAGCGCTCCCGCGGTCGGCAGGGCAGCGGCAAGGTGCTCGGATACGCCGGCTTCGGCGCGGTGATGGTCGGCGGCTTCCTCGGTGGTCACCTCGCCTACCGCCAGACGGCCGGCGTCAACCACACCTGGAATGTCGCCGGCGACGTCTCCCCCGGTTGGCACCGCGTCGGGATGCTCGACGAGCTTCCCGAGGGCCGGCTGCGCCACCTCACCCTCCACGAGGTACCGCTCGTGGCCCTGCGCACCGGGAACCGCGTGCAGGTGC
Organism: Cryobacterium tepidiphilum; assembly: GCF_003716325.1. Taxonomy (GTDB): domain Bacteria; phylum Actinomycetota; class Actinomycetes; order Actinomycetales; family Microbacteriaceae; genus Cryobacterium; species Cryobacterium tepidiphilum. The sequence goes on along the minus strand of NZ_RDSR01000025.1, from coordinate 20,925 downwards.
TCGCCGACACGTGCAGCCACCTGACCGGCCCGCTGCACGAAGGCACGCTCATCCCCGGCACGTCGGCGACGGATGCCTGTGTGCAGTGCCCGTGGCACAAGAGCGTCTTCTCCCTCGCCACCGGCGAAGTCGTGCACGGTCCGGCGACGGCGCCCCAGCCCTGCTTCGAGACGCGCATCACCGACGGGGCCGTCGAGGTGCGCCTCCCTGCGGCGGGCTGACGCCGACAAATTTTTCAGCCAGGGACGCCCGCGAGACGTATCCTTGAAGCATGAAATACAGGGGCTTCGGGGCCTTTGTTGGTGTCGCATGCGTTGCCCTCTGCGTATCCTGCGTGGGAGCGCCGAGCGCGGGCGAAGTCGTTGCATCCACCGCCGCCTCCCCCAGCACCTCGACGAGCGCCCCGGCAGTGGCTGCCACTGTGCCCCCGTCGCCCGCTGATAAGGCGTTCGCCGCGATGACCGACGCGCAGCGCGTGGGCCAGCTGTTCATGATCGGCTGCCCGAGCATGAGCGTCAGCACGGACTGCCTGAACACGATCAAGGCTGACCACATCGGCTCCGTGATCCTCGACGGCAACAGCACGCTCAGCATCACGCAGGAGAAGGCGATCACGGCAGCCTTGCAACGGGTAGCGCCCGCTCACAACAAGCTGTTCATCGCCACCGACCAGGAGGGCGGGTATGTGCGGCGGATGCGCGGGTCCGGCTTCACCGACTACTCGACCGCCCTGGTGCAGGGCACCTGGTACACCGCGGACCTGCAGTACTGGGCGACCACCTGGGGCAAGCAGCTGAAGGCCGCGGGCATCAACGTCAACCTCGCGCCCGTGCTCGACACGGTTCCCCCCGGCGACACCCACAACCCGCCGATCGGCGACCTCGACCGTGAGTACGGCCACACGCCATCCATTGTGAGCACCCAGGGCAACGCCGTCGCACGTGGACTCGCCGCCGGCGGGGTGAGCGCGACCGTCAAGCACTTCCCGGGGCTCGGCAGAGTGACCGCGAACACCGACACCACCGCCGGAGTCACCGACCGCACGACCACGGCCACCGACGCGTACCTGCGGCCCTTCGCCGCGGCGATCAAGGCCAAGGTTCCGTTCGTCATGATGTCCACCGCCATCTACACGCGCATCGACGCCAAGAACCCCGCCGCCTTCTCCCGCACCATCGTGACCGGGCTGCTGCACAACACGATGGGCTTCCGTGGCGTCGTCATCAGCGACGACCTCGGGGCGGCGAAGCAGGTCGCGGCGTACTCCGTGGCGTCCCGTGCGACGCGCTTCATCGCCGCGGGCGGCGACATGGTGCTCACCGTCAACGTGAAGCAGGCGCACACGATGACCACGGCAGTCCTGGTGCGCATGAAGACGGATGCCGCGTTTAAGAAGCAGGTCTACGCGGCGGCCCTGGTGGTCCTGAAGTCGAAGCAGGCGCGAGGGTTGCTCGCCTGAAGGTACCGCGGCCGCGAGTGTCAGTCGGTGCCCAGCATATCCACCCGGCGCTGCGGAGAACGCCAATAATTAGGACCCGCGCATGGTTGACCGCCGGCCGTCGAGTAGCAGGGCGTGTCTGCGCTTCGAGTTGAGCGTCCATAGCAAGGAGCGCCGGCCGACCTTACAACGCTCCGCTCCCCGGGTCAACCTCAACCGCTGCACTTGTGAGCCTTCTGCTCGGCGCCAATCCGTCAACGGCATTCTCGCGAAACCCGATGCCATCGAGGGGCGGTTCAACGATCGTGCCCGGATGGTCCGGAATTACTCCCACGGCATTCTCGAAGAGTTTCGCTACTTCATTCGGATAGTTCTCCGCCCACTGGGTCAGAAATGCACGCGCCACGGTCTGCCCTGCCAGAAAGTCCAGGTCTTCCCCGATTTGCTCAAAAATTAAGTGCGGGTCCCGATTCGTCAACAATCGGCTACGAACGGCTGTCGCGACGCGTTGCTGATCGGTTGTTCGGAGACCCAAGTTGAGCGCGAGTCGAGCGGCGATTGTGTCTAGCTTTGCGGCTACAGCCGTCGCGACATGGATCTCCGGGTCGGCCGCCCCGGGGAACGCGTATACGTGATGTGTCGGATCGGTTTCGTTCGGGACATCGCCATCAACGATGCCCATCGCCTTAAAGGGAATGCTGGGGTTCTGGTTATGCGCAAGCGTGAGCCTCCGAACGTTTCCGGCACCGCCAAGCTGATGCACTTCCACGCCAAGCATCGAGACACCTACCCGTCTTGCAAAGTCTCGGAACGCAGCGATCGCCATCTCCTCGCCGAAATCGTCCTCGACAAATATCGCGAACGACGCGTTTACTTCGCCAGTGAGCGTTCGAAGGGTATTGACGTCCAGTTTGCCCTGAGTAAGCACGCCGTTAGCACACGACCAGACTCCCTCGTCAGGAAGTGGTGCCAGCGCATCATTCGAATGGGTCGTGAAGATAACCTGGCACGCCTTGCGTCGAGCTACGTCGATGAGATACTCAACCAGTCTTCGCGCCGCGACCGGATGCAGACCATTTTCGATCTCCTCAATGACGATCAGCGAACCATCAGGACTCTCTTCAATATCGCGAACGATCCGAATCACGCTCGCTTCACCAGCGCCAAAGTGAAACTCGGAGTATGCGTCACCCGAAGTAGTTCGAGCAGCGTAAAGCTGCTTGTCACCCTTCTTGTTCCCATCAACCAGCAGGTACTTCTGAGCTTCCTTTCCGAGAATCGCCTCAACCGCTTCGATTGTCTCCTTAGAGAGCACGGTCTCACCAAAGCCCTTGAAGGAGCCGCCGATGAAACTGGCGAGGTCGTTGCGCTCGGTCGCAGGAAGCGTGCGTGCGATTCCAAATGTCAGGATTTTCCGCTTAACCGCATTCCGGTTCCACTTCGACTTCGGGTAGCTCGCCGTTCGGCTGATTGGCTTTCGATTCTCGAGAATGTCATATTCAATTCGCCAGTCCACCATGCTCTTGTCGTAGACACCGCTCTTCGCAAAGTACTGTCGCGGCTTTACTTCGTGGTGGATTAGCGCCGCCGCTCCTAGGACTGTCGATTTTCCCCCGCCGTTGGGGCCGACCAATGCAGTTACGGGGAAATCGAAGCGAATGTGCGCGTCTCGGTACGAGCGCAAGTGAGCCAGATTCATAGACACCAGATACGTGTCGTACGCTCGACGGGAAACGCGCTTGATTAGGTCCGCTCGTTCCGAGTCGCGAATTTCGGAGCTGTCTCGTGTACCCAGTGCCATAGTGGAACGCTACCGGCTAGCCGATTAGGTGGCTCGTCGACACTCCCACTTGGCACGGGCCCCCCTTGACCGGTTCACACTCGTCCAGACGCCCAGTGGATCGGGTAGTGCCCAGCCAATTTTGCGGAAGATATTGGGGTGTTACTTGGTGCAAGTAGGAGAACTCGGGCAGTCGCTACCACCTAGATAGCTTGACCAGGGAGAGGTAAGCCCGAAGCGCTGCGACCCCACGAAGTCGCGAGTAGCTAGATACCGGTAGTGACCGTCAAGACGGCCGACGAGCTCGACGCAAGCCCTGGTAGCCCACGCAAGGTGCCCCTGGAGGGACTCGAACCCCCAACCCTTTCCTTAGGACGGAACTGCTCTTCCATTGAGCTACAGAGGCTGACCCCGAAAGCCTACCGGGTCACAACGGAGGGCGTCAGGCCGGCGGGTACAGGAACAGGTTGACGTCGCCGGCCGGGATGGTGCGTGTGTTGTAGGTGTGGCTGCCGCCCCAGTTGTACTCCTCGAGCGACACGGTGCCATCGTCGTTAACCGACTGCACGTAGGCCACGTGGTTGTAGTCGAACCATGCGACAGCGCCGACGACGGGCGTGTCGCTGGTAGCCCATCCGTGATTCTGCCAGGCGCTGGCCCACGCGGAGGCGTCGCCGCCACCGGGCGTCAGGTTGCTCCACGTGAAGCGCCACGGGCTGCCGGTCGACCCGGCGTCGCGGTTGAGGCGCCACGCCACGAAGTCGACGCACTCGCGGTAATAGTAGCCGAGCGGGGAGAGCCCACCGCCGGCGAAGTCGGGAGTCTCGTAGGGCCACGGGTAGTCGTCGCCCTCGGCACGCACGCCGTAAACCGACCAGGCGCCCTCCGACGAGCTCGCGAGTTCCGCCGCCTGCTCAGCCGCTTCCTGGGCTGCCGCCGCTTCTGCCGCCGCCTCAGCCGCGGCCTTCTTCGCCGCCAGTTCCTCGGGCGTCGTCGCCGAGAACCCGTCGCGTGCCACGGTGACCTTGGCCGCCGACGCTGCGACGGTCACGCCCTGGGCCGGCGCAGACGCCGACGTTCCCTGCGTCACGGGCGACTCCCCCGGCGCGAACGCATACGCGGGCAGGCCGGCCGTGAGGAAGATGCCGGGGATCGCCACAATCGTGAGGGCGCTGATCACCGGGTGACGGCGCTTGGCCCGGGCCTGGCGAACGGATGCCGCGGGCGGCGTTTCCGACGCAACGGATGCCACCGGCGCGGGTGCCTCGGATTCCCGCGAGACCGTCATGGGCGCGGAATCCGCCGCATGTTCCCGTTTGACCGTCGAGCGTTTCGCCGTCGACCGCTCGCGCTGTTCGCGCAATTCGCGTCGGGAGGGGAAGGCGTTCAACTCTGCCGAGGGTTCGGCAGAACCGGTAGGGCCGGTTTGGGTCACAGGTGGATCCTCCGGGGTAGTTCGTGGGACCCCCCAACCCTATGTCACAGGTAACGATTGCATAAACCCTCGCGCCGAAGGATCTTCACCCCCCGTTCGGAGGGATTAGCGATTCTTCACGCGGCGTTCAGGCGGCCGGAACCAGGTAGGCGTCCCAGTCGCGTAGCGGCTGCTCCACCCCACGCACGGCCCATGCGCCGCCGTGGGGAACGGTCGGCGTGAACAGCATGCTCCAGCCGACCTCGGCCGGCGTCTGGTCGCCCTTCGCGTTGTTGCAGCGCAGGCAGCACGCCACGAGGTTCTCCCAGCTGTCCCTGCCGCCGCGGGAGCGCGGCAGCACGTGGTCGATGGTGTTGGCCGTGAGGCCGCAGTAGCAGCATCGGCGCGCGTCCCGGCGCAGCACCCCCTGGCGGCTCACCGGCGCGGGCCGGGTTCGGGGGATGCGCACATACCGGGTCAGCAGGATCACGCTGGGCCGCTCCCACAACCCGGTTGCAGACCGCACCGGATGCCCGGCGTCGGCCTGCACGATGGTGGCCTTGTCATTCATCACCAGCACGAGCGCCCGTTTGAACGACACGACAGCCAGCGGTTCGTACCCGGCGTTGAGGACCAGTGTGCGCATGCTCTCCCTTTCGAACCAGGCTGGACGGCTTCCAGCCATTCGAACTACGGCCTGTGTCGGCGAGGCGTCGGCATGCGGGCAAACAAAAAGGGCGCTGTCACAATGACAACGCCCGAACGGCAAGGTGACCCGGTCACCTGACACCGTTCTGTTTGGCCGCCCGGCCGGCACGACTCGTTTCCGCACGGGCCCATGGGGTGGGTCGTGCGGGACGGGCGTATCGGCAGTTCCAACGACTCGCAGAACATCAGGCACTCAGGTTAACGCACAATCGGCGCGCCGCGAAGAGCTGGCGCGCCGCATCCGTTGTTCGTGCGCGCGATCGGCGGGTCGAACGCCGTTGCGCGGGCTGAATTCAACCCGCGCAACGGCGTTCACACCGCGCAGCTCGCCAGCGCCTCAGATGCCGAGGCGCACGATGTAGTAGTCGTCGGTCCAGAGCGGCTGCACACGAACGGATGCGCCTTCGTACGGCGCGTGCAGAATGTTGCCGTTCCCGGCGTAGAAGCCGTCGTGCCCGTCCATGATCACGAGGTCACCCGGCTGCGCGTCCGCGCGGTCGATGCGCGTGCCGGCCGCGGCCTGCCCGCTCGCCGAGTGCGGCAGGCTGATGCCGTACTGGGCGTACACGTACATCACGAAGCCCGAGCAGTCGAAGCCCGCGGGCGTCGCGCCACCGAAGACATAGGGAACGCCTTGGTACTGCGACGCCGTGCCGTAAACCGAGCCGAGGTCGAAGTCGGGGTGCGCCGGCGCGGCCAGGTAGTCGTCGACCGATGGCCCGGTGTACGACGAGGCGTAGGAGCTCATCTGCTCCGTCGCCGCCTCGCGCTGCCGCTGCGCCTCCTCGGCCGCTGCGGCCTCGGCGGCGGCAGCCGCTTCTGCGGCGGCCTTCGCCTTCGCGCGCGCCACGAGTTCCTCGTGGGTGGTGGCGCTGAAGCCGTCGCGGGCGACGGTCACGGTCGCCGCACGGGCGTTGACCTCCACTGTCTGCGCGCCGTCCTTCGCCAGCTGCGTAGACTCGCTGGCACCGAACCGCGCCTGGTCGGACCCAGGCGTGAACGCGTAGGCGGGGATGGCCATCGTGGCGACGATGCCGCCGGCCAGGCTCATCACGACCAGGTTGCCCACCATCCGCTTGCGCGATGGGCGCGGCGCCGAGCGTCGCGGGGCGGAGTCGGTGGGGAGCTTTTCAATGGTGTTGCGTGTCGGGTCGATCCCGTTGCGGGACCGCGTGCTACCTGAAAATGCCAATGTGCGAACCTCCAGCGCCCCAGCGACGACACGTCGTCACCCCGTCCAATGCGCTTATCGCTTGAGCTTTCCGGAGCAAGAGACGGGCCGAGAAGGCGTCTTGATCCGGGTCCCGGTGCCGTGTGCTGGCCGGTGGGACGTCTAGACGTTACGTGTTCGTTACCGTTTTGTCATCCTTAAGGCGGACAAAAACTAACGAATCGGTAACGTTTCCCCGGAAACTCTCAGGTTCAGACGGTGATTTCGGGTGTCGCGACGAAAATGTGGCTCGCGATCTCGCTGGGCAGTTCGAGCCCCTCACCGAAGCCGTCGACCTGCGCGAGCACAGCGGAACCAGCCGCTGTGAACTCCCCCGTGTTTCCGGGCATCACGCCGCACTCGCGCAGCTGGGCGAGCAGTTCCGGGTCGAACTGCACCGGTTCGGCGAGACGACGGATGACGGCGCGCACCGGTTGCCGGGAGCCTGCGACGAGGTCGACGCTGCTGGTGACCCCCGTCATGAACGAGTCGGCGGGCGTGTGCCCGAGCTCCTCGAGGCCCGGGATGGGGTTGCCGTACGGCGACTCGGTCGGGTGCCCCAGCATCTCCAGGATCTTGCGCTCGACCTGCTCGCTCATCACGTGCTCCCACCGGCACGCCTCGTCGTGCACAAACTCCCACTCGAGCCCGATGACGTCGCTGAGCAGCCGCTCGGCGAGCCGGTGCTTGCGCATGACGTGCACGGCCTTGCTGCGGCCGGAAGGCGTGAGCTCGAGGTGCCGGTCGCCCGACACCACGACGAGACCGTCGCGCTCCATGCGGGCGATGGTCTGGGAGACGGTGGGCCCGGAGTGTCCGAGGCGCTCGGAGATGCGCGCCCGCAGCGGGATGATCCGCTCCTCTTCGAGGTCGAGGATGGTGCGCAGGTACATCTCGGTGGTGTCGATCAGATCCGTCATCCCCAGCCTCCCGCTCGCCCGGTGCACAGCCTCGCCCGCGCTCGCTCAACCCTACCTGCCGGGATCGAGCAACTAGAATCGGCTCATGGCGCCCCTGACTATTCCTTCTGAACTGCTGCCCGCCGACGGACGATTCGGCTGCGGCCCGTCCCGCATCCGAACGGAGCAGTTGGACCACCTCGTCGCCTCCGCCGGCATCCTCGGCACCTCGCACCGCCAGGCATCCGTCAAGGACCTCGTCGGTCGCGTGCGCAGCGGCGTCGGCGAACTGCTCGGTGCGCCGGAGGGCTACGAGGTCATCCTCGGCAATGGCGGCTCGACGGCGTTCTGGGATGCCGCGGCGTTCTCGCTCGTCGAGAAACGCAGCCAGAACCTCGTCTTCGGCGAGTTCGGCCAGAAGTTCGCAGCGGCCGTGAAGACGCCGTTCCTCGAGGCCCCCGACGTCATCAGTGCCCCGGCTGGTTCGCGCAGCCGGCCGAGCCCCACCCAGGGCGTCGACGTGTACGCGTGGCCGCAGAACGAGACCTCCACCGGCGTCATGGCGCCGGTCACCCGCGTCGACGGTGACCCGGGAGCCCTCACGGTGATCGACGCCACCAGCGCCGCCGGCGGCATCGACTTCGACGCCAGCCAGGCGGACGTCTATTACTTCGCCCCGCAGAAGAATCTCGCCTCCGACGGCGGTCTCTGGCTCGCCCTGTTCTCCCCCGCCGCGATCGAGCGCGTGGAGCGTGTCGCCGCGAGCGGCCGGTACATCCCCGAGTTCCTCAGCCTCACCAACGCGATCAGCAACTCCCGGCTCAACCAGACCCTGAACACCCCGGCCCTTGCCACCCTGCTGCTGCTGGAGAGCCAGCTGGACTGGATCAACGGCAACGGCGGGCTCAGCTGGGCGTCGGAGCGCACGCAGGCGTCGTCATCCGCCCTGTACCGCTGGGCGGAGGGCGTTGACTATGCGACCTCGTTCGTGGCCGACCCGGCCGACCGCTCGCAGGTGGTCGTCACGATCGACTTCGACGACGCCATCGACGCGGGCGCGATCGCCAAGACCCTGCGGGCCAACGGCATCGTCGACACGGAGCCGTACCGCAAGCTGGGCCGCAACCAGCTGCGCATCGCGACGTTCACGACGATCCCGACGTCCGACGTCGAGCAGCTCATCAGGTCGATCGAGTTCGTGGTGGAGAACACCGCGCGCTAACGCTCCCCTCTTATGCAGAAGAGCCCGGGCCGCCACAACGGCGCCCGGGCTCTTCTCGCGTCAGGAGGTCACTTGTCGCGCTCGTCGGACTCGTCGCTGACGGAGTCGTCGTCCTCGGATTCGTCGTCGTCGTGCTGGGCAAAGTCGATGCCGTCGAGCTCGTCGTCACCGTGGTCGCCGTCGAGGTCGTCCTCGTCGACTTCGTCGTCCAGGTCGTCGAGTTCGTCGACGTCATCCTCGTCGAGGTCATCTTCGTCGAGGTCGTCGTCCTCGTCGTCGGCCGTCGCTTCAGCCGCCTGGGCGGCTGCGAGCTCCTGCGCGGCACGGTAGTCGGCGAGGCGCTCCGACCACGGCACCCAGTCGGGTGCGAGCATGGCGCCCTCACCGGGGGTGAGCTCGGTCTCGAGAACGAACGCCGGGGCGTCGTCGTCGATGCGCGACAGGCTCACCGTCCAGTGCCACCCCGGGTAGCCGGGCAGCGTGCACGCGAAATACAGCGACAGCACGTGGTCTTCCAGCGCGCGGTGCCCCACGGGCTCGCCGATCGTGTCGGCCGGCGTGATGTCGAGAAGCGCCGCCCGGGCGAGGTCGACGGCGCCGAGCAGCACGGCATCCGTTTTCGGTTCGGGCAGGGCGGATGCGTCGACCTCGGCAGGGTCAGCGACCGCGTCAGTGTGAGCGTCAGTGCCAGTGTGAGCGTCAGTGTCTGCGGCCGGGACTGCGTCGGTCTCCGCGTCAGACATCCAACTCCTCGGCGACCTTTCGCAGAACGGCCGCGATCTTCTTGCTGTGCGCACTGTCGGGGTAGCGGCCGCGACGCAGGTTCGCGCCGATGCCATCGAGCAGCTTCACGAGGTCTTCGACGATGATCGCCATGTCGTCAGCGGGCTTGCGGCTCATCTTCGCCAGGCTCGGCGGCGCCTCGATGACCCGCACCGACAGCGCCTGCGCACCGCGCTTGCCATCGGCGATGCCGAACTCGACCTTGCTCCCGGCCTTCACGCTGGCTCCCGCGGGCATGGCGGATGCGTGCAGGAAGACTTCCTGGCCGTCATCGGAGCTGATGAAGCCGAAGCCTTTCTCCTCGTCGTAGAACTTGACCTTGCCGGTGGGCATGTGAACCTCGCTGCGTTTCAGGGCGCGCTGAACTGCGCGTCATATGCCTCCAGCTTAGGCGGTTTGCCGTTGCCGCGCCTGAGTATCCTTATGATGTGACCAGCCAAACCCCGCGTGCCGCCGACGTCGTCGAACGGGTGCTGGCGTACGCCATCGCGGCGCTCGTGGTGCTGTCCCTGATCGCGTTCGTCGCCGACATTGCGGGCACCGCTTCGGGGGCCTCCGCCGACAATGGTTTCGGCCAGGGCCTCTGGCCGATGGTGCTGATCTTCCCGCTCCTCGCCCTGCCCCTCGGGTTCCTCCTGGTGATCACGTTGCTGGTGATGAGCTTCGTCCGCCGCGGCCGCGAAGCACGAATGAACCGGCAGTAGCCCGCGCATGCTGACCTTGGCGACGCGACTTCGGGCCTCCGAAGACCATGCGTTGCGCCGCGCCGTGCGGGTGCGCGACCTTGGCGGCAGCGGCATCCGCGACTTCTTCGACCTCGCCGAGGCGTTCCTTTCCCCCGACGCGCTGCAGCAGGCCTTCACCGGCCTGGAGCGTTTCACGCTCGCCGTGCTGGCGGTGGCCGCCGAGCTCGACGCTCAAGCTGCGGGTGCCGAGACGGCCGGTGCGGCGGCCCCGGAACTCGCCGCGATCGCGGGCCGGCTCGCAGAGCTGCGCGGCGCATCCGTCGCCGTGACCGACGTGCGGGCGCATGCTGCCCTGCTCGACGACATGTTCCTCGGCGTGCTCGACGGCGACCGCTTCTCCCCGTATGCCGCGGCCGCCCAGCGCCTGGCGGCGTGGCCCACGGAGGTCCTGCCCGGCACCCGGGAGCTCGCCGCCGACCGTGGCGAGAAGGCCTCGCCGACGCCTGATGCGTCCGACGTGGAGGTCGCCGACAGGCTGGCCGCCGAGCGCGCGTTCGCGGTGGTCTCCTCGATCACCGAACTCGTCACCGGCCTGGCCCGGGAACCGGTGCGGGAGCTCAGCCGCGGCGGCCTCGGCCTCCCCGATACCCGCCGCCTCGCCGAGATCATGGCCGTCGAGCCGGAGTCGGTGGCCCCGCTCGTGGCCATCGCCCGCAATGCGGGACTCGTGGGGCTCATCGACGGGCAATGGGTCGAGACAAACGCCGGCGAAGCATGGCTCCGCGAGGGCAGCGCCGCCCGCTGGGCCACGGTCGCCGCCGCCTGGAATACGGCCCTCCCCGAGAACCTGCGGCCGGTCGTGCCCACCGCGGCGGGGTCCGGCTGGGGCGACGCGCTGCGCGCGTCGACCGCGTGGCAGTACCCGGCGGGCGGGCAGCGGATGCGCGACCAGGTCGACGAGATCGCCCGCGACGCCGCGCTGCTCGGCATCACCGCCCGCGACATCACCAGCACCGCCGGCGCCGCCGTCCTCGCCGGCGACCACGGGGCCGCCGCCCTGACGATCAGTGCCTTCCTGCCTCCGGAAGTGGAGCAGGTGTACCTGCAGAACGACCTCTCGGTCGTCGCCCCGGGGCCGATGGCACCCGCCATCGATGCCCGCCTGCGGCTGCTCGCCGACGTGGAGAGCCGCGAGCTGGCGTCGAGCTATCGCATCTCCGCGGCATCCGTGAACCGGGCCCTGGCCGCCGGCGAGACCGCGGACTCCCTGCTCGACTTCCTGCGCGGCATCTCGCTCACCGGCATTCCGCAGCCGCTGGAGTATCAGATCCGCGAGGCGGCGTCCCGCTACGGAAAGGTGCGCGTGGGCACCGTCCGGCCCACCCGCGGCGGCGACGGGCCTCCGGCCCAGAGTTACGTTCGCTCCGGCGACGCGGTGCTCCTGCGTACCATCAGCGTCGACCAGTCCCTCGCCTCGCTCGGGCTCGTACGCGACGGCGACCGTCTGGTCAGCCGGTTCCCGGCGGAGCCGGTGTTCTGGGCGTTGACGGATGCGAAATACCCGGTCGCCGCCGAGAACGCGGACGGTGAGGTGCTGCGTCTCCGCCGCCACCAGCCGGGGAGCGCGCCGAAGGCATCCGTTGCCGACCCAGCCGCCGCGCTCGTGGAGAAGGTGCGCGCGAGCGACGGTGACGGCGACACGGGCCAGGCCTGGCTGGTCAAGCAGCTGGAGGCCGCCATCCGCACCCGCCAGGCGGTGACGGTGAACATCGCCATGCCCGACGGCGTGGTGGTGGACTACCTCCTCGAGCCGGCCAGCATCGGCGGCGGCCGCTTCCGGGCGAAGGACCGCCGGGCGGACATCGAGCGCACCGTGCCGCTCTCCAGCGTCATCAGCATCACCGTCGCCCCGTGACCCCGACCCCGAGCCCCCGCGCCCCCGCTTCCCCGCGCCCCATCCACTCCCCCACCCCTGCACGCGAGGGAGCAGTATCTGTCGCTATGAGTCGCTCTTTCCAGCAGTTTCTGCTCACTCGCGTCACGGAATGGGCGGCCAGGGCGGGCGGGAGTGCGCACTGCCGTAGAATTGGCCCTTATGTCTGACGGGCCCCTGATCGTCCAAAGTGACCGAACCGTTCTGCTCGAGGTCGCGCACCCCGACGCCGAAGACGCACGCCACGACCTCGCGGTCTTCGCCGAGCTCGAGCGCGCGCCGGAACACATCCACACCTACCGCATCACCCGGCTGGGTCTCTGGAACGCCCGCGCTGCGGGGCACGAGGCGAGCGACATGCTCGCAACCCTCGAGAAGTACTCCAAGTTCCCGATCCCGCAGACGGTGTCGGTCGACATCGCCGAAACGGTGGGACGGTACGGCCGGCTCGTGATCGAGCGCGACGACGAGGGCCAGCTGGTGCTGCACAGCACCGACGAGGCCGTGCTGCGGGAGATCTCCCACGCCAAGCGCATCTCGCCACTGCTGATCGGGCATCCGTCGCCCGACACCTACCTCGTCGAACCGTGGGCACGCGGGCAGCTGAAGCAGGAGCTGGTGAAGCTCGGCTGGCCGGCCGAAGACCTCGCGGGCTACACGCCCGGCACCCCGCACCCGATCGACCTCGTCGAAGACGGCTGGGCGCTGCGCGACTACCAGCACAAGGCGGTCGACAACTTCTTCGTCGGCGGATCGGGCGTTGTGGTGCTGCCCTGTGGGGCGGGCAAGACGCTCGTCGGTGCCGGCGCCATGGCGACCGCGAAGACCAACACGCTGATCCTCGTCACCAACACGGTGTCGGCCCGGCAGTGGCGCGACGAGCTGCTGAAGCGCACCACGCTCACACCCGAGGAGATCGGCGAGTACTCGGGCCAGATGAAAGAGGTCAAGCCGGTCACGATCGCGACGTACCAGATCCTCACCGCCAAGCGGAAGGGCGAGTACGCGCACCTGGCCCTGCTCGACGCCATGGACTGGGGGCTCGTCGTGTACGACGAGGTGCACCTGCTCCCGGCGCCGGTCTTCAAGCTCACGGCCGAGCTGCAGGCCCGCCGGCGGCTCGGCCTCACCGCGACGCTCGTGCGGGAGGACGGCCGGGAGGGCGACGTGTTCAGCCTCATCGGCCCCAAGCGCTTCGACGCGCCGTGGAAGGAGATCGAGGCGCAGGGCTACATCTCCCCCGCCGCCTGCTACGAGGTGCGCGTGGACCTGCCGCACGACGAGCGCCTCAGCTACGCCGCCGCGCCCGACGACGAGCGTTACCGCATGGCCGCGACCGCGCCGGCCAAGCTCGCCGTCGTGAAGGAGCTCGTCGAGCGCCACCGGGGCGAGCGCATCCTGGTGATCGCGCAGTACCTCGACCAGATCGACGAACTGGCGGATGCGTTGGGCGCGCCCCGGCTCACCGGCTCCACCCCCGTGGACGAACGGGAACGGCTCTATCAGGCGTTCCGGGTCGGCGAGGAGAACGTGCTCGTCGTCTCGAAGGTCGCGAACTTCTCGGTCGACCTGCCGGAGGCGACCGTCGCCATCCAGGTCTCCGGGTCGTTCGGCTCACGGCAGGAGGAGGCCCAGCGCCTCGGCCGGCTGCTGCGTCCGAAGGAGTCGGGGCTGTCGGCGAACTTCTACACGCTCGTCGCGCGCGACACCGTCGACCAGGATTTCGCGCAGAACCGGCAACGCTTCCTCGCCGAGCAGGGCTACAGCTACACCATCCTCGACTCGCACAACCTCGAGGCCGCCTGACCCTCCTCGTCCCAGGGGGGTGCGAGGGTAGGCGGGTCAGCGGATGCGGCGGTAGCGCAGGAAGAGCATGTCGCCGGCCGGGATGGCGTGCACGAGCTGCATGTCGCGGGTGGTCTGCGGGCCGCCGCGGGCGATGCGTCCGGCCGGTCCGCCTTCGAGCTTGGGGCTGAGCGTCAGGCAGAGCTCGTCGACGCAGTCGACCGTGACCAGCGAGCCGAACAGGTGCGGTCCGCCCTCGCACAGCACCTGGGTGAGCCCGCGCGCGGCCAGCTGGGTGAGCATCTCCGGCGCGTCAAGCGAGTCCTCCCCGCACACGAGCACGTCGGCCACCTCCCCCAGGCGCTTCCGCCGGTCGGCGGGCGCCGACGCGGGAACGATCAGGATGGGCCGCGTCACCGATTGGGTGAAGAACGGATGCGCCGGGTCGAAGTCGAGTTCCGCCGACACGACCGCAACGGGCGGCTGCTCACTCAGACCGTGGTCGGCTCGCCACGCCACGTCCTCCGCGGACAGCTCGACCCCGGTGTAGCCCTCGACGCGCACCGTGCCCGCCCCGACGACGATCACGTCGGCGAGCAGCCGGAGGGTGTCGAAGACCAGCTTGTCGTCGGCATTGCCCAGACCGCCGCTGCGGCCGTTTTCGGTGGCGGCACCGTCGAGGCTGCTGATGAAGTTCGCGCGCAGCATCGGGGTGTCCCGGTCCTCCACGCGGTAGCGTTCGATCAACGAGGTTCGCTCCAGCATCATCACTCCAGGTTGTGGCGCAGGTAGGCGGGGTCGCGGAAGCCGAGGATCGCCTCGGTCATGCGCACGGCTTCGACGGCGGCGGCGACGTTGTGCATCCGAACGATACGCGCGCCCTGCATGATACAGAAGACCGCGGCGGCCAGGGAGCCGTTCACGCGCTCCCCGCGGGCCCGGTCGAGGGTCTCGCCCACGAAGTCCTTGTTCGAGACGGCGACGAGGGTCGGCAGCCCGAGTGTCGTGATCTCGCCGAGCCGCCGCGTGAGCTCCAGGGAATGCAGGGTGTTCTTGTTGAGGTCATGCCCCGGGTCGATGACGATCCGCTCCAGGGGGACGCCGTAGCTGAGCGCCCGGTCGACCCGGTGCAGGAGAAAACCGGCCACCTCGGCGACGACGTCGTCGTATTGCGGCGCCGGGTACGGCATCCGCGGCTCGGCCAGGCTGTGGGTGATCACGAGCGTCGCGTCGCTGTCGGCGACAACTTCGGCCATGGCCGGATCGTGCAGGCCGGTGGTGTCGTTGATGACGTGGGCGCCGGCGCTGATCGCTGCGAGCGCGACCTCCGGGTGGAACGTGTCGATGGAGAGCACGGCGCCCGATCCGCGGAGGGCCTCGACGACGGGAACGACCCGGTCGATCTCCTCGGCGATCGGCACGGCAAACCCCGGAGCGAATTTCACCCCGCCGATGTCGACCCAGTCCGCCCCGTCGGCGATCGCCTTCCTCGCGGCGGCGACGGCGGCATGCAGGCTGTCGGTGGCACCGCGGTCGTAGAACGAGTCGGGCGTGCGGTTGACGATGGCCATCACGGCCACCTGCCGCGAGAAGTCGAACAGCCGGCCGCCGATGCGCCGCTTCGGCCGCGTCAGCTCGGGCAGGAGCAGCGCGGGCGCGGGAGCAGCATCGGGCGGAACGGCCATGTCAGTTCCCTTCGTCGGCGCCCACCGGGCTCAGCAGGTCCTCGAGTGCCATGCTCTCATCCTGGAGGCGGGCGGCGTCGACCGGCACCCGCTCACGGATCAGTCTCTGCACGGTCTCGTTCACGTCCCACACGTTCACGTTCATGCCGGCGACCACGCGCGAGTCCTTCACCCAGAAAGCGATGAACTCGCGGCCCTCGACGTCCCCGCGGAAGACGACCTCGGCATCCGCGGCGAGCACGCCGTAGCCGGAGTACTCCATGCCGAGGTCGAACTGGTCGGTGTAGAAGTACGGGATCTCGTCGTAGCTCACCTCGGCGCCGGCCATCGCCCGGCCCGCCGCGGCGCCGGCGTTCTCGGCGTTGGCCCAGTGCTCGATGCGGATGCGCCGGCCCAGAACCGGGTGATAGACCGAGGCGACGTCGCCGACGGCGTACACGTCGGCATCCGTTGTCTGGAAGGAGGCGTCGGTGACGATGCCGTTGTCGACCTCGAGGCCGGCCGCCTCGGCGAGCCCGCTGTTGGGGATGACGCCGATGCCGAGCACGACGACATCGGCCGGGACGACGTCGCCCGACGCGGTGCGCACACCGGTGACGCCGCGAGCGTCGCCCAGCAGCGCATCGACGTCGGTGGAGGAGCGCAGGTCCACCCCGTGCTCGCGGTGCAGCCCGGCGAAGACGTGGCCGACACGCTCGCCGACGGCGGCGGCCAGCGGCACCGGTTCGTGGCCGAGCACGGTGACGCTGTTGCCGTAGCCGAGCGCTGTGGCGGCGACTTCGAGCCCGATCCAGCCCGACCCGACGACGACCACGCGCCGGTTCCCTGGCGACAGGGCAGCCCGAAGCGCCGAGGAGTCGGCCACGGTGCGCAGGTAGTGCACGCCCGGCAGCTGCGCTCCTTCGCCGCCGAAGCGCCGGGGCGTGGCGCCGGTGGCGAGCAGGAGCTTGTCGTACCGCCGCACCTCGCCCGAGACGAGCGTCAGCTCGTGGCTGCCCGGCGAGAGCGCGGATGCCTCGTGGCCGCGCAGTACCTCGATGTCCTGCTGGGCGTACCAGTCGGCTGGGTGCACGAAGACGCTGTCGCGATCGGCGCCGCCCTGCAGGTACTCCTTCGACAGCGGCGGCCGGATGTACGGGTAGGCGTCCTCCGCGGCGACGATCACCACCCGACCGGTGAACCCCTCACCGCGGATCGCTTCGGCCGCCCGGGCGCCGGCGAGCCCGCCGCCCACGATCACGAATGTCTGTTGCTCAGCCATGATTTCTCGTCTCCTCTTCGAGTCGCCCTGCGCCTGCAGCCCTTATGCCTGCAGGCCGCACAGAGTGAAGAATTCCTCGCGCGTACGCCGGTCATCCTTGACCGCGCCCAGCAGCGTCATCGTGCGGGTGCGCGACCCGCTGCTCTGCGCCCCGCGCAGCGACATGCACATGTGCTCGGCCTCGATCACCACGCCCACGCCGCGCGCTGCCAGCTGCGCCTGCAGCCAGTCGGCGGTCTGCCGGGTCAGCCGTTCCTGCACCTGCAGGTTCCGCGCGAAGTGCTCCAGAGTGCGGGCGAGCTTCGACAGGCCGAGGATCCGCTCCCCGGGCAGGTAGCCGATGTGCGCGACGCCCTGGAACGGCAGCAGGTGGTGCTCGCACAGGGAGTGGAACGGGATATCGCGCACGACCACGAGTTCGTCGTAGCCCTCGTCGTTGGGGAAGGTGGTGAGGGCGAACTCGCGGGGCGTGAGCATCTCGATGAACGCGTCCGCGACCCGCCGCGGGGTCTCCCGCAGGTTCACCTCCGTGGTGTCCCGCCCGAGCGCGCGCAGCAGGTCGGCCACGGCCGCCGCCGCGCGTTCCCGGTCGGGTTCCTGGCGACCGGGCAGCGGATGCCGTCGGCCGGCCGGGCGCTCGGCGTGCGGTGCGCTCCGCACGTCCGTCAGGGCGGCGATCTCCGCCACTTCGGCCAGTTCGACGATCTCCGAGATCTCTGCGAGTGACACGATGGCCCCTTTCTCCGCTGTTATTGGCGACGTTAGATCCGCGTCATTCTTTTGTCAAGTTTTTTTGATTTTAGAGTTAGGCTGGGGGCATGAACGGCGCACCAGGTTCCGATCCCCCTGTGAACGACCAGGCGCGGCCAGCGGATGCCGTGCCGGCTCCCCCGCTGACGGAACGGGTCGAGGCGGTCACCGCGCTCGCCGACCCGACGCGGCTCGCGCTCTACACCTACGTCAGCCGCAGCCCGGAACCGGTCAGCCGCGACACGGTGGCGCAGGTGCACGACCTGTCACGGAGCACCGCGGCGTTCCATCTCGAGCGGCTCGCCGCAGCGGGCCTCCTCGACGTGGAGTACCGGCGCACCAACGGCCGGAGCGGCCCCGGTTCGGGTCGGCCGACCAAGCTCTACCGTCGCGCCACCGGCGAGGTGCTCCTGTCACTGCCCCAGCGCCACTACGACCTGGCCGGCGACCTTCTCGCCGGCGCGGTCGAGCGGTCCGCCGAGACCGGCGCGCCGGTACGCGAGACCCTGCGGGAACTCGCGGCGGCCGAGGGCCGGGCGCAGGGCGCCGTCGCCGCCTCCCTGCCGGAGGCGCTGGAGGAGAACGGGTTCGAGCCGCTCCCTGAGGGCGCCGACATCGTGCTCGGCAACTGCCCCTTCCACCGCCTCGCGCAGGACCACACGGCCGTGGTGTGCGAGATGAATCTCTGGCTCGTGCGCGGCATGGCCGAAGGCGCCCGTGACACCGGATGCCGCGTGGAGAACGACCCGGGGGCTGCGGGCTGCTGCATCCGGATCAGTCCCGACCCGGATGACAGGCACACTGAAGGTTCACAGCATAGATCCAGCTGACGCGCAGATACTGGAGCCATGACTGACGGCCCCCGTATTCTGATCGTGGACGACGAGCCCAACATCCGTGACCTGCTCACCACCAGCCTGCGCTTCGCCGGATTCGCCGTGCGCGCCGTGGGCAACGGCGCCCAGGCCATCTCAGCGGTGCTGGAAGAAGAGCCCGACCTCATCATCCTCGACGTCATGCTGCCTGACATGAACGGTTTCGGCGTCACCAAGCGCCTCCGCTCGGCCGGTTACACGGCCCCTATCCTCTTCCTCACGGCGAAGGACGACACCGAGGACAAGATCACCGGCCTCACGGTCGGCGGCGACGACTATGTGACCAAGCCGTTCAGCCTCGACGAGATCGTGGCGCGCATCAAGGCCATCCTGCGCCGCACCATGCACGCCGACGAAGACGCGGTCATCCGCGCCGGCGAGTTGACCATGGACCAGGACACCCACGAGGTGCTGGTCGGCGACGTTCCCATCGAGCTCAGCCCGACCGAGTTCAAGCTGCTGCGCTACCTCATGCTCAACCCCAACCGGGTGCTGTCGAAGGCCCAGATCCTCGACCACGTGTGGGAGTACGACTTCAACGGTGACGCCGGGATCGTCGAGTCGTACATCTCCTACTTGCGGCGCAAGGTCGACGCGCACTCCAGCGAGCCGCTGATCCAGACCAAGCGCGGGTTCGGGTACATGCTGAAGGCCGCCAAGGCATAGTCCCAGCTTGTTCTCGTAGGTTAAACGGGATGCACGAGTCACTCACCGAGCGCTGGAGCCGGATCTCCCTCCGCACGAAGATCACCGGGGTCACGGTCCTCCTGCTCACGCTGGGCCTCCTCGTCTCCGGCATCGGCACGATGGCGATGCTCCGGGTCAGCGCCATCCAGCAGCTCGACGAGCGCTTGCAGGCGGAGGCGCAGAACGTGCTCCAGTCGTCGGGCACCGACAGCGTGCAGCCGGAGTACTTCGTCGCCCTCTACGACGAGCATGGGAAGCTCATCACCCGCACCTGGCAGGACCGCCCGAGCGCCGAGCTGCCCAAAGTGACGATCCCGCTCGACCTGGTGTCGATCACCAAGCTCGGCGGCCGGGTGCAGTCGCTCTACAACGCGCCCCACGACACCGAGTTCCACGCCGTGGCCGTGCCCGTGACGATCAGCTCGCAGGGCACCCTCGGCACCCTGGTGCTGGCCATCTCACTGGCGCCCACCGAGAACACCATGGCGACGTATCTCACGATCTTCCTCGGCTTCGGCGTCGGCGTCGTGATCGTGGGGGCGCTGCTCACACGCCTGCTCGTGACCACCACCTTCCTGCCACTGCGAGAGGTGGAGCGAACCGCCGCCGCGATCGCCGACGGCGACTTCAGCCAGCGACTCGGCGGCGCCACGCCCAACACCGAGGTCGGTCGCCTCAACCGCTCGCTGAACACCATGCTCAACCGCATCGACCGGGCGTTCAAAGACCGTGCGCGCACCATCGACCAGATGCGCCGGTTCGTGGGCGACGCGAGTCACGAACTCCGCACTCCGCTGGTGTCGGTGCGCGGCTACGCGGAGCTGTACCGCATGGGCGCGCTCCAGTCCACCGAGGACGTCGCCCAGGCGATGGAGCGCATCGAGAAGGAAGCGATCCGCATGGGCGGCCTCGTGGAGGACCTGCTCGAACTCGCCCGCCTCGACGAGACGAAACCGCTGGTGCTGACCCCCGTCGACCTGGTGCCCCTGGCCCGGGACGCGGCCCTCGACGCCATGGCGTCCTCCCCGGGTCACACCGTCACCGTTGTGACCGCCGGGCAGGACGAGTTCGGCGAAACCGCGGAGATACCGGCCATCGAGCTGGCGAACTCCACCGGCGACCTCACCCGGCTGACCGCCCAGGTGCGGGAGGAGATCGGCACGCAGGACACTCAGCAGCCTTCAGGCAAGCAGCCCGATCGCCGCGAGAACGCAGCCGCGGCGAAGCCCGGCGCCAAGCTCGGCCTCTTCCGCGGGCGCAAGCCGCGCCGTCCCGACGAGCCTGCCGCCCGCGCATCCGCTGTCACCGACGCGCCGTTCGAGTCGGAGGCCGTGCCGGCCATCGTCATGGGCGAGGAGAACAAGATCCGGCAGGTGATCACCAACCTGATGGGGAACGCGCTGCGGTTCACGTCGGCCGACTCCCCCATCGAGCTGGTCGTCGCCGTCGATGCGCGGCACCAGCGCGCCTCCATCGCCGTCGTCGACCACGGCGAGGGCATTCCGCCGCAGATCCGGGAGAAGATCTTCCAGCGCTTCTGGCGCGCCGACACCTCCCGCACGCGCGAGACCGGCGGCAGCGGGCTCGGCCTGGCCATCGTCGCGTCGATCGTGGCGAGCCACAACGGCAGCGTCGAAGTGCTCGAGACCCCCGGCGGCGGCGCGACCTTCCGCGTCTGGTTCCCCCTCGCCGGCTCGCCCGCCGCCCCGCAGTCCCTCGCGGCCGCTCCCTCCGCCTCCTAGCCCGCGCGCGAGTGCGCGCTTGATGTCGCCCGCCAGCTCCGAAGGCGGCAGTTAGCCCGCACTCGCG
>NZ_RDSR01000024.1 GCF_003716325.1 Cryobacterium tepidiphilum | reverse complement strand
GGTCTCCGCGCCGATTCGCCCGGCCGCGACCGCGTCCCCGAGCGCGGCGTGCCACGGCCGCGCGTCGATGGCGAGCCGGGCCAGGACCTCGTCCTCGGGGTGCTCCTGGGCTTGCTCGTCGAGGTTCCGGGCGGCTTCGGCCTCGGCAATCATCCGTCCCACGGCCACTTGCCGGCGGGCGGCGGTCTTGGAGGAGCCGGAAATCGTCTGCAGCCACGCCTCCGGCGACGCGTGGCCCTTCCGCCACGCGAGCCCGTTCTGCCCGAGCTCCCGAGCCGACCGTTTCGCGAGCGCCGCCGCGCCGAGGGCGACGTGGGCCTCAACCATCCGCTGAAAACCCGTCATCGCCGCCATCGTCGCCTCGAGGTCGGCGTCGGGGACCTGGTCGAACGACGCGGCCGTGAGCGCGTGGCCGGCGAGGGTGCCGGTGAGGCCTGTGTAGACAGCTTCTATGCTGAGCATGCCTCAATCATCACAGCAGCCACCGACATTAGAAGCTACAGACGACAATCTGTGCACAACTTCTTTCGACCAAGACCTGGGGAGGACGACGAGAAGCGCCTCGGCGACCACAGGGCGATTGCGTGTCTTGATACCGCTACTCGCGAAGTCGACCGGCGCAGCCACCCGGAATCGCCCACGCGTGAGGTCACAGACCACGTCTTGCGAACGCTGCCGACCAACCCGCACCCTTCTCTGACGACAGACTCGCCACAACCGCTCCGTGGTGCCATCGTAGAAGTGAGCCGCCCATCGCACACCCGAAGGAGCAAGAACATGTCCCGGATCGCCATCCTCGGTGGCCACGGCAAGGTGGCCCTGCACCTGGCGCGGCTGCTCATCGACGAAGGGCACGATGTCAGCTCCGTGTTCCGCAACCCCGAACACCGTGACGAGGTCGCGCGCACCGGTGCCGTGCCGGTGGTCGCCGACCTTGAGCAGCTAGACACCGACGACCTGAAGACCCTCCTTGCCGGCCACGACGCCGTCGTGTGGTCAGCGGGCGCAGGTGGCGGCAACCCGCGCCGAACGATGGTCGTCGACCGCGATGCGGCCATCCGCTCAATGGATGCTGCTGCCGCGGCTCGCGTGAAGCGCTACGTGATGGTCTCCTACTTCGGCGCCCGCGCGGACCACGGAGTGCCCGCGGACCACCCGATGCACGCCTACGCGGAGGCGAAGGCGGCCGCCGATGACTACCTGCGGCGCAGCTCCCTGCAGTGGACGATCCTGGGACCCAGTGCCCTCACGGCCGACCCGCCCACCGGCCTCATCGACGTCGGTGACCAGCACACGAGTGCGACGGTGCCACGTCAGGATGTCGCTGCGGTCGCCGCGACGGTCCTGTCGATGCCGGCGACGGCAGGGTTCTTCATCCCCTTCAACATCGGAAGTATGCCGATCCATGATGCGCTCGACGCGTTCGTCAACCCGCGGGCATCCTGAGCTGGATCGAAGCCCACGCAACACACAAGGACGCCCCGGCCGATGGCCGGGGCGTCTCATGTTCTGCGTTCTGGTGGATCTGAGGGGACTCGAACCCCTGACCCCCTGCATGCCATGCAGGTGCGCTACCAGCTGCGCCACAGACCCAGATTGTGTTCCTGAACTTCCGAAACAACTTGATTAGATTACAGCACCCGAGGGCCCAACACGAAATTGAGCTACTCTTCGATCTTGGCCACGGGCAGCTCCAGGGGAATGACCGGACAGTCCTTCCACAGGCGCTCCAGGCCGTAGTACATGCGCTCCTCTTCGTGGAACACGTGCACCACGAGGTCGCCGAAGTCGATGAGGATCCAGCGGCCCTCGGCACGCCCCTCGCGACGCAACGGCTTGGCACCGTGCTCGATGAGCTTGTCCTCGATCTCGCCCGCGATGGCGACCACGTTGCGCTCGTTGCGCCCGGTGACGAGCAGGAACACGTCGGCCAGCGGCAACGGCTGCGACACGTCGAGCGCGACCAGGTCTTCGCCCGCCTTCGAGTCAGCGGCGGCGGCAGCCACCTGAAGAAGCTCGAGCGCGTGAGCGGAAGCGGTCATCGGGTGAACCTAACGTCTTGGGGAATTTCGAGGAAAAGCATCAGCTGTTAGAAGATCTGGAACAGGTACCCGGCAGCGAACAGCGTCACGACACCCACCAGGAGAACGCCGGCCGTAATGGCCAGCACCATGGGCAGCGACACCATGTGCTTCTTCGGCGGCGTCATCACGCCCCGCGTGGAGGTGTGGGTGCTGACGGCCCGGCTCGCGCTCACCGGCGCGACATTGCTCGTCTGGGTGCTCTCGTCGGCCTGGTCGAGCATGCGGTCGACTTCGGCGGTATCGAAGCGGTCCGCCGGCGCACCGGTCGACCCGAAGCCGCGCGGCAGGTCGATGGAGCCGGTGATGAGCACTTCACCGGTCATCGACATCGCCGACCCGGAGGACGGCTGCTGCGGGATCGACGGGAGGATGAGCGTGTTGCTGGTAGTGACGCTGACACTCGCACCACGCGAGATCAGCTGGTCGAACGGCTCCGCGGTCCTCGGCTCGTCATCGTGGGCGTCGGCCAGCAGCGGGCGCGGGGCCACGGTGGGACGCAGCACCTGCTGTACCGGGTCGAGTGCCGGGATCGGCGCCTCAGACACGGGCGCGGGCGCAGCCGGCGGAGTCTTCGAGGCCGGGGCCGGGGTGGGTTCGGGCGTCAGCTCGGGCTTCACGCCGACACCGTCGGCAGCACTCTCGGCGGTCTTGGCGGCCATCATCTCGCGCAGCTCGCGTCGGGTCAGTGTGCGCTCGGGCGTCTCCGACCGGTCACCGCCCGATGGGCGTTTGAAAGCGGATGCGACGGACTCCGGCGTGCGCGGAGCGAACCCGGACGGCGTGGTGCTCGCCGGAGCCTCGACCTGTTCGATCAGCTCGGTGAAACTTGCGGCGGGCTGCTTGTCACCCTTGGGGGCAGTCGGCCGGACCATGCGCTTGGCCGGGGCGGCAGCCTTGCCGGCCTCGGCATCCGCTGTGGGCTGCTCTGCACGGGCCTGCTCACGCAGCTGCCGACGCGTGAGAGGCTGCGGGTTGTTACCCAACGTCATACCACGCTCCGATACAGGTGATGCTTTGCGATGTACTGGACGACCCCATCAGGGACGAGATACCAGACCGGGAAGCCTCGGCTCACCCGCGCCCGGCAGTCAGTGGACGAGATCGCCAGCGCCGGAACCTCCAACAAGCTTACGTGCTGGTTGGGCAAACCCGAAATATTGAGCTCGTGTCCCGGGCGACTCACAGCCACGAAATGCGCCAACTCCCAGAGCTCGTGCGCATCCTTCCAGCCGAGGATCTGGGCGACCGCGTCGGCGCCGGTGATGAAGAACAGCTCAGCATCGGGCCGGGCCCGGTGGATGTCACGGAGGGTGTCGATCGTGTAGGTCAGTCCCCCACGCTCGATGTCGACGCGACTGACCGTGAACTGCGGGTTCGACGCGGTCGCGACGACCGTCATCAGGTAGCGGTGCTCGGCCTCGGTGACATCGTGCTTCTGCCAGGGCTGGCCGGTGGGCACGAACACCACCTCGTCGAGCCCGAAGCTCTGCGCCACCTCACTGGCGGCGACGAGGTGGCCGTTGTGGATGGGGTCGAAGGTGCCACCCATGATGCCGATGCGCGGACCTCGCTTCAACGAGGGGTCCACTGCGGAGTCGATGACCACGTGACCGATTCTGTCGCCGCTGCGATCGGGCGCGCCGGCTAGTGGCCGGGGTACGGCGGAATGGAGTGGTCGGGACCGGTGGTGCCGGTGTGGGTGGCCGCATAGGCCTCGGCCTTGATCACGTGGCGGTGGGCGACGTTGCGGTAGTTCCAGAGAACGAACGCGAGCACGCCGAACAGCACCAGCGGGATCGTGCCGTACGCCCAGATCGGCATCGCCAGGGCGACGTGCTCTTCCTCAGCAGCAAGCAAAGCGATTGCGAATGTCATGAATTACTCCGATCAAGCGTGGGGCCGGCAGCCGCCCGCACCAGTCTACTGGGGACTAGACCCGCACCTGGCCCATACCGCGGACGATCCACTTGGTGCTGGTGAGCTCGGGCAGGCCCATGGGGCCGCGGGCGTGCAGCTTCTGCGTGGAGATCCCGACCTCGGCGCCGAAGCCGAACTCTCCCCCGTCGGTGAAACGTGTGGAGGCGTTGACCATGACGGCCGCCGCGTCGACCTCGTTCAAGAACCGCTCGGCGTTCACGACGTCGGAGGTGATGATCGACTCGGTGTGCCGGGTCGAATACCGGCGGATGTGCTCCATCGCCTCGTCGAGGGAGCCCACGACGCGCACGGCGAGGTCGAGGCTCATGTACTCGGTCGACCAGTCGTCCTCCGTCGCCGGGACGGCACCCGGGAATGCGGCTTGCACCCGCTCGTCGCCGTGAATGGTGACACCGGATGCCGCCAGCCGGCCGAGCACGGGCCCCAGCAGCCGGTCGGCGGCCTTCTCGTGCACCAGCAGCGTCTCGAGGGCGTTGCAGACGCTGGGTCGCTGCACCTTGGAGTTGTGCACGATGTCCTCGGCCCACTGCGCGTTGGCGCTCTCGTCGAGGAAGACGTGCACCACGCCCGCGCCCGTCTCGATGACGGGTACCTTCGACTCGGCGACCACGGTGTTGATGAGGTTCGCGCTCCCCCGCGGGATCAGCACGTCGACGTAGCCGCGCGCCTTCATGAGGAGCGCGGCGCCTTCCCGGCCGAACGGGTCGATGGTCTGCACGCTCTCGGCGGGCAGACCCACCGAGGCCAGGGCCTGCTGAATGAGACCCACGAGCACGCGATTGCTGTTCTCGGCGGCCGACCCGCCGCGCAGCACCGCGGCGTTGCCGCTCTTGAGCGCCAGGGCCGCGATGTCGACCGTGACGTTCGGGCGGGCCTCGTAGATGGCGCCGACCACGCCGAACGGCACACGCACCTGGCTGATCTTGACGCCGTTGGGGAGGCTGCTGCCGGTGACCACCTCGCCGACGGGGTCCGTGAGTCCGCTGATGGCGGTCACGGCGGAGGCGAGCGCCTCGATGCGGGACTCGTCGAGCATGAGCCGGTCGAGGAGGCCCGCGGCGAGGCCGTTCTCCCGGCCGTGGGTGCGGTCGAGCTCGTTGGCCTCAACGATCGCGGGCACGTTCTGCCGCAGCGCGTCCGCGATGGCCTGCAGGGCTGCGTTCTTCTGCAGTGTGGTCGCGCCCGCGAGCGCGAGGGAGGCGGTGCGGGCCGCCTCAAGCATGGGCGTGAGAACGGTGGGCTCGGTGGGCTCGGACATGAGTCGAGTTTACGGGAGCGGATGCACCAGGTGCTCGGGGTGCTCCGCGTGCTGGGCGGCCGGCTCGAACCAGGTGCCGACAGCCCCTCCGGCCAGCGCCTTGGCGACGAGCCCGGTCGCCGTGACCAGCACGCCGGTGCCGGCGTCGGCGGCGAGACGTGCCGCTGAGACCTTGGTGCTCGCCCCGCCCGTGCCGACCCCCGACCTGCCTGACCCGGTGAACTCGACGCCGTCGAGCTTCTCGCCGAGACCCACGCGCGCGATGCGCTCGGCGCCGGGAAGGTGCGGGGGTTTGGTGTAGAGGGCGTCGACGTCGCTCAGCAGCACCAAGACATCCGCTTTGATCAGCGTGGCGACGAGAGCGGCGAGCCGGTCGTTGTCGCCGAAGCGGATCTCGTGCGTCGCCACGGTGTCGTTCTCGTTGACGATCGGCAGTATCCGAAGGCCGAGCAGCCGCTCCATCGCGCGCTGCGCGTTGCTGCGCGGCGCCGGGTTGTCGAGGTCGCCGGCGGTGAGCAGCACCTGGCCGGCGATGATCTTGTAGCGGCGCAGGCTGTCCTGGTAACGGAAGATCAGCAGGTTCTGTCCCACGGATGCCGCGGCCTGCTGCGTCGCCAGGTCGGTGGGGCGCTCGTCGAGCTGGAGGTACGGCATCCCGGTGGCGATGGCCCCGGAGGAGACCAGCACGATCTCGGCGCCCCGGCCGTGGGCGGCGGCCAGCGCGTCGACGAGCGGGGTGATCTGGTCGGCGTTGTCACCGCTGATGGACGACGAGCCGACCTTCACGACGATGCGCGTGGCCGCGGCGATGCCGGCCCGCTCGCGCACGGTCACTCGTTCTCGCCCTTGGCACCGCCGTCCGTGCCTCCGCCGGTCTCGGCAGGGGCGTCGGGCGTCGTGAACTCCTCGCCCTCACTGTGCCAGAGGCCGGCCTCCCGCTCCCGGATGAGCTCGGCGCGCGCGGCGGCCTTGGCGTCCATGCGGGCGAAGTACTCCTCGCGGCGCTGGTTGCTGGTGCGGCGACCGGTCTCGTCGAGACGGGCGTCGGTGCCGCGCGGGGCGGTGATGAGCTCGGCCGTGGAGGTGAGGGTGGGCTCCCAGTCGAAGACCACGCCGCTGCCGGGGCCGATGACGACGGTTGAGCCCGCCACGGCGCCGGCCTTGAAGAGCTCGTCTTCGACGCCGAGCTTCGCGAGCCGGTCGGCGAGGAAGCCGATGGCCTCGTCGTTGGTGAAGTCGGTCTGCTGCACCCAGCGCTCGGGCTTGGCGCCGAGGATGCGGTACAGGTCGCCGTACGAACCACCCTCGACGCGCACCACGAAGCCACCGTCGTCGACGGCCTTCGGGCGGATGACGATACGCGGCTTGCTCTCGGCCGTCACGGCGGCGGCGGTGCGGCCGGCCTCCACGAGCTGGGCGAGCGCGAAGCTGAGCGGCTTCAGCCCCTCGTGGCTCACGGTGGATATCTCGAAGACGCGGTATCCGCGTTCCTCGAGCTCGGGTCGCACCAGCTCGGCGAGGTCGCGGCCCTCGGGCACGTCGATCTTGTTCAGCGCGACGAGCTGCGGGCGCTCGAGAAGCGGCGTCTGCCCTTCGGGCACGGGGTACGCGGCGAGCTCGGCAAGGATGATGTCGAGGTCGCTGAGCGGGTCGCGGCCGGGCTCCAGGGTGGCGCAGTCGAGCACGTGCAGGAGCGCGGAGCAGCGCTCGACGTGGCGCAGGAACTCGAGGCCGAGGCCCTTGCCCTCGCTGGCGCCCTCGATGAGCCCGGGAACGTCCGCCACGGTGTAGCGCACCTCGCCGGCCTGCACGACACCGAGGTTGGGGTGCAGGGTCGTGAACGGGTAGTCGGCGATCTTCGGCCGGGCCGCGGACATGGCCGCGATGAGGCTCGACTTGCCGGCGGACGGGAAGCCGACCAGTGCGACATCCGCTACCGTCTTGAGCACCAACTGCACGTCGCCCTCGAAGCCGAGCGTGCCGAGCAGCGCGAAGCCGGGCGCCTTGCGCTTGGTGTTCGACAGGGCCGCGTTGCCGAGCCCGCCCTGGCCGCCGGGTGCGACGACGAGCCGGAAGCCGGGCTCGGTCATGTCGGCGAGCTCGTTGCCGTCGGCGTCCTTGACCACCGTGCCGAGCGGCACCGGCAGTTCGAGGGTCTCACCGTTGAAGCCGTTGCGGTAGTCGCCCATGCCGGGGCCGCCGTTGCCTGCGCTGCGGTGCGGGGCGCGGTGGAAGCCGAGCAGCGTGGTGACCTGCGGGTCGGCGATGAGCACGATGTCGCCGCCGTCGCCGCCGTTGCCGCCGTCGGGACCGGCGAGGGGCTTGAACTTCTCGCGCTTCACCGAGACACAGCCGTTCCCTCCGTTGCCCGCTCGCAGATGCAGCGTCACGTGGTCAACGAACGTGGCCATGGGTGCCCCTTTCCGGTGGCTGAAAAAGACGTGAGGGCGAGCCGAAGCCCGCCCTCACGCTGAAACAAGTGGTTGCCTATTCGGCGGCCGCCACGATGTTGACGACCTTGCGGCCGCCCTTGGCGCCGAACTCGACGGCTCCCGCCTCGAGGGCGAACAGCGTGTCGTCGCCGCCACGGCCGACGCCTGCGCCGGGGTGGAAGTGGGTGCCACGCTGGCGGACGAGGATCTCGCCGGCGCTGACGACCTGGCCGCCGAAGCGCTTCACGCCGAGGCGCTGCGCGTTGGAGTCACGACCGTTGCGAGTGGAACTCGCACCTTTCTTGTGTGCCATCTGTTCTTCTCCTCAGGCCTAGGCGATCTTGGTGACCTGGACGCGCGTGAGGTCCTGGCGGTGCCCCTGGCGCTTCTTGTACCCGGTCTTGTTCTTGAACTTCTGGATGATGATCTTCGGGCCGCGGAGGTCGTTCAGGACCTGGGCGGTGACCTTGACATCGGCCAGCGACTTGGAGTCAGAGGTGATGTTGTCGCCGTCGACGAGAAGCACGGCGGCCAGCTCGACGTTGCCGTCCTTGTCAGCCTTGATGCGGTCCATCGTGACGATGGTCCCGACCTCTACCTTCTCCTGCCGCCCACCGGCGCGCACAACTGCGTAAACCACTTTACGTACCTATCTCTGGGGAGCCGCGAGGCCCCGATTCCTATGATGGAAAGTTACTGGAATGATCAAGCCGTACCGGCCCGCCAATCAGAAAACCCTGGCAAACGCGCGAGCTCAGGCCCCGCGCACACCAACGGTCTACTTTAGCTGATGGCCGCACCGGCGGTCAAACCGGCGGCCGGGCTCGCAGACCGTGTTCGTACAATGATGCCATGACCGTGCTGATCGACCGCCCCGCCTGGCCGGCACACGGGATGTTGTGGTCGCACCTGGTGAGCGACAGCTCGCTTGACGAGTTACACGCGTTCGCCGCCGCGAACGGGGTCCCCCGCCGTGGCTTCGACCTCGACCACTACGACGTTCCGGAGCGCAGCTACGCCGACCTGGTCGCGGCCGGCGCCGTACCGGTCGGCAGTGGCGAGCTGGTGCGGCGCCTGGTGGCGAGCGGGCTGCGCGTCACCGCGCGCCAGCGTCGCGGGCTGTAGTCGCGCATCCGCCCTGCCACCCGCGGCACCCCCACGTTCGCCGGTCAGTAGGATGACGGCATGGATGACGGCGACCGGGCGACGCGCGCTGCGCCGGACGCGCTGCCGGTCTCGAAGACCCAGTTCGTGTACGAGTGGATCCGGCAGGAGATCCTGTCCGGCGCTCTTGAGCCCGGTTCGCGGATCCGCCAGCAGCAGGTCGCCGAGACGCTCGGCGTGTCGTACACGCCCGTGCGCGAGGCGATCCGCCAGTTGCAGGCCACCGGCCTTCTCACGCACTCACCGAACCGGGGCTCGGCGGTCAGCACCCTCGGGGACGCCGCGCTCAACGAGCTCTACCTGCTGCGCGGAGCCGTGGAGGGCCTCGGCGCCCGACTCGCCGCCACCTCGATCGGCGAGGCCGACCTCGCGGCGCTCGACGGCATCCATGCGGAGATGACGGGCCTCGTCGCGAACGAGGATTCCGCACGCCTCGCGGAGCTCAGCCGTCGCTTCCACTCGGTGATCGTCGCGGCGGGCGGCCCGCACATCATCTACCCGAAGCTGCAGGAAATCTGGAGCAACCACCCGGTGCCGCGCTCCGCGTCGCTGTGGACATCGCCCGAGCACGCCGCGCGGGCCCTCGAAGCCCACGAGCGGCTGATCAGGGCGCTACGGGCCCACGACGCCGACGCCGCGGCACAGGCCATGGAGGCGCACATCGGCGAGAGCGTGCGCTTCCGCCTGCGGAAGCCCTAGCTCGTCGCCTCCCACAGGGCGACGACCTGCTGGGCGCGCACCACGACGGGCCGGTCGATGAACGTGCCGTCTGCCAGCGCCGACGCGTTCTGCGCGGGATCATCCGTGCCGGAGAGGGACGCCAGGATGGCGCGCGCCCGCTCATACTCGGCGGGGTCCGGCCGGAACGCCGCGCGGATGTGCTCGAGCTGCCCCGGGTGGATCGCGGTGCGGCCGAGGTAGCCCAGGCGGGCGAGGTGCTGGGTGTCGGCGAACAGCGCGGCATGATCACGGATGTTGAGCGAGGCGGCGCCCATCGGGCTGGGCTTGCCCGCCGCCGCGAGGGCGATGACCAGCGCGCCGCGGATCTGGTCGAGCACGACGTCGCCGGTGATCCGCAATTCCGCGCGCAGGTCGCCCTCGCCGAGGCTCACCCCGGTCACGCCGTCGTGCGCGCAGATCTCGGGCAGGTTCTGCACACCGGATGCCGTCTCCACGAGCGCGTGCACGCCCAGCTGGCGCCCGGCTCGGCCGACGATCTCGTCGAGCTCGGCCGCGGAGGCCACTTTGGGAACGCGGATGGACCGGATGGCCGGAATCGCGTGCACCATCTCGAGATCGCGCCCGAAGTCATCCGTGCCGACCGGGTTCACCCTCACCTGGAGGTGCGGCGTGTCGTCGGTCGCGACGAAACCGTCGAGTGCGGCTTGGAGGTTCGCGCGGGCGGTCCCCCGCTCCCCCGGCGCGACGGCGTCCTCGAGGTCGTAGATGACGGCATCGGCGCCGTAGCTCATCGCCTTCAGGATCCGGTCCGCGCGGTTCGGCGGGCTGTACAGCCAGGTGATCATGGGCCGGCTCATGCGATGGCACCCTTCTGGCGCATCGCCTCGATCTGCTCGGGGTCGAATCCGTGTTCCCGGAGCACGGCGTCCGTGTCCGCGCCGGTGGCCCGGCCGGTGAAGCGTATTTCCCCGGGCGTCTCCGACATGCGGAAGAACACGTTCGTCATCTTCATCGGGCCGAGGTCGGGATCGTCGATGGCGTGGATGGTTCCGAGCGCCTGGTACTGCTCGTCGTTCATGATGTCTTCGACGTCGTAGATGAGCGAGGCGGCCGCTTCGGCGGCGGAGAAGGCTGCGAGGGCCTCACCGGAGTCCCGCTCGGCGACCCACGCCCCCACGGCGGCGTCGAGCACGTCGGAGTGCTGTGCGCGCTGCTGGCCGGTCGCGAACCAGGGCTCGTCGATGTACTCGGGATGGCCGACGAGTCGCAGCACGCGCTCGGCGATCGACTGGGACGACGTCGAGATGGCGAGCCACTTGCCGTCGCGCGTTCGATAGGTGTTGCGCGGCGAATTGTTCGTGGTGCGGTTTCCGGTTCGCACCGGCTTTCTCCCCAGCTGGTCGTACGTGCTGATCTGGGGACCCAGGATTCCGAGCAGCGGTTCGATCAGGGCGAGGTCGATCTCCTGCCCCCGGCCGGTCCGCTCACGAGACCACAGCGCAACCATGATGGCGTAGGCGGCGGTGAGGCCGGCCACGCCGTCGGCGAGGGCGAACGGCGGCAACGTGGGCGGGCCATCCGCTTCACCGGTCATTGCGGCGAACCCGCTCATCGCCTCGGCCAGGGTGCCGAAGCCCGGGTCGGAGCGCCGCGGCCCGATCTGCCCGAATCCGGTCACGCGCAGCACGATCAGCCGGGGGTTGACGCGCGTGAGTTCGTCGAAGCCGAGGCCCCAGCGGTCGAGGGTGCCTGGGCGGAAGTTCTCGATGAGCACGTCCGCGGACTCCACGAGCTTGAGGAGCACCGCTCGCCCGTCGTCGGACTTGAGGTCGGCGGCGACCGTGCGCTTGTTGCGACCCAGGCTCTTCCACCAGAGCCCCTGGCCGTCCTTGGTGGCGCCATGGCCGCGGCTGGGGTCGGGGCGCCGCGGATGCTCCACCTTGATCACGTCGGCGCCGAAGTCGCCGAGCATGGTTGCGGCGAAGGGGCCGGCGAAGAGGGTGGCGCAGTCGATGATGCGTAGGCCGGAGAGTGCGGAGTCCATAGAATTATATATAACATGCAATCCCTGCGACGGGGATGCGCGACCCGTGGTTGTCTGAGCAGTGGACCGTCCGTTACTGTCGCTGCGTGAAGCCCTGTTTGCTACAGCGACGTACGAAGGACCCGCGATGACCCTTGATGACGCCAGCCGGGACCGCCTCGGTGCCCTGCCGACCGCGAACATCGGCGACGCCATGGAGCGCCTGTTCGTGATGGAGGCACCGATCAAGAGTGTCTGGCCTGGCGCGCGCATGGTGGGTCCCGCGTTCTGCGTGCTGACGGCGCCCGGCGACAACAAGGCCATCCACTCGGCCATCGACGAGGCCGCAGCGGGTGATGTCATCGTCGTCGCCGCCGGCGGATACGCGGACCGGGCCCTCATCGGGGAGCTCATGGCCGGGCGGGCGGCGGCGCGCGGCCTGGCCGGGATGGTCATCGACGGTGCGGTGCGCGACGCACAGGACATCGGCGCGATGCGGTTCCCGGTCTTCGCGCGCGGCATCACCCCGGCCGGTCCTTACCGGAACGGCCCGGGCCGTCAGCAGATCCCCGTCGCGATCGGCGGAGTCGCGGTCTGCCCGGGCGATGTCGTCGTGGGCGACGACGACGGCGTGGTGGTCATCCGCCGGCAGGAACTGGACGCGGTGCTCGCGCGGGCCGAAGCGAAGCATGCGGCCGAAGCGACGCAGCGCGCCGAGATCGGTGTCTGACCGCGCCGAGGTGGCCAGTTCCGGTCGAGACGGACAGGCGCGCCTGTCCATCTCGACCGGAAGTGGCCACCTCGGTGGCGCGGGTGCGCGTTACTGCTCGGGCGCCTCGGCCGTGGGGGTGACGATCTGCGGCGCGGAGTTCGTCGACCCGCCCGCCGTGGTCACCCGGCGGCTGCGCGAGCGGCCCTGACCGGGCTGCTTCGGCTCGGGCAACGCCTCGAGCACGGAGTCGAGGAGCTGCTCCGTGACCTGCTTGCTCACGGTGCGCTTGGAGCGCGGCGACTTCTTCACCGGGATGTCGAGGATCGCGACGGGGCCCGTGGTCTCGGCGGCGCCGGCCACCTCGGGGGCCGGGCCCGCCGCATCCGTCGCGTGCGGCTTTGCAGCGGATGCCGGGGCCGGCTTCTCCTGCCCTGATGCCGTGGCGGGTGCGTCGCTCGGCTCGCCGATGTTGATCGAGCCGGTCGTCGGGTGCAGCGTGCTCGCCGCGATCATCGCGAGGGCCTGTTTGGCGTCATCGGTGATGGCGTGCACGGCCTTGTCGGTGTGCTGGCCGGTGCTCGAACCGTTGTGGTTCGACCCGTTGCCGCCGTTGCCGTTGCCCTTGCCGCTGCGCGTGCGGCGTTCCTGCTGCGGCTGCGGCGTCTGCTTGTGCTTCAGCACGGGGTCGTGGTGCACCACGATTCCGCGGCCGGCGCAGACCTCGCAGTTCTCGCTGAACGATTCGAGGAGCCCGAGGCCGAGCTTCTTGCGGGTCATCTGCACGAGGCCGAGCGAGGTGACCTCGGCGACCTGGTGCTTGGTGCGGTCGCGGCTGAGGCATTCGACGAGGCGGCGGAGCACGAGGTCGCGGTTGGACTCGAGCACCATGTCGATGAAGTCGACGACGATGATGCCGCCGATGTCGCGCAGGCGCAGCTGCCGCACGATCTCCTCGGCAGCCTCGAGGTTGTTCTTGGTGACGGTCTCTTCGAGGTTGCCGCCGGAACCCACGAACTTGCCGGTGTTGACGTCGACGACGGTCATCGCTTCGGTGCGGTCGATGACGAGCGAGCCGCCGGAGGGCAGCCACACCTTGCGGTCGAGCGCCTTCTCGATCTGCTCGGAGATGCGGTACTCGTCGAACGCGTCGCGGTCGCCCTCGAAGCGCTCCACCCGCTCGAGCAGGTCGGGCGCGACCTGGCGCAGGTAGTTCTCGATCGTGGCGCGGGCCTCGTCACCGGAGATGACCATCTTCTGGAAGTCCTCGTTGAAGACGTCCCGCACGATCTTGATGAGCAGGTCGGGCTCGCTGTGCAGCAGGGCGGGCGCGCCGACGGTCTCGACCTGCGTGCTGATGTCGGCCCACTGCGAGGTGAGGCGGTTCACGTCGAGCTTCAGCTGCTCGTCGGTCGCGCCCTCGGCAGCGGTGCGCACGATGACGCCCACGTTCTCGGGCAGGACCTCTTTGAGGATCTTCTTGAGGCGGGCGCGCTCGGTGTCGGGGAGCTTGCGGCTGATGCCGTTCATCGACCCGTTGGGCACGTACACGAGGTAGCGGCCCGGCAGCGACACCTGGCTGGTGAGCCGGGCGCCCTTGTGGCCGACCGGGTCCTTGGTGACCTGCACGAGCACCTTGTCGCCGGGCTTCAACGCCAGCTCGATGCGGCGGGCCTGGTTGCTGTTCGACGCCTTCTCGGCGGCCGCGTCCCAGTCGACCTCGCCGGAGTAGAGCACGGCGTTGCGTCCGCGGCCGATGTCGACGAACGCGGCCTCCATGCTCGGCAGCACGTTCTGCACGCGGCCGAGGTACACGTTGCCGATGAGCGACGCGTCCTGGTTCTTGGCCACGTAGTGCTCGACGAGTACGCCGTCTTCGAGCACGCCGATCTGGATCTTGTTGTTCTTGGCGCGCACGACCATCGTGCGGTCGACGGACTCGCGGCGGGCGAGGAACTCGGCCTCGGTGATGACCGGGCGGCGGCGCCCGGCGTCACGGCCGTCACGGCGGCGCTGCTTCTTCGCCTCCAGGCGGGTGGAACCCTTGATGCGCTGCGGCTCGGTGATGAGGTCGGCCTCGCGCGGGGTGCGCACCTTGACGACGGTGTTCGCCGGGTCGTCGGAGCCGCCCTGGTTCTCCTCGCCGGAACGGCGGCGGGCGCGCCGGCGCACGGTGGAGACGGGCTCCTCGTCGTCGTAGCGGTCGGAGCGGCGGTCGTCGCCCGTGCGCTCCGGAAGCGGCGGCAGGTCGGGGGCCTGGAAGATCAGCGACGTCGTCGGGCGCCGCGCCGGCGTCGCCGACGGAGCTGCGGCATCCGTTGTCAGGGTGTTGTCTTCAGCGCCGGCGTCGGGACTCTGAAACCCGAACGCCTGGCCCGCTCCCGTCGGCGCCGTCGCCGTGCCTTCGGTGGCGGTGGCCGGTGCGGGCTCGGCAACGGATGCCGGCGGCTCGGGCTGCCGGGCCGCCGGCGCTTCAGGCGCATCCGGTGCCTCGACCGGGGTCTCCCGCGGCGTCGTCACCGGCTGCCCGCCTGTGGAGAGCGCTGCCCTCCGGGATACCTTGCGCGTTCCGAACAGGCCTTTACGCCTCTTGTTTTCGTTTTCTTCCACCATCTCTGGTGCGCTCCTTGACCGGTCTGGGTGGCCGCGCCACCCATCCGGGTACTCTCTCGTGCGAAGTGACGCCGGGGCGTTCCCTCACAAATCCTTCTCCGACGCAACCGGCTCTTGGCTCTGGTTGCTAATACCTTTGGTCGTGGGACCAATGAATTCGGGCGTTGACCGCCCATTAAGCCTTCTTGGCGTTGGCGCGAGCGCGGCTCGGCCTACCCGTCGATTATCGCACGGTATCGACCGGAGCCGGTGCCGACGCGTGGGATAATCCCATGGTGCCTGTCACCGCCCACACCAAACGTCCCGTCGGTCTCGCTGTTTTCCTCGTCGTGGCGGCGGTGATCGGCTTCGCCGCCGCCTTTGCGCTGACGCTCGACAAGTTCGCGCTGCTGGAGAACGCCGACGCGCAGTTGTCGTGCAACTTCAGCGTGCTCATCGGCTGCTCCACCAACCTGTCGTCGCCGCAGGGCGCGGTCTTCGGCTTTCCGAACCCGTTGATCGGGCTCGCCGGGTGGAGCATCCTCGGCACGATCGGGGCCGCCATCCTCGGCGGCGCCCGCCTGTCGCGCTGGTTCTGGATCTGCACGAACCTGGGGGTCGCAGCCGCGCTGGCGCTGGTGATCTGGCTGATCACGCAGAGCATCTTCGTGCTCGACGTGCTGTGCCCGTGGTGCATGGTCACCTGGGCGGTCACCATTGCGAGTTTCTGGGCCGTGACGCTCTACAACCTGAAATCCGGACGTATTCCCGTACCGGCATCCGTTCGTCGCGCCGCCGCAGGCGCCTTCTCGTGGATCGTCGTGATCACCCTCGCCAGCTACCTGGTGGTGGCCGTCATCGCCCAGCTGAAGATGGACTTCCTCAACCGCCTGTAACTGCCTCGAGACCCCACTCCCCTGGCCGCGAGTGAGCACTTTTTGCGGGAATGCCGCAGCTATTCCCGCAAAAGCTGCTCACTCGCGTGAGCGGGAACGGTGAGTGAAGGCGTCAGGCGAACCAGAGGGCGAGCTCGCGGGCGGCGGACTCGGGCGAGTCGGAGCCGTGCACGAGGTTCTGCTGCACCTTGAGGCCCCAGTCGCGGGCGAGGTCGCCGCGGATGGTGCCGGGCGCGGCCGTGGTGGGGTCGGTGGTGCCGGCCAGCGACCGGAACCCCTCGATCACGCGGTTGCCCGCGATGCGGAGCGCCACGATGGGGCCGCTCTCCATGAACTCCACGAGCGGCTCGTAGAACGGCTTGCCCTCGTGCTCGGCGTAGTGCTTCGCGAGCAGCGAGCGGTCGGCCTGCAGCAGCTTCACGTCCACGAGCGAGTACCCCTTGGCCTCGATGCGACGCAGGATTTCCCCGGTGAGGTTGCGGGCGACCCCGTCGGGCTTGACCAGGACGAGGGTTTCTTCGACGGCGTTCATACGCTCTCTTTCTGACGATCGATACGGGTGCCGCTTACCATGCAGTAGGTCCACATGGCGGCGAACATGGCTCCTACGAAGAACAATCCCGGGTTGAGAAACCCGGATGCGACGACGATGGCCTGGATGATCCAGCCAACCACGTAGGCGAACGAAAACCTAAGCAGGGCGATCGTCGCGAGCATGACGAGGCAGAGGATGCCGCCCCCGGCGAGTGCGACGACCGGCGGCAGCGCCTGCAGTCCGAAGAGCACCAGGGCGGCAAGGAACACCACGATGACCTCGAAGCCGAGAACAATGGATGCGAGGGATCGCTTCACGGAGCGCGGGGCCCGGCGGGGCTCGGGGTCACTCATCGGGTCATCCACTCCCCCGCCTCCGCGATGGCGATGGCCTCGCCGACGAGCGCGATGGAGCCGGTGACGAGCACGGCACGGCGGGGTGACTCACGCGCCCACTCCCGCGCATCCTCCAGGGCCTGCTCGACGTCGCCGGAGCGCTGCGTCTTCTCCTCGCCGAACCAGTCACTGACGCGGTCCGCGAGGTCGTCGACGGGCACCGAACGGTCGGAGTGGGACTGGGTGACGAAGTAGCGGTCCACCATCGGGTCGAGCGCGGCCAGGATGCCCGAGGCGTCCTTGTCCCCGAGCACGCCGACGACCGCGCCGATCTCATCGAAGTCGAAGTAGGTGCTGAGGGCGCCCGCCAGCGCGGCCGCGCCGTGCGGGTTGTGCGCGGCGTCGACGAGCACGGTGGGCTCAACGCCCACGAGCTGCAGGCGGCCGGGCGAGGTCGCCGCGCCCAGGCCCTCGGCCAGCACATCCCCGACCAGCGCCTGCGTGCCGGCGCCGAGGAACGATTCGACCGCGGCGATCGCCACGGCTGCGTTCTGCGCCTGGTGCTTGCCATACATGGGCAGGAACAGGTTGGAGTAGGTTCCGGCGAGGCCACGCACCGAGATCATCTGGCCGCCGACGGCCACCGTGCTGTCGGTGAGCTCGAAGGCGTCGCCCTCGGTGGCGAGGGTGGACTCGGTGAGCTCGGCGGCCCGCTCGAGCTCCTCCTGGCCCTCCTCGGTCTGCAGCGCGGAGACCACCCGGGCGGCGGGCTTGATGATGCCCGACTTGGTGCGCGCGATCTCGGCCACGGTGTTGCCGAGGCGCGCCATGTGGTCGAGGGCGATGGGCGTGAACACCGCCACCTGGCCGTCGGCGACGTTCGTGGAGTCCCACTCCCCGCCCATGCCCACTTCGATCACCGCGACGTCGACGGGCGCGTCGGCGAAGCTCGCGAACGCCAGCGCCGTCAGGGCCTCGAAGAACGTCAGCGGCTCGGCGCCCGTGGCGAGCAGCTCGGCGTCGACCATCTGCAGGTAGGGCTGGATGTCCTCCCAGTTCGCCGCCAGAGCCTCGTCGGTGATGGGAACACCATCGATCACGATCCGCTCGTTGAGCCGCACGAGGTGCGGGCTGGTGAGAAGCCCCGTGCGCAGCCCGTAGGCCCGCAGGATGCTCTCGGTGATGCGGCTGGTGCTGGTCTTGCCGTTGGTGCCGGCGATGTGGATGATCGGGTACGCCGCCTGCGGGTCGCCCAGCAGCTCCATCACCCGGCGGGTGGGCTCGAGCCGGGGCTGCGGGTTGGCCTCGCCGACACGTCCGAGGAGTGCCTCATAGACGGCGTCGCCGGCTTCACGCCACCGGTCGGCGCCCGAATCGCTCTGGTCAGACATCCGTCAGTCCCTCCTGCTTCGAAACGGCCGCCAGGAACGCGCCCCGGTTGGCGTACTGCCCGGCCTCGAAGCGAACATAGTGCGAAGGCGCCGCGCCGAGGTAGGCCTGCAGCCATTCCGAGGGCAGCCCATCGGCGCCCTCGGGCCAGCCGTGCACGGCGAAGCGGGTGGCCAGGGTCTCGGCGGCGATGTCGACGGCGGATGCCGCACCCGCGATGGCCGCCTGGTCGCCGGCATCCGCGAACACCAGGTCGAGGCGGATGCGGTCGCTCACGTCGAACCCAGCGGACTTGCGGGTGTCCTGCACGGCGCGGATCACGTCGCGGGCGAGGCCCTCGGCCTCGAGCTCCGGCGTGGTGACCGTGTCGAGCAGCACGAACCCGCCGCCGGGCAGCAGCGCGAGCGCGGTGCCTGACTCGGACTGGCCGCTGCCGACGCTGAGCTCGAGATCGTACTCGCCGGGAAGCAGCAGGGTGCCGCCGGCCGTGACCGTGCCGTCGTCCTCGCTCCAGTCTCCCGCGCGGGCGGCCTTGATGACCTGCTGCACGTTCTTGCCGAGACGGGGACCGGCGGCCCGCGCGTTCACGGTGAGCTTGGAGGTGATCCCGTACGCTGCGGCGCTGCCCTCCTCGAGCTCCACGAGGCGCACCGCCTTGACGTTCACCTCGTCTTGGAGGATCGCCTCGAACGGTGCGAGGGCGGCGCTGTCGCCGGTGACGACGGTGAGCGAGGCGAGCGGGAGCCGAACGCGGAGACCCGCCTGCTTGCGGAGCGACAGCGTGGTGGAGCTGATGGCGCGCACCTGGTCCATGGCCGTCACGAGCGCGTGGTCGGCGGGGAACGCGGATGCGTCGGGCCAGTCGGTCAGGTGCACGCTGCGACCGCCGGTGAGGCCCTGCCAGATCTTCTCGCTGACGAGCGGCAGCAGCGGGGCGGCCACCCGCGTCACGGTCTCAAGCACGGTATAGAGGGTGTCGAACGCCTCGGAACCGACACCGGATGCGTCCACGCCGGTCCAGAACCGGTCGCGGGAACGACGCACGTACCAGTTGGTGAGCACATCGCCGAAGTCGCGCAGCTTTCCGGCGGCGAGGGTGCTGTCGAGCTGTTCGAGGTCGGCGGTGACGTCGTCGATGAGTTCGCGCGTCTTCGCCAGCAGGTAGCGGTCGAGCACGTCGGCGGAGTCGGTGCGCCAACGTGCCTCGTAACCGTTCTCGCCCGACGCGTTGGCGTACAGCGAGAAGAAGTACCAGGTGCTCCAGAGCGGAAGCATGAGCTGGCGCACGCCCTCGCGGATGCCTTCCTCGGTGACGACGAGGTTGCCGCCGCGAAGCACGGACGAGCTCATCAGGAACCAGCGCATGGCGTCGGACCCGTCGCGATCGAACACTTCCCGGACGTCGGGGTAGTTGCGCAGCGACTTCGACATCTTCTGCCCGTCGTTGCCGAGCACGATGCCGTGGCTGACCACGTTCTTGAAGGCGGGCCGGTCGAACAGGGCGGTCGAGAGCACGTGCAACGTGTAGAACCAGCCGCGGGTCTGCCCGATGTACTCCACGATGAAGTCGGCGGGGTTGTGGCTTTCGAACCAGTCCCGGTTCTCGAACGGGTAGTGCACCTGGGCGAACGGCATCGAGCCCGAGTCGAACCAGACGTCGAGCACATCCGTGATCCGGCGCATGGTTGACTGCCCGGTCGGGTCGTCCGGGTTCGGGCGGGTCAGCTCGTCGATGTACGGCCGGTGCAGGTCGGTGGGGCGCACGCCGAAGTCGGCCTCGAGCTCGTCGAGCGAGCCGTAGACGTCGATGCGCGGGTAGTCGGGGTTGTCGCTCTTCCAGACCGGGATCGGGGAACCCCAGTACCGGTTTCGGCTGATCGACCAGTCCCGGGCTCCGGCCAGCCACTTGCCGAACTGGCCGTCCTTCACGTTGTCGGGAACCCAGGTGATCTCCTGGTTCAGCTCCACCATGCGGTCGCGGAACTCGGTGACGCGCACGAACCAGCTCGACACGGCCTTGTAGATCAGCGGGTTGCGGCACCGCCAGCAGTGCGGGTAGGAGTGCTCGTAGCTGGCCTGGCGAAGCAGCCGCCCCTCGGCCTTCAGCAGCTGCGTGAGCGGCTTGTTCGCGTCGAACCAGAGCTGGCCGGCCACGTCGGGAACGCTCGGCAGGAAGCGCCCGCCGTCGTCGAGCGAGATGATCACGGGGATGCCGGCGGCCTCGCAGATCTTCTGGTCTTCCTCGCCGTAGGCGGGCGCCTGGTGCACGATGCCGGTGCCGTCCTCGGTGGTGACGTAATCGGCCACGAGAACAGTCCAGGCGTTCTGCGTGCGCCAGGTGTCGGCATCCGCGTAGTAGTCGAACAGGCGGTCGTACGACACGCCCTCCAGCTCGCGGCCGGGGATGGTGCGCTCCACCGCCGCCCGCGCCTCCTCGGCGGAGTCGTAGCCGAGGTCCTTGGCGTAGTTGCCGACGAGGTCGATGGCGAGCAGGTACTCCGCGCCGAGCGCGTTCGTCTCGGCCCGTTCGACGGCGGGGGCAACGGATGCTTCGTCGCGGTCCTCGGCGACCAGCTGTTCGCGCATGACGGTCGCGTCCGGCGTTCCGTTCGGACCGGCCGGCACCACCGCGTACTGGATCTCCGGCCCCACGGCGAGGGCGAGGTTCGTCGGAAGCGTCCACGGCGTGGTCGTCCAGGCCAGCGCCCGCACGCCGGTGAGGCCGAGGCTCTCGGCGCGCGCGCCGACCAGCGGGAACGTGACGGTGACGGTCTGGTCCTGGCGCATCGTGTAGACGTCGTCGTCCATGCGCAGCTCGTGGTTCGACAGCGGCGTCTGGTCGCGCCAGCAGTACGGCAGCACCCGGTAGCCTTCGTAGGCGAGGCCCTTGTCGTAGAGCTGCTTGAAGCCCCAGATCACCGACTCCATGAAGGTCACGTCGAGGGTCTTGTAGCTGTTCTCGAAGTCCACCCAGCGGGCCTGGCGGGTGACGTACGCCTGCCACTCGTGGGTGTAGCGGAGCACGGCGTCGCGGGCGGCCTTGTTGAACGCCCCGATGCCCATCTTCTCGATCTCGCTCTTGTCGGTGATGCCGAGCTGGCGCTCCGCCTCAAGCTCGGCGGGCAGGCCGTGGGTGTCCCAGCCGAAGCGGCGGTGCACCTGCTTGCCGCGCATGGTCTCGAAGCGGGGGAAGAGGTCCTTGGCGTAGCCGGTGAGCAGGTGTCCGTAGTGCGGCAGGCCGTTGGCGAACGGCGGGCCGTCGTAGAAGACCCACTCCGGCGCGCCCTCGCGGTTGTCGATGGACGCCTGGAAGGTGCCGTCCTGCTTCCAGAACGCGAGGATCTCGGTCTCGATCGCCGGGAAGTCCGGTGAGGCCTGCACGCCCCGGCTCGGGGTGCGGAAGGAATCCGCGCTGCTGGACTGATCCTTGGGGTACGACATGCTGCTCCTGGACGGGCGTGAGACGGAAATTCTGGCCTGTTCCACGAGGACGAACAGTCACCTTCCGGAAACCGCCGCGGTACCACCTCGCTTGTCGCCTTCCGACGACCGCTCGTTGCGGCTGTGACGGGCCAACCCGTTCGGTTCTACTGGGCGGGCAGCGGATGCCTGCTGTTCTTCCGAAGACTCACCGGTGATGGCCGGTTCACTGTCGTTGCCGACAATCCTATCCCGTTCGTGAAACAGGAGATTCGAGGACGGCACGCTTGATGGGCCGGCACGCCCCATGGTTTTCCTGTTTCAGGCGTGGCAGACGGGATGAGGCGCGCGCTCGCAGGGAACGCGAGCATTCCTCTTGACGCCACGCCGCCGGCCTCTGGAGAATATGAATCACAGGCGAAGATCCGTTCACGGCAGAACGACTCTTCCCGCGGTCCCCGTCACTCCTCGGGCCGGACTGGCTCATTCCGGCACAGGATCGATTCAGGAACGAGCGCATGCTCGACCGTTTGAAACATCAACGCCCTGCTGCATGCCGGTGCGTATGACTCCATCGGGATCAGCAGGGTCTCACCTCTCTGGAAACCCAGGCCCGAAATGAAAGCCCTTCGTACGACCTTCGCGGCGGCCATCGGTGTCGCCGCCTTGCTCCTGGCTGCCGCACCCGCACACGCGGCACCGGCCCATGCAGCGCCGATGAGCAACACCACCTGCGCCAGCGGGACGATTGCCTCCGGCACCTACAACAACCTCACCGTGACGGGGGTGTGCACGATCCCCGATGGTGCGAACGTCACGGTGCGCGGACATCTCACGCTCGCCGCCGGCTCCGAACTCAAGGCGGTCACGGCGTCCACCGTGATGATCAGGGGCAACGTGCTGGTGGGACCCGGCGCCAAGCTCGGCCTCGGCTGTTCCGAAGCCCTGACGCTGCCGGCCTTCCCCGGCGGACCGACGATCTGCCCGAACGGTGTGTCACACGACCAGGTCAAGGGCAGCATCGTGGCGAACCAACCGCTCACATTGCTGCTGGACGGCCTGACAATCCATGGAAACCTGGTTTCGGTGGGCGGCGGCGTTCCCGTTCCCGGGGACAACCCCGGTTGCGAGGAAATGGGCGGCGCGCTGAACTTCCCGGTCAAGGACAACGTCATCCACGGCAACGTCCACATCAGCGGCTGGCAAGGCTGCTGGTTCGGGTTCATCCGCAACGTGCAGCACGGAACCACGAGCCTGATGTCGATCGACACCTCGTCGAGTGACTCCAACGAGATTGTCACCAACACCATCCACGGCAGCCTTGTCTGCCTGGGAAACTCGCCTGCGCCGCAGGTGGGCGACTCGCACGGTGAAGCAAACATGGTCACCGGTCACCGCATCGGGCAGTGCGCTTCGCTGTAACCCGCCCGACCGGCAGGGGCCACCATCCGTCGTGTGATGGTGGCCCCGCGCCGTCAGGAGTCTCGGCCAGTCACGAGTCTCGGCTTGTCGTGAGTCGAGGCTTGTCGTGAGTCGAGGCTTTTCGCATTTCGATGCGGCTGAGGTCACGGCTGGCTGAATCGGCCCCGGAATCCCTCGCAGACCGGGGCGATGGCCGCGTCGACGTAGGGTGCCAGGTTCCCGCGGGCCACCCCCGCGCCGGCCCACTCGACGGCCGCGGCCGCGGCCGCGGACAGCACGGCGACGGCGAAGCCGCGGCACAGCAGCCCGTCGGCCCCGTCCGCCCGACGTGCGACGAAGCCGGCGAGCAGGTGCGCCTGCGCCGACAGGCGCGACAGAGCGGATGCCTCGAGCTCGCCCGTGGTCGCCATCAGTTCCTGCTGGGTCAGGGCCCAGGGCACCCGCGCCGGGCCGAAGTCCGACGCGACGTCGAGCAAGGCCCGGCGTACGGCATCCGTCGGCTCACTCGGACCCGCCGCGCGCAACGCCGCCGGCAGGCGCTCGAGGCTCACGTCGACCTCCACCCAGAGCAGGTCGCTCTTGGCCTGGAAGTAGTTGAAGAAGGTGTTGCGGCTCACGCCGGCGTGCCGTGCGATCTGCTCGATGGTGGTGCGGGCGTAGGTCTGCTCGAGGAACAGCTCCGAGGCCGCTTCCTGCAGCATCTCCCGCGACGACCCGCGGGGCCTTCCGGGCCGGCCGGGCTCGTCCGGTCCACGTGCGTTCATGATCGCTACTCCCGAAGCTCTAGTATTGGAGGGACGCCCAGTTTATGGGCTGAGTCCACAAATTGCACACTCCGGTGTGGGAAAGCGATTCGATGCGACAGCGTGCGTCCACCCTCCTCATCGCCCTGGCGGCGGTCTCCGCGCTCGGCCTCACCG
This sequence comes from Cryobacterium tepidiphilum, assembly GCF_003716325.1. GTDB lineage: Bacteria > Actinomycetota > Actinomycetes > Actinomycetales > Microbacteriaceae > Cryobacterium > Cryobacterium tepidiphilum. The sequence goes on along the minus strand of NZ_RDSR01000024.1, from coordinate 27,764 downwards.
GGTGCAGCCCGGCATCGGTGACCCCGAGCGCCAGCAGCACCCCGGTGTCCGGCGGCACCCTCACCTATGCGTCGGGCGACGCGGAGCCCAGCTGCCTTGACCCGCACGTGGGCGGCAATTACCCACAGGCGCTGATCGCCACGCAGTATCTCGAGTCGCTCGTCTCCCGCAACGACAAGGGCGCCATCATCCCCTGGCTCGCGACGTCGTGGAAGGAGAGCGCCGATGGCCTCACCTGGGACTTCACCCTCCGCGACGGCGTGACGTTCACCGACGGCACCCCGTTCGACGCGGCCGCCGTGCAGGCGAACATCGCCCATGTGCAGGACCCGGCGACCGGCTCCTCCACGGGCTACCTCGCCCTGCAGAAGATCACCAGCACGGAGGCCGTCTCGCCGCAGGTCGTGCGCCTGCACCTCAGCGCTCCGGACAGCGCCCTGCTGGAGTCGCTGTCGCAGGTGTGGGTCGCCATGGAATCGCCCACGGCGCTGAAGCGCACGCAGGACGAGAACTGCGCGTCGCCGGTCGGCACCGGACCGTTCATGGTCACGAAGTGGGTGAAGCAGGACTCGGTGACCCTGGTGCGGAACGACGACTACACGCAGGGCCCGGCGGACTCCGCCCACACCGGCCCCGCCTACCTCGACAGCATCGTGTGGAAGTTCATCCCGGATTCCGCATCGCGGTACGCCGCGCTGCAGTCCGGCCAGGTGGACGTGATCGACAACGCGCAGCCCGACACGATCGTGCAGGCGGAGAAGAGCGACCAGATCGCGCACCTCGACGCACCCCGGCCGGGCGCGTCGAACCGCATCGAGCTGAACTCGGGCAAGGCGCCGTTCAACGACCCGCTTGTGCGGGAGGCCTTCATCCGCTCGGCAAACATCGACGCCGCCGTGAAGAGCCTGTTCTTCGACACGACGAAGCGCTCGACGTCGGCATTGTCGAGCGCCGAGGCACTCGCGGTCTCCCGGCCCGACCTCTTCGGCTACGACCCCGACCAGGCGAACCAGCTGCTCGATGCGGCCGGCTGGACCAAGCGCGACGCGGACGGCTTCCGCGTCAAGGACGGAAAGCGCCTGACTGTGGTGTTCCCGGTCAGCACCAACCAGTCCATCCCCGCGGAGCAGTCGCTGTTCGAGCAACTGCAGGCGACGGCGAAGCAGACCGGATTCGATGTGCAGTTGACGCCCATGGATCTCTCCAGCTGGTACGGCGCCCTTGCCGCGAACGACTACAACGCCGTGAGCGCCCCGTACACGAAGGTCGGCCCGGACGTGCTGCGCATCCTGTACCACTCCGACGGCATCACGCCGGCGCCGAGCGGCTACTTCGCGAACCTCGCCCAGGTCGACGACCCGAAGCTCGACGCGCTCCTCACCCAGGCCGCAAAGACCAGCGATCCCGACGCCCGCGCCGACCTCTACACGAAGGCGCAGAACCGCCTGCTCGAGGGTTTCTACCTCCTGCCGCTGTACGACCAGCAGAACCACTACCTCTACCGCACCACCGTGAAGGGGCTGCGGGCACTGCCGACGGTTTCGACGCCGACGTTCTACGACGCCTGGCTCGCTGCCTGACCCGCTGACTAAAGGATGCGAGAGAGCGGGTCACCGGCACCGGCGGCCGTCACGAGACGGCCGCCGGCTCGGCGTTCCCGGGGCCCGTTGCACCCGGTGCTGGTGCACAGCGCCGGCGGACTCTTCGTGCTGTGGGCGGTTGCGACGCTGACGTTCTTCGCCGTGCGCCTGATTCCGGGCGACCCGGCGCAGGCCGTGCTGGGCGGTCCCGGCTCCCAGGCGTCCCCCGAGGCGCTCGCGGCGGTACGCGCGGAATACGGCTTCGACCAGCCGCTCCTGGTGCAGTACCTGCGGGAACTCGGCCGCCTGGCCACCGGCGACCTCGGCCGCTCCTACGCCCTGAACATGGATGTCGCTCCCCTGCTGCTGGCCCAACTCGGCGGCACGCTCCTGCTCGCGCTGCTCGCACTGGCCGTCGCGTGGCTGCTCGCCCTCGCCCTCGCCACCTGGTCGACGCTCGGCGGCAAAACCGCCTGGGCGGTGGGGTCGGGGATCGAGATCACGGCCGCGGCCCTTCCCCATTTCTGGCTGGCGACCGCGCTCATCATCCTGTTCAGCACCTGGCTGGGGGTGCTGCCGCCGATCAGCACGCCCGGCCCGGTGGGGCTGGTGCTGCCGGTGCTGACCCTCGCGGTGCCGCTGGCCGGGTTCCTCGGGCAGATCATGCGCGAGTCGTTCCAGGCGGCGCTGGAATCGCCCTTCGTGCTGTCGGCGCGGGCGCGCGGCGAAGGCGAGCTCGGCATCCGCTTCGTGCATGTACTGCGGCATGCCGCCCTGCCGGCGGTGAACCTGTCGGGCTGGGCGTTCGGGTCGCTCATCAGCGGCGCCGTGGTGGTGGAGACGATCTTCGCCCGGCCGGGCCTCGGCCGCACCTTGCTGAACGCGGTGACCCTCCGCGATGTGCCGGTCGTGATCGGGGTCGTTCTGATCGTGGCGCTGGCATACATCCTGATGACGCTCGTCACCGACCTGGCCGGTGCGCTGCTCGACCCGCGCGGGAGGACTGCGTGAGCGAACTCGAGGTGCAGGCCACACTCAGCCGCGGCGAGCGGTCGCGGTCGCGCGGGCGGCGGGTGACGCCGTTCGAGGTGCTCGCGGTCGTCGTCGCGCTGTTCCTGCTGGTGGCCGGCCTCCTGCCGGGGCTCCTCGCCCCCGGCGACCCGCTCGGCATCGACCCTGCCGCGGCCTTCCAGCCACCGTCGCCGGCGCACTGGTTCGGGACCGACGAGTCCGGCCGGGACATCTGGACCCGGGTGGTGCACGGCGCGGGAACATCGCTCGTAATCGGCTTCGCGGCCACGGCCATCGGCCTCGGGGTGGGACTGGTGCTCGGCACGATCGCGGGGATGCTCGGCCCTGCCGTGGACTTCAGCGTCAACCGCCTGCTCGAGGTGCTCTTCGCCTTCCCCGGGCTGCTGCTCGCGCTCCTGTTCATCCTCATCTTCGGCCCCGGCGTGTGGACCGCCACCGTCGCCGTGGGACTCTCGGCGTCGCCCGGGTACGCGCGCATCATCCGCGGCCAGCTCCTGGCCGTTCGGCGCTCCTCGTTCGTCGAGGCGGCGACCGTGCTCGGGCGCACCCGGCGGCAGCTGCTGCTGCGCCACATCCTGCCGAACACCCTCGCCCCGCTGTTCGTGCTCGGCACGCTCGGCGTCGGACAGGCGATCGTGTGGGCGTCGGCCCTCAGCTACCTCGGGCTCGGCGCGCAGCCTCCGGCCGCCGAGTGGGGCGCCATGCTCTCCGCCGGGCGCACCTACCTCACGACCGCCTGGTGGATGAGCTTCTTCCCGGGCCTCGTGATCGTGCTCACGGCCGTCGCGGCCACGGTGCTCGGCCGGGCGATCGAGAGACGGGCGCGGTACGCATGAGCGCAGAGCCGAACACGGGCGACGCCCCCTCCGCCGTCGCCCGGGTGCTGAACCTCAGCGTCGTCTTCGGCGGCACTCCCGTCGTCAGCGGCGTCTCGTTCGACGTCTCGGCCGGCCGCTGCCTCGCCCTGGTCGGCGAGTCCGGCTCCGGCAAGAGCGTGACCGCCCGCAGCCTGCTCGGCCTCGCCGGAGCCGGCGCCCGGGTGGAGGCCGACGCGCTCGCCGTGGCCGGCTCATCCGTGCTCGGGCTCTCGGAGCGCGCCTGGCGCCGCCGCCGCGGCAAGGATGTCGGCCTCGTGCTGCAGGACGCCCTGGTGTCCCTCGACCCGCTCCGGCCGGTCGGTCGGGAGGTCGCCGATTCCCTGCGACTGCACATGCCGCTGGACGCCGTGGCGCGGCAGGCCCGCGTGCGGGAGCTTCTCGCGGCCGTTGGCCTGCCCGACGCCGGCGAACGGATGCGACAGCGCTCCGGCGAGCTCTCCGGCGGGCAGCGCCAGCGGGCCCTCATCGCCGCCGCCATCGCCCTCGACCCGCCCCTTCTCATCGCCGACGAACCCACCACCGCCCTCGACGTCACCGTGCAGGCACAGATCCTCGACCTCCTGGAAAACCTGAAAGCCGCCGGCACCGGCATCCTGCTGATCAGCCACGACCTCGCCGTGGTGAGCCGCATCGCCGACGACATCGCGGTGATGGCGGAGGGTCGAATCGTGGAGTCGGGACCGGCGGTGCGGGTGCTGGCCGCGCCCACGCATCCGATCACCCAGCGGATGCTCGCCGCCATCCCCGCAGACAAGCCCCGCCACACCGCCCTCGCCCCCACCTCCACAGACACGCGAGTCGTTGGTAGTGGTCGCAACAGGTCGGCAATAGCGACCACAACTAACGACTCGCGTGGAGAGACGGGCGGGGCGCGGGAGGTGGTGCTCGAGGCGCGCGGGCTCGTGAAGTCGTTCCGGCGGCCCGGCGGCGGGCAGTTCCTCGCCGTGGACGACGTGTCGTTCCGGCTCGAGCGCGGCACCACGCTCGGGATCGTCGGGGAGTCCGGGTCGGGCAAGACCACAACCGCGCGCCTCGCCCTCGCGCTCACCGCGCCCGACGCCGGCGAGGTGCGCCTGCTCGGCCACCCGTTCACCGGAATACCGGAGAACGAGCGGCGCGCCCTGCGGCCCGCGATCGGCGCGATCTACCAGGACGCCCTCGGCTCCTTCGATCCCCGCTTCACCGTGCAGGACATCCTCCTCGACGCGGTGACCGGCGGCAGAAGGAGCGGGCCCGCGGCATCCGCCCGCGTGCGGGAGCTGCTCGACGCCGTCGCACTGCCGGCGACACTGCTCGGCCGGCGCCCGCTGTCGCTCTCCGGCGGCCAGCGGCAGCGCGTGGGCATCGCGCGGGCGCTGGCCGCCCGGCCCGACGTGCTCGTGTGCGACGAGCCGGTCTCGGCCCTCGACGTGACGGTGCAGGCGCAGGTGCTCGACCTCCTCGACGAGCTGCAACGGGAGCGAGGGCTCAGCCTGCTGTTCATCTCGCACGACCTGGGCGTGGTGCAGCACATGAGCGACCGTGTCGCGGTGATGCAGAACGGATGCATCGTGGAGACCGGCGAGGCGTCCGCTGTTTTCGCCGACCCGCGGCATCCGTATACCGCGCAGCTGCTCGCCGCGGTGCCCCTTCTCCCCGCCTGACCGTCTCCGCGAGTGCGCCCGAACTGCCGCCTCCGACCGCGCGAGGCGGCAGAAAGCCCGCACCCGCGATGGGAGGCCGGAGGCCAGCCGCCGTCCGGTAGATTAGAGGAGACAATCAGGCACCTCACCACCGACACGGTGCCGCCTATACGAACCGGAGACCCATGAGTACTGCCGACCGCGTCCCTGAAAAGCCAGCCCTCGAAGGACTGGAATCGAAGTGGGAGGCCATCTGGGAGAACCGCGGCACCTACCGGTTCGACCGCGAGTCCGCCAGCCGCGACTCCATCTACTCCATCGACACGCCCCCGCCGACCGCCTCCGGGTCGCTGCACATCGGGCACGTCTTCTCGTACACGCACACCGATGTCGTGGCCCGGTTCCAGCGCATGCGCGGCAAGAGCGTGTTCTACCCCATGGGCTGGGACGACAACGGCCTGCCCACCGAGCGCCGGGTGCAGAACTACTACGGCGTGCGGTGCGACCCGTCGCTCCCCTACGAGAACGACTTCGAGCCGCCACACGAGGGCGGCGACGGCAAGAGCATCAAGGCCGCCGACCAGAAGCCCATCAGCCGGCGCAACTTCATCGAGCTGTGCGAGCGGCTGACCGCCGAAGACGAGAAGCAGTTCGAGGCGCTGTGGCGCACCCTCGGCCTCTCCGTCGACTGGACGCAGACCTACCGCACCATCGGCCAGGAGGCGCTCTACACCTCGCAGCTCGCGTTCCTCGGCAACGTCCTGCGCGGCGAGGCCTACCAGGCCATGGCCCCCACCCTGTGGGACGTCACGTTCCGCACCGCGGTCGCACAGGCCGAGCTGGAAGACAAGGACCAGGCCGCCGCGTACCACCGCGTGTCGTTCCACCAGCAGGGCGGCGGCACCGTTGACATCGAGACGACCCGCCCGGAACTGCTGGCAGCCTGCGTGGCGCTCGTCGCGCATCCGGACGACGAGCGTTACCAGGCGCTCTTCGGCACCACCGTGCGCACGCCCGTCTTCGACGTGGAGGTTCCCATCGTCGCGCACCACCTCGCGCAGAAGGACAAGGGCAGCGGCATCGCCATGATCTGCACCTTCGGCGACGTGACCGACGTGGTGTGGTGGCGCGAGCTAGACCTGCCCAACCGGGCCATCATCGGCTTCGACGGCCGCATCATCTCCGACGCACCGGATGTCATCACCTCCGAGCGCGGTCAGGCCGCCTACCAGCAGATCGCCGGCAAGACCGTCTTCTCCGCGAAGCAGGCCATGGTGGAGCTGCTCCGCGAGAGCGGGGACCTGATCGGCGAGCCGAAGCCGATCGTGCACCCGGTGAAGTTCTTCGAGAAGGGTGACAAGCCGCTCGAGATCGTCTCGACGCGGCAGTGGTACATCCGCAACGGCGCCCGCGACGAGGAACTCCGGGCCCGCCTCATCGCGCACGGCACCGACCTCGACTGGCACCCCGACTTCATGCGCGTGCGCTACGAGAACTGGGTGAACGGCCTCACCGGTGACTGGCTCGTCTCGCGGCAGCGCTTCTTCGGTGTGCCCCTGCCGGTCTGGTATCCGCTCGATGCCGACGGCAACCCGGTCTACGACCAGCCGATCCTGCCCACCCGCGAGCTGCTGCCGGTCGACCCGTCCTCCGACCCGGCGCCCGGCTACGACGAGAGCCAGCGCGGCCAGGCCGGCGGGTTCGTCGGCGAGGTCGACGTGATGGACACCTGGGCCACCTCCTCGCTCACCCCGCAGCTCGCGGGCGGCTGGGAGCGCGACCCGGCGCTCTTCGACCTCGTCTACCCGTACTCGTTGCGGCCGCAGGGCCAGGACATCATCCGCACGTGGCTGTTCTCCACCCTCCTCCGCTCCGAGCTGGAGCACGGCCGCTCCCCGTGGGCGAACGCCGCCCTGTCGGGCTTCATCGTGGACCCCGACCGCAAGAAGATGTCGAAGTCCAAGGGCAACGTGGTCACCCCCGCCGACATGCTCGAGCAGCACGGCTCCGACGCGGTGCGCTACTGGGCCGCCTCCTCGCGTCTCGGCACCGACGCCGCGTTCGACCCGAAGAACCCGACCCAGATCAAGATCGGCCGCCGCCTGGCCATCAAGATCCTGAACGCGTCGAAGTTCATCCTCGGGTTCGAGGGGGCCGCCGACGCCCCGGTCACCGAGCCCATCGACCAGAGCATGCTCGCCACCCTGGCCCTGGTCATCGAGCAGGCCACCGCCGCGTTCGAGAACTACGACCACGCCCGGGCGCTGGAGGTCACCGAGAACTTCTTCTGGACGTTCTGCGACGACTACCTCGAGCTGGTCAAGGAGCGCGCGTACGGGGAGCCGGGCGACGCGCAGGCATCCGCTGTGGCCGCCCTGCGCGTGGCCCTGTCCGCCATGCTGCGCCTCTTCGCCCCGTTCGTGCCCTTCGCCACCGAAGAAGCCTGGTCCTGGTCGAACGACGGGTCGATCCACGCCGCCACCTGGCCGACCGTCGCCGAACTCCCCACCGAGGGCAACCCGGGGCTGCTCGAACTCGCCAGCCGGGCACTCACGGGCATCCGACGCGCGAAGACCGACGCGAAAGCCTCCCAGAAGACCCCCGTGGCATCTGCTGTAATTAGCGGTACAACGGATGAGACAACCCTGCTTTCGCAGGTAGCCTCAGACCTGAGGGCGGTGGGTCGCATCGACGACCTGTCGTTCGCGGAAGGCACCGAGCTGGCGGTGGCCGACATCGTGCTCGCCACGGTGCCGGAGAGTTAGGAGAAGCAATGGCAGTAACGGTACGTCCGCTCAGGGACCGGGATTTCTTCCCGTGGCTCGACCTGTTCGCGGGCTATTGCAGCTTCTACGAGGTGGAAGTCACCGATGAGAAGGCGCTGCGGGTCTGGAGCTGGATCAGCGACAAGAACCACGAGCTCGGCGGCGCTGCGGCGCACGACGACGACGGAAACCTGGTCGGGTTCGTGCACTACCGGGAGGTGCCGCACACCCTCACGGCGCGCCGGGGGCTGTTCCTCGACGACATCTACGTGAAGCCTGAGGGACGGAACGCCGGGGTCGGGCACGCGCTGATGGCCTTCGCCCAGGTATACGCACGCGAAAACGACCTCAGCACGATCGAGCTCGTGACGAAGCCTGACAACAAGGAAGCCCAGAAGCTCTACGACGCCCTCGGTGCCCGCACCGAGTGGCTGACGTACGAGATCGAGGTCTGAGATCATGCAGCTCGGAACCCGGTGGCCGCTGGGAGGTGACCTGCCCGACGGACTCCCCCACGTGATGGAGCTCGCCGTGCGCGCCGTGGAGGACGAGCTTGACGCCGTCGGCGACGACGCGCAGCAGTGGCGCTGGACGTTGACCTGGCTGGAGGGGAAGCCGGTCATCGAGCTCGACGACGGCACCGTCATCCGCTACAACGCGGGCGAGGACTCGGCGACCATCACCCAGCCGGCCGTGGAGAGCGCCGACGAGGACGACTGGATCTGAGCCGCTACGCGTTCGGCGCGGCCGGAGCCTTGCGTGCGAGGATCTCCCCGTGCGGCATGGCGAACCATCCGTCCGGGTCTTTCACCCAGGCGCGCCACGCGGCAGCCATCGTCCGGAGCTCGGCAAGGTCGGCCACGCCGGCCTGGATGGCGTGTGAGGCGAAGTCCGACTCGGTGGCCCGCTCGGCCCACGAATCACCCCACCACTCGCGCTCCAGTTCGGACGCGAAGCACCAGATGGATGCGCTCGAGCGCACCTCGGTGAACCCCGCCAGGTGGGCCCAGGCCTTCAGCGCGCGCCCGGCGTCGGGGTTGCCGCCGTTCCAGAAGTGCACGTCACGATAGACCCGCATCCATTCGGAGAGTCCTTCGGAGACCGGGTACCAGACGACTCCCCCGTAGTCGACGTCGCGGGCAGCGAACAGCCCGCCGGGTTTCAGCACGCGACGGATCTCGCGCATGGCGGCCACCGGATTGGCGACGTGCTGCAGCACCTGGTGCGCGTGCACGATGTCGAAGGAGGCGTCGGGGAAGTCGAGAGCGTAGACGTCGCCCACGCGGAACTCGGCGTTGGTGACCCCTTCGTCGTGGGCGAGGGCGGCGGCCTGCTTCACGATCGAGGCCGCCGCGTCGACGCCGGTGACCTTCCCGGGTGCGAGGCGACGGGCGAGGTCGACCGTGATGGTGCCGGGCCCGCAGCCCACGTCGAGCAGGGTCAGGCCCGGCTCGAGCTCCGGGATCAGGTAGGCGGCGGAGTTTTCGGCGGTGCGCCAGCTGTGGGTGCGCAGCACGCTCTCGTGGTGCCCGTGCGTGTACGTGTCACGCACAGCCTCGTCACGCGGGGCGGACTCGATGCCCTCCGGCATCTCCGGGTCGGCCGGCGCGTATTCGGGCGCGGCCGACTCGGGGTGAAGGTCAGGGCCGCCCGGTGCATCCGTCATGTGTCGAGTGTACGACTGGCCGACTGGTCCTGCGACGGACACCGCCTTCGCAGGTGCGCGCAGAAGGTCGCTTCCGGCCCGCACACGCGGGACGGTCCTTCCGCGAGTGCGGGCAATACGTCGCCTGCCACGCCCTGAGACGGCAGAAACTGCGCACCCGCGAAGAACGACGGGCGCGACGCGCAGCCGGCGACGGACATCCACGTTCGCCGGGTGCGGAGAACTGTCTACGCGGACTTCTCTTCGCGGCGTGCCTTGTGCGGCACGATCGTGGGTGCCGCATTGTGCAGCACCGCTTCGCGGGTGACGACGACGCGGGCGACCTCGGTGCTGGACGGCACCTCGAACATGATCGGCCCGAGCACTTCTTCCATGATCGCCCGGAGGCCGCGGGCACCGGTCTTGCGGAGCACAGCGAGGTCGGCGATGGCCTCGAGCGCCTGGTGGTCGAAGTCGAGGGCGACGCCGTCGAGTTCGAACATCCGCTGGTATTGCCGCACCAACGCGTTCTTCGGCTCGGTAAGGATCTGCATGAGCGCCACCTGGTCGAGCTGTGTGACCGTGGTGACCACGGGCAGACGGCCGATGAACTCGGGGATGAGCCCGAACTTGTGCAGGTCTTCGGGGAGGACCTCACTGAAGAGGTTCACGTCGTCGCCCTTGCTGTGCAGGGGGGCGCCGAAGCCGATGCCCTTCTTGCCCGCCCGCTGGGAGATGATCTCCTCCAGCCCGGCGAACGCGCCGGCCACGATGAACAGCACGTTCGTCGTGTCGATCTGGATGAACTCCTGGTGCGGATGCTTGCGGCCGCCCTGCGGCGGAACGGATGCGACCGTGCCCTCGAGGATCTTCAGCAGCGCCTGCTGCACGCCCTCGCCCGACACATCACGAGTGATCGACGGGTTCTCGGCCTTGCGGGCGATCTTGTCGATCTCGTCGATGTAGATGATGCCCGTCTCGGCGCGCTTGACGTCGTAGTCGGCGGCCTGGATGAGCTTGAGGAGGATGTTCTCGACGTCTTCGCCGACGTAGCCGGCCTCGGTGAGGGCGGTGGCGTCGGCGACCGCGAACGGCACGTTCAGCCGCTTCGCCAGCGTCTGCGCCAAGTAGGTCTTGCCGCAGCCGGTGGGGCCGATGAGGAGGATGTTGGACTTCGAGATCTCGACGTCGTCGTGCATGGCGTCGGCGGAGGTGAGTGTGCCCTTGGCGCGCACCCGCTTGTAGTGGTTGTAGACCGCGACGGCGAGGGCGCGCTTGGCGGCCTCCTGGCCGATCACGTACTCCTCGAGAAAGCCGAAGATCTCCTTGGGCTTGGGCAGGTCGAAGTCGCTGGTGCCCTCTTCTTCGCCGGCTTCGGCGAGGCGCTCCTCGATGATCTCGTTACACAGCTCGACGCACTCGTCGCAGATGTACACGCCTGGACCGGCGATGAGCTGCTGAACCTGCTTCTGGCTCTTCCCGCAGAAGGAGCACTTCAGCAGGTCGGCGCTTTCGCCTATTCGGGCCATCTGTCAGCCTCCTCCATTGGTATCGCTCATTCGAGCCTAGCCTGTGCTACCGACAATGTGCGCACGCCCCGCCCCGCGCGTCACACCGGATGAAACGCGAACGGCGCACCGCAGGAAATCAGCGGTGCGCCGTTCGAGAACGCCGGCCGGCGCGGGTCTACTTGACCAGGGTCGGCACGTTCTTGCGGGAAGTGAGCACCTGATCGATGAGGCCATAGTCGAGGGCCTCTGCCGCGCCGAGGATCTTGTCGCGGTCGATGTCCTTGTTGACCTGCTCCTTCGTGCGGTTGGAGTGGCGCGACAGGGTCTCCTCCAGCCAGGTGCGCATGCGCATGATCTCGGCCGCCTGGATTTCGATGTCGGACGCCTGGCCGCCGCCCTGGCCTGCGACGGCGGGCTGGTGGATCAGGATGCGGGCGTTGGGGAGCGCGAGGCGCTTGCCCGGTGTTCCGCCGGCGAGGAGCACGGCCGCCGCGGACGCCGCCTGGCCGAGGCACACCGTCTGGATGTGCGGGCGGATGTACTGCATCGTGTCGTAGATCGCCGTCATGGCCGTGAACGAGCCACCGGGCGAGTTGATGTACATGACGATGTCGCGGTCCGGGTCCTGGCTCTCGAGCACCAGCAGCTGAGCCATGACGTCGTCAGCGGATGCGTCGTCGATCTGCACGCCGAGGAAGATGATGCGGTCCTCGAAGAGCTTCGCATACGGGTCCTGGCGCTTGTAGCCGTACGCCGTGCGCTCCTCGAAGGTGGGCAGGATGTACCGGGCCTCGGCGGGCCGTGCGATGCCGCCGGCCTGCTGGCCGAAGTTCGTGAATTCCATGTCTTCCCGCCCTACTTCTTGTTCACTGAGTCGTCGGTTCCGCCGCCGCCGACCACTTCGGAGGCGAACTCCCGCAGGTGGTCGACGAAGCCGTACTCCAGCGCTTCCTGCGCGCTGAACCAGTTGTCACGGTCGTTGTCGATGAGGATCTGCTCGATCGACTTGCCGGTCTGCTCGGAGGTGAGCTCCGCCATCCGCTTCTTCATGTCGAGGATGACCTTGGCCTGCGTCTGGATGTCGGCGGCGGTGCCGCCGAAGCCGCCGGAGGGCTGGTGCAATAGCACGCGGGCGTTGGGGGTGATGTACCGCTTGCCCTTCGTTCCCGACGAGAGCAGGAACTGGCCCATCGACGCGGCGAGGCCGATCCCCACGGTGACGATGTCGTTGGGCACGAACTTCATGGTGTCGTAGATCGCCATGCCGGCCGTGATCGAGCCGCCGGGCGAGTTGATGTAGAGGAAGATGTCGCGCTTGGAGTCCTCCGCGGCCAGCAGGAGGATTTTCGCGCAGATCTCGTTGGCGTTGTCGTCACGCACTTCTGAGCCGAGCCAGATGATGCGGTCCTTCAGCAGTCGGTCAAAAACACCGGGAATGGGTGCCATGTCGGCCATGTGGCGCTCCGTTTCAGTTTGCGTGTTTCGAATCTATCGGAGCGGCCGGGCCCGGAAAGCCCTGTTCGCCCTCGGCAGATTGCCGCGTCGACGGATGCGAAGAGGGCCGGGTGTCGACAGACGCCCCGGCCCTCCTCACATCAGGTGCTACTTCTGGTCGGACTCGCTCGCAGCAGCGTCGGCATCCACGTTGTCCTCGTCGGCGTCGTCCTCGTCAGCCTCGTCGACGCTCGTGTCGACGGCGACGAACTCGCCGAGGTCGACCTTCTGGCCGTTGCTGTCGACGACTTCGGCCTTGCCGAGGGCGATCGCGAGGGCCTTGTTGCGGGCCACCTCGGCCACCATCGACGCGATCTGGCCGTTGCTGGAGAGCGCCTGCACGAACTCGCTCGGGTCCATGCCGTACTGCGCGGCGCCCTGGATGAGGAACTGGGTCAGTTCATCCTGGCTGACCTGGACCTTCTCTGCTTCGGCGATGGTGTCGAGGAGGATCTGCTGGCGGAACGTCTTCTCGCTCGCCTCGGTCACCTCGGCGCGGTGCTCGTCGTCCTCGAGGCGGTTCTCACCCTCGAGGTGGCGGTGCACCTCGTCTTCGATGATCGCGGCCGGGATGGGGATCTCGACGCCGGCGAGCAGCTGCTCGATGAGCAGGTCGCGGGCCTGGGTGCCCTGGCCGAACACCTTGGAGCGGGCGGCCTGCTCCTTGAGGCTGTCCTTGAGCTCGTCGATGGTGTCGAACTCGCTGGAGATCTGCGCGAAGTCGTCGTCGGCGGCCGGGAGCTCGCGCTCCTTGACGGCGAGGACGGTCACGGTGATCTCGGCGGTCTCGCCCTCGTGCTCACCGCCGAGCAGCTTGGACTCGAAGGTGGTGGTCTCACCGGCCGTGAGCGACTCGAGGGCGTCGTCGATGCCCTCGATCAGGTCGCCCGAGCCCAGCTCGTAGGAGATGCCGTTCGCGGTGTCGACCTCGGTGCCGTTGATGGCCGCGACCAGGTCGATCTGCACGAAGTCGCCGGAGGTGGCGGGGCGGTCGACGGTGACGAGCGTGCCGAAGCGGGCGCGCAGGTTGTCGAGCTCCTCGGCCACGTCCTCGTCGGACACCTCGACGGCGTCGACGGTGAGGGTGACGCCTTCGTAGGTGGGCACCTCGATCTCGGGGCGCACGTCGACCTCGATGGCCAGGAGCAGGTCTCCGCTGAAGTCCTTGTCGCTCGGCCACTCGACGATGTCGGCCTCGGGGCGGCCGAGGGGGCGCAGCTTGTTCTCGCTGACCGCTTCGCGGTAGAAGCCGTCGAGGCCCTCGTTGACGGCGTGCTCGAGCACGGCCGACTTTCCGACGCGCTGGTCGATGATCGCCGCCGGAACCTTGCCCTTACGGAACCCGGGCACGTTCATCTGCTCGGCGATGTGCCCGTAGGCGTGGGTGATGCTCGGCTTGAGCTCATCGGCCGTCACCGTGATGGTGAGCTTGGCGCGCGTGGGGCTCAGCTTTTCGATCGTGGACTTCACTAAGAATCTCCTGTTATTGGGACGATGTGCGTGGGGTCATGGTCGGGGCGACAGGATTCGAACCTGCGACCTCTCGGTCCCAAACCGAGCGCTCTACCAAGCTGAGCTACGCCCCGAGTCGCCATATCTCAACCCGACAGGCCGCCCTCTTGGCACGCAGAAATCGCGCGACAGGCGGACTGACCTTCGCCAGTCTACTGCAGGGTGCACTGCACAGGGCGCGGGGGCGCCACCGGCATGGCACGAAGCCGCCGTGAACCTGTACTACGATGTTCGAGTGCCTCACGACCGGGGCAACGGGGATGTAGCTCAATGGTAGAGCCTCAGTCTTCCAAACTGATCACGCGGGTTCGATTCCCGTCATCCCCTCTTCGACTGCCGTCACGCCGGCGTCAGAGCAGGCGCGCGACGACGATCCCCCCGCGTGATGGCGAGCTGTCCGCGTCGCGTTCCGCACGCTCGCCCTCCTGCTCAGGAGCGCCCGGCGCACCGAGGTGCCGGCCGTAGCGCGCGGCAAGCTCACGCGGACTGTGCGCCTCTGCCACCCATCCGGCTTCCCGGAGCATCGCGACGGGGTCCGGGGGATTCGCGCGGGCCAGCAGGTCAGAGACCGGCAGCCCCGTCTGTGCGCTGAACGCGCGGAGTTTCTCGTCGAGCTCAGGTCCGGCCGGGAGCGGCACCGCCCGCTCGATCACCGCGGTCGACCCCACAGCCGACAGCGACACGATCGTGGACAGCACCGCGTGCTGCGCCTCGGCCGACAGGTACGGCAGCAGGCCTTCGACGATCCACAGCGTCGGTTCGTCGGCGTCGAAACCCTGCGCGCGAAGCGGTGCATCCCACGCGATTGACACATCGACGGGCAGCGGATGCCGCTCCCGCAGCGGCTGCGCGCCGCCTGCCTCGAGAACTCCCTGTTTGAACTCCAGTGTTGCGGCGTCGTCGAGTTCGAAGAACGGCGCGTGGTGCGCCAGCGTCAGGCGGTACGCCCGCGTGTCCAGGCCCGCGCCGAGGATGACCACCTGCTGCACATCGGCTTCGTCGGCCATGACGTCGTCGATGAACCGGGTGCGCACCCCGATGTACACGGAGGCGTGCAGCAGCGGCTGCTGGAAGGGCGACACGTCCTCGCCCGGTGCCGGCCACCGGGTCGGCAGATCCAGAGTCGTGCTCGCTGCGGCGACGAAAGCGGATGCGAACGGGTCGAGCACCAGGGCGTCGGGGCGCGTCGTCTCGACGGCGCGGCACGCCGCCACGGCCAGGGCCGTCGCGTTGACCTCTCCCCCGCCTCCTGTCGGCTTCGTCGCCGCCGTCATCGCCGTCCCCGTGTGCGCATGCCTGTCATCATCGCACCCCGGGCCGGTCGGCGTCGCGTCGCTAGGCTTCGCGCCCGCTCACCGTCATCGCGACCCTGGCCCGCTCCCCCAAGAGCTCCCGGGCGACCTCGGGAACGGGAATCTCGCCGTACCAGTGCCCGGCAGCGGGATCCCTGTCGTCGACGAGGTCGGCATCCGTCGGTTGCCAGTCGCGGAGCGCGGTACTGATCCGGGTGTTCCACGCCGCCCAGGTTCGTGGCCGGGAGCGGGTGTTGCCCGGCTGGATGTCGACCAGGAGGATGTCGCTCCAGTCGGCGGCCTGCTCCAGGTGATCGTCGAAGAAGAAGCGTCCGTGCTCTTCCCGCACCGAGATGAGGCTCAGTTTCAGCGCGTGCCGGAGCGTGGGCACCGCCGTGCCGCTGTTCATCATCGGCCGCGGCGCCTTCGTCGACAGGAACGTCGTGAACAACGGTTGGGGCGTGTCGACGGAGTCATGGCCACCGCGCCGTTCGACGAGCACGGGACAGTAGTGGTCGGCGGTCTGTTCGTGCACCAGCACGGGCAGACCGCGGATGGCCAGGCCGACCTCCATCTGGAAGTCGACGTCGTCCGCCGCATTCCTGCCGACGTCGAGCCCGAGGAGTTCCACCTTGACCTCCACGTCGCCGAAGAGGAAACGCTGCAGGTTCTGGTAGCCCTCCTCGGAGTTGACGATGCCGTAGCGGCCGCTGTGGCTGCGGTACACGATCGCCCGGTGCGCGTTCCTGACGGCGGCGTTCTCGATCTGCACCAGGCCGTCGCTGCGCGCTCCGACGGCTTTCGACGACATTCCCAAGGCCACGTCGTAGTCTTCGGGGTTGGACCCGACGAGGCAGAACAGCCGACTGAGGGGGAACCCGTCGTCGGGCATCGACGTGGCGCTGAACTTCTCCGGGGCGCTCTCGCCGCGGGAGGCGCCCGGGGTCAGGTACTGGTACATCCGGTCGGGCCCGAAGATGTCCGAGCCCTGGAAGCCGGTGGCGTCGCGGATCCGTTCGAGGAGGCCGTGGCCGATCGCGAAGCTGATGCCGCCGTGCGGCGTTGCGTAGGTGAACACCCGCGACACGTAGTCAGCTGCCGCGGCGGGATCGGGAGTGCCGTCCTCCCGGGGATGCGCCTCGGGAATCACCCGCTGGAGAACGCTCCGGCAGATGAGGCCGCCCATCGAGTGCGCGACGAGGAACACCTTCGGGGCGCCGGTCTTCTCGCGCACCAACCGGATCAGGGCGAACAGGTCGCTCGCGGCCTTCTCGAGTGAGAAGTCCGCCGCGTTGTCGGCGAACGTCGAGGCCGACACGTCGTAGAAGCGGTGGATCCAGACGGTTGCGGCGTCGACGGAGCTGTCGTCGGCCTTCTGCAGGTAGACCCGCTGGTCGCCATAGACGGGCACCTGGTATCGGTGGTCCGTCATCAGGCGCAGGAGCGGGGACTCGAACTGGTAGAACTGCGGCTGCCCGCTGCCATCGGCGCGAACGTGCACCGAGCCCTGGCTGAAGCCGTAGAACGGATCGTCGACCGCCGAGTTGATCTGCGCTCCGCTGCCGGCGAAACCCCGGACATAGATGATGGGCAACCTGCCATCGCCGTCATAGGTCATGACCGTATCGATTCTTCAAGGAGACCTTGAGACCGAGAGTACGCCGGAATCACCGGGCCGTCACGCCCCGAGAGTCGAAGGTCACACCGCGTTGTGCGTGAACCGGCCGGCGAGCAGGGTCGCGGCAACGGTCATCCGCCTGAGCTCGTCGACGGATGCGTCGAGCGGGTCGGTCTCGATGATCGCGAGGTCGGCCGCATCGCCGACCGCCACGACCGTTCGGCCGCGCGTGCTGGCGGCGAGCGCCTCCGGCACCGTGATGGCCTGTTCCGGGTGCCAGGCCTCCCGGCCGTCCCGGGTGCGGCCGACCGCGGCGGCGATGGTCACCCAGGGGTCGAGCGGTGCGACGGGCGCATCCGAGCCGAGCGCGAGCCGGGCCCCGGCATCCAGCAGCGCCCGCAGCATGAAGGCGTGCGAGGTGCGTCCCGCCCAGAAGTGGTCGGCGACGTCACGGTCGTCCAGCGCGTGCTCGGGTTGCACGCTCGCCACGATGCCGAGTCGGGCGAACCGCTCGATGTCGGCTGGCCGCAGAAGCTGGGCGTGCTCGATGCTGCCGGCGCAGCCGAGCTCCTCGAACGCGTCGAGCGCGAGCGCGTTGGCCTGGTCTCCGATCGCGTGCACGGCGGGCAGCAGGCCCGCCGCCACCGCGAGGCGCACATTGGCCAGCAGTTCCTCCGGTGGCACGGTGAGCTGCCCGCGGGCGTCGACGGTACCCTCCAAGCCCGGGTATTCGTCGAAGCAGTAGGCGGTGCGCGTGTTGAGGGAACCGTCGGTGATCACCTTGTACGGGCCCACCGAGAGCAGCCCCCGGGTGCCGGCGATGCGCTGCCCGGTGCGGAGGCCGAGGCCGATGGCCCGACGCAGATCCTGCGTGTAGACGCCGAACTCCACGCGCAGGGAATCGGTGCCGCTGTGGATGCGCCGCTCCCAGGCGCCGAGGTTCCACGCCATCTCCAGGTCCACGACACCCACTACGCCGCGGGCGGCCGCCGCCTGCGCGGCGGTCTGCACCCACCGGTCGAGCGTCGCATCGTCGACCGTGTTGATGACGCGTTCGATGCTGAACGCATCCTCCTCCCGCAGCAGCCCGTCGGCACCGGCGGTGAAGCCATACTGCGCGAGGGCAGCCGAGTTGAGCCAGCAGCAGTGCAGGTCGGCACTCACCAGCACGACCGGCACGCTCCCGGCAGCGGCGTCGAGCGCCTGCACACTGGGCGGGTCGGCCCACAGTCCGTCACGAAACCCGAAACCGACGAGGGTCTCCCCCGCCGCCGTCGCGTCGGCCCGCACCGCGACATGGCGCGCCGCCTCCGCCGCGGATGCCGCCGCCGAGACATCGAGGCGCCGTGTGGTCAGCGCCCACTGGTTCATGTGCACGTGGTTGTCCCACAGTCCCGGGATGACGTACCGGCCGTCGAGGTCCACCGTCTCGCCGGCTGCCCTGCGTTCACCGGCCGGGCGCATCGCCCGCACGACGCCGTCGGCGATCTCCAGGTCCACGGGGGCGCCGCCGGGCAGCCGCCCGTTCTGCAGGAGCAGGGTCACCGGGCGCGCCGCTCGCGCACGCGGCGCATCTCCCCGGCGAGCGCGGCACTCGCGTACGGCCCGGACCCCTCCAGTTCGCCGATGATGCGCTCCACCGTCTCGGCCGGTTTGTTCTGGCTCATCTTCTCCTTGGCGACGACGCGTGTGACCTCGAGGCGGAACCCGACGGTTCCGGCGGCGATGCGTGCCGCGTAGTCCGCGTTCTCGATCGTGCCGTTCATGCGACGCGGCTGCGGCATCCGCTCTTCGAAATGGTCGACGAGGGCGGCCAGCACCTCGAGGTTCTCGTCGTCGCCGAGCAACTGCGGCACCCCGTAGAGGTGGGCGACCACGAAGTTCCAGGTGGGCACGGCCGGGTTCGCGTCGTACCAGCCCGGCGAGATGTAGCCGTGCGGGCCCTGCACGATCACGAGCAGCTCGTGCCGGCCGAGTTCGTGCAGCTGTTCGTCGGGCCGGCCGACGTGACTGAGCAGCACCACGCCGTCGCGCGACTCGTCGAGGATCACCGGGTAGTGCGACGCGACCAGCCCGTCAGCGGTGTGGCTCACCATCGTCACCCACGGGTTCTCCCGCACCAGCCGCTTGAGCTCGTCGGGATCGCCGAGAACGAAGCTGGGGTTCTGTCTCATCGGTCTCCTCGGCGGGGCTCGGGCATCAAGCGGATGCCTCGGCTACTTCTGGCAATACGGGCACCAGTACAGCTTGCGGGCGCCCATCTCCTCCAGGGTGATGTGTGTGCCGCACACGCGGCACGGCAGCCCCTCGCGCTTGTACACCCAGTGCCGGTCGGCGCGGTTCGCCATCGCCCGCACGTAGTCGTCATGGTCGAGGTCGTCCATGGTCATCATCTGTCCGGTCTCCACGCCGATGCGCAGCAGGTGGCCCCAGTCGCGCCACAGGTGCCGCACCACCTCGTCGGAGAGCGACTTCCCCGGGGCGTGCGGGTCGATCCGCGCGCGGAACAGCAGTTCGGCGCGGTAGACGTTGCCGATGCCCGCCACGACGGCCTGGTCCATGAGCAGCAGCCCGATCGGCGTGGGCTTGCGGCGCACGACGCCCACGAACCGGTCCTCGGCCTCCTGCGACCCGTCGAGGAGCGGGTCGGGCCCGAGTTTCGCGATCACGGCGTCGACCTCGTCGGGGCGGAGCACCTCGCAGGCGGTCGGCCCGCGGAGGTCGGCCGACACGGCATCCGTCAGCAGGCGCACCCGCACCTGCCCCACCGGTTCCGGCGGGAACGTGTCGAATGCGCCCGTCTCCTTCTCCTGCTCCGCCATGCGCACGCGTGTTCGCCGGGGCGCCCCGATCGAGTGCATCGAGTTCTCGCCGGCCCGGTCGAAGATGCGCTCGTCGCCCTCTCCGTCACCAGCGGCATCAGCGGTGGCGTCTGCGGGAACAACGTCGAGGATCGTGCCGCGCTGGTTGGTCTGCCCCATGCGGCCGTTCGCCGATGCGATCGTGGCGTCCATGATGATGTCGCCGGCGAAGTCCCACGCTCCGTACATGCCCAGGTGCACGCGCAGCCACAACCCGTTGTCGAACTCGAGGAACATCTGCTTGCCGACGGATTTCGCATCCGTCATGATGTGGCCCGAGATCTGCGCGGCGCCTTGCGCGAACCGGCCCTGCGGGGAGGAGACGGTGACCGGCTTGCCGACGAAGTTGCGGGCGAACTGGCGGGTGATGCGGTGGACGGAGTGGCCTTCAGGCATGGCTACTGGTCAACGCCCTTGCCGAGGATGTCGCGGGTCGCCTCGTACTCGGCCAGCTGTGCGATGCGCCGCACGTGCCGTTCCTCACCGGTGAACGGCTCGGCGATGAACGCGTCGATGAAGCTGATGGCCTCCTCGAGCGTGTGCTGGCGGGCGCCGATGGAAATGACGTTGGCGTCGTTGTGCTGGCGGGCGAGCACGGCCGTGCTGTGGTTCCACACCAGGGCGGCGCGGGCGCCGAGCACCTTGTTCGCGGCGATCTGCTCGCCATTGCCGGATCCGCCGAACACCACCCCGAGCGCGTCGATGCCCGCGGCCCGCTCGCGAACCACCGCGTGGGCGGCGTTGATACAGAACGCCGGGTAGTCGTCGAGTGCGTCGTAGGTCGCCGGTCCGTGGTCGATGACGTCGTGGCCGGCCTCGGTGAGGTGGGCGCTGAGCTGCCGGCTGAACTCGAGGCCGGCGTGATCGGTGGCGAGGTGAATGCGCATGGCAGAAGTCTATTCAGCGGATGCCGAGGGCGGCTTTCACGATGCCGAGCGCTTCGGCGGGTTCGATGGCGAGCTCCCGGGTGCGATCGGCGTAGGCGGTGGCGGCCAGTTGCGCCTGCTGCACCGACGGGTCGCCGAGGGTGGCGATGAAGGAGCCCCTGCGGCCGCGGGTCTCGATGATGCCGTCGTGTTCCAGCTCCCGGTACGCGCGCGCGACCGTGTTGACGGCGAGACCCAGCTCGTCGGCCAGCGAGCGAACCGTCGGCAGCTTGTGCCCCGGCGCCAGGTCGCCGGCGCGCACCGCCTGCAGGACGTGGGTGCGCAATTGCTCGAACGGCGGGGTGGCGCCGTGCGGGTCGATGCTGAGCTGCAGGCCTGTCGCGTTCATCGGTTCTCCCCGGTCCCGGCGGTGCCGATCACCACTGTCGCGTCCCACTCCTCGGAGCTGACGATGCGGGCCGTGAGTCCCGCGTGCTCGAAGATGGCCGCCGCGACGGGCGCCTGGTCGTCGCCGGCCTCCACGAGCAGGTGACCACCCGGGGCGAGCCAGTCCCGGGCGCCGGACGCGACGCGGCGCTGGACGTCGAGGCCGTCCCGCCCGCCGTCGAGCGCAGCGGTTCCCTCGTGCAGGCGCGCCTCCCGCGGCATGGTGGCGATCGCGTCGCTCGGCACATAGGGCGTGTTGGCCAGGAGCAGCTGCACCCGCCCGCGAAGCGCCGTCGGCAGGGCGTCGTACAGGTCGCCCTGGTACACCCGGGCGGGGTCGAGATTGCGGCGGGCGCAGGCGACGGATGCGGCGTCGATGTCGGCGGCGAACACCTTCGCCGTTCCGGCGAAACCGGCGACGAAGGCCGCGCCGAGTGCGCCCGAGCCGCAGCACAGGTCGACCACGACGGGTGCGGCCCATCCGCTGGCGAGCGTGATGGCCTGCTCGACGAGGAACTCCGTGCGGCGGCGAGGCACGAAGACGCCCGGGTCGACCTGGATGCGGAGGCCCGAGAAGGCGGCCCAGCCGAGCACGTGCTCGAGCGGGGTGCCGTCGACGCGCTGGGTGAGCATCCGTTCGAGGGCGGCCGGTGTGGCCGCCTCGGCCAGCAGCAGCGCCGCTTCCTCCTCGGCGAAGACGCAGCCGGCGGCGCGGAGGCGCGCGACCACGGCGGCTTCGTCGGCGGCGGTGTGCGCGAGGGGCATGCGTGCTGTCAAGCGAGCACCACGGCCCCGGATGGCTCGATGCGCCAGCCTGGGTTGTGCGCGATCTCCCAGATCAGGCCGTTCGGGTCGGTGACGTGGGCGTGGTAGATGCCGCCGAAGGCGCCGTCCCGGGGCGGGGTCCGCACGGTGCCGCCCGCGGCCGAGAGCGTCTCTACGACGCGGTCGACGGCGGTGCGGCTCTCGACGTTGTGCGACAGCGTCAGGCCCGAGACGCCGGTGGCGCCTGCGTCGCCCAGGTCGTCGGCGAACTTCACCGCGTCGAAGAGCCCCAGCACGACACCCGGCGCCACCTGGAAGAAGACGATCTCGCCGGGGACGTCGACGAGCGCCTGCCAGCCGAGGCCGTCCACGTAGAAGCGCCGGGCTGCGTCAAGGTCGAGTGTCGAGCACGTGATGAAGTGGACTGCCTGGTTCATCGGTTGCCCCTCTTCTTGCCCGCGGAACGCGTCAGGCGAAGCTCGGGCCGCGGGTGCGGCTGCGCTTGAGTTCGAAGAAGCCGTCGTATGCGGCCGCGGCGACAACGCCGTCCCAGAGGGTGAGCGCCTGCTCGCCCTTGGGCGCCGGTGAGATGACCGGCCCGAAGAACGCCACGTCGTTCACGGCGATGACGGGCGTGCCGACGTCTTGCCCGACGCGGTCGATGCCCTCGAAGTGGCTGGCCCGCATCTGCTCGTCATATTCGTCGCTATCGGCGTACGCCGCGAGATCCGCCGGCAGGCCCGCCTCGGCGAGCGCCGCGGGGATCACCTCGTCGGGATCGGTCGAGCCGCCCGGGTGGATGCGCGTGCCGAGGGCATCGTAGAGGCGCTTCACGACCTCCTGGCCGTGCCGTTCCTTCGCGGCGGTCACCAGGCGGGTGTACTTGAGGGCGCGCGGGAAGAAGGCGCGGTAGTCGTCGCTCACGTCCTTGTCCTCGTTCAGCACGGCGAGGCTCATCACGTTCCAGGTGACGTCGAGGTCACGGTGTTCCGCCACCTCGTCCACCCAACGCGACGTCATCCAGGCCCAGGGGCAGGAGGGATCGAACCAGAACTCAACGGAATCAGCCATGCCTCCAGCCTATGCTCCCCCTCATCCACGTCGAACGGCATTGCGCCGCCCCACCCGGTTCTGCGACCGTTGGAGCCGCGGGAGACGAAGGGCCCGCGCGCAAGCGTCGCCGATTGAAAGGAACATCGTGGAGATCCCCCGTGGCGAGGCCGTCAGAGATGTCGAGCACGGCCGGCGGTTGGTGGTGCGCGGGGGGATGCATCTGGACGATGCCGGCCGCCTGACGGAGACGGACATCGTCATCCACGGCAACGTCATCGCGGACATCGGGCCCGGGTGTGCCGACCGTTACCCGCACGCTCAGGCGATCGATGCCCGGGGCTGTCTCATCCTCCCCGGCTTGGTGAACGCCCATACGCATTCCTACAGCCAGCTGTGCCGGCACGACGGCGCCGGGCTGCCGCTCGAGCCCTGGATGATGTACGCGTGGGCTGCCACCGCCGGCCGCACGCGGGAGGAGGTGAAGCTCACCGCCCAGTTGCAGGCCATTGAGGCCCTCCGGACCGGGACGACCTCACTCCTCGACCATCTGGGCGGCGCAGTCCAGCATCAGGAGGCGGCCCTGGAGGCGTACGAGGAGATCGGGATCCGGGCGCGGGTCGCACCGATGATCTCCGACGTTCCGCTGCCGCAGACGATCGGCGTGGCCGACGAGGACTGGCCCGCCGCAGCCCGCCATCGCGACCCCGTGTTCGCCCAGCCGGCCGGCGACGACCTCATCGACGCCACCCTCGACCTGCACCGTTCCTGGCACTCGCCCAGCGGTCGCACCGGCGTTATGTTCGGCCCGTCCTCACCCCAGCGCTGCACGCCCGCCATGATGGCCAGGATCGCCGCGATCTCACGGGAGTCCGGCATCCGTGTTCACACCCACCTGCAGGAGACCCGGGTGCAGGCGTCTCTTCCCGCGCCGCGGGGCGCGTCGGGCTGGCTGGAGGTGATGGATCAGCACGGGCTGCTGACGCCCCTGCTCAGCACGGCCCACAACGTCTGGCTGACCCGGTCCGATCTCGACGTGCTCGCCGAACGCGGCGTGACCCTCGTGCACAACCCGCAGAGCAACCTGCAACTGGGCAGCGGGATCGCCGAGCTGGCCGCGTGGCGGGGTGCGGGTGTCGACGTGGCCCTCGGCACTGACGGCGCGAACTGCGGCGGTTCCCTGGACATGGTCAATGCCATGCGATTCGCGCTGCTGCTCCACCGCCCGGGCCGGCGCGACCCCGCGAGGTGGGAGACGCCAGCCTCCGTGCTGCACCTGGCCACGCGGGGCGGGGCTGGGCTCCTCGGCCTGGCCGCCGGGCGGATAGCCGTCGGAGCCCTTGCGGACCTGTCGGTCTTCTCTCTGGAGCAGCCGGTGTACGCCAGCGGGGAGGACCCGCTCGCCACGCTCATCCTCAGCAGTTGGGACCACTCTGCGCGAACCGTCATCGTGGACGGCGACCTGGTCGTGGCAGACGGACGGCTCACTCGCATCGATGAGGCCCAGGTGATCGGCCAGGCCGCCGAGGCCCGCCGCGAGCTCCTCGCGCGGAACGCCCCGCTGGCCGACTATGCGCGCGCCCAGGAGCAGTTCCTGATCGAGGTCGCGGCCCGGGCGGAAAGCCCTCGGCCGCTGATGCCGATCGACTGACCCGGCGCCCGGCCGGCACGTCGAGCGGTCCGGCTGGAGGCATCAGCCACACGACGTAGAATTCTCGGATGAGCTCGGAGACCCTCGCCCCTGCCGGATCGGGCATCGACCCCCGCGACCTCGAGGCGACCCTCCGTGTACTGGCGTCGCTCAGCGACATCGACCCGGAGCATCCGGATTTCACCACCGTGCGGCAGGCGACAGCGAAGATGTTCAAGTCGGTGAAGACCGTGCGCCGCGCCGAGAAGCGCCTCGCCATCGCGGATGCCGACCGTTCCGTCATCGCCGCCACGGCCACCGGTGCTCCCACCCGAATCGACGACGAGACCCGCGGGGCGCAACTCACGCGCGGCACGGAGGCGCCGATCGCCGGCGAGCTCCTCGTCGCCCGCCCCTGTTACATCTGCAAGCAGCGGTACACGCTCGTCGACTCCTTCTATCACCAGCTCTGCCCGAGCTGTGCGGCCATGAGCCACCAGAAGCGCGACGCCCGCACCGACCTCACCGGCAAGCGCGCCCTGCTCACCGGCGGCCGGGCCAAGATCGGCATGTACATCGCGCTCCGGCTGCTGCGCGACGGCGCGCACACGACGATCACGACGCGATTCCCGCGGGATGCCGTGCGCCGGTTCACCGCAATGCCCGACTCCGCGGACTGGCTGCACCGGCTCCGCATCGTGGGCATCGACCTGCGTGACCCCGCCCAGGTCATCGGCCTTGCCGACTCGGTCGCCGAGCAGGGGCCGCTCGACATCCTCATCAACAACGCCGCCCAGACGGTGCGCCGCTCCCCCGGCTCGTACTCCCCGCTCGTCGAGGCGGAGCAGTCGCCGCTGCCCGACGGGCCGCTGCCGGAGATCGTGACCTTCGGGCACACCAGCGACGCGCATCCGCTGGCACTGGCGGCGTCGGTCGCCAGCCACCCGATCCTCGCCGCCGCGGCGAGCTCCGGCACGCTCACAGCGGATGACCTCACCAACCTGGCCTTGGCGCCCGGCTCCTCGTCGCTCGCGAAGCTGGCCGACGGCACCGCTATCGACGCTGGCGGGCTCGTGCCCGACCTGCACCACGAGAACAGCTGGACCGCGAACGTTCAGGACGTGGACCCGCTGGAGATGCTGGAGGTGCAGCTCTGCAACACGACGGCGCCGTTCCTGCTGGTGAGCCGCCTGCGGGCGGCGCTGAAGGCATCCGCTGCCCGGCGCACCTACATCGTGAACGTGTCGGCGATGGAGGGCGTCTTCGGGCGCGGGTACAAGGGGCCGGGGCACCCCCATACGAACATGGCCAAGGCTGCCCTCAACATGCTCACGCGCACCAGCGCGAAGGAGATGCTGAGCGACGGGATTCTGATGACGAGCGTCGACACCGGCTGGATCACCGACGAGCGTCCGCACCCCACCAAGGTGCGCCTCGCCGAGGAGGGCTTTCACGCCCCACTCGACCTCGTCGACGGGGCGGCGCGCGTATATGATCCGATCGTGCGCGGCGAAGCGGGCGAGGACCTCTGCGGCGTGTTTCTGAAGGATTACGCTCCCGGCACCTGGTAGGTAGGAGCACCGACAAGCGAGGGAGCAGCAATGAAGGCGATCCGGATCGAGCGATACGGCGACGCCGACGTGCTTCAGCGTCAGGAGGTACCGGTTCCGCAGCCGGGTCCCGGCGAAGCCCTGGTGAAGGTCGCCTTCGCCGGCATCAACTTCATGGACGTGCACACGCGCCAGGGGAAATACGAGACGTCGCGAACGTACCCGGTGCGCCTGCCGCTCACCCTTGGCATGGAGGGTGCGGGAGCGGTCGAAGCGGTCGGGCCGGGCACGAACCGCGTGCAGCCCGGGGACCGAGTTGCCTGGTGCATCTCCTGGGGATCGTATGCGGACTTCGCCGTCGTACCGGTCGAGCGCCTCGCCATCGTGCCCGACGAGCTCGACCTCGACCTGGCGGCCGCCTCGATCTTCCAGGGCTCCACCGCCCACTACCTCACCCATGATGTGGGCCGGCTCGGACCCGGCAGCACGTGCCTGATCCACGCGGCTTCGGGGGGAATCGGCCAACTGCTGATCCAGTTTGCCAAACGACTGGGCACCACGGTCTTCGCGACGACCAGTTCCGAGGAGAAGGCCGACGTCGCCCGACGTCATGGCGCAGACCACGTCTTCCTGTACGACGGCGGCCGGTTCGCCGACAAGGTTCGCGAGGCAACCGACGGCCGAGGTGTCGACGTCGTCTTCGATGCCGTCGGAAAACCCACGCTGCGCGACAGCTTCCGGGCGACGCGCATCCGCGGTCTGGTGGTCAACTACGGGTCGGTCGGCGGTTCGCTGAAAGACCTCGACCCGATCGAGCTCGGTGAGGCGGGGTCGCTGTTCCTGACCCGTCCGCGTCTGGCCGACCACCTCGCCGACGCCGAAACCGTGCAGCGACGAGCGGATGACGTGTTCCGCGGCCTGCTCGACGGTTCGCTGTCGATCGAGATCACCGGCCGCTACGGCTTCGACGAGGTCGAGAAGGGGCTCGCCGCGCTTGAGGAACGCCGCCAGATCGGCAAGGCCGTCCTCGACCTGCGCGCCTGATTCCGCTGGATGAGCGCCACGCTGGCGCCCATCAACGCTGCGATCCGAAAGGGTGCGTCTTAGAACGGCGGCGGTGCGTGGGGGTCGAGGGGAGGCGGTTCGGCTGTGCGGGACGCCGCGGGTGGTTCGGTCCGTTCGGCTCGCTCGGACGTCGCGGGTGGTTCTGACTCTTCGGCTGGTTCGCTCCGTTCGGTTGGTTCGCTTCGTTCGGTTGGTTCCGGCGGCCCGGCGGGTTCGGTCGCCCCGGCCGGTTCGGCCGGCGGGTTTTGGCTTCGCATTCTCACGGCGGGTTCGGTGCGGTGCACGCGGCCGGTGGGGGTGGTCCATTCCAGGGTGCCGCCGCCGTGTTGTTTCACTTTCCAGGCGGTGAGGTGTTTGAGCTGGTGGCAGGGTTCGCAGAGGACGGCGAGGTTGGCCGCGTCGGTGGGTCCGCCGTGGGCCCAGTCTGTGGTGTGGTCGATGTCCGCGTGGGTGGCGGGTCGTGTGCAGCCGGGGCGGCGGCAGGTCTGGTCGCGTAGCCGCAGCCACCGTTTGAGGTCTTTGGGGACTTTGTATTTCGTCTTTCCCATGGAGAGCACCACCCCGGTCTCGGGGTGGGTGAG
>NZ_RDSR01000023.1 GCF_003716325.1 Cryobacterium tepidiphilum | reverse complement strand
GACGTCGCCCTCTCACGGCGGTAACGCGGGTTCGAATCCCGCTGGGGTCACAACCGCAGAAGCCCTCTCGCGTTCATCGCGGGAGGGCTTCTTTCTTGCCTCCCCGAATGCGAACCCGACGCGCGGGTTGAACGCCGCTGCGCGGGTCGAATTCAACCCGCGCAGCGGCGTTCAACCCGCGGAGCGTGCTGGACGTCGTCGCGCGGGGCAGCGGGAGGGAGCGCAGGCGCGGGCCTCGTCCGCTAGACTTTCCCCAGCGAAGGGGAGTATCCCTCTGGGCCCTGACGGGGTCCTACACCGTGATCGTCAATACGGAGCGTGCTGCCGCGCTCCCGGACACGGTGGTGCCGGATGGCGCGGGAGAGACTTTCGGGTTTCGTGCTGCACTGCGGCACCCCTCACTGAGAAAGGCTCCTCGTGGAACTTGCCCTCCCGCTTCCCTTCGAAATCGGCTCCTTGGTCATCCTGACCCTGATCCTCGTCGCGGACCTGCTCTACGTCTTCAAGCGCCCGCACATCCCCTCCATGAAGGAGGCCGGCCTCTGGGTCGCCTTCTACGTGACCCTTGCACTCGTCTTCACGGTGCTCATGCTGGTGCTCGCCGACGCGGAACACGCGGGACAGTTCCTCGCCGGCTGGCTCACCGAGTACAGCCTGAGCATCGACAACCTGTTCGTGTTCGTGCTGATCATGTCGCGGTTCTCGGTGCCCCGGAAATACCAGCAGGAAGTGCTGATGGTGGGCATCATCATCGCCCTCGTGCTGCGCGGCATCTTCATCCTGCTCGGCGCCTCCCTCATCGAGAACTTCAGCTGGATCTTCTATATCTTCGGAGCCTTCCTCCTCTTCACCGCCATCCACCAGGCCGTCGCCGGCGAGGAGGGCGAAGAGGAGGAGAGCAGCGAGAACGCACTCGTGCGCTACCTGCGCCACCACCTGCGCATCTCCAACTCCTTCGAGGGCTCCAAGCTCCGCACTCTCGTCGACGGCCGCAAGGTGTTCACTCCCATGCTCATCGTGTTCATCGCGATCGGCACGACCGACCTGATCTTCGCCCTCGACTCGATCCCCGCGATCTTCGGCATCACGACGAGCCCGTTCATCGTCTTCACCGCCAACGTGTTCGCGCTCATGGGCCTGCGCCAGCTGTACTTCCTCCTCGGCGGCCTGCTCGAGCGCCTGGACTACCTCAAGTACGGCATCGCGTTCATCCTCGCCTTCATCGGCGTGAAGCTCGTGTTCCACGCGCTGCACACCAACGAGGTGCCGTTCATCAACGGCGGCCACGGGGTCGAGTGGGCGCCCGAGATCAACACGTGGACCTCCCTCGGGGTGATCATCGTGTCGATGGCCGTCGCCACGATCGCCAGCCTGATCAAGGCGCGCCGGGAAGGCCCGCTCACCTCCGTCCAGGCCGACGAGCCGGGCGCGGGAAGCGACAGTTGATACGCTGGGAAACGTGACGGCCACCGGCGAGAGCGACATCGCGTTTGGAAGCTCCCGCCTTCGCGTCCGCTTCAGTTCCCGAACGGATGTCGGGATGGTGCGGAAGGCGAACGAGGACAGCCTTCGCGCGCAGGCGCCCGTCTTCCTCGTCGCCGACGGAATGGGCGGACACGCGCGCGGCGACGCGGCGAGCCAGACCGTGGTGCGGGTCTTCGAGGAGCACATCGAATCCGGCGCACCATCGACGCCCGAGCGCATCCTCGACGCCATCCACTCCTCCAACGACGCCGTGCGTGACCTCAGCACGGCGGGCGACGTGGGCACGGCGGTGTCGGGCACGACCCTGGCCGGTATCGCCTTCGTCGACGCCGGCGCCGACAGCGGATGCCAGTGGATGGTCTTCAACGTCGGCGACTCCCGGGTATACAGCTGGGAGGGCGACCGTCTCCACCAGGTGACGGTCGACCACTCCGCC
This sequence comes from Cryobacterium tepidiphilum, assembly GCF_003716325.1. Classification (GTDB taxonomy): domain Bacteria; phylum Actinomycetota; class Actinomycetes; order Actinomycetales; family Microbacteriaceae; genus Cryobacterium; species Cryobacterium tepidiphilum. The sequence continues at coordinate 52,568 of NZ_RDSR01000023.1, read as the reverse complement.
GTGCAGGAGATGGTCGACGCCGGCCTCCTGGACCCGCAGCATGCCGAGAGCCATCCGGAGCGGAACGTCATCACACGGGCCATCGGCGCCGACGAGTACGTGGACGCCGACGTCTGGCTGTTGCCCGCCGCGAAACACCAGGCGTTCCTCATCTGTTCCGACGGACTCACGAAGGAACTCGACGACGACCAGATCGCCCGCCTGCTCGCGTCGCACACGGGCGAGGACGGCCCCTCGACGGCGGACGTCCTGGTCGAGGCGGCGTTGGGGAACGGCGGACACGACAACGTCAGCGTCGTTGTGGTCCGCGCGATGATATCCTAGAGCGGTGTTGTTGTTCGGTCGACTTCTTCTTTGCCGCGACGAGCCCCTGTCCTGAGGCCGCTCTCGTCGCGGAGTTTGTCGATGGCTGACCACCGATTTCAAGGAAGACGAGCGATCATGACTGACGCACCTATCGCATCCGCCCGCCCGCGCACGCTGGCCGAAAAGGTGTGGGACAAGCACCTCGTCGCCAAGGGCGAGAACGGCAACCCCGACCTGATCTACATCGACCTGCACCTCGTCCACGAAGTGACGAGCCCGCAGGCGTTCGACGGCCTCCGCATGGCCGGCCGCCCCGTGCGGCGACCCGACCTGACGATCGCCACGGAAGACCACAACACGCCGACGATCGGCATCGACCGCCCGATCGCCGACCGCACCAGCCGCACCCAGATCGAGACGCTGCGACGCAACTGCGAGGAGTTCGGCGTGCGCCTGCATTCGCTGGGCGACATCGAGCAGGGCATTGTGCACGTCGTCGGCCCGCAGCTCGGGCTCACCCAGCCGGGCATCACCGTCGTCTGCGGCGACTCGCACACGTCCACGCACGGCGCGTTCGGCGCCATGGCCTTCGGCATCGGCACCAGCGAGGTCGAACACGTCATGGCCACCCAGACGCTGCCGCTGAAGCCGTTCAAGACCATGGCGATCACCGTCAACGGCCAGCTGCGCCCGGGAGTGACCGCGAAGGACATCATTCTCGCCGTCATCGCGAAGATCGGCACGGGAGGCGGCCAGGGCTACGTGCTCGAATACCGCGGCAGCGCCATCCGTGCGCTCTCGATGGAGGGCCGCATGACGATCTGCAACATGTCGATCGAGGCCGGCGCCCGCGCCGGCATGGTGGCACCGGATGAGACGACCTACGACTACCTGAAGGGCCGCGTCCACGCGCCGCAGGGCCAGGACTGGGACGACGCCGTCGCCTACTGGGAGACGCTGGCGACGGACGAGGGCGCCCGGTTCGACGCCGAGGTGATCCTCGACGCCGACGAGCTGGAGCCCTTCGTCACGTGGGGCACCAACCCCGGACAGGGCGTCTCGCTGAGCCAGACGGTGCCGAACCCCGCCGAAATCACCGATGCCAACGAGCGCTCCGCCGCCGAGCGTGCCCTGGAGTACATGGACCTCGAGGCCGGCACGCCCATGAAGGACATCCGGGTCGACACCGTGTTCCTCGGCTCCTGCACCAACAGCCGGGTCGAAGACCTGCGCGCCGCCGCCGAGATCATCAAGGGCAAGACCAAGGCCGAGAACATCCGGATGCTGGTGGTCCCGGGATCGGCCCGCGTGCGCCTGGAGGCCGAGGCCGAGGGCCTCGACAAGGTCTTCCTCGAGTTCGGCGCCGAATGGCGCTTCGCCGGCTGCTCCATGTGCCTGGGCATGAACCCCGACCAGCTGGCGCCGGGGGAGCGGTGCGCGTCCACCAGCAACCGCAATTTCGAGGGACGCCAGGGCAAGGGCGGCCGCACCCACCTGGTCTCCCCGCTGGTGGCGGCCGCGACCGCCATCCGCGGCACGCTGTCGAGCCCGTGGGACCTGCTGCAGGACGAACGCGACAGCGCCGAACGGATCAGCGTCGAGCGGATCAGCGTCGGGGCCGGTGCCCCCATCGAAGAGGGAGCGAAGTAGCCGTGGAAAAAGTCACCACCATCACCGGCGTCGGCGTGCCCTTCCGGCGCTCGAACGTCGACACCGACCAGATCATCCCCGCCGTCTACCTCAAGCGGGTCACGAAGACCGGCTTCGAGGACGCCCTCTTCGCCGGGTGGCGGCAGGACCCCGACTTCGTGCTCAACCAGCCGGCGTACCAGGGCGCGCGCGTGCTCGTCGCCGGCAGCGACTTCGGCACCGGGTCCTCCCGGGAGCACGCCGTCTGGGCGCTCCGCGACTTCGGCTTCCGTGCGGTCCTGAGCCCCCGGTTCGGCGACATCTTCCGCGGGAACTCCGGCAAGCAGGGCCTGCTGGCCGGACAGATCTCCGAGGACGACACCGAGCGGCTCTGGAAGGCGCTCGAGGCGAACCCGGGAATAGACATGACCGTCGACCTTGTTGAGCGAAGTGCACGGATCGGTGAACTCACAGTCAAATTCGAGATCGACGAATACACTAGGTGGCGGCTACTCGAAGGCCTGGATGACATCGGCCTGACCCTGCGTGATGAGGCGCGGATAACAGAATTCGAATCCACGCGTGAGCCCTGGCGGCCCCGCACTCTCCCCGCAAGGTAGGTAATACGTGAGCACACTCGTCGAGGACGCACAGACGCACGGCGCAGCCGTTGGACTCCAGAGCGACCGCATCACCATTCGCGGCGGAATCCCCCTCAACGGGCGGATCGAGCTGAAGGGTGCGAAGAACCTCGTCACCAAGGCGATGGTCGCGGCACTCCTCGGCGAGAGCCCCAGCACCTTGAAAGACGTGCCCAACATCAGCGATGTGCGGATCGTGCGCGGCCTTCTCGAGGTGCACGGCGTCAAGGTGACAGACGGCGCCGAGCCCGGCGAACTGCACCTCGACCCCGTCGATGTCGAAAGCGCCCACTTCGCCGCCATCGACGCGCACGCCGGGTCGTCCCGAATCCCGATCCTGTTCTGCGGCCCGCTGCTGCACCGCCTCGGTGAGGCGTTCATCCCCGACCTCGGTGGCTGCCGCATCGGCGACCGCCCCATCGACTACCACCTCGAGGTGCTGCGCACCTTCGGCGCCATCGTCGAGAAGCTGCCCAACGGCATCCGCATGTCGGCCCCGAACGGCCTCAAGGGCGCCAAGGTGGAGCTCCCGTACCCGAGCGTCGGCGCGACCGAGCAGGTGCTCCTCACCGCCGTGCGGGCCGAGGGCATCACCGAGCTCAAGGGCGCCGCCATCGAGCCCGAGATCATGGATCTCATCAACATCCTGCAGAAGATGGGCGCCATCATCACGGTCGAGACCGACCGGGTGATCCGCATCGAAGGCGTGGAGCGCCTGCAGGGCTACGACCACCGGGCGCTGTTCGACCGCAACGAGGCCGCCAGCTGGGCTGCCGCGGCCCTCGCCACCGAGGGTGACATCTTCGTCGGCGGTGCCCGCCAGGCCGAGATGATCACCTTCCTCAACGTCTTCCGCAAGGTCGGCGGCGCGTTCGACATCCACGAGGACGGCATCCGCTTCTATCACCCGGGCGGTGACCTGAAGCCGGTCGTCATCGAAACGGATGTGCACCCGGGCTTCATGACGGACTGGCAGCAGCCGCTCGTGATCGCCCTGACCAAGGCGCAGGGCGTGTCAATCGTGCACGAGACCGTCTACGAGCAGCGGTTCGGCTTCGTCGACGCCCTCATCGAGATGGGCGCCACCATCCAGATCCACAAGGAATGCCTCGGCGGCCACCCGTGCCGGTTCGGGCAGCGCAACTTCAACCACTCGGCCGTCATCACCGGGCCCACCAAGCTGCACGGCGCCGACATCGAGGTCCCCGACCTCCGCGGCGGATTCAGCCACCTCATCGCGGCGCTCTCCGCCGAGGGCACGTCGACCGTGAGCAACGTCGGGATCATCAGCCGGGGCTACGAGAACTTCATCACCAAGCTGCAGCTCCTGGGGGCCGACTTCGACCTCGAAGGATAGCCGGGCCGTGCCAGACACGACCTCACCATCACCGCGCGTCGGCCGGGAGACCCGGAAGCCCTCCATCTTCTGGCTCCTGGCCGGCATCGTGCTGCCGATCATGAACCTCGCCGCACGCTTCGAGATCGAGGACGCCGTGAAGTTGCCGCGCTCCGGCGCCTTCGTGCTGGCGCCCAACCACTACACCGAGATCGACCCGGTGGTCATGGGCGTCGTCGCGTGGAAGCTCGGACGCCTGCCGCGATTCCTCGCCAAGGCCTCGCTGTTCGACATCCCGGTCGTCGGCGCGCTGCTGCGCTCCTCCGGCCAGATCCCAGTCGCCCGCGGCGGATCCGCCCGCGGTAAGGGGCCGGTGCAGGCAGCCGAGCGCCTCGCCCGCGAGGGCGGCGGCGTGATCGTGTACCCGGAGGGCTCGCTCACCCGCGACCCCAACCTCTGGCCCATGCGCGGCAAGAGCGGCGCGGTGCGGATCGCGCTGGAGCAGGGCATCCCCGTCATCCCCGCGGCCCACTGGGGCGCGCAGCAGCTGATGGGCCGCTACTCGAAACGCATCAGCCTCTTTCCCCGCAAGACCATCCGCGTCAAGATCGGCGACCCGGTCGACCTGTCCGCGTTCGAGGGGCGCCCCCTGGACAGCGCCACGCTCGCCGAGGCCACCGCGGTCGTCATGGACGACATCACGGCACTGCTCGAAGACATCCGCGGCGAAAAGGCACCCGAGAAGCGCTGGAACCCGGCGGACCACGACCAACACGAAACGGGACGTTTTGAGGGCTAAAGCACACCCGCCCGTCGTCCCCGGCACCCGGGTCGCCGTCCTCGGCGCCGGCAGCTGGGGCACGACCTTCGCCAAGATCCTCGCCGACGGCGGCGCCGACGTCGTGCTGTGGGCCCGCCGTCCCGAGCTCGCGCGGGAGATCAGCGAGGGCCGGCGCAACAGCGACTACCTCCCCGGCATCAACCTGCCCGCGCACCTGCGGGCCACCTCCAGCCTCCGGGACGCCCTCGCGGGCGCCGGACAGGTGTTCGTCTCGGTGCCGAGCCAGTCGCTGCGCGAGAACCTCGTCGCCGCCGGCGACCTCCTCGACCCCGAGGCGGTCATCGTCTCCCTCATGAAGGGCGTGGAGCGTTCGTCGGGCCTGCGCATGAGCGAGGTGATCGGGCAGGTGCTGCCGATCGCTCCCGAGCGCATCGCCGCGATCTCGGGCCCGAACCTCGCCCTCGAGATCGCCAAGGAGCAGCCGACGGCCGCCGTTGTGTCGTCGGCGAGCCTCGAGACCGCCCAGGCGGTCGCGAAGCTGGCCACCAACGGCTATTTCCGCTCCTACGTGAACACGGATGTCATCGGCACCGAGTTCGGCGGCGTCCTGAAGAACCTCATCGCGGTCGCGATCGGCATCGTGGACGGCGTCGGGTACGGCGAGAACACGAAGGCGTCGATCATCACCCGCGGCCTCGTCGAGATGACCGACTTCGCGGTCGCCTATGGCGCGCAGCCTGAGACCCTCGCCGGCCTCGCCGGCCTCGGCGACCTCATCGCCACCTCCCAGTCGCCGCTGTCGCGCAACAACACCGCCGGGCGCCTGCTCGGGCAGGGCTACGGCTACAACGATGTGGTCAAGCAGATGCAGCAGACCACCGAGGGACTCGTATCCGTCGGCCCGATCCTCGAACTGGCGCACGCCAAGGGCGTGGAGATGCCCATCGTGGAGCAGGTCAGGCAGGTCCTGGCCGGTACGCTGAATCCCCGGGACATCGCTCCCCACCTCACGACCGACTCGCGGGAACCGCAGGGCGAAAGGACGATTGATGACGGACAAGCTCACGGTGGCGCTGCTCTTTGGGGGGCGTTCAAGCGAGCATTCGATCAGCTGCGCGACGGCGGGCGGGGTCCTCGCGGCGCTTGACCGTTCCCGTTATGACGTCATCCCGGTGGGCATCACCCACGACGGTGCGTTCGTGCTGGAGGACGACGACCCGGCGAAGTTCGCGCTGACGCCGGGCGCGCTGCCCGAGGTCGTCGACAACGGCTCACGCGTGAGCTGGCCCGCCAGCACCACCGAGCGGATGCTGACGGTCACCGATGCGGACGGCACGGCCCGCAGCCTCGGCGCCGTCGACCTCGTCTTCCCGATCCTGCACGGCCCGTACGGTGAGGACGGCACGGTGCAGGGACTGTTCGAACTCGTCGGCCTCCCGTACGTGGGCAGTGGCGTGCTCGCCTCGGCTCTGGGAATGGACAAGCACTTCACCAAGACCGTCTTCCAGCAGGCCGGGCTCCCGGTCGCCCCGTGGCGCACGATCACCGCCGCCGAGTGGGCGGAGGGCCCGGAGACCGCGACCGCCGCTCTCGACGCGCTCGGCCTTCCCGCCTTCGTGAAGCCCGCTCGCGCGGGTTCCAGCGTGGGCGTGAGCAAGGTGTCGACGCCCGACCAGCTGGCAGAGGCGATGACGCTCGCCCTCGCCGAGGACGACAAGGTGCTCATCGAGTCCGGCCTGGTCGGCCGCGAGATCGAAGTGGCCGTGCTGCAGGGGCGCCCCGGCGAACCGACACGCACCTCCGTGGCCGGCGAGGTCGTGGTGTCCGGCCGCGAGTTCTACGACTTCGCCGCGAAGTACCTCGACGCTCCCGGCATCGACCTCGTCTGCCCGGCACAGTTGGCGCCGGCCGAACTGGCCGAGATGCAACGCCTGGCCGTGAAGGCGTTCGACGCGATCGGCGCCGCCGGCCTGGCGCGCGTGGACTTCTTCCTGACCGCCGACGGCTGGGTCATCAACGAGATCAACACCATGCCCGGCTTCACGCCGATCTCCATGTTCCCCAGCTGCTGGCTCGCGAGCGGATTCTCCTACCCGGAGCTCGTCGACGAGCTCGTCGACGTGGCGCTCGCGCATGCGGCGTCGCGGCAGCCGGCGGCCGCCCGGGCGTAGCAGCGCGTCAGTGCGGGGCCGGCGCCGTCGGCGCCAGCGTGACCGGGGGCGTCGCTGCGTCACTCGGCAGCTGCAGGTCGTCGATGCTCGTGCACGCCTTGGACTGCGGGATGACCTTCGCGGTGCCCGCAAGGTCCACGGCGGCCGTCGACCAGCTCACCTTCGTCGTGTCGACGACGACCTCGACGGCCGGGGTGCGGCCGTAGGTGGTGATGCGGATGCGCGGGGCGTCGGAGTCGTCGTTGATCCAGTCGACGCCGTTGATGTTAACGCACGGCAGCGTGGTCGGGCCGGGGATGTCGACCCCGCAGTGTAGGAGCACGGTCGCGGGGTCCCCCCAGGCGCCGGTGCCCTGCGCGTTGGTCTCGCGCTCCGCCTGCCCGGCAACGGATGTCGGCAGGTGCACCACGACGTCGGCGCACGCGGTCGATGCCGCCTGGGGCGCCGGCTCGAGCGGCACGGCCGCCGTGCACCCCGTCAGCGCGGCGGCACCCGCCGTGACGACGAGGGTTGAGCCGAGGAAGCGGCGGGAACGCGGGAGGCGGATTCGGTCGGTCATCCCTTTCAGGCTACCGTCCCCGCCCGGCCGCTCCCGCCCGTCGTGGTCCGTGTGTGACCTCGTTTCGGCGCGGCGCGGCCGCTGGAGCGGGCGCGAACCGCCGGAGCGGGCGCGGCAGCCGGGGTGGGGAAAGAGTGCGGCGGCGGGGAGTCGCCAGCGGATGGGCTACCGTGTCAGGAATGACGACCGAGACACTCGCATCCCTCAGCGAAGGCGACGTGCTGTCCCGCATCTTCCCCCGGCTGCCGGCGGCATCCGCCCAATTGCTCGGTCCCGGCGATGACGCCGCGGTCGTCGCCGCTGGCGACGGCCGCTTCGTCGTCACCACCGACATGATGGTCCACGGACCCGACTTCCGGCTGGCCTGGTCGACGCCGCACGACCTGGGCTGGAAGGCGGCCGCCACGAACCTTTCCGACGTCGCCGCGATGGGCGCCGTGCCCACCGCGCTCGTCGTCGCCATCGCCGCACCCCCGCACACCCCTATCGAGATGATCGAGGGCATCGCCGACGGACTGCGGGACTGCTGTGCGGCGCTCGCGCCCGGCTGCGGCGTGGTCGGCGGCGATCTCTCCGCCTCCGCCACGCTCACCCTCGCCGTGACTGCGTTCGGCGACCTGCAGGGGCGGGCGCCCGTGCTGCGCTCGGGTGCGAGGGCCGGCGACACGATCGCGGCCGCCGGCGTCCTCGGCGAGGCTGGGCGCGGACTCGCGCTGCTGTTCCGGCAGGCGGTGACGAACGACGGCACACCCGACGCCGGCCTCGCCGAAGCGGTGCGCGCGGCCCAGCCGGGGTTGATCGCCGCGCAGCTGGCGCCGTCGCCGCCGGTCGGCCTCGGCGCAGTCGCCGCGCGCGCGGGCGCCACGGGCATGCTCGACGTCTCCGACGGGCTCGCGATCGATGCCGGGCGGCTCGCCCGCGCAAGCGGGGTGGCCGTCGACTTCGACTCCGGGCAGCTGGGCGACGACCCGGATGCCGTGCTGCACGGCGGTGAGGACCACGCGCTCCTGGCGACGTTCCCCGCCGGAACCGCCCTGCCCGACGGCTTCCGGGCCCTGGGCGTGATCCGGGACGGGGCGGGGCAGGTGCTGGTCGACGGGCAGCCGCACGACCAGCGAGGCTGGGACCCGTACCGGGGCTGGGACGGCGCGGCCGGCTGACCGCCCGACTCGCGGGCGGCTCAGGCCACCGAGGTGTACGGCGGCAGCTCCGCCACCCGGGCGTACCAGACGCTCGTGTCGCCGTAGTCCTTGCGCTTCGTGAACTCCAGGCTGGGATCCCAGCCCGGTTCGGGCGAACGCACGTTCCGCTCGACCACCACAACGGCATCCTCTGACAGGAGCGGCGCCAGCATGGCCAGGGCCCGGGCGAGCTCCGCGTCGCCCAGGTCGTACGGCGGGTCGAGGAAGACCAGGTCGTACCGCCCGGTCGCCCCGCTGAGGAACGTCTGCACGGCCTGCGTGCTCACCCTGATGTCGGGGGCGTCGCGTTTCGGCGCGGCGCGGCGCACCGACTCCACGTTCCGCCGGCACAGCTGCGCGGCCCCGGCATGCTTCTCCACGAGGGTGACGGATGCCGCGCCCCGGCTGGCCGCCTCGAGCCCCAGCGCCCCCGACCCGGCATACAGGTCGAGCACCCGCGCGCGCCGGATCGCGTCCTGCGCCTCCAGCGCCGAGAAGATCGCCTCACGCACCCGGTCGCTCGTCGGCCGGGTGCCCTGTTTCGGAACGGACAGTGAGAGAGAACCGGCAAAACCCGAGATGATTCGCGTCATTTGCCACCGAGCCTATCGCCGGGAGACGTGAATCGGTGTAAGCACGAAGGTGTGACCGACTCCATGCCGATCAGCCAGGCCAAGCTCGACGCTCTCTGGGACTTCAGTGATCCCGCCGCCACCATCGACCGTTTCCGGGAGGCGATGGAAGACGACGGCGTGGACGCCGTTGCCCGCGCCGAGCTGACGACGCAGGTGGCGCGGGCCTGGGGCCTCCTCGGCAACTTCGACGAGGCCGAGTCGGAACTCGCGATCGCCGAGGACGAGGTCGACGAACCGTCCGAGCACCTGCTGGCCCGGATCGCGCTGGAACGCGGGCGACTGCGGGTGGCCGAGGGAGCGCCCGACGAGGCCGTGCCGCTGTTCACCCTCGCCGCCCGGCACGCGGCCGCCGATGGCTCGCAGTACCTCGCCCTCGACGCGCTGCACATGCTCGCGCTCGCCGACAACGGGCACCAGGAGGAGTGGGCGGCCGAGGGCTTCTCCATGCTGGGCACGGTCACAGATCCCCGCACCCTCCGCTGGGGCGTGGCCCTGCACAACAACCTCGCCTGGTTCCTGCACGACAGCGGACGCCCCGAGGAAGCGATGCCGCACTTCCAGCAGGCGCTCGCCGCCGCCGAGGAGTACGGCACCGCCGACCAGCGGTTCATCGGCCGCTGGGCGATCGGGCGGTGCCTGCGCACGCTCGGCCGCGTCGACGAAGCCCGGCAGATCCAGGAGGGCCTCGCCGCGGAGCGGCCGCGGGATCGGTTCGTGAAGGAAGAACTCGACGCCCTCGGCGGCGAGGACACGGGCACCGCCCACGGCACGCCGGGGGAGTGACGCAGCCTACGATCGAAGCATGACGACTCCGGAAACCGGCGTTGGTCTCGACAGTAAGCTCTCGAACGTTCTCGGCGGCCGCACGGCCACCGCCCTGTCCAAGGCGTTCGCCATGGTCACCGTCGGCGACCTGCTCAGCCACTACCCGCGCCGGTACGCGCGCCGAGGCGAGCTGACCGCCCTCGACGAACTGCCCCTCGACGAGATGGTCACCATCGTCGGCGAGGTGCGCGACGTGCAGAAGCGCGCCATGAAGCAGCGGAACGGGTCGATCGTCGAGGTCACCATCACCGACGGTTCGGGACTCCTCACCCTCACCTTCTTCAACCAGGCCTGGCGCGCCGACGCCATCAAACGCGGCATGCGCGGCATCTTCGCCGGGAAGGTCTCGAGCTACAAGGGGCACCGGCAGCTCGCGCACCCCGACTTCCAGCTCTTCGACGCCGACGACGCTCCCGCGCTCCTGGCGGGCGGCCCCGCCGCCGAACGATGGCTGAACACGCCCATCCCGATCTACCCGGCCACGAGCACCGTCGCCAGCTGGCAGATCCAGAAGTCGATCGGCGTCGTGCTCGACAGCCTCGGCCCGGTTCCCGATCCCCTTCCCGAGGATGTCCGCACCTCCCGTCGCCTGCTGACGCACGGACGCGCGCTGGAGCACATCCACCGGCCCGAGACGGATGCCGACTGGCGCGCCGCACGCGACACGCTGCGGTTCACCGAGGCGTTCGTGCTCCAGACGGCGCTCCTGCAGCAGCGGGCGGAGGCGCGGAACGAGCCGGCGGTGCCGCGCGTGCCGAAACCGGGCGGCTACCTGGAGCGCTTCGACGCCGCGCTGCCGTTCCGCCTCACATCCGACCAGGAAACGGTCGGCGCGGACATCGCCGCCGACCTCGCCCGCAGCTGGCCGATGAACCGGCTCGTGCAGGGGGAGGTCGGGTCCGGAAAGACCCTCGTCGCGCTCCGCGCCATGCTCGCCGTCGCCGACTCCGGCGGGCAATCGGCGCTCCTGGCGCCGACCGAGGTGCTCGCGGCCCAGCACCTTCGCTCGATCGTGCACGTGCTCGGGCCCGACCTCGCGGCCGAGCTGATGCCCACACTCCTGACCGGCCAGCTGGCCACGGCCGAACGGCGCAAGGCGCTTCTTCGCACCGTCACCGGTCAAGCCCGCATCGTGATCGGCACCCACGCCCTCCTCGGCGACCGCGTGGACTTCTTCGACCTCGGCCTCGTCGTCGTCGACGAGCAGCACCGATTCGGCGTCGAGCAGCGCGAGGCGCTCCGGCAGAAGGGCGCCACACCGCCGCACGTCCTCGTGCTCACGGCCACACCCATACCCCGCACCGTCGCCATGACCGTCTTCGGCGACCTCGAGGTGAGCACGATCCAGGAACTGCCGGCCGGCCGGCCCGGCATCGCCACCTTCGTCGTCGCCCCCGCCGAGCGGCCCGCCTGGGAGACGCGCATCTGGGAACGGGTCGCGGAGGAACGCGCGCTGGGCCGCCAGGCCTTCGTGGTGTGCCCGGCGATCGCCGCGAGTGAGGGTGAAGAGGGTGAGGAGCTCGAAGCGGCGCCGGAGGGCGGCGCCCGGCCGCCGGCATCCGTTGAAACGGTGCTCGCCCAGCTGCGGACGAACCCGGCCCTCGCCGGCGCCGGCATCGCGGCCCTGCACGGGCGGATGCCGTCGGAGGAGAAGGACCGCGTGATGCTGCAGTTCGCGGCCGGGGCGGTGGACGTGCTGGTGGCCACGACCGTCATCGAGGTCGGCGTCGACGTCCCCAACGCCTCGGTCATGGTCGTGCTCGACGCCGACCGGTTCGGCGTCTCCCAGCTGCACCAGCTGCGCGGTCGGGTCGGACGCGGGACGATTCCGGCGCTGTGCCTGCTCGTGACCTACGCCGAGGCCGACTCGGTGGCCCGGGAGCGCGTCGACGCCGTCGCGGCGACGCTCGACGGCTTCGAGCTCGCTCAGGTGGACCTCGATCTGCGGCGGGAGGGCGACGTGCTCGGCAGCCTGCAGTCGGGCGGCCGATCGTCGCTGCGCCTGTTGCGCGTGGCGAGCGACGGCGCTCTCATCGCCGACGCCCGCGTGGCCGCCGGCCACGTCGTCGACTCCGACCCGTCGCTCGCCGAGTTCCCGGCGCTCGGCAGTGCCGTTGCACGCCGACTGGACGACACCGCCCGGGCCTCGCTCACCAAGAACTGACGCGGGGAAGGCAGTGAGTCTCCTGAAGGGCTCTGGTGTGCCGCCTGCGGCGCGCTAGGGTAACGGTATGCAGAGGATCGCCGTCGTTCCCGGATCGTTCGACCCGGTCACGCTCGGGCATCTCGACGTGATCGAGCGGGCCGCGGGCCTGTTCGACGAGCTGCATGTCCTCGTGGTGCACAACCCCGGCAAGACGGCGCTGCTGCCCATCGCGCAGCGCGTGTCGCTCATCGAGCAGGCCATCGAGGGCACGCCATACCGGGGCAACGTCATCGTGTCGTCCTGGAGCATGGGGCTCCTGGTCGACTACTGCACGGATGTCGGTGCCAGCGTCCTGGTCAAGGGCATCCGCTCGCAGGTCGACGTGGCCTACGAGACCCCGATGGCCATCGTCAACCGCAACCTCGCGGGCGTCGAGACGGTCTTCCTCCTGCCGGATCCCGCCCACGCCCACGTCTCGAGTTCGCTCGTGCGGCAGGTCGCCGCACTCGGCGGCGACGTGGCCCCGTACGTTCCGGCTGCCGTCGCCGCCCTGCTGCAAGGGTCTCGGGTGTGAACACCGCGCCGCCCACGTCCACCCTCACCGACGAGCCGCTGGCATCGCGGGAGGACAGCCAGGCGATGCCGATCGCCCAGCTGCAGGCATACGGGGAACGCATCCTCGCCAACATCCAGACCGTCATCGACGGCAAGCCGGAGTCGGTGCTCACCGCGCTGACCGTGCTCCTCGCGGAGGGGCACCTGCTGATCGAGGACATTCCCGGGGTCGGCAAGACCATGCTCGCCAAGGCGCTCGCCCGCTCCGTCGACTGCAGCATCAACCGCATCCAGTTCACCCCCGACCTGCTGCCCTCCGACGTCACCGGCGTCGCCGTATTCAACCAGTCCGAGCGCCGCTTCGAATTCAAGCCCGGGCCCGTGTTCGCCAACATCGTCATCGGCGACGAGATCAACCGCGCCAGCCCCAAGACCCAGTCGGCACTGCTGGAGTGCATGGAAGAACACCAGGTCACGGTCGACGGCATCACCTACGCGCTGTCGCGGCCGTTCACCGTCGTCGCCACCCAGAACCCGATCGAGATGGAGGGCACCTACGCCCTCCCCGAGGCGCAGCGCGACCGGTTCATGGCCCGCATCTCGATGGGCTACCCCGACCACGAGTCGGAGCTGGCCATGATCGACGCCAGGGACTCCTCGAGTCCGCTCACCCGCCTCGAACCCGTCGTCACGGTGGAACAGGTGCGCGCGATGATGCTCGCCGCCCGTGCCGTGTTCGCGTCGACGCCCGTGAAGCGATACGCCGTCGCGATCGTGCGGGCCACCCGCGACGACCACGACCTGCGGCTCGGCGCGAGCCCGCGGGCCAGCCTGCAGCTCATCCGCGCGGCCAAGGCGAAGGCGGCGCTGGACGGGCGTGACTTCGTGCTCCCCGACGACATCGACGCGCTCGCGATGCCGGTGCTCAGTCACCGGCTCGTCCCTAGCAGCCGCTCCCTCGGCCACCACCACCAGGACACCGGCGCCCTCGCCGACGAGGTGGTGCGGCGGATCATCGCGGCCACCCCCGTGCCGATGGGCGTCCAGAGCCGAGCCTGATCATGCCTGCCATCCCGCGGCCGCGCCCGTGGACCCCCCGATTCAGCCTCCGCGGGGCGGGGTTCCTGGTGGCCGGTGCCGTGCTCGTGGGCTACGCGGTGCTGAACGACGTGAGTGAACTCCTCTTCGTCGGCTGGCTCCTGGCGGCCCTTCCCCTCATCGCACTCGCCTCCGCGATCCTCCGGCCCGTGCGCGTGGAGGTCACCCGCCGCTTCGCACCCGACATCCCCGCGGGGGGAAGCCCGACCCGCGTCGTCCTCACTGTTCGCAACCTCTCCCGCAAGCCGCTTGCCGGCACCCGCTGGCGCGATGGCACCCCGCCGCAGCTGGCCGCGGGTTCCGGCGGCCGGGTTCCGGTCCTCGCCGCGGCCGGGAGCAGCAGGCGCGACACGGTCCTCCTCGACTACAGCCTCATTCCCGGGCGTCGCGGCGTGTACCCGGTCGGCCCGCTGCTGCTGCTGTGCACCGACCCCTTCGGCCTGGCATCCTGCGAGCGGCCGGTCGGCGGAACGACCGACCTGGTCGTGACCCCGCGGGTCACCGCCCTCCCCGGGCGCCGCAGCGGGTTCGCCCGCGAGGAGGGGGACGTGCACGAGCTCCTGCGGCAGTCCAACGCCGACTCCGAGGAACTCATCGCGCGCGAGTACCGGCCGGGTGACCCCGTCCGCCGGGTGAACTGGCCCGCCACCGCCCGGCGGGGCGAGATCATGGTGCGCCAGGAGGAACAGGGCGGAAGCCCGGAAGCCGTCGTCATCCTCGACACCGCCCTCGCCGGCCGCGGCCGCCACGAGGGCAGGGACGAGCACGCCTTCGAGATCGCGGTGGAGCTCACCGCCTCCATCGGGGTTCACCTCATCGCCGGCGCCTTCCGCGTGCACGTCGTCGAACTCGGCACCAGCCAGCTGGCCGTTGGCGAGCCGCGCGGGGGCACGGGTGCCGGCGTGTTCGGCCCCCCGGGCGGCGATCGGACGCTGCTCGAGGGACTCGCATCCGTCGTAACGGTGACGCCCGCCCAGGGGGATGACCGCTGGCGCGGCCGCGGGTTGTACTCGTCGCGCATGCCCGCCTTCGCGATCCTCGTCGACATCGACGAGGACGACGGCGCGTTCCTCGCCGCGCTCCGCTCCCGGTATGAGCCGGCGGTCGCGTTCGTGCTCGACACCATGGCGGCGGCCCGCGTGGACGCACTGGCCGAGGCCGGCTGGCGCTGCATCCCGATTCGATCGGCGAGGGACATCGCCGAGGCGTGGTCGGCGGGGCAGCAGGCGATGTTCGGGGGCGTCGATGTCGCTCGCTGAGAACGCTCGCGCCCGCGGCACCGCCACGTTGCCGCTCACGGCGGCCCTGGCCGTGCTCATCCTGGTGGCCTGCACGTGCCTGGCGCCCGTGCTCCGCGGGGGCGCGTGGTGGTTCGCGCTCGCCTTCGTGACCGTTGCCGTGCTGTTCAGCGCGGCAGCGCTTCGACGCGTGGGTTTCCGCCTGCCGCCACTCGGCGCATCCGCTGTGCTGCTGGGTCTCGTCACGCTCGTGTTCGGCGGGGGCACCGGGTTCCTGGGCATCATCCCCACAGCCGACACCCTCGACCGATTCACCGTCCTTGTGCGCGCCGGCTTCCGGTCCATCCAGCAGCAGAGCGCTCCCGCCGTCGCCGAGGAGGGCATCGTCTTCCTGCTGGTCTGCGCCGTGGGCGTCGTCGCCGTCGCCATGGAGTTCCTCGCGGTCGGCAGGCGGCTGCCGGCCGTGGCCGCGTCACCGCTCCTGGTGGTCGTGGTCCTGCCCGGGCTCATCGTGCAGGGCGGGGCGGGCGCCTTGAGCCTCGTGCTCACCGCGTGCGCGTTCCTGCTCCTTCTGGCCGTCGATGTGCGTCAGCGCCGGTTGCCGGCACCGGATGCGGGACCCGGCGTCCCGGCATCGGCCCCCGTGCGCGGCACGGCCGTCGTCGTCGGCGGGTTCGGCGTCGTCACCGCGCTGGTGCTCAGCAGCAGCATGGCCGGCCTCGCGCAGGGAGCGCCGAACGGCAACGGTCCGGCCGGCCTGCTGTTCGGCTCGGGCGTGCGCACCATGATCGACCTCGGCGACGACCTGCGCCGCCCGGACGCCGTGCTCGCGCTGCACTACTCGACGAACGCGTCGGAGCCGCCGTATCTGAAGCTGCTCACCCTCGACACCTTCCAGGGAGCGACCTGGACGGCCAGCGAATCAACGCCAGAACCCGAGAACACGCCCGAGTTCATCCCGCGCCCGCCGGGACTCTCCTCGGAGGTGGAGACCGCGACCACGAAGACCTCGATCGTGGTGGACGGGGTGCGCACCAAGTGGCTCCCCGCGCCGAGCCCCGCCACCCGCGTGGAGGGGCTGCGCGGCACGTGGAAGTGGAACAGCGACACCGGTGCGATCGGTAGCACGCGGTCGACGACGAGCGGCCAAGACTACTCCGTCACGGCCCTGCAGCTGCTGCCCACCGCCGAACAGCTTCGCCGGTCCGACGGCGCCTACCCCCGTGATGTGCTGCGCTACCTCGACCTGCCGTCGCAGTACCCCGCCATCATCCACGACACCGCCGTCACCGTGACCGGCGGGTCCGGGTCGTCCTTCGACGCCGCGGTCGCGCTGCAGGACTACCTCCGCGGGAGCGAGTTCACCTACGACACCGACGCCCCGGTCAGCAAGGACTACGACGGCGCCGGGGCTGAGGTGATCGCCGCCTTCCTGGAGGCCAAGCGCGGCTACTGCGTGCATTTCGCCTCCGCCATGGCCGTCATGGCACGCACGCTCGGCATCCCGTCGAGGGTCGTGGTCGGCTACCTGCCGGGCACCCGCGAGGCGAACTACGGCGAAGGCGCGCGGCGGTTCAATGTCACGTCGCACGACCTGCACTCCTGGCCCGAACTGTACTTCACCGGCGTCGGGTGGGTTCCCTTTGAGCCGACACCCGGGCGGGGCGCCGTGCCCGAGTACGCCACCCCGGAGACGAGCACCACCGGCATCGACCCCGGCACCGGCTTGCCGTCTAGCGCGGCGCGGCCCACCGACGACCCGACAGCGGATGACCCCACCGCGGCCAGCGGCGCCGCCGCCGTCACCGACACCGGTATCCGCGCGGGCGACCTCGCACTCGTCCTCGCGCTCGCCGTCATCCTCGCTCTCGTTCCCGGCAGCGTACGCGCGCTTCGGAGTGCGCGCCGCCGGCGGGCCATCCGCACGGGGACAGCCGGCCCCGACATCGCCTGGCTCGAGCTCCGGGACACCGCCCTCGACCACGGGATCCCGTTCCCCGAGACGGAAACGCCGAGGGAGCAGGCCGCCCGGATGGAGGCGACGATGGCGCTCTCGGGGAAGCCGGACCCGGCGTGGCACGAGGCGCTACGGCGCCTGCTCAGCGCCCAGGAACGCGCCAGCTACGCCCGGCCACAGCAGGGCGCAGGCGACAGGCCGCGGCTGGTGCGCGATCTCGACATCGTCACGGCAGGAATCAGCGCCCAGGCGGGGCGCCAGGGACGCTGGCGCGCACGCATGCTCCCGGCGTCGCTGTGGCCGCTCGCCCTCTCGGGAAAACGCGAGGTCGCCCCGCGTAGACTCTGAGCCGTGAGTAGCTTCAAGAAGACGCCGTACACCGTGGATGTTCGCGACCTGGTCAACCGGCCCGGCGCCATGCAGGAACGGACCCTCGACATCCGTGTGCCCGAAGACCTCGGCGAGGGTCTCGTGGCCGTCAGGAAGGACTCCGTGCTCGACACCGACGTGCGCCTGGAGTCGGTGCACGAGGGCATCCTCGCCACCGGTGAGGTCACCGGCGTCGCCGCCGGAGTGTGCGGCCGGTGCCTGACCGACATCGAATTGCCGGTCCAAGTCGAGTTTCAGGAGCTTTTCGCGTACTCTTTAGACGAAGCTTTTGAGTTTGAGGTTCAAGACGACCATGTGGATCTTGAACCGCTGATCAGGGACGCGGTCGTGTTGTCACTTCCGTTCCAGCCGGTCTGCCGGCCGGATTGCCCAGGTCTCGACCCGGAGACCGGCAGGCGACTGGCCGAATCCCCGGAACTCAGCCCGCAAGACGTGCCCGATCCCCGGTGGTCGGCACTGGCCCAATTCCAGGCTTCCCAGGACATCAGCGCGGGTGCGAGCACCCATGCTGACACGGAGAGAGAAGAGAAGTAGTCATGGCAGTTCCCAAGCGCAAGCAGTCACGCGCCAACACCCACGCGCGTCGTTCGCAGTGGAAGGCCGAGGCCCCCACGCTCGTCAAGACCGTCGAGAACGGCAAGGTCACCTACAGCCTTCCGCACCGCGCCAAGGTCGTCGAAGACTCCGCCGGCACCGCGCTGTTCATGGAGTACAAGGGCCGCAAGGTCGCCGACGTCTAACAACTGACGAAAACTGGCGAAACGACGAACCCGTGACCGGTGTGACCGCCGACGTGTCCGCCCTGCAGGCGGTCCTCGGCGTGCGCATCGAGCCCGGGCTGCTTGACCTTGCCCTGACGCACCGCTCCTACGCGTACGAGAACGGTGGCATTCCCACCAACGAGCGCCTGGAGTTCCTGGGCGACTCGATCCTCGGCCAGGCCGTCACCGTCATGCTGTATCGCGAGTACCCGGCGCTCGGGGAGGGAGACCTCGCCAAGCGCCGGGCCAGCCTGGTGTCCAGCGCCGCTCTCGCCGAGGTCGCCCGCGGCATCGGCCTCGGGCAGTACATCCGCCTCGGCCGGGGGGAGACCCTCACCGGAGGCCGGGAGAAGGCCTCGATCCTCGCCGACACCGTCGAAGCGCTCATCGGGGCCGTGTACCTCGACGCCGGCGGAGAAACCGCGACCGAGGTGGTCATGCGCCTGCTCGCCCCACTCCTGTCTGACCCGGAGCGCTTCGGCGCCTCGATGGACCCGAAAACCAGCCTGCAGGAACTCGCCGCCCGGCGGGGAGCCGGCGTCCCCGTCTACACCGTCGACGAAAGCGGCCCCGACCACGCGAAGGTCTTCCTCGCGACCGTCGCGGTCGGTGAGCTGGTGACCGCCCAAGGCGAGGGAACCAGCAAGAAGCACGCCGAGATGGCGGCCGCGCTCGAGGCGTGGACGCGCCTGTCCGCGCACTAAAGCGCATGCCCGAACTCCCCGAGGTCGAGGTCGTCCGCGCCGGCCTGGCACCGGCCGTCACCGGCGCCAGCATCGACGGCGTCGAGGTCTTCGACGACCGGTCCCTTCGCCGCCACGACCGTGCGAGCGGCGACTTCGCCGACCAACTGCAGGGACGCGGCATCCACGCCGCCGTTCGACGCGGGAAGTTCCTCTGGATGCCCCTGGAGGGCGGACGCGCGCTCGTCGCGCACCTCGGCATGAGCGGCCAGGTGCTGCTTCGCACGCCGGGCCAGCCCGCGGAACGGCTGCTGCGCATCCGCTTGCAGCTGGGCCACCCGGCGCACGGGGAGCTCTGGCTCGACTTCGTCGACCAGCGGATCTTCGGCAGCATGGCCGTCGACCGCATGCTGCCGACAGCCGACGGGCTGCCCGCCGGCCACTCCGGCGAGGTGAGCGGGCCGTGGTCGCAGCTGGTGCCCTCGCAGGTCGCGCACATCGGCCGAGACCCGCTCGACCCGGGCTTCGACGATGAGGCGTTCCACGCCGCGCTCTCCCGGAAGCGCTCGGGCATCAAACGCGTGCTGCTCGACCAGACGCTTGCCAGCGGCATCGGCAACATCTACGCCGACGAGGCGCTCTTCATGGCGGGGCTGCACTATGACCAGCCCGCCGACTCGCTCGACCGAGGCGAGGCCGAGCTGCTGTTGGCATCCGTGCGGACCGTGTTGCAGAATGCGCTGGCCGAGGGCGGCACGAGCTTCGACGCCCAGTACGTGAACGTCAACGGACAGTCCGGCTACTTCGCCCACAGCCTGCTGGCGTACGGGCAGCACGGCAGGCCGTGCAGCCGGTGCGGCACCACCCTGGTGCGGGAGCGCTTCATGAACCGCTCGTCGCACTTCTGCCCCGCCTGCCAGCCCCTCCGCCCGATACGCGAGTGAGCAGTTTCTGCGGGAAGACGCGACTCATAACCGCAGAAACTGAGCACTCGCGCACGGGGGAGGGGCCGCGCGGGACGGGGTGCCGGGTTGACGGGGGCGCGTCGGGTACGGTAGGTGCGATCCGATTCCGCAGAAGGGGGCGCGCATGTACCTGAAGAGCCTCACGCTCAAGGGTTTCAAGTCGTTCGCGCAGCCCACCACGTTCGCCTTCGAGCCCGGCGTCACCTGCGTGGTCGGGCCGAACGGCTCCGGCAAGTCCAACGTCGTCGACGCGCTTGCGTGGGTCATGGGGGAGCAGGGCGCCAAGACCCTCCGCGGCGGCAAGATGGAGGACGTCATCTTCGCCGGCACGTCCACGCGCGGGCCGCTCGGCCGCGCCGAAGTCGTGCTCACCATCGACAACAGTGACGGCGCCCTCCCGATCGAGTACTCCGAGGTCACGATCTCGCGAACGCTGTTCCGCAACGGCGCCAGCGAATACGCGATCAACGGGCGCACCTGCCGCCTCCTCGACGTGCAGGAGCTCCTCAGCGACTCCGGGCTCGGCCGCGAGATGCACGTCATCGTCGGCCAGGGCCAGCTCGACGCGGTGCTGCACGCGAGCCCGGAGGAGCGCCGCGGCTTCATCGAGGAGGCCGCCGGGATCCTCAAGCACCGCCGGCGCAAGGAGAAGACCCTCCGCAAGCTCGACGCCATGCAGACGAACCTCACCCGCCTGAGCGACCTGGCCGGAGAGATCCGCCGCCAACTGAAGCCCCTCGGGGCGCAGGCCGAGATCGCCCGGGAGGCGCAGACCATCGCCGCGGTTGTGCGCGACGCCCGGGCGCGCCTGCTCGCCGACGACGTCGTCGGGCTGCGCACGGCCCTCGACCAGCACGGGCGCACGGAGAGCGAGCGGCACTCGGAACGCATCGTGCTGCAGGAGCAGCTGGAGCAGAAGCAGCTGCGCGTGACCCGGCTGGAGCAGGCGCAGATAGGCGATGCCGTGGACGCCGCCCGCCGGGTGAGCTTTGCCCTCGAACAGGAACAGCAGCGACTTCGGAGCCTGTACACCCTCGCGAACCAGAAGCTCGCGCTGCTCGGCGCCCAGGCGGAGACGACGGACAGCACGCCGCGGGTGAGCGCAGCAATGGTCGCCGACGCCGAGGCGGAGGTCGACCGGCTGCGCGCCGGCGTCGCTGCCGCAGAATCGGCGTGGGCGGCCGCGCAGGCCGAGACCGGCCGGGCGCGCCGCAGCCTCGACGCCATCGACGAGGAGGTCGCCGCGCAGGCGGCCCTGGTCTCCCGCCACGACCTCGAGATCTCCCAGCTGAAGGGCCAGGCGGAGGCCGCCGCATCCCGGCTCGCGGCCGTGCGCGGCGAGGTGCTGCGGCAGAAGAACGCGCTCGACGCGGCGCTCGAACGGCGACAGGACGCCGAGCGCGATGTCGCGGCGCTCGAGGCCGAAGCGGAGACGGCGGATCTGGGCGAGGGCGGCCGCGGAGACGGGCTGGAGCTCGCGCTGGCATCCGTCGCCGACGCCGAGGCGGCCGTCGAACGGCTTCGCGAGCAGCTGCACGGGTTCGAGCGGGAACGCGACGGTCTGGCCGCGCGCACCAGCGCCCTCTCGCTCGCCCTCGATCAGAAGGACGGATCGGCGGCGCTCCTCGCGGCCGGGCTGCCCGGGGTGCTGGGGCTCCTCGCCGAGCACGTGCGCGTGGAACCCGGGTACGAAGCAGCCATCGCCGCCGGGCTCGGCACGCTCACCGACGGCGTACTCGCCGACACACGCGACGCCGCGTTCGCCGCGGTCCAGCACGCGCGGGATGACGACCTTGGTCGAGTCGAGGTCGTCGTCGCCGAGGCCGCGGCCGGCCGAGGAGACACCACTCTGCCGGCGGGCCTGGTCGCCGCCCGCTCGGTCGTGGAAGCCCCCGCGGGTGTGCTTGCGCTTCTGTCCGACACCGTGATCGCGGAGGACCTCGCGGCGGCACGCACCGCCGAGACGGTGCAGGGTCGCAAAGACCAGCCCGGGCGGTACACCGTGATCACGAAGGACGGCGACGTCGTCGCCGACCAGGTCGTGCGCGGAGGCACCGGTGCCACCCGCAGCAAGCTCGAACTCGTCGCCGAACGCGATGCCGCGAACGCGAAGCTCGCCGCCGTCACCACCGAGATCGACCGGGTGCGCGTGGAGCTGGCCGACCAGCGCACCCTGCTCCAGGAGCACAAGGACCGTTCCGCCCGGCTGCGGGCCGAGGCGCGCGAGCATGAGCTCGCCGCCGCGGCCCATGCCCAGAGGCTCGGGCGCGCCCGCGCGCAGGGGGAGGCGGCCGCCGCCGAGTTCGACCGGCTCTCCGCCGCGCTCGAGCTCGCCGACAACGCCGTCGCCGACGCGGAGGCCGCCTCGGAGCGGGCCCGCGCAGCCCTCGAGGCGGCGCAGTCCCGGCCCCGCCCCATCCTGGACGTCAGCAACCGTGAGGCCGTGCAGGCCGAACTCGAGGCCGTGCGGGAGCGCGAGGTCGAGGCCCGCCTGCAGGTGGAGACCGCCCGTGAGCGGGTCCGCGCCGAGGAGGGCCGCGTGGTGGCGCTCGGCAAGCAGATCGAGCGGGAGCGCGCCGCCGCCGAGGAAGCCGCCCGCAGGGCCGTCATCCGGCGCCGGCAGGTCGAGGCGGCCACCCACGTCGCCGAGGCGCTGCCGGCGCTGCTGGCGTCGGTCGACGCATCCGTTGCCGAGGCGCGGCTGCGGCTCGCGCGCGCGGAGACCGAACGCGCCGGCCAGAACGAGGAACTGGTGCGCTTGCGGCGGGAGGAGAGCGCCGTGCGTGAGCGACTGCAGGCGATCACCGAGTCCGTGCACGGCCTTGAGCTGCAGATCTACGAGAAGAAGCTGCACCTGTCGAGCCTGCTCGAGCGCGCCGGCAGCGAACTCGGCCTCGTCGAAGACGTGCTCGTGGCCGAATACGGCCCGAACGAGCCGGTGCCGGGGGAGGACCAGGGCGACGGAACGCCGGGCCCGTCGACGCCATTCGACCGCGAGGAGCAGCAGCGCCGCCTCGCATCCGCTGAACGCAAGCTCGCGAGGCTCGGCCGCGTGAACCCGCTCGCGCTCGAGGAATTCGCGGCGCTCGAACAGCGGCACAAGTTCCTCACGGAACAGCTCACCGACCTCACCAACACACGCAAAGACCTGCTCACGATCATCGAAGAGATCGACGGGAAGATGCAGACGGTCTTCGCCAGCGCCTTCGATGACACCAAGGCGGCGTTCGCCCGCGTGTTCCCGGTGCTGTTCCCGGGCGGCAGCGGCAGCATCGAGCTCACCGACCCCGACGACCTGCTGACCACCGGCATCGAAGTGACGGTGAAGCCGGCCGGCAAGAAGATCGACCGGCTCTCGCTGCTCTCGGGCGGGGAACGGTCGCTCGCTGCCGTCGCACTGCTGATCGCCATCTTCAAGGCCCGGCCCAGCCCGTTCTACATCATGGACGAGGTGGAGGCGGCGCTCGACGACGCGAACCTCGGCCGCCTGCTCACGATCTTCGAGGACCTGCGCGACACCAGCCAGCTCATCGTCATCACCCACCAGAAGCGCACCATGGAGATCGCCGACGCGCTCTACGGGGTGTCGATGCGGCAGGACGGCGTCTCGGCCGTCGTGGGCCAGCGCGTCGCCCGCGAGGAGGAGGCCTCCTGACGGCCTCGGCGCTGCTGCTCTCGTCGAGACGGACGATTGCGGTCTAGATGGCCCGGCACGCCTGTGCGTCTCGGCCGGAGGTGTCCGTCTCGGTCGATGTGGGCCGCGCCCTAGGCTAGGAGCATGGCAGAACGCACCCCCTGGTCGCTTTCCGGCGCGCTCCGCGGCATGTTCGCGAAGAAGACGATCGACGAGACCACCTGGGACGACCTCGAGGATGCCCTGATCCACGCGGACTTCGGGCCCGACGTCACCGAGGAGGTCGTCGACGACCTGCGCGCCAAGGTGGAGAGGTACAAGACGACCGACCCGAAAGACCTGCAGCGGATGCTCCGCGAGGGCATCGAGGAACGGCTCGCCAAGCTCGACCCCACCCTCAAGCTCACCGAGCGGCCGGCCGTGGTGCTCGTGGTCGGCGTCAACGGCGTCGGCAAGACCACCACCATCGGCAAGTTCGCCCGGTTCCTGCGCACCTACGACCGGAAGGTACTCATCGGCGCCGCCGACACGTTCCGTGCGGCCGCCGTCGAGCAGCTCGCCACGTGGGCGGAGCGCGCCGGCGTCGACATCGTGCGACCTCAGGCCCAGGGCCAGGACCCGGCGTCCGTCGCCTTCCAGACGGTCGAGAAGGCCAAGAACGAGGGGTACGAGATCGTGCTCATCGACACCGCCGGGCGGCTGCAGACCAAGGGCGGCCTCATGGACGAGCTCTCGAAGATCCGCCGGGTGGTCGAGAAGCAGGCGCCGATCGCCGAGGTGCTGCTGGTGCTCGACGCCACGACCGGGCAGAACGGGCTCGCCCAGGCCGAGGCGTTCATCGAGCACGCCGGGGTCACCGGCCTCGTGCTCACCAAGCTCGACGGGTCGGCCAAGGGCGGGTTCGTGCTCGCCGTGCAGGACAAGACCGGCATCCCCATCAAGCTGGTGGGCCAGGGTGAGGGAATCGGCGACCTCACAGGCTTCACCCCGCACGTCTTCGCACAGAAGCTGGTTGGTTGAGGAGCAGCATGAGCATCGAACACGACTTCTTCGGGATCCTCGGCAGCGACGACGCCGGCGAGGTGTACTGGTCGGACACCGCCGAACTCGGCGACCAGAGCGTCGACATCGACCTCAGCTCGCCCGATGAGGACTCCGTGTCGGTCGAAGCCCTCGACATCGCTGCGGCGATGATCGGCTCGCTCGAAGACCTCGACTCGCAGGCGCGGGAATCCCTGGTCGCCGAGCTCAGCACCGAGAACTCGGCGACGCTGCGCTACATCGCGCAGACCCTCGAGGAGCTCGACGACGACGCGATCGACGACGCCATCATCTGGGACTCGGGCGACCGGCAGATCGACTTCCTGCGGTCGCTGCAGTTGCAGCGCGTCGGCTTCCACCCGCACCACAAGGGCAGCGAGGAGCATTTCGCGGTGCTCGACTACTCGATCAGCCCCGACGAGACGGATGCCGTGCTGGTCGTCACCCTCGACGTCAACGCCGACACCGTCGACGTCGCCATCGAGAGCTAGCCGTCCGGCACGGGTAAACTGGGGGGACAATGGCTACTTTTGGAAACCTCTCAGACCGCCTGGCCGAGACCTTCAAGAACCTCCGCACCAAGGGCAAGCTCTCCGCAGCGGATGTCGACGGGACCATCCGTGAGATCCGTCGCGCCCTGCTCGACGCCGACGTCGCCCTCACGGTGGTCAAGGACTTCACCGGCAAGGTGCGCGAGCGCGCCCTCGGCGACGAGGTCAACAAGGCGCTGAACCCGGCGCAGCAGGTGGTGCAGATCGTCAACGAGGAGCTCGTCGAGATCCTCGGCGGCCAGCAGCGCCGGCTTGAGTTCGCGAAGCGTCCGCCGACCGTCATCATGCTCGCCGGCCTCCAGGGCGCCGGCAAGACCACGCTGGCCGGCAAGCTCGCGAAGTGGCTCGCCAAGGACGGCCACACGCCGATCCTCGTCGCGGCCGACCTCCAGCGACCGAACGCCGTCACCCAGCTCCAGGTCGTCGGCGCCCAGGCCGGTGTCCCGGTGTTCGCCCCCGAGGCCGGCAACGGCGTCGGCGACCCGGTGCGCGTCGCCCGCGACGCCGTGAAGTTCGCCGAGCAGAAGCTGCACGACGTCGTCATCGTCGACACGGCCGGCCGCCTCGGCGTCGACGCCGAGCTCATGAAGCAGGCCGCCGACATCCGCAAGGCCACGAACCCCGACGAGGTGCTCTTCGTCATCGACGCCATGATCGGGCAGGACGCCGTCGCCACCGCGAAGGCGTTCCAGGACGGCGTCGACTTCACCGGCGTGGTGCTCTCGAAGCTCGACGGTGACGCCCGCGGCGGCGCTGCGCTCTCGGTCGCCTCGATCACCGGGCGCCCGATCATGTTCGCCTCCACGGGTGAGGGTCTCGACGACTTCGAGCCGTTCCACCCCGACCGCATGGCCAGCCGCATCCTCGACCTCGGTGACATCCTCACGCTCATCGAGCAGGCACAGAACGCGTTCGACGAGGACGAAGCGCGCAAGGTCGCCGAGAAGTTCCGCACCGACACCTTCACGCTCGATGACTTCCTCTCCCAGATGCAGCAGCTGCGCAACATGGGCTCCATCAAGAAGATGATGGGGATGCTGCCGGGCGCCGGCGCCATGAAGGCGCAGCTCGACAACTTCGACGAGCGTGACATCGTGCGCACCGAGGCGATCATCCAGTCGATGACGAAGGCGGAGCGAGCGACCCCGAAGTTGCTCAACGGATCCCGCCGCCTGCGCATCGCGCGCGGCTCCGGCACCACGGTCACCGAGGTGAACCAGCTGGTGCAGCGGTTCGAACAGGCCGCGAAGATGATGAAGACCGTCGCCAAGGGCGGCGTGCCGAACATCCCCGGCATGGGCCCCATGCCCGGCGGTGGCTTCGGCGGCGGACGCGGCAAGCAGCAGCCCAAGAAGAAGGGCTCCAAGTCGGGCAACCCAGCCAAGCGCGCCGCCGAGAACGCCGCCCTCGCCTCGGGCGCCAAGCCTGCCGGTGAGAAGGCCGGCACCGGCTTCGGACTCGGCAATGGCGGCACGGGCGGTGCGCCCTCCGAGGCGGACCTCGCCGCCCTGCAGAAGATGCTCGGCCGCTAGGGGATCAGGCCGTTCTTCAGCTCGCGGCTGAGCGAGGCGACGACCACCGACAGGTCGCCCCAGTGCGAGGCGGCCACCTTGCGCTGGCGCTGGTAGCTCGCGCCGTGCTCGAGGATCAGGTCGAGCGACGCGAGCTCGGCGACGCACCCGAGGCGTTCGGCCACGGGCCCGAGCGCTCCCATCAGCCGCCGCACCTCGTCGGTCACCAGGCGTTCGTTCGCCGCCGAGTCGAGGATGATCTCGGCGTCGAGGCCGTACCGCGCCGCGCGCCACTTGTTCTCGCGCACGAACCAGGGCTGCATGGTGGGAACCGGGCGGCCGGCGTCGAGCTCCGTCGACATCCACTCGACGAGGCACTGGATGAGTGCCGCGATGGCGCCGAGCTCCGAGGGCGTCGATACGCCGTCGCACACCCGGACCTCGATCGTGCCCCAGCGGGCCGAGGGACGGATGTCCCAGCGCACCTCGGTCGCGTCGTCGATGATCCCGGTCGTGATCATGTCATCGACGTAGCCCTCCCATGCCGCCCAGTCGGGCAGGTGCCAGGGGAGGCCTGCCGTGGGCAGCTGCTGGAACATGAGGGCCCGGTTCGACGCGTATCCGGTGTCGACGCCCGCCCAGAACGGGCTCGACGCCGACAGCGCCTGCAGGTGCGGAATGTAGGTGGTCAGCCCGTTCAGGATCGGGATGACCTTGTCGCGGTCCTCGATGCCCACGTGCACGTGGATGCCCCAGATCATCATGTTGCGGCCCCACCACTGGGTGCGCTCGATGAGGCGGTGATACCGCTCCTTGTCGGTGACGGTCTGGTCGAACCACTGCCCGAACGGATGCGACCCGCTGCACACCGGGTCGACGCCCAGCGGATCGGTGACCGCGCGCACCTCCGCGACCTGACCCTGGAGGTCGGCCACGGCATCCGCCACCCTCTCGTGCACCCCGGATACCAGCTCGACCGTGTTCAACAGCAACTCCCCGGTGATGTGCGGGTGGTCGGAGCCGTCCGGGCCGCGCAGGGCGTCCAGCACCCGGTCGGCGACGGAGACGAGGTCGCCGTTCAACCGGTCGACGAGGGCCAGTTCCCACTCGATGCCGACGGTGGATCGCCGTGATCGGGCGAAGTCGATTCCCATGGGCCATCCTCCGATGCATCGGGCGTTGCCTTCGATTATCACAAAGGCCCCGGCATCTGGCAGAATGGTAAGTCGAGTTCTCTGGCGTCCGACCCTCTAATCCGATGCCCGGGAACCCCTTTGAGCTTGTGCCGAGTGTGCCCCCACGCTCACGGCCCGCGGTTCGCCAAATCTGAAGAACACACAGGAGAATTGTGGCTGTCAAAATCCGTCTGAAGCGCATGGGCAAGATCCGTGCACCGTTTTACCGTGTCGTCGTCGCCGACTCGCGCACCAAGCGCGACGGTCGCGTGATCGAGGAGATCGGCCTGTACCACCCGACCGAGGAGCCCTCGGTCATCAAGATCGACTCCGAGCGGGCGCAGTACTGGCTCTCCGTCGGCGCCCAGCCGACCGAGCAGGTCGCCGCCCTCCTCAAGCTCACGGGCGACTGGGGCATCTTCAAGGGTGACAAGAACGCCAAGAGCACCGTCAAGGTCAAGGAAGAGAAGGCCGCGTTCGTCGCCGACGAGAAGAAGAAGCCGGTCCTGAAGCCCAAGGCCGAGAAGCCCGCTGAGAAGCCGGCTCCCGCCGAGGACGCCGCCGCGCCCGCAGAGGACCAGGCCTGACCTTGCTCGCTCCCGCACTTGAGCACCTCGTCAAGGGGATCGTCGATCACCCGGACGACGTGACCGTCGCCGCCAAGAACTCCCCGCGCGGCGAGGTCCTCGAGGTTCGCGTGAACCCCGAGGACCTCGGCCGGGTCATCGGCCGCTCCGGCCGCACGGCGAAGGCCCTGCGCACGCTCGTCGCGGCCCTGGCCGACGGCAAGCGCGTGCGCGTCGACGTGGTGGACACCGATTCCTAAGGTGAACGACCGCACTCCTCCGCACGCCCAACTCCGGGTGGGGCGCCTGACGAAGGCCCACGGGCTCAAGGGCGCGATCAAGCTGGAACTGTTCACGGATGACCCGGGGCGACGATTCGTCCCGGGCGCCGTGTTCACCCTCCAGGTGCCGACCAGCTCACCCTGGCACGGCAAGAAACTCGAGCTCGTCGAGCTGCGCTGGTACAACCAGCAGCCCGTCGGGTTCTTCAAGGACGTTCCCGACCGCACCACGGCCGAGACCCTCGCCAAGGCGATCCTTTGGATCGACCAGGACGACGACGCCGACTCCGGCGAGGACGACGCCTGGTTCGACCACCAGCTCGTCGGCCTCCGCGTGATCCGCGACGGCGAACAGGTGGGCACCATCAGCCGCCTCGAGCACCTGCCCGCGCAGGACCTCCTGATCGTGAAGACGCCGACCGGCGAGGTGATGGTCCCCTTCGTGAAGGCGATCGTCCCCGCCGTCGACGTGCAGGCCGGCACGGTCACCGTGACGCCGCCGACCGGCCTGTTCGAAGAGCTGCCGCCCGAGGCGGAAGCGGGGCCCGAGGCATCCGTTGGCCCCGACCCTGCTGACACCGACCCCGTCGATTAGTCGCAGGTGAGCCGCCTATCATCGCTCGTCGACGGATGCGATGCGGCAAGGCTGCGTCTGATCGACACGTCTACGGGAGGAACGTCGCGAGTCCGGCCCTCCGGTGCACGGGCTGCCACCGATGCTCCTGCCGCCGCACGATCGTAAGGAGCGCCCTCTCGATCGACGGCCAGTCGTTCATGACCCTTCTGTAGGTCACGCGTACGACCAGATAGCCCTGCTCGACCAGCGCGAGATCCCGCGCACGGTCCCGCTCGTACGCCTGCGGCTTGTCGTGGTGCCTGCGGCTGTCCAGTTCCACCACCAGACGGTCGCCGACCAAGAGGTCGATCCAGCCAATCCCGGGAACGTTCACCTGGCTGCGCACGCGGACGTTGAGAGCCCGTAAACGCAAGCGGGTGAGAGTTTCGAGACCCGAGCCGCAGCCTGGGTCGACGAGGGTCATCATCCACTCGTGCGAGTCGGGCAGGCCCGCCAGTGCTGCGCGAAGGCGCTCCCATGACAGCAGCTTGCTGTTCAGGAGCGAATCGAAGGCGACGATAGCGTGGTCCCTGGGGAGGCACACGGCGGCGCAGCCTGCCGCGTCATCGATGAGGTCAGTCGGCTCCTGTGGATTCGCAAGCGCCGCCCGCCAATGCGTCACGACCTCAGGGCGTCCGCGCCACTCGTCGAGCCTGACGTCCCGCGCGACAGGCGACCGAAGCGCCGAGTGCGCATATCGCACGCTCACGTGCAGTCGGTCGTCCGGCATGACCCAAACCCCGTGCAGACGCAAGAGCGAAACGCAGGTGAGGCGCCCGCCCACGCGGAGTGCCTGGACGACCGGTCCCGTGGTCGCCGGGGTGCTGTACCAGCGCGGCCGTATCCGAAGCGCGGTGCCGCTTCGGACCGCCCGCTCAATCGTCTTTTGGGCGAGTCCGGCCCGGCGGAGGGTCTCGACGTGCGCCACTCCGCCCTGCCGGGCCAGTGCATCCGCTACCTGCATGCGTCCACAGTGGCGGATGCTCGAAGTCGGGCAGGCGCATTCGTAGGGATCTGTGGAAAACCCGCTCCGGCATCCGGTGTCGATCTCATGCAGCGGCCGAGCTACGCAGCTCCCGAAGAGCGCTGCCGGCCGCCACGGCTGCCGTTTAGCGACACGGCAATAGAATTCAGCTCATGCGCATCGACATCATCACGATCTTTCCGGCGTTCTTCGATGCGCTCGACATCTCCCTGCTCGGCAAGGCGCGCCAGACCGGCTTGATCGATCTCCAGGTGCACGACCTCCGCGACCACACGCACGATCGCCATCGCACCGTGGACGACACCCCGTACGGCGGCGGCGCCGGCATGGTCATGAAGCCGGAGCCGTGGGGCGACGCGCTCGACGCCGTGCTGCCCCAGGCGACGGATGCCGCGGCCGGCCCCGCGGTCGACGGCCCGCTGGTGATCTTCCCGTCACCCGCCGGCGTGCGATTCGACCAGGCCATGGCTCGCGAACTCGCCGCGGAGGAGCACCTCGTGTTCGGCTGCGGACGCTACGAGGGCATCGACCAGCGGGTGGTCGACCACTACGCCGCGCGCACCCGGGTGCGCCTCGTGAGCCTCGGCGATTACGTGCTGAACGGCGGCGAGGTCGCCGTCATGGCGATGATCGAAGCCGTCGGCCGCCTGATCCCCGGGGTGGTGGGCAACCCGGAGAGCCTCGTCGAGGAGTCCCACGAGAACGGCCTGCTGGAATACCCCAGCTACACCAAGCCCGCCAGCTGGCGTGACCTGGAGGTGCCGCCGGTGCTGCTGAGCGGCAACCACGGCGCCATCGCCGCCTGGCGGCACGACCAGCAGCTCGAACGCACCCGACGGGTGCGGCCCGACCTTCTGCCTGAAGCGAACGCCGAGAATACACACAGCACGCGCGGATAGTGTGAACGCGTGCTGATCAGACGTGCGTTCTTCTACTGGCAGTTCATCGCCGCGGCGGTGCTGCCCCTGTGGCTGGTCGTCGGCTGGCCGATCTTCGGTGCCGGCGGCTGGAAGATCCTCGGCGTGTTCGTCGGCGCCGTCCTGCTCGGGCTCGCGCTGCTTCTCGTCGCGGTACTGAACTACGCCCGCAAGGACGTGCGCCGAAAGCGCATCGTCTCCTGGCCAGACGTCGCGCTGCTCTCCGTCTGGCACGCGCTGATCGTGTTCGTCGGCTTCTACGCCGACGTGGCCCCGTGGGTCTCCGTCCTCGTCATCGTCGTCGGTGTCGCCGCGTTCTGGCTGTCGGCGTGGGAGCTCTACGACGCCGCGCGGCGCCGGGTGCGCACGGTGATGACCCAGATCGACGACCTGACACACCCCGTCACGCTGGCACCTGGCATCCGTCGCGACCCGCGCGGCTCACACCGGCTCGAACCCGACGCGAGCGTCATCGTGGTGCCGGAGCGGGACGCCGAACGCTGACGTTCGCCCGGCGGCGGCGTTTTCCGGTTTGCGGCCATTCATGGCAGAATAGGCGTTTGTGCCGCGGCACGACTCTGCCATAGGGGAGTCAGCACTCATCGCGGCCTTTCCATTCACACTTACATCCGTGCTCGACCTGTGGCGGGTACAGAGAGCGAAACATCATGCATATTCTCGACCAGGTGGATGCCGCCTCCCTCAAGTCGGACATCCCGGCCTTCCGCGCCGGTGACACCGTCAAGGTTCACGTCAACATCGTCGAGGGCAACCGCTCGCGTATCCAGGTCTTCCAGGGCGTCGTCATCGGCCGCTCCGGCGAAGGCGTGCGCGAGACGTTCTGCGTTCGCAAGGTCAGCTTCCAGGTGGGCGTCGAGCGCACCTTCCCGGTGCACTCCCCGGTGATCGACCACATCGAGGTCGTCACCCGCGGTGACGTGCGCCGCGCGAAGCTGTACTACCTGCGCAACCTCCGTGGCAAGAAGGCCAAGATCAAGGAGAAGCGCGACCGCTAGTCGGCACCGTCGTCCTGACCTGAGCTCCTCACCCCATAAACTGGGTGAGGAGCTCAGGCGGTTTAATGACAGAAGATACTTTGCACTCGCGATCAGATCGCCGGGAAGCCGATTCACGGCGCAAGAAGCGCAGTGCTGCGCTGTTCGTGCGCGACCTCCTGGTCATTTTCGTGGTCGCGCTCCTCGTCTCGTTCCTGATCAAGACGTTCCTCATCCGGTCGTTCTACATCCCGTCGGGGTCGATGGAGGACACGCTCCTCATCAACGACCGCATCATCGTCAACCAGCTCGAGCCGGGGCTGATCCCCGTCGAGCACGGCGACGTCGTTGTGTTCAAAGACCCGGGCGGATGGCTGCTGCCGCAGCCGCCCGTCGAGCAGAACCCGATCGCCGCGAGCCTCAGCTGGCTATTGTCGCTCGTGGGCCTCGCCGCCCCCGACAGCAACGACCACCTCATCAAGCGCGTCATCGGGCTGCCCGGCGACCATGTGACCTGCTGCAATGCGCTCGGCCAGATGAGCGTGAACGGCGTGCCCCTCGACGAGCCGTACGTGCTGTTGCCGCCCGGGGCGACGGATGTCTCGAAGGACGACTTCGACGTCGTGGTCCCGCCCGACTCGTTGTGGGTCATGGGCGACAACCGGTACAACTCCAAGGACTCCCGCTACAACGGCAACACGCCCGGGAAGGGCTATGTGCCGATGGAGGACGTGGTGGGCCGGGCGTTCGTGATCAGCTGGCCGATCAGCCGGTGGGGCTGGCTCGACGACTACCCCAACGTGTTCGCCGGCGTCGAGAAGGCCAGCGGATGATCGTCGCGACCGACCCCACCCTCGAGGTCG
This sequence comes from Cryobacterium tepidiphilum, assembly GCF_003716325.1. Classification (GTDB taxonomy): domain Bacteria; phylum Actinomycetota; class Actinomycetes; order Actinomycetales; family Microbacteriaceae; genus Cryobacterium; species Cryobacterium tepidiphilum. The sequence continues at coordinate 19,576 of NZ_RDSR01000023.1, read as the reverse complement.
AGCAGTCCCTGTTCGCCGGGGGAGCGAGCTGTGTGATCGGATGCGACGAGGTCGGCCGGGGCGCCCTGGCCGGGCCGGTCGCGGTGGGGCTCGCCGTCATCAACGCGGCCGTCGCACCGCTACCCGCCGGCATCCGTGACTCGAAACTGCTGAGCGAGCCACGCCGGGAGGCTCTCGCCCCGCTCGCGCTGGGCTGGGCGCTGCACTCCGCGGTCGGCCTCGCGACGCCCGCCGAGGTCGACGAGTTCGGCATCATCGCGTGCCTCGGCCTCGCCGGCAAGCGCGCGCTCGCGCAGCTGCACCACGCGGGCGTCGACATACGCGGCAGCGTGGTGCTGCTCGACGGGAACCACGACTACCTGAACGCCGCGCTGTCGAACCCGGTGACCGTGGCGACCCGCATCAAAGCCGACCGGGACTGCGGGTCGGTGGCGGCGGCATCCGTCATCGCAAAGGTGCACCGCGACCGGCTGATGATCGAGGCGCACGAGGAGTCACCGCACTATGAGTGGGCGTCGAACAAGGGCTACGGGAGCGCGACGCACCTGGCTGCCATCGAGCTGCACGGGCCGAGCCGCCACCACCGCAAGTCGTGGCTGCATCAGTCAGCGTAGAATTGCCACACCATGGACGACGATGAATTCGAGGACTACGACCGCGAGGTCGAGCTTGCCCTGTACCGCGAGTACCGTGACGTCGTCGGGCAGTTCAAGTTCGTTGTCGAGACGGAGCGCCGCTTCTACCTCGCCAACGAGGTGGAGCTGGTGCGCCGCGACACCGAGCACGACTTCTATTTCGAACTGACGATGAAAGACGTCTGGGTGTGGGATGTGTACCGCTCCGACCGCTTCGTCAAGGCCGTGCGCGTGCTCACGTTCAAGGACGTCAACGTCGAAGAACTCGCCACCAAAGAGTTCGAACTCCCGAAGGAACTCGCGCTCGACGAGTAGGGGTTCCGTCCTCCACAGCACGGGTGTCCGCGCCGAACTGCACCGATCGCCGACCCGGGCGACGCCGCGCCTGATCGCTGCGCCACGCTGGGTGCGGAGGTTCCCGTGGCACGCAAAGACGAGGTGGGCCGGCACGGCGAAGACTGGGCCGCGCAGTTCCTGACGGATGCCGGCTACCGGCTGGTCGAGCGCAACTGGCGGTGTGCGCAGGGCGAGATCGACATCATCGCCGAGCACGGCGGCGACGTCGTGTTCGTCGAGGTGAAGACCCGGTCGGGCGTGGCGTTCGGGCACCCGTTCGAGGCCATCACGGCCGCCAAGCTCGCCCGGCTCCGACGGCTCGCCGCAGCCTGGTGCGCGCAGGCTCCGGTGCGCCCGGCGCGGATCAGAATCGACGCGATCGCAGTCACAGCGGTGCCGGGCGCCCAGCCGGTGATCGAGCACCGCCCGGGGGTCTTCTGATGGCGCTGGCCCGCACGCACGCCGTGGCGCTGCTCGGCTTCAGCGGCGCTCTCGTCGAGGTCGAAGCCGACATCTCCGGGCAGCTGCCCGGCATGATCCTGATCGGCCTGCCCGACACCGCCCTCTCCGAGGCGACACAGCGGGTGCGCATGGCGGCCAAGAATTCCGGCTGCCCGCTGACCCGCAACCACCTCACCATCAACCTGTCGCCGGCGGCCCTGCCCAAGCACGGCTCCGGCTTCGACCTGTCCATCGCGCTCGCCTGCCTCGCGGCCGACCAGGTCGTCACCGCGGCATCCGTGGCCGGGGTGGTGCACATCGGCGAACTCGCCCTCGACGGCCGGCTGCGCCCGGTGCCCGGCATCCTGCCGGCGGTGGTCGCCGCCGCCAAACAGGGGCGCACGACCGTGATGGTGCCGGCGGGGAACGCCGAGGAGGCCTCCCTCGTGCCCGGTATGACGGTCGTGGGCGTCGCGTCGCTGCGCGACGCCGCGATCTGGCACGGCGCCCGCATCGAGCCGCGTGCCGTCGAGGCGATCCCCGCGGCCGACGTCCCGGTCGACGTGACAGCCGATCATGACCTCGCGGATGTCGTGGGCAACGACGACGCCATCCTCGCGTTGCAGGTCGCCGCGGCCGGCGGTCACCACCTGATGATGCTCGGCCCGCCCGGGGCCGGCAAGACGATGCTCGCGGTGCGCCTGCCCGGACTCCTGCCCGACCTGGTGCCGGAGGCCTCGCTCGAGGTGAGCTCGATGCGCTCCCTCGTGGGCCAGGGGGTGGGCCCGCGCCTCGTTACCCGGCCGCCGTTCGAGGCGCCGCACCACACCGCCACCGCGGCGTCGATCGTGGGTGGCGGCAGCGGGCAGATCCGGCCCGGTGCGGCGGCACGCGCATCGCACGGCGTGCTCTTCCTCGACGAGGCCCCCGAGTTCGCAGCCAGCGTTCTGGACGCCCTGCGGCAGCCGCTGGAGTCCGGCGTGGTGACCATCCACCGCGCGAACGCCGTCGCCCAGTTCCCGGCCCGGTTCCAGCTGGTGCTGGCGGCGAACCCCTGCCCGTGCGGGCAGTTCGGGTCCAGCGACCAGGAGTGCACGTGCCCGCCGATCGCCCGCCGCCGCTACCTGGCGCGGATCTCCGGACCCCTGCGGGACCGCATCGACATTCAGCTCGGGGTGCGTCGCATCACGCCGGCACAGATCCGGCTGGCGACCGAGCAGGCTCGCCTCGGCACCCTCGAGGCGCGCGAGCGGGTACGGGCCGCCCGGCAGGCGGCGGAGGCCAGGCTCGAGTCGACGCCGTGGCGTCTCAACTCGGACGTTCCCGGTACGTGGCTTCGAAGCTCGCGCATGCGGCTGGACCACGCGGCCACCGCCGGCCTCGACCGAGCGCTCGAGCGAGGCGGCATCACCATGCGCGGATACGACCGGGTGCTGCGCGTCGCGTGGAGCATCGCCGATCTCGAAGGGGAGTCCAGGCCCCGGCCGGATCACGTCGGCCAGGCGCTGTACCTGCGGAAGGGAATGGCATGACGTTCGGGATGGAGGCCGCGCTGCTGCGCGAGCTCGCGCAGGGTGTCCGTGCGGGAGACGCTGACGACGCGGGCGCTGCCGAGGTGTTCGCGCGGTCGGCGTGGAGCCTCGTGTCCGAGCCCGGCGACGGGATGGCCGGGCTGCTCGTCGGGTGCCTCGGGGCGGTACCGGCGCTGGAGGCCGTGATCGCACGGCGTCCGGCTGACATGCTGGCCCGGGAGATTTTGAGCGTGGCGGGAGACGTCGCCCTCCCGGAACCGGCCGACCTCGAGGAGCAGGTCCGCCACGCCCTGGAGCGTTGGCGACCCCGGCTCGCGTCCGCCGAGGTCGTCACCGCCCTGCGGCAGGCGCGACGCGTCACGGCGCGCCTGCTGATTCCCGGCGATCCTGAGTGGCCCGAGGGGGTCGACGACCTGGGCCCGCACGCGCCCCTGGCGCTCTGGTGCCGGGGTGAAGACCGCGCCCTCGCGGCGCTCGGCCGCTCCATTGCGCTGGTCGGCGCCCGTGCGGCGAGCGGCTACGGCGAGCACCTCGCCATGGAGGCGTCAGCGGGTCTCGTCGACCGCGGCTTCGCCATCGTGTCGGGCGCGGCATACGGCATCGACGGCATGGCGCACCGGGCGGCGCTCGCCAGCCGGGGCAGCACGGTTGCCTTCCTCGCCGGCGGCGTCGACCGCTTCTACCCGGCCGCTCACGACGCATTGCTCACCCGTATCGTGGAATCGGGCGCTGTGCTCTCGGAGCTGCCCTGCGGCGCGGCGCCCACCAAGTGGAGATTCCTGCAGCGCAACCGGCTGATCGCGGCCGCGAGCCAGGCCACGGTCGTGCTCGAGGCCGGTTGGCGCTCCGGCTCACTCAACACGGCCGGGCACGCGGCCGCCCTTGGCCGCCCGCTCGGGGCGGTGCCGGGACCAGTGACCTCGCCGACCTCGGCCGGCTGCCACCGGCTGATCCGCGAGTACCAGGCGGAGTGCGTCACGAACGCCGCGGAGATGGCGGAGCTCGTCGGGCCTGTGATGGATGCCGGGGCGGGGCAGCCGACCCTGTTCGACGCATCCGGACCGACGAGCGACCAGGTGCGGGTGCTGGATGCGCTCAGCACCCGCTCGTCGCGCAGCATCAAAGACATCGCCGCGCGGTCGGGCATGTCGCCGTTCGCCGTGCGCGGAGCGCTCGGCGCCCTCGAGCTCGAGGGCACGGTCGCCGAGCGCGCAACCGGATGGGTGCGGGCCTCGCGCACGAGCCGCTGACGGGTGCCTGCGGTCGAGCGCTCTCGCAGGCGAGCGCTCTCGCACGCGGCCGTCCCCGCGGGGAGGGCCGCGAACGCGTGCGCGGGCGGAGTGTCCCGCAGCGGTCCGGCGCCGCGTGGCCGAAGCTGGAGCCGTGACACTTCTCGCGGCGCTCGACGGCTTCCTGCTGTACCTCAGCGCCGAGCGCGGCTTTTCGCCGAACACGGTGCGCGCGTACCGGACGGACCTAGCCCAGCTGCTCGCCTTCCTCGCCGACCGCGAGGTGACCGAGGCGAATGAACTGAACCTCGAACTGTTCCGGGACTGGCTCTGGGAAGCCAGCCAGGTGGGCCTCGCCCGCACGACGCTCGCCCGCCGTTCCGCCTCCGTCCGCAGCTTCACCCAGTGGCTGGCGCACACCGGCGCTATCCCGGCCGATGTCGGCGTGCGGCTGAAGTCCCCGAAGACCGGGCGATCGCTGCCACGGGTCGTCGGCCATGGCCAGATGGACGGGCTCCTGGCCGGCCTCGCCGCCCGGGCCGCCACGGGGGATGCCGGTGCCCTCCGAGACGCCGCCGTGATCGAACTGCTCTACGCGTCGGCGCTACGCGTCTCCGAGCTCGTGGGCTTGGACGTCGGCGACGTCGACCTCGACCGGCTCACCGTGCGCGTCACCGGCAAGGGCGCGAAGGAGCGAGTGGTCCCGTTCGGCGTCCCGGCCCAGTCCGCCATCGTCGACTATGTGCGCCAGGGACGACCGACCCTGCTCGCCCAGGCAACGGATGCCGCACGGCCGGGCCAGGCGCTCTTCCTCGCCGCCCACGGCGCCAGACTCGGCGTGCGCGCCGTGTACCGCCTCGTCGCCGGCCTCCTCGCCGACGTGCCGGGCACCGGCCCGGCCGGTCCGCACGCCCTTCGCCACACCGCCGCGACCCACCTCCTCGACGGCGGAGCCGACCTCCGCGCGGTGCAGGAGATGCTGGGGCACGCGAGCCTCGGAACCACCCAGATCTACACCCACGTGTCGGCCGAACGGCTGAAGCAGACCTACCGCACCGCCCACCCCCGCGCCTGACGCGGCTCCGCGGGCCTGCCCGTGCATCGGAAGCAGCACGGCGCGGGGGATTCCGCCCAGGAACAGGAGCGGCGACACGTAGGCCCCGTGCAGGCGCGCACCCAGGTGCAGGCAGCGCTGCCCGCAGTGGCCGCCGTTCGCCACCACGCCGATCAGGTCGCCCGCTTCCACACGCTCTCCGGCGTGCACACCGGGTCGCACCGGCTCCAGCGTGACCAGCAGGCCGCCTTGCAGTTGCACGCTCACGAGTGGCCGGTCGACAACGACCCCGGCGAACGACACGACGCCGTCGGCCGGGGCGGTGACCTCCTGTCCCGGATGCGAGGCCAAGTCGATGCCGCGATGACCGGCGCCGTACGCGGTCGCCGGTGCCTTGTACCCGCGCACGACCGGGTGCGGGTCGGCCGGCCACACCCAAGCATCCGCCCCGGTGACACGCGGGGGAGTGCCTTGCGGGGTGATCGCGGCCAGAAGGATGCCGGCAAGGATTCGGCGCACTCTCATCCGCTCATGGTGCCGGAATGACGTGGGTCGCAGCGCTCGCTGCCAACCTGTTGTGGATGGGACGTCCGGCCGGTGCGCGGGGGAGGAAGACGGCACGTCGATGGTGCTAGACTCTCTCCAGCAGCGCTTTGCGCGCTGACTACGCGTGCCTATTCGGCCTCCACCTCCCATCGGTCCAGCTTCGCGAGAAGCCACGGCGGAGGTGTGCCAGGCACCAGGCGTTCCGGTCGTCCGACCGGCACGAGAAACCGATTGGCGTTGCCCGGCGACACGGGCGCGTCGGAAAAGGAGAACGGCTCATGGCCGTCGTCACCATTCGCCAGCTGCTCGACAGCGGCGTGCACTTCGGGCACCAGACCCGCCGTTGGAACCCGAAGATGAAGCGCTTCATCCTCACCGAGCGTTCGGGCAGCCACATCATCGACCTGCAGCAGTCGCTGGCGCACATCGACAAGACATACGACTACGTCAAGGAGACGGTCGCCCACGGCGGCACGATTCTCTTCGTCGGAACCAAGAAGCAGGCCCAGGGCGCCATCGCCGAGCAGGCGCAGCGCGTCGGCCAGCCGTACGTCAACCAGCGCTGGCTCGGCGGGCTCCTCACCAACTTCCAGACGGTCTCCAAGCGCCTCGCGCGCATGAAGGAACTCGAAGAGGTCGACTTCGACGACACCTCGCGCGGGTACACCAAGAAGGAACTGCTCATTCAGAAGCGCGAGCTGACGAAGCTGCAGAAGAGCCTCGGCGGTATCCGCAACCTGACGAAGACGCCGTCGGCGATCTGGATCGTGGACACCAAGAAGGAGCACCTCGCCATCGACGAGGCGCACAAGCTCGGCATCCCCGTCATCGCGATCCTCGACACGAACTGCGACCCCGACGAGGTCCAGTACCCGATCCCGGGCAACGACGATGCCATCCGCTCGGTCGGCCTGCTCACCCGCATCATCGCCGACGCCGCCGCCGAGGGCCTGATCCAGCGCCACCAGAAGCCCGAAGAGGGCGAAGAGGTCGAGCCGCTCGCCGCGTGGGAGGCCGAACTCCTGCAGGCCTCCGAGGCCGTCGCCGGTGAGAACACCCCCGCGCAGTCCTCCGCCGAGACCGAGAAGGTCGCCGACGAGAACGTGGCCGCTGAGGCCGCCGGCGACGTCGAGAGCGTCACGGGCGCCGAGGTCACCACCGCGGCCGCGACCACCCACGCCGCTGAGGCAGACATTGCCGCCAGCGTCGGTGTTCCCGCTGAGGACGCCGTCGCCACCGAGGCTGTCGCCGCCGACGAGACCAAGTAAGGAAAACCACATGGCAAACATCAGCCTCCAGGATGTGAAGGCCCTGCGCGAGCGCCTCGGCACCGGCATGGTCGACACCAAGAATGCACTCGTCGAGGCCGACGGCGACATGGACAAGGCCGTCGAGATCCTGCGCCTGAAGGGCGCGAAGGGCAACGCCAAGCGCGCTGACCGCTCCACCTCCGAGGGCCTCGTGGCCGCCACAGCCAACGGCACGACCGCGACGATGATCGAGCTCGCGTGCGAGACCGACTTCGTGGCCAAGGGCGACAAGTTCGTCGCGCTGTCCGAGAAGGTTCTCGACGCGGTTTCCGCAGCCGGCGCCGCCTCGGTCGAGGAAGCCGTCGCCGCCCCCGCGGGGAACCAGACGGTCGGCGACCTGATCAACGACGAGGCCGCGATCCTGGGCGAGAAGATCGAACTGCGCCGCGTGGCATCCGTCACCGGTGAGCACTTCGCGATCTACCTGCACAAGACCAGCAAGGACCTGCCCCCGCAGGTCGGTGTCGTGCTCGGCTACTCGGGTGACGACGCCGACACGGCGCGCAGCGTCGCCCAGCACATCTCGTTCGCCAACCCGGAGTACCTCGCCCGCGAGGACGTCCCGGCGGAGGCGGTCGAGGCTGAGCGCAAGATCGTGACCGAGATCTCGAAGAACGAGGGCAAGCCAGAGGCCGCCCTCCCGAAGATCGTCGAAGGCCGGGTCAGCGCCTACTTCAAGCAGGTCGCCCTGCTCGAGCAGGACTACGCGAAGGACAACAAGGTGTCGGTGGGCAAGGTCCTCTCCGACGCCGGCGTGACCGTGTCGGGCTTCGCCCGCTTCAAGGTCGGCGCCTAAGCACACGTGAAGGAGACCGGATTGCTCTGCAATCCGGTCTCCTTTTGTGTGCGTGACAACCGATAGCTTTTATGGACACGACGGAAGGTTCTCGCGGAATGAACGCAGTGGTCGATGGAACGGTGCGCGCCAGGCGGAGGGTGCTTCTCAAACTCTCCGGAGAGGCGTTCGGCGCCGGATCCCTCGGGGTGAATCCCGACGTGGTCAGTTCGCTCGCCCGGGAGATCGCCGAGGCCGCCCAGGAGGTCGAGGTCGCGATCGTCGTCGGCGGCGGCAACTTCTTCCGGGGAGCCGAGCTCTCGCAGCGCGGCATGGACCGCGGACGCGCCGACTACATGGGCATGCTCGGCACCGTGATGAACTCCCTCGCACTGCAGGACTTCCTCGAGCAGGCGGGCGCCGCGACCCGCGTGCAGTCGGCGATCGCCATGACGCAGGTCGCCGAGCCGTACATCCCGCGCCGGGCCGAGCGCCACCTCGAGAAGGGGCGCGTCGTCATCTTCGGCGCCGGCGCCGGCCTGCCGTACTTCTCGACCGACACGGTCGCGGCGCAGCGTGCCCTTGAGATCGGCGCCGACGTGGTGCTCGTGGCCAAGAACGGCGTCGACGGGGTCTACTCCGACGACCCGCGCACCAACCCCGAGGCGCAGAAGATCGACCGGATCACCTACCAGGAGGCGCTGCAGCGGGGGTTGAAAGTGGTGGACTCGACCGCCTTCAGCCTGTGCATGGACAACGGGATGCCGATGCAGGTGTTCGGCATGGCGCCGGGCGGCAATGTCACCGCCGCCATCCGCGGCGCGGAACTCGGAACACTGGTCTCCAACTAGGATGAGTGGAGCCGAACAGAAGGAGCCATCGTGATCGCGGACGTCCTGACCGACACCAAAGCCCGAATGAGCCGCGCGCTCGAAGCAGCCAAGGACGACTTTTCCAATGTGCGCACGGGACGCGCGAACCCGCAGCTGTTCCAGAAGATCCTGGTGAGCTATTACGGCACCCCGACGCCGCTCGGCCAGCTCGCCTCCCTGCACAACCAGGACGCCCGCACCCTGCTCGTCACCCCGTACGACAAGGGTGCCCTGCGCGACATCGAACAGGCCATCCGCGACGCGCCGAACCTGGGCGCCAATGTCGGCAACGACGGCACCGTCATCCGCGCCACCCTGCCCGAACTCACCGCCGAGCGCCGCAAGGAGTTCGTGAAGATCGTGCGCGGCAAGGCGGAGGACGCCAAGGTGTCGGTGCGCAACATCCGCCGCAAGGCCAAGGACGAGCTGGACGCCCTGAAGAGCGAGGTCGGCGACGACGAGGTGGCGCGCGGCGAGAAGGAGCTCGAGCAGATCACGAAGGCGCACGTCGATGGCATCGACGACGCCCTCAAGCGCAAGGAATCTGAGCTCCTCGAGATCTAGGGCACCGTCATGACGCACGACCCCGGGCAGGAGCGGCCGCCCCGGCGCAGCAACCGGACCGACCTGCGGGCCCAGGTGCGGGCGACGCGCGCCGATTTCGAACGCCAGGTGCAGAGCACCCGCGCCGACATCGAACGGCAGGTGCAGGTCACCCGGGCCCAGTTCGAGGCGACCAGCGAGCGAATCGAGGCGCGCACCGGCAGGAACCTGATCGGCGCGATCCTGATCGGACTGCTGCTGGGTGTGGCGATGCTGTCGAGCCTGATCTTCATCAAGGAACTGTTCATGGTCCTGGCGGTGCTCATCGCCGGGTTCACCGCGCTGGAACTGGCCGAGGCGCTTCGCCGCACCGGCCGCACGATCCCGCGCATTCCGGTCGGCGTCGCGGCGGTCGCGATCGTGCCCCTGGCGTTCTACGGCGGCGCGACCGGGCAGGTCCTGGGCGTCTTCGGCGGCATCGCCCTCATCATGGTGTCGCGCCTGGCCCTGATGGTGCTTCCCGGGCAACGGATGCCGCGACGCGAGGTGCTGCGCGACCTCGGCGCCGCGTTCCTCATCGAGGTGTATGTGGTGCTGCTGGCGAGCTTCGCCGTGCTCCTCACAACGCAGGACGGCGGCCAGTGGTGGACGCTCGCCTTCCTCATCCTCGTCATCCTGGCCGATGTGGGGGCGTATGCCAGCGGCCTGTCGTTCGGGAAACACCCGATGGCGCCGACCATCAGCCCGAAGAAGACCTGGGAGGGCTTCGCCGGTGCCGCGCTCGTCTGCCTCGTCGCGGGCGTGCTCCTCGCCCTCTTCATGCTGCATCAGCCGTTCTGGTTCGGCCTCGTCTTCGGCGCCGTCATCCTGGTCACGGCCACGTTCGGCGACCTGGCCGAATCGCTCATCAAGCGGGACCTCGGCATCAAGGACATGAGCTCCTGGCTTCCGGGCCACGGCGGCTTCCTCGACCGGCTCGACTCGATCCTGCCGTCGGCTGCTGCCGCGTACGCGCTCTACGTGATCTTCGCCTGATCCTGGGAACACGCTTCGACAACCATCAGGGCGGTGGGGGAGAATGGACGACGTGAGCACTACCTTTCCCCGCGCCGACAAGAACAAGCTCGGCTACAGCCTTGAGCAGGTCGAAGACTTCCTCGCCGCCGCGCGGCGGGCCTACAACGCAGCGGATGACCGGCACGGTCTCGCCGCAGCGGAGATCCGGTCGACGGCTTTCACCATGCAGAAGGGCGGCTATTCGCCCGAGCACGTTGACGCGGCGCTGGAGCGCCTGGAAGACGCCGTCGCCGCCAAGGAACGGGAACGCGAGGCCGCCGCGATGGGGGAGAAGGCCTGGATCGCCAAGGCGCGCGCCGAAGCCCGGGAGATCGTGAGCCGGCTGCAGCGGGAGCCCGGCGAACGGTTCGCCCGCACGAGCATCCTCGGCACCGGGTACAACCGCTCCGACGTCGACCGGTTCGCCAACCGGGTCGTCAAGTACTTCAACGACGGCTTCCCCCTCACGGTGGAGGACGTGCGCACGAGCGTGTTCCGCCCGCAGCGCGGCGGATACCAGGAGGCCCAGGTCGACGCTCTCCTCGACGCCGTCGTCGACGTGATGCTCGCCGTGCGCTGAACGCCTGCGGGGTGGCGCGCGCGGCGCTCCGCCGTTATCTGGCCGTTATCTGGATTCTGGGGTACAGTCGAAACATCGTGGGTAGACATCAAAAGGTTAACGAGCCGGTCCGGGTATTCGCACCATCCTCGATGCACCGCCCCCGTTCTCGACGTCGCGCGGTCCTCTTCGTCTTCGCGTTCTCGGCAGCGTTCGCGTTCGTGCTGGTCAATGTGGTCGATCCGTACTCCGGCGCCACGGCGTCCCCCTACTTCCACGTCGCGCACGACCGCTTCGGCGGCCAGGAGGCGCAGGCCCTGACGGTCGCCGGCTCGTACACCAACCCGGTCTCCCGCGACGACTACACGATCACCGCGGCCCCGCCGCCCCCGCCGCCCCCGCCGCCCGAGCCAGAGGTCCCCTCGTCGGCGGCCGGTCTCTCGGAGTCCGGCGGATCGTTCGAGGCGCCCGCCGCGGCCGTGCCCGACCCCGGCTCCGCCCAGGCGTACGCCTACGGCGCCGTCCAGTCCCGCGGGTGGGGCGAGGATGAATTCAACTGCCTGGTCTCGCTCTGGAACAAGGAGTCCGGCTGGAACGTCAACGCCATGAACAGCTCCAGCGGCGCCTACGGCATCCCGCAGGCGCTGCCCGGCTCGAAGATGGCCTCCGCCGGTCCCGACTGGGAAACCAACGCCGGCACGCAGATCGAATGGGGCCTCGGCTACATCAGCGGTCGGTACGGCACGCCCTGCGGCGCCTGGGCGCACTCCGAGGACATGGGCTGGTACTGACAGTCCCGAGCGCCGAACGATCGTCGCGGCTCGTCGGCCCCGGTGCTGCACGCCGCCGCCCGTAGACTGGACGCATGCCCCGCAGCAACCGCCCCCGCAGCCGCAGAGGCGCGGGTGACGAGCCGGAGGACGACCTCAGCCACCTGCTGGCGGGCTGGCGGCGCACCGAGGTGCGTCGCGGGTCGCTGTGGAATGTGCAACCGGTGTCGGCCGCCCAGGCGCTGAAGACCTACGTGTGCCCCGGGTGCAACCTCGAGATCGCCCCGGGCGTCGCGCACGTCGTCGCCTGGCGGGCCGACGGCGTCATGGGCGACGCGGCCGACCTCGCCGCGCGCCGGCACTGGCATGCGCACTGTTGGAAGCTGACCTAGGGACGCAATGGACACGATCGACATCCGGGGCGGCGTGGAGCTTCCCGCACGGCGCGAAGCGGTGGAGCTGCACACGGCGGACGGCTTGACCCTGGTGGGGGAGCTGGCCGTGCCCGCGGACCGGGCGCCGGTTGCGACGCTGGTGACATTGCATCCGTTGCCCACCGCCGGCGGCTTCATGGACTCCCACGTTCTGCGCAAGGCCGCGAACCGCCTGCCGGCCCTGGCCGACCTCGCCGTGCTGCGGTTCAACACGCGCGGCACCAGCTCGCCCCACGGCACCAGCGAGGGCGGCTTCGGAGACGGTGACGCCGAGCGGGAGGACGTCGCCGCAGCCATGGCGTTCGTGACCAAGCGCGATCTTCCGGCACCGTGGCTCGTGGGCTGGTCGTTCGGCACGGAACTCGCGCTCAAGTACGGCTTGGACTACGACATCAGCGGCGCCATCCTGCTGTCGCCGCCGCTGCACCGGGCGACGGATGAGGAGGTGGCCGGCTGGGCGGGCAGCGATGTGCCCCTCATCGCCGTCATTCCCGAGTTCGACGACTTCCTCCGGCCCGAGGAGGCGCGCGAACGCTTCGCGAGCGTTCCGCACGCCCGGGTGATCGACGTCGCCGGGGGGAAGCACCTGTGGGTGGGGGAGAACCTCACCCGGCGGGTTCTCACCGAGATCGTGGCCGCCGTGAACCCCAATGCGCTGCCGCTACCCATCCAGTGGACGGGGCGCTGACGCAGCGCCTGCCGGTCAGAGCTCGTTCTGGCGGGGAATCACGACCTGCTTGATGATCATGAGGGCGGCGGCCGCGACGGGGATCGCGATGAGGGCGCCGAGGACGCCCAGGAGCGAGCCGCCTGCCAGGGCCGCGATCACCACGATGGACCCGGGAACTGACACCGCACGGTTCATGATGTTCGGGCTGAGTACGTATGCCTCCACCTGCATGTAGATGAGGTAATAGACGGCGGCGGCGATCGCGGTCGGAACGGAGCTGCCGATGCCGGGGATCAGGCACATCAGCACGATGATCACGGACCCGCTGAGCGTGCCCACGAGCGGCACCAGCGAGAACAGGAACGCGATGAATGCCAGCAGCGCCGGGAACGGTGCGCCGATGATCGACAGGTAGATGAAGCTGAGGATGCCATTGACGGAGGCGAGGGCCGCCTGCCCGACGACGTAGCGGCCCACTGCCCGGGTGATCTGCTCGCTGATGTCGGCGAAGCGCTCCCGCTTCGACGCCGGCACCAGCTGGTACATGCCGCGCTTCATGCTGTTGAGCGACGTCGTGAAGTAGAGCGTCAGGATCAGGATGATGAGGCCGCCGAACACGCCGCCCACCACGGCCAGCCCGGACTGGATCACCGTTCCGGTGATGTTCGTGAGGTTCTCGCCGAGGTAGTCCGTCACCGACTGGGTGATGCGCGGCACGTCGAGGCCCGGAAACTGCTTCTGCACATCGACGAGGAACGTGGCGCTGTTGACGGATTCCACCAGCACGGGGATGCGGTCGGAGAGCTTGGCGACCTGGCTCACGATGATCGGGATGATGGCGAACACCACGGCGGTCAGCACGCCGAGCACGCCGATGAGGACCGTGACGATCGCCGCGGAGCGGGGGAAGTTGCGCTTCTCCAGCCACGTGACCGCCGGATCCAGGCCGAGCGCGAGGAACAGCGCCGCCCCGACGTAGGTGATGATCGTCTGGAGGCTGATGAGCGAGCTGATGATCAGCAGACCCAGGCCGACGCCCAGGGTGCCGATCAGCCCGAACCGGAACGCGTTCTGGATCTTCATTGATTCTCCCGGACCTCGACAGGCGCGATTTCCGGCCCCCGCTCGTATTGAACTATTTCTCGCCCGCGGACACCTTCTCCGCCTGGCTCAGCACGCCGCGAAGGTTCTCGAAATACCCCGCCACGGCGTTTCTCTCAATTCTAATCTGCGCGAGCCGCTCCTCGGCGTCCGCCACGAGGGCGTTCGCGCGATCGCCGGCCTCCTCCACGAGCGCCCTGGCTTCCGCCTCGGCGTCGCGAACCAGGCGCAGGGCCTCGTCCTCCGCCTCGGCGCGTGACCTGCGGGCCTCTTCCCGTGCGCCCGTGTCGAGCTGCTGGTTGAGCTCGCGCAGTTCGGCGACCCGCTTGTTGGCCTCCTCGAGCTGCCGCGTGGCGTCATCGAGGTACGCGCGCGTCTCGGCGACGGCCTCCTGGTGACGGGCGAGGTGCTCCTGCTCGGCGGCGTCCCTGCGTGCGGCGAGCTCCGCCTCGAGGTCGGTGCGTGCCTGTTCGATCTCCCGCGCAACGCGGGCGGCGTCCAGCTGCCCGGTCTTGCGGGTGGCGGCGAGCTCGCTCTCGAGGTCGATGCGTCGCTTCTGGGCCTCGGCCTCGAAGTCGGCGCGGGCCTGCTCGAGCTCGCTGGCGAGCTCGATGCGCGCCTGCCGGCTCTCGCGCTCGAGGTCGGCGCGGCGGCCGGCCAACTCGGTGGCCAGGTCTGCCCGGGCCTGCTCCGTCTCCCGGGCCAGTCCCGCCGCCTGCTCGGTGGCCTGTGCCACGTCGGCCTGCGCCTTCTGCCGCAACTCCGTCGCGGTGCGCTCCGCCTCGGCGAGAATCGTGGCCGCCTCACGCTTGGCGCTCGCGCGCACCTCCGCGGCCTCGGTGGCGACCGCCCCGCGAATCGCGGCAGCCTCCCGGGTGGCCTGCTGGGTGAGCTCGGCGTATTGTTCCTGGGCGTGCACCACGAGGTCGTCCGCCTCGATGCGCGCGTCCTGCAGCGTGCGGGCGGCCTTCCGCGACGCATCCGTTTTGGCGGTTTCGGTGTAGGCCTTCGCCTCGCGGTAGAGCTTCTCCACCTCGGTGGCCGCCGTCACGCGCAACCGCTCCGCGTCGATGTCGGCCTGCGCGATGACCCGGGTGGACTGTTCCTCGGCGATGCGGAGGGTGCTCTCGAGCTTGGTTCCGAGCCCGGAGAAGGTGGGGCTGCCGACCTCTTCGAGTTCGCCGGTGAGTTCATCGACGAGCGCGCTCAGCCGCTTGATCTCGCGGCTGGCCTCGACACCCTGGGCGTTGGCCTGGATCAGGTCGCGGCGCAGGCGCTGCACCGCGCGGTCGACCTCGTCCTTGTCGTATCCTCGGAAAACCTGGGGGAATTCAGCTTCGTCGTTCGGCACAGTACCTCCTTGGCGTGGACTCCGCCGGCGGTAGTCCCGTCGGAGCGGCTGGGTCCGATGCAATTTTAGACGGATGTCGCGGCTCGCCCCGTCATCGGAGGACACACCGTCCGGGCGAGGCGCTGTCATGAAGCTTTCAGCGCCGTCCGGTATCCTTGCACGTCGCTGTTTTGTTGCCTTCTGACCCGACCTGGGTGGCGTATGCACAAGCGTGCGTCGAATAGCCGGCGACACAGGAGGGTTCTTCGTTGCGTTTTATTCTCGCCATTGTGGCGCTTGTGTGCGCCGCCGTGATGATCGGCGTGGGCATCGCCCAGCGCACCATCTGGCTCGCTCCCGCGTCCACCGCCATGTCTGTGCGTCCCGAGGGGGAGGCGCCGTACATCGTGCTGAACCCCAGCGCGCTGTCGGCACACCCCGGCAGCCAGACGATCACCGTCACGGGTCCGGACGGCGTCTTCATCGCCTATGCGCGGTCGGCGGATGTCGCCGCCTGGCTGGGGGACACCCCGTACGCCTCGGTGACCTTGCCGAAGGGCGCCGAGAAGCTGCGCAGCACGGTGAAGCAGGCGGACGCCGCCGACCTCCCCGCTGAGGCGGAGGGGGCGCCCGTGAATCCCGCCGGCTCCGACCTGTGGCTTGAGGAGTTCAGCGGCAAGCGGTCCCTCAGCGCGACGATCAACGTGCCCAAGGACATCCGCGTGATCGTGGCGTCCGACGGCGAGGCACCGGCGCCCACCGAGGTGACGCTGTCCTGGCCGGTCGACAACGCCACGCCCTGGGCCGGCCCGCTCATCCTCGGCGGAGGCATTCTCCTGGCCATCGGCTTCGCCCTGTACATCTGGGGCCTGATCCACCTGCGCCGCTCGCACGGCCCGCGCCGCAACCTGCCCCGCGGCCCCCGCATGCCCAAGCTCCCGCGTCCCAAGTCGCTCAAGGCCCGCGAGATCACCGGGGGCGGCCGGCGGTCGCTCACGCGGTCGATGACCGCGGTGGTCCCCGTCCTGCTCGTCTCCGGGCTCGCGCTCAGCGGATGCTCCGCCGACTTCTGGCCGAAGACCGGCGATGCCGCCCCGGCCGCCACCCCCACCCCGGCGCTGTCCGGTGCGCCCATGATGAAGGACGTGCCGCCGCCGGCCGTGACCGTTCCGCAGCTGGAGCGGATCGTGAAGAAGATCTCCACGGTCGCCACCGAGGCCGACCGCAAGCTCGACGCCGACGCCATCGCGACCCGCTTTACCGGGCCGGCACTGGAGCAGCGGCTCGCAAACTACAAGATCCGCAAGGCCGTGTCGGACTACCCGGCGCCGCCGGCCGTTCCCGCCGCCCCGCTGACCCTGACGCTGCCGCAGCAGTCCTCCGGCTGGCCGCGCTTCGTGTTGACGGTCATCCAGGACGAGAAGGACACCTCCGTGCCGCCGACGGCGCTGGTACTCAAGCAGGAGACCCCCCGCAGCAAGTACCTGGTCGAGTACGACGTGCAGCTGGAGGCATCCGCCAAGGTACCCGATGTGGCGCCCGCCACCGTCGGCGCGCCCATCGTGGCGCCGAGCCAGAAGCTGCTGAAGATGCAGCCCGACAAGCTGGCCGCCGCTTACGCTGACATCCTGCTCAAGGACAAGAAGAGCGAGTTCTACGACATGTTCGCGGCGAAGGGCGACTCTTTCCGCACGCAGGTGGGCGTCGCGAAGAAGCAGGAGAAGAAGAAGTCCCTTCCCTCGACCGCGTCGATCGCGTTCAGCGCGAAGCCGGGCGATGACGAGACCGTCGCCCTCGGCACCAACGACTCCGGCGCCATCGTCGCCGTGAGCCTCATGGAGACGGAGACGGTGAAGCCCGTGGAGAAGGGTGCGACCGTCAGCCCCGAGGGAGCCAGCAAGGCGCTCTCGGGTGTGAAGGCGACCACCAAGGGGATCCAGAGCACCTACGGCGACCAGCTGCTGTTCCACGTGCCGGCCGCGGGGTCGGACGATAAAATCGTGCTGCTGGGATTCTCCCAGGGCCTGATCACATCCGCGGAGCTCAAATGACGAACCTGCCCCCATCCGTCGGCAACCTGCGTGGCGCCGTCGACCTCTCCTCCCTGGTGAACCGCCCGGCGCCCGGCGCCGCCACCGGGGCGGGCGGGGACGCGACCGCGGGTGGCGCCGTGCCGGTGCCGAGCCTCATCCTCGAGGGCACCGACACCAATTTCTCGCAGATTCTCGAGCTCTCCATGACGGTCCCGGTCGTGGTGGACCTGTGGGCTGACTGGTGCGAGCCCTGCAAGCAGCTGACTCCCGTGCTCGAGCGCCTCGTCGCGGAGTTCGCCGGCCGTTTCGTGCTGGCCACGGTCGACGTGGACTCGAATCCGCAGCTGTCCCAGGCCTTCCAGGCCCAGTCGATCCCCACGGTCGCCGCCGTGATCGGCGGCCAGCCCGTGCAGCTGTTCGCCGGGGCACTTCCGGAGACGCAGGTGCGCGACGTGCTGCAACGCCTCCTGGAACTCGCGGCCCAACACGGTGTGACCGGAGTGGCCGAGGCGGCCGACGCATCCGCTGCGCCCGACGCCGAGGTCGAGGCACCGGCAGCGCCCCCGCTTCCCCCGCACCACCAGGCCGCCTACGACGCGATCGACCAGGGCGATTACCAAACTGCGATCAGCGAGTACAAGGCGGCGCTGGCCAGCGACCCGCGCGACCAGATGGCGGTGGCCGGCCTCGCGCAGGTCAACCTGCTCGCCCGGTTGCAGGGACGCACACTCGACAGCATCCGCAACCAGGCGGCATCCGCACCGCAGGACCTCGACGCCCAGCTCCTCGTCGCCGACCTCGACCTGTCCGGCGGCCACGTGCAGGACGCATTCGACCGGTTGCTGGAGCTGTTCCCGACGCAGGATGCTGCCGGCCGGAATGTCATTCGTGAGCGCCTCCTCGAATACTTCGAGGTCGTCGGTACCGAGGACCCCCGGGTCGCGCCGACGCGGGCGCGCCTGGCGGCACTGCTCTACTAGCCACGGATGCGCTAAAGGAGACGCGCTCGGGCCGGATACCCCATGACCGGCTTTTTCTTCCACATTTTATCGAACATTCCTTCTCGTTTTACTCCGGGCTTGCTACACTTGAGGCATGTTCATCAACGTAGGTTTGTTCTCGGACAGGTTTCGGGTGCGATGACGCTCCTGGCCTCGGATCCGGACGTCGATCAGCCTGATGGGGTTGATCCGATCCGGGTTTTCGAGGAGATGACCCGGAAGCTGCAGGAGCTGGCGCCGGTGGGGACGGCCGGCGGGTTGAACGACGAGCAGGCGCTTCGCTTCGCCGGGGCCGTGGAGAAGCTGGGCCGGCTGGTGGACGCGCACCGGGTCGCGGTGGTGTCGGATATCAGTCACCGGTCCCGGCCGGAGCTTCTGGAGAAGAAGCTTTCCACGAGGAAGGGCTGCCGCAACGAGGTCGAACTGTTGGAGCGCGTCACCCTGGTCTCCGGGGCGACGGTGCGGCGAAGGCTCCGGCTCGGCAAGAACTTCCGGTCCGGGATGACGCTGACCGGGGAACCGATCCCGGCCGCGTTCCCCGTCATCGGCGCGGCGGTCGCGGCGGGGGCGCTGGGGTTGGATGGGGCGGATGCGATCATCACCGTGCTCACCCCGGGACTGCCGCGCGTGCACCCCGACCAGCTCGGCCTGGCCGAGGCGGCCCTCGTCGCCGCCGCGACCGGCACCAGCGGGGAAGACAGCGGGGAAGACAGCGGCGAAGACGGCGGGGTGCCGGTGTCCGCGGACCTCTCCCGCGTCCAGGCGGCCCTCTGGCTAGCGCACCTCAACCCCGACGGGGCAGAGCCCCGCGAAGTACAGGCCATGCAGAACCGGGGCCTGCGCTTCGGACGCGAACAAGGCGGGCTCATCCCGGTGACGGGAATGCTGATGCCCGAGACCGCCGCTGCCGCCAAACGCGTCATCGACGCGTATATGAGCCCGCGCACTGCGCCGGTCGCGTTCATCGACGAAGAACTCGCCGCCCGCGGTGAGACCCGCGACCCGGGCGACACGCGCACCCCGGACCAGAAACGGCACGACATCTTCGCCGTCATCGTCGCCACCGCCGCGAAAGCCACCGAAACCCCCACCATCGCCGGAGACGCCCCCACCGTGCTCGTCAGCGTCCGCCAGGAAGACCTGGCAGCGAACCGGGGTGTGGGTCACATCGACGGAGTGGAGACACCCATCTCGATGGACGCGGTGCGGCAGATGATCTGCGCCGGCGGACTCCAAAAAGTCGTCCTCAAGAAAAACGGCAAGATCGTCGAACTCGGCACCAAGGAACGCACCTTCAACCGGGCCCAACGCCGCGCGATCATGCTCCGCGACGGCGGCTGCATCATTCC